>NZ_JBNILH010000010.1:0-196166 GCF_050107595.1 Bacillus infantis
ATTTTAGTGCCTCCTGGTATTTGAGTTATAGTCCTTTTTGCTTGCCGGCTACAGGACTCTCTCATTCTACCAAGAGGTTATTTTTTTGTTCAAACCCCATTTTCCTTCATTACAGGAATGCTGCCCCGTTAGCCATATAAGGAAAGCTGCTTGGTTTGGCTGTTGCCCCGGAACATAAGCACCCTTTCTTTAAGAAGGTACTAAACCGAATAATCCCCGGATAGAATACAACGTAAATCCGACTCCGAAGAAGATAATGATAAACCTTATCTTCCAAGGTAATTTAGGAGGAGGGAAAAATGCTATAATACCAACTGCTAAGAATAACATCCCTATAATAAAATGATTAAGAATTCCAATATATTCACTCCACTACACAATATTATATCTATACAAGGTTACCACTCCAAAACGTATCGTTATTAAAATAAGAGGAAAAAAAATCACCAAATTTTATCGACTTTTTCTACTTCCTCCAGTATTATTTGATTTTGCACCTGGCCTCACTCCCCATCGATCATCTTCTGGTTCGATACAAGTCTTTAAATAGGGCTCGTCGCTTACAGTCCAAACGACACCTGCTCTTGAACCATTCGGAGCATGAACAAAACCATCGCCAAAGGTACATCCTTCTTCCTCATCAAAATCAAAGTGATCAGTTATTTCACCATAGATAAACCCATCGGTTTCTGTCTCCAAAATAAGGGGAAGCTGACCCTGCCCCTTTTCTATCATAAACAGGGATTCACTCTTTACAAGAATGCTGCGCCGTTTGGGCATTAAAAAAGCATCCCTTGTTGAGGAATGCGCCTAGTAGTTGAACAGGATGATTTATACATAACATAAAAGTATCGTATGCCCCTTTAATGCTAAACTTCTCGCATTGCACCTAAGACAAGATTATATCCATCGGGGTCTGTAATACAGGCATTTTTAAATTGCCACTTTCCGTGTGTCCCTGTAAACGGCTCGACTCTAATATTTCCACCCTTTCCTCGAATTTCTTCAACTAGAGCATCAAGGTCATCCCAACTAACGTGGATAAAAGTATCCCATCCGAATTCAGGACCTTCCCAATCAGTTGGATAATCTGAACGCTTCCTTGATGCTGCGTTTGGCTGCACATCCTCCAGAGAGTCCGACTGTTGGAGAATAATGGTCATTCCATCTCTTTCTGCGTGTCCCCAATCATCAATTTTACACCCAAGAACATCCCGGTAGTATTCCTGGGATTTTTTTAAGTCGGAGACTAAACGTACTTGAATAGTTTTCACTATTTTCGCCTTCTTTTGTTGAATGACTTCCATTACTTTTCCTCCTTTTAATTGGTTATATCAGCTAGATGGACCATATTATAAATTCCATAAAATCCAGCAACTTCCTTCAGCCAATTTGAATATCCGTTCGAAAAAATGTCTTTCCCCCACTATTTCTTCAGTTGGGTTAATTAAAAGGTTTTTCAGATATATCTTTTGGTGATTACCACTTAAAAAGCCTTTATGATTATAACCTTTCGCCATTATTCCTTCTATGTGAGTACATTTCTTTAACCAGTTCCATTTTAATCCCCCCCCAATTCCAGTGTCTTCTTTAACATCAGGAGCATTCTTAGCACTCGACTGTTTGCCAAAATAAGACTCTGCTGCAATCTTGTCATTGTGAATAATAAATAGAGCGGCACCTGTGGGAATCTAACCTTTCAGCACTTCTTTTTACATGGGTGTGCACATCTTTAAACAAATTTGTGCAATTATATTTTAGCTGCAGTTTTTTCACTCTCCTTTAAAAATAAAAAAATGCCCCCAATATATTTGGAGGCACTGTGCAACATGACTGTTTTTAACCATTAAGGACACCAACACAAGTTCTCACTTATGTCACCTGCCAGTTAAACTTTTTTTAAAACGGGAGGACTTTTTTATTTAATGCATGCATTTAGTGCCTCTCCGGGAATACCCAATCCTTAATACCCTCCTTATCAAACACTTTTTTTCATTAACACTCCAGTAGTCATCAAATAAGTTATCTATATTCACCTGCCTTTAAGCAGAACTCTTTCTTTTCCCCTCAAGATTTCATAATAGACCCCCGATATGGTTTGGGTAATTAAAAATACAACAAAGGAATAGGGAAGTTTATAGCCATTTTGAAGAGTGATGATATCTAATTTCATAAAGACAAATTGGAAAGCAACTCCAGTTATAGCCCATGCTAAAGTATAAAAAATAAACGTTTTTTTATTGATATTTAATTTCTCATAAAAATAAAAAAATATATATCCGAAGGCTCCATAAAGAAAACAGTAAACAACATCAAATATCTCATATTGATTGGAATCATTTGATTTATAATAATCCAGCAAGCCGCCCCCTATGGTGAAATCATATAACATTCCAATCGTGACTCCCCAAAAGAAAAATAATAAACCAGCTGTTCGGGTGAATTTTTTAGGCATCAGCAGGACAATCATGTAAGCAATCACATTGAATATGAGCAAGAAGATTTCATTTTTATCAAAGCTATTCCATAAGATCATTGATTCCTACCTCTTTATGCCCAAGTATGTAAAATAATTTAAATAATATATATCCAACAATATTTAACAGAAGAAAATAAAAGACGTCATATACAAAATGCCAATGAACATATTCCGTTACCTTAAAATAAATACCTCCCAAAGCCGATAATGATAAAAAAATGGTAGATGCTAACGTAAATAGTAAAGATTGAACTAAAGACTTTGATAAATGAATCAAATTTACTGTAATCGCTATGATACAGGGTACTGCTATACTTCGATTAATTAAAAATGAGGTAAAGTTGATGGCGTCAGATGAAAGCCTGATGAATGTTAGTTCCTGGTAAATAATCCATGACCAGTTCATGCTAATGATCAAAATCACAAGAAACACAAAAGAATTTTGCATGAACGAAAGGCTTTTAGGCATTTTCAAAAAAATAATGGACACGACCCAACTCACAAAAAAATATAAGGCAAGGACCATTCATTTCCACCCTTTATGTTTTTTGTTTATTATGGCAGTTGCTTTTTTAACCTATTCATTAATTGGTTTCCTCACGGTGGATGAAAATTAGATCTTACGGTTCAATTTGGTCTGTTTGGATAATATAAGAATTGAAAAGACACTGGAGGAAATACATCTGTCCCAAGCATCATCTTTATACGAGAAGATAGGGGAGAAGAGGCTGCTGTTAAAGTAGTGGATTATTTTTACGAGGAATTGTTCCTCAAATTATTTCCTCCATGTATAGATAGACATTCCCTACAACTTTAGCTGTAGAAATAGGGAAACTTATAATCTCTTTACAATAAACCTGCCCCTTTTGTTATATAAGAAAAACCGCCTGAATCGGCAGCTGTTCTGGAACATATGCACCCGCTAGTTTAGTTACATTCCTTCATAAACTTGGTTTTTGTTATTTTTATTATTGCAGGAATGCCGCCTCTAGTTTAAGTGTACTCCTTTACAAGGTGAATCAGCTATTTTATATTTTTTGAATGCTAATGGTGTCATGTTCATCGACTTTTTGAATTTATCAATGAAATAGCTTGTGCTGTTAAATCCTACTTGATAGGCAACATCTGTGACATTGGATTCTGGTTGTTGTAGTAAAATTAAACTTTTTTGAATTCGATAATCGGATACATAATTCAAAGGTGTTTTCTTTAAAACCCGTTTGAAATATCGACAGCATTCGGAACGGCTTAATTGACCAGCTCGTGCAATATCATCTAGAAGGATTTTCTCAGCATAATGCAGATGGATCCAATTTAACATTTGCTTCATTCGATGACTCTTTAACATTTCCGTTTGTTCGTACTCTAATTGAATCCCATTTATTATAAGGTTCTTCCAAATTAGCGTTAGATGTACACTAATGTCGATTTCATAATATGGTGGATTTTGTTTTATCAACTGATGGATATTCATAATAGAGCCCAAAATATTATTCGCCCAAAGCTCCTTTGGTACCAAGAGTAAATAAGGTATATTAGTAGCCTGAATATAAGGGTTTACAAAGGTTGCATAAAGTTCTTGTGATAAAACGAAACTCGGAGAAACATTTAGACAAATATAGGTACAGCCCGAATTATTATTATCTTTTGCCATGTGCAGGCAGCTACTATTTATAAATAGCCCCTCGCCTTCTTGAACAGCAATATTTTCTTCATTAACCTGAAAAATTGCTTCGCCTTTTATAACGTGAACAAACTGAAGTTCATCATGCCAATGAAGTGGTATATACCCATTTATATTTTTATTAATGGTGGTTTCGTAACAGGCAATCGGTAATGTAACTGTACGATGTTCTGTTATTTCTTTTAAGCTTTGATCAACTATAAAATTAATTTGCAAATGACCACCTCAATATACTTATATTTTTTCATTCGATTCAGGTATTATTTCAAAGATTTTCCACTTACCATTAGAAATACTATAACACTATTTTTATATTTAAAGGTGGGAAATCAATCTTGGATAGAAGAAAGGGAATATTTCTTGTTATTACGGGAGCAGTATGTTGGGGGATTGGTGGCACAGTTGCAAAAAAGCTTTTTCAACAGTATCAAATCGATGTAGATTGGCTGGTATCGACCCGTTTGCTCATAGCTGGTTTTTTACTCTTAACAGTCCAGTTTTTCGGAAAAGACCGGTCCCAGATACTTGGTGTCTGGAAAACTGGAAGGACAGGTATTCAATTGATTATCTTCGGGTTATTCGGCATGCTTGCGGTTCAATACACATATATGGCTTCCATTAAACACGGTAATGCTGCTGTTGCAACGCTATTACAATACTTAGCACCTGTCATGATTATCATTTACTTAATTTTCCGCAGACAGACAGTCCTAACACGAAGAGATTTGTTGACTGTTTCGCTGGCTTTAGTTGGGTGCTTTTTTTTATTAACAAACGGCTCAATAGCTCAATTATCTGTGCCAAAACCAGCAATCGTTTGGGGTGTTTTATCCGGAATAGCTTTAGCATTTTATACTTTATATGCCATTCCATTACTGAAACAATACGATTCCCTTGTCATAGTTGGATGGGCTATGATTATCGGTGGTTTTGCATTAAGTATGATCCATCCACCTTGGCAAATGGACTTTAAAAGCTTACCACTAGAAGGTTATTTATATTTAGTCTTCGTTATCATATTTGGTACTATGATCGCTTTTTGGTTTTATATAAAAAGTTTACAAAGCCTGCCGCCTAAAGAATCAAGCCTTCTAGGAAGCATAGAGCCACTCGCTGCTGTTTTAACAACGGTCTTTTGGTTAAAGGAACCCTTTGGTTTTTACCAATGGACTGGTACAGCTTGTATCATTGGAATGATATTATTGTTGGCTTTGAAAAAAGATTCTTCTTCAGGATCTAGCCAACCTCCTAAGAATGAAGAGCCCCTCAGAGTTAGTTGATTAGAGGGGCTTTCTTAAACTGATCTGCTCCGTTATTCGTATAAGAAAAGCTGCCTGGTTGCCGCTGAGCTTGAATGGAAGCACCCGAGAGCTTAAAAAATTCGTTCTCCAGTAAGCAGCTCCTTGAGGTTTAAACACTCCAATCTATTAGCAATCCTGCATGTGCCAAACCGCCACCAAAGCCGTATAATAATATCTTATTTCCTTTGCTTATACTACCTTCTCTTACCGCCATATCTAAAGATAAAGGAATGGAAGCTGAGGATGTATTACCGTAATTGACTAAGCTATATAGAGTTCGCTCTATTGGAAAACCGCTTTTTTCGCATATCGACTCAATCATCCTTAAATTTGCACTATGAGGAACAAACCAATCGACATCCTTCAAGTCCATCGAGGCGTTCTTCATAACCGACTGAATTCCTGTTGGCACAGTTGTAACAGCCCACTTGTAAACCTCCCGCCCGTTTTGAACAATACAGCCGTTTCCGGCCAAATCTTCTCCATTCATGGCTTTAGATAAATTAGTGCTATATAAACTATTTCCTTTTTCTCCTTCTGATCCAAGGTGTGATGAGATAAAACTCGGCTGTTGTTCATCGTATTCCACAAGAACTGCCCCCCCGCCATCCCCAAAAAGGATGCAGGTTGTTCTATCTGTATAGTCGGTTACTTTAGATAGCGTTTCAGCTCCCACAACCAAAACCTTTTTGTTTAAACCCGAAGTAATTAAACCGTTAGCCACATATAATCCATAAGTAAATCCGGCACAAGCAACGTTTAGATCCATAGCTCCAGTATTCTTAATGCCTAATCTTGCTTGAATATGCGAAGCAGCACTTGGAGTCTTGAAATCAGGGGTTAATGTGCAAACAATAATCATATCAACATCCTCAACTGATTTGTTATAGCGTTCTATCAGGTTCACTACGGCTTTATAGCTTATATCACTTGTAAACTCATTAATACCGGCAATTCTCCGTTCTTTAATACCTGTTCGCTGAGTAATCCATTCATCATTCGTTTCGACCATTTTTTCTAAATCTTCATTTGTAAATTTTCCTTCAGGAACATAAGAACCTATCGCAGTAATACGCGCTTTGGATTTAATCATAACGTTTACCTCATTTCTCTGGTTTATTGTTATTTTAACACCAACTACTATCACCTGGTACTAATTTGAAGTAAATATATTCCCTTTGTTAACACCCTCAGCTTAATAAGGTTTACTCAAAATGCTCAATTATTTCGCAGGATTTCATCCTCTCTTCGTAACGAATTCCCTTCGATGTCTCATCATAAGAAAAGCTGCCTGGTTTGGCAGCTGATTTGAAACTTAAGGACCCACAATAATTCATAATTTCGGCAATACTCTAGCACTATCTTCTAATCGGAAAATGCAGCAAAAAACAGCTGTCTTTGCTGGGAATATATCTGCAGTTATCGGCAATGCTCCATAAGTAACTATCCATTTATACCGACTTTTCTACACCAGTAATATTTTTTCTTATGGCACTATTGCTCTTATAAATGTACCTTTACACTTTGCTTTAGAAAATCATATTGTCTCTGATTTGTATCCTGGAATGCCTCTTCTCTATTTGACGGAATGTCCATATAAACGATGTCTTCCTTGAACTGTGAAACAGTAAAGTCATAACGGGCACCACTGATCTCGTTGTAAAAATGCCATCCTTCTTTTAAAGGGGTTTTTCGTATAAGTCCGCCCAGCAAATCATTTACTACTAATGCCGTTACACCACATTGGCCTTTAGCCGGGTTATCTGTAGTCCATTTGGAACTTGAATGGACTGACCAGGATTTTAATAATGCTTCTTGAACCTTCATGGATTCCTTCATCTATAAAGCCCCCTTTTATAGTTTCTTGATAAATAATCAATTCAGCAATTTGGATCAAAATTATATAAAAAGTGCTCTTTCGGCAATTATCCATCCTTGTTTCGATAAGATGAAATAAATATAGCGCCTATAGGAATGTTCTTTTGAAACGTATTTTTGATAAACTGCAGCAGATCGGTGATCATCATTACTCCATGAATTTCCTCCAGCCACCACCAGTAAGTTAAAATCTTTGATTCAGCCCCTGCGACATAATCTACAGAAGTTTTAAAACCACCTATTGAACATACAGTACCGCCTAAATGGGATTGTTTTAACAGACCAATCCGCGCTTTTTAACACCGATAATAAAATGTCCTTCCCAATCGATAAATACCGCCTGATGCTGTAATCTATGTTTGTACTGAAAAGCTTGATGTATGCAGTAACCCCTGTGCTTTATTGAACTCAAGGCCAATTTATATTCTGATAAATACTGAAGAAATTTGAGTGAGTTATGATTGAAAATAATTCCTGCAAACATGCTGGATCCCTTTGGCATAAGGATCTGCCGTCATCATGTCATGCAGCTGTTTCGCTTCTTCTGTAGCATTTTTCAATAAATACCCATGCTTTACCGCTTTCAGCATCTCTATATCATTCCCGCTATCTCCAAACGCAAATGTATGATCAATAGAGATTCTATGCTGTTTCATGACGAAATGAACTACTGCCCGCTTACCTGTATTTTGCGGAATGAAATCCACGTCAAATGCATTTGCGGGGTCTCCAGCTAGAGGGTTGCAGCGGTTTATATTGAAGCTTATCCCTCTATTTCGTGCTAATTGTTTTATGATATTTAAGTCATACCTAACCCTCGCACTATCTTCTATAAAATAATAATAGTTCATTTTAAAGGATTTTTGGCCAAATTGGGTTTGTTTTCGCAGCTGTATCCCATATATCGATCTTAAATCATGAATGAGTTCTTCAACAACTCTATGGCTGAATCCAGATTTTTTAATTCTTTTTTCCCACTCTTGATTTTGATGGCAATTTCCGTTTGAATCGATCTCCCATAATTCCGTTCCTAGATTGGAGGCAATAAAATGTGGAAGGAAGTTAATCCGGGCCGCTCTCATTTTCTTATGGATATCATCCATACTGCTGCCTGTTACCCAGCCAATTTTGATATTTTTCTTATGAAGAAGCCTTTCAAGATACTGTTCAAGGTCATATAAGTCTTTTAACTGCCAATCTTTTAGCTCATGCGGAAAATAAGTCTCATCAAAATCAAATACCATTAAGTAGTCAGGATTTCCGCTGGAATGGTACACTTTTAATGTCACGTTTCATACCTCCCTGTTCTATGCTGCTTATAGGGTATATGCAGGGAACGTTCCCAGGTCAATATTTTTTTAGGGGTAAATTAAATGACTACCATTATAGATATAGCTCGGCTAAGCGGCGTTTCTAAGTCCACGGTATCTCGTGTCCTCAATAACCATCCTCATGTTTCAGAAGACAGCCGAACAAGAGTGATGAAAGCAATAGAAGAATTGTCTTTTGTCCGAAACGCACGGGGCGTCCACCTCAGAACACAGTCAACAAAAACGATTGGTGTGACGATTCCGGTCCTGGATCATCCCTATTTCAGCCCGCTTGTTGGCATGATTGCAGCGAGATGCAGAGAAATCGGATATAAGATAGTGATTTTCCAGACGTTTTATTCTATGGATGAAGAATATGAGATTTATGAGAAGTTAGCTGAAAATGAGATGGATGCCGTGATCATCACCCATACTTTATTAGGTGTGAAGGAGATCGAACAGAAGGTCAGAGATAAGATCGCACTTATTTGCAATGAACCCCTTCAATCAAGACATTTAGACGTCTTTTCACTCGATGAAAGGGATGCGGTTTATTCGGCTGCGCATTACCTGCTAAAGGAAGGACGCAGTCAACTATTATTTTGTGCAGATGAAGAAAGCACTCCCCTTCAGCAAAAAAGATGGGAGGGTTTTAAACAAGCTCACCTGGACTTAAATAAAGTATGTACGGACCGGCAAAAGATAAGCGGGTACTCAACAATTGAAGAAGGTATACTGCTGGGCAATGAAATTTTTTCAAGTCATTGCCGCTATGATGGAGTTCTTGCAGGCAGTGACTTTTTAGCAGCAGGCTTACTATCCTCCGCTAAAAACCATGGTGTTTCTGTCCCAAAGGATTTTTCAATTATTGGTTTTGACAACCATCCAATTTGCCTGACAACTTCCCCTGAGCTTTCCAGTATTCAAAATCAGACTGATAGGATGGTCAGCGATTTGATTACCTGTTTACAGGGCAGACTTGGGGGCAAAGAGCTTCCTGCTGTCAGAAAAATGTATAAAGGGGATCTCGTGATCAGGAAAACTTAATATGGAAAATTTCTCTATCTGGCAAAAAGCTTGTATAATATGATTATCATTGTATGAAAGGACTGAACTATGCCCAGATATCAATATCCTAACCCCGCATAAGACTATAATGGAGGTGAAAATATTGATTAAAGACCTTAGCACAAAAAGATTACTATTAAGAAAAATGCAAGCATCAGACTCAGAGCGATTGTTCCAAATCTGGTCCAATCCAGAGGTCACTAGATTTATGAATATTGATAGGCTCACTGATAAAAATCAGGCCGAAGAAATGATTTTATTATTAGACAAACTATCAAAAGAAAACACTGCACACCGCTACTCAATAATTGAGTTAGAATCTAATGATATTATTGGATCCTGCGGTTTTAACATCTTAGACTTTGAAAATGCAAAAACTGAGATTGGCTACGAAATAAGCAAAGATCATTGGGGCAAGGGATATGCTCCTGAAGCTATTAATGGTTTAATACAATTTGCCTTTAACGATTTAAAACTTAATCGAATCGAAGCAAAAGTAGAACCTGAGAACGCCAACTCAATGAAGGTCCTGAAAAAGTTAAATTTCCACTTTGAAGGAACAATGAGAAAAGCGGAAAAATCCAAAGGACGTTTTGTTGATCTCAACCTATTTTCTCTGCTGGCAGCAGATTAAATGGTCTGCCTATACTTGTAAAAGTATAGGCTTTTTATATTTATTTTTTGATGGAGCTATCAGCTGAATTATTTTTTAGTTTGCAGAAGCATCTGCCTCCTTACTTTATTTCTAAATATTCTTTGATTAACTCTATTTGTCCCTTAGGCATGCCTTCCGGAAGACGATTCGAAGGGTAGAAACCAAAATCTGAAATTTCAGGGCTTTTTTCAAAGCTGCCATCTATAAAAGATCCTTCACAATAAATGTCTATCCGGTGCGGTTTAGGTACATGCTGCACTTTTCTGACCTTCTGTACCTGTACCACAAATCCTGTCTCTTCTTTAACTTCACGTTCTAACCCTTTTAATGGGTCCTCGTATCTAATCCAGCCGCTGGGTATACCCCAAGGCTCTGACCGGTATGTATGCTTTAATAATAAAATTTCATCTTTTTCATTTGTTATTAATCCCAATACAGCTACTAAAAAGCGATCATTAGTAAGCCACATAATTTTGGATCTAATATATTTTGGGATGGGCAATACTTTCCACAAATATACGGCTAACTTATTAGGAATCAGTTTTTCTATTTTAGAACTCATTTTTTCTCCTATTCAATTAGATTAATTAAACGATAAAAGAGATTACACTGCAGCGTTTGTACCATAATAAATCTGCCTTGATTGGCAGCTTTTTCCCTTTCAATCATAAGCTGGAGAGGAATCGCAAGAAATCCTTAACACTGCTGTATATTTTATCTGGTTGATTTTTAAATTCAGCTGTCTGGATATTCGGCAGCCAGTGTACTCCTATTGTAAGTAAGTTTGCTTCTTTACCCGCAATAATATCTGCTTCACTATCTCCAAGAAAAACAGCTTCCTTATGTGAAACGTTTAGCTTTTCTAATGCTTTATATATTCCCTCCGGGTCAGGCTTTGGCAGCTCTACATCATCCCCAGTAATGATTACATCAAAAAAGGTTTTTAATCCAAGGCAATCCAGAGAGATATCGAGACTTCTCCTTGCTTTACCAGTGACTATTCCAAGCTTATACCCGTTTGTTTTTAAATGCTCGAGCAGAATTTTGATTTCCTCATTATGCTGCACAATGTTACTATGCTGATCCTTGTATATCTCATAATACAATTCAATGGCTTCCTCATACTTATTATTCTTGAGATTTTTACGTATAATTCCAGTTTCAGAGGGCCCGAACATGGCTATAATCTCTTCTGTTGTTACCTCGCGATTATCAATTTTTTTAAAAACACCTTCAAATGCTAAAAAACACACTGGCAGTGTATCGGCAAGTGTTCCATCAAAATCAAAAATTACTGCTTCTATAATAATCACATCCTATTATTTCTACTAATACATTACCTCTTCTACACCTAGTAAGACTTTTCCTTCTTCAAGAAACAGCCCTGTTAGTCATAAAAAAGTGCCGTGGATTTAGCAGCTGACCTGTTATCTGATTTAAAACATAAATAACCCTAATATGCATACAAACGCAATAACAGAGCCCGAAACAAAATTCATTTTTAACTTTAATTCCAAGCGCTAATTTCCATTAGCAGATTTGTTAATGTATTTCTTTACTGATAGTCCTATAACCCAACTCAACGAAATCATTAAAAATATGGTTAGGATCAATTGAATACTTGGAAATGATGGGTTCATTACTGAATATATTAAAGACTGTAATGAAAACCACCCCAGTAAAACAAGACCTAATGTGTATAATATAATGATGGAATATTTAATCTCCATTAGATGCCTCCTGCTATTTTAAGCATAGGATTTACCAAATCTCTATTATTAGAATTATCGAGTTCTTTACCCATATAGGCACTTGTTTTCGCGTGTCACAATTCGATCGTACAAGCCATACAAGTTTTTTTCTTATTACACAAACTGCTCCTTTTATGGAAGAAAAAAGCCGCATGGTTTGGCACCTGTTCTGGCACATAGACCCCGATAGCTAAATTTAGCCTATTTCACAAACCTGTGCGGTTTTTTTCTCCCCATTCACATAACTGTTCTAAAACTGGTAATAGAGTTTCTGCCTTTTGTGTGAGGCTGTACTCCACCTTGGGTGGAAT
Organism: Bacillus infantis; assembly: GCF_050107595.1. Classification (GTDB taxonomy): domain Bacteria; phylum Bacillota; class Bacilli; order Bacillales; family Cytobacillaceae; genus Bacillus_AB; species Bacillus_AB infantis_C. Next base: position 12,438 of record NZ_JBNILH010000010.1, read on the forward strand.
TTGCGGATATTCTTTCCGTCGAACGATTCCGTCTGCTTCCAACTCTTTAAGTTGAGAACTTAATGTTTTAAAGGTAATAGCCCCTATTCTTCTCTTCATGTCATTAAAGCGAACAGGCTGATTTTCTGCTAACAGGTAAATGATAAGCATTTTCCATTTACCGCCAATTACTGACAGCGTATAGCCAAAAGGTGTCTCTTGGATATTACCCTTTTCCTTATAGTCATTCATACTCATATGAGCACTATCCTTTCTGGTAGTAGCTATTAAAAAAGTGCGTACTGTTTTTTTCTCAGTATTCATTATATTCTTACCTTACTTAAGAATAAAGGAGAGAAAATAATGAGTCATTTTAAGACTTACCATCACAATCTGTGGGATCACGGCATTACCCAAGGGTATAACGCCAACGGTACGATTTACGTTTCAGGTCAATTTTCACACAATAAAGATGGCATGTTCGTTGGCAAAGACGATATTGAAACCCAAACCCGGCAAACGCTTGAAAACCTTAATCGTGTTCTAGAGGAGTTAGGAGCCACAAAGTCCAACCTGGCTTATGTGGAAATATATCTGACAAATCCGAAGGAACATTCTGAGTCAGTCATCGGCTTATTCAAGGAATACCTTGAACAACATCGGCCGGCGGGCAGCCTCATCGGCGTAACTTATCTGGCGTTCCCAGAGCAGCTGATTGAAATCTCTGCCATCGCACATACTGAAAAAATAAGTTAGGAAGAACCATGGGGACAGACCCCTTGGCCCAATTTCAACAAGAGCCAGGGGACCTGACCCCCTGGCTCTTTTTAAACTATTTAACAGCGATATGAATTTCAATCTGTCCATTAGGGTTATATTTTTCAAAGTCGAACGAATAAGCTCTTTTCAAATCTCCTTTCTCTTCACGGTCCCATATCTCCCTCCAAGCGTTAAGTATCCCAAGCTCGTCTAATGTATCCACTTCAAAAATCTCATATTTTGTTGTGTTTGGGATCTTAACCGTCGAATCATTATTACCACTTTCTATGGCAACGCTTAAGGTGTAATCGCCTTTATAATCACTCTCGTAATCATAGTACAATCCATATTTAACCTCATCCTGGTTACCTAAAATACCTGATGCCTCTTTCCACATTTCTGAAATCTTTTGCATAATAGCCTCATCTTTAAAATTATTGGTTCTGACACTCTTAAAGATTGTTAGGTTCATTACATAACCCCCACTCGTTTATTTACTTACTTCTACAAAAATACATTTTTTACCTTCTTAATAAGCAATCCTGACCTGTTACTTTAAGTCATTCCATCACAAAGTTGGGTAAATAAAAGGAGCCAGGGGGTCTGTCCCCTTGGCTTATTTCCATTAAAAGCCGCGGGGACAGACCCCTTGGCCCAATTTTAAAAAGACCCCCTGGCTCCTTCTTTTTGTTTGGCACAGCTTCCCCTCACTGAGGCTATAGATAAACAGGAACAGGACCCTATTCCAGCCTCAAAAAAGACCCATGGGACCTGTCCCCTTGGCTTATACCTTTACGGAAGGGGCAGCAAAGGTTATGTCTTTTATGATAACCGGGAGTTCACCGGTTGGGATTTTTAACATAACCTTATCACCCCTGTTTTTTAATAATAGCTGCCTTCCTACCGGTGATAAAAAGGATATGCAGCCTGCGTCTGGATCGGTCTGACCTGGAAAACAGATGAGAAACTCCTCAGTATCGTCTTCGTCTTCATAGGCTACAGTGACCCTGGTTCCGATATACACTTTCGGCAAGGATGGGATGATCGTATTTTTCCGATTGCTTTGTATTAGATCCTCCACTTCCATCACATATAAATGGAAGAAATTTTTTAAGCGCTCATATACAGGGGTGGATGAGACATAAAGGCTGGTTAGCTCCTGAATGTTCTCATCAATATAGACCAGCTGCTCTATGAAGCTTTCTTTGCTGCATAGCCCGTTATGGTTCATAATAGATAACCCCCAAACTTGGATTCTGCCTCTTGCATGTCTTCATTAATCTGTTCATGATTGAACGCCTCCTATATATAAAAATAAAACCCCGTCAAGAATGCAGGTTCCACCTTTCGTTCGGCTTCTACTGCAATCCTGCAGCCAAATAAAGAGGACGGGCCTCTTTATGAGCATAAGGGTCTCAAAACCAATATTACCATATTTATACATACAAACCCAGGTCTAATTCCTACATTACAGCGTCTGCCAAGCCCAAATTTCCTGCTAACCAAAAAAGCCTGTTTTGAAAAGAAAGCTTCAAAACAGGCAGGTCCTTAACCAATTATATAATGTTTACATATGGGGATGATCCAGCATGATCTGCAATAAAAGGCTCTGAAGGTTTACAGACATAATGAACCGTCCCTCTATTCTATATTCTAGCCAGCCCTTATAAGGATCCGCCCGCTTCCCCATTATTGATAATGGCTTGGTCAATCCTTTCCTTTGGGACTTCGATTACCTCATTAACCTCATCGACCATGAGACCAATACTTATATCGTCCAGCGACAATAAGATTCGGTTCGCTTTCTGCCTGAAACTCACCCAGGTTCATCCGCCTCCTTAGCTGCAGAAAAACCAATTCCCCAAGCCCTTCCTGTCACCAATGCTGTTTTCCCTGTACACGAGCCGAGCCATTACAGCCCACTCCTTAATTCGTCAGACTTATTTGGCAGTTACTCCGCCATCGACTGGGAGTTCAATGCCGGTAATATGGCTCGCTTCATCTGATGCCAGGAACAGTACGGCATTGGCCACCTCTTTTGCATTCCCCAGCTGCGGCAAAGCAATTTGAGATAGGAAGAAGTCTTTATAGTTTTCCATTGATGGTGCACTCATTGGGGTAACGATGTAGCCAGGATGCACGGAGTTTACCCGGATATTTTTTTTGCCAAATTCTACTGCCGCCGCCTTAGTGATCGATCGGACGGCACCCTTTGAAGCGGTATAAGCTCCCGAACCGGCCATTCCCACAAGCGCGGAAATCGAAGAGATATTTACAATTGACCCTCCATTATTTTCTTCAAGGAGTGGCAGAGCAAGCTGCATCCCAAGCATTGTACTATCTATATTAATGGAATAGGTCCTTGCCCAATCTTCCTCTGTTTGCTCCATAAATGGCTTTGGCAAGGCGACTCCAGCATTATTGATTAAGATATCCAGTTTCCCGAATGTATCGGCCGTCTGTTTACAAACCTTTTCCCAATCTGCTCTTAAAGCGACATTATGTTCTATCGCAATCGCTTCTCCGCCTGCTTCTTTAATCTTTGAAACTACTGTATCCACCGCTTCTTTATTAATATCTGTTGCAACAACCTTAGCTCCCTCACCGGCAAACAGAAGGGCCTCTGCTTCCCCCATGCCGCTTCCGGCTCCTGTAATAATCGCCACTTTATCCGTCAATCTCATATGATCACCTCATTTGAAATCATGATAGTTAAACTATCATAATTCCATTCTACTCCTGCTGTTTACATAAATCAATAGCGGCATATTGTATAATAGGCAGAAAGGAGGCTTCGTTTATGCAGCAAGGAGTACGAGAACAGAACAGGAACTCGCGATTTAAAAGCATCGTCATGACAGCGGAGCAGCTATTCATAGAAAATGGAATAGATTCTGTCCAGATGCAGGACATAGCCAATGCAGAGGAAATAGGAATTGCCACCTTATTCAGATACTTTCCCAAAAAAGATAAACTGATCGTGGCGGTGGCCGTCCAAACGCTGGAGCGGACCCTGGCCTCACTGGAAAAAATTATTAACAAACAAAAAACAGCCTATGAACGCCTCGAAGACGTCTTAGGCTATCTGCTGGAAAATCAAACAGGAAAAGGGAAAAATTCCTCTAAATTTCGCGAGGCCTTTGAAAGCTACGCATCATTTAAAAAGGAACCTCTTCCTGACATTGAATCTTATATAGAAATTCAGAAACAAATTATTCAAATACTGGACCCCCTCATTGAAGACGGCCAAAAAGACGGATCAATCCGCAGCGACATACCTGTTAAAGAAACCATCATTACCATTATTAATGCGTATGGAACATTCGGAAACAATGTAGTATTAAAAAAAGCGATAACCTATACTGAATCCAACATATTACCGCAAATTCAGCAGCAGGTTCTCAAAGAAATACTCTTGTCCTATGTACGACCCGGGTAAGCCAGGGGGACAGACCCCTTGGCCCAGCATCAAAAAGAGCCAAGGGGTCTGTCCCCTTGGCTTATTCCCATTCACAAACCATGGTCAATTGGTTCCCATTTAGCTCAGCTGAGATTTTGCCGTTCATTTTTTCCATCAGGCTTTTGGCGATTGGAAGCCCCAGCCCGGTTCCTTTGCCTGTCCGGGTCTGGTCGGCTTTATAGAACCGGTCGAACATGTGGTGTACGTCCTGTTCACTCAGTTGATCGACGGTGTTGGAAATCTTCAGTACAACCGCTGCATCTCTTTCTTCAAGCCTGATGGACACGTTCCCTGTTGAGTACCGAATCGCGTTGACCACTAAGTTTTCCACCACTCTTTTAACAGCAGATGCATCGGCATCGATCATGATTTCATGATCAGGAATATGGATGTCCGGCTCTATCGTTCTCTTTTTGAATTCCTCATAAAATCCTAATAGAGCGTCTGTAATCAAGTCGTTGGCTCTGACCCTCTCCAGCTTCATCGGGTAATCGGTTTGTTCGATAATCGACAGCTCGAAAAAATCTTCCAGGAGGGTTTTTAATCTTCCTGCGCTATTTTTTATCGTTGCGATGTATTCCTTTTTCAACTCGGGGCTTAGTTCATCGGACTCCAAAAACTGAATATACCCCAGAATCGAGGTCATAGGGGTGCGGATATCATGTGAGATATGGGAGATGGCCTGTTTCAGCTCATTTTCCGTTGAGCGCTTGACTGCCTCTGCTTGTTTCGTCAGGTCCATCTGGTTATTGATTTCCTTTGCCAGCTCCTCAAAATGGCGGTCATGATAGCTGATATCAACCTTCTTGCTTGTTTGATTCTGATTGACTTGATAAAGCTGCCGGGTTGTCCGTTTAATTTCTTTTTTCAGCAGATAGAAACGAGTGAGGACAATGGCTAATGCGATCAGGACGATGATGAATAAATAGAGCATTGGACCCCACCCGCTTTCTGATTACTTGATTTCTTTTCTGTTAAAAATATAGACGCCTATTCCCCAAAACAGCAGGAACGTCAGAATGGGAATCGCTACTATGAAAAACAAGTCACTGCTGTTCAAGGTGTTCACGATGCTGATGTCATAGATCAGCTTAAAAACAGAATGATTGAGTATCGGTTCAAAAAACGGCACTTTGGCAGCCAGCACCTGCAGCGGCCAGTCAGCAAAGATAAAGAACATCAATAGAAATCCTATCGTTTTTCCACTGTCCGTGAACAGGATTGAAAAAATCGCCATGATGGAAGCAAAGGCAGCTCCATATAAAATAATCAGCCCGATGGTTTGAAGGTAATAGGAGATTTCAGGCATACCGTCAAATCCAAAATAGACAGCACTACTCCCTGTCATCACGACAGGTAATATCAATGATATGATGACCGCTCCAATGGAAAACACGATTAGCTTCGCAGAGAAGATACTCAGCCTGCTTTTTCCTGAAGATACAATGCTTTTCATTGTCCCCATGGAGTATTCACTCGTAATAAAGAAACCAGCGAGAATACTGGGGATCAGCTTCACAATATTCGCATGGGGTCCTAGAATGCTTTCGAGGTAATAATCACTTACTGCCGGCAGGCCTGAAGTGCCATTGTCGAATTCTATAAGAGGAAACAGCACTGCAAGCGCAAGCAGCATCCAGCTCAGGAATCGGAATGATCGATCCTTCTTTAATTTATACCATTCTGTTCTCAGTAAGTTACCCATGCTGGACACCCCCGATGCTATTGCTGAAATACGTTTCCAAGTCTTCTCCCATCGGCATGAATTCTTCGATGATCAAACCCTCATCGGTTAACATTTTGGAGACTTTTCCTGGTGTATCAACAGAGGCAAACAGTTTGATCGTTCCATCCGGCATCACTTCAAAATCCTGTGTAGATAACCGGCTTTCTACGATGGTTGCCGCCTTGCCTGGATCGTCTACTTTGATATGCAAGTACTGCTGGCATTTCTCTTGAAGCTCCTTCGCAGATAACTGTTCCAGCAGCTCTCCTTTATGGATGATGCCATAATGAGTGGCCAATAGATGCAGCTCACTTAAAATATGGCTTGAGATCAAAATCGTGATACCATATTCCCTGTTCAGTTTTTTAAGAAGTTCCCGGATTTCCACAACCCCCATAGGATCCAGCCCATTAATAGGTTCATCCAAAATCAAAAACTCAGGATCTCCCAGTAAGGCAATCGCCAGTCCGAGGCGCTGCTTCATTCCTAAAGAAAAATTCTTCGCTTTCTTTTTTCCTGTATCCTGCAAGCCAACCAGCTTAAGCGTTTTGCCGATGCATTCTTTGCCTGGTATGCCTTTCAAAAGACGGTGTGCTTCCAGGTTTTCCTTGGCCGTCATATGAGGGTATAAGGCCGGCCCTTCAATAATGGTTCCGATTCTCTTTCTGGCCTCGATGATATCCCGTTCATTGCTTTTTCCGAATAACTCAAATGTCCCCGCGGTTGGATACGCAAGTCCTGTTATCACCCGGATCAGCGTGGATTTCCCGGCACCATTCTGTCCGATGAAACCATAGATGGAGCCTTTTTTTATCTTTACACTCACTTTATCAAGCGCCATATTCTTTTGATATTTCTTCGACAGCTGGCTGGTCGTCAATACATCGTCATTCATGAAGAGTTTCCTCCTTACGTCATTATTCAGCTTTGAACACTCTTATACTATAAGAAGGAAAACATAAGAAACCCTTAAGTGAATCCTTAAGAAAACCTTAAGATTTGAGCTTATAGCCCATTCCCCAGACCGTTTCAATATACTCTTCATCACTATTTGCTTTCGCCAGCTTGCTCCTGATATTGCTCAAATGGACATTGATCGTATTTTCATCTCCGTGGTATTTTTCATTCCACACGCTCTCGAACATGTTCGCCTTGGAAAAAACCTTATGCGGGGACGCCACCATCAGAAGCAATATTTCGTATTCCCTGGCCGTCAATTTAAGCTGAATCCCGTTCACACTCACAATCTTAGCGTCCACATCCAAAATAATATCCTTATAGGTCAATTGATTCGTTACCGGCGTACCCGACAGGCCGCGGTATCTTCTCAGGCATGAATCAATCCTGGCAGATACCTCTTCAATATCGAAAGGCTTGGTTATGTAATCATCAGCCCCGGCTCTTAATGCATGAATCTTTGATTGAGTCTCAAGCTTCGCCGAAATGATGATCACGGGGGTCTTGCTCTCATTCGTCACCTTTTCCAGGAGGTCTTCACCGGATAATCCAGGGAGCATCAGATCAATCAGGATCATATCCCACTTCCCGGAATCCAGATATATCAATGCTTCCGTTCCCGAATAAGCCGGCTTCGGCGAATAGCCGCTTTTGCTCACAATATTGCACAGCAGGCGATTAATGTCCTCATCGTCTTCGATAACTAAAATATTTACTGTATCCTTCATTGTAATCATCCTCATATTTATTAACCTTATCATTTATTGAATGGCGGGGAATGTCAAGCTGGTCAAAGGCTCTAAGGAAGAAGACGCTTTGTCCCGAAGTTCCGGAAGCTCAGCGGCTCATCTGTGGTAGAGATTAAGCCACAGGTAAGCCACAGGGACAGACCCCTCGGCCCAGCATCAAAAAGAGCCAAGGGGTCTGTCCCCTTGGCCCGTCGCCCTATAGGACGGCTTTATTCCTTTGGTTGATTCCTGACTGAAGATTCTTCCTTAGTTATTCTATCCTTAGATTGTTCTAAATCGAAATTCTGCTCGATTCTTATTAGCGTATGGATTAATTCCTCATCTGCGTCTTGTGCAATGCGTTCTAACCTTTTAATAATTCTCTCTGCTGCCTGCATATCGATTCCATCATTTCGTATTGTTATCGTTTGTATGAGATATGATTTAACCCGATCAACGTCTCTCAGTATATTTGTCAATAACTCAAATAGCTCTTTATTCACAACCCTCCACCCTTTTTTGATCTGAACTGTGATTTTGTTATTTCTTTACCCACGATGCCAATGACTTATGCAAAGCCGACTTTAGTATCCAACTATTTCCTCATTTTCTCTCGCTTATCCTCTAAAGAGCCACGGGGTCAGGTCCCCTGGCCCACCATCAATAAGAGCCAAGGGACCCGGCCCCTTGGCTCTTACTTATGCTCTATTATCTGAATCAGATTACCGCAGTTATCGTCGAAAACAGCTATTATATTGTCACCCATCTTTGTCGGCTCCATTGTAAAATTGACACCATGTTTCAACAATCTTTCATACTCTTTTTGAACATCTGTGACTCCAAACATTGTTGCTGGAATACCTTGCTCAAGTAATTTCTTCTGATAATCTTTGGCAGCTGGATTGTCATTTGGTTCAAGTATAAGTTCAGTACCGTCTTGGTTTTCTGGAGAAACTAGCGAAATCCATCTAAATTCACCAACTGGAATGTCGTGCTTTTTTACAAACCCAAGCGTTTCTGAATAAAAATTTAGTGCCTTATCTTGATCGTCTACAAATAAACTGGTAACAATGATTTTCATAAATGAATCCTCCTATTATGTCTGCTGTAATTTGTATGGTGATGTGCATAATGCAGTTGTAAGTTAACCATACGTTCTTCAAAAATCTTATTTCTATTTTGCCACTTAGTGAACTATTCGAACCCAGAAGTAAACTCCGTACACTTTTGTTAAACTATTCTTGTTTCTCGTATATTACTCAATCCAGCCTTTCAGCAAGTCTTTAAGTGGTTCATTGTCGAACTTAAGTACTCGATATTTCCCCTTTCGTATTGATTTTAAAAGGCCTGCCTCTTCCAATACAGAGAGATGCTTAGCTATCCCTTGACGAGAAATGGAAAGATTGTGTTCCATGATAAGACGGGACGTAAGTTCATACAACGTCATCTCATTGCGTTCGGATAGTTCGTCTAATATTAGTCGCCGAGTCGAGTCAGCAAGTGCTTTGAATGTTGTGTCTTTTTCCCATTTCATGCATTGATTATACGCAACCAAAAAGTTGCTCGTCAATAGTAAGCAACCAAAAAGTTGCATGAAATTAAGCAGACATAGCAGATTAAAGACATATACAAAATTATGCCCATTGATACTCCATTTGCCCCCCTTTTATAAAATAAAAAAGCCTACCTGATTGGCAGCCGACTTTGCATAATCCCCCTTTAGGTTAAGTGCGGTATATAACAACCCTCTACAGTGATTTCAGGCACTCAAATTAAAAAGTATATAAACTCTAAGTTTTTTAGTGATGTGAATAGTCCTCTAATTACAGGTGTTTAACAGAAAATCACCCGGGTAGGGATTAAGGAAACCCGTAATAATGCCATACTTCACGAGCAGAAATGGATTTGCTGCACCCAGAACAGCAGTCCATTGCAGATGTAAAAACAGCGAATCCTTTATTGGGGCGAAACGGGCTGCTGCAAGCCTTATCTCAAGTTTGTTGTAATTTACAAAACCATCAAAAAAAAGGGGGAAAGACACATTGGAACTTAATGAAGAAAAATTGAAAAAAACCAGCTTTCCTGTCCTATTAATAATAACTGGATTAGCAATCGCTGCAGGTTTTATCTTTTTATTTGCAGAGATTGCGGAGGAAGTGATGGAACAAGAGGTTAAGTCTTTTGACGGTGTGATTATTGGCTTTCTGAAAAGTATCGAAAGCCCCGCTCTTGATCATCTCCTGATGTTTATCACTGAACTGGGTTCTGTCTGGTTTTTGACAACCTTATCGATTTTGACAGTGGTTTACTTATGGTTTAAAGCCAAAAATAAATGGGGTGTGCTCTTTTTTATTATTGGAGTTGGCGGAGGGGGACTTCTCACTTTTTTGCTAAAACACTATTACCAACGGGGGCGCCCTTCTATAAACCCGGACATTGATGCGGTGGGATTCAGTTTTCCCAGCGGACATTCGATGGGTTCTCTCATTTATTACGGGTTTCTTATTTACTTCATTATCCGCTCGGGAGTTAAAAAAGAGGTAAAGTGGACAGCCAGTCTTTTTGCCGTCATCATCGTTATATTAATCGGTTTATCACGAATCTATCTTGGAGCCCATTTTCCGAGCGATGTTATCGCAGGACATATTGCGGGCAGCATTTGGCTGTTGCTTTGTGTTCTCGCTTTGGAATGGGTCGTATGGCAGAGCAGCAATTCAATCCGGCCTATAAAAGCAGTCCGGAAATTCTTTGAACAGCGTTCCCATGCTTAGAGTTAGTTGAGGATCCGTTCATTATAAATGGTCTTATGCAGAAAGGGGAACACAGCTATGAATTCTTTAAATAAAATCGGCATGGGTTTAGGTATTTTTATTTTGCTCATTCTCGTCTGGGGTCTTGTTGAACCGTATTTTATTGATGTAGAAAAAGAAGAGGCGGTTATCAATCAATTGCCGGAAGAATGGGAAGGGAAGCAAATCGCTGTTGTGGGAGACTATCAGGTAGGGATGTGGATGGATAATACAGCAACAGTAAAGAAAACTTCGAAAAGGATTGCTGACATGGATCCTGCCGCTGTTTTAATTTTAGGAGACTTTGTCTACCATGCTGCCAAAAGCTCCAAAGAAGAAATGGCCCATGTCAAAGAACTGCTTCGTCCTTTAACAGAAAAGGAGATACCCATATTTGCCGTACTGGGAAATCATGATTATGCCATGAAGCTTAGAACTGATGAGCCAAACAGAAAGTCAGCCGGGAACGTTGCTTCTGAATTAAATGACATGGGGATAGAAGTACTCCATAATGAGTCCGTTGCTCTGGAGCTGACGGAAAACGGTGTTGAAACTGGAAAAGCTACGGAGAACAGCCTGTATCTCGCAGGAATAGGCGCAGCCTGGCCGGATGAAGCACAGCCTGATAAAGCTTTGGAAGCCATACCGGAAACAAAAGCAAGAATGGTCATGATGCACAATCCGGATACCTTCGCAAAGCTGGAGGCCGGCTCAGCTCCATTTGCTGTGGCAGGCCATACACACGGCGGGCAGGTAAGGATTCCCTTTACTCCGCAATCCACCTGGATGACCTATACGAAAAAGGAGAATGTCCATGCCGATGGCTGGATAGAAGATTACGGAGCTGCCGGGAACAAGCTATATGTAAATCGAGGAATCGGCTTCAGCGATATACCGATTCGTATTAACTGTCCGCCTGAAGTAACTTTATTTACTTTAAAAACTGCGTCATAGCACTTTAGTGGTAAACAGCCTATCATTCTGTAATACACTTTCGGCATCAGGGGGTAAGTATCATGTCAGAGGCGCGATACAGATGTTATCATAGTGTGATAGATTCCCCTCCCTGAGGGTATAGAGGTTAACAGGAACAGGTCCCCCATACAGCTGCAAAAGGAGCCAAGGGGTCTGTCCCCTTGGCTTATCCCCTTGGCTTATAAAAGTGACCGCCATTGTTCTATCCAGGTCATAATGGGGCCAACAGTTCCACCCACTAAAAACAAAATGACAGATACAAGACCTACCGAGATACTAACCTTGGGCATCAAATTCCAAAAGGGTTTTTCAAAAAAATTGTTCTTCTTTTTTGCTTCAAATAGAAACATTAAATAGAAGCAAGATACACCAACCGCAACGATAATAAATGTAATATAAATATCGTTTGCCGGGGTCCAATCTGCAGAATAACTCACAATTCTTTGACCCTCATTCAATTCTAGTACCGCCATTAATATTCCTAAAGCACTAGTGTCAGGATCTGGAGTAAAACCCATTTCACGGGCCATACACCTCCTAACAATATCACGAATGATTATGGGAAAAGTTTTGAAATAGTTATTCAACGTAACGTAACTGCCGCTTTTGTCAACAAAAGAAAAGCCGCCTTATTAGGCAGCTGAATCTTAAATATAAGCACCCATTAGTTTAAGTACACTACTTCAACAAAGCCAGCGTGCACTATATGGAAAAAGAGTTCAAGATGGCTTTAAACAGTTGGAACTGACGCAGAGCAAAAATAGATATAGCTATAAAGCAAGTAAAAGAAACAGGACTTCCCCTATGATCCACATTAATTCCTTCTTAGCTCGACAAGCAACTTTTTCATTAAAATTAGAACATGAACCATTGTTATTTCATAAGAAGATATCGTAAACACCCATTTTAGTTTTTCATTAAAATTTTTATAGTATTTCCAGAAGGGTCGTTAACAAACATTTCTTTATTGTCCTCACTATACTTGAATCCTAATCTAACTAGATTCTCCTTGGCACGATGATACTCTTCTTCATTAAAGTGAAGAGTAAAGTACTTTAAGCCTAGTGCATTTTCCGGTGGTGCCGGCAAACCTTTCCCTGCCCAGATGTTCATTCTTATATGATGATGGTATGCATCTTTGGACACAAATAACATATGAGTATCTTTGGCAACGATATCAAGTCCAAGTGCTTCAACATAAAATCTCTCGGACTCCTCTATATCTGATACCTGTAAATGCATGTGGCCTATCCTTGTTCCGCTAGGTAAACCATTCCATCTATCTTCTTTAATTTCAGCCGCTAGATTCTCAATGTCTAATGGCGAAGTATCTCCGACATAACCACCCTTACCGTCTCTTTCCCACTGATCAGATTGTCTATCGACATATATTTCTATTCCATTGTTATCAGGATCTGCCAGGTAAACTGCTTCGCTATATTGATGGTCTGAAGCCCCCTGTATTGGATACCCTGCTTCCGCTATACGTACTAAGGATAAAGCTAGATCCTTCCTAGTAGGAACGACGATTGCAAAGTGGTATAGTCCAGAAGATCTAAATGGCCGCTCAACAAACGATTCATCTTTCCTTAATAAAAGCTGCGGGACAGTTCCATCTGTTGTCAATGTTACCGTTTTTTCATCTCTTTCTAATTCTTGAAATCCTATTAATTCTTTATAGTAAGTTAAAGACTGTTCTAAGTCAGAGACTTGCAGCTCCACATACCCAATTCTAGGTTCCATTACACCTGTATAAGTTTTCATACTCAAATCTTCTTTTGAATCCCCCTTGTTCAGCAATATTAAAAGTGCAACTACAATTGTCAAAATGATAATTACCGCTAAGATCCTCATTTTCTTAGGCAACCTTTTGGCTGCCTGCTCCCATTCCATTATTTGTTTCTTGCTCCTGAAATATAATAATCTAAAGAATATAGCTTGCTTCCGTTTAATAAGAAATACGCGGATATGGCCAGTAACGCAAGATCATACGCGTAGCCTCCAATAAAACCTGCTGCTAATTGTACTGTCACAATTGCCCCTATAAGCACCAAGACAAAAAAACCTCCTACGATACGTGTAGCTAAACCAAGAAGCATTGCAATCCCACCAACCAATTCGATAGTTGCTACGATATACGCCAGGAATCCAGGCAACCCGATGCTGTCGAACCATCCGGCTATATTTCCAATCCCATCTTGAAATTTCCCTGCCCCATGTCCGATAAAAATAACTCCTAGAACCACGCGTAGTAACAGTGCACCGAGTTCGTGTTTGTTTCTCATTATAATTCCTCCTATAAGAATATTTATTTATAACCAATATCTTGCTTTCGTAATAATTCGCCCCTTTCTCTTAAAGTTTCATTTGGCCAAGACAGTAAGCAAATCAAAACTCCATATGAAAAAAGTATTCATATTAGAAAACAACCACATAAAAAATAAGCCATCTTTCAGTTTCCTTATAGAAAAAATGGTTTTCTATAGGTTAACAAGTGACTTGTAGACTGTCAATGATTTTGCTACTATTATCATAAGTTTCCTTTAAGAATACAAATAGAGGTGAATAGGTTGGATATAGGAACCAAAATTCGTTCAATTAGAAATAGAAAAAAGATCACGATTGCACAGATGTGTGAAGCCACAGGGCTCTCAAAAGGATTTATTAGTAACGTTGAAAACAACAATACATCACCTTCTATTAACACATTGAACACCATAGCCGAATTTTTGAAGGTACCACTGCCCTATTTATTATTAGAAAAAAAACAGCATATGCGTGTCGTACGTAAAGATGCTAGAAGAACTTCATCATTAAAAAATTTGAACATTGAGCACATCACATCAAAAGGTCCATTACGAATGATCATCGTTGAATCTCCACCTGGATTTGCGATCGGAGAAGATGAACTCCATGCCCATGAAGGCGAAGAAGTCCATTTAGTTCTAGAGGGAAAAGTGCTTGCTGAACAAGGAGAAGACTCATTTATCTTAGAAAAAGGCGATTCTTTCAGCTGGAATGCAAGTGTTCCACATATGGTAAAAAACATAGGAGACACAAAATCAGTCATCCTAATCGCCATCTATTCTGATATAAAATTGGATGAACTATTATAAGGTATGGCGGCTAGACACGGACAACATCGGATAGGCTAGCAAGGAATCTTGCTCGCCTATTCCTATATACTTTAATGATCCCTTACTTTAACACCTATTTAACCCTTTCCAACTTTCGAGATTGTTTGATCATCCAATTGGATACTTTCCCCATGATGTTTATTAGGCATCCCTTTCACAACAACATAAACAACATAGATAACTAGAACAATAGCATACACAATAGATGCGACAAGATATACTGTTTGATAAGACTTGACTGCAGCGACCAGACCTAGGACAAAGGAGCCACCTCCAATACCTAAGTCAAAGAAATTGAAAAAGGAAGCCATCGCATCCTCATGTTCATGCTCCTCTACTAAGTTCATGCACCAGGTCTGAACAGCTGGGAAGATTGCACCAAATCCAAATCCATAGAAGATAGCTGCTATTAAAAACATACTATCACTGACTGCTACATACAGAATAACCAATCCTATAATGGATAAAATGGAGCCTGGAATTAAGATTATCGATGGCCCATACTTATCAAATAACTTTCCTGATAGTAAACGGATGATAAAACTTGCTGCGGCAATCAATAAGAAAAACATTCCTACTTGAGTAAAGTCCCTTTCTATGGCATAAAGAGAAAAGAAAGACATAATCCCCCCTGCCGCAATTCCAATTAAAAAGATTAACAACGCAGGAAATAAAACCCGTTTCTCAAATAGTTTAAATTCCCCACTTACTTGTATATCCGATTCTTTTCCTTTCGGCGCTCTTTTTATAAAAATAGCCATGATAACAGCTAGTAAAAGAACGGCCATTCCGCCAAAAAATAATCGTTGAAAATCATATAATTCCAGCGTCATAATTCCAATCATTGGGCCTACAGAGATGGCTACTGTTTCTCCAACACCAAAATAGCCAATCCCCTCTCCACGGCGATCTTTTGGAATGATTTCAGCAGCAAGTGTCGCAAAGTAAGTGGTTGCCAATCCGAATCCAGCCCCATGGATCAGCCGAATAAGTAATAAAGTTGATATGGTATTGGAGAGATAATAGGCACCTGTAGATAGAGCGATAATGAGAATACCTAAAATTAAAAGAATCTTTTTATCAAACTTCTTTGTAAGAATTCCCGCAAATGGGCGAATCAGAATAGCTGATAACATAAAAATTCCTGTTACTAAACCGACCTGACTTGCCCCTCCTCCTAATGCCGTGACAAATAAGGGCAGGGTCGGTAATAGCATTTCAAAAATCATAAAAACCAAGGCATTGGAGATCACTGCGAAAATAAATGAAAGTGACCAAATCTTATTATCTAAAGTTGTCATTTCCCTTTCTCCTTTTTTTGTTTAGTGATAATCCTTTTAATGAGTAATAAAAATAATAAACCTTCCTGTAAGGGGAAGGTCAATAGTTAACTTGAATTTGTATTTCTGTCAGGTAATCTTCTTTGCTTTTCGAAATGTAATGGTCAATGATGGTCCTTTCAATAGCATCCCCTACAATTTGAAGATCATTTTTCTGAATATAATCCATCAGAATTTGATAATACTGAAATGAGTTATTATGATCTCCTCTGTAATAAATATTTGCATATGTCCCTTTTGGAAAGGTTGTTACTAACGGTCCTTCAATATTTTCTTCCTCAGTTAAAATGAAGATTGAATTATATTTATTAAACCTTTGACTTTTCAAATCATTTATATCTACTGTAAGTCCTACACCACCAATAAAAATGGAGGAATTCAGGTTTGCCAAATTCTCTAATTGCCTCAATGAAACCTCCATCTCAGGTTCTGAATGAATATTTTCCAGCAACCTCACTATTTGTCTCTCGTTAATTTCAACTATTTTCACTGCCTCTAATTCCATTATTTCTTGAGCTACTGTAATATCGTTAATACGATTTTGAAATCTTCGGTTAACTTGTTCTAGTTCCTTTATTTTTTGCTCTGTTAGTTTTTTTTGCTTCTCTAATAATTCCAGGAAACCACCAATATCCCTATAATCCAGGTGACTCTTTATTTCTTTCAAAGGGAAACCTAATTTCTTTAAATATTGAATTGTATTCAATTGTTCAAACTGTTCGGTTGAATAGTATCTATACCCATTACTTGCATCAACTTCAATTGGTTCTAGAATTCCAATCTCATCATAGTATCTCAGCGTTTTCATAGTCACATTGTGAAGTTTTGCCATTTCACCTATTGTAAACAGATTTTTCATTAAAGTTTCCTTTCTCTGCCATGTTATTAAAAATACTTCCATACCTACTTTGCGCTAAAAGTGAGTAATAAATCAAAAGAAAAGCCATTAACATCGTCATTCCATTTTGAAATCATGGGTATAGGCAATCCTACGATCCCTCCTATTAATAAAATGATCAGGCCAAAATAGCCAAAATGTTCTATGAAATCATCTATATGCTGCTCCACTTACATCCAACCAAAGAAGTGTTATTTTAAGCCAATAAAACCTTCATCAGCTTGAATTCTTATAATAAACGTATAAGCAACTGTTGCTTCTTCCTTTTTCTCAGATGCTTATTTGAACACAGTTTGTGTGGGATGCAATATTGATCAGTGCCGAAGTTATCCAGAGCCAGAGAACCTTTCCCCCCTTAGTTCTGTTAACTTCATTACAGCGATGAAAAGAGAACGGCTTGAGTTAAAGCCGTTCTCCTGAGGTGTTGATAGAAAATCCTGCACTACATCAATTTTGATAGAAACAAAGTAGCTATGCCAAAGTATATAAATAATGACAAGATATCATTAATGGTTGTTATGAGAGGACCTGAGGCAATGGCGGGATCTACTTTAAATTTATGTAAGATTAGAGGGATGATGGTACCTACCAAAGTTCCGATAATCAAGGTTAAGAGCAGTGAGCCGCCAACGACGATTCCTAATGTATAACTGCCTTGCCAAACAAATGCAACAATTAAAAGCAAAATCCCGCAAGCTGCTCCAATAATAATGCCAACCCAAAGTTCACGGACTATTAATTTGATCGTTTTCTTTATATCCAAATCTTGAGTTTCCAGTTCCCTGACCACTACAGCCAGTGATTGAGTTCCTGTATTACCAGTCATTCCAGCAATCATAGGCATAAAAAAGGCTAGGGCTACTACCTTCTCCAATGTCATTGAAAATCCATCAATGATACTTCCCGAAACCACTCCGATAAACAGCAATAATATTAGCCATGGCAGGCGCCTATAGGCAGCTGTTAAAGGCTTTGTATTTAAGTCTATCGCTTTGTCTGAAGAAGATGATTCTTCATTGTCTTCTTCAATGACACCATCAATATCCAGCTGATCTTCTTTATTGAGTTCTTTAATCAATTCCTCCAGTTGTTCCTTTGATAAAAATAGTAGAAATTTAGGCTGATGTTTAACCGGCAGATGCAGATACTGCTGAGCTATGTCGCTTGGCTGCAGCTCGTTCATACAATCTTGAAATGGCTTTTTCCTGTTGTTCTTTAAGCTTTGAATAATTGCCAGGGTTAGTTCATCTTCGGTCATTGTTAAGGTCATATAAGTCATTCCCTTCTGTAAACTATTCTTCGTGTATACCAATTGGATAAGTAGGTTTAAATCCAATTTTGATTGACGGTAAAAAACACTCTCAACGAAGAGAGTGTTTTTTAAGTCGTAAACATTTTTTCACACTAGAATAAGTCTCTGTTCATTGAGCTTCAGCACTATATGGCATACGAATGGATATATAGCTGCATGATAAACTGCCTCATTCAATGGCTATGTTGACCCGCTGGTTTCTACAATATTTCCGGGCAGCAGCATAGCTCCATATAGGTGCCTCATTAAACGAGGTATATAGTTGTTGGCTTTCACTCATACATTTAGTGAAAATAATTCTATTTTCACCGTCTTTGAGTCTCAAAATATGTACTTACGGAAGGATTTCCGGATTGAAAGGATAATACCAATGAAAATCATATTGGAAAACAAGGAGCTTCCTCCATATGATAACAATGGCAATGAAATTCCTTTTACCGGCATGATTCCGATCGTCATCCCGATGTTCTGGAAAATTTGGAGGCCATACATGACCATTGCCCCAAAGCATACATAAAGGCCAAAGGGCGATTCGGCACCGTCACCAATGACAGCCATACGGTACAGCAGGAAAAAGAACAAGCTGATGACGATGGCAGCTGTGATGAAGCCCCCTTCCTCTGCAATGGTAGCAAAGATGAAATCTGTATGTTTCTCAGGGATATAGACGGTCCCGTTGCCAAACCCATTTCCCTTCAGCTCCCCGCTGCCTACAGCAAGCATTGCTTTTTTCGTCTGATAGGCATGGTCCGCATACTCACCCGGTGACAGCCAGCCGAGGATCCGCTCCTGCTGATGCGGCTTCAGTAGCGGGATCAGCTGGTCAAAGAGGATTTCCGGAAGCCGGTAGTAGATATACATCAGCGCCCCTGCAGCGGCTGCCGGAATGAGTGCTGCAGCGAAAAGGATTTTCTTTTGGATGCCGGACAGGAAGAGCACGGTGGCACTCCCGGCCAGATAAAGGACGACCATGCCGGTGTCCGGCTGCTGGTAGACGAACAAGGATGGAAGGATGGTGGCCAATAGGATTTTGCCTATCAGCATGAAATCTGTCCATACCGTCCTTGCTTCATAGGTCATGTTGTGCTGATGCGCCAGCCGGGCCGTCAGCATCAGCAAGGCAATCTTAAAGAACTCTGAAGGCTGTATCGACCCTAATACCGGTACGCTGTACCACCGTTTTGCCCCCAGAATGGAGGGCGCCACTTCAGACGGCATAACCGGCAGCAGGGCAATAGCTGTAAATCCAAGGAGATAAAAGGGCCAGGCAATCCGTTCAAACTGGTCAGGATCAAGATAAGCCACCGCCAGCAGCAGAATAAATCCGATTCCGTAGCTGAATCCCTGCTTAAGGGCGAAGTTCTGATCCCCATACTGGCCGGTTCCCTGGCTGCTGTAGATAAATAGGATGCTGAGGGCTGCGAATAAACAAATGATAAGCACCACCTGTTTATCCAATTTTTTCAAATACGTAAGTTCCATGCTGTCATTCTCCTGTTACTGAACTTCCTCTAGTTACTTACTCGCTTAGGGTTGTCTCACTGGTATCCAGACCTGTGTTCTCTCCTTCAAGGAAAGAACGGATTGCCTCTTTATTCTCTTCAAAGTCAATATCCAAAGCCAATCCGACTCCCTCATACCTTACATCCGTATAAGAGTCCTTGACAGGGATGGTCAAGGTTTCAATCGTGTCAGGCCGCTTAAGGGCAAGGTCTTTCATGAGATTGACGAGGTCAGTCCCCTTCATATTTGTCTGGACATATGGCTGTACGGCGCCAAGCAGCTTAGGTATCTTGATGACGCCATTAGCGCTGAACATCTGGTCCTTCATGGCAGTGATCACCTGCTGCTGGCGTCTGACCCTGCCGAAGTCTGACTCTGCATCCTTGCGGAAACGGGCATAGCCTAGCAGCTCCTTCCCGTTCAGTCTCTGCAGGCCTGGCTCAAGGGAAACGCCAATATTGGCTGACATCTTTTTCTCCACATCAATCTTGATGCCATCCGGGGCAAGAGCATCAATCATATTTTCAAAGCCGGTGAAGTCAATCATGGCATAATATTCAATATCCAGATCAAATTCGTTTTTCAATGTTTGCCGGAGCAATTCAGGTCCTCCGAGATAAAAGGCCGTATTGAGTTTATAATTCTTGTAGCCTGGTATTTCTGTATAGATGTCCCTCATAAGGGAGATGATTTTCGCTGTCCCCTTTTTCGGATCATATTGCGCCACCATGATAGAGTCAGTGCGGGCTTTATCCTCGTCAGGCCGGGCGTCTACTCCAAGCAGCAGGACATTGACCTTGTCGAGATTTTTCATCCCTTTGAACTCATATTCCTGCTCCTCCTTTGCCTCCACAGGACCGGCCATGTCAATGCCAGCCTGATACTGGAAGGCAAAATAGCCGGCCGCGGCGATCATTAGAAGCAGCAGGACAGAAACGATCTTCCATCCCCTTTTTTTCTTATGGCGTGTTTGTCTGTTCATGTTAACTCCTTCCTTTATCGGGTCATTTTTTCAGCGGGAGCGCGTTTATTGCCCAGTGGATGACCAGGGCATCATCAAGATAGCCCACTGGAAAAAGATAATCCGGGATGCAGTCAACCGCAGTAATGAAGTAAAGGAGAGCACCGCCCATGATCGCGAGTTCCATCTTCGTTCCTTTTTTTTGAGTAAAACGCTCGTACATTTCCTGTAATTGCTCGATGAATGGCCCCATTCCCGCCACGTTTTTTACCTTTTCATGAAACCGGCTCAGGATCGTCTTAATCCCTTCCTCTGTCTGTGAAATATGCTTGTATTTTTCTAATTCCTGTTTCACATCTTCCAGCCGGAACTCTTTATCTGCCAGCTGTGTGGCTTCGAGGATAGCCTGAATATGGTCAATGGACTCGTCGCGCCCTGACGCGGACTCAACCGGGTAGCCGGCGGCCTCGTATAATTTGGAGATCGGGACGTTCAAATGATCGGCAAACCGCCGCAAATGCTCAGGGGTTGCCTTTCGCTTTCCGTTCACGATCTTCGAGATGACTGCTGTATCAATTCCCGTCACCTGGCCCAGCTTTCTCATCGACAGCGACCGCTCTTGCAGCTGATCCTTTAAAAGCCGGCCTATTTCATTACTATTCTCTGCCATGCACTATTTCCTTTCTGGATCATTTTAACTTCTACTACTATAATAAGAGTGTTGACAATTTGTCAACATCTTTACTCTGACCTGCTGGCATAAGCCAGGGGGACAGACCCCGCGGCCCAGCATCAAAAAGAGCCAAGGGGTCTGTCCCCTTGGCTCTTTCATGTCAATGAATGTTATCATAGTGTAATAGATTACCCTCCCCAAGGGTATAGAGATTAACAGAGACAGGTCCCCAGTCCAGCCACAAGGAGCCAAGGGACCTGTCCCCTTGGCTTGTCCTTATTAAAGCATCGCCCCGTTAGAAAGGCTGGTGTCAATACCAATAAATAGTGTTGTGTTAGCCAAGACCCTTCCCCCTTTACTTATAATACATCCTAAATACCACTAACGAATAAGTAAGTTCTTTCCGATAGCCTTGTTTATTATTTAGTTTATTTTTTTCGCCTCCTTCTTGCACTAGCCTCCCCTTTTCTACAATAAGCAGCGCTCCACTGATTACAGGAATGCTGCCCCCGTTTGTAGAATAAGAAAAGTTACCTTGTTTGGCAGCTGACCTTGAACATAACCCTCTATCCGTTTTAACTGATCGTTTAGATTTTTATCTGAATAAACTTTCGTTTTCCTACCTGAACAATTAACCCATCGGTAATAGATAGGGAAAGTTGTGAGTGATCCACTTGTTCCCCATTTATTTTGACCCCTTTATTCTCGATCATTCTCCTTGCTTCGCTCTTAGATGATAGCATTTCAAGGCCAACCAGCAGATCAATAATGGATGTTTCTTTTTCCCCTTTCCACTCCATTACAGGTATATCTTCAGGCATAGAGCCTTTCTGGAAAACTGAGATAAAATGTTGCTCTGCCTGCTCTGCCGCTTCAAGCCCGTGGTACATTCTAACAATCGTTTTTCCAAGTAGCATTTTAGCATCCCGTGGATGAAGTTCACCTGATTTTAATTGCTTCTTGATGGACTTGATATCTTCAGGTGTAAAATCTGTTACTAGCTCGAAGTATTTAGGCATCCGCTCATCAGGGATCGACATAGCTTTGCCGTACATTTCCTGCGGGCTTTCGTCTATTCCGATGTAGTTTTTCTTGGATTTAGACATCTTCTCGACACCATCAAGACCTTCCAGTAATGGCATCAGTAATGCCACCTGCTTTTCCTTCCCAAACTTCTCTTGAAAGTGCCTTCCCATCAGAATATTAAAATGCTGGTCCGTCCCGCCAAGCTCAATATCACTTTCAAGAACAACAGAATCATAACCCTGCATCAGAGGGTAGAAAAACTCATGCAGCGAGATAGGCTTGCCAAATGCTATCCGTTCCTCAAAGTCGTCCCGTTCCAGAAGCCTTGCTACAGTAATCTTGCCTGCCAGTTGAATGACATCTTCAAAGTTCAGTTCAGACAGCCATTTGGAATTAAAATGTAATTCCACTTTTTCCATGTCAATCACCTTGGCAAACTGCTCGAAGTAAGTTTTGGCATTATGCTTCACTTCTTCGTCTGTCAATTGCTTTCGTGCTGCCGATTTCCCTGTTGGGTCCCCAATTTTGCCTGTAAAGTCCCCAATGATCAATTGAATGATATGTCCATTCTCTTGAAATTGCCTCATTTTGTTAAGTACGACCGTATGTCCAAGATGAACATCTGGAGCAGATGGATCCAGGCCCAGTTTAATTTTTAATGGTTTATTCTGCAGGACAGACTTAGTCACCTTGGCTTTCAATTCCTCAAGGGGGATAATGTCCTGCACCCCTTGTTCATAAATACTCATTTGTCTTTCTACCTCAGTCACCTGTTCTGCATTCAGTTGATTCATTACTTTTTCCATTTTTCAATCCTCCTAAGTAAAATATAAAAAACCACGCCCCTAAAAATAAGGGACGTGGCTGCACGCGGTACCACCCTTGTTGAAGAAAATTCTTCCACTCTACGAATAACGGCTCGTCCGTTCTTTGCAAAATATCTTGCAAAGAATGCTCAAGGAATGTAATTCGCTGTGATCTATGTGTCGATTTGCACCATCCATCGACTCTCTGTTTACAGGGAGATAGCAGCTACTGGGTTTCCCATCATCGCTCATTATTCACTTTTTCTAAAAGTTATTATCCTTTATTACCCTTCTCAGGACTTTAGATAGTTCTTGCTGTTCTGCGGCAGATAAGCCTGAAACAATCTGGACTTCACCACCATGAAACTGGGGATAAAGATCCTCCATGACTTGTTTTCCTTTATCGGTTAAAGAAACATACGTAATTCTTCTGTCTCTGTTATCTGTTTTCTTAAAACACAACTCTTTTCTTTCAAGAGTCTTGGTTATATTGCTTATCGTTGCTTTTGAGACGCCTGCAGATTCAGCTAATTTCTTTGTCTCAATAGATTCCCAGATCCACAAGTCATAAAGCATGGAAAAAGCTGTCCAGGATAAGCCATATTGCGATAAGACCTCCTGCTCCATTTTATTCCTTAATCCCTGTGCGACTCGATAAAGATTGGTAACGACCGAGATTGCATTCAGATTAAGGGAACTAATTGGAGACTTTGTTAAACGATTGATTGTATCAATTTCTTCCGGAAGTAATTCTCCTTCTTCATTAAATGAATGAATAATATAACCCCCTAACTTTCTGAATCGTTAGCTATGAAACGATATTAACAAAAAAAGCAAAAGAACACAACACCAAGTTTGGTTCTTCCCTTTTATGGTATAAGAAAAGCTTCCAGGAATAGCAGTTTAAATGGAACATAAGCACCCTTTAGCTTTTAGTACCTTTCTTTGCAAATTTAAATTTATTAAATGAAATAAAGCAGCATGACGATTTAGCCACACTGCTATTAATAGACAAGAGACAGGTTTGACCATCATTTCATTGCTGTGAATGGCTTTGATAAACCTTCACCTGTTTTTGTACATGGTTTCTTACAATTAAAACGATAATAGCCGCCATTGTTAACTCAGCGATTGGCATCGAAAGCCAGATACCGTTTACACCAAGGAATTTGGGTAATACAATTAAGTACACTAAAAATAATACGTAACTTCGGCAAAGAATAATCGCTGTGGCGGACCACACTTTCCTCACGGATTGGAAATAAGTCATGTAGACAAAACCGATCCCAATAAATAAATAGCCAATGAAAAATAAACGGATGCCTTCTACGGCAAGCTCGATAATGGCTGAATCATTTACCCCAAATAAACGAACTAACGACGGAGCAAAAACACAGCCAATGATAAATAAGATCAGCCCAAGTCCCACGGCCGTCTTTTCTGCTAATGCGATTGTTTCTTGCATTTGTATTTTCTTTTTGGCACCATGATAATAACTGATCATTGGCTGCATGGCTGTTTCGATGCCAAAGAATGCTAAAAACATAAAGCCATGTAAATAGTTAATAACAGAAAACGCCGTGACGCCATCCGTTCCCAAAGTTGCTACAACACTCAAATTATAGCCGACAACTAATATAAAGGCACCTGACTCCGCAAGCAAGCTTGGGAAGCCAATCGCTAAAATTTGTGCGGCTAACTGTCTTGACCAGGCACATTCCAGCCTATTTAAAACAACTTGCTTCTTAAAGAAATGCGGAATGAAAATAGCTACCCCGACTGCCCCTGCAAGTACTGTCGCTAAACCAGCTCCGTATACCCCTAATCCCATTTCGAAAATGAAGATGTAATTCAGAATAATATTGACTACAGAGGTAACACCCAGCGACACCATTCCCAGCATCGGCCGCCCATCATTCCGGATAAAAATGCTTAATAGCTGCTGTAGACCTAAAATCCAGCCAAGTGAAAATAAGATACGCAAATATTCTGTGGTTGGTGCCAGCGTTTCTTCGTTAGCTCCAATCCAAGTGGCAATATTTTCTATATTAATATAGCCGACAACGCTAATGGCACCCAGCAGCCCGGTAAAAATAGCCAAAGCTAAAGTAAAGCTGCTTCGTGCCTTTTCAGTCGCCCCCTCACCAACAGCATTTGAAAAATTTGTACCTCCTCCAATGCCAATCCATAAACTCACTGCTAAAATGACTGTAAAAATAGGTGCTGCCAGATTTACCCCTGCTAGGCCAATTTCTCCAACGCCATGTCCAACAAAAATACCATCAAGCAGCATGTTAACAGACATGAGTAACATGCCAAAAACAGCTGGGAAAAAGAAATGAAAGAACAACTTTTTTACTGGTTTATTCATGAGTTCCTGCTGCAAAGTTTCCATTTTTTATCCTCCTAAAAAACAGGAGCCTTTAAGGTAACGTCACTTAAAGGCTGTACATTACAATGATTCATGGTTATACTGCTTTTCAGCCCGCATGAACCAAACGGGCTGACAGAGCACCGGTTTCTCCTATTAAATTTTATCCCAGATAGCCTCTACCCCATCATTAAAGAATGCATAATCCTCTACATTATCAAACTCTAAATTATCTAATAAATTTGCGCTGTGGAACACTTTTTCTGCACGTGGCTTGCGGTCATGCTCAAAATAATAAAAGGCATCCTCATAATCGTAATCACGCAGCATTTTTGCTAGATACATCGCATCTTCAAACGCTAAAGTTGTCCCCATACCTGCATTCGGATCCGCTGTATGCAGGGCGTCACCGATTAATGCAACACGACCGTGCGAGTAATGCTCCATTAAGTCGATGCGAAAAAGCTGCTTGGCAATAATATGGTCTGTTGCTTCTATTAATTGTTGAATCGGCATTTCCCAGCCATTAAAGCGAGCAGCTAAATCCGCTTTTAATTCCTCTATCGGTTTTCCTTCAAAGTCTTTCTTCGCGATTTTCCGTGGCTCCGTTGAAATAAGAGACCATGAAATTTCTTCATCTGTGGGGTGATGCTTCGATACAAAGAAATTAAAGTTATCATGGAAATACATAAGGGACGTATCTGTAGTGAAGTATTCCTTAAGCTCACCTAATTTTTCTGTTTCAACCATGCCATATACACCTGTTTTGCCTAAGTATTTCAACGGATTTGCTGGAAACGGGAATAAAAGCTCACGTGTTTTCGAACGAACGCCATCCGCTCCAATTAAGATAGATCCAAAGTCTTTAGTGCCATCTTCAAACGTTACGTTTACACCTTCTGCTTCCTGAATGAATCCTTTTAAACGTTTCCCGAAATGAATGTCAATTCCTTGTTTTACAGCTTCTTTATATAACACATCGATTAGATGGTAACGGGCAATATTTATGAAATACGGCATTTCCTCTATTTCTAATTCAGCTTCTACTTCATCAAACAGTGGATTGTTGAACTTATCAAGCACTGCAAAATCGACTAAATGGTGGCTATTCTTTTTAATTTCTTCACCCAGCCCTAACATTTCAAGCATTTGTACCCCACTTGGATGGATGACAAAGTGTCCACCGACCTTTCCGAAAGCAGGCGCTTGCTCATAAATTACACTTTCAATGTTCGCCTTCTTCAAGAATAACGACATGGCTAAACCTGCAATCCCTCCACCAACAATTATCACTTGCCCCATATAAATCACTCCTTATGAAGTTTATCGGACGAGCGTCCGATTATAGGGTAAAAAAATACCCTCATGCAAAATCAACAATAACATTAATCGGAAATTTGGTCAATTAATTAATTGCAGGTTATATATGAGTTCGAATAATCGCGAAAAATAATCGAACGTTGATTCAATAATTTGAAGTTTTTGATTGAGTTAGTATACACTTAGAATATAATAAGGAGGAGCTATGAGCAGACCAGTTGGAAGAAATAGTGAAGATACAAAAAGGTTTATTAAAGAAGTAGCAACTAAAATTTTTGAATATAAAGGTTATACTGCAACATCAATGGAAGATATAAAAACGGAAACTAATCTGAGTAAGGGTACGATATACTATCACTTTAAAAATAAAGAAGAGCTGTATCTTTACTGCCTTACCCAGGCGTCTAATGAGTTTGTGAGCAAATGGAAAATAATTTCAGAAAAACAATCAAGTGCTGTCGAAAAACTATACTCCTGGGCAAAACTAAATTGTATGGAATTGCAGCAACCATTAACGAACACAATTACTGAATATTTAGTTTCAGTCAAAAAAGACGAGACCGCTACCTTTATTAGTATGTTTAAACCTGAATTAGACATCATCAAGGCTATTCTCGAAGATGGTAAACAGTCTGGTGAGTTTAAGTCTGATTTAGATATTGATAACGCTACTGTTATTCTTTTCAATTTGATTTCTTCTCTAAGCAGTTCTATCTTTTTTGGTTATACAACACCAGAAAGCCAAAGAAAACTTTATATAGATGCAATAGATATTATTATTCAGGGATTAAAATCTTAATAATAAAATTGCCGCCTTTTACACTTAGCAACAGTTTTACGACTCAAACATAGGTGATGCTGTATTATGAGCATTGCCTTTTTTGCATTTAATGTGTCAACTTTCCCTATGCTCTCTTCGTCCAAACTTTGATAGACTAAAATAATTTTACTTTTTATTCTCTGCCCTTCTTCCACGAAAATGCCCCTTTATTACATAAGAAAAGCTGCCTTATTTGGCAGCTGATCTGAACTTAAGCACCAGTTAACTTAAGAACAATATTTCATCTAATGGAGAAAGTTGGTATGAACTGCAGCTTCTCAATGCATATTATTTAAATGTATGATTTTAGAAGCTGCCTGTTCAGCTGAATGAAGTGCACCTTCAAGATGCCCGCTATATTGTGGATCTGTCTCTGTACCTGCAAAGATAATTTTCTTTTCCCATACGCCCTCTACTAGTGGCTGGCCATAGTTCTGGTAATTTTTAAGAGGACTGAGGTCTTCCTCAATTGCCGTTTCAGAATCACTTGCCCAATCTTTGTAAAGGATAGCCTTTATGTTTTTTGCTTCATTTCCAAAAAGCTTCACTAACTGATCAACAACCAAACTTAAAACTTTATCCTCACCTAATACTTTACGAGCAGCTGAAGGCATTCCGAAAAAACCAAATAATGCACCGGAGCCTTTTGGCGGAGAGGCATCATATATTTCCTCCAATGGGCCAACAGCACTCAAAACATATCCGGAAAGTCCAGATTCCCTCCAGAAGGGACGATCATAAACTGCAACTGCCTTGGCCTGGCTTGCCATCCACGTAGGTTTTTTTTCAATGTCAGCTTTAAGTCCTGGAGGGAGAGAAGGTGAAAATTCAATATGCTGGGCTACAAGACGAGGCGGCAATGCCAAAATAACACTATCTGCAAGAATTTTTTCCCTCTTTCTATTAGGCAGTTCTGTTTCAACCGTTATATCGCCAGCTTCATCCAGCTGGATTTTTTTAACTCGAACTTCCAGCTCAATGATTTCAGAAGGAATCGTTGCTGCTATTGCATCGATAAGAGACTGTACGCCTCCAGCCAATCGAAGCCATTTCTCGTCAGAAGTTTCTTTCAGCTCACACCGCTCTGGTGGCTTGATTTGGAATCTTTCTATAAGAATATCGCCCTTCTTATATTGTTCGAACGTTTCTAAGTTTAGTTCTTCAACAAGTTTAACAATATGGCTTTCATCCTGGGGCCAAAACCACGTCGGTCCAAGATCAAATCTGCCTAATTCAGGTCTGTCGGGAGCAGAAGTGCTCAAAACCCTGCCGCCAATCCTATCTCTAGCCTCAAGGACCTTGCATTTAATGCCTTTTTCAGTAAGCAAAGATGCAGCACGCAGGCCGCTTAAACCCGCACCAACAATGATTACAGGGTTAGTCATAATTCTTCCTCCTTTTAGCTGTCATCTGAATGTTTTCCTCTATAAATTTTAAATTATCATAACACGAACAAAGATAAAATAATATTAAAGCTTTACATTACTAACCCTTTTGTGGAATAAGAAGCAGCTGCCTGGTTTGGCAGCTGCTTCTTAATATGAGCATCTTATTGTATAAGTTGAACACTCAAACAACTATAGGGCTTATTCCAATAAGAGCCTATATCCGTTCGTTTTAAGATTTATAGATTTTTAAGTTATTAAAGGTTTTCCCAACTTACCTTATAGAAAATCCTGTATATGCGTCCCACAATAATTTTTACTATTAAGTAAGCTGGGATACTAATCAAAATAGTGATGATTCCACCGATTTTGGATGCGACCATAACTAGGATAATAGTAGTAACCGGATGAATATCCAATTGCCTGCCAAAGATATAAGGCCCAACCAGGTTATCTTGAATTTGCTGTGAAATGAATATCACTACAACTGACCAGAGAGCCATACTAGGAGATTGAGATAAGGCTACAATTACAATAGGAACCGTAGAAACAAGGGCACCAATAATAGGAATGAAGTTAAGAATCACAGCAAAGACAGTAAGAAGAAGGGCATATGGCAATCCAATGATAAGGAAACCGATATACATCAGAATGCCTAAGATAAGATTAACCACTACTCTCCCAATAATAAATCCACCTAATACATTCCCGATCTCAGTTAAAACTTCCCTCAAGTCCGTCCGAAATCTAATCGGCGCAATATTTGTCAAACTTGTGCCAATTTTATCCCCTTCTTTCAACATAAAAAACAATAAGATTGGAAAGATAATCAGGACCATAGCGAAATTTGATATAAATTCGAAGAAATCCCTTGTATAGTTTTCCAACAGGGCTAGACCCGAGTTCAGATTTTCGGTTAACTGTGGAATTGTATCTGTAGTTTCAGGAAAAATATAGGCGAAGAGTCCGCTTTTCTCCCAACCTTCTATAATGGTTTGAAGTGAACTGAACATGGATGGGACATTAGCAATAAAATTCATTACCTGCATTCGCAATGAGGGCCAAATTCCAGCGCCGAAGGCAACACATATCACAAGACAAACTCCATAAATGAGCAATATGGCTATAGATCTATTCAGTCTATATCTTACCAAATATCCAACCACCGGCTTAAGTAAATAATAGAAAAAAACCGATAATAACAATGGTATGGTAATGACTTGAATTAATGAGACAACTGGCTTGAAAATAAAGGTAACTTTACTGGCCAAATAAATAACAACAAAAAATAAAGTAACAATCTGGCATATACGAAGTAAACTGCCTTTTTGATCCATCTTTAACTAACTCCTTTTAAATCCGCCAATTTATCTCCGACTACGTATCCGATGGATATAAACAGTACACTCCAGATCAAGGCACCGGCACAACTCAACATGAGATATTTCTTAAAAGGCATTTTCGTTATACCCGCAATGTAACCGGCCGCATGCCTTATACCTGGTATAAAATAAGCAAATAATACAGTCCAGCCTCTGAATTTTATGAACCAATGCTGAACCTTTTCATATCTTTTGGGAGTTAACCCCACCCATTTACCAAACTTTACAACAACTTTGAAGCCGACTTGTTTGCCAATCATATAACTGATCAGCATACCTGTTACAGAGCCTATCAAGCAGAATACAATAGAAGGAAAATAGCTAAGTAAATGAATTGAAGAAAGATAACCGATGAACAGCATAAGGGACTCGTCCGGAATAGGCAGTCCCACAATTCCTAAAGCCAATAGCAGAGTAACTGCAACGTATCCATACTCCAGTATAAAATCTATTGCAATTTCCATGGAATAGACCCCCCTCCTTATTCTAGTTAAAAACCAAGCATATTGCTCTAACAATCCGACGAACCAAAAAAGATAGCTGATTCAGCAATAGTAATATTGGCTGATAGGGTTATAGAGCAACCTCCATAGAAGATATTGTGAAAGTGACTGGGTATATCATTTCAAGAAAGAGGGCCATTCTTACTTTTACTTGAAGAGTAGAACATTAATTCAAATGCAAACCCTTTATATTTTAAATTTACAAATATCATCTATTAAATTATTGGACATTCCATCTAAAGCTGCTGCTGATACTGATATCTCTTCATTAGATATAGATTGTTCGGCAACAGACTCTGCTATGCTTTGTAAATTATCTAATGTTTGTTCTGCTATATTTGTATTTTGGGTAATAATTCCAAAAGAATTTTCCGAATTATTTCCCAGTATCTTTATGCTGTCGATAACTTCATCCGTTCGCTTATAAATTTCTTGCACATATCCTGCTATATCTTCAAAAACACTCCCTGTTTTACTAATCATACTTCTACCGTCGTTAACAATCTGAGTTCCGTTATTTATAGAATCTACTGCATCGTGAGTTTGACGTAAGATATCATTAACTAAGGTTTCAATGTCATGAGCTGCTTTTCCGGATTCCTCTGAGAGCAATCTAACTTCTTTAGCTACTACAGCAAAACCTATCCCTGCATCTCCGGCTCTAGCTGCTTCAATGGAAGCATTTAGCGCAAGCAGATTAGTTTGATTCGTAATGTTTGTAATAAGACTTACTATTTTGCTAATTTCTTGTGAAGTCCTGCCCAACTTGTTTATGATGCTGGCGGATTCCTTTACTGAATCATTAATTTCATCCATCTTTAAAATAGCCTGTTGGATGAGATCTAGTCCTATATCAGCTTTACTATTTGTTTCATTAGATACAGTTGATACAGATTGAATAGTAGAAGACAAACGATTCATATTTTCACTAATTATTTTTGATGTATTCGTTAATTCCTGGGCGTTCGCCACTTGTAATTCTGATCCAGAAACGATCGCTTGAATGGATCTTGAAATATTCTCAATGGAATTACTATTTTCAGCGATACTAATTTTAAACTCTTTAGAATTGCTAGAAACCCCAGATGCAGTATCATTAGTCTTTTTTATAATATCCTTTATATTTCCCACCATTTTATTAAAGGAGGAAGACAACTGGCCAATTTCATCCTTTGAATTATCTGCAATATGTACTGTCAGATCACCATTTGCGGCCAATGATATTTCCTTCATAACTTTTTCAAGCCTTCTAATTATTAGAAATTTGGTACATAGAGATATTATTAAAGTCCCAACAAACAAAGAAACAAATGTATTTATTAAAACGCCTATATTTCCATCAACCACTTTATCAATTTGCTCATTAATTAGTGTGGAAATTTGAGAACTAACAAATAAACTTATTACAACAGCTAGTACCATTTTTTTAATAAGGCTGCCTTTAACTAAGTTGATTCTCAAGAAATTACCCCATTCCTGTTTATAAAACTAAGATTCTGAACCAGTAAGAATATACATACATTCCTAATATATCGAAACAGCAATTGTGTTACAGCAAAAGCAGCAGTTAGAAATCCTGCAACATTCCGCTAAGCCCTAACATTTTAATGTAGTCGGGCATAACCGGGACAACTAAACCAAATGCTGCCATCGACATTAACATACTTAACATCAGTAAGATCATGGCACCTTTAAATCTAAAAAGCATTGACATAAAACCTCCAAAACCAATTTAACTCTGTTTTTTCTCCTTTCAGAGGCATCTAAAATCCCATTTACATTCCTGGAAAAATCTTAATTCCTCTATAAAACTTGAAAATATCAAGGGTGAATAACAAAGTGAACCCTACTTTACTAAAAGCAGTTTGTTCATAAATTACATTTTTGATGTTAGCTTTTTTTAAGAATAGCGACATAGCTAACCCTGCAATTCCTCGACAAACAATAATTAATTTTTTTCTATTTAAAACCACTCCTGCTGAGGAGTATTCGGACGATCGTCCGACAAATGTCAAAAAATAACTTAATATCTATCGGTTATACTAACATTAATCGGACGAATGGTCAATTATTAAATCAAACAAACTAATCTGGTATTAGACAAAGGAAATATATTATCGAACAATAATCCGAATGTTTATATTTTTAATTGTTTTATCAATTACGAATGATGGAGGATAAAATGTTGAGAAATGTACTTAAACTACGTAATGCAGTCGTTAATTGGAAAATAGCCTGCCATTCTGCGAGACACCTTTTGTGATTGGTTGAAAAAAATGTTGTCAAAGGCGATACATCTCAATGAATGTTATCATAGTGTAATAGATTTCCTTCCTGAGGGTATAGAGACTAACAGGAAAGGTCCCCAGCCCAACCACAAAGGGGCCAAGGGACCTCTTATAAATTTTTATTAGGTGGGATTACGTGAATAAGAGATTGAGAACAGGGGCTTGTCTGGCAGCCATCCCCTATTTGATGTTAGCAGGCTGCTCGCAATCGGTATCGTCGTCAGAGGAAGGATCAAAGATGCTTGAAGAGTCGAAGCTGCCTCTTAGTGAGATGCAGTATACGCTTGATGAAGCTGCAAAGTCACCCAGGTTTGCACGTGAAGCTTCATATAAGGCAATCGAGCCTTCTGAAGGGGCAAAGCCGCTGAAAACCCATTATACAAGTCAGCAGCTTGAGGAAATGCCGAAGACGCAGGCACATGGAGGCAGCACGAAGAGAAGCGTTCCTTTAGGTCAGACCCTGGCAGCTGGTGCCGAAGATCAAACAGACGGACCGCTGAAGGAACATAGAATAGTTTCCTATTATGGGCATCCCAATTCGAAAAACATGGGAATCCTGGGAGAATACACTCCTGAGGTCTTTATGGAAAAATTGCTGGCCCAAACCAAGGAGTATTCCGAACTGAATCCTGAACGGCCAGCCATCCCGGCGATTGAACTGATTTCGACCGTCGCCCAGCGGAGCCCGGGAGATGATGGTGATTACATACACCCGACAGCCACTGAAGATATTGAAACATACGCGAAACTGGCCGAAGAAAACAACGCCCTGCTGATCCTGGATATCCAGCTTGCCCGTGACACCGTCATGAACCAAGTCAAATCGCTGGAAAAATACCTGAAACTGCCTTTCGTCCATTTAGCCATCGATACCGAATTCCATGTCAAAGAAGGACAAATTCCCGGAGTGGATTTAGGCACAGTCGATGGGAAGGAAATTCAAGAGGCAATTGACTATGTATCAAACCTAACAGCCGAAAATGGACTGCCCGACAAAATGGTCATCGTCCATCAATTCGCAGGTAATGTCCTCATCAACAAGGACTCCATACAACCCACAGACAACACAGAAGTAGTCATCAATTTTGACGGCCATGGATTGGATGCCATCAAAAGATCCGGATACAATGAATTTGTGCAAAAGGAACCTATTCAGTACGGCGGGTTCAAAGTGTTTTATAAGAAGGATGAGCCGTTGATGACACCTAAGGATGTATTGGAATTGGATCCGGCTCCGGGGTTTGTTAATTATCAATAGAGAGCTATGGGGCTTGTCCGGGCCGGGGGGACAGGTACCTTGGCCCAGTTTCAAAAGGAGCCAAGGGGTCTGTCCCCCTGGCTCAAATTACCTTCTGATTTCCAACATACCATTTTAAAAATAGAATACTCCCTGTAATAAACAGAATGGTGATTATTAGAGCAAGGTATGGTCCAATAACTACTAGAGACCCTGCATGAATACTTCTAAAAGTGCCGAATAGTGCTTCTGCTTTCATGGTATATGTAGGGCTGTATGGATAAATAGCGTTTAGCCATCCTATTCTTGGTACAGCTTTTACGATATCCACAATGATGATTGGGACGAAAAATATAGCTGTACAAAATAGAAAACTAATGAAAGAATTTTTAGATACAGATGACACTGCTAAGAAAATCAATGTTAATGCCAGACTCCCCAAAAACAAGAATCCTAACTGTATGGCGTGATACTCCATAATTGAAAAGGGGTATGGAGATACAGTTAACTCACTTAAAAATTGAATGGGTGCTTCCCAACCCTCAAAGGCATACTTCCAGTAGCTAATATTTGCACTGGCACGATATATTTGATAAGTCCACGTAAATAGAGTTACAACTAGATAAACAACAAGAGTATAAATGAATGAGACCATGATTTTAGCTGTCACAAGCTTTGTCCGTCCATACTTAGATGTAAGAGTGTATTGTGAAACTCCTGTAACTTCATCTCTTGAAAATATAGAGTAAAGACCAATTATGAGGA
This sequence comes from Bacillus infantis, assembly GCF_050107595.1. Lineage (GTDB taxonomy): Bacteria > Bacillota > Bacilli > Bacillales > Cytobacillaceae > Bacillus_AB > Bacillus_AB infantis_C. The sequence continues at coordinate 47,538 of NZ_JBNILH010000010.1, forward strand.
GCGCCCCCATAAATATAACACCTTCACTACTTAAATATTCAACTACCAATTCTGGTAACTGATAATTGGTTAAATACAAGACATCAAGATTATTCCTATATTCAATTTCCTTTTTGATTTCCGGATCATTAGGTGTATTGCTTAACGCTTTTTTTAATTCAGTAATTTTTTCGTTCTGCAGAATTGACAACTGTTCAGCATACAAAACTGTGTAATAAGGATTGGAATAATAGGAAGGTGCTGTTGACTCTGCTGCAGTTGCTTCTGTAATATCTTGTTTGCTTATAGGTCCTTCTAATTCATCATAAGCCGGTTTGGATGATGTATCAATTACGCTATGTCCTAGAAATATAAAGCATGCAATTAAAAATAAAACAACATAAATAGCCTTTTGCCTAAATAGATGCCTGGACTCCCATTTTACTAGTTCCCACATATTATTGACCCTCTCCAAAATAGTATAAATAAATGTCTTCTAATGTTGGTTCTATGCTAACTGCTCCAGGGGTTGGCTGACCTTTGTGATAGATTCTCACCCTAATTTGCCCGCCTGTTTTTTCAATAGCACCGACCTTGTATTGACTCTGTATATGATGGAGTTCTGTTGGCCCAATCAGTAACTCCCATACTTCTCCTTTTAACGTCTGTAACACTTCTTCAGGGCGATCCAGCTGATCAAGTCTTCCTTCCTTTAAAATGCATACATAATCTGTCAGTCCTTCTAGATCACTTGCAATATGTGTGGTGTAAAGAACAATCCTGTTAACTGATAAACTGGCAATCAAAGAACGAAACCTAATTCTTTCTTTAGGGTCAAGACCAGCTGTCGGCTCGTCAAGGATCAGAATTTTAGGATCATTTAACATAGCTTGAGCAATACCTACACGCTGCTTCATTCCGCCTGATAACTTTCGAATCTTTTGATTACGTTCTTCATAAAGATTTACTTGCTTCAGCCAATAATCAGCTTTTTTTCGGACTTCCTTTTTATCAATTCCTTTTAAAGCACCGACGTATTCTAAAAAAGAACGAACTTTCATGTTTGGATAAAATCCGATATTTTGTGGTACATAACCTAATAAATCCCGATATTCTTCCCCCAGCTTTGTTATTTCTCTGCCATTCCACAAAACCTCACCAGAAGTAGGTTTAAGCACATTTATAATGATTCTCATAAGGGTGGTTTTTCCAGAACCATTGGCACCTAAAAAGCTATATACTCCGGGTGTAAAAGTTAAAGAAATATCACGGAGAACTTGCTTTTGTTTGTATGATTTATTAATTGATCGAATACTCAATTCCATTGCTGTATTCCTCCTGATATTTAGCGATGATTTTATACAAACTGAATACTAAAATAACGAGTGTTATTACATGAATTGTCACAGGCAAAGAAATCCATTCATATAAAACCTGCTGTTGTGCGGATAGTAATAAAGACCCTGCCAGCCATGCGACAATAATCAAGGCTGCAATATTTAATCGTGAAGGAAGATAAAAAGAAATCAATAAAAATAAAACAGCTACAGTAAGAGCAGGTATCAGCCAGACAATTAACAGCGTTGTTAGAAATTCAAAGTCTAAAAATCCTGATAATATAATCATAGGAGTAACTGTAACAAAGTGAATAATTGTTCCTAAAATAAAGCGCATGAGGAACAGCTGTCCAGTTCCATATTTAAAAGTCATTTCCAGTTCTGTCATTTGGTATGTTTTATTCTTTAAGCATTCAGTCAATCCCAGGACCATAGATAACGGCGCAACACAAAATACGAAGCCAAGCATGGCACGAGGAGAAAATGATAGTAAGACATATAGACTTGAACAAAGGATTATCAATTGAGAAATAATGAGCTGTATATTTAAATTTTTCAGTTCATTTCTTAACCTAGAAAAATTACTTTGTTTTATTGACTGTTTATTTTCATCCATCAAGTATTTTACATTGGCAATCGTTTCATTTACTTTCTGTTCTGCTGGCGGCGGAACTTTATAAAGAGAGAAGTAAGCTTCAATTTCTTTTTCAATTTCTTCCAATTCAGTTTGATTGATTTCTTCCTTCATTTTCATGCCTCCTTAAAATCTGGGATAATTTTCTGAGACCTTGAAAAACCCGGGATTTTACAGTGGTTTCTTTTGTCTTTGTCATTTCTGCTATTTCGTAATATTTATAACCATGAAAGTATTTTAAAATAATGGCTTCACTTTGAAAGTCAGATAATTCACCTAAAGCTTTTATTATTTCTCTAGATTCTTCTTTTTTCTCGTATAGGTATGCTACATTTCCTTTCTGATCTTCAAAGGATTCTTCTATCCACTCATTTTCCATGCTCTTATTGGTCACTTGTTTTGACCTCATATAATCTCTTATCTGATTTAAAGCAATCGTTAGCACCCAGCTGCGAAATTTACCTTCACCTTTATAAGAAGAGATGGATAAGAACACTTTCGAGAAAACTTCTTGCGTCAGGTCATAAGCTAAGGGCTGTTGATGTGTTCTCCTATAAATAAAGTTATATACTTCGTAATAGTATTTGCGAATGAGGGATTCAAGTGCTGCTTTACTCCCCGATTGAATTTCTTCAATTAACTCTTCATCTGTCATCCCTGTCCCTCCTTTCAACTAAAAGAACGAAAAAAAATAAAAAAAGTTGTAAAAAACCTTTTTTATTTTAAATTTCATCATATAAGTTAGCAATTCATGGGGACAGCCCCCCTGGCCCCACCTCAAAAAAAGCCAGGGGGACAGACCCCCCGGCTCACCCCCAAAACCGCCCAACCTCCTTCTCAAACCCCAACCTCACCATCCCCACCGGCCCATTCCGATTCTTCGCGATATTCACCTCCACTTCATTCCCCACCTCACTCTTACTGTCATAATAAACATCCCTATACAAAAACAGCACCAAATCCGCATCCTGCTCAATATTCCCAGAGTCGCGCAGATCCGAGAGCCGGGGACGTTTGTCCGCCCTTGACTCGACTCCCCTGGACAGCTGCGACAGGAGGATGATTGGAATCTTAAATTCCTTTGCCATGCTCTTCAGCTGCTTGGTGATGTACCCGATGGTAAGGTCGTGGCGGTCGAAGCGCTCCTTGACTGTAATGAGCTGCAGGTAGTCGATCACGACAAGGAATGGCTCGGTGGGGTGCTCACGCTTCAGGTTCATGATATGCTGGCGGATTTCCATGAGGGTGACGAGACCGTTTTCCTCCACGGCCAAATTGGCTTTATACACGCTGTTCATGGCTTCCTGCATCCTCCCCATCTCTTCCATCGACAGGTATTTATGTGGATTATGCCATTTCATCATGTTGATGCCGGACAGGCTGCAGAGCAGCCGCTGGAAGATTTGCTTGGCACTCATTTCCAATGAGAAGACAAGCGATATCCCGTTCCTGCTTGCACACTCCCAGGCGAGCTGGATGGCGAGAGCCGTCTTCCCCATAGAGGGCCTTGCTGCGAGGATGATGAGCTCCCCTTCCTTCCAGCCTCCTGTCAGCCCATTCAGTGTTTCAAATCCAGTGTCCACGCCCGGGAGTCCTGTCTTCTGTTCATATAGCGATTCATACAGCTGCAGTAAAAGATCATCTTTCGTCATTTTGTCTTTGTTATGAATGGTGTGGTATTGGATGAGCGTCTTATAAAGCTCTGCCGCAGATTCAGGGGTAAAATCGCCAAGGAAATAGTGGGCGGATTTGCGGATCAGGCCCAGCTGATAATACTTAAGGACAATCTGTTCATACTGATCAAGATTGGCTGCCGTCGGACAGCTATTGGCGACTTCCACAAGATAGCTCACACCACCGGCATTCTCAATCTGGTCCCCCAGCTCTTCCACAAGCATGACCATATCAATCTTCAGTTTCTTGCTCTCCAAAGCCCTCATCGCGGAAAAAATCTGCCGGTTCTCCGCCTGTGTGAAATGCTCCGGTCCCAGTGTCAGCTGCTCAATCACCTGTGGCTCAAGCAGGACTGCCCCAAGAATCATGCTTTCTGCCTCCAGCAGCTTCTCCCTCGGCTGATCACTCCTCCCAAGGCGGTCGTAGTTTATCCCTATACCTTCTGTCCCCAATCTTCTTCTCCCCTTCCCGTTCCCAATCTTTCATCATGTCCAGCACAGTTGTCTCCGCCTCGTCCCTCACATAAAGATGAGCCAGTGCCGGCCGGTATGAATTTTGCCTGATATAAGCATCCAGCCTCTGCTTCACGGCCGGATACCTGCATTCCGATAAATGCCGATGCCAGATCTCAAGGGTTTCAATGTCCATCCGCTTTCCGGGAAAAGCAAGATGGATTTCCTTGATCACCCTATTGAACTCCTCCAGCGTCATGCATTCTCCACTCTCTCACCCAATGCAGCAAGCGCCTCTTCCAGCCTCTGCTCCAGCACCTCCGGCGGCTCATACGATTCCAGGATCTTCTCCAAATATTTCGGGCTGTTGATCGTATCATGCACACCGCCCTGCTCCACCTTGTCAAACTGCTCGTCCATAAACGCCGTCAGCTGCTCAGTCGATAGCGGAGACTCACAGATTCTTTCAATCGCTGTCAAATCCATTGCTGTCAGGAAAAATCCTTTGCCTCTCCTCACCATGAAATGTTCAGCAACAGCAGCGATTTTTGCTCTCCGGACATCTTCGGAGATGCTGTTGTTGTTGTTGTTTTTATTCTTTCTTTTCTCTCTTTTATTTCTTTTCTCTATTGTGTCTTCAGGTTCGATTCGCGAGTCCTCCACGTCCGATTCACGTGCAGGCGGCAAAAAAGGATCATGTCCGTTTTCAGCCTGTACTTCTGCCGTATTTTTCGCTTCCACTTCAGCCAGTTCACGGCCATCTGCTGGTTCCTCCACACCCATTTCAGCCAGTTCTCCGCCATCCGCAGGTTCCTCCACTCCAAGCACCGTAAACAAAAACCCATGCGGAAACCGCTCCGCCGTAATCAGACCGAGCTTCTCCAGCCGCTTAATCGAACGCTGAATCCGCGAATGACTGTAAAAATCCTTCTTCTTCACATTATAAAACCACAGATCCTCCCGCAGCAGAGTGATCGAACGAACATACTGCCCCGCATTCAGCACTAACTCACCGCACGGCACCTCATCCTTCACCATCGCATCACTCTTCAGCAGCAAATACAACCGCAAATCTTCCACATGATGAAATACCTCACTCCACCGAACCTGCCTCTCAAACTGCGTCCACCCATTCATCTGCATCTGCATTCCCCAATCACTCCTTTTTGTTTGTTCACCTCTTATATATAGATGTGAATGGGAAATGGACATGGTGTGCGGAACTTTTTTTGGAGGTTGTTCCATGGGGTCTGGTCCCTTGGCTCTTTTTTTGTGCCTTGGGGTCTGGTCCCAGTTAGCCATCGATACCGAATTCCAAGTCAAAGAAGGACAAGTTCCCGGAGTAGATTAAGGCACGGTCGATGGGAAGGAAGTTCAAGAGGCCATTGAATATGTATCAATGGCCTGCCTGAAAAAATGGTCATCGTCCATCAATTCTTAGAAAATGTCCTCATCAATAAGGACCTCACCCATCCCATAGAAAACACAGCAGTTGTCATCAATTTCGACGGCCTTGGATTGAATGCCATTAAAAGAGCCGGATACAATGAATTTGTGCAGAAGCAGCCTATTCAGTACGGCGGTTCAAAGTGTTTTATATAAAGGTTGAGCCGTTGAGGACACCTAAGGATGTTTTGGAATTGGATCCTGCTCCGGGATTTGTTAACTATCAGTAGTTTTAGAGGAAGCTGGAGGAACAAATCCCTTGGCCACAAAAAGAGCCAAGGGATTTGTTCCCTTGGCTCTTCATGCGCCCACTGACTTGTTTTAATAGTATTTCGGACATTATACCTAATTATTTTTACAAGTATTCCTCAATACTTATTTGCTCTAGCGCATCAGTATTTTGGGATTTAAGTCGGTTATTTTGTATAAGATCCCCATTATCTTTATAGTATTTGGCTGATAAATCAAGAAATTTTTTCTCTAATATTTCTTTATCCAATCCCTTATCAATAGCAAGTTTTATTAATGAAACTATACTATCATCAATATCAAAATGGTTCTTATTATCAATGGGTTCTTTTTGTGTAAAAACATCTTCAAATGACAAGAATTCCTTTGCATACCCTTCAGCTTTAAGCTTTTCTACCCCTTCACTTTTACCCAAAACATATAAAGGTGACCACTGATGCTTAATATTTTCAAGTACTCCTTCCCAAGTACCACTTGATTTATTTCCCGAAATCTTTGAGGAAGCAACGAGAACAGCATTAGAAGGTGCATGGATAAACTTATTTCGCTGCATCGCATAAGATCCAGAAAATGGTGCTTCTAGCCTCTGAGAAGACATTAAAAGTAGTTGTCCATTTAAAATATAGTTCCGGATATCACTCTTTTTTACCCATTTTGATAAGCCATCTGCCGGAAAAATTATTGCCTTGCCACCATTTTCTAAAGATGCCTCAACTGCTGTTGTATCAATACCTCTTGCTCCACCTGATACTATTACTACTCCGTTTGAAACTGCTTCCTTTGCAATTTCAGCTGTTTGAGATAGTTCACCTTCATTTGCATCTCTAGCTCCCACAACACCTAAGGTGCGGTTTAATAATATAGCTTCATCCCCTACATAATAGAAAAAAGGTGGGATAAATTTTTGTGTTAGCTTCTTTAAGCAATTTGGCATTTGAGACCGAAACATGATTCTAAATCCCTGATGGTCAATTTCTTTTAGTTCTAGCATTGAAATACCCAACTTCTGTCTTGCCTCTATTTTTTTTATTATTTTCACTTTTTGTGCATCTGTTGCTTTTGTTAATGTTTTCAGTAATTCACTAGGAGTTAAATTGAACAATGCCTCTGGCTGCATTTTTTGGTCACTTAATGATTTCACAACTGCATTCCACTCTAGAATTGTTAGTGGCGTTGTCTTTGTTTGTGTCAATTGCGCACAAAATAAATAAGTAGCGATTTCGTTATTTGTAAACTCCATATATACACCTCATTTTAATCACTACTACTAGTATCTGCTATTGCAAAAGGTATTATAGTAATATTTTCAAACACTTCTCCAAGTAAATCCGTCGCCACTGTAAAAGTCCACCTTGAATCAACAAAGTCGTCTACTAAAAGTATAACTTTATCATTTATATCAATATTTTTATGTATATATAAATGATCACGAATACTTTGCTCTTGCATGCGACTATTTAGAAGTGATTTTTGTTCCGGTTCATTTGATTTTTTCGCAAAAATATTAAGGTAATTACATTGTAAAGTGTTTGCAAGTCGTTGTGCAAACTCCGGAACAAGTTTCGGTCTTCGGTTAGACGGTATAGGAATAATTACTAATTCTTTTATATCTACTTCTTTCCCTCTTAAATACCGTCTTAACTTATCTGCTGAAGCATCAACAATTACTTCAGAGAAGTTGTTGTCAACATATTTACCACGACGAGCTTCCTGCCCCAACTGTTCATGATAATAACTCAAAGCAAGCCCATCCTTATGGATAAAATCTAACTTCTTATTAGTTACCGAAGATTTTTTACGAGGTTCGATTAAAATATAATTATTCTTAAAAAATTGAGAAACCCTATCAATATCGTCTTTAGTTAAAACATCATTAGTTAAACTCCAAGCATCTCCCAGGCAAGTACTACATATTCCACATCTTCTTGGATCAGGGTCATCCAATGCACTAGTTAAATAAGCCATCTGGCATTCCTGTGTTTGTTGAAAATTGAGTAATTCTTTATATTCACGAACCTTTTTATCAATAACAGAATTATAATAATTCTGTTGTGTGACATAGGGTTTTAATGTTCGGAAATATCGGGCCCTCGAATCCTTTCCTATGATTCCTTCGATTAAAAGTAACTTTAAGATTTGTTCTAGGGTTGATGACTTAATATTCATTTCTTGCTCAAGAGATGACTTCTTAACCTCATCGTTTCTGTCTAAAAAATTGATCACTTGATTGATTTGTTCTTGCTTAGGGAAAGAATTATAAATAAAATACTCGTTAATTCTATTTTCTTCCTCTCCACCATAAAGTAGTACACACACAGCTTGATCTATACCTCTTCCTGCCCGTCCAATTTGCTGATAATGCTCAATAACAGATTTAGGTGTGTAGTAATGAATGACAAAGCTAATATCCTCCTTATCATAGCCCATACCAAGCGCAATAGTGGAGACTAATACTTTAATTTCATTATTAATTAGTTTATTTTCAAGATCGATTTTCACTTCTTCATCAAGTCCACTATGATAAGCACTAGCAGTAATGGCATTTTGCCGAAGCCATACTGCCAGCCGCTCGCACTCTTTGATCGTTGTAGCATAAATAATCCCTGAACCCTCTAGATAATCTAAGTTCTTCGCTATCCATGCATATTTTTCCTCAGCAGTTGGCAAATAGATTTTGTGAAGATGTAAAGACTTTCGTTGTAAATCTCCACGAACAACCTCACACTCACCTAGTTGCTTTGCTATGTCAGCAATGACTCTATTATTTGCAGTAGCAGTGGTAGCCAAAACTGCAATATTATTCGGTAGTATTTGAAGAAGATTATGGATCCTTCTATAATCTGGCCTAAAATCATGACCCCAGTCTGATATACAATGTGCTTCATCAACAACAAATAGGCCAATCTCAAGTTGTGATAAAAGGTTAACAAAATCTTCATTTTGTAGTTGCTCTGGTGTAATAAAAAGAACATCACATTTACCTTCATTACATCGATCAACAACATTAGCCCTTTCCTCTTTTGTTTTATTAATTTGACCGTTTATACATTCCGCAACTATTCCATACTTATTTGTACTATCAATTTGATTTCTAGTTAATGCCAACAAAGGGCTAATAATTAGCGTGACACCTTCTCCACGTTGTCGTAAAATCTTTGTGGCAAGAAAATAGACTAAGCTTTTTCCCCAACCAGTTTTTTGGACAACAAGTACGCGTTTTTTATTTAAAATACTATCAATAGCAAGATCTTGACCATCACGGAAAGTCGCTGAAGCACCAAATACATTTTGTAATTCATGTAAGTACATTTTATTCACCCTTTTTAAATAGTCTTGCGTTAGTCTAAATCAAACCAACTATTAAAAGACCAACTCTTTTCCACAATAAATAGATCCATTCCTCATAAGAACAGTTCCGTTAGTTTTTTTAAACAAATGTTAATTGAATATTTTCGCTTTAATTCTTATTTTTATAAAATATCCATGTCAATAATTTTTTCATTTTCAATTAACCATCTTTCTTGAAAAGCTCTTCTCGCTGCCCATCCTACATCCTTAATAAACCATCCATTGGAAGATGCTCCCACAACGAGCCCGATTACGGGGAGTGCTTGCAAGGCCTTCCTCTTAGAAATATTGATACCTAGTTGTTTAGCTAAGTTTTTAACAGCTATTATTGCTGCTTCTCGGCTAAAGGGTTGCTGCGCAGCTTTTTCGGCCATTTTCTTCCAAGTTTGCTTTGTTATTGTATTTTGAATTGATTTTAATGCCAAAATTGCAGCTGTTTTTTCCTCAACACTGTTAGCTCCTGAAGCGGCTAAGATTCCCAAAACAAATCTTTTATCTTCCTCAGTCTTACAATCGTAACCATAACATAATCCAATTTTATGGATTGTCCTTAAAGAAAAAGTTATGATTGTTGGTACATCTACAACTGTCCCAGGTAGACCAAAAAATCCAGCTATCCCTCCTTCAGTAGTTGCTAGCCCTATTGCCCAATTATGTACTTCATTTGCTAAGTCATCAGAAAGTTTTAAGTCTTTATATTTCAGATCTTCTATTTTTGTGACTTTCCCATCCCTTATTATGTCTTTTGTATCAGCAAGGAATCTTCCAACTTCATTTCCTCCATCTAGTAATCCTTGAATAGCTTTATCAGGTATTACTTTCTCAACTGCCCAAGCTACTGGTTTTAAAACAGCACCAAAGGCTTGGTCTAACACACTAGGCTTTTCATTTTTCCAATTATTTATTAATTCAATTTGTTGCTTTTCATAAATTGATATATGGTTCCCATGCCAATGAGTCTTATCTACCATTAATATACGCCTCCAATAATGTAAATTAATACCATTATACCATCTTGGTTAATCTGGTGAACTCATAAAGAAACATTTTTAAGGTATTTAGGGAAGTATAAGCTTGTTGAATTTGCGAGGGATATTATTAATATAGAGGAGGTTAGAAGAAGAGTTTTCTGACATTCGGAACTGTAACCATATATTCTGCTTTATAATTCAAATGATGAGACTCTGTCGAATATGAGCAACAGAGACAAGCCCCTCGTCTCACCATCAAAAAGAGCCAAGGTATCCGTCCCCTTGGCTTCACTAAAAATGTTAACTATAACTCTTCACCTTCATTAGTATCCTCTATTTCTCCATGCACTGGTATTTTGTATAAAGCCACTTTTATCCCTAACCTTCTAATAAGGCTAACATGGTGCAAAAGGTTTACTTTACTAAAGAATGGTAAAGTCGCTCTAATGTCTGACGGATTTGCAGAAGAAATTGCATAAACAAGGGTACATTCGCTGTACGGAAAGTTTTCAATTGTGTAATTTTCCTCCGGGAATTTTAGCGTAGCCTGGCTTACCACATACTCCCGATACTCGGACGAGTCCTTTAATAAAACCATTGATACAGAACCCTGGGCAAAGAGATGACTTAAAGTCGCTGACCTAGTTCCTTTTTTCACACAGACAAAATGTTTATCTTTTGACAATAGGTCACAAACTTCAATTTTACTTCTCGAATTTGCCACCTGAAAATTTTGCTTATCTAAGCATAGAAAGTATTCTGAATCCTGTCTTTCGTTATAGCTGCCTTCCGACTCATTAGTTTGAATTACAGTAAGAAAATGATCATCTTCTATTAATGGTATTTCCATCATTTCATTATTAATCCTCGAAATATAGTCGGTATCAATTTGATACCAATTATTAAGCGAAAAAATGAAGGTATCTTGATTATGCTCAGTTTGATAGATCAAAAAGTGATTTAGCGATACTGATGTAGTAACAGGACTATTAGCTTCGTCAAATCCAATAATTTTTATTTTTTCAATATCTTTGGGTGAATCAAATGTAACATTTTCATAATCAAGTAGTGCGTACAAATCTTCTAACGTGATTTCAGAAGTTTCTTTTTGTCTACGCCCACGTTTGATCTGATAGAAGGAACACCTTTCATATTCAATCATATCTGGATAAGCCAATGAGAGGTTATCACATTGACGATTACGAATAGCAGCAAACAAATTCTCATTTAACGCATTAACTATTTCAGGATCTTTGATTATTCTAACGTTATCAATAAATCCAAAATTCTCCTTGTAGTCTTCACTTAAATATAAATTCAATATTTGTAGACATTTCTCTCCTAATCCGGAAAAAGTGATATCGCTATTTAAACTTAATGAAGAAGTAGAACCCCTTACTGATGTACCAAATTCTTGACTTCTTGATTTTCCCGAAACAAGATTTATAAGATCTTGCTCAAAATCTAAATCAAATTCTCCAATTTCACTCCCCTTATTAAAGAGTACTCTTTTCTGTCTCGTTTTCAAATCAATATTCCTCACATCAAAAGCCTTAAGTTCCTTAGTATCAATTGAATTTAAGGCTACCTTCAATCCAAAATTGTTTTCTAAATTGTTTTTATTTATTGCTGTAAACCCAAAGCCCCCAGTAACAGCAAAAAAGTATGGCACGTTATCTTTGTTTACCTTAACTAATATGACAAATGAGTTAACAATATTTTTGATTTCATTCTTATTTGGTATTTGTAAATCCCCTTCAAGAAAGGTAATCCATTTTGGCTCTCTTGATCTATTTCTTTGAATAAAAACTTTAAATTCGAAATCCCTTTCTGCTTCCGTAGGTTGTAATTCAAAGTAGTTATTCTCCTCATTAACTTTATTTGGTAGTATCATCTGATTAAATGTCCTTACATTCTCATTAAATAGATAGTACGATAGCTTCAACAGAAGTCCCCCCTTTTAAAAGGAATATATATTTACACTTTATATAGTAAACATAATCAACCGGACTGAAAGTAGTTATCTATACTTACCAATCCACCCAACCAACCTAGACCTACTATACTCATACCACTGCGAACACAACAAATACTTCTTCCCCAAAACCCTAACAGGCTTAGCATAATACCGGCTCCGCCCAGTATGATCCATCTTAAGTTCATCAATTTTACCCATGTCTGTTACCTCTCTCAGCAAAGGAAAATTCAGGTCAAAGGTATTTTTCGAGTATCTTTTGTCCTTCAAATTCTCTATCACAGATAGTGGAACACGGCCACTTTCCAAAAGGTTTTTCAAGTCTGTCTTGGCGAGAACTCCTATCTTCCTTTCAAAACCACGGACAGGTTCTACTGCTTCCGCTATAGCTACTTCTTTTTCAGCAGCATTGGATTCTTCATACTTTCTGACTTTCCTACTTAACTGCTTCAGCAGCCTTTTCTTTTCCTCTATCTTTTGTTCCAACTCCAACAGTTCTTTCTGCCTTCTACTGATTGTTGTTTCAAGCTTTGAAAGTTCTAAGGATTTATTAAGCATGGAGTCCTCCTCTATACGCAACCACGATTCCGGCTATATCTGTGTTATTATAATTATACCAAATAAACCCATAAATAAGGGTATAATTCCCACGCGTTGCCGCAGCAGGGCCACCGGGACAGGCACCTGGGCCTACAATAAAAAGAGCCAAGGGACCTGTCCCCTTGGCTCTTATTTATCCTCTATCAAATAATGATACAAAGAAGATTCAACTTCATTCTCTAATTTCAAATTCACTCGGACGACAGGTAATTCCCTTCCCTTGTCGTTTATCATTGTTCCTTCTTCTTCACTACCTAGCTCTGGGGTGGCTTTGCCTAAATAATAGAAGTCTGTACCTTCATCATTGTCTTTCTTTATAAAAAGGTGTAGGTCAATCCCCAGCTTTTCAGCGTTAAGAATGGTTTGTACTTCATCAGATTCCAACCTTCGATTACTTCGGGTGGACCATCTAAAAGTCTCTTGGTTAATGAATTCTTCAGTATAGTTAACACTAGATTCAATGTCGTCGTTTTTATGATACGTAACAAAGATTGGACAAGTTCCGTGCTTTGTTTTATAGCCGAAGACCGTTGCACTTTCATCATTCTGCCAGTTTAGTAGTTTACAGACTTCTTTACGTGAGTATTTTTGAAATAGCGTTAACTGTTGTGAACAATCGTAACTCACACTTTTCGCCATTGCCGTTTTTACAATATCTCCTACTAACAGTTGAAAGTAAGCATTGGAAGACAGTTTCTCTTGAAGAGTCTCATTAAAAGTGTAAATGTCATTCTTAGTTTGAACTATTGGCTGATGACCATACTTCTTCACCGAATTTTGCGTGTAAAAAGAAAGATCCAGAACTCTTTCTACAGACTTAATGGTTTCCTCACTAGTAAGACAACCCTGAGTAGCCAACTCTTCAACAAACCTTTCCTTTGTTACTTTTCCGCTCTTTAATAATAGGTCTAAGAGTATGATTTCGTGCTTCCTTTTTCCATTCAACACCTCTTGAGAAAGCATAGTCAATATATCAAATTCATACTTTGATAGTTCAGGTGTTTCTTCTTTAATCTTGTTTAAGAACTTATAATAATTTGTATGTTCCATAACAATAACTGCCGGGTCAATCGAGTTATGCTCTATAAAATCGTATAGATACGGTACCCTACCGATTCTGTTTTTTAATTCCGTGTAAGCATCTCGTAGAATCCTTAAGGCAGTTAAGTTACTATCATTAATGGCCTTAAAGATCTGCTTCTTGGCGATCTCCTCAAAGTTTATGGTAGATACACCTTGAATATAGTGAGTGTCCTTTGTACGTCGGCGTATATTGTCCTTGTTCTGGGAACGATCACCTGACAGTGCGACAGGAATGAGATAATTATTTTTATAATTTCCGATAAAATCAATGATTGTAACGAAGTCTTTTGAATCATGCTTCCTTAGTCCACGGCCAAGCTGTTGGATAAAGACAATACTTGATTGGGTCTGCCTTAACATGACCACCTGATTTACACTTGGTATGTCAACACCCTCATTAAAAATATCAACGGTGATAATATAATCTAAGCTTCCATTTTCAAGTTGGTTAACTCTGAGTAATCTTTCCTCAGGAGAGTGATTTCCTAGAAGAGCAACTGTATGAAGACCATGACTATTGAGTGCTTCAGAGAGTTTTGCTGCTTCTTCTTTACCACTGCAGAACATTAACCCTTTTACCTTTTCTCCCGAATAACTATAGTAGTTTATTTTCTCAAGGATATGCTGCACTCTTTCTTCTGTAACCAGTTTTGTTAACGCAGCTGTTTCATCCAGTAATTGTCCATCATATTCATAATCCGTTACACCAAAATAATGAAATGGACAAAGCATATCTTCCTCAAGTGCTTCTTGTAAACGAATCTCATAAGCAATATTGTAATCAAACAGTTCATAAATATTGAAATCATCCGTACGTTCCGGCGTAGCTGTCATCCCCATTAGAAATTTCGGCTTAAAATAATCTATCACTTTTAAATAGGATTTGGCACCAGCTTTATGAACCTCATCCACTAAGACATAATCAAACTCTGAAGGATCAAACTCATGTAAAACATTATCCTTGGAAAGTGTCTGGATGGTAGCAAACAGATATCTGGCGTTCTGCTGTTTGGAATTCCCCGATAAAATACCATAGTCCCTGTCTGCCCCACCTAATATTTTCTGATAATCCGTTTTCGCTTTTTGTAAAATTTGTTCACGATGGACGATAAATAACATTCTCTTTGGAGCAAAACGTCTAACATCAAAAGCAGAGAGATAAGTCTTCCCCGTTCCCGTTGCGGAGATCACAAGTGCTTTTTCTTTGCCTTGCTCTCTTACCTGTTGGATACTTTGAAGAGCTGCTTCCTGCATCTTGTTCGGCTGTACTTTAAGAGCTTCTTCAAGTGAATTAGTCTGGTATTGACTTGGGAGCTCAATGACTTGGGAACCATAGGAAGGTGGCCCTTGATAGAGCTTTTCGTATTCTTCAACCCATTTAGTTGTTAAAAGTTCAGATTCTTTCCAGACTTCCTCAAATTGTTGAACAAAATGATGAACGATCTCTCCATTTTCATGAGAGTTAAGTTTTACATTCCATTCGTAATTAGCCTTCAATGCCTGAGCTGTAAGGTTAGAGCTACCAACGATTAAAGAATAATGAGTCTCATGCTTAAAGATATATCCCTTCGAATGAAAGCCTTTCAGAGAAGTAACCCTGACTTCCAAGTTGGGAATCTTCATTAACTCCTTAAAGACCTTAGGCTGGTTAAACTGAAGGAAGGTAGATGTTAATATTCTGCCTTTAATCCCTATTTGATTCAGATCCCAAAGATGCGACTTAAGTGTAGCCAAGCCGCTTTCTGTAATAAAAGCAACAGAGAAGAAAAAGTCTTTGCAATGAGTAAGTTCCTCAAGTAGTGATGCTAATACATTCTCTTTATTTTGAGCATTGTTAATCAATAACTTCGGCTTATATTTCGTCGATTTCCCATGGGTTTGATTTATAAAACCTCTATATATCGAGTCTTGTAAGTTCTGAACAAAGTCCATTTCATTATCACCATTCAATTTCCATTTTTATATTAAAATTGTAATGGTCTTTTTATCCCCTGTAAACAGTGACCATAAAAAAAGCCACCCAACCAAAAGTTGGATAGCTTCTTTTATGCGTATACTTTTGCAATTTTTTCAATAGCAGGAATATCAGCTGGTGCCCATTCGAGAGCGGGCAATTCTTCAGGAGCCAACCACTTGATCGCAGCATGCTCTGTAAGAACTGGTTCACCTTCAACTAGCTTACAGTAATATGTAGTCAAGTGAACAATTCCAAAATCATACTCATAAACGGTGTGTTCAATCTGTTCACCTATTTCAATTGTGCAACGCATCTCTTCTTTGATTTCTCGTTTAAGAGCATCCTCAGGCTTTTCGCCTTCTTCAATCTTACCACCAGGGAATTCCCATAATAACGGTAGGGACTTCTCGGTTCCTCTTTGAGCACAAAGGATTTTGCCGTCCTTGAAGATTACGGCTCCTACTACGTGGATATTCTTTTTCATTTGTTTCTCCTTATAATTAAGTCACTATTATAAAGATAGCACACCATTAAGCATAACTTCAATTTAGCAGATGGGATTCAGATACCCTCAAAGCCTTATTATAAATTATTGGACACTCTTCCCATTTCGCTCAAAATGATAATGCAGGCGGTATTCGGTAATCTCCTTTGTCCATTCAAAGAGCTTATCCTCATCCTCTTTCTCTATTTGAAACTCTAACTTAAAGATTCCATTATCAAAACTAATTAACCCTTTTGAACTTCCACTCCATTTGATCATAGGCATCCGGCTGATCAAACTGCTAACTCCTGTTTGATCATAATCCCATAATTTTTTAGAGGCTTTGTCCGAAAAATCAGTTCGTTTCCTATGTTCTTTCTCCATTAAATAGCGATGAAAAAATGGTGCTGCCTCTTCTGGAGTAATAGGATCATACCAGTGATTTGGCCCTCTTTCTAACATTGCCAGCAGTACAACCATTTTATAGCTTTTTGCCATTCCTGTTCTTTCAACCTCTATAAACCAGTCCTTGTAATGACTATAGACTCTTTTCTCACTTTCATCTAATTCATTTGCCCATGCCAAGAACCCAGGGTACGATTTGAACTCCTGTTTATACTGAATTGATTCTGCTGCACCTTGTAAATGCAGCTCCAAGTAATTTGGTCTTCTGCCTAAATCGAGTTTTAATTCCTGGTAATCTTGAAGAAGCTTATCCTTTCTAGGCTGTTTCTTCTTTGACATTTCTTCCAGCAGATCAATAACTTGAACATCTAGATTTATTTCACATAATTCCGGAAGCATAGGTTCCAGCGTTCTGTTTGAACCTTTTTCTGAGGTATCAAATAAACTCAACTTAATATCTGCATTTCTGTAATTACCAATCAAATCTATTACAGCACAATGGCTCTTTGAGTCATGTAATCGTAACCCACGGCCTATTTGCTGGGTAAATACAGTTAATGATTCTGTAGGACGCACAAATAAGAGTGTATCGACAGAGGGAATATCAACTCCTTCATTAAAAAGGTCCACTGTGAAAATAACATCCATTTCTCCATTCGTTAATCCTTGAATGGCATCCTGCCTGCCCATTTCAACTTGTTTAGAGTGGAGAGCAACTGTTTTAAAACCTTTACTATTGAAATAGTTCGAAAGAAAGTTAGCTTGCCTTATAGATGAACAAAACCCAATGGTTCGTGTCTGCTTTTTATCTATCCAGGCTTGTAATATCTTCTCAGCCATTTCATCACGTAATTGAAGCTGCGATAATTCCTCTTCGTCATATCGGTTCCCAAGCCATGTGATACGGCTATAATCCGTATCATCATACACACCAAAATATTTAAACGGAGCCAGCCATTTACGTTGAATGGCATCTAGAAAATCGATCCTAAAAGCTACATTTCCATCACAAATCGCATAAACATCTTTGTTGTCATTTCGATCCGGAGTTGCAGTTATCCCTAACAGAAATGTTGGTCTGAAGTAATTAAGGACCCTTTGATACGAGTCTGCTGCTGCATGATGAAATTCATCTACGATAATAAGGTCAAATTCATCAGGCTGAAAGGCCATTAAGTGTTGCTGCATACTAAGCGTATAAATGGAAGCAAAAATAGTATCGGCATTTCCTTCCTTTTGTTTTCCGTTATAAATGCCGCTTGTTCGTTCAGGCATTATTTGATGGAACGAGTTTTTTGCCTGATGAAGTATTTCTTCCAAATGAGCAACAAATAGGACCCTTTTAAATCTCTGTGCAAAGAAGCCAGCTAAATAGGTCTTGCCCAGTCCTGTTGCTAGGACAACCAGCGCCTTTTTATAATCTTCCTCCAACGTTTTGTTTAGCTCTTCCAATGCATCCAGCTGAGCAAATCGAGGCTTGATCTCTCCATAAGCTTCCTGCTCCTCTCGAACTACCACGATCGGCTGTAATTCTATCTCTTTTTCAGAAGGAAGCATTAAGTCTTTTTCTTCCATCTCAGACCACTTGGATGACAAGTTAGGGTGCTTTTGATGATAGGCTTCATAATTTAACCGATAATTTCCCAGTGTTTCTTTATTTAATGGTACAGTTTGATCAGCATAAAAATGATGCAAAAACTGTTCAAGTGCCTGATTATAATTGTCTGTTTCATTGCTGACGGACAGATTCCACTCAACACCATTACTTAAAGCAGATCTTGAAAGGTTAGAAGAACCCACTATAAAACAATCATGTGATTCATCTTGAAATAAATATGCCTTAGGATGAAAGGAAGTTCCATTGCTCCTCCAAATCCGGATTTCAATATTATTATGGATGTCTAATAAAGCAGCAAGTGCTTCTGGCTGTGTAATATATAAATAATCTCCTGTGCAGATTTTTATATCGGCACCACGCTCAGCAGCTTCTTTCAAGTGTTTTGAAATATAGCTAACCCCTGACTTCATTGAGAAAGATGTCAGAATACAAATAGAAGAAGCAGACTCAATCTGCTTCAACAAATGTGTTCCTAACTGATTGGTAATTAACTGAATGTTACTCATCTTCAACCTCAATTAAAAAAATCTTCTCTTTGAAGCCTCCGCGTTTTTCAGCTTTTCGTTTACGAACTTCTTCTAGCTCTTCAATTGATGAGCCATGGTACTCCGCTAGGGCATGTATGATTTCTAGCACATCTGCCAGTTCTTCAATTGCCTCCTCATTGTTATTAGCTTCCACATACTCTTGCAGCTCTTCGAAGCTTTTTTTCTTTAACTCTTTTATGTATTCTTTATTTTCAAGGATTCTCGTTGAGAATTCTTTACCTGTATTTTCGATAATTTCTGGAATGCGATCACGGATTAGTTTATTATAAGTTGGCATTGTAATTTCCTCCTACAGTCAACAAATAATGTTAATTATATCAGATAAAAGTTAAAAATAAATGATTAGGTCGCGGAACAAGCCAAGGGGACAGGTCCCTTGGCTCTTTTTCATATAAGAAGGTGCCTGCCCCAACACTCAAGCTTTAGCTGGTGTTGGGGCAGGCACCATTTTATGTGCTGGAAAGTATTTAAAGCATTGGGCAGAATGGTTCAATAATCCTCACAAAGTTTCTTGCATAACAAAATCGGAAATATATACCACTCAAAAAGTAATGGAACTTAGTGGTAATATGAATAGGTTAACAATATTAATCTATGTTAACATCCAAAAAATTTTAAGAATTAACTTTCATAGAGGAGTAATCAGATGAAAAAGAAACTGAACTATCTAATTTCACTTTTAACGATCATCTTCATTGCCGGCTGTACCACCGCAGAAGATGCACCCAATACAACTGCAGATAAAGTTCCACAAGAAGAAACTACCGTTACTGTTAAACCAGAAGCAGAGAAAACGGCAAGTGTTCCAGCTGGCAAGGAAACATCCACCCAATCTAATAATGAACTGTTCTCAGGATACAAACTTATAGAGGTTGATGGCGGTGATGTATCTGGTTATCGCGAATCCAAAGTCGTTGTTGACATTGGTTATGGAGACCGGGAATATTGGGCATTTACGAATGAGTACGGGCAACTAGTTCGTGTTATTGCTGACGAAATCATTCTGCAAGATGACAGTACCGAACCTGTATTATCGTCTGGAAGGTACTATTCTGATGAGGCAAAGGTTCCTGGTGTCGAGAGTGACGTTTTGGATGAAGGACATATCATTGCTGATTCTCTTGGCGGAGTATCTAATGCTTATAATATTACTCCACAAGATAGTACGCTCAACCGACATGGCGATCAAGCTTACATGGAAGATGCAATTCGTAAGGCAGGTGGAGCTGCTAACTTTGAAGCCATTATCACATATCCGAATACGGAAACGCAGATTCCTTCAAGTTATCAGTATACCTATACTTTAATGGGTAATGAGATCGTTGATACATTTGACAATGTGAACCCTGATGAAGTAAACGAATCACTCGGTTTAACGAGCGATGAGCCAACTGAAACGACTAGTTCAAACTCAAGTGGTGATATTGCTAGTGTTGATACAAACGGTAATGGACAGGTGACCATTACAGAAGCAAAAGCAGCAGGTTTTAGTATGCCCATAACGAGTGATCATTGGTTATATCCATATATGGACGACCGTGATGGCGACGGTATGGTAGGTGAGTGATTCCCTGGAACTTTAAGGCGGAATAAATGCAAGAAAGAAAATATAAAAATTCTTCACTAAAGGGTGCGTTTCTTCAATAAGAAGATCGCACCCTTTTTATAGAGGGCAATAATGAAGCTTAAACTATTTGCCTAAACTCCATCCTGGTAAAAGACCGACCTCTACTCTTATGTCTTATAACCAAAAGTGATTTAAAACTGGCATCCCATTCCTTCATAAACATGAGGTTACGCCTTCGATATCCGGTTAAAGACAGACCTTCCCGTGCTAAAACCTCCGCTTTATTAAATTTCACATTTTATGTGAACTATCGTTCATAGTGTTTCTCCCTGTGCAGTTATGTAATTACTGTAAAAAGGAGAAATTTCCTTTGGACAAAGAGCAGATCCTTTACATCGGGAGCACAATCAAACAACTAAGAGCCGAGCAGAAACTCAGCCAGGAGGACCTCGCAGGATTAACCGGCTATTCACGCGAGTACATAAGCAAAGTGGAACAAAACCATATTGACCCCAGCCTCGGCGCTGGTACAGCATCAATTGCCAAGGCATTGGGATTGAAGACTTGGGAGTTAGTAAAGATAGCTGAGGAAAATACTCAGCTGGAAGAGAAATAAGGGATGCGGCAAAGTGGAGTGATCGAGGAGTTAATCTTGAAAGGGGACAAATCATTGATAACTGAATATCGAAATTCTCGAGTTATAAGAATAATGAACGAACACGGGGATGAGGTAGAAGTTGAGCTTCTGCATTTCCCTTCTTATTACAAAGTAACAGCAACCATTTGCCAGGATTCTTCGCCTTACAAGGACTGTATAGGGATTGGAGTGGACGATGACAATGAGAGCAGTGCTTTGAGGAAGGCTCTTCGGGAGTTGTACCTGGATGCTTATGGAAGACCCTCTTCACTATTGTTCTCCAGACGGGTTTTGAACAAGCTCCTTTTGATGAAATCATAAAAATCAAGCTATAGAGAAAAGCAGTTAATACTCTCTAAACTAACTGCTTCTGTCCCCTCTTCTCCTCTAGGGAATGCAATTTATTGTCGTTTACCGGCCCACTCATTCAAACACTCTAATACCTCACCGAATGTAATGTAAGAAACCTCCATTTTCAGGATTTTATTATCTCATAACAGTAGTATGCAGTAGAAGGTGCCTGATCCCACACGCTAATGTGGGTCAGGCACCTTTTTTATTAAAAGCGGCTTATGAAAAGAATGCGCTCCAACAATTACTTAATGAATTTTTGTTATATGTAATATGCCGCTTTTCTTGATAGACATATTGACAGGTATTTATTTTTATCATAAATTATACATATAATCTCTATGCATAGATTTACTATGCATTTGAAGGGTGGACTGTTTATGAAGATAAGCAAAGAATTGCTAAAGGGTAGTACCACTACTCTTATTTTGAGTTTGCTTCATTCTAAACCAATGTACGGCTATGAAATTATCAAAGAACTGGAATCGAAGTCTAATGGAATTTTTAGTTTTAAGGAAGGCACGATCTATCCCATCCTTCACAGCCTTGAGGAAAAAGAATTAATTGTATCTTACTGGGGCGAAGGGACCGGAAAGAGAAAGAGGAAATATTACAAGATTAATGACCAGGGCAAAGAATTTATTCAAGAAAAAAAAGAAGAATGGTCCGTTTTCAAGAATGCTGTTGATGAAGTTTTAAGTGGGGAGAAAATCGTATGGGAATAGATAATAAGTTTGACATATATATTAGAGATTTGTGTAAACGGGTAAAAAATAAGGATGTACATGCCCATATTAAACTGGAAATTAACGATCACCTTCATACGCTCAAAGAGGAGGCCATGAGTACAGGACTTTCTGAAGAAGAGGCTATAGATCAAGCATTGGCACGTATGGGAGATGCTGGAGTTCTGGGAAAGCAGCTTAACAAAACACATAAAGCCCCTATGGATGTGAAAACCTTGCTGCCAGTGCTGACAGCTTCTCTATTTGGACTGCTGGTTATGTATTATTTGCAATTCCATTCGGCTTTTACAGAGCTTCAAGAACTGAAAGTTTTCAATAAAAGTCTCAGCTTCTACTCGTTGGGTGTCGTGCTTATGCTAAGCCTATTTATATTTGATTACAGAAGATTGATGAAATACTCCAGGCACCTCTATGCGGCAACAATCCTCATACTTTTATTGACCGTTCTCATTGGCGTTAGAGTCGATGATGTGCCCTTTTTAAATGTAGGCTTTGCCACTATTAATTTCACCGAAATCACTCCATTCCTTTTAGTCATTGCCTTTGCTGGAATGTTTCATTCCTGGGATTGGAATGATAATCGAAAGTCTTGGTTAGCTATAGGTATGATGTTAATACCCATTTTATTAATGGCCACTACAGGAGCCTTCGCAGCTACTATTATTAGCATCGTTGTATGTGCAGCAATCATGCATACGTCAAGGTCCAGCCTTAAGCAAACTATCACATTCGCCGTTGCTGCTTCTATATGGCCCATCTGGAATCTACTGTCCATTTCTCAGAGTTACTCCATGGCAAGTTCCTATACAGATCTTAAAATAGGTGAGGCATATTTTATAGGAAGTGCCCTTCAAGTGACCCCAAGTTTCATTTCTGAGGTCCATACAGATTATATCTTGGCATACATCATCTATTCGTTTGGGTGGCTAGCCGCAATCACGGCTTTAGCTCTGGTTTTATTTTTTATTTACAGAATATCGAATACAGCCAAAAGTGTGAATCCCCCTTATGGAAAATTGCTCATTACAGGATTGGCAGCAGTCTTTTCAGCTCAGTTTATACTAAGCCTGCTGACGAATATCGGATTATCTCCACTGACCGGTGTCCCCATACCATTCATGAGTTTTGGAGGTTCACATTTACTGCTGGAGATGATATCCGCAGGACTGATTTTAAGCGTATTGAGAAGGCGAAAAACCAAGGAGACTGTTTCCAAGACTCACGGTCTGCAAAGTAATTAAAGCAAACCGAAATGGATTCATTGCTGAAAGAAGCCATGACTAAAAATCTCAGACTATTTGCCGGTCTGAGGTTTTTTTATGGATAAAAAAAGTGCCTGAACATGCAACTAAAGGCAAAATATCAGGGCACTAATCACATCATCATTTTACAGGATACTTAACCCCATTCTTCTCAAGCTTCCTATAAACCTCTTCCTCCAAATCCACATCCATCCGATCTGCCAACTGCACTAAGTAAATCAGCACGTCTGCCATCTCTTCCTTAATGTTTTGCCTGGTGTCAGCCACTGCCTCTTCACTTGTTTTCCACTGAAAATTCTCCAATAGTTCACTAGCTTCAAGGACAATAGATATCGCCAGGTCCTTTTCTTTGTGATAATGCTTCCAGCCTCGTTCGTCTCTAAACTTTAATACTTCTTTGATTAGATTCTCCATTTGTTCTCCTTACTTATATTCTTCTTTGTCTTCTGATACTCTCAGCTCAGGTTTAAAGAACTCGTTTTCTTCATATACAGTATTGCTCTGTTCATATCGTTCTCTCAAATAAGTGGCAAGAGCAGAATCCGTGCAGTAAACATAGCAGCCCTTTTGCCCGCGGGTCATCAGAGTTCTATATGTATTCCTGATAATTTCATCCGCCAGCTTTTTGGCTTTCTTAGGATCGTCCTTCATCATTTTCTTCAAGCCTCTTAGTGAAGAATCTGTTTTAGCGCGCTTAGTATGATCTGTAATGACCTGGCCATTTTCATATCTCATGTCATCCCCGATAATGACTCCGACATATTCAAACTCCAGTCCCTGAGATGTATGGATGCACCCTGCCTCATTAACGGACTCCGGATCAATCGCCCAAGTATCAGAATTCCCCAGATTCCAACTCATTTTGAAATCGTGCTCATTCAGCATAATATCATGATAATCAGGATTGCTTTTGCCTTCCTTTTCCCAGTTCCAGCAATAGCCTGCAACCATACGAGCTTTATTGTTAATGTTCCAGCTTTCGATTTCTCTCCTCAGGTCATTCGGATTATCAAAAACTTTAAAGTCATACTGGCTTCCAATATAATCGGAGTTTGCTGTTTCACGTATTTGAAGCACATCATCAAGCCAGGCTAAATAGCCATCTGAACCATTGCAGCGGAACTGTGACTCCAAATTCATAATGGTTAAGTGAGCATGATTTTCTTTTGCATACTGTCCAATTTCGCTTATGCTGCCAGCGTCTTTTAACGTCACCCTCTGCCGTTCATCTATAAAGAAAATAGAGAACTTTGATGCCGCTATTATTTCCTTAGTCTGGTTTTCACCCAGGTTTTGAAACATGCCTGATTTCAAATTAAGTCTGTGTGCTTCATCGACAATCAGCGCATCAAACTCATTTTCAGGGGCATTGATATAACTCCCAGATCCCTTAAACAAGTTATCAATATGACCCTTCTTGAAGTCCTGCTTAAGCTTATTAGCATAAATATTCCGCGGCGCAGCATTCTTCGTCACATATTGGCAAACCATACTTTGGCCAGTCAAATGAACCAATAAATTGATAGCTAACACAGACTTGCCGGTACCAGGCCCGCCTTTTACAATCAACACCTGCTTAGTATTCGTTCTAAGAGCTTCTTTGGCCAAATGAACCGCTTCCTCGTAAACCACCTTCTGGTCATCAATCATCACAAACTCATCATTGCCCTTTAACATCAGATTTAGAGAATCCTGCAATGACTTGGAAGGTCTGATACGGCCATTCTCAATTTTATATAGATTCTCTTTATTATCCCCGAATCGAATGTAACGTTTAATAAAATTCCGGAGCTGCTGAGCCTGTCCCTTCACAAAAACAGGAGCCTGTTCAATATAGTAATCATAAATCGGATCAGTTAAAGGATCATCCGCTCCTTGATTCAAGTAATTATGCAAGTATGCACAAGGATACAAACTCATATCCTCATTCTGGGCATTCTCATTATAATCCCTGATCAAAGAAGCATAAGACCAGGCCTGATATGAAGGATGAATGGTCTCAATAAGCCCCCGGTTCATCGCCGTCTTCACAATCGCTTCTTTACCCCGGATGACCTCCACAGACTCCCACTGTTTCAACTCAACAATAACTATAGAGTCCTTATCAGCATCTCTTCCGGAAATAAGAAAATCAACACGCCTTGAAGTATGAGGAATTTTAAACTCAATCGCTACACCTGCATCACTGGGAATTTCATTATCACTTAAGACCCGGTACATATATTGCATTGAATTATCCCAAGAGCGGACCTCACGTTCATTGATTTTGCCGATTTTGGAGTTGTAGTTATTGCATATATTGTTCACTAGTTCATCGTGGAAAACGTCTTCCAGGAATTCTGATTTTGTTGCTTCGTAGACTATCATGGTTTCAGTCCTTAATTATTATTATCCTATTTATATCAACAACTTTGGAATTTGCCATAGTAAGAGTAAGATTTCTCAGACTCTCCCATACGGTATATACCTTTAATCTATTTCTTTTTATTTGTGGAGTAATAACAGAAACCTTGTCTATAATTTCTACAAAGAAAATGCAGACTCCCACTAACCGGGGAGCTGCACGATCATCTTCTAGATTTTAATATACATCTCATAAACATTACTCATGCTTTTGAGTTTCCCGCCATTCTCTCTAATCTTAATTTCACACCTGCAATATGCTCCGGACGCTTACTCTATACCTTCCTGGCCCTTCTAATTCCCTAGGGATATCATCCCTAACCTATCTTCCAGATAGAAAGCTTTGTTCCTCTGCAGCTCTCGGCATAAGAAAATCTTCTCTCCTCAAACAGCGATAGCCCTTCTCCAATTCTTCTCCAAGCTTTTATAAAAGGTCAATGATCTTATTAGAACCCTTCTGCCATAGTCCAATTGAGTATTCGTACTTACATTTAAACCAATTGTATTACGAATTAGAATACTAATTCCCACTTTATAGCTTTAAAATCTGATCTGCTGATACTATCTCTAAGGACAAAGTGTTGTGATTTTTGTACTCGTTTGGTGGTTAAGATGCCTTTCTTTAAAAGATAGATAGACCAATAACAGAGCAACTTATTCCAAAGCGCCTTTTATTGCATGAGTGGAGAAGGAGTAAAATCTTCTAACCAATAGTGAAGCTCTTCTAGGACTTCCAATTCTCCTTTAGTTTCAATTTCACCATTCTCTTTAATATGTGGAAACAGCTGAATGTATAACAGGGGTTCAACAGTTTTCTTAACCTTTGTTCCTCTTTCACTTCCATATAGACAGATTACTTGTTGTACCACCTGCCCCCTTCTTGACTTCCGATTCTTTCCCAAGTAAAAAAAGTTGTAATAACTTGTTAATTGTTGATAGGTGGTAGTAGCATAATCTTCATTGTGCATATTGGCTAATTTTCTGAACTTGGCATCAATTATCAAACTACTTATAAATAGCAATTCACCATTTTCTTTCTTTTCGTACAAGTCAAGTTTAATATCAGGTCTTTTCTTTTCCTGCCCTGCAAAAAACAGCTCTCCCTTTTGTTCAGCAGAGAATTTATCTCCATGATATTTATCATACCAACAATGAATAATAGCTCTATCGTTCTCTAACTCAAAGAAAGTTTCTGGCGGAATTAGGCTTTGATGATATAACTCTACAAAATTTGGTTCAAACCCTTTATTAATTTGAAAACCTAACTTCTTTAGACTATCTAATACGGAAAATAAACAATAATATTCATATACCTGCCAAAACGGCTTTAAGATTTTTACGAATTGTTTATTTCCTCCTTGCTTCTGATGAAACTGTTTGGATTTTTCATATATTAAATTTAATTGATAGTAATTATTATTTTTTAGCATTGGTTTGTATTTACCACGCTCAACCTCTTGTAAAAAAGAGTTATTCAATAAATAAATCATCCTGCTAAAAATTGACCGTAATTGTTTCATCCAGTTTTCTTGCTGGGTTAATATTTCATCGTGCTTTTGTATCTCTTTTTCTAATATTGAAATTTGGGCCCAAATATCAATTTTAGTAGTTTTTGAGACCTCTCTTTTGGTGTCCAAATAATTCTTTCTCTTGTGCAAATCAACTATTTTATGACGTAAAGAGTATAGTTTCTTTTGAACATCGTTGTGACTTTTCGAAATGGTTTCAATTACATGATGTAATTCTGAACTCCAAGACGATAAGATATTCTTCATCCATTGGTTCGCATTTTGATTATAATCCACCTTTTTAACACGGTTATAATAATAAGTCTCTTCTCCAACTCCACTATTTTTTGCTATCCCACTGTTTGTAGTGCTCCATTTAATCGATCTTCTATTTATTCTACCTGGAAGTAAACTAATTTCATTACTGCTGATCAAGTGAGATAGGGGATATTTTTCTAATGACATTAAAAAATAAAAGATAGATTCCTTTTGGCTCGTGATGTATCTTGCATAATCATAATACCAATTTGTAAGTATTTTTTCTCCTTTGTCCAATATACTTTCACTACTGTAAATCAAATCATAGATTATACCTTCAATTTTCACTTCTAAATAGTTATGAACAGTTTGAACTTGTTCAGTTGAGAGATATAAGGGTTTGACAATAATACCAGTAGTATAAACTTTCCCTTTATAATGAACATGAAGGTGATATGTCCCCATCCTCCATGGGAAGGTATCATGGTCTGAATGTTTATACATCCAATTTAAACTTGGCTCTAAAGATAGTTGATACCTCAGGGTTTCTTGTGTATCCGATGAGTCATAAAGAGATGTTTGAATTTCCACTTTAGCATCATTATCGAAATGCTCAGGAGCATCAGCAAAAAATTTAATTGCAGTGCTTAGTCCCTCGAATAATACAATTTTTGAATCTTGTTTTGTGTAAGCTCCGTAGGGATAAATATTATCAAAAAATTTATCCACTCCATTTTCATGGGTGATTGCTATTGTGATTGGCAAAACCTCTCCATTACAATGTATAGCCATTTCTTATCAACTCTTTCGCCTTTTGCTCAAGATATAGTAAACACTTTTCAAATTTTGGTCCTTCATATTTTGTTAGGATTATACCGAGTTTCCCGTCTTTTTCATTTGGTTTCCCATCGTTATCGACTTTAAAAACAAGACTCTCAATTTGATCACGATAACCACGAATTTTTGGTAGTATTCTTTGTTTAATTTGATAATCAAAAGCTACATCACGTGATAACAACTCATTACCATCCTCATCGAAGGGAACATTAGCGAGGTACTGGGAAATTGATTTAGCTATTCGGAATGATACACCTGTCTGAGAATCATAATTGCTAATTTGTTCGTGAAGTTCATCCAAAATTTTCAACTCTACGTCTTCTAAGGACAATAAGCCAGTAGATTGTTTAATCCAAGAAGTATATAACTGAAAAGCAATATCATGAGGAAGGTCTGCTGAAATTATTTGATCCTCTTCCCGTTCTTTTTGCTCTTCTTCATAAATTTTTGCTTCTAAAAACCCTTTTTTCTCTAAAATCAATACATTGGATCGGTCTAAAAGTCTATTGGAAAACTCCTTACCAGTTTCATCAAAATTAGCAGTACCGACAAATAAAACGTTTTCACCTATTTCAATCCCATTACGATATTCTTCTTGACGGCACATTGCCTTATCACTAAACAGCTTTAGTTTTCTTTGACCAATAGGAGCTTCCAAAATTGAGATAAAGTCACTGAAGTAATGCTCAACTTGACCTAAATTCATCTCATCGAATATAACCATAAACATTTTGTCTTTTTCTTTATTCGCTTTTAAAAGAAAGCTGACTAGGCCAGTATCACTTTCCATGTATATACCTGTTTGTTGATTTAAAAAACCCAAAACATCAGAAGGTTCAGTGAAAGATGGGCTTACTGGGATAAATAATAAATTATCCCCTTGCTTTAAACCAAGGGCATCTGCGTATAACCTTGCAAGTTCAGATTTCCCAGTTCCACTCATTCCACCTAAAATAGTAAATTTACTTGTTTTTAAAGATATGTGTAGGTTCTTCAAGTCATTTTGGTCATATATTAAATCTCTTTCTTCAGCTAATACTTCTAATCTTTCTAAAAATTTATATTCAGGATGTAAAACCTCACCGGTATTTTGAGAAGATGTTTTAAAATCATCTTGCTCTTCTTGGTCATCGGTTATTACTATCGGGCTAACTCCTTGATTTCCTTCTATGGTTTCAGCTTTTTCTAATTGTTTATAAGACTCAGTGATAACTTCTCCAGATAGATCAATCTCATCAATTAATTCCGTTCTGTTATCTGTTGAGATAAAGCATAAGTCCTTATATGCCGCTTTTGCCATTGAAAAGTGCCAGTTTTGCGGTAATGGTATTCTTTTAATTTCTTGAGGTTTTCTACAGATGTAAGTAGTAGTTCTAGCTTTGTACTTGTCAAAAACATCTGGATCTGGTATGTGATAAATAAAATTATCACATATAATAAATTCTGGCATTTCAAAGCTGTGATTATACTGTTCTAGCTCGATTGGTTTTTGATCCATTAGTAATTTTTCAAAGCGCTTATGTGATATACCTTTTTTATAATGAGGAATAGCGACATAATGAGAAGATCCCTCTTCCTCATTATCCACTAGTACAATGTCAAAATTGTAGTGATATCTTTTCTTTTGAGCTTCGTAATTCAACTTTGGTTTAAATAGGATTAGTTTATTTTTGAAATGTTCTCTAATAAATTCAACTTTATCTTCAGCAACCTCATAATTTTCACGTCCTAAATAAAGTTTGTTTCTATTATCAAATGTAATATAGACATCATCAGGACGCTTATCTAACAGCTCTCTTAATATTGGTGGTTCATCTGAATATGCTTTAACATAGAAAACAATACTACCAGCAGCACCAAATATTGAATAACTTACAGCTTTACCAGGTTCGCTACCCAAACCTGGTAAAGTTGTATCATCATCAGCTAATTTACCTAATATATAACATTCTTCGATGTTCCTCTTATCAGTATGTGAAAGTTCTCTTTGTTCAAATTTCGTCAGCATATATTAATACTTCCTTTCTGCTTAAATGTTGTATAATCTCTTGTATATAAAAAGTAATCTCGTATTGACCTAATTCCTCATAACTTATATGATGTTTTTCTAAAAACTGTCTAAATTTGTACCATTCTGTTCCATTTAAAAAAGAAGATCGGGTTACAAATACAATTTGATCCTTATTTGGATTAGAGGAACTCTTCTTTATTTCACTCATAAAATCTGAAGGAGAAATGGCTACGCTTTCAAATGGAGTGCTATTAAAGTACTCAACATCTTTTGTGACTATAATAAAGTCATATTCAGTAATGACACGATAATAAAATAACTGCAGTGGTTCGTTCTTTTGTAGGACGTTTTCTAGTTTCGTGATACTCGTAGTTAACTCATCTATCTTTAGTAAAAGGTTTTTCTCCTTGTGAATATACCTGTCCAAGCGATAAATTAAATCAGAGTTTTGCTCTTCATAGTTATTCTTTTCGAGTAATAGTTTATTAAATTTATTCTCAATCTGCTTTGCCTCCTCTTCCTTTTCTTCTGCGTTTTTAGTCAGGCGCTCAAGCTCAAGACTTTGTATATTTTGAATGGCAGTTTGAAACAGGTCTTTGTAGACTTCCTCTTTATATCTTTCGTTCCTTAATAGGAATATAACCAAAATAAAAAGATGTATATCATTTTCTGATTTTGCAAATGCTCGAAAAGCAGATTCTTCATCATCCAACAAATCTAGCATACCGTTAAATACATTTTCGGATGATTTTAGAAGATCGTCACCAAACTCTTTTAAAATCTTAATGTTCCTTTCTTGTAGGTTATTGACTCCCAATATATTATTAATTTTTTCCAGGGGTGTTTTACTCAGTTCCTCGGATATACCGTAAAAAATGTAACGGCCTTCCTTAGTGTTAGCAACTGCTGCCTCATAGTGTTTTTCAAACTCACTTGGGAATAGTTTATAGGCAATTGAGATAATCTCAAAATCACGCAAATTAAATTCGAATTCTGTACGAACAGCAAATTCAATAAACGTAAGTTCTGAGATATAAGAGTACTTCTCTGTTAAATCCTCAGCGATTTTTGCCAACAATTCCTCAAAAGGCAAATAGTTCTTTTTGTTCCCCTTCTTTTTTAAGTAACCATTATTAATTGCAGTTTTAATTGTACTCCCTAATGTATTAATGGGAGCTTTGCTCAAATTCCGTTGAAATCCTGTCACCGTTAATTTGAATTTTTGACAAATATACGCCATATCTTGTTTTTCAAGAATTGATAAAAACCAATCAACCTCAATCACAAAATCCACTCCTTCTATAAGTCACAATTGCTAGTCTAAACCCTATATATACGGTTTTAAGTACTATCCAGCACATTAATCCCTCCATAATTTTAGGCAATTTAGGTATATTATATCAAATTTGCAAAAATTAACATTCAAAATATTTTTAATATAATATTGTATTCCTGTCTCTTGAGCACTTACTAAATCAAATAAAAAACTATTGAGATGTTAACTATAAAAAACAAGGCTATCCCTTAAGAGATAGCCCTGTTTTCTTTAAGGAGAAATCTGAAAGACAATTGTAAGTTCAGTGATAATTAAAAGTTAGTTTACTCCCCAACACCCACTTCGTAACAACCTCCAAATTCGCCGTCTGCGGAAACAAATCCACCGGCTGCATATACTCCATCCTATACTCCGGATCCAGCACCGCATTATCCTTCGCCAATGTAGACGGGATACAGGACACATAATCACCCATTTTTAGGCTTAACTTTCAAAATCTTTTTCACCAGCGCCTGGTCAAGCCCGGTCCTTGGCGAGTCAGAGGCCAATGGTACCTACGCAGCAGTAGGCGCCTGCGACTTTTTCTTTGCCTGTGAGGCTGGCGCTATTTTGACTTCGTTATAGAGCTTTGACGGTCTACTCGGAGTTGAACTGGAAGAAGGTCCGGGCAGACAGCACGAGGGAGAAATCCCCGAATGTTTCCTGGATGTATTCTTCCCCCTGCATATGGCGCGTTTCTTTTCCGAAGATCAGAAATGTTTATTCATCGTTGATGTTTTGCATGCTTGATTTGACCTGCGGTAGCCTTTTGGTGATTTCTGTGATGAACTGCTCTTTTTTCGGCAGGTCTTTGTTTGATGACGATCTGAAAGAAAGTGCCAGACCCCACAAGCTTAAAAGTATTAGCTAATGGGGGATCAGGCACCTATTCCTTTAAGGTGCGGCCAACTTATTTGGAGCATGCAATTTGCACTTCAAATAACTTCAAGTACAAAATTCAGTCTAAATCAAGTAAAATATCCACTAGAGGCATTTATACATGGGGGTAAAAAAATGAGCGTATTATACGTAAAAGATTTAAGCCACGGCTTTGGTGATCGTGCGATTTTTAATGATGTGTCTTTTCGTCTTTTGAAAGGTGAGCATGTTGGACTTGTTGGGGCAAATGGTGAGGGTAAGTCTACTTTCATGAATATTGTAACTGGCAAGCTGCAGCCCGATGAGGGAAAAGTAGAGTGGTCAAGAAAAGTTCGCGTTGGTTATTTAGATCAGAACTCTGTACTTCAAAAAGGGACGACGATGCGAGAGGCTTTGAGTACTGCCTTTCAATATCTATTTGATGCTGAAGCGGAGATCAATGAACTTTATGGAAAAATGGGTGATGAAGGTGCTGATATCGAGGCACTGCTTGCTGAAGTTGGAGAGCTGCAGGAAACGTTGGATAGTAACGATTTCTATCAGATTAACTCAAAGGTTGAGGAAGTTGCGCGCGGTCTGGGATTAGACGACGTTGGACTGGATCGGGATGTAGATGATCTCAGCGGCGGTCAGCGTACGAAAGTGCTGCTGGCTAAGCTTTTGCTGGAAAAGCCTGAAATCCTCTTGCTGGATGAGCCTACGAACTATTTGGATGAACAGCATATCGAATGGCTGAAGCGCTATTTACAGGAATACGAAAATGCCTTTATCCTGATTTCACATGATATTCCATTCCTGAACAGTGTTGTTAACTTGATCTATCATATGGAAAACCAGGAATTGAATCGCTATGTTGGTGACTATGATAACTTCTTGAATATACATGAAATGAAGAAGCAGCAGCTGGAGTCTGCTTACAAGCGCCAGCAGCAGGAAATTGCTGGTTTAAAGGACTTTGTCGCCCGTAACAAAGCAAATGTCGCGACTCGTAATATGGCGATGTCCCGCCAGAAGAAGCTCGACAAAATGGAAGTGATTGAGTTGGGGAGAGAAAAGCCGAAGCCGGAATTTCATTTCAAAGAAGCCCGTGCAGCCAGCCGCTGGATTTTCACAGCAGAAGATCTTGTGATTGGATACGATGAACCACTGTCCCGCCCGTTGAATTTAAAAATGGAACGCGGACAAAAAATTGCCTTCGTAGGTGCAAACGGTATTGGTAAGTCCACTCTTTTAAAAAGCATTCTTGGGCTGGTTAATCCGATTTCGGGTAAAGTCGAACGCGGTGAATATCAACACCTCGGTTATTTCGAGCAAGAGGTAAAAGAGGCCAACTATAACACTTGCATTGAAGAAATCTGGAGCGAATTCCCAAGCATGAACCAGGCTGAAGTCCGCGCTGCTCTTGCAAAATGCGGATTAACAACCAAGCATATTGAAAGCAAAGTCGAAGTCCTCTCCGGCGGCGAAAAAGCCAAAGTCCGCCTG
Source organism: Bacillus infantis (assembly GCF_050107595.1). Taxonomy (GTDB): domain Bacteria; phylum Bacillota; class Bacilli; order Bacillales; family Cytobacillaceae; genus Bacillus_AB; species Bacillus_AB infantis_C. The sequence continues at coordinate 81,557 of NZ_JBNILH010000010.1, forward strand.
TGTAAAATTTTAAACACAGAAACGAACTTACTCATTCTAGACGAGCCTACCAACCACCTGGATGTCGACGCAAAAGAAGAACTAAAACGTGCTCTAAAAGCCTACCGCGGAAGTATCTTGATGGTATCCCACGAACCTGACTTCTATCGTGAAATTGCGACCGATATTTGGAATTGTGAGGATTGGACTACGAAGGTGTTTTAATAACTGATGGTACCTAATGAATTTAGATAATTCACTTGGGTACCTCTTTTTTATTGACCCACATTTTCATAAGAGAGGTCCTTTCATTTTTCAATTTAAAAAAGTGCCTTGCCCCACTCACTGTAAAGCATTAGTGAATGTGGGATAAGGCACCTATTTCTATTGTCGTGCTCTATATATTCATACGCTAGGGGAAAATTGGTGATTGTAACCGACCAAATTCAAAGACTTTAATACTTCACAAAATGGGGGGAAAGGCCCCCGGTCTTACTCCTCCTTGACGCAGTCTTCCACTCTATTTATGATAAAAAAATAAACACTATTCAGAAAAGTACGCTGCTCATGTTTCTATTGATACTGACTGGATGCAAGAAGGAGGATACCATGTCCGTTAAATTGAATTATGGAAAATTTGAGATTCCAGAAAGGCTGCAAGAAGTCATTCATTTGCAAAAAGACTTGGATAAGAAGGGGCTGCTGCCATATGGGGATCTATTGGGCCTCTATTATGATTATGAAGGCGTTGATTCCAGATATTTGAATACGCCGCTTGATGTTATATCGTTTGCAAGGCCAGGGATAGACGGAATTCATTTCGGTTTCCTAACAGATTTCGGAAGTGTAAGTGACTTACATAATGCATATATTGTGAGGGTTTCTCCCATGGATTTTGACGACCCGGTAAAGCTCGTGGCCAGAAATCTTGAAGACTTTCTGAGTATTGCTGTCTATACTCCGCATGTACTGGACGCCATTGAACTCTCGTCAAGCCCTGAAGACGTTGAGAAATACATAAAACAGAGCGAAGAATACAGCGACGAAAACCGAAGAACTGTGGTAAAAGCCGTTCAGGAAGCTCTTCAGCTTCAGCCAATTGACTCTCTATCTTATTATCTGCAAAAAGTAAATAATGAGCGTGAAGAATCTGTACAATTTAAGACGGAAGATGGGGTCGGTGTGGTGAGCCATATAGAAAATAACGCTGAAAAGACGCACTCACCTTTTCAATTGGAAAGAGGACAGACATTAGACTTAGCTCGTGTAAGAGACTTTTTCGAACATGCCCCCCTCCCTTTAAAATACGTGTTCCTTAGGGATGCACAGTCAAAAGCATTGCTATACGACCATGAGGAAGTAAAAGCTTATCTTAAAGAAAAGCTTTATGAAATGAACTTGAAAGATGAAGCGGAAAGAATATCCTGGCCGGAATAATGAATTTGAGCTTTCCGCTCTGCAGGGCTGTTAATGTATAGATTTAGTAGCCGGACGGCTTCATCTCCTACATCCAAAGATATTACAGGTGCAAAGAAAGCAGTTGGCAACTAAATTAGACAAAGGATACTCTTTTATGGAGTATCCTTTTTTGATGGTTCTAGTAAGTTTAATAATGAATTTGAAGTTCCTTCATCTAGCTTTGTGTATTTATCATTACCTACTTGAGTCATCTCCACTACATTATTAGTAACCCAAACATTATAGTTCTTTAATTCATTAGCTTTATTCTTAATTTCGACTTTAAAATCAGGCTCTCTAACCATCTGTACTTTTGCCGTTTCCCAATATAATTCACTAATTAATGAAACCACTTGTTCAAGGTTACTTTTTGGAATCTGAATATCAGAACGCTCATTTTCGGTATTTTTAATGATATTGATCTCGTAGTCCGTTGATTGATTATTGTGACAGGCTGTAATTATAAGGCTTAAAACCATTGCGCTCAATAGTAAGCAATAATTTTTCATAAATTATTCCTCCCTTACATGTTGGACGGTATTTTCGGATAGTTTGTTACATAAATGTATGCTTTAAAGCATACACCTTACAGTATCCCAGTCTCTATTGAATACAAGTATTAAAAATCTAATGTATAAAAAACAGGCCCCCTCCTCAGGAACCTGCTCCACTCCTACACTAATTCACATACCACTTCAACATGCGCCGTCTGCGGAAACATATCCACCGGCTGCATATACTCCACTCTATACTCCGGATCCAGCACTGCAATATCCTTCGCCAATGTCGACGGATTGCAGGACACATACACAACCTTCTTTGGCTTCACCTTCAAAATAGTCTTCAACAATGCCTTAAGAAAGTGCCTGACCCCCACACACTTTAAAGTATTAACTAGTGTGGAGTCAGGCACCTATTTCTCTAACTGGCACTCTTCATTTGTATTTTTGAACGTGCTGATTTTTTAGCACTGAGTCGGAAATAGGTGACCGTGAGTGCAAGGACGAGGACTGTGCCTTTTACAATTTCAAATGCGTAGTATGGTAAATTCAGCATTGTCAGCCCGTTGAGGAGCACTCCTATTAAAGCTGCTCCAAAAAACGTGCCCAACGCATTTGGTTTTCCTGCTCCAAGAACAGAGAATCCGACGAAGACAGCGGCTACAGCCTCCATCAGCAAGGAAGCCCCGGAATCTATTTGTCCAGATCCAACCCTGGACGCAAAGAGAATCCCTGCCAGCGATGCAAAGATCCCGGATACTACATAAGCAAGGGTTTTCACTTTATTCACATTGGTTCCTGACAACCGGGCTGCCTCTGCATTCCCTCCGGTCATATACAGGATTCTTCCCCACCGGGTTTTATTCAATACCACGTAAACAGCAGCCACCAATATCAGCATTATGATCACTGGGACAGGAATTCCCCATAGTCTTCCCTGCCCAATCCAAAGGAAATTTGGATAAAACTCTCCAGGTGCCTTTCCTCCCGTTGTCAATTCCATGTGGCTGTAGATAGAATATCCCTCAGTGTATGTGCGGTGCAGGCCTGAAATGATATACATGACCCCTAAGGTTGCCAGCAGATCAGGTATTTTAATTTTTACAATAAGAAGGGAGTTAAACAGCCCCACCGCGGCGCCTGCCAAAATCGGGAGGATCAGGACTGCCCAAAGCGGGAGCTCAAACCATACCATCAAAGAAGCTGTTAAGACCGTCGCAAGGGACATCGTGGATCCTACCGACAAATCAAATCCATCCACAATCAGGGTAAATGTCACTCCTAGAGCCAGCAGGGTGACAATGGAGATGGAACGCAGAATATCTGATATATTACTGTAAGAAAAAAATGCCGGATTAACGATGGTGAAATAAACCAAGATCAGAGCCATCAATAGGATGGCACCATATTTATATACAAACTGAAACACTCTGCTGCTCATCACTTTCCTCCTTTCCCCCGCTCGCATACAGCAGAATTTTTTCCTGTGTGGCCTCTTCCCTTGATAATTCTTTTACAATCATCCCGTCATATATCACTAAGATTCGGTCCGAGACAGTCAGGATTTCTGAAATTTCACTAGTAAGATAGAGAATACCCTTCCCCTGGTCGGCAAGGCCTTGGATAAGGTCGAAGATTTCCTTCTTTGCACCAATGTCCACACCTTTGGTCGGTTCATCGAAAATATAGAGGTCACTGTCTGCTCCTGTCCATTTTCCGATCGCCACCTTCTGCTGGTTTCCTCCGCTTAAATGGAGAACCGGATCAGTTGTCCCGCCTGTTTTAACACCCAGGTTTTTAATAATTTTTTCCGCGTGGCTTTTTTCCGATTTTTTATTCAGGAAAAGAAAAGAGGAAAACGATTTTAGATGAGGGAAAGAAAGATTATGTTCAATCGACTCATTGATAAACAATCCCTCTTTCCTCCTTTCTTCCGGAATTAAAACCACACCGGCACGTATCGCATCCGCCGGGCTTTTAAAGGGACCTATTTCCCCATTCATCGTCATTTCACCTGATTCTGTTTTCGCAAGGCCGAACAAAATTCGCGCCAGTTCTGTTTTTCCTGCTCCAACCAGCCCTGCGACTCCTACTATCTCTCCCCTTGAAACCGAAAGACTGGCATTTTTCACTAACCCGCCATCACTTATCCCATTGACCTCTAACAGTTTCTTCCCGGGTACCGTTTTTTGTTTTTCTGTGATTTGAATCTCTTTGCCAAGCATCGCCTCGACAATTTCCTGATGGGTAGCTTGTGTTGTTTTAAAGGTCTGAATGGTTTCACCGTCTCTCATGACGGTAATCCGGTCACTTATTTCAAATACTTCCGGCAGCCGGTGAGAAATGAAGATGATGCCCATCCCCTGCGCCTTCAGCTTTCTCACAATATTAAAAAGATATTTTGTTTCCTCGATCGACAGCGGGGCAGTCGGTTCATCCAAAATGATGATGCCCGCTTCTTTGACCAGGCCTCTGGCGATCAGTACCATTTGCTTTTGAGCGAGGGTCAGCTCTGAGACATATTGGTCTACAGCTATTTGCTCTTCATTCAGGAGAGCAAGAATTTCTTCTGCTTTTCGCTTCAGCTCCTTTTTTGAGACGAAAAAACGGTTTCCTCCGGCAAAGGAATCAAGCAGAATATTCTCCGCCACTGTCAGCTGCGGCACCAATGCCGTATCCACCTCCTGGTAAACACAGTGGATGCCCAGATCCTTCGCCTCTTTTGGTGAATGGATCGTGACTGGCTTTCCGTTAAGATAAATATCGCCTTCATCATGGCTGTAAGCACCCGCCAGAATTTTGATAAGCGTACTTTTACCCGCACCATTGGCCCCCAATAAAGCATGTACTTCCCCAGAGGCCAAATGCAGTCCAGCTCCCTTCAAAGCCTTTGCTGCACCAAAGCTCTTGGATATATTTCTCATTTCAAGTAGTGTTGCACCCATCATGCTGCCTCCTTTAAAAAAGGAAAACATCAGGCGGCCTTTAACCTAAGGCTGCCTAATGTCCCTCTGTTATTTCCCTTCTTCCAATTCCTTCAGGGTTTCGGTATATCCCTGGTCGCTGTTGCCCCATCCTTCCACGTATTCATTCAGCTCAGTGGTTGTGATTTGCTCTTCCGGGAGGTCATCTTTTGATACGAACACCGGTGTTAATTTAACATTGTCAGGAGTCTCTTCTCCGGATAATTTTTGATAGGCATAGCGAACCTGTATTCTGCCAATATCCTTTGGATCAACAGCTGCAGTTGCCACCCAAGGAGAATTCTTGTCCTGAATCATTTGCAGGTCTTCATCACTCATATCGATTCCGTACACTTTGATATCTGTCCGGCCGGCCTGCTGGATAGCACGCACGGCTCCTTTGGCAAATTCATCCCATGCTGCCCAAACTGCTGTAATCTGCCCTTTCTCCGGATACTGCTTTAAAATGGCTTCCATTTGTGACTGAGTATCCAATGCTGTATTCTGCGTCGCTGCTCCAAATGCCGCGACCTCTTTAATCCCCGGATTCTGTTCAAGGAATTCCTTATAGGCAACTTGTCTTCGCTCCATCGGCGCAAAGCCGGCTACCCATATTTTAACGATATTTGCGTTTCCATCTGAGTCCTCAGCCAGTCTCTCAAGAGTGCTTTTTGCCATCTGCTGGTCACCCTGCTCAAGCACGGTCACATCCGGTTCACTAACCTCGGCGTCAAAGGCAACGACCGGGATTTCTTTCTCGACCGCCTTTTGGACTCCGGCCGCCAATGCTTCTTTCGTGCCATGGTCTATTAAAATAGCATCAAATCCCTGGTTGATCGCTGCGTCCAGGTTTGAAGACATTTTCGCCAGGTCACCATCAGAAGTAAAAACTGTGGTAGTTCCGCCGAATTTCGTAACCTGCTCCTTCACACCGTCAATATATTGAGCAGAAAACGTACCAAGATTTTGCTGCATAATTAATGCGATCTTTTTATCGGCAAGCTGGTTATCACCATTGGTTTTATCGGCCGCCGCCTCTCCCTCGGTGCTGACGCCTGTCTTTGGCTGGCACCCTGCTGTAAGCAGGATAACGACAAAAATACTTAATAGAAAGCTCCATTTTTTATTCTTCATTTTCTCTCTCCATTATTGTTTTTTTTTATGCTTTTGCTTTGACCCCTTTGATGCTGACCTGTAAATCACTCCTTTTATAACATAAAAAAGCCTCTTTCTCCGTAGAGAAAGAGGCTGAAGATTATGTATCGAATCTCCACACCTCTTATCTCCCAGAAAAGAAAAATCTCCTCTGTTGGAATTAGCACCGTGCCTTAAAGGTATTTACATACCGGCGCAAATCTTGCTAGCGCCCCGTTTCACAACGGAATTACGGTCGGTTGCTGGGCTTCATCGGGCCAAATCCCTCCGCCTGCTCTCGATAAGAGTTGAAAGCTTGCTATTAATTTTGATTACCTGTGCTGAATATTAACATCAAAATTAAATGTACGCAATATGTTTTTTAAATTTTATAAATTTTCACGAAAGATGGTGCTTGACCCCACACTCGTTAAAGCATTAGTTAATGTCGGGTCTGGCACCTATTTCTGGTCGGCTAGCCAGAGGCAGATGGTGCCTACGCCGCAGTATGCGTCTGCGACTTTTTCTTTGCCTGTAAGGGCTGCCGCTTTTTTGACTTCGTTATAGAGCTTGACGGTCTGCTAGGAGGTAAGCTGGAAGAAGGTCCAGGCGAAAAAGAAAGTGCCTGACCCCATACACTTTAAAGCATTAGCTAATGTGGGGTCAGGCACCTATTTTTTTGTCTTCCACAAGTGGATAAATGAAGGAAAAGTCGATCGCTGCCTCAATCTTGCGAACCAAATGGTTCACAGGTACAAGTTGATCAAGAGCAATCATTTCAATTTAATCCCGCTGGATTGAATTATTCTTTGTCAGCACAGTAATCACCTCAAGCATTGATATATCTATAAGTGTATAAAAAAATAGACTGTAGGCAAACCCGACTTTCGTCGAGTTTGCCTACAGTCTGAAAGGACTAATTAAAGTCCTTGCTTAGTCTTAATTAAACAATAATATTAATAACTGTTTTAGTTCAGCAAGAACCTATCCTCCCCCTGCTGATAGTTAACTATAGCTGAAACAATCATACATGAAATATTGAATTACTTTTTAACAATAGCTTTAAATATTTTAGGACCAAACTTTACAGCACCGCCCGCTAATACTATGAGTGAAGCTCCAATTGCTCCACCTAAAAACTTTTTATTACTTTCGTCCTGTTGCATAGCATTCGATACCTGTTTGTCAATGTGGCCATAAACGACTGTCCTCTGTTCAAACGTAAGATCATCCCTTTTTAATTCTACTTCATAAACTGAAATTGCTTTTTTTATGATATCAAATACATTTTGCCCAGAGTTACTTGATAACTCAGCTGCTTTTGCGAATATTTCTTTAATATGGGGAGAATATTGCATGAGGTTTTTCAAATCTTCAAGTGATATATCAATATTTTCACTTTGCAATAAATCAGATGCCTCTTCTATTAAGGACAAATCCTTCTTTTGGGAACCATCTTCATTCTGACGCATTTGAATACCCCCTACAATAAAATTTAATTTAAGTTTAATTATCTAGCAATGGATGTAATTAGTAAAGTTTTACTATTATGCCATTTTAAAATTATGCCCATTCTAAATCATTAGTAGATACTTTCCTGTCAATCAAGCCTCTTCTTCCGAGATTAATAACTTCCAACTCCACTCTCCCCCAATAAAATCCTGTTGATGTAGTGTTTTCTCTTGGTAAATGCCACAATATTAACAGCGATTCAACATCAGCCAATTTCTTAACTGAATATCTTCCACCATTAGGAAATTCTAATAACCCTACTCTAATTTTTATTTTTCCTTTTACATTCCAAAGCCAATCTCTTTGATGTTCACTTATCCTTCGCCAAAAAGGTCTGCTAGTTTTTCCTATATAAAGCAAAGTTTCTTTTTCACCATAAACTCTATATATTGCATAAATTCCTGAATACCGTGCTATTTCCCTATTATAAAAATTTTCAAGACCATAAGCCCCATACCATCTTATATGTACAGTTGTCATTACCATCACCATAATTCTTTGTGACTAAAACATTTAGATTTGATTTCTTTGTTGTATCTTCAGAAATATTCTAAAGTAAAAGTTATCAATTAACCCAACTGATTTTTCCTTACGACAAGTTCACGTTTACGTTCCTCTAGGACTTGGTCAACAGTTAATTCTTTTTCTACTAAAGAAAAGCCTTTTTGCTGCTTACGTTTCCTCGTATTGTTAATATCAAATAGTTTATATTCACGCTTTTGTTCAGGATATGATACATAAGCAGCGTGTTCAGAAGTAGTTGTTAAACCCATTCGATTTAGCTTGTTTTGAGTGAATAGATGGTCTGGTACTTCTTCTGGTAGATACCGTTTCATCTCTTGTTTCATCTTGAATGTCTCCCTACTAAAATTGTAAAAATCATTTAAACAGTAACTAATTCAGGCTCTATATCGAACTTCTTATCATTGCCTCTTACTTTTAAATATTTTTCCCAAATATAGAATCTCCACTTCCTATCCTCAGAATAGTTTAACGTCATATCTCGGTTTATTAACTGTCTAAGTTGCTTGAAATCAACATAATAAATTTTATATCCTTCTAGCCGAATGGCCAGTATTGCTAATTCTGCGTCATCCAGTAAATCAACTTGTTTAGTTGTTAGGTCGAACCAACCGTGACCTTGTCGATGTAACCTTGATTCTGGTGTACAAAGGACTAACTTCTTACCGTTGCTTACCCCATGATACATAATTTTCTTTCGTATGATATTGGAAAGTGAACAACTATATCTCTTGCTGACCGAACTGATTATAATGTTCTTATCTGGAATGGACATCTTCCCACCCCCATATAATGTTATTTTCTTCATCATATCATATGGATCCGTAGCCTGTATTTAGCAATTAAGTGGTTAACAACTAGTGTTTAAACGTAGGCGATAAAGTGACAGCTGTAAAGTAAGTGCCTGACCCCACACGCTTTAAAGCATTATAATATGGGGTCAGGCACCTATTTATTGTTTTTTATACGAGTTTTTCTAGTTAACTAACTATTGTCAGATCGCTTTCTTGATAGATTTCAATGTTTACGTTTCTCGATTCAGATTGATATTTTTTTAGTAATTCTAATGTAGATTTACTCCAACTTTCTAACGTGCTAAACACAATTATATGTGCCCTTTTCTGCTAATTTTAAGTACTTTTTTATTACATCTTCATCCGTATTACTCTTATCCTTCAAGTTATTACCTTTCTTACACTCTCCTATAACAATATTTCCGTCCACCACACAACTTATATCTATTTCCATAGTAGGCTTAGAAGAAGCTATATCTTGTCTTGTTTTTATTTCCGGAATATACTGAAAAGTAGAAGATGTTTGTTTTAGTCGTGCGAGAGTAAGTATAGGAACTAAAGAATTATGAGAATATGCTTGATATATCATTTCATTTAATTTGTAAAACCAAATTGGCTGCATCCTCTTAGTTTCTGGTTGTAATTGTAGACTTTGGGAGTTATAGTGTTGAACTTGGTAACACCTTTTCCCAAAACATCATTAAATTATTATTATAAGGTTCATCTTTACTAATCCTAAATAAAAGTGATTATTCTACCGTTGCTACACTTAACAATGTGATCTCATTAATATTAAGCAGACATCTGATCAGGTAAGTATCTGCTCCTTCTTTTAAACCCAATTCCGCAACAAACTCAACATGTGTCACGTACACAATCAAAGGCGACTATAACTACTACTTAAAACAAATAAGCGGTAATTATACCACTTATTAATGATATTACCATCAGTCACTCCCAACTAAAAAACAGCCCTTTGAGAAGACTGTTCTTAGTTTATATAACTAACTTATACTATCTAAAAAAAGTGAAATAGTCTTAAGAGATCAAATCCATACGCCTAATTTTTCCATACTTTATTTCCTGTTTCTATAGGGAGCGCCCTAATAATCTCTCTAAATGCTTCAAGTTGTGAACTTGGTTCTTTATATACATATTTTCTTAACAATCCGGGAATTTCTCCTGTTTTTCCATCTTGATCTTTTAATGCCAATGTGATAATTGCGAATTTGTCACCTTTTTCTTTTTGTTCATCTATGGCATAATCTACTTCGTCCTCTAGATAATCTTCATCTTTAAATGATGGAGTAACAAAAAATATAGCTGCACATGACTCTTTAAAACCTTGGTATATTCCTCTATTCAACTTTGTTCCAGCAGCCATTGCGTCTTCATCCAGCCATGGATCAAACCCTAATTCTTTTAGTAGTTGAAAATACTCTCTAACTAGTGGTTTATCTGCACCTTTATGACTTAAAAAGATTTTCTTTGGGGCATTAACTTCAATTTCCTTTTTTGTTGCTGAGAAATTCACTATAAATTTTGAGTCATCCAATGCTGGTTCATAGTTAGGCTTAAGAGTAATATAGCTCTTCATCCATTTACATTCTGAAAACACATTAAAGTTGCTCTTAATTTTCTCAAGATTAAATATAAAAGTACCATCTTCCACGTTTATCCAATCAAATTCCTTGGATAGACTAGTAACTTTTAATAAATATTCCTTCTCAGGTATATGTTTGAAGTCTAGTATGAAATCTATTGATAATCCATCATATTCATGCCAAGGTTGGTGACCCATTTCTTCTAGTTTATACCCGTCATTAGTAGTTGCTATTGTTATCTTCCTCATATCCTTCTCCTTTATTAAAATATAATAATTTTCTATTTGTTTTATAAATATAAATTGAAAAGCTTTTAATTAAGTTCTGATACATCTTGAAATCAATATAATCACTGAACTGAATTACATTAGGAAACCTAAGTGTGAGAACAGCATTCAATTTAAGAGGTTGGAATTTAAGGTATCTAATGTGAATATCGCTAAAATTAATGATGTTTCTATATTCAAAAGTTTTATTTATAAAACTTCCAGTAAAGGTTTCTGCCTCAAACTCAGAAATGTCCTCACCTTCAATATTTATTTCTAGGAGGTTATTACTAAAATTACTATTAAAGATTGAGTCAACAAAATATTTGTTTGTTACATGTATCTTAGATATATACTTACTTAGTTTTGACTCAACTTTTTTAAGTAAAGGTGCATATTCAAATACATCTTCAACAAACATCCACATCAGATTATTTATGATGTAGATCTGAATATGATCATTATTTTGATCAACCCGAAAAGAATACATACTATTATGTATTTTTTTATCTAAGATGTTTACATTAAAATAAATCCCTTCACTTATCTCAATTTCATCTATAAGTCCTCTAAGCAATATCCAAAAATTTTCCTGATCCTTAAATGCATATAGCATAGCCTCATAAAAGAAATTATCATTTGTTTCCATTTCAGCTAAGTCCTAACAGTTTTTTTATGTTATCCTCATTTCTTAATTGTGACTGACCATAGTTAGATATGAATACGCTAGTAAGCTCACTATATGCATTCTTAATAACATTTCGAATATTGTAATCGCTATTTTTAATGAAAATTCTTAGCGAACTTTTCCTATCATTAATCATTCCTACCGTAACAAGTTGTTTACTAATATCCCCCTCTTTATCCACATGATTATACTCAATAATAAATTCTATATCATAGATAATTCTATTACTTAGTATTAAGTCCTTTACAACTTTATTTTTGAGTAAATCTCCTCCACCATAATTTTGAGAAACTATTTTGGATTTTGCGTCTTTTCGGTTGATAGTATCTTCGTGATCAAGAGTAATATTTACACATTCAAAACCACTAAAAGAAGAACTTGGTGCATCTAATTCTAATAAAATATCGAGTAGTTTAATAGTATTTGGATGAACAGAGTTCTCTTCTGTAGCCGCAGTAAAGTCATCATTAAAAGTAAGACTTAGATTTTTGCTCATCTTTGGAGGTGTTATATTGAGCTTTTCAATATCCAATAGCTCTTGCAGAAATTCTTTAATGATTGTTTTTATTGCATTATAAATAACTGTATTTGTTGTTTGAACATATACAATACTTTTGTCAAAATACACCTCAACTTTAGCTCTTTTTTCATCGTTATATTTTATACTAAACATACTTTCTTGATCAAAAATAAACTTATCAGTATGTTTTGTTACTAAAAATGTAGCACTCTGATTATTCAATTCTAGAAACTCAATCGTTTTATCATCCTTAACCTCATTCCAGTCTTTCAAAAATGTCTCTAGACCTTCTTTGGTAATAGTTGGCACATCAGCTTCAAAAGAGAAAAAGAAGCCATCTGTACTATCGATATCAGGATTAAAAGCCTGACTTCTTAACTCATTGAATAGCCTTTCATTAAACATTCCTTTTTTAAAACCGTAAATTAGATATTGTATTAACTCCATTTTCTTCTTTATAGTGTCACGATCAATAGAAATATTGAAACTTCCTAAAATATTTAAAATCTCAACTTGATTTAATGTATTTAATGAATGGATGATAGTATTCATTTGTTCATCCGTAGGATTAAAGATATTACTAATATTACATTCTCTAACATCTTCTTCTGAATTTACATTTTTTACACTATTGACATCTTTAGCCAAGCTTATCCCCCCAATTCCCAATAGTATAAATATACCATATATTTACCGACCAATCTGACTAAGTGTCTAAATAAAAATTCAGAAATTAATATTGTTGCTTTTATCTTCTGGTAATAATTAATATTTTTTTCTCATGGGTCGGTTTATGTTGTAATTTGTGTACTAGCCTATATATGTATACTAGGAGATCACATCACTAGTTGACACTCACCTGACCCACTACCGAATGAAATAATTATATTCTAATCAATAAATGTAGCCCTTGTTCTCTCTATACCGAATTTTTATAAACTTAGCTTGTACGTCATTACCAACCTATCTCAATTAGAACCTATAAAATAGGTGCCCCTTAATGCATTACCATTTTTTCTTATCTCCATTGAACGGCTCTAAAAATGGAGATGTCTACTTATAAAAAAACAGGCCCCCCAATCAGGAACCTGCTCCACTCCTCAATACCAATTCACTTACCACTTCAACATGCGCCGTCTGCGGAAACATATCCACCGGCTGCATATACTCCACTCTATATTCCGGATCCAGCACCGCAATATCCTTCGCCAATGTAGACGGATTGCATGACACATAAACAACCTTCTTAGGTCTCACCTTCAAAATCGTTTTCAGTAGCGCCTGGTCAAGCCCTGTTCTTGGCGGATCGACCACAATAACGTCCGGTCTCCAGCCCTCTTTCATCCACTTCGGAAGCAGGACTTCGGCTTTGCCTGTTTCGTATTTAGCGTGTTGGATGTTGTTGCGGGCGGCGTTTTTCTTGGCGTCCTGGATGGATTCCGGGATGATGTCCATGCCGCGGATTTCGCCTGCCTGGTCGGCGAGCCAGAGGCCGATGGTGCCTACGCCGCAGTAGGCGTCTGCGACTTTTTCCTTGCCTGTGAGGCTGGCGGCTTTTTTGACTTCGTTATAGAGCTTGACGGTCTGCTCGGGGTTGAGCTGGAAGAAGGTCCGGGCAGACAGCTCGAAGGACAGGTCGCCGAGTGTTTCCTGGATGTATTCTTCCCCGTGCATATGGCGCGTTTCTTTTCCGAAGATCAGGGATGTTTTTTCGCCGTTGATGTTTTGCATGATTGATTTGACCTGTGGCAGCCTTTTGGTGATTTCTGTGATGAGCTGCTCTTTTTTCGGCAGGTCTTTGGTTGATGTGATGATGACGATCTGGAGCTCGCCGCTCTGGATGCCGGTCCGGGCCATGATGGTGCGGACGGTTCCTTTTTTCGTCTTTTCGTTGTAGACAGTGATGCCTATTTTGTTCATGACCTTTTTGACGACCCCGATCGCTTTGTTGGTGTGCGGATGCTGCACAACGCATTGCGGGATGTTGATCAGGTTATGGGAGTTGAGCCCATAGAGGCCGGCGATGATTTTTCCATCCTCCTGGCCCACCTGGAAGGCCGCTTTGTTGCGGTAGTTCCACGGATCCTCCATGCCGATCGTGTCGCGGATGTCGAGCCCGGCAACCGGAAGCTTTGTATGGCGTTCGAGCGCCTGGATGACGATGTCGCGCTTTTCCTGCAGCTGACGGTCATAGCGGAGATGCTGCAGCTGGCAGCCGCCGCAAAGCTCGTAGACCGGGCATGGCGCCTGGACGCGGTACTCGGACTCTTTGCGGATCGTTTTGATTTTGGCTTCGGCGAACTTCGGGCTCACCTTTGTCGCTTCGACGACGACCTCTTCACCAGGCAGCGCGCCTGGTACGAAGACAACCTGCCTTTTAAAATAGCCGACGCCCTCGCCATTGATGCCGAGCCGCTTGATTGTAAGCGGGAAGGTCTGCTTTTCTTGTATTTTCACGGTTTGTTCGTTTTTCATCGTGCTGCTTCACTCCATTTATTCAATGCTTCTCCACAGATACAGGGAAGCATAGGTTAGATAAGGATCCCAGCTTAGCATATATTCGTCCATCTGCTCGTGGGTCGGTTTTGCTTCAAGGTTATATAATTTCTTCAGGGCATTTTGCAGCCCGATATCTGCCTTCGGGAAAAGGTTCTGGCGGCCGAGTCCGAACATCAGGAAGTTCTGGACCGTCCATGGGCCGATGCCGCGGATTTTGATGAGCTTTTTCATGATCATCTCATCACTCTCTCCGGCCAGCTCCTCCAGATTCAGTCTTCCCTCGGTGATTTCTTTTGAGAGACCGATGGCGTACTCGGCCTTCCTGCCGCTGAACTGGAGCTCGCGGAGTTGTTCCACCGTCAGGGCGGCCACTGTTTCGGGACGAGGGTAAAACCAGACGCCGTCTTTTTGGAAGCCGAATGTCTCGACAAACCGCTTCGTCAGTGTGAAGGCAAATGACAGATTGAGCTGCTGGTGGATGATGCATTTCAGCAGGCAGCCGTACGGATCGAAATCGAGCACGACCGGGGTGCCGTAATGCTCGTCAAAAATCGCCTTCAGCTCTGTGCCCTGGAAATGGGTATGGATATCCTCAAGCGGGATATGCCATTGAAAGATCTGCGCCAGTCGCTTCTCCGCCTTTTCTTTATGCTTTCCATCTATGCCGTTTATGATGAATTCGGGATGCTCAGTTGTCCCCGCCGCTGTCACCTCGGCCGCGATCGGTTCATTTTCAATCATCAAAGGAACCTTCACACTCCGCTTTTCCTTGTCGACAGCATGTAGCGGATCAAGCGAAAGCCTGTCCAATACAAGATCAAAGTTATAAGGTCCTTTCATTTGAAAAATAGCCAACTCTCATCCATCCCTTGTGTTTTTTACCTTATTATAACACCGGGAACGATGCTGTTCCTAAGAAACAAGCCCAAATCCTTGGCGATTTGGGCAGGTGTCTAGTACAGCATATCATGTTCGAACGCTTTATTCATCTCCAATTGATCAAGGTTTTTAAACGTGTAGCCCCTTTTCTTCAGATCCTGGATCGCTTTTTCCAGTGCATCGGCATTGTCCTTTGAGACGGTATGCAGCAGGAGGATGCAGCCGGGGTGGATCTGCTTCATGATGTTGTTATAGGAATATTCCCAGCCCTTCTGAGCGTCCCTGTGCCAGTCGACGAAGGCAAGCGACCAGAATACATGGGTATAGCCCTGCTTTTTCGCAAGGTCGAGTGTGCGCTCGCTGAAAACCCCGCGCGGCGGCCTCAGGTACGCCATCTGCTTGACGCCTGTCAGCTCCTCCGTCTTCGCACGGACCATCTCCAGCTCCTTCGCCAGCTTCTCATCGCTGATCTTAGTCATATCCGGGTGGTGCCAGGAGTGGTTGCCGACAATATGGCCTTCCTTCGCCATCCGCTTGACAAGGTCCGGGGCGCTGTTCAAATAATGGCCTGTCACGAAAAAGGCGGCCGGCACCTGTTCCTTTTTCAATACATCGAGAACCTTCTCCGTATAGCCATTTTCATAGCCGTTATCGAATGTCAGGTAAATATCCTTCTTGCTTGTATCGCCTTTATAATAAGACCCGTACCGCTCCAGCAGATCATCGAGCGGCTTGCCTGCCTCGGCCGGCACCTCGTTGCTTGCCTTCTTGAAGCCCCAGTGGATCGGCGAATTGGCGGTCCCTGCATGGGCAGAAGCACTCCCCGCGAAAAAAAGCACAAGGGCCAGCATCAGCTGCTTCCAGTATCTCATCCCATTTCCTCCTTCAAACCTTTTAGGTTTAGTGTTTGTGAAAATGGGCGGGAGCATTCTGTCAAACATTAGAAAAAGCGGGAAGCACCCCGCTCCCCGCTTTCTTTTCTTATTAGTAAACCCGTTCTTTGAATTGGGACAGTTTTTCAAGTGAAGACTGATCCACATCCTGGTGGAGGCTGTTGCCGTGTGAATCCATCGTTACAACAGCTGTGAAGCCTTCAACCTTCAGATGCCACATCGCTTCCGGAATGCCGAATTCCATCAGGTCGACGCCTTCGACTTTTTTAATGCAGTCAGCATAATACTGGGCTGCGCCGCCGATGGCGTTGAGGTAGACGCCGCCATGCTCCTGGAGGGCTGCCAGTGTTTTCGGCCCCATTCCGCCTTTACCGATCACGGCGCGGATGCCGAATTTTTTCATAATATCGCCCTGGTAAGGCTCCTCACGGATGCTTGTCGTCGGGCCTGCCGCTTTGACATGCCATTCGCCAGCCTCATCCTTCATCATAACCGGACCGCAGTGATAGATGACCTGGCCATTGAGGTCGATCGGTGCATCATGGTCCATCAGATGGTGATGGATCGCGTCACGGCCTGTGTACATCATGCCATTGATCTGCACGACGTCGCCGACATTGAGAGCGCGGATCTGCTCTTCCGTGATCGGCGCCTCCAGCGTGACCACATTCTGAGCTGTTTCTTCCACAGTAGCCGCTGTTTCAAGCTCGGCTTCTGTTGGCGCGAAGTCGATCTTCTCGCCTTCCTGGTACATCCATTCATTGATTTCGCCTGTTGCAGGAGAAATGCTGATGCCGAGGCGGCGGAATGCCCAGCAGTTGTACGCGACTGATACGAAGAAGCTGGCCGGGATGCGGTTCATGACACCGATCTTGCAGCCGAGCAGCGTCGTTTCGCCGCCGAAGCCCATGGTGCCGATGCCAAGCTTGTTGGCATTTTCGAGGACATATTCCTCAACCTTCTGCAGGTCTGGATGCGGGTTCACATCATCCACTGAACGGAACAGCTGCTCTTTGGCCAGGTCATAGCCCGAAGAGCGGTCGCCGCCGATGCCGACGCCGATGAAGCCGGCGCTGCAGCCCTGTCCCTGTGCCTGGTACACAGAATGCAGGATGCACTTGCGGATCCCGTCCAAATCGCGGCCCGCACGGCCCAGTCCGTCCAGCTCGCATGGAAGGCTGTACTGGATATTTTTATTTTCACAGCCGCCGCCCTTTAGAATCAGGCGCGCGTCGATATAATCTTTTTCCCATTGCTCAAACTTGATGACCGGCGTGCCGGCGCCAAGATTGTCGCCGCTGTTGTCCCCTGTCAGCGAATCCACAGAGTTCGGGCGCAGCTTCCCGTTTTTCGTCGCAAGGGCGATCGCGTTCTTGATCGCTTCCTTGATTTCGAGCTGGTTCACACCGACCGGCGTCTTGATTTTAAAAGTCGGCAATCCTGTATCCTGGCAGATCGGCGATACATTATCGTCCGCCATCTTAATATTATTCGTAATCGTCCCAAGGCTCATCGCCGAACGCGTGCCGGCACTCTCGCGCTCCTTCGCACTCTTGATCGCGCGGCGCACATCCTTCGGCAGGTTCGTAGAAGTCTCCACAATCAACTGGTACATGCTTTCCTGTAATGTCTCGAAATTCACAGCAAGATCCCCTTCCCTTTCGTTCCCCTCAAAAATCTTCTGTTTCTGTACGAATTTTCACGATTTTATTATACTCCTATCCTTTGGTGATTTAAAGGGTAAGGTGAAATCGGTTACATGGGTGTGTTTGCTGAGCGGCGGGGTACGGCGGGGTGCGGCGGTCTGGGATATTTGCGGGTTTTCGTGGATATTTGCGAGTTTTCGTGGATATTTGCGGGATTTTCGTTTTATTTGCGACTTTCGGCGGATATTTGCGACTTTTCATTTTTATTTGCGGGTTTCGGTTTTTATTTGCGACTACGAAGATTACGCGGCCTTCCAGCATCTATTTGCAGCTTTTCGCGCAAACTGCTCACCTTTTCACAAAGCCCAGCCCTACAAAACAAAAAGAGCCCTCAAACCAGGGCTCCCTCCTACTCTTCACGGTTATTGAATTCGCGGCATTTAGATTCCAGTTCGTCGATCATTTCGATCAGACGGTCAATGTCTTCAAGCTCTGCTTCTTCCGGATCTATCGCATCCAGGACATCCATGAACATATTCAAGCGGTGCTTCAGGAATGTAACCTGCTGGTTTTTATCTTGTATTGGACTGCCCAAAGCAATCTCTCCTTTCATACCGGTGCCTGTCGCAGGCACCCGAAATGCTCTTTTTACTTTACCGGAAATATCGATTTTTCGCAAATGCTGACGAATTTTAGTATAACCCAAACGTCCTGGATGTTTCAGCGGTCTGCACATAGGAAAAAGGCTAAGTAAAGACTGCTGGGAGGTATATGATGTTTTTTAACAGCTGGGATAATATATACAGAACGGTGATCGTCGGGATATGCAGCTATCTTCTGCTCATTCTGGTGCTCCGTATTTCAGGAAAGCGGACTCTGTCCAAGATGAATGCCTTCGACCTGATTGTGACGGTCGCACTCGGTTCGACGCTCGCCACAATCCTCTTGAATAAAAAAGTGGCACTGGCAGAAGGGTTCGTCGCCTTTTGCGTCCTCATCGGGCTTCAATATCTGGTGGCCTGGACCTCTGTCCATAGCAAGACCGTAAGCAAGCTGATCAAATCGAATCCGACACTTTTATACTATAAAGGCAGCTATCTTCACGATGAAATGAAGAAAGAGCGTGTGCTTGAAGTGGAGATCCTCCAGGCGGCAAGGAGCCAGGGCCTTTCCTCGCTTGAAAAAGCAGAGGCTGTTGTCCTTGAGACCGACGGATCGATTTCGGTCATAAAGAAGTCGGATAAAGAAGGATCCTCCACCTTGCAGAACATCGATAAAAAATAACAGAGAACAGGCTGCCCGGAAAGGCAGCCTGTTTCTCTATTACTCCAGCCCGACTGCTTTTCCTTCTCGGCTTGAATCAGCCGCACCGTAAAGCTTGCCTGCTTTTTTATCAATCTTGATGGCCTGGACATTCCCGATCCGGCTTGGCTCGTCGCCAAATTCATAGCCCCGGGATTCCATTTCACCCTTCGCTTCCATACTCATCCCCGGCTCCCATTCAACGAGCGGGCCGGTGGCTGCGAAAATGCGCGGCTCTTCAACGGCATCCTTCAGATCCATACCAAAGTCGATGACATTGACGATCGTCTGGAAGACAGATGCGATAATCGTCGGACCTCCCGGTGATCCGAGTGTAAGGACCGGTTCACCGTCCTTGAAAAGGATGGTTGGGCTTTTGCAGCTGACCGGACGCTTTTCAGGCTCGACTTCATTGATGCCGCCAGGATTGGCATCAAAGTCTGTCAGCTCATTGTTCAGCATAAACCCATGGTCCGGCACGAAGATCCCTGAACCGAATGGATGCTCAACCGTCGAAGTGACTGCGGCAATATTGCCCCACTGATCGCGGACGGTAAAGTGGGTCGTCTCGCTTTTTTCGAGATCATCCGGCTGGCGGACAACTTTGTTCGGCTTGCCTTCGTCATATTTCCACGGATTGCCGAAGTCGACGGCGTCATTTCTTCTTTCGAAATTGATCAGCTTCTGGCGCTCTTTGATATAGTCATCATGCAGAAGGCCCTTGATTGGCATATCCTCGAACTCCGGATCGGTGTTGTAGGCAATTTTATCGGTAAACGCAATCCGCATTGCTTCTGTGAACAAGTAATATTTTTCCCATGATTTCGGATCGTATTGGCTGAGGTCGAATTTTTCAAGAAGCTTCAGGATCTGGATCACTGTCAGTCCGCCGGCACTTGGGGGTGCTGAAGAAGCAATCTTATAGCCGCGGTATTCGCCCCAGATCGGCTCATCGATTATTACGCGGTAATTTTTCAAATCATCCAGGGTCATGAACCCGTCGAGATCATCCAGCGCTTTGATGATAGCTTCAGCAATTTCTCCCTCATAAAAAGCCTCAACACCTTTTTCCTGCAAGGTCCTAAATGTATTGGCCAGCTTCTTTTTCACAAGAATGTCGCCTTCCTTCAGGGCTTTTCCTTCAGGCATAAAGAAATCCTTCGCATGCGGCCCGAGGCGGTAATGGAAATTCTCGAGCGCTTCGGCGAGCACCCAGTTGACCTCGATCCCTTCTTCCGCAATTTCGATCGCCGGCTGGATGAGGTCGGCCAGCTTCATCGTTCCATGTGCTTTGAGGGCCTCGTCCATCGCCTTCAGGATGCCGGGGACACCGACTGCTGTCGCATGTGTGCTTCGTTCACGGAACGGGATGACCTCGCCGTTTTCATCCAGGAACATTTCCGGATGTGCGGCTTTCGGCGCCCTTGTATGGCCGTCATAGATCTTTACATCCTTCTTCTCATTGTCATAGACCATCATAAAGCCGCTGCCGCCGATGCCTGTCATCATCGGCTCCACCACATTCAGGGCAAATTGAATGGCCACAACTGCGTCGACAGCGTTTCCGCCTTGTTTTAAAATCTTCTCGCCGATATCGGCTGCGACATGATGCGGCGCCGCCACCATCGCTTTCGTTCCTTCTGCACTCTCCCTTTCGTGTGAAGTTTTTTCATCCTCCGCTGTCATGTTCTTTCCTTTGCGAAACATCATACCTATTCCTCCAGTTCAATGGTTATCTGCTTGTTGGGTAGTACCAATCAATACCCCTTCTTTTCTAAGCTGAAACGATGGCGGGGGGGGCAAAAGCATTTCCAGCCTGCCCAGATATTGTCTAAACGCACAAAAAGGCAGCACCCGGAATGGATGCCGCCCTTTGTTGGTTATATTAAAGGTTTTTGCTGTTCTTTTGAGTAGATGGAGTCGCAGTTGCTGTGCTCTTGCTGGAATCACTTGAGAATGCAGTAGTTCCATTTGAGCCAGTGCTTGAATTGTTTGACTTGCTGCTGTTAGTGCTGCTGTTTGAAGATGAGCTGTCAGAGCTGTTTGACGAGCTTGAGCTGTCAGATGAGCCTGAACCGCCCACTGGGCTTTCAACCAGTTCAGAGCCGGCATCTTTTACCTTGCTGCCGATGTCCATCAGATCGTCCTTTGCGTCCATGAGACCGCTTTTCGCGTCTTGGAAGTTAGACTTCGCATCACCTGACATGCCCTTAAACTCATTCACTTTTCCGAATACGTCATTATTAACGCGCTCATACAGTTTTTGGGCATCGCTGATCGCTTCTTTTAAAGTCGATGATGCAGACTTGAATTGGCTGATCATATTATCCTTGGCTTCGCCTGGATTTTCCTTGACTTCATTGAACATTTTCATGGAAGAATCCTTCAGGTCAGTCGCAGTGCCCATCACCTTGTTGCGAGTCGTAGTATCAAGCAGGGCAAGGGCGCCGCCGACAATTCCTCCAAGCACGATCCCTTTCAGGAGCTTGCTGTTGTCATTCGTTGAACCATAATGGCTGCTTGAACTTGAATATTCGGATTTCATGGCTGGAGAATCAGGGCTGATGCCTGAAGAATCAGAAGTCATCGTTGTAGAGCCTGTGTTGTAAGTCGAAGTTGTGCCTGTGCTTGTCATTGTGCCTGCGCTTGACCCAGTTCCCGGTACAGATACACCCGCTGTGGTTCCAGTGGTTTCCGAATTCTTATTGGTTTTATCATATTGCTGTGCCATCTTGCATTCCTCCTCTTGATTTATGCTATCATTACTAAGTTATTTCCCATTTTGAGAGATTCATAAACTATGATTTTTCAGAGGGACGTAAAAAATCATTGACACAGGCTTCAAGGCATAGTAATGATTAAGGACATTTTTAGAAGGAGAAACCGCATGATTATTGAAAAAACAAGCATTACACCGAGCCACGATCCATGGGAAGCTTATATGGATATGGAACAATATAACAAGCTGACCTTAACCAATATTGAATTTACGACCACAGTTCTCTGCAATATGAGATGCGAGCATTGCGCCGTCGGCTACACACTTCAGCCCAAGGACCCGAATGCCCTGCCGCTCCCACTGCTTCTCAAGCGGCTTGAGGAAATCCCTGCCCTCCGCTCCATCAGCATCACAGGCGGAGAACCGATGCTTTCAAAAAAATCGGTAGAGAATTATGTGCTGCCTCTTCTCCAATATGCATCCGAGCGCGGCGTCCGCACCCAGATGAACAGCAATCTGACACTTGATATGGACAGATATGAAAAAATCGCCCCTTACCTCGATGTGCTGCATATTTCCCATAACTGGGGAACAGAAGAGGACTTCATCGAAGGCGGATTCGCCATGATGGAGCGGAAGCCGACTAGAGAGCAGCGTGTGCGGCTGTTCCACCGCATGATCGAAAACAGCCGCGCCCTGGTAGATGCAGGTGTGATGGTGTCTGCGGAAACAATGCTCAACAAACGGACCCTGCCTTATCTCGAAAGCATACATAAACAGATCACAGAGGAAATGAAATGCCAGCGCCATGAGATTCACCCTATGTACCCATCAGACTTCGCTTCATCATTGGAAACTTTAAACCTTGATGAAATCAGAGCTGCGATCCACCACCTCCTTGATGTGAGGGACGAAAACACCTGGATGCTGTTCGGCACCCTGCCGTTTTATCCGTGCAGCACGAGCGACGAGGACCTGGAGCTCCTGAAGCGTTTGTATAGCAGCAAAAATGTCACCGTCCGCAATGACCCGGATGGCCGCTCCCGCCTCAACGTCAATATTTTCACAGGCGATGTCATCGTAACCGACTTCGGCGACACCCCTGCGCTTGGCAATATCCAGACGGATGCCCTGCCTGACATCTTCAGCAGCTGGCAGGAAACAAAGCTCGCAGGCGAACTCAACTGCCACTGCCCGGCCGTCAAATGCCTCGGTCCGAATGTTTTGGTGAAAAACAGTTATTATAAGGATGTTGATTTTCAGAAGAACACTTCGCGGATTTAGACGGGTTTGTGAAACTTTTCCAGGAGGCCAACCGTATGAATAGTAAGACATACTTGGGAGGCCTCTTATGGTTGAAGCCTATCTGTTTATTGTATTGATGATTCCTGTATATGCTTTGCTGCTGTGGACTTATTTTAACCCCGAGGAGAGTATGCTTAGGGGTCAGAGATGGATGTATACCGAGGAACCGGAAGTTTCGCGGGCGGCCATCCGCTATGCTAAATTCATGTCACTGTTTATCATGATTGGACTGCCTGTTTTTATATTGCTCATGACCCTGGACATCGGCCCTTTCCGTTTGGGTCTGGTGATTCTTCCAGTTGTATTTGTCATTGGGGTTTTTAGGATTTATACAGATGAGAGAGAGTGAAAAAGCTCAGAGCGCTGTGTTCTGAGCTTTTTTGTTCCTTCCTATTAGAATCAATTCTTCTTTTCGCTGAACTCCACCCTGCAGTTGCCTTTAGTGGCTTTACCAACTAAATTAATGCCGTGAATCCGGCTGGCTGCAACTGCTGTGAAAGTTCCCTGTCCGCTTTCTTTAAGTGTTTGGCTCCAGATGATGTTTCTTCCATCATTCCATTCAATCGTCAGTTCTCCCTCTTCAACTGTCGCCTCATAGGATAGTGTGAGCTCTGCTCCCTTTTTGAATGTGAATATATAAAACTCGGAGCCGGTAAACGTTCTATACGCTATACTCACAGCACGGCCCGACTTTTCGAATGTAAAGCCCCATTTAACCGTTTTTTCAAATTTAATGTATTTTCTCAGTGAAAAGAGAATAATGGAGAGCACAGCAAAAACAATCACTTCCGGTAGCATGATTTCCAGCCCTCTTCTTTTTGGCAGCCGCTGCTGCCGTTCTTTGTGTCTATTTTACCCGAAGCAAATGTCTTGGTCAGGTATCATTTCTTGATAAAGGCCCTGGGCTATGAATCACATAGCTTACCTTGAAGGCAGAAAGCGATTTTCTTTCAAAATCGGGACCGTAGGCATCCTATTCAGCCTGCTGCAATGGACCACATCCTGTTCAAACCCGCGCGCACGCAGCTCCCTGCCGCTGCCGCATTCCCATAAGTATTCTGCCAGCTTAGGCTGAGCCGCCTGAAAAGCTCCTTCGCATACCGCTGCCTCTGGGGACTTTTCTCCGTCCAAATAAGAGAGGATCGCACCAGCTCCCAAATAATCCTCTACTGCTGGCCTGAGAGAATCTTCATGCTCCCCGGCATCAGCCCATTTTTCTCCACACGGGATGATCGTGATTCCGGCGCCAAGCTGTTTTTGCAGTATATTAGCCGCAGCAGCAGCGGCTGATGCATTAAGCAGTGACCCTGCAAGGACGGCCGGCGCCTTAGTACCGATCCAGGTGCAATAGGCGCCATTCTGAGAAATCAGCACATATTTTTTCCCGGCATGCTCTTCACTGAAAGAAACAGGAGACAATGTCGGCTTTCCAAGCTTCGCCGCCTCAGCCCTTCCGAAGATATATTCAGCACCCACGCTCTCCGCATATTTCCGCCCATCCTGATCGGGAGGGAACGGAAAGATCTCTGCACCAGCAGCCGCCGCCGAAACAACAGCCGATGAAAAAGACAGCACATCCACAATCATGATGATATCGCCCCGGGCGGCCGCTTCCCGTGCTCCCCGCCTTCCCCATTCCACCCGGCACTGATAAGGAGATTGATCAAACAGCATAACGTCACCCACTTTTCTTTTTTATAGGATCCTATATGCCTCATTTTAAAGAAGAAAGAAATAAAATATAGACTTATAATTGGAAAAATTTTATAATTATGGTTGAGTTCTGCGTAAAAAATCCCTCTCCTGTTTTGGGGAGGGTTTTCTGTCTAGAGCTGTTATCTTATAGGCTGTCAGGAGTGAATGCTATGTTTATTTCAGTGACAAGACTCCATCTAAGAGGCAAAAGAAAATTGCCAGGTTTTTCTCTGCATACACTCAGATCAACACTGCAATTAAAAAAAGCTCCAGGGTTAAAATTTTCTTCTTTTAACAAAGAAGGCTGGACTACCTTCTGGACCCTGACGGTTTGGGAAAATAAAGAGATGATGAGGAACTACCGCAATGCCGGCCATCATTTAGAAGCTATGAAAGCATCCAGAAAATTAGCAGATGAGCTGGAATATATCCATTGGGAATCAGAAAATGTCCCTGCTTGGGATGAGTGTAAAAGAAAACTGCATGCTGAGTATGGGAGAGTCTAATGCTGCATTCTCTAAAACTTATGTTCATTAAATTCTATACTTTTGGCAAGATAATTCTTCGCCAGCAAATAAGCATGCGCCGTAAACAGCTGCACACGAAGCTCCTGCCTCATCAGCATTTCCCCAAAGTCCTCAAAATCCGCCAAATGCACCTTAATTTCCTCTGTATCATCAAGCTTTTGCTCTAATTGCTTAAACGCATCCACTATCAAATAAGAGATCACCTTATTATTCTGTGTGGCCGGATTGACCATGAATTCGCCAAGGAAAATGGGCTTTTGCATCGACAAATAGCCTGTCTCTTCCCTGACCTCCCGGATCAGGCCTTCTTCATGCGTTTCTCCAGCTTCTCTTTTACCAGCAGGCACCTCCAGAAAAAACTCCCCGCCGGCATAGCGGTATTGTTCCACCAGCACAATTTGCTTTTCCTTGGTGATGACAACCGCGTTGACCCAATCTGAATATTCATTAACAACATAATCATCTATGACCAGCCCATTCGGCAGCTCGCAGCGGTCTTTTCTGATATTGCCGAATGGGCTATGATGCAGATATTCCGACTTTAACGTTTTCCACTTTTCCACAATCAATCTACTCCTGTTCTGCTTTAATCAAAGGAAGAAGCATCAGGCCCTGGGTTTTATTAGATCCCGGCTCACTACCACCGCCACATTCCCCTTCTTATGCCCGCCATCAACATACCGATGGGCATCAACTATTTCACCTAACCTATAGCTTCGGTCAATTTTCACCTTAAGCTTTCCCGCCTCTGCCATTTCTCCCAAATAGTCTAAGGCTTCAGGCGTTTCCGGCGCATTGCGGCTCAGCAGTATTTTCTTGCCGCCCTTCCATTTAGCCCACAGCATTTGCGCGCTGGGGAGCGGCTCTGTGACATTTATATAGGTGCCGCCCTTTTTCAGCCACTTCATGCAATCTTTAAAAGAACTTTTGTTACTGCTTCGAATATGAGATCATAGGCACCGTCCTCCACTGGGAGGTTCCCTGAACGATAATCCAGGACCCTGCCGGCCCCAAGAGATTTTACCCATTCAAGATTCGGACCGCTGCAGACACCATCAACCTCTGCCCCCAAGTGTCTGGCAATCTGTACCGCATAGCTGCCGACACTGCCGGAGGCTCCGTACACCAATACCTTCTGGCCCTTTAGGACATTGGCTCTCTGCAGAAAATATAAAGCTGTCCGTGCGCCAATCGGAATGGCGGCGGCTTCTTCAAACGTGAGGTTGGCAGGTTTGATCGACACAGGTCCGTTCTCCCCGAGGCAAATATATTCAGCATAAGCGCCGAAACCCTCCAGTGAAGCCGCAAAAACCAAATCGCCTGCCTTGAATTTCTGTACATTCCTCCCGACTGCCTCCACTTCCCCGGCAAGCTCCGAACCCAATATCGCTTTCTTCGGCTGCCGGAGTCCAAGGGCAAGGCGCGCGGGCAGCACCACAGAGCGGTAAAGCTCCGCGCCCGGATATCTGCTGCCGTGACCGTTGTGGCCATGATCTTGACCAGGATCTCATGATCTTTTGGGACTGGCTTTTCCATTTCTTTCAGCTGAAGGACTTCTGGAGGGCCGTACTTTTTATATATAATTGCCTTCATATCTCCACCTCGTATTCATTAGTCCATAATATATACGGACTTTCCAGCAAAAATAGTCCTTCCGCCCGGGGCTCCATCCCACTATCAATAGCCTATTTTTTAAAAATAGCTGTGAATATTTTTTTATATCATGCTAGCATCAAAGACAGTACAGGAAAGAGAGGAGAATGTAAGATGGATTTCAAAACTGAAATGGTGCCTGAATACCGAATCGCCTATGTACGTCAGACCGGACCTTATGGACCTGCCAACCAGCATGTGATGGAGGAATTGAAACGGTGGGCAAAAGAAAGAAGCCTGCTGGACGAAGCCGCCATCATACTCGGAATTTCCCATGATCATCCGCAGACAACACCATCTGAAAGCTGCCGGTATGACGCCTGCATTGTCATACCAGAGGAATTTGAAATGGACGCATCAATGGAAGAAGGTGAGTTCCCTGGCGGAGAATACGCTGTATTCCAGGTGCAGCATACAGAAGAAGAGATTCAGAAACTCTGGGCAGAAATCCTTCCATCCCTTCATAACCTCGGATTCCAGCTCGATAACAGGCCGGCTTTTGAAAGGTATACCGGTGCGATGCTATTGAATCATCAGTGCGAGGTATGCCTTCCAGTCAAAGAGCTGTAGCATGGTGCACGAATGGACGGGATTCCTCCCGTCCCGGTTCTTCTATGTAGAAATAGCAGTCCCCTGCTGTTGATACAGCCACTCAACCGCATCCTGCAGATTTTCAGCAATATACTCAATTTCAATTTCTTTCAGTTTGTCACTATGCTCGTTCAGTGCGGCCATCCCGGCTCCCGTTTTCACAAGGATCTTCATGCTTTTTGTCTTGGATGCCGCCGCCATATCGCTCCATCTGTCGCCGATGACCACGCACTTCTCCAGAGTCACATGATGTTTCTCTGCCGCGCTGAGGAGCATGCCTGCCTCTGGCTTCCGGCAGCGGCAGCCGTCATGATGGGCATGAGGGCAAATAAAAACATCATCAAAGCCGAATTCCTGCAGCTCTTCAAAAAAGTCCTCAACTGCCGCTTCCCCCCTGGCAATCCCCGGCTGGTTCGTGAAGGAAAATACTTTGATCCCGCTGCCCTTCAATTCCTCAATGAGCTCCCGGGAATAAGGAAATAATTCAAACTTTCCTGGATAATGAACAGTCTCATCACCGCCGATTGTTCCATCCCGGTCAAGAAACACTGCCTCTACCTTCACTCCCCAGCCCCGGCCTTCTCATACCGCGAATGGCTGTCTGTCACACCCTTCAGCACAAACCCGATTTTTTGATAATATTGGTTCAGCTTCTCATTGTCACCCACACAGTCGAGCCTCAGCGGTGTGCCGCTGTATTTCCTGCAGATCCAGCTCACTGCCTTTTCCCCAAACCCATTTCCCATGCTGTCAGGATGAACGGCAAGCCTGTGCAGATAAATGGCTCCGTCTGCTTCTCCGTCCCAAATATGCCGGTCCCAGCCTGATGGCCCCTCATAGAGGGTGAAGGTCGCCTTCACCTTGCCTTTATCGCATATCACATAGGTTTCACGGTCATGGATCGCCTGCTTGATTTCCCCATCCTCCCCGCCGCCGAGCAGGAAGCTCCATTGACTGATGTCCTGATCTTTCAGCCATTGGGCCGCCCCTTTCAGCACCTCGAACACCTCTTCAGTATCGGCTTTTTCCGCTAATCTGATTTCCATTTTCACCAGCTCCTTTGGTTTGCTTACTATTTCGCTAGGGACCTTTCCTTTTCCTTTTTCAGGAAAGTGTTTTTTCAACAGAAGATGTTGGGAAAAAAATTTCAGAATGTGTACCTGGTACCTAAAAAAAAAGGAGCCTCCCGCCAAGGAAGGCTCCACTTATCATTCTTTTGTAAAATCAATTGTGCTCCTGACCGTGTCGATCGGACGGACAAGCTTCTCAATCTGCTCGCGCTTGTTTTCAAGGAAGGGCGGCAATGACAGCTTTTCGCCCAGCGTTTCATATGGCTCGTCGCCCATGAAGCCTGGTCCGTCTGTGGCAAATTCGAACAGAATCTGCGGTGCGACCCGTGCATAAAGGGACTGGAAGAAAAAGCGGTCCACAAAGCCGGACGTCTGGAAGCCGAATTTCGGCAGGCGCTCGGTCCATTCATCCAGTACAGCCCGGTCCTCGACGCGGAATGCGGCATGGTGGACGGTTCCGAAGCCCTGCATGGCCTGCGGCAGGACCGCATTATGCTCCACAACGACCTGGGCGCCGTTTCCGCCTTCTCCGACCTCAAACAGATGGAAGTCGCCTTCCTGTGCAATTTCCTTGAAAAGCAGGACTTTTTCCATCATCTCTTTGAAATAATCGAAGTTCGCAATCCTGACAAAAATCGGCCCAAGGCCTGTGATCGCATGCTCCAGTGGAATCGGCCCCTTCTGCCAAGGGGTGCCTGAAGCGACACCGGTATTATTTTCATCAGAAATTAATTGATACTGCTGGTCATCAAAGTCTGCGAATGACAGCGTCTTTTTCCCAAATTGCTCTTTGATGCCGGTATGCTTCACATCAAGGCGGTCAAAGCGCTCAACCCAATAATTTAGTGTTGCGTCGTTCGGCACCCGGAAGGATGTTTTGGAGATTTCGTTTGTGCCGTGCCTTCCTTTAGGGATGCCGGGAAAATCAAAGAATGTCATATCTGTTCCCGGGCTGCCTTTGTCGTCGGCAAAAAACAGATGGTAGGTCTGGATATCATCCTGGTTGACGGTTTTCTTGACCAGCCGCATCCCCAGTACAAATGTGAAAAACTCATAATTTTTTTCCGCGCTGCTTGTGATCGCAGTAACATGGTGTATGCCTTTTAAATGGTTCATTATGGACCTCCATATTTAAGACTTTTTTATCTATACCCGCTGAAGGGTTCAATTTATCTCGAATTCAAGATAATTTGATTATAAAGGACTGCCCGCTTTGTATGCAAGGAATGTCTCTTTCTATAGAAAAAGCACCGGCTGCAAGAGCCGGCGCTCAGATTAACGCGGTCGTTCTGATGCCATGAACCCGAAAGAGATATGGTCCTGGACAGGAATCCAGGCGCCGATTCCCTGGGAGGTGACATTCTTGATGACAAGCAATCTTTTGCTTCCCTTCAGCATCAGGTACACCTCACCGTAAGTGACTTTTCCCTTCTCATTGACGGCAGGTGCATAGCCGTATAAATAGCCGAGTCGTTTGGCCGGGATATTGTAGACCTGATCTTTTTTCGTCCCGGCGCCGATCACTGTTTCGAAGGCGAGAGGCAGCTTTGATTTTTCCATCGCCTTCAGGAGCATCATTTTCTGAACATCCTGGGCTTTTGGGATCTTGGCTGTCAGTGCGCCCCTCACGACCTTCTGGGCTTCCTGGACATAGTGGATCTGATAAGGCGCTTTGCCGCCCCTGTTATCAAAATAATTCGTGTTAATCCTCTGGTATTCCCAGTTGGGCGCCGTTTCTGTGCTTTCGTAATTGAGCGGCCACTGCCCAAGATAGATGATGGCCCTGTAGCCGAATGCAAACGGCGTGCTATTGACAGAAGACTCGTTCAGCATCCTGATCAAATCCGGGTTTTCAATCTTGACCTTGGATGTATCAAGCAGCGACTGTGTCAGCTCGCTCGGCTGCAGTGTCGGCTGGTCCTGCACCGGGTTGGGATACGTATTTTCCTTCGTGATATTCAGGACTGAACTGGGAATCGGAATGCTCAGCTGCTGCTTTTGCTCGGTCTTGTCCTGCTTTTTCTCTGCTCCGGCATCGGGCAAAAAAGAAAGCATGGCAAGAAGAGTTATAATCAGAACGGATACATACTTTCTCATGATGTGGAACTCCTTTCAAATGCTTGTATCTGCTCTTAGTTTTTTCGGAGTTCCCCTGATTTATCCTAAGTGCCGGAAAATCTTTTTAGCAGCTGCTCGCAGTAAGGAAAGAATAATTGGATGAACGGCCCGATCAGGACGGCGATGACAATGGTTCCTGCACCGACAGGGCCGTGGAAGACCATGGCCAGAAGCAGCGCCCCTGCTTCCCCGATGGTTTTCGCCATCATCAGGCTCACCCCGAACCGCTCTTTGATGGCCATCATAAAATGGTCGATTGGATTGAGGGGAAACTCTGCCTGCAGGTAAAGAGCTGCCCCCAATCCGATGAGTGCCAGGCCCATGATCAGCGCGGCGATTTGAAAATAGACATTCAGTATGTACGCACCGGAAAAGACCCGCAATATCCAAAAGTCGGCCATAAAGCCGATGAGGCATACGGTCAATAGCGCCAGATAATCCGGCCTGGCTTTTAGGAGCCAGGCATTGACCAACATCAGGATGATGCCGATGATGATGACCCAGCTCCCGATCGTGAGCCCGGCGGTCCTGGCCAGGCCTGCATTCAGCGCATCCCAAGGGCCCGCCCCGAGATTAGAAAGGATTGCCATACAGATGCCCAATGTCAGTATGACCAGGCCCGCCACATAAAAAATAACCCTTACAAGCAGCTTCATATTCACTCCCCCAACTGTTACACAATTGTAAAAATCTGAATATTTACATTTTTATAAAAATAATCTATAATGACCTTAACAACAGCAAAGGAGGGCTGAAGGAATCGCTTCTATCACAGCAAAAGGAGGCTAAACACTCATTATTATCCAGATGTTCATGTACAGCTTGTCCACTAACACATGAAAGCGGGTGATAGATGCAGGTAGAGTTAAGCGATTGATTTCTGTCTTTTACAACATATTCGTCCAAAAGGATACTTATGATAGAAAAAGTACGGCCAATAGAAGCATAAAAAAGGCTCTGCACAAGTGCAGAGCCTTTTCTTGTTATCGCTATAATAGATAAAAGCCGATGCCCACGATGATATAGGCTGCGAGGAGGGTCGCCCCTTCAAACCAGTTCGTTTCCCCGTCATTGGAGATGACGACCATGAGAAGCACGGCGGTGACCATCGTGATCAGCTCCGGCAATGTAAAGACGAGCGGCATCGATGTTGGGAAAAACAGTGACGCAATCACCAGCACCGGTGCGACGAACATCGCTACCTGCAGGGTTGAGCCGATGGCAATTTCAACGGCAATGTCCATTTTGTTCTTGAACGCCATGATGATGGCAGAAGCATGCTCGGCTGCATTCCCGACAATCGCGACGATGACAACCCCGATGAAGAGCTCTGACCAGCCAAATGTCTCGCCGACCGCTTCAAAGGTGTGGACAAGGTTTTCCGATACATAGGCAACCGCTACAGTCGCAATGGCGAGGATCGCGATCGCCTTGCCTTTGCTCCATTCCGGCTCTTCTTCATGATGAGCTGCTGCCGCTTCTTTTTCAGCAGGCTGGTAGACACCGCGGTGTGTGACAAGCTTGAACAAGAGCGCTGCCAGATATAAAGCAATCAGAATGACAGAAATCCCGATGCTGAACGTCATCCGCTCTCCTTCTCCCATTGTCATGGAGAATACCTCGGGTATGACGAATGCAACGACAACGGCAAACATCAGCAAGCCTGAATTATGCCTTGCATCATACACATTGAATTTCTGGCGCTTATATTTGACCCCGCCGATAAAAAAGCTGAGTCCGGCGACCAGCAGCAGATTGCCGAGCACTGATCCTGTGAGTGACGCCAGGACGACCTCGACAAGCCCTTCCCTCAGCGCAAAAATCGAGATGATCAGCTCGACCGCATTCCCGAAGGTAGCGTTCAGCAGTCCGCCGATCCTTGGCCCGGCCACGATCGCAAGGCTTTCTGTCGCCCTGCCCATATAGCTTGCAAGGGCGATGATGGTTAAGCAATAGATAATAAAAAGTGCAACACTCGGCCACCCCAGGAGCGTCCCGATGACAGACAAGGGAACGCCTGCAAAGGTGAGCACCATAAAAATTTTATTGACCATTCTTCCGATTCCCACCTTTCTATTTTTTCACAGCATATTCTTGAAGCCGCGTAAAAAAAACTCCTTATGTACAGCTTTTCCTGCCCCGGCATAAATATCCGGCGCGGCCCTTCAACCTATATACCCGCTTTTTAAATTTGCACTCCTGATGTTTTTTTCGCTCTACACCCGCTTCTATTCAGGATAATAAAACAGGAAAAATGACAGATTATAAAGGGAAGAAAATTGTAAGGAGTGAAATGACAATGGCAGACACAAAGCAGAAAGTGCTTGATATGTTCAAAAAATACAGCGTCGGCACACTGGCATCCATCCGTAATGACAGGCCGTACAGCCGCTTTATGCTGTTTTTCCATGATGACCTGGTTCTTTTTGCCGCTACCGACAAAGATGCCCATAAAGTAGAAGACATTGAGAAGAATCCGAATGTCCATATTCTGCTGGGGGTTGAACAGGGCGGATATGATGGGCCGTACTGCGAAATTGAAGCGAAAGCCTCATTCGAGAATTCCGGCGGGCTGAAGGAGAAGTTCTGGAGCGAAAAGCTGAAGGACTGGATTTCCGGTCCGGATGATCCGGATTATCTGCTCCTGAAAATGGAGCCTTCGCTGATCCGCTATTTTGAAAAAGCGGGCGCGGAGCCTGAAGAGATTTCTCTGTAAAAATAACAGGGGCGGACCATTATACCGGATCCGCCCCCTGCTTTTATTATGCTTCCACTAATGTGAATGTTTCTTCGATTAGAATGCTGTCTTTCACAGACTGGACCATGCTGCAGTTTTTGCGCGTCAGCTCCATGGCCTTTTGGATTTTCTCCTCTTTCAAGCCTTTTCCAGTGATCGTAAAATGGAATGAGATCTTCGATACCCGATTGGCTTCCTCTTCCACTCTTTCTGCCTCTGCACTGATTTTTATATCCTCCACATCGATCCTCTGCTTCTCCAGAATCTTGCGGAGGACGCCGCCGCTGCAGACGGCCACTGAGGAAACAAGGAGCTGATATGGCCTGAAGCCATACTCCTCATCACCGGCTACATCCAGCTTTCCATAGCTCGTTTCCGTGAAAAAGCCTACATCCTTCATTGTAAATTCCATCGTTTCCACTCCCTCTTTTCTCTTGTATGCAGTGATTATACTACTATTTCTGCCATACCTATGAGCCATACGCTCTTTTTTCCTTGCAAAGCCGCCGGGGAGCCGTTACCATCAATTTGGAAAGAACTTTTAGAAATTGAGGCCAACAACATGAATAAAGAAAATATGCGTTTTTGGATTTTAATCAGCATTGTGGCAATCTCAGGATTCAGCCAGGGCATGCTGCTTCCTTTGATTGCAATTATATTTGAAAATGACGGGCTATCCTCAAGCTTGAACGGCCTGAATGCAACCGGCCTTTATGTCGGCATCCTGCTCGTTTCCCCTTTTATGGAGCAGCCGCTCCGGAAGTATGGCTATAAGCCGGTCATCATTTTCGGCGGACTGCTTGTCATCGTGTCGCTCGTGTTATTTCCATTATGGAAGTCATTCTGGTTCTGGTTCGTGCTCAGGCTCCTGATCGGAATCGGCGACCATGCGCTCCATTTCGGGACACAGACCTGGATCACCAGCTTCTCGCCGGAACACAAGCGCGGCCGGAACATCTCCCTGTACGGACTGTTCTTCGGTGTCGGCTTTGCCGTCGGCCCGCTGATGGCGCCGCTCGTCAATGTGCATGAAACCCTGCCGTTCATCCTGTCATCGGTACTCTGCCTGCTGGCATGGGTATTCCTGTTCCTTTTGAAAAATGACTACCCGGAGCAGACAATCGAGGTTAATTCGATGAAAAATACAATGAAGCGCTTCTCGTCTGCCTTCAAGTACGCATGGGTTGCCTTCCTGCCGCCGCTCGGCTATGGATTCCTTGAGTCTTCCCTGAATGGCAGCTTTCCGGTATACGGCCTGCGCATCGGGCTTGAAGTGAGCAGCGTCTCTGTTCTCTTGACCGCCTTTGCAATCGGCGGGATCGTCTTCCAGCTGCCGCTCGGGATCTTAAGTGATAAATGGGGCAGGCAAAGGATCCTGACCATCATCCTTCTGTCAGGCTCCATCTTCTTTTTCCTGGCGAGCTTCCTGGAAGGAGCTGTCTGGGCACTGACGGCCACGCTCTTCCTTGCCGGCATGGCAGTCGGCTCGACTTTTTCACTGGGAATCAGCTATATGACCGATCTGATGCCAAAGGATCTGCTGCCGACCGGCAACCTGCTCTGCGGCATCGCCTTCAGCCTTGGGAGCCTGGCAGGCCCTTATCTGGGCGGCATATTCATTCAATTTTTCAATAATATCTCATTCTTCAATATTATCAGCATCATGCTGCTCGTGATTTTCCTGGCTGTCCTGACCAACCGGGGAGCGGGTCAGACTGCAGAACAGAAGCATTCGCTGAGCCAATAAGGTTTGCCTTCCGGCGGACCGGGTAAAAAGAAATATAGGCCATTTTTATTTTTTCCCCCTAAACCCCTTTTTAAATAAAAATGACTATGATATGATAACGATACTAATCTAGAAACCTATGCGAAAATGCTGTCCCCAAAAGAGGTCAATCCTCCGGCGGGGGCAGCTTTCGTCGTTTTATAGGGGTATTGATGTTGATTATTCTTCTCAATGAGAAACCGATAACCCAGGAGGGAATCCCAATGACGACAGAAGCCAAAGCACTAATAGAACTAAAGCAAGAACAGGAAAGCCTGCTTCAAAGAATACTTCCTCATGCCGAGCTGATCGCCGCCATCCTGAGCGGGGTCCTTATCCTTGCCGGCTGGCTGCTTGCGCGGAATGATATGGGGGCCGCCTCCATCACCGCCTATCTGCTCGCCTTTGTGATCGGCGGCTTTGCCAAAGCAAAGGAAGGCATCGAGGAAACGATTGAAAACAAAGAATTAAATGTGGAAATGCTGATGATCTTCGCCGCCATCGGCTCGGCCATCATCGGCTACTGGACGGAAGGCGCCATCCTGATCTTCATTTTCGCCGTCAGCGGCGCACTGGAAACGTACACGATGAACAAAAGCAATAAAGAAATTTCGTCCTTGATGGAGCTGCAGCCTGAGGAAGCCCTGCTTTTAACAGACGGCGGAGAAGAGCGTGTGCATGTTTCCGAACTGAGCATCGGCGACCATATCCTTGTAAAGCCGGGAGAGCGCGTGCCGTCAGACGGTATGATTCTGAAGGGCACCACCACCCTGGATGAAGCCGCAATCACAGGAGAATCCATCCCTGTCAGCAAGAGCAATACCGACGAAGTCTTCGCCGGGACAGTGAATCTGAACGGTTCCATTACAGTCGAAATCACAAAGCCTGCCAGCGACACCCTGTTCCAGAAGATCATCCAGCTTGTCCAGACCGCGCAGAGCGAAAAGTCGCCATCCCAGCTTTTTATTGAGAAATTTGAAGGCACTTATGTAAAAGTAGTGCTTGCTGCAGTGGCCGCAATGATGGTCCTGCCTCATTACCTTTTAGGCTGGAGCTGGACGGAAACCTTCTACCGGGCGATGATCCTGCTCGTAGTCGCCAGTCCGTGCGCCCTTGTCGCAAGCATCATGCCGGCCACATTATCCGCCATCTCCAACGGCGCGCGCCGCGGAATCCTGTTCAAAGGCGGTGTCCATCTGGAGAATCTCGGCCACCTGAAGGCGATTGCTTTTGATAAAACCGGTACCCTGACGAAGGGCCGTCCTGAAGTGACTGATTATCTGGTCGGCGAGGAAATGGTTGAAGAGGAAATCCTTTTGGCGGCCGCGTCGATTGAAAGCCACTCCAATCACCCCCTCGCAGGCGCCATCGTCAAATATGCGAAGAATGAGCTGAAACAGCCGCTTGTGAGCCCGGAAAGCATTGAAGATATCTCCGGATTCGGCGTCAAGGCGATGCTGCAGGATGAAGAATGGAAGATCGGCAAAGCTGATTTTATCGGCCGTGAAGATGCAGAAAGATTTGCTGATGGAGCAGCCTTGTCACTGGCCGGAGAAGGAAAGACGATTGTTTTTATTAAGAAAGGCTCCAAGATCGCCGGACTGCTGGCGCTGAAGGATGTTGTCCGCGAGGAAACGAAGGCAGCGATCAGCACCCTGAACGCTCAGGGCATCTACACGGTGATGCTGACCGGCGACAGCGAAAAAACCGCCCAGGCGATTGCCGCTGAAAGCACGGTTGATGAATATATCGCGGAGTGCCTGCCGGCCAATAAAGTCGAGCATCTGAAGGATCTGAAGAAACGCTATGAGAATGTGGCCATGGTCGGTGACGGCATCAATGACGCCCCTGCCCTTGCCGCAGCCAATGTCGGCATCGCCATGGGTGAAGGGACAGACGTTGCGCTGGAAACAGCAGATGTCGTCCTGATGAAAAATGAGCTTCCCAAGATTGCCGAAGCCATCACCCTCTCCCAGCGGATGAACAAAATCATCAAGCAAAATGTCATTTTTTCCATCACGGTCATCATGCTTCTGATCGCATCGAACTTCCTGCAGATCCTTGATTTGCCGTTCGGCGTCATCGGGCATGAAGGCAGCACGATTCTCGTTATTTTGAACAGCTTGAGGCTGTTGAAATCATAGTTGCAGCACGCTCGGGGATGCCCGGGCGTTTTTCTATTGCTCCAGCACTTTCCGGTCATCCGCATCAGGCGGCTGCTCGATCCAATTCTTCTCGATCATCAGCTTGCCGAAGCTTCCATACACAAGGAGATCATCCAATATAGCTTTCTCGGAAAGCACAGCGATATCGGCCCGCATACAGGCAACCGCAGCTGCGCCGTAATACGAAATCGCCGCCGCAAAGAAAAAGCCGGAATGAAACAGCATCAGCTTTTCTGAAAAAGGGGCAGTCGTCGAGTTCGTGATCTCCGACTCGAATGGCCTTGGCGAATGGAGTCCTTCTTTTAAAAGCATAGAAGCAAAGCTTGCGATATGCTTGTTTTTATTATTGATGCATTTATCCAGGAACCTTTGCACATCTGAATCCCGGGAAACCTGCTTGAACGCAATAAAGCTGCTTTTGGCGATATAGCTTTTCTGCAGGTTGAAAAAAATATTGCCCGCCTCGATTGTATTGATTTTCCGCTTTTTTCCGAACACATCAGTGACATATTTAAAGTCCGGGACAAACACCGGTTTTTCAGGCGTAGCGTACAGCGGCGGTTTTTCGAGCAGGTTTTTCGCGGAGAGGAGCTCGATTGCCCGGTTGTAGAGATCGTGCGTATCCTGATTGCACCGGCTGTAAAATGTGCGGACGTCCTTCCGGATGGACACGCTTGAAGCCAGGCCATATGCCTGCATCCCGTGCATCGTCATTGTATGCATATATAAGAGGCAATAGGCGTCCGTGAACAATGGCGGCGCGTCCATGTTTACATCTTCCTTGGAAAACCCCTTCGGTATCGGGAACTTCTCTTTTTTGAAAAGCTCAGTGAGCGTGTTGATATGCTGAAATGACAGATCGAGTGCATACTGAAGGAATTCGTTTATCTCCTTATCTTTTATGCCCTTCAGCATGTAATTTGTGATGCAGACCGCCATCGTTTCGCGGATATAATGAGTCCATATATTTGATATTTCAGATGAAGTCAGCCTTTCCTGCTGCATGTAGAACACCTCCGGGACTTAGTTTTGGCTAATTTGGGGGAAATTAACCGGGGGTTGGGGTGTGTTGGGAAGATTTGTGCGGCTGAAGGGGGTAGTTATTTGGGTTATTAGCAACTTTTGGGTTTTATTAGCAACTTTTCTGTTTTATTAGTAACTTTTTCCGTTTATTAGCAACTTTTCATTTTTATTAGCAGCTTTCCCGTTTTATTAGCAACTGCCGCTCGGTCGCTGCCTCAGAACTCCTCGGATTGTAAAAATCTGTTACATATGTAAAATCACTTTAATTTCATGTAGAAAAACCCATTTTTTATGTAGAATCTCCGCAATTTTATGTAGAATCACCAACTTTTTATGTAGAATCACACCAATTCAAGCAGAATCCCCCTCCCAAACCCAAAAAAAGAACGCCCTCCAGCAGGGCGTCCCTCCACTCTAGTGATATCCATTCGATTTATTAGCAGATCCCGATGTTTTCTGCTTCGGGCTGTCTTTGCCTTTTTGCTTGGTTTTGCCTTTTCCCATGTGCTTCCCCTCCTGATGATGATGGTGGTGTGTTCCCCTTTTATAGTGTGAACATCACACCGGCTTTCTAAGAAGGCAATATCAGGTGCAACTCCCTAGCAATCCCCATTCTTCCGCTTGCTGACATAGGCGTTGACCTCGCCGCCGAGGATGATGATGACGCCGGTCAGGTAGAACCAGACCATGAGGACGATGATGGCGCCGATGCTTCCGTAGGCAGCGGTGTAATTGGCAAAATTGCTGACATAATAGGAGAAGGCGAGTGACGCCAGGATCCACCCCGCTGTGGCAAAAATGGCGCCAGGCATCGCGCTGATGCATTTCATTTTTATATTGGGGGCAATCCAGTAGAGCACAAGAAAGACAATGAACAGGATGACGATACTGACAAGCCAGCGCAGGGCGTTCCAGGCAGATAAAAATTCCGACGAAAGATCAAAGGCGGAAAACAGGAAAACGCCGATCTGCTTCCCGAACACCGGCAGCAGAAGGGCAACGACAAATACAAAGATCATGGCGAATGTCAGCAGGATTGCCATCCCGCGCGCCACGATCAGCGGGCGGCTTTCTTTAACCTCATAAGCCAGATTGAAGGCTTTAACAATTGCATGGATCCCGTTGGAAGCCGACCAGATGGTCCCGATAATCCCGACGGACAGAAGTGTCCCGCTCCGGTCTGCGATCTGGTTGAGATTCGATTCGATCAGCGCCATCGTATCGCCAGGCGCATAATCCCTGATGAAGCCAAGGATATCCACCTGGCTGACGGGCAGGTAGGTAATGAGGGTGACGAGGAAAATGAGGAGCGGAAATAGTGAAAGCAGAAAAAAGTAGGCCAGCTGAGCTGCGAGGCCAAAGATATCATCTTCGTGGATTTTTTTCCATAAGTACGGAATTCCCGGCCTCATTGCAGCCCCTCCCCTGCTCATTCTTCTTCTGTACTGGTGCCTGATGTCTTCTTCAATGGCTCCTCATCAGCCAAAGGAGCTTTCTTTCCTTTTGAAAAAGCAGAACGTGTTTCTTCGACAATGTCGATTACCTGAGGAGTCACTTCCCTCAGTTCCTCAACTTTTTCCGTGATAAAGGCCACATCCTCTGTCACCTGTTCAATGGTCGTCCGGATGGAGCTTGCCGTCTGTTTGACCGATTCGGCCGCTTTTGAAGGATTTTTTATGTAATAGGCAGCACTTCCCGCTGTTTTGCGGCTTGTCTCCAGTACGGCCCGGCGTGTTTCCCTATCAAATAATGACAACGCGCCGCCTGCAATCGCACCAAGCAGCATTCCCTGCAATAATTTGGTTTTCCCCATGCTTATCCCTCTTTCCATTTTTACTTTATAAATGATGATTTATTCTCATTTCTTTCAAGAGCCTTGCGCAGCTTTCCTTCAGGAGGCTGTATACTTCCTCGAAGTTGCCGGTATAATACGGGTCGGGCACATCCTTATCTCTAAGGTCGCTGTAGTCAAGGAGCCTGACAATCTTTACTGCGGGACTGCCTTTTTTAAGGCTCAGAATATCTGCCTGGTTTTGACTGTCCATCGCCACAATCCACTGGTATTCATCCAGGTCGGATGCTTTAATCTGCCGGGCGGCCAATCCTGCTGCATCCACCTTGTATTTCTCAAGGATTTTCCTCGTCCCTTCATGGGGAGGCTTGCCGATATGCCAGTCACCTGTCCCGGCAGAATCGACCTCGATGGCTCCTTCCAGACCTTCCTTTTTAACCTGGTCCCTGAACAATGCCTCTGCCATTGGAGAGCGGCAGATATTGCCGAGGCACACAAATAATACACGTATCAAAAGCACATACCCCCTTAGCTACATTTTCTTCTATTTCACTGCTTTCATGCAACTATAAGCAGGAAGGTGTTTCTATAATTTAATTGACATTCCGCTCTTATCATGGAAAGATGAAGAGTAAAGAAGACAGGCAAGGCCTGTCGATATCGTGATGAGAGGATGACGCCCCCATGAACTTATCGGAAAAATCAACTGAAAATGTCGAATATATGATTGAACAGATCAAGGAAAAGCTGAAGGTCCTGAATCTCGGTGCCATTAAACCGTCCCATTTTGACGAGGAAATGTACACAGAGCTGAAGGAAATCTACGAACTTGTCATGAAAAAAGATTCTTTCAGCCCCAATGAAATGCAGGCGCTTGTAGAAGAGCTCGGCAACTTGAGGAAAATGTAATTTTAAGCAGGCCTATGGGGTCTGCTTTTGTTTTATAAATTGGTGCCTGACACCACTAAAGGAGGATTCCCATGCTCATCCATAAAGACCAAAACACAGCGATTTTTCAAAGCAGCTTGTTTAAGACCAACTCTGCCGTCATTCAAACAGAGGATCTGGTCCTCGTCATCGATCCATGCTGGCTTCCGCATGAGATTGAAGAAATCCGCTCCTATGTGTACCGCACAGCCGGGGGCCGCCCGATTTTTGTGCTCTACACCCATTCTGACTATGACCATATTATCGGCCACGGCGCTTTCCCTGATGCAACCATCATCGCCAGCAAAGCCTTGAACGAAAAGGACGGGCAGGAAAGGGAAAAAGTAATCGAGCAGATCCTCGCATGGGATGATTCATATTATATAGACCGGGACTATACACCTTCCTATCCGGCCGCTGACATCGTCATTTCACAGGACGGGCAGACACTGGCTGTCGGCGGGACCGAGCTGACATTTTTCCAGACCCCCGGCCACACTGACTGCGGTATTGCCTGCATCATCCCGTCCCTGGACCTGCTGATTGCCGGCGATTATTTATGTGATACAGAATTCCCTTATGTTTATTTTTCAAGCACCGATTATCTGCTCACTTTGGAAAAATTCGCGGACAGCCTCGCAGACCACAGCTTCCGTCTCATGATGACCGGGCACGGACTGCCGGCTTACAGCAATGAGGAGATTTCATCCCGGATCCAGTCCTCTGCCGGCTATCTTGCAAAACTGAAGGAATACGTGACAGAAGGGAAAGCAGCAGAAAGCTATGTTCTGTTTGAAGACTACAAGTATCCCCGCATCATGAAGGACTTCCATGATGGCAATATTGAATTGATGAAGAAGGAATTTGGCAACTGACGCCCGGCACCTGCCGGGCTTTTTCTGTGGATAAACCATTTTCCGGCAAAATTCCGACAAAATCCCCTGTGGATAAGCGTGACTTTTCAGAAAGATATACACTTTTGTGGATAGTTTGACTGTTTTATGGGGATAAGCCTTTTAATGGTAAGCACCATTCTGCAAGCAAGAAAGTATGGATTTTCGTCATAAAGGCCCTGTGAACATTTCACAGGGCCTCGCTTTTTTAGAAAAAAAGACAGATCCGAAGACCTGTCTTCCGCCTATTCCTGATCTGTTAAAATCAATGTGCCTTCTTTTGTAACGGCAATGGTATGCTCATACTGTGCAGAGAATTTGCCGTCTGCCGTCCTCGCTGTCCAGCCGTTATTGTCCATTTTCGTGTCATACACGCCGACATTGACCATCGGCTCGATGGTGAAGACCATGCCTTCCTTGATGCGCGGCCCTTTACCGGCAAGGCCAAAGTGCGGCACATCCGGTTTTTCATGAATCACATTGCCGATTCCGTGACCGATAAAGTTGCGGACAACAGAGAAGCCTTCACCCTCGACATAGGTCTGGATGGCGTGGCCAATATCCCCGATCCGCTTGCCTGGCACAGCCTGCTCGATTCCCTTATAAAGTGCTTCCTTCGTAACCTCCAGCAGCTTCCGGTGCTGCTCGGAAAGATTGCCGACCCCATACGTCCAGGCGGAATCCGCCAGCGCGCCGTTATATCTCACAACCATATCAATGGTGACAATATCGCCGTCCTTCAATTCTTCCCTGCGCGGAAAACCGTGGCAGATTTCATCATTGATGCTGGCGCATGTCGCATATTTATAGCCTTTATAGCCCTTCTGCTCAGGAGTCGCACCGTGCTCCTTGAGGAATCCCTCTACAAACTCGTCTATTTCCCAAGTCGTCACACCCGGCTTGATTTTTTTCGCAATTTCTTTATGGCAAGCGGCAAGAATTTCGCCCGCTTTTTTCATCGCTTCAATCTCACGCGCTGATTTCAATACAATCATCACTTTACCTGCCTTCCCCGCTCATTTATGTAAGACCTGTATATTTTTCAGATAGCAAAAAGTCCCTTTCTCTATCTTATCGCGACAAAGGAAGAATTTCAAAGGAATGGCGCCTGACGCCCACTATCACTATATGTATGGCGCGCCGGGTATGCTACAAAACAGATTTTGAGGAGGCAGAAAAATAGCCATTCTCCCTGCATTTTGGATTATTCATCCTGATATTTAATTTTTTCTGCCCAAAATATGCTTTATTCTCCCTGCATTCCACGTGATTCTACCCAAAAACAGCCATAATTTTTCCTCTTTACAAAAATACCCAAACACACGCACAAAAAAAGAGCGGGAACGCCCCAACCAAGCGTCCCGCTCCGCTCTTATTTATTTTGAAAGTACATTCAACGATTCTTTAATGAACGCCGGGATGTCATCCGGGTTACGGCTTGTTACCAGCTGGTTCTGGCATACGACAACTTCCTGGTCCTTGAAGTTCACGCCTGCATTTTCCATGTCGACGCGGATGGATTTGAAGCCTGTTGCATTCCTTCCATCAAGCGTTTTTGCCGTGATGAGCAGCTGCGGTCCGTGGCAGATTGCCAGTACCGGCTTGCTGTCGTCCATGAAGGATTTGGCAAACTGGACAAACCGCTCATCGGCACGAAGCTGGTCAGGAGAAAATCCGCCTGGCAGGAATAGGGCAT
This sequence comes from Bacillus infantis, assembly GCF_050107595.1. GTDB lineage: Bacteria > Bacillota > Bacilli > Bacillales > Cytobacillaceae > Bacillus_AB > Bacillus_AB infantis_C. The sequence continues at coordinate 125,392 of NZ_JBNILH010000010.1, forward strand.
CAAAGTCGGAAGGACTTACATCATCGATCCCTTTATCGATCTTTACAGTTGCGTCTCCCTGCTTGCCTTTGACAGACTTGCCTGCTTCCTTCTCGATTGCCGTGATTTCATGTCCCGCTTCCTTGAAAGCTTTCGCAGGATCTGTATACTCTACGTCTTCAAACATTTCGGTAATTAAGCATGCGATTTTAGCCAATTCTGTCATCTCCTTTAAATTTGATCACATTAATGAGATTTCCCTCCCTGGGCAGTGATAAAACCTTGTTTTACAGTACAACTTCTTCTTCCCTCGGGACAAAGCGGTGAAAGACGTTTTTCTTATTGCTCTTATAGATTTCTTTTTCAGCAAGGGTATTGATGATCCGTCTGTTGCGGTCGACTGACAAGCCGAGATGGGTGGCAGCGGCCCCGTGGGAATGCTCAATATTGGTCAGGGTGAAGATCCTGTTTGAGCGCTTCTTTTTAAAAACAATTTCATATGAGAGAGATACCTTGAATTCGCGCTCTCCCTCCCAGATGATTTCGTCTCCATATTGGCTGAGCAGCCAGTCCGGCAGATGCGGCCGATATCCTGTAGCGAGGACAACCTTGTCCGAGTACAGCTTAAAGGGTGTTTCTGCCTGCTTTTGCTGAAGCTGCAGCACGAAGCCGGATGAGGTGCGTTCCATCCCTTGAAGCTCGGCAAGCGGCTGGATTCTCGCCTTGGCAGACTCGCCGCCGATCGTCTGGTGATAAAGCTCTTTGTAGATATTGTCCAGCAGCCCAGGCTCGATGCCGTTGCGGAGGCCGTTCAATGTATCCAGTGACTGGATCCGTTCCCCGTATGGCAGGCTGTGAAAATAGTTCACATATTCCGGAGAAAAAAACTCCTGGCCGAGCTTTGTGCTTTCCAGCTGCAGGAAGCCGGCAGAGCGGGCCAGCCAGTTGAGCTGAAAATCATGCGTCTTCTGGCATTGAAGCAGATCATAAAAGATTTCCGCGGCACTCTGCCCTGATCCGATCACACTGATGGACCCGCCTTCAATCAGCTTGTCCTTGACCTGCAGATAGCGGCTGGAGTGGATGCAGTCCTCCCCCAGAAAATCCTTCATATGGTCCGGCACCAATGGTTCATTTCCTGTACCGAGAATCAGATTATAGGCAAAATAGGTCTCTTCCGCTCCTTTTTCGATATTGAACACCGTCACCTCGAAAAACTGCTCTCCATTCTTCTCCCTGTCCCGCACATCCGCCACTCCCATGCCGAATCTGCAATTATCAAGGCGTGAAGCAGCCCATTGGCAATAATGATTATATTCCTTCCTTGGGATTTCCAGCCGGTGAAAATAGGAAAATTGGGTCAGCCGGTCATGCTCATGCAGATAATTTAAATACGTATGTGGGCTGGTTGGATCAGCAAGCGTGACAAGATCATCAAGAAACGGCACCTGCATCTCCGAGCCTTCAATCAGCATGCCGGGATGCCAGGAAAATTCCGGCGTCTTGTCAAAAAAGAGCCCAGTAAGGCCGTGTGCCTTCTGCAGCATGACCGCCAGGCTTAAATTGTATGGACCGATGCCAATGCCAATCAGATTATATATGTTCATGCTAATACCCCTTCTCAAGGATTTTTCACAACAAAAAAACTAACAGACTTTCATCTGTTAGTTTTTACCCGGCTTCCTATTTTTTTAAGCCCTATCCAGCACATCCTGTCATCCTGAAGGCGTGTCCATCCGCCTTGCAAAATCGACAAACCGGAACTTGTCCGGCCGGTGGCGGGACTCGGTATATTGGAATAGGGATGCATCATCAAAATAGATATAATTTTTCACCACGACGACCGAATGGTATCCTTCCAGGTCAAGCATCCTCCGGTCTTCCTCTGTCGGACCCTCGACTGTGAATTCCTTTTTCGCAAAACTGATTTTCTGGTTGAGCGTGTTCTCGATATACTCGAATATGGAATTCCGGCAAATCTCCTCAGTCAGCCCGGGCACCAGCTTTTCTACCAGGAAATCTTTATCAAGGATGATCCGCTCGCCCTCAATCTTCCGCACACGGCACACCTTCCAGATCTTTTCATCTTCCTTGATATGAAGCTGCCTCATCAAATCATCATCCGGGAACGCTAGCGCAAATTCCGCCACATCGGTTTCCGCCTTCTGCCCCATTTTTCCTGCCAGCTCCTTAAAGCTGACCAGGCCGGAAATCGGGAACTGCAGCTTTTTCAGATCAAGCACAATCGAACCCTTCCCCCGGATTTTCTGGATGAACCCGTTCTGCGCCAGCAGATTCAGCGCCTTCCGGATCGTTTCCCTTGAAGTCTCAAACATCTCCGTCAATTCATTTTCAGACGGCAGAATGCTTCTTGCAGGATAGTATCCATCCTGGATCTTTGATGCCAAATCTTCGTATATTAGCAGATATTTATTCTTCATTATAATCACCTACGGATATTTTAACGTGTTAGAAGTGGTTTGAGAATGCCCATTATGATACTAATTATATATTAACAAAATAATTGCTGCGATTTCCACATTAGGAATATGTTACTATATTAGTGGCAAATTTTATGAAAATAAAAGTTGCAAAGCTGCGGGCCTAAGGCTCATGCTATGGCAGCCGGGCTGCTTGCTATTTTTTTAGCATGACACTTTGCCATAAAATAGGAAGGTGAAGACATCATTGAAAAGAATAGATCACTCAAAACGGAAAGAGCCAATTGTGCCGCTGGCTGAGAATCACTCTATCTATGAAAGATTATTCCTTAATACATCAGACCTCGCTTACATACTGGATAAAGAGGGACAAATCCTTAAGGTGAACGAAGCAACTGTCAGGGCAACAGGCTTTTCAGCGGAAGAAATCCAGGAAAGAGGATTCTTTCCCTTTGTCTTCAGCGAGGATCTCCCTAAGGCGGAGGAGAGCTTTCAGGCTGTATTGAAAGGCTCTGCACAAACACATATCTTCCGGATCAACCGCAGAGATGGCGGACTGATCCTGTTAAACAGTGTCACCATCCCGATTATTCAGCAAAACGAAACAGTCGGGATCATCGGCATTTCCAAGGATATCACAGCCGAGGAAAACTTAAAGCAAAAGCTCAGCATAAGTGAACAAATGTACAGATCTCTTTTTGACAACCATCCGGATGCTGTCTATTCACTGGATATAAACGGGGATATGACCACTTATAACGAGTCACTGGCCCGTTTGTTTAATTATGACCCTGACAAACATGGAATATCTTTCAGGCAATTTGTTGCCCCGGAATCTATGAGCCTTGTATTGCGCAAGTTCAAGATTGCGCTAAAAGGAAAACCGCAAAACTATAATATGACAGGCATTACCAGATCCGGGAAAAAATTTGACGTGAATTTCACAAATATTCCTATCATTACAGATAATCAGATTACCGGAATATTCGGGATTGCCAAGGATATTACAGAACTGGCTGAGAAGGAGCGCAAGCTGAAGAAGGCGGAGGAAAGGCTGAATCTCGCCCAGAAGACGGCTAACTTTGGATATTGGGACTATTATTTCAAGGAAGACACCGCCTACTGGTCTGAGCATATGTATGAAATGTTTGGTGTATCAAAAGAAGATTTTAACTCTTCCTTTGAATACTATAAAACGTTCATCCACCCTGAGGATCTGCCTTTGTTCCTAAATCGTTACCGCGCTTCACTGGCGGAAAAAGGGCCCGCAAATCTGGAGTACCGGATTATCCGGAAAGACGGCGTTATTCGCCGGCTGCACCATCAGTCCACCTTAATACTGGATGAAGAAGGCAAACCTGAACGGGCGGTCGGCATTTCCCGCGATGTTACGGAACAGCGCGAAATATAGGAAAGACTTGCCGAGAACACCGAGCAATTCAAGAACTTTTATAATAATTCAGATGTGGGTGTATGGTCGCTCGACCCGGCTGGCAAAAAGGTCCTGATCTGTTCCGATGCAATCCTTTCTATCTATGGGTATACAAAAAAAGAACTGTATAGAGATCCCCGTATATGGAATAGATCGATTCATCCGGATGATGTCCGGGAAGTGATGAACAATCAGAATAAAGTATCAGAAGGAAATATTATCAGGCAGCAATACAGGATTATTGCAAAAGACGGAGGCCTTAAATGGATCAGTGACCATCTTATCCCCATCTTTGATGATAAAGGGAAACTTATACGCCTGGATGGCATCGTGGCCGATATCACAGCCCAAAAGCAGGCTGAGGCAAAGATGGAATTTCTCGCCTACCATGACTATATGACAGGCCTGCCGAACAGGCGCATGTTCGACCAGACTCTGAATGGCCTATTTGAGGACAAAGATTCTAAAAGGTTCGCGATCATGTATTTAGATCTTGACCGCTTTAAACATATTAATGACACCCTGGGCCATCCGATCGGCGACCAGCTTCTGAAAGAGGCGGCCGGGCGAATCAAGGCCTCTATCCCGGAGGACCATCTGGCTTTCCGGATGGGCGGGGACGAATTTGCCATTATCGCCCCGGACACTGAAAGCATAGAGGATGGAAGCAGGCTCGCAGCAGACATTAGCCACAGCATTCAAAAGTCCTATTATATTGAAGGCTACGAATTATTCATTACTGCAAGCATCGGGATCAGCCTGTATCCGAACAATGGCAGCACCCCGGAGGAATTGGCGCGCAATGCAGATGCCGCTCTCTACCATGCCAAGCAGATGGGAAAAAACAGCCATCAGGTCTATAACTCATCGATGAATATTGAATCATTCAAAAAGTACTGCCTGGAAAGGGATATGCGGAATGCTCTGAAAGAGGATCAATTCTACGTAGAATTCCAGCCAAAGATCCAGCCAAAGACCCATAAGCTGGCAGGTGCTGAAGCCCTTCTGCGCTGGAACCATCCTGACTGGGGCATCGTTTCCCCGATGGAATTCATTCCTGTTGCAGAAGAGTCAGGACTGATTGTCGAAATCGGCGACTGGGTGATTGAAAATGTGATATCCAGGATGGAGGAATGGCGTTTAAGCGGCCTCACTCTTGTGCCAATCTCCATCAATGTTTCAGGGCAGCGCTTTTACAAAAATAACCTCGCAGAAATGATCAGGGCGCTTTGCCAAAAGCATGGGATCCCGCCCGAGCTGCTGGAGCTGGAGCTGACTGAATCCAGCCTGATCCAATATTCGGACCAGGTGCTGCGGGAGCTAGAAATGCTTGGACATTTAAAAATAAAATTGTCGCTGGATGACTTTGGCACAGGATTTTCATCTCTCACGCACCTTAGAAAATTCAAGTTCAATACGCTGAAAATAGACAAATCTTTCACCAAAAATATTACCTCAAATCTGGAGGACGCCACCATTACCTCAAGCCTGATCGACATGGCCCATGGCCTTAATATGAAGGTCGTCGCTGAAGGAGTCGAGGAGTACGAACAGCTGGATTTTCTCAAAAAGAAGGGCTGCGATGAAATCCAGGGATTCCTGTTTTCCCGGCCTGTTTCCGGCAGCGTGTTCAGAGACTTTTTAAAAGAAGGGTATATTCAGCCGGGTGGCGGTAAAGGCTTGGACAAGCTGAAAAAACAGAGAAAATATTTCCGGATCGACCTTCCCCTTCCTCTCAGTGCTGACCTGACCATCATCAAGCTGAAAGATAAACAGGTCGAGATGGGCAAAAATGAAGTGCTGATCGAAAATATCGGACCTGGCGGCGCCAGATTGTATACCAACATCAAGCTGCCGATCAGACAGGATATCCTCTTCCAGATTCAAACAAAGATTCTTGGAGAAATACTCAGCCTTGATGGGCATATTGTCTGGAAAGAAGAAAAATCGGATCTTGTCACACAATATGGGCTGGAGTTCAGCATAGATGACAAGCGCCGGGAAGAGCTCACCCAGCTTCTGAACGAAATACAGGGTGAAGCAGGTAAAACTGCCAGGCTCCCTGATTCACGGCAGATAGAGGCTGTGTGCCCTGTTGATTATTTCTGCTGATGTGCCATACAACGGCGTAAAAAAGACGGAGCCCCTGCCCCGTCTTTTTTCTATGCACGTCCCAGCTCAACAAAATACCAGCCGCCTTCGGTGATGATCGGCTTGAAGGTTTTCATTTCCATCCCGAGCTTGCCGGCTATTTTCATCATATCCTCTTCCGTTGGAGTGGCATACAGATTTTCGAATGCTGAGAAAAAGCTGTTGAAGACGCTTGAAAACTCCTCGCCCTTTTTGGAATGAAGGATCGGAGTGATGACAGTGATCGTCCCTTTATCTGACAGCCAGCTGCTGATCCGCTCAAACAAGCCTTCCCGCTCTTCAGGTTCAATATAATGAAGAAGATTGTTGATCATGATCAGATCTGCCTTTTTCTCCGGTTCATAATCCTGCATATCTGCGTGGACGATGCTGATATTGGGATTGTCAGCGCAATTGGCTGATGCAGACTCTGCAACATCCTCATTGATCTCAATGCCGGTCATGGTAATCTCCGGATGCTTCTGGCTGATCCGTTTAAGATACCCTCCTTCGCCGCATCCTACATCCAGAATCGATTGTATATCATTATTCTTGATTACCTTGGACATCTTTGGCAGGGCGAGCTGCTCCAAAAGGGACGAGGTCCGCGCCACGGTCGGTCCATGCTCGTCATTGTCAAATGTGTTCCGCTCATTTTTCCGCATCATGTCCGGATACGTCAGCAGTGTCGGGATATGCAGCTCCATCATTTCCTTCAGGATGACACCGGTCGAGCGTGGATTTTTTGGCGATGACGGGAGGCTGAACTTCGAAGCAGTCTTGATTTTTCCATCACGCTTCTTTTTCAGATGCTTAACCGCCAGGCCGACTTCCACCCATCTGGTAAGGAGCTCTTCCTGATAATCATGCGCTGCCGCCACCTCACGGACCGTCTTCGGATCCTTGAACTGGGAGAACAAATCCAGCTCAAACCCCACGTAAGCATGCCAGCTGTACAGGAAGGGCTGGTTCTTCTTCATCCAGTTCCTTGCCTTTAATAGTCTTATATATTCCGAGATCATAGCACGCCTCCTGCCAATTTCGTTTTCCAAGGATAGTCATCCTTTTCTTTGTAAAAATAACTTTCCTTCTCTGCTGGCGAGAGCTTCTTCTCGCGGGCAGGCAGCATCCCGATCTGAATGGCGCGGTCAAGCAGGCTCTCCTGCCAGAATCCGAGCCCTGAGATATTCAGCATCTGTTTGAACTGCAGCTTCTTGTCTCTCTCAATCTGCTTCAGCCCCTTCTGCCTGATCCCTGTCACAAGCTGATAGGGGTAGGAATAGGCAAGTGCTGATAAATGGCTGAACTTGATCATTTTTTCCGCCCGGTGCTTGCGGACTTTCTCATAGCAGCTCAGCCATTTCGGGCTGAGATTGCCTGTCTCATACATGGTCACGAACAGCTCGCCGAGCACATCCGCATCCTGGATCGCCATATTCATGCCTTCGCCGGCCATCGGATGGACCGTATGCGCCGCATCGCCCAGGATGACATGATTCCCGTCCACATATTTGTCCGCATAAAAGGCTGTCGGAATCATCAGCTGGATGTCCTTCCAGCTCTTCAGCTTCGTCACATAGCCGTCAAGCTCTGGGTACAGCTCGATATACTTCTGATGGAAATGCTCAATCCCCTTCTCCTGGAACTCCTTATACGTCCCCTCCGGTATGAGATACACCGAACGGACCTTATTATCCGGAAGCGGGAACAATCCGAGGAACTTGTCCTTCGCCGTAATGATCTGCCCCTCTGTCAGACTGTCCGGCCGCGGGAATGTTACCGTCAGGAAATGATGGTTATAATCAATCTTCTTCGTCTCGCTCTCAATCTTCTTCCTCGTCAGTGAATTGCGGCCCTCCGCCCCGACATAGAAATCCGCCTTCAGCGAAAACTGCTCCTTCCGCTTCCGGACCTCCACAATCAGCCGGTCTTCGCAATACCCTTTGCCAAGCCCGCCTTTTATATATTCGAAATTAGAATAGCTCATCGCGTGCTTCAGGAGGATGCCCTTCAGCGTCTCATGCTCGATCATCAGCGCATAATCAAATTCGCCGGGAAGCACCTGGTAATCCATCGCCAGCTCTTCTTCCTCTTCATCAATCTCGGAAAAATTGATCCTCGAAAACTTATGGCCGTTATACTCGATCTCACTCAGGATTTCCAGCTGCTCAAAAATCTGCAGACTCTTCGGCTGCAGCAGCTCTCCCTTATACACCGGCGACGGACCATCAAGCTTTTCAATCACCGTCACATGCACATCCGCCTGCGCCAGCTTCAGCCCCAGCGTCAGCCCGCCGATTCCGCCGCCCAATATCGCTACCTCTGTCTTAAGAACCATCCAGTCCACCACCTTTTTCTCATCTTATAGCCTGGAATTGGGATTTTGAAACCAGCGGGTGTGCTTTGGAGGTGCCATGCTTTTGGGGGTACCATGCTTTTGGGGTACCATGCTTTTGGGGTGCCAGGTACCTTGGCAGGGGGGATGCAGGATTGGTGCGGTTTTGCAGGGGATGGTGCCTGGCACCGGAATGGCGGGGCAATAGGCGGTTCTATGGGTTGGTGCCAGGTACCTTGGCGGCAGGGATGCAGGACTGGTGCGGTTTTGAGCGGGATGGTACCTGGCACCGGGGGGCAGTGGAGTGCTCTGGCGCCGGAGTTGCTAATAAAACTCGGAAGTTGCTAATAAAATTGAATAGTTGCTAATATATCGCGAAAGTTGCTAATAAGTGGAAAAAGTTGCTAGTAAAACGAAAAAGTTGCTAATATCCCTCCTGCCGCAGCTCCATTCCAGCCAGCCGTCCTCTCAACTTGGCCTGACCCGCTTCCCCCAGTCGCAAATAAAAACGGAATCTCGCAAATAAACCCCGCAAAGTCGCAAATTTATCCCAAAACTCGCAAATATATCAAATATCCCGCAAATATCCGCCCAAACTCGCAAATAACCCCCCGCCGAACCCCAGGCCAACCACCCCCACAACATAAAAAAGCGCCAAATCCCCAGATTCAGCGCCCCACTCCACTCAAACCTCCACTTCCGCCGCTTCCCCCACATGCATCAGCACATCAAAATGCTTCACCGGCAGCATTTCTTCATCCAACACCTCAGTCAGCCTCCAAGTTTCATCCAAAAACACCCGCGCAACTATCTCTTTCCGCTCGCCGCCCAGTGCTGCATCCTTCAAAGCGACCACACTTTCATAGATTTTGCCCATCAGCACAGCTGCCCGCTTACAGTGGTACGTCTGCATGTCCCGGTCCCCGCCGCCTACTGCCGCAAGCAGCTCTTTCAATTTCGAAAGCCCAGCATAAACCGGCGCCGCAAACCTTTGAAGCGCCCTACCCAGCCCTTCAAGCTCCGCCTCCATTTTCCCAATAAACAGCTCATGCACCCGAAACTTCTCTATTAATCTCAGAACCTCCAGCCCAAGAATATTAGCTGTACCTTCCCAAACCGTCAGCACCTGCGCATCCCGCAATAGCCGCGGTGTCACAAAGTCTTCAATATAGCCGTTCCCGCCATGCATCTCAATCGATTCATGCGCAAAATGAATGGCCTGCTCGGCTGTCTCCTTTTTTAGCACTGCTATCAGAAGCCGGTTCATCGCTTCCTCTTCGCGCGAAGCCTCACCAGCCGCCACCCGGTCATACAGGGCAATCAGACTGAACACGGCACTAGTCTCAACCTCCTGCTTGCAGGCAAGCTTGGCAAGTGTCTCTTTTACCATCGGAAAATCAGCAAGTTTGCTGCCAAAGGCATTCCGCATAAAGGCATATTGTTTCGCCTCCAAAAAAGCCCGCTGCATGATGCCGATGCTTGCGACACTATTGCAGATGCGCGATAGATTAAGCGCTTCCATCATATAGTAAATCCCTTTATCCGCATCGCCTACCAGATGGGCTTCTGCACCGTGGAAAATCACTTCCCCTGACGGCACGGCACGTACCCCAAGCTTATCCTTCAGCCGCCTGATCTCAAGTCCGTTCAGTTCGCCGTTATCCTTCCGCCAAGGAACAAGGAACAAGCTCAACCCCTTCGATCCCGAAGGCGCCCCCTCTCTCCTGGCCAAAACCATCGCCACACCGCAGGCACCTGCATTGGAGGCAAAGTATTTTTCCCCATAAATCCGGTACTTCCCGTCCTCCAGAACGGCCTTCACCTCATTGGCTCCCACATCCGAACCGCCCTGCCGCTCCGTCAGGAAGGTAGCCCCTTCAAAAAGCTGGGTCTCCCCCGTGCTGATCACATGAGGCAGATACTTTTCCTTCAGCTCTTCATCCGCATAATGGTCGATCAGATAGGCAGTCGCCATTGTCAATGTGACGGGGCAATAAAACCCAGGCTCCGTCTGCGACAGCAGATATCCCTGCGCACACGAATACACATAATTCCCCTTGCGCCCAAGCTCGGGAATTTCCTTATGGACATAGCCGACAATGCCGGCATTATAAGTCTGCTCCACCGTTTTCCTGTATCCCTCATTCAGCCAGACATGGGAAATGTCATTGCCCATTTTGTCATACTTGATCAGCCGCGGCTGGCCTTCCCTGTCGGTATGGACCGCCCGCTCGTCAATTTCCCCGGCACATAACCCCCCGAATGTTTCAAGCTCCTTTTCAGCCCATGCAAAAAATTCCTCATCCATATACTGCTTCAGCACAAATGCCAGATTCGGATCACTTTGGTAAAAGTTCATTCCTGCCCCTCCTTAAACAGATTGCTCCTGCTGCCTCAATGACTGCTTCAAAATCTTGCCTGTTGCATTGCGCGGCAGCGCCTCTATTTCTTCATATATTTTCGGTATCTTATAATCAGCTATTTTTCCAGACAAAAATGCTTTTAAATCATCCTCTTCCAGACTGCCCTGCTGCTTCAGCACAACATAGGCCTTTACTGTCTCGCCCCACTCCGGATGCGGCACGCCGACAACTGCACTCTCCGCAATGGCAGGATGCGAAGCCAGCAGCTCTTCAATCTCTTTCGCAAAAATATTGACGCCGCCGGAAATGATCATATCCTTCTTCCGGTCGACGACCCAGATGTAGCCGTCCTCATCAAATCTGGCCATATCACCGGAATAGAGCCAGCGGTCCTTAATCGTTTCCGCTGTTTTTTCAGGATCCAGATAGTACCCCTTCATAACGCTTTCGCCCTTCAGGAGGATTTCGCCAATCTCGCCAGGCTCAACCGGATTGCCTTCTTCATCGGCAATCATGATCTCCGTTCCGAGTGCCGCCCTCTTCCCGATGCTGCCTGCCTTCTGTCCATGCTCGCCGGCCAGCAGCAGAGTTCCGCTCGGCCCGGCCTCTGTCAGTCCATACACGCAATACAGGCTGTCCGTTTTCAGCCGCTTCTTCACAAGCCGGACTTCTTTTTCTCCAAGCGGAGCCCCGCCGTACACCCAATACTCCATCGAAGACAAATCATATTGTTCAATATCAGGCTGCTTTGCTGAGAAAAGATAGGCAACAGGCGCACCAAAGAAATGCGTCGCTTTTTCCGAAGAGACAAGCTTTAACAGTACTTCCGGTGTAAAAACCGGCGACATAATATGGCCTGCCCCCACATAGGTGCCTGCGACCAGGAACAGATGGAGCGGCGCCGAGTGGCTCAGCGGCATTAAATGGAGCATGCGGCTTTCCGGCTTCATGGCCATCTCCACCGCCATCATGATCGCTGATGAAAGAATATTGCGATGAGTGAACAGCACCCCCTTCGGACTTCCGGTCGTACCTGACGTGTAAAGGATTGCCGCCTCGTCATCCTCTGTCAAAGGAATTCCCACATCTAAATCCCTGCCGCCCGCCACCAGCTCTTCAAAGCTGGACCATCCAGCCGCTGCTGCACCTGTCTTCACACACTCAAGTCCAGCCCTTTCAATCAGGGTTCCCATCTGCGCAAGCAGCATTTCATGGGCAAATAAGGCTTTCGCTCCGCTATGGTCAAGGATATAGCCCAGCTCAGATGCCGTCAGCCGGCTGTTCACCGGAACAATCAGCGCGCCAATCCTCATCGCCGCAAAATATGTGACCACAAATTCCGGAACATTCGGCATTAAAAGCAGAATCCTATCTCCTTTTGCGCAGCCCCTTGTCCTCAATGCGTCTGCCAGCTTATTGACCCTGCTGTTCAGCTCTTTGTAGGAAAGCCTCTCCTCCCCGAAAATGACAGCCTCCCTGTTGGGAAATTTCCTTCCGTTCCTTGCCAGCAGTTCTGATACGTTCATATATTTTCCCCCTTTTCGTTCAGCCTTTTTTCAAATTGGACCAGCATTTTTTCCATTTCCCCTCTTAAAAAAAGCAGCTCCTCGATGCGGGCGTTCACCTCCTTTACTCTCTCCCTGCCATACTCAACTGTCCGCTCCAGCTGCTTTCGCCCCGACCGGTCCTGGTCAAACAGCACGATCATCTCTTTGATTTCATCCAGCTTGAATCCAAAGCGCTTCCCCCTGAAAATCAGCTTAAGGCGGATATAATCCTTCTTCGCAAAAACTCTTCTCCCATTTTCATTTCGATTAGGGCATAATAAGCCAAGCTCTTCATAATATCTGATGGTCCTTGTGCTGACCTGAAATTCCCCGGCCAGCTCCGAAATGGTATATTCCATGCTATCACCCGAATTCTTTAACTATTCTGACACCAATATATCATTTACGTTAACGTAAAGTTCAAGTCTTCAGCAAATCCAGTTTCTATTAAGAAAAATTTGATTTTTCGCCTGCACCCTTAGGAAAAGAGATTACAATTGTGTTAAAATAAATTATATTGATTGAACAAATCGTTCTTAATAAATAACCCTTCGATCATATAACTTCTGGATAAAAGGTGTGTGGAATCAATGATTGGCGAACGTGTAAAAAGACTGCGTCAGGAGAGAAAAATGTCATTATCAGAGCTCGCTGAACAGGCAGGCGTAGCAAAATCCTACCTAAGCTCCCTGGAAAGAAATCTTCAGACAAATCCTTCCATTCAATTTTTGGAAAAAATTTCTGCTGTTCTTCATGTTCCGGTCGATACGCTGATTCTGGACCAGCCCAATAAAGAAGAATTGGACTCTGAATGGATGAATATTGTAAAAGAAGCAATGGATTCCGGCATCTCAAAGGACCAGTTCCGCGAATTCCTCGAATTCAATAAATGGAGGATAAATCAAAAAAAATAACCCTGCCCGAGGCTGTTATGCAAAAACGGACAACCAGTTATCAAGATTGACAGCCTCCGTAGCCTCCATTCTTCCCGCAAAATAAAAAAGCATTTCTCCTGCAGAGAAACACTTAGCTTTCTATATTCTGTTGTTAGTTTTCAGCCGTTATCCGCTATCAGATCCACTGCCGGCTGGCCGGCAAGAAAGTTAAGTATATCTTCTTTATTCAGGCCAATATTTTTTGCTTCAGCAATTAATGCCACCCATTCCAAGTCCAATTCCTGCAAATTATTTTTCATAACCTCTCTCTTCCCCCTAAAATACATTTCGTATTCCAGGCAATCCAGCCGTCCTGGCGCCTTATCCGACTTTAGTATCGATAGGCGCGGTAGACCTGTGACTTTGCGTCCCCATCTTTCAACAGGTTTGCCTTTTTCTGCTCCCTCATGCTTTTTTCATATCCTCTTAAGACTACTATAAAAGTTTTCCCAACATTTACGTGTTGTATTTTGTCAAATTATTCAAATTATTTTAAGATATTATTCGACAAAAAGAAGGATAATTGGATAGTTTTAGAAATCTTCTGGAAGTACATAAGTCTTATGTCCCGGTTAACTTAAGAGGAAAGTGTTAGATTTTTGTTCATTTAGTCGACAGCTTCTTTGAGGGCCTTATGTCCTCTATCTATTTAATGATTCTCCCCTTATAGCTCTCCATCTTTTTCTTAAATGGCATTACCTTCACAGGCAGACGCTCAAACGTAAACGCATCAAAAAAGGGAAACAGCGTCAAATCATTCCCGCACACCGGGCAGAGCCATTCGCCTATTTCACTGCTGCTGTAGGATGGGCGGTGGCATTTAGTGCAGTTTTTTCGGTACATGGGATTTCCTCCTTAAAGAACAGGCCTTGAATAGCATTCCAAGGCCCTGTTAATGGTCTTTCCTGATTCTGTGGTATCTTACTGCCAATAATATGCCGCCTGCCCCCAGCAAAATGCCTCCGAGAAGCATGAAATTATATGTGTTGGTCGCCGTGTCAGGGAGAATATTTTCTCTGATTTCTGGAGTAACTGTAATACCCTCACCTGGATCGCTGCCTGGATTTCCGCTTGCCGGTTCATCGGGATTATGGCTTGGGTCGTCACTGTCATCACCCGGATCTTCGGATGGATTATCTTCACCTGGGTCCTCAGTCTCCCCATCACCTGGATCCTCGCCATTATCACCGTCGTCTGGGTTGTCTTCGCCTGGAGGGTCTTCATCGCCCGGATTATCTCCTGGATCTTCCTCTCCCGGATCCTCACCATCACCAGGGTCGTCCTCTCCTGGCGGGTCTCCATCATCAGGTGGATCTCCTCCGCCATCAAGCGCTTCCGCTACAAACAGAATCTCCACCTCAGCAGAAGAGTTTTGAAAAGCATTCCCTAGTTCATAAGGCATCGTTACCTGGAAAAATAAAGTTTCTGTTTGGCCTTTTTTAAGAGGCCTTGGTGTAAAGCCTTTGAAATCCTTTAATTTTCCTTCGTAAAGAATGGTGCTATCCTTCTTTACCAGCAGCTCCAATTCTTCAAATAAGCCTTTGACAGATTTCTTTTCGCCGATGATGGAACTGTATTTGAAATCCTGTTTTCCATTATTGATGATGGTAATATCGCGCGGCATCCAGTCACCTGGCTTCAAATCACCTACATGAAAAAAATAGCCGGTCAGGTTTGTATGGATGTCAATTTCCTTATCTTCTGCCAAAGCTTTATAAGTGGGAAATAGAGTAAGAATAAATAGAGTTAGTATCATAAAAATTGCTTTTGGCTTTGCCAGCTTGAGTCGGTTTGTCATGGCATTACCTCACTGAATGGTTATTTAGGAAAAGGCGGGATAGAGAGCCATCCCGCCTTTTTTCTGGTTAAAATTATTTGGCTTCGCCAGCACCTTGCTCAGCATTGAATGTCCATTTAAGCTCTAGAGAGTCGCCTTGGAATTCATTTTGATCCTGGCCATTATCTACAAACTCATATTGGACATACAGCTTATCTGAAGTGCCGGCAGCAAGCTTTCCGCCTCTTTCAGCAAGCCAGCCGCTGAAGATGTTTCCTTCAATCAGGTCAGGAGACATAGATTTCAGTGCTGATAGTGTTGTAGAGTAGATTGGTACATCCACTTTATCTGCATTCAGCAGGAAGTTCACTCGGATGTGTTTACCAAAGTCATCACTGTTGTTGCCGTTTGCATCACCTACAGTGTAATCTGTATCCAGCGTGATAGATGCAATGTCCAGAGTTCCTCCATTTACCAGATCAAACGAACGCAGCATAGTATCGCCTGGCTTGATGTTATCTACATCAATGATTGTTGTTGGATCAGCGCTCAGATCCAAAGTTCCGGCAGCAAAACTTCCTGTGGCTTCAGCAGTATCACTGAAGTATGCAAATGTCCCTCCGCCGACTAAAGATACTCCAAGTGCTGCAGATGCAATCCCCAAACCGAATTTCTTTTTAAAGCTCATGTTCCGTTTCCTCCTCTTACCCTTTGGGTATGTATAATTTTTATATTGAACCCTGTGTTGCCACAGAGATTTCAACCTGGCTTAAGCTGTTTTTTCTGTGGTGTCGCCTTTGTCTTTAGCTCTTGCTTCAAGTTCCCTCATCGCCTGATAGATGGTAAAGGCTGCATAGCCCAGCATCAGGATGCCAGGGCCGATCAATAAGATGGCAGCACCTTTTTGGGATTTAGCAAAGTCTATGAAATAACCTGCATATGGCAGGGTATATCCTGTATAGATAGCAGTCACATTTTCTGAGAGGACGGGGTCCAAATCCTTGGATTGGTTGTTATCCCCTTTAGTTTCATACATGACGTGTTCGCCGCTGTGGGTAATATCAGTAATCCTATGGGTGATCAGTTTTTTGTCCTCATCTATAAAGGTGATGATGTCTCCTTTGTTCAGTTCTTTCTTAGCGCTGCCTTCAAGCGGCTTGACTGCGATGACTGATCCGGTCATGAAGGTCGGCTCCATCGAACCGGAGAGAACAGTTTTTATTTGATAGCCAAATGCCTGAGGTTCACCACCGGAAGCTTTTGACGAGATCACAAGGAATGCCATTAATAGGAGATTAATAAATAATAGCCATGTAATAATGCTGCTGATTATCTTTCTGACGGTTTTCCAGCTGAACTTCAAGCTTCATTCACCTTCCTCTTTTTCTCTATTAATCCAGTCAATTCTTAGTAGTTGTTCTTTTTGTTCTTTTTATCGAACTCACAAGTTGAGTATAGTACATCCTCCCCAACTTTGAAAATTGCCAAATTTAGCCGTTTTTTCTTTTTAACGAACAGTTTTCACGGATTTCCTTCTAATATCTCGATTATTCTTACTTTTTTGTATTTTTTAATGAACTTTACGTTCGTTATAATGAAGTTGTGTCTATACTATAGTTAGAGGGGATATTCTAATGGTAGGTGGGAGGATAAAACGCTTGCGGCTCCTAAGAGGCTTTTCCATAAATGAACTTGCTGAAAAATCAGGGGTTTCCAAATCCTATTTGAGCTATATCGAAAGGGATATCCAGAAGAATCCATCCCTGCAGGTTCTTTCCAAACTGGCGAGAACACTCGGGACATCAGTCGAAGAGCTTCTAGATTATAAAGTAAATCCCGATTTCCAGACGGCAGAACTTGATCCTGAATGGCATGAGCTTGTCCAGGAAGCGATCGACCAGGGAATCACAAAAGAAGATTTTAGTTATTACCTGGATTTTATCCGTTTTAAAAACACTCATGGAGGCAATGACGGCAAGTGAGGCTTAAAAGCTCTATACTATTATGCTCTGCAATTATCTTCATCCTGAGCGGCGGCGGGCTGCTGTTATTCTCTATTAAGGAGGCAGCAGATCAAAGCCGGCAAACAGCAGAAGCTCTTGAAACAGCTAAGAGTTCACTTCCCCCCGAAGAAACTGCTGTTCAAGAGAAAGAACACCCTGCTGAAAAACCAATCAATTCTGTTTTTAAAACAGGAGACATTATCGGCATTTTGGAAATTCCGGAACTTAAGGCAGAGCTTCCTATAATAGAAGGAACTGATGAGGAGGAATTGGAAAAAGGCGTCGGGCACTATGCCGGCACAGTTTTCCCCGGGCAGAAAGATCAGATTCTTCTCTCCGGCCATAGGGATACCGTTTTCCGAAAAATCGGTGAACTAAAGCTGGGGGATGAGCTGATTGTGAGGATGCCTTATGGAGACTTCACATATGAAATCATCGACTCTTTTATAGTTGATGCGGATGATACTACTGTCATTAAGCCGACGGCTCCGGAGGAAATATTGACCCTTTCTACATGCTATCCTTTTTATTTTGTCGGCAGTGCACCGGACCGGTACATTTTGACGGCAAAGAGGATTCACGATTCCGGCACTTGAACAGTGAACGGATTAATGTAAAAAACCGGCCCCCGCCAGGGACCGGCTCTCCACCATTACTTCTGCAGCCCAACGGCAATCTTCGCTCCAACTTCTGCATTGTGCTTAACTAGCGCGATGTTGGCTGTAAGGCTTGTTCCTTCTGTCAGTTCTTTTACTTTGCTCAGGAGGAAAGGTGTTACCAGCTTTCCGGCAATCTGGTTGTCTTTTGCTTCTTGAAGCGCTGTTTCAATGACGTTTGTGATGAAGCTTTCTTCAAGGGCATCCTCTTCCGGGATCGGGTTAGCGATGACCACGCCGCCGTCCAGGCCAAGCTCCCATTTTGTGCGGATCAGGCTGGCTGCATCCTCAGGAGTGTCAACGCGGTGGTTGACGTCAAATGGGCTTGTACGTGTGTAGAATGCCGGCAGCTTGTCTGTTTCATAGCCGACAACCGGCACACCGTGTGTTTCCAGGTATTCAAGGGTCAGGCCGATATCCAGGATGGATTTGGCTCCTGCGCAGACGACCGCTACATTGGTCTGGGCGAGCTCCTGAAGGTCAGCAGAGATATCCATGGTTGTTTCTGCTTCGCGGTGAACGCCGCCGATGCCGCCTGTGACGAATACTTCGATTCCGGCAAGCTCTGCGCAGATCATCGTGGCTGCCACAGTGGTTGCGCCGTTTTTGCCCTGGGCGATCAGATAAGGAAGATCACGGCGGCTGGCTTTTTCAATATCCTTGCTTTGGGCAAGGAATTCCAGCTCGTCCTCAGAGATGCCGATCTTGATTTTTCCATTGATGATGGCAATGGTTGCAGGCACCGCACCATTTTGGCGGATGATATCTTCTACTTCTTTGGCGGTCACGATATTCTGCGGGTATGGCATGCCGTGTGAGATGATCGTTGACTCTAATGCCACAACCGGTTTATTTGCTTTTCGCGCTTCCAATACTTCTTCTGAAAATTCAAGATAGTTTTCTAGCATATTAATATTCTCCTTTATTAGCTGAAATTGTGCTGAAATGTTTCCTGCAGTCTGACATTATTTAAAATTGGACTGACGGTTTCTTCCGATTGCAGTGTCAGCATGCTGCAGGCGATGCCGATTTTGCAGGCGTTTTCTGTATTAAGCCCCTTCAGATGGGCGTAAAGGATACCGGCTACAAGCGAGTCGCCTGCCCCAGTCACATCCTGTACCTTGATCTTCGGCGGAAGCAGCACTCCTGCCTCGCCTTCCTTTGTGTAGAAAATCAGCCCTTTGTCACCTCTTGTAATGACGACCTTCTCCACACCTTTTTTCATGATCTTCTCAGCCGCTTTAAAGAAATCTCCGTCACTATCAATCTTCATTCCTGACAGCGCCTCAGCTTCGTCATGATTGGCAATCAGCCATGTCACACCCATCAGATTTCCGGGCAGCTTCTTCACCTTTGGGGAAGAGACCGGCGTGATGCAAAGCGGAACAGACTCTTCATAGCAGCGGGAAATCGTCTTTTTCAGCACGTCTGCCGGAAAATTGGTATCCAGCAGGACAATCTCTGCCGAGGCAATATAGCCCCATCTTTTTTCGATAAATTCTGAATCTATACGGTCGTATAAGGCCATATCGGCAAAAGCGACTGTCATTTCACCATCATGGTCCAGAATCGCTGTATACGTTCCTGTCGCGGTATTCGGCAAGGTCTGGGACGGGGTGATGTCGACAAAATCTTTAGTATAGCCCAGCAGCCAGTTTCCTTCAGTATCGTCGCCCACAGCTGTCATAAGACTTGCGTCGCAGCCAAGCCGGCCAAGGTTTTCTGCAATATTCCTGGCAACCCCGCCGCAAGACTGGGAGCTGGCCGACGGATTAGAGGTACCGCTTTCAATTTTGCCAATCGCCTGAATCTTCCGGTCGATATTAGCCCCGCCGATGCAGAGAACTTCCTTCTTGTTCGGCAGCATATAAGCCCTTCCAAGGATTTTACCCTGCCTGGCAAGCGAGGAAATATAGCCAGCAGCAGCCGAGCGTGACAACCCCGTCTTCTCTGCAATCTCACTTTGGGAAATGAACGGGTCCTCTTTTATCAAATTCAAAATGGATTGTTCTTTTTCATTCACAGCGTTTCACCGCCTTTATAAACTTTTGTCTAAATTATAAACATTTGTTTACAGAAAGAGCAATGGTTTTCAGGTAAAAATATAGGTCTGACTTATAGGTATGAAGTCAGACCACATAAGGGTTTGCACAAAAAAGACGGGGAAAATCCCCGCCTCTTTATGCCGCATCATCTTTCTTTTTAATATCCTTCAAATAGTATTTCTCCGAGGTAAAAAACTCATTTTTAAGCTCTTTCACCTGCTTGCTCAGCAGAAGGACGGCAATGATGTTTGGAACCAATATTGCAGCCAGCGCCAGGTCAAGGAACTGCCAGATCGTTTGCGCAGCGCCTACCGACCCAAGCACGATAGCTCCGATATAAACAAACTTGATGGCCTGTCCGGCAAAATCGCCAAACAGGAATTCCGCCTGCTTTGATCCGTAGAAAATAACTACAATGATGGTTGATACAACAAAGAATATAAGTGAAATCGTGACGATGAGGCTGCCGGTCTGTCCGAAGTACTGGGAAAAAGCCGCTGTTGTCAGGGATGATGGATCATCCATAGCCCCTTCCCTCTGCCAGACGCCTGAAGACAGCACCACAAAAGCTGTCGCAGAGCAGACAATCAGCGTATCAACGACAATGCCGACGATCGCCCAAAAGCCCTGTCTGACAGGATGGTCAGTCTGTGCAGCCGCATGGGCGATCGGAGCCGTCCCAAGTCCTGCTTCATTGGAATATAATCCTCGTGCAAAGCCCCAGCGGATGACCTCGCCGATGGCTGCACCTGCAAAGCCGCCCATTGCCGCTGCCGGCTGGAATGCGTAAGTGAAGATTAATTCCAATACCTCAGGAACCTTGCCGAAGTTCATAAATAGGATTACAAGTGCTGTTCCCACATAAATCAATGCCATAAACGGAACCAGGATTTCAGTTACCTGCCCGATCCGCTTGATGCCGCCGAATACAATTAATGATACAACTGCTGCAACAGCAATTCCTGTCCACAGCCCATTGATTTCAAATGTTTCTGAAACAGCCGATGATACCGCATTTCCCTGCACCATGATGCTTGGGATCAGCTCGATCATAAGCGCAAAGGCAAACCAGACACCCAGCCATTTCATATTGAGCCCTTTTGTCATATAGTACATCGGCCCGCCGACATATTCGCCGTCTTCATTCTTTTCCCGGTACTTGACCGCCAGGACGCTTTCCGAAAACTTGATGGCCATGCCGATCAAAGCAATTACCCACATCCAGAAGACTGCACCGGGTCCGCCGAACATGATGGCTGCCGGTACACCGACGATATTAGCCGCTCCGATTGTCGAGGACAGTGCAGATGTCAGCGCCTGAAGCGGAGTGACCGTTCCCTCTCCTTTCGGCTTTTTAAACACACTGCCGAAGGTCTGCTTGAAAATATAAACCGGGTATCTGAATTGGAAGAATCCCAGTAAAAAGGTTAAATATATGCCTGTTCCAGCCAGGATGATGATGATCGGCGGCCCCCACAGCCAAGCCGAGATACTTCCCACAAGCTCTAAAAATGAGTCCAATTGAATTTCCCCCTAGTAGATAAATTGCACATTGCTGCTGTTTAACCCATTCCCTTCAAGCCGCTCTTCAAACCTGTTTCCTAAAAACGGACTGGACAAATATGTCTTTTTCCCTTATAGTTAGCTAGGCAACTAATTGAAACGGGTGATAGTATATGAATAAAATGGATCCTTTTTTTCACAGCTTCAACCAATGTACCCGGCAGTTCTCCAAGGGCCTGAACGATGTGCTGACCCCTATGGGACTTTATGCCGCACAATGGCCGATCATCTACAGGCTGAAAACAACAGGCTCCAGCACACAGGTTGAGCTTTCCACCTATCTCAGCGTTGAGGCCCCGACCATGACAAGAGCCCTTCTCCGTCTTGAAAAATCAGGCTGGATCAGCAGGGTGCCGGGGAAAGACAAGCGTGAAAAAAAGATTCTGCTCACAGATGCAGCCCTCACTCAATATCCAGATTGGCTGGCCGCCGTAGAAGGATACGAACAAAAAATGCTTGAGGATATTTCTGAAGAAGAATTAATGGCTGCCATATCAGTCATGCAAAAAATGAAGCAAAATTCCGGACGCTGATCAGCCCCGCAAGGCCTTCCGTTTTTCTTCTCACTACTTCACAGACTCTCAGTAACATGACATCAAGGAGGACAATCATGAAGAAACAACCCCTTTGGACAAAGGACTTTTTAGGCGTTTCTATTACTAGTTTTTTCTTATTTATCGGGTTTTATATATTGCTGACCACTCTTCCCATTTACATTCTCGATGATTTAAAAGGAAGTGAATCACAGGTCGGCCTTATCATTTCGGTATTCCTGATCGCCGCCGTCATCTCCCGTCCTTTTACAGGAAAATGGATTGACGAAATCGGCCGCAAGAAAATCCTGATGATTTCTATGGTTATTTTTACAGTGGCTTCTGCACTTTATTTTACAGCAGACAGCCTGCCAATGCTTTTGGCAGTCCGCTTCCTGCATGGCGCGGGCTTCGGGATGGCCACAACGGCCACTGGTGCCATCGTCGCGGATATCGTACCGGCTGAAAGGCGCGGCGAAGGGCTTGGCTATTATGCCATGTTCATGAACCTTGCCATGGTTATCGGGCCTTTCACAGGGCTGACCATCATTCAATATGCGGCATACAGCTGGATTTTTGTTTTATGTACGGTGCTTGCTGTCCTGGCTCTGGTGCTGTCATCTATCATCAGCATCCCGGAAAACACTGGCGAAAAAACAAAGCAGCCTTCATTCGCTTTTTCAAGCCTGTTTGAAAAAAATGCCGTTCCGGTTTCCATTGCAGCCGGCACGCTCGCGTTTGCCTATTCGGGTGTATTATCCTTCATTTCGGTGTATGCCAAGGAGCTCGGACTCATGCAGGCGGCGTCCTTTTTCTTTGTCGTCTATGCAGCCTTCATCCTGATTTCACGCCCGTTCACAGGCCGCTGGTTTGACCTGTACGGTGAAAACAGGGTCATCTATCCGGCAATCGTCTTATTTGCCGCCGGCCTGTTCCTGCTCAGCCTTGCAGACAACAGCTTCCTGTTCCTGCTTGCCGGCGCCGTGATCGGCCTTGGCTACGGCACCATCGTGCCAAGCATGCAGACAGTGGCCATCAAAAATGCCGATCCGGCAAAAAGAGGGCTGGCCACCTCCACCTTCTTTACGATGTTCGACTCAGGCATCGGCCTTGGCTCCTATGTACTCGGCATCGTCGCCGTCTACACAGGGTTTGCCAAGCTATACATGGTGCTTGTCGTGGTCTCACTGATCGGCCTAGGACTCTACTATATCCTTCACGGGAAAAAAACAGCAGCAGCCAAAGAAGAAATGCAGTCAGAAGTGAATATCTCTATGTAAAGTGAAACAGGACCCCCGGCTGGAGGGTCCTGTTTTTGTATTTGCAGATGAAATTCGGGCGTTTATTTGCGGTTTTTTAGGTTTATGGGCAGCTTCATTTTGCGGTTATTAGCAAGTTTTCGTTTTATTAGCAAGTTCTCACGTTTATTAGCAAGTTTTTCATTTTATTAGCAACTTTTCCATTATATTAGCAACTTCCAGCTTTTATTAGCAACTCTGCAAAAAACAGCCCGCGGCTCTTTTTTGCGACTTTTCAGGTTTATTTGCGAGTTTCCCATTTTATTTGCGACTCTTCAATTTTATTTGCGACTCTCTCAATATATTTGCGACTCCGAGCTTTGCCAGCTGCACCGCTCCCCAGCACCTCAGCCATTACAAAACAGCCTACCCTTCCACACTCCGCACTCCCGCCTTCACTGTCACCAGATTCCCAATTCTGTAAAATATGATACTGCCCAATGACAGCCCCGCGATCATCCAGAAGGCAATCTGCCCTCCGGTCTGGCCAAGCAGGAAGCCGCCGAGGATCGGGCCTGCGAAATGGCCGACTTTCCGGAATTGGCTTGCTCCAAAGTAGGTTCCTCTGTTCGTATCGTCTGCCAGCTGGTCAATCATGATGCTGCTGGAAGGGAAGATCAGGATTTCTCCGATTGTAACGATGAGCATGGCCAGGAATCCAATGATCCAGCCGTTTGTAAAGCTGAAGCATACCAGTCCAAGCGATAGAAGGACAGAGCCGCACATCATCACCTGCAGCGGATGGAATTTTTCAGCAAAAGAGCTGATCGGCAGCTGCAGGATCACCACCATCACAGCATTGATGGAAAGCAGGCTTGAGTATATAACTATGCCATTGGCCAGTTCATTTTCCAGAAATTGCGGGAGGGTTGATTCAATCTGGGCATACCCTAAATTGATCAGGATGCTTCCCAGTATCAGGAAGAGCAGTGCTTTGTCCCGCCTGACCACCCGTATTGATTCCTTGAAGGTCGCCCCCTTCTTGGCGGGATCTGCTGTTTTTTTAATCTTATATCTGGACAAAAATACTGCCAGGAATATTCCATACAGCAGATAGATTGTCCCGGTTATCACAAACGTGCTGTCTGCGGAAACAGAAGCCAGATAGGCGCCAAGCAGCGGACCGGCAGATGCGCCGACATTGATGGCGGTATAACGGAGCGAAAAGGCCTTCATCCGGTATTTCTTGTCTGTCAGGTCTGCTATAAGCGCCTGGGAGGTCGGCTCAAAAAAGGAGCTGCACAAGCCGTTTAAAGCATTCAGTATGACAAATAAGGCCGGTGAATCAGCCAGGGCAAACCCGTAAAAAACGAGGCACCACATTATCAGGGCACTCAGCATGATGGGCTTACGTCCAAATCTGTCAGACAGATAGCCGCCTATAAAGCCGCCTATCGTCCCGGTCAGCGGACTGATTCCAATGGTCAGGCCGATCAAAAGCGGGTGGAGGTCCATCGTACTGGAAAGGTAAATGGCGAGGAAGGGCAGCGTCATAAAGGAAGCGCCTCTTGCCAGTACCGTCCCTCCCAGAAGGACCCAAACCACTGGATGGAACTGCTTAGCATATACCTTCAGTCTGTTCATTTTCATAGCCTTCTTTTAGTCAATTTTGTGATTTCTAAATTTTATCAAAGCAAGAGCAGATACACTATATAAATTTATATAAAAAAACCGAACCATTCCGGCTCGGCTTATGTTCTTGGCAATATTAAAATTTCAACCCGCCTGTTTTTTGCCCGGCCTTCTTTTGTATCATTGGAGGCGGCAGGCTGGAATTCGCCAAATCCTTTTGCACTGAAGGCCCGGGCATCCAGGTCTTTGTTATGCAGAAGGATTTTCATGAAGTTCACGGCTCTCATGACGCTTAATTCCCAGTTGGATTCAAACTCGGAGTTTTTGATCGGCATGTTGTCTGTATGGCCGCTGATGATGATATGGCGCGGCGGGTCCATAACGAGCAGCTCGCCGATCTCATCAGCAATTGATAAATCGCTTGCCCTTATTTCAGCGACTCCAGAAGCGAACAGGACGTTGTCGCGGATAGTGACGAGCAGCCCCTCATCTGTCAATGAAGTCTCAAGCTTGTCTGTCAGCCCATTTTTCTGGATATAAGTCTGCACCTTCTCTTCGACTTCCTTGAGCTCCTGCTTATCGGTAATCTTCTGGACTTTTCCGTCCACCTCTATCTCATTCTGGCCCTCTTCAAAGCCGCCGGCAGCAGCGGAAGTTTTCTCGACTTCCTCTTTATTCTCGGTCTCGGTCTCATCTGCAGACTGCATGGCGCCATCCGGCAACGGGCTAGGGAAATCAAAGAAGCCTGTCCCGCCATTGAATGCCTCGTTGAATGCTTTTGAAAGAGACTGGAATTTCTGGGCATCCACTGAGCTCATGGCAAAAAGGACAATGAAAAGGGCAAGCAGGAGTGTCAGAAGATCAGCATAAGGAATCAGCCAGGACTCATCAACATGTTCTTCATGATGCTCCTTTTTCTTCCGCTTACTCATCTGCCTTCACTTCGCTTTCTTCGAGAAACTGCTTCCTCTCTCCTGCAGGCAGGTAAGATGCCAGCTTCTGCTCGATGACGCGTGGAGCTTCTCCCTCAAGAATCGAAAGGACTCCTTCTATCATCATATATTTCAGTTTTGACTCCTGTTTTGATTTGCGCTTCAGCTTATTGGCAAACGGATGCCAGAGCACATATCCAGTGAAAATCCCAAGAAGCGTTGCTACGAATGCTGCACTGATGGCATGCCCCAGCTTTTCAGTGTCGCTCATATCATTCAAGGCTGCGATAAGTCCTACCACAGCGCCCAAAACACCTAGTGTCGGAGCATATGTACCGGCCTGTGTGAAAATTGCAGCCCCGGATTGATGCCTTTCTTCCATAGCTTCTATTTCTTCCGATAAGACATCTCTGATGTAGTCTGCACTTTGCCCATCTACCGCCAGCGACAGCCCATTTTTAAGAAAAGGATCTTCAATTTCATTCATCTTTCCTTCAAGAGCCAGAAGCCCTTCTTTTCTCGCCAGCTGAGCCCACTCTGAGAACATTTTAATCAGTTCTCCAGGCGCCATCTGTTTTTTCTCCTTAAATAATATGCCAAATAGCTTAGGTGTTTTTTTCAATTCACTGGATGGGAAAGCAATCGTAACCGCCGCGATGGTACCGACAATAATGATCAGGATTGCAGCTGGATTTACCAGAGCAATCGGGCCCACACCCTTCAGCACCATGCCCACACCCACTGCAATGATTGCCAGTATTATACCTATTAATGATGATTTATCCATATACGTCACCTGTCTTAATATAATGTCTATTTCTATTTATTTCGACAGGGACCCTCATTTATTTAGGTAATTCCTAATATTAATCTGCAATTCTTTTACTTTCTAAAAAATAATAGTCTTTAAAATAGGTATATAGAACTAATTCAGGAACTTTCAAAATGTTAATGGGGTGAGTTCCGCCAAAAGAAAAAAACTCCTTTTTCAAGGAGCTTTCAATCAGCCAATTTATGATGAATTTTATCTTCATAGTTTTTAAATATCGAGGAGTTTGTAGCTGTCCGCCTTTTAGACATGATGCTGTTGAATTGCAGCAGCTTCTGGTTCAGCTGCTTCTGAAGATCTTTCTTTTCTGCAGGGTCTTCGCATTTTTTTATAAGATCCTCGATGGTGGACATCTCCTGTTTCAAGCTGCTGTCTTCTTCTGTATAGCCTGCATTTTTCATCATTCTGTAGGCCATGCGCAGGTCGTCCGGGACATGGGAAAGCTCATCATGGGGAAGCGGTTTTCCAAAGCCGGGAAGGTTTTCAAATTCGCCTTCTTTATAGCCTTTCTTGATCCGTTCTTCTGAAATGATTCCAAAAAGGTCCATCTGCGGCCTCCTTTCAATCCTTTCCTCTATTATAATGGCCTCCTCCTTTATTTGAAAGCCGCTGGGATTATATTCCTTTTCAGCAAAAGGTTTGAAATAGGCTGTTTGAGGTTATTTAACGAACTAAAAAGAGAAAAGGAAGTGCACCTATGTTTACTGGGGGAATTGCTTTTACTTTAATATCCTGTGCCTTTTTTATGGCGATCGTTGCCTGGATTTCGTACGTGAAAACGAAAGGGGCAGTCAGCGATTCTACAGGATATTTCCTCGCAGGCAGGGGGCTGACAGGGGGATTCATCGCCGGATCGCTATTGCTGACAAATCTGTCGGCCGAGCAGCTGATCGGCCTGAATGGACAGGCCTACCGCACCAATTTGAGCAATATGGCCTGGGAAGTTACCGCAGCTTTCGCCATCATCTTCATGGCTGTTTATCTGCTGCCAAAGTATTTGGGCGGAAACTTTACCACGCTGCCCGAATTCTTAAGCAAGCGCTTTGATGAAGGGGTAAGGCGCTATACCGTCATCCTGTTCATGCTTGGCTATATTCTTGTTACTATTCCATCCATGCTTTATTCGGGGGCGCTGGCTGTGCTGCAGCTGTTTGATGTGCCGTCCCTTTTAGGTATTACATATGAATCTTCTGTTTGGCTTGTTATTTGGATCATCGGCATCATCGGGGCCATTTACGCCATCTTCGGCGGACTGAAGGCTGTTGCTGTTTCTGATACGTTAAACGGAATCGGCCTCCTGATCATCGGGATCCTGATTCCGGTTCTTGGCTTCTTCGCCCTTGGCGACGGCAATTTCTTCAGCGGTCTGAAAACCATTGCCACTGATCACCCTGAAAAATTGAACAGCATCGGGACGAAAGAAGACTCTGTCCCGTTCGGCACCATTTTTACCGGAATGATTTTTGCCAATCTATTCTACTGGGCTTCTAATCAGTATGTTATCCAGCGTACATTAGGTGCGAAAAATCTGGCTGAAGGCCAAAAGGGTGTCATGATTTCAGGCTTTTATAAGCTGCTTGTCCCTGTTTTCATGATGATTCCCGGCGTCATTGCCTTTCATCTTTATGGCAATTCACTGAAATCAGTCGACCTTGCCTATCCAGCCCTGATTTCAGATGTGATGCCCGGCTATCTGTCCGGATTTTTCCTTGCGGTCCTGCTGGGGGCCGTATTCAGCTCCTTCAATTCATTGCTGAACAGCGCCGCCACCCTTTTTGCCCTGGATATATACAAGCCACGGATCAATCCTAATGTGAGTGACGAAAAGCTGATCAGCATCAGTAAATGGTTCGGGACTTTTCTCGCCATTGTCTCTTTATTCATCTCTCCGATGCTGATGAACGCATCTGACGGACTTTGGGACCTGATTCGAAGGTTCACCGGATTTTTCAACATACCGATCATCGCTATCGTACTCGTCGGCATATTCTCGAAATATATCCCGGCATTGGCGCCAAAAGTGGTTATCATTTTCCATGTGATTGCTTATTATATGCTCGTATGGGGCACTGACCATCTGTTTGGCTATACGGTGCCGATCCATTTTATCCATATCTATGCCATCCTGTTTGCTGTCGAGATCCTGATGATGGTTATTATCGGTAAAATCAAGCCGAGAGCCTCTGCTTATCATTTCCGTGCAGACGCCCTGGTGAATATGGTTCCGTGGAAGGGCGTGCTTCCTGTTTCCATCATTCTCCTCTCTCTCGTTGCTTTTACGTATATCGTCTTTTCAAAAATCGGCCTTGCTTATGAAGCTGCTATTGTTTCCCCAGCTTTCTGGCCAGCCACAGTCGCCATCTTTATCATTGCCAGCATCTTCATCTATCTGTCCATAAAATTCTGGAACAGAAAATACGCTTCCTATCTGGAAGGCCAGAACACGGAAGGCGCCACGCAAGTCAAAGGAACAGGCTCCGGCCTGAATCCGCTGATTGTCAATGCCAAGCAAACTGCGGTTAAAGATTAGGAAACGCAGTTTATATATCAAGCAAAAAGACCCGCTTTATAAAAGGCGGGTCTTTTGTTTATCGGACAGCCACTGTTCCCTGCGGCATCCCTATTACCAGCAGCCGTATTTATATTTTCCCAATCATATTCGGATCGCTCATCATTCCCTGCTGGCCCGGCATCCAGTTGGCAGGTGTGCCTTTGCCTGTCTGTTTTGCATATTGGAGGGCTTGAAGGATGCGGACATGTTCATGGAGATTGCGGCCGATATTACCGGGATAAATCAGTTTTGCCTGGATGATCTGCTCAGGGTTCAAGAACACAGATGCCCGGAATGATGCTCCTGAATTTTCATCAAGAACGCGGTAGGCCTTGCTGATGCTGTGGGTCCGGTCGCTCAGAAGCGGGAAGGTCACATGCTTCAGGGAAGGCGATGTTTCTTTGAACACTTTGTGGGAATAAACGCTGTCCGTGCTGATGGCAAGGACTTCCACATTCATGTTTTTTACATAAGGGTAAATAGCGGCGACCGCCGCCAATTCTGTCGGTCAGACAAAGGTAAAGTCGCTGGGGTAAAAAAACAGCAGCACCCACTGGCCCTGGAAATCCTGCAGGCTGACCTTCTGGATTCCCTGGTCAATCACAGCATCAGCTGTAAACAGCGGGGCAGGATCCCCTTTTGAAGCTGTAAAAGGCATCGGCTGTTTGGCCAGCTCCTCCGCCTGGAACGCTTCCCGCATACGCACCGCTCCTTTCTAATGTGCTATATATCATTATAGATATGCACTTCCTGCAAAAGCTGAACAAGTTTTGGGCACATATCCGGCGGCCGGGGAGGGAAAGCTACGGAAAGAACCTATTTCCACCTATGAAAGGAGACGATCTGCTTATGTCACGAGGAGAACATTTTAATCATAAACGAAAAGGGCATCCCGGAAACTTCCCTGAGGGGACGCTAGTGGAAAGGCACTCTAAGGATGCGATTGAGGATGAAGAATTCATTGTCGTCCAGGAAGCCTTTAAAAACCGGGTCGAAGAAGAAGATTAAGCACAAGGGGAGGCAGTCCTCCCCTTATTTCATTATTCCTTCCTTCAGCCAGGCCGCACATTTTTCAATATCCTTTGAGAATACCCTGTCTTTTGTAATGGATGGGATGATTTCCCTCGCCTTTTCGTAGATCTTTCTTGTTTTCGGCGCCATTTTTTCAACCCCCCGGAACTCGGCTGCCTGCAGGGCGCAAATCAGCTCAATCGCCAGCACCCGGGTCGCATTCTGGATGATCTGCCACGCATGCCGGGATCCGATCGTTCCCATGCTCACATGGTCTTCCTGATTGGCGGAAGACGGGATGGAATCAACACTTGCCGGATGGGCCAGCGTTTTATTTTCCGAAACAAGTGATGCCGCGCTGTATTGCATGATCATGGCTCCTGACTGGAGGCCAGGCTCCGGGCTTAAGAAAGCAGGCAGGTCGCTGAGCTGCGGATTGACGAGCCGCTCGATTCTTCTTTCCGAAATATTGGCCAGCTCCGCCACAGCAATCTTCATAAAATCCATAGCAAAAGCAATCGGCTGCCCATGAAAATTCCCGCCGGAAATGACCCAGTCCCCCTCTTCAAAAATCAGCGGATTATCGGTCGCCGCATTCATCTCAATCTCCAATTTCTCTTTTACATAATCAAGTGCCTGCCAGCTGGCACCGTGAACCTGGGGAATGCACCGGAGAGAATAGGCATCCTGGACACGGAGCTCCCCCTGAACGGTCGTCAATCTGCTTCCGGACAGATAATCTCTCATCCTTGCTGCCGTGTCAATCTGCTGCTGATAGCCGCGGGCCAGATGGATTCTTTCATCAAATGCATCCGTAATGCCGTTCAGGCCTTCCATCGTTATGGCCGCAATCATCTCGCTTTGAAATGCCAGCTGCTCCGCTTCGAGATAAGCGACCGCACCCATGCTGGTCATGGCCTGGGTGCCATTAATGAGGGCAAGCCCCTCCTTCGCCTCCAGATGGAAAGGAGCAAGTCCTGCAGACTCGATAGCCTCTGATGAAGGCTGCCTCTTCCCTTTGTAAAAAACCTCCCCCTCACCAATCAGAGCAAGAGCAAGATGGGACAATGGAGCAAGATCCCCGCTCGCGCCAAGCGATCCCTGCTGCGGGATGACAGGGTGAATTTCTTCATTCAGGAACCCGAGCAGCCTTTCAACCAGCTCCGGCCTCACACCTGAATATCCTTTTAACAGCGCATTTGCCCGGAGCAGCAGCATCGCCCTTGAAACAGATTCAGGAAAAGGCTCCCCCACCCCGCATGCGTGGGAACGGATGAGATTCAGCTGGAGCGCCTTTACATCCTTCTGGTTGATCAGCACATCGCTGAACTTCCCAAAACCAGTGTTAATGCCGTAAATGACCCTTTCTTCTTCTACAATTCTGCGCACAGCCTCATGGCTTTGCTCCACCAGCTCCATGCTTCCGGCGGATGCAGCCGCCTGTTCTTTCTCCAATACAACTGCCCTTACCTGTTCCAATGTTAATGTGTTTCCTGTCAATTCGATCATTCTCTTTCCCCCTCAGCATATTAGCGAAATAAAGAAGAGGCTGCATTCAAACCAGGGTTTGAAATACAGCCTCTTTCGAAAATGTTATAAGTTGATGTGTGTTCCTCTTCATTGCGCATCATCCATTATGATTTATTTATTCTATTCTTCATTGTATGAATAGATTTTTTATGATGTCAACAGGTTTTTACCATATTTTAACATATTAGATTGTTAGATGATTAGCATGGTAGCGGGGTGAAGGGCGGGGTTTGTCAGCTGGTCGCTGGTGCTCTGGCTGGATGGACTTTGGAGAGGGAGCATTTCTTCTGTTTAAATGGGGCGCTCCTCTGGGGTCGATTGGCAGACAAAATGGGAAATGGTAGATTATGTGCTGAAGTTGGTAGATTATCGGTTCAATTGGTAAATTAATCGCTTAATTCGGTAGATTCCACGCTCTTCTGATTTAAATAGCCGCAATCTGGCCGCTACACCCTCACAGATAGACTGGAAAAATCGCTAACTGGCAGCTGCTGCGCTCAAACTGTGCAAATAGGCGAAAAGCTGGGCACTCTGCTGCCTTTTTTATGCAGTTGGTAGATTATCCGCTCAATTGATGAAATTAATCGCGAAGTTGGTAGATTATCGGCTCAATTGGTAAATTAATCGCTTAATTCGGTAGATTCCCCGCTCATCTGATTAAAATAGCTGCAATCTGGCGCTACTCCCTCACAGATAGACTGGAAAAATCGCTAACTCGCAGCTGCTGCGCTCAAACTGTGCAAATAGGCGAAAAGCCGGGCACTCTGCTGCCTTTTATGCAGTTGGTAGATTATCCGCTCAATTGATGAAATTAATCGCGAAATTGGTAGATTATCCGCTCAATTGATGAAATTAATCGCGAAGTTGGTAGATTATCCGCTCAATTGATTAAAATAACCGCATACTCGGCAGATTCCCCACCTCAATCGGTTAATCTCCCTCATCCGCAAACACCGTTAACCACAATACCCTGCCACCCCACCCCAAAGAACTCTGCCCAAATCAAAAAAACCGCTTCTCAGCGGTTTTTCATTCAATATCCCTTTTATTTTTCCCTTTTACAAAGATATAGGCCAGATAGGCGATATACATGGGTGCCGCAATATAAATCAGGTAGGGAAATTGCCCGTATGTCCCTTTGTAGATCAGATACAGAAGGCAGCCAAGAAAGATGGTGACTATCGTTCCGTATTTCGGAAGCGGAACTTCCTTCAGGCTTGGGATCCTGATTTTTGAGACCATTAGAAAGCATAGTGCTGTAAAAATAACGGTCGTGACGATATTCGGGATTTTGTCCCCGAACAGCGTGAGGAGCGCCATGATGCCTCCTGCGGCCGTGATCGGGACGCCGACGAAATAATTCATCGACGATTTTGGGGAACTGATATTGAACCTGGCCAGCCTGAATGCTCCGAACAGCGGGAAAAGGCCGGCGACGGCAAGGCCAAGAATGTCGAATTGATAGAAATATGTATAATACACTAAAAAGGACGGCGCCACCCCGAAAGTGACGATGTCTGCGAGCGAATCGAGCTCTTTTCCAAGCGCGCTGTCAGCCTTCAGCATCCGGGCAAGCCTGCCGTCCATGCTGTCAAGCATCATGCCGATCAGAATGAGGATCGCCGCATTCTTAAATTGGCCGTTCGCTGCAAACCCTATAGAGAGGAAACCGCAGTACAGGTTTCCAAGAGTGACCAGATTGGGGATTGACTTCGTAAATCGCACAGGCTTTCATCACACTCCAGCAACATAATATGTACGCCGGGTGCCAGGCACATTTACTCCGTGCCTGGCACCACGCAGCTATTACAGACATTATACCACTTCAATGCGGCAGGGAAGAAAAAAACTGGGGCAAAAGTTTGTCTTTCCCTTTACCCGCAGTCCTGAACGGCTAATCACAAGGCCAGCCGCAACTGGCCTATAACCGGTATAGGTGCCTGTCACCCTCTCTTCCCCCTCTCCCCTCTCTCCATCATTTCAAAAAATCCCGGCACTTCCTCCAGTTTGTTATCACGGAGCTTGCGGAGGACGGCTTCGCGCAGTTCCTGCTCGAGGTCTTCCCGGTTTTCCTTGCCTGTCTGGTATAAGGATTTCTTGATTTTAGGCTCGATGGCCTTCATAATTTCCTCTATTTCCTGCTGTGACAAATTCATGATTTCACCCTTTGTCTTTTTCAATCTGTGCGATGCCTCGGGAAATGTCCTCCATTTTTGTTTTCAGCTGTTCAAACCGGTTTTCATAGCGGTGCAGCAAATACATGGTAATGGCAATGGGGAATCCGAAATTGCCGATGATCTGCAAAAGATTCAGCTGTTCAAGCATTGTATTTCCTCCTTATGGTTTCAATCGCCTTATTTTTGGTCTTTGATACTGCCTGCGGGCTGATGCCGAGCAATCTGGCTGTCTCAGCATCAGGGAGGCTGCGGACAAATGCGTAAAAGAGAATTTCCTGCTGCCTAAGTGTCAGCGATTTGATGATTTTGGCTAGCCGGGGATCGGCAGAGTAATCTTCCAGCCTTCCGGAGGGGATTTCGATGAAAGGCCGGAGCGCTGACTCGTCTTCGAGGAGCTGTATCAGGGGTTCTGCCCCGCTCTCTGCTTCTGCAGCAGGCACATCCAGTGTGAGCTGATACCTGGCGCGCAATTCGCGTGCCTCCATGTCGAACTTTTTTGACTCATAATAGATGGTCTTATTTAGATAAGAAACGAAGCGGACATGCCTGAAATACCTTTTAAAGGCTGCTTCAAGCCGGTCTTTATTTTTCTCATCGGGATCATCCAGATAATCCTCATACAGCTTTTGGTGCTCTTCCTGCCTCAAAAATTCACGAATCACCATATTTGGCTCCCTGCCTTCCATTTTGACACCTCCTCATTCAGAACATATGTTCTGTTATTGGGTTAAAAAAATGAGAACAAGCTTGCCTGTTCTACTTTATAAAGTATAAAAATCATGAAAAAAAACAACCTGTCCTGCTTTATTTTAACATTGCTGCCCCTTTTTTATAAGGGCCTTTGGTGCCACACTGTTATTTCCTTTATATCCTTTTTACCGGCTTCTCATTCTGTTTGTCCATTACAATTTTTCCTGCGTTTCCGTTATACTTATAGAGGAAGCACAGATTTGAAAGGAGCTTTACATGAAATCACTCGTACTTGCGGAAAAACCGAGTGTGGCCCGGGAGATTGCCCGTGTGCTCGGCTGTACGCAGACTCATAAATCTTATATAGAAGGAAATAAATACATTGTCACTTGGGCGCTCGGCCATCTGGTTGAACTGAAAATGCCCGAGAATTATGATACAAAATTCAAGCACTGGAATCTGGAAGACCTGCCGATCATCCCTGACCGGATGGGCCTTAAGGTCATGAAGCAGACGAGCCACCAGTTCCGGGCCATCGACACGCTTTCCAAGCGGAAAGATATCAATGAAATCATCATCGCGACCGATGCCGGGCGTGAAGGTGAGCTGGTAGCCCGCTGGATTCTTGAAAAAATTTATTGGAAAAAGCCGGTCAAGCGCCTGTGGATCTCCTCTGTCACAGACCGTGCGATTAAAGAAGGCTTCCAAAGCCTGAAGCCCGGGGACCAGTTCCTCGCCCTATACGATTCAGCGGTATGCCGTGCTGAAGCCGACTGGCTGATCGGTTTGAATGTGACACGTGCCTTAACAACGAAATATAATGACCCGCTGTCTGCGGGGCGTGTGCAGACACCGACGCTTGCCCTGATCATGGATAGGGAGAAATTGATCCAATCCTTCACACCGAAGGAATACTGGACGATTTCCGCCCAGGTTGGGCCGTTTAAGGCAGACTGGGAAAAGAACGGCGAGAAAAGGACTTTTTCTAAAGAAACAGCTGAAGCCATCGTTGCAAAAACCGATTCAGCAAAAGCCGTGATCCAGTCTATAAGCCGCAAGGAAAAAAGCGAGCAGCAGCCGCTTCCTTATGATCTGACCGAGCTGCAGCGGGATGCCAATAAGCGCTTCGGTTTTTCGGCGAAAAAGACATCCAATGTCCTGCAGCGATTATATGAGCAATACAAGCTCGTTACCTATCCAAGGACAGATTCCCGCTACCTGACAAAGGATATGGAAGCAACGATGCTGGACCGCCTCCATGGAATCGCCTCAGGCTACAGGGATGAAGTGAAGCCGCTTCTGGCCAAAAAAGGAAAGGTCCTTGCCAAGCGCGTGTTCAATAATGAAAAGGTGACCGATCACCATGCCATCATCCCAACCGAGGAGCGCTTACATCTGAGCGACCTGGACAGTGATGAGCAAAAGCTGTACGACATCATTGTCCGCCGCTTCCTGGCCCTTTTCCATGAGCCGTACAAATATGAGACGATTCAGGCTTCCTTTGATCTGAACGGCGAAACATTCTCAACCAGAGAAACCGCCGTCATCGAAGAAGGCTTCCGGCAGGTGACAGGCAAGGGAGAAGAAAAGGAAATGAAGCTGAACCTTTCTTCCCTCTCAAAAGGCCAGACCCTGACTGTAAAATCAGTCTCTTCCGAGCAAAAACTGACTGAGCCGCCTGCACGCTATACCGAGGCCGATATTTTATCCCAAATGGAGAAATACAGTCTTGGAACACCGGCAACAAGGGCAGAAATCATCGAACGCCTGCTTACGACCGAAGCAGTTGAACGCCAGAACGGCGGACGCCTCCACCCTACAGGCAAGGGCAAGCAGCTGATGGACCTTGTGAACGAGGACCTGAAGTCACCTGAACTGACAGCCAAATGGGAGCAGGAGCTTGAAGCGATCGCGCGCGGCAAGGCAAGCCCGAAGGAATTTTTGAAAAAGATCCGCCAGCAGACCCTGCAGCTGGTATCCGAAATCAAGACAAGCGATAAATCGTACAGAGCCCATAATCTGACCGGCTCAAAATGCCCGGAATGCGGCTCCTTCCTGAAAGAGCGCAACACGAAAGACGGCAAAGTGCTCGTCTGCTCTGACATGGAATGCAGCTACCGGAAGCGCAAAGACCCGAAGCTTTCCAACCGACGCTGCCCGCAGTGCCATAAAAAAATGGAAATCCACAACGGGAAGGCCGGCACCTACTTCCAATGCCGACCGTGCAATGTTGTAGAGAAGGCGCAGGATAAAAAGAAAGCTGTCAACAAGCGGGAAGAACGCAAGCTTGTGCAGAAATACAGCAAAAACGAAGAATCCTTCGGAACCAGCCTCGGCGATCTGCTGAAAGCGGCTATGAAGGACGAAGATTGATAGCAGGACCCCGGCCGGCAGCGGCTGGGGTCCTTCTTTATTGGCTGAAGGCTGCTGGCAGGAACAGGCTCTTTTGGCGCATCTCATGCGACAATTATCATGCACCTTCGAAGCTTTCGGAGGGAGGTTCCGAGAGTGTTACAAATATGCTGACAGGTTCCGAATAGGTTCCGAATACTTCGGAGGGCTTTTGTGTGTACGGCCATTCATTCGTACTAAAGAGTGCCTGGCACCTTCAAAAGACACTTTCCCTCTATTTGTCCATTTGCCGTGCCTGACATACTCCTTTTCACCATCGAATGTTGCCTGATACAACTTTGTAATCTTCCCCGCCTCTCCTTCCCACATTCACCACTTTAAACGGAATATTTCCAACTCTTCGTCCATAGTCATCTACTAATTATGGAAGGAGTGATGAGATGCTGACAAAAATGGCAGACCGATTTTCGAGACTGGTAGAAAGGTATTTGCCGGATGCTTTTGTCATTGCTGTGCTGATGACTTTAGCTGTTTTTGCTGCCGGTTTCCTGATGAAGCCGCAGGAGCCGATGGAGCTTGTTAAGTCTTTCGGAGATGGGTTCTGGGTGTATCTGGCGTTTACGATGCAGATGGTTCTGCTGCTCATGACAGGGATGGCGCTTGCTTCGGTGCCTATTGTGCAGAGACTGCTTGCAGCACTTTCCTCAAAGGCGCAAACAGCAGGCCAGGCTTATATTCTGACTTTCCTTGTGTCTGCGGCTGCTTATTATGTGAACTGGGGGCTGGCGGTTGTTGTAGGTGCCATTATGGCGAGGGAAGTCGGCAGACGAAACCAGAATGCCCATTTTCCTTTGCTTGTTGCGGCTGCCTATGCGCCGACCGTCCTGTATACAGCCGGCCTGTCCAGCTCTATCGGGTTGACTGTAGCGACGAAGGGCCACTTTCTTGAAGACTTGACCGGTGTGATCCCGACGTCAGAAACTATTTTCCATCCTGGCACCATCGCGATTTTTCTTGTGCTGCTGGCAACGATTCCGCTCTTCATATATTTCATGGCCCCTAAGGAGGGGATTCTTCCTTATAAGCCGGCAGACGAGACAAAGACTGAAAAAAGCACGATTGCTCCTGAAGAGAGCACCCCTGCTTCCTCTCTTGAAAAAACAAGAATATTAGGAAGTCTGATTGGAATCATCGGGCTCGGATATCTGGTTTATGAATTTTGGAATGGCCGGGACATTGACTTGAATCTGATCAATATTGCTTTTCTATCGCTCGGGCTCCTTTTCCACGGTTCCCTTGCCAGTTATGCAGCAGCCTTCAAGGATGCTGCGGGGGCGATATCGCCCATTATCCTGCAGTTCCCATTTTATGCAGGCATCATTAGCATGCTCGGCAGTTCCGGAATTGCCGAGTCGATGATTAACGGGATGGCTTCCATTGCAGGCAAGGATACCTTTGATATTTTCACCTACTGGTCAGCTGGCCTTGTGAATATTCTTGCTCCTTCAGGCGGAGGGCAATGGGCGCTTCAGGGTCCACTGCAGGTTCCGGCAGGCCTCCAGCTCGGGGTCGATCCCGCTGTCACGGCAATGGCTGTCGGCTGGGGGGATGCCTGGACTAATCTGATCCAGCCTTTCTGGGCACTTCCTATTTTGAGCGTGGTCGGCCTGCATATCCGCCATATTATGGGCTATTGCATCCTCCTCGCCATCTGGGTTGGAGCTGTTACAACCATCATGATGTTCTTTGTCTATTAATGTCTTCACCCTCTCTTCAAAAGAAAATTCAGCACTCATGCACCTGTCATTTTTTTCAAAAAGGTAGTATGATAGCGATATTGACCAGAGAAGTGAGGATTTCAGCATGAGAATCAGAGATTGGGATTTTAACCTGAAGGTGCGCCTGTTTGGCGAATCTTTGATGAATATTACGTTTTGGATGTTTTTTCCGTTTTTAACGATTTATTTTGCGGAGGCATTCGGCAAGGATAAGGCCGGCCTTCTGCTTATTTTATCGCAGGTGTTTTCTGTTTTGGCGAATCTGATGGGCGGCTATTGCGCGGACCGTTTTGGCAGGAAGATGATGATGGTGCTTTCGGCCTTTGGCCAGGGGATTTGCTTCATCCTGTTTGCGGTTGCCAGCTCCCCTTCCATTGAATCTTATTGGCTCGGCTTTATCTGTTTTACCTTTGTCGGAGTTTTCGGCGCTTTTTACTGGCCGGCAAGCCAGGCGATGGTGGCCGATGTTGTCGAGGAAAAGCACCGCAGCGATGTGTTTGCGATCTTTTATACCTCCATCAATATCGCGGTGGTTGTCGGGCCGATCCTTGGGGCTCTCTTTTATGTGCAGTACCGCTCACAGCTCCTTTTGATCGCCGGCATTGTCTGCATTCTGCTCGCCCTGATTCTGGCGAAATGGACGCGCGAAACGGTTCCTGAGAATACAGCTGTTGCGGGGGAAAATGATAAATGGTACAGCTTCCTTGGGGCCCAGGTAAAGGATTATTCTATCATTTTCAGGGACAGGACCTTCCTGCTTTTCATCATCGCAGGCGTCCTTGCCGCCCAGACATTCATGCAGCTGGACCTGCTGATCCCTGTTTATACGAAGGAAGCCGTCGAGAACCAGTCCCTCTTCAGCATCGGAAGCTGGTCGTTCACTGTCCACGGCGAGCAGGCCTTTGGCGTCCTGCTTTCGGAAAATGGGTTTCTGGTGGCTTTATTCACAGTTGCTGTCACTAGATATGCAGCCAAATTCAAAGAGCGGAATGTGTTTGTCACCTCTTCCCTTTTTTATGCGGCCAGCATCATTATGTTCGGGCAGACGCAATGGATTTGGGGCCTCATCATCGCCATGGCCGTCTTTACTTTAGGAGAGCTGATGGCGGTCGGGCTTCAGCAGAGCTTTGTGTCGCGCATCGCCCCGGAGAATATGAGGGGCCAGTATTTTGCAGCGGCCAGCCTCCGTTTTACCGTCGGAAAGACGATCGCTCCCATTTCCATCCCGCTGACTGTCTGGATCGGCTATGACTGGACCTTTGCCATACTGGCAGCACTGGCAGTGATAAGCGCATTTCTTTATTGGCTCATGTTTGCCTTATATGAAAAGCAGGAAAAGCATCCTGCCAAACAAAACTCGATTTAAGTCCGGCGATAAGCCGGCTTTTTTCATTTTTAAAATAGCCTGATGGGATGGATCCCGGTGCTCCCAGTGCCGGTCCGTATTAGAAGCCTTGCATTTTTCCCCGTAAAAAAGGAATCAGGCCAAACTGTTTCTTTTTCCCGCAGAAACCGATAAAATGTAGAGGAAGATTCTGAAAAAGGAGATACATACTATGAGCCAATTCCAGCAAAATCTCGAAAAATATGCCGAGCTGGCAGTCAAGGTCGGCGTTAACGTCCAGGAGGGCCAGACGCTTGTAATCAATGCAGCACTTGATGCAGCAGAGTTTGTCCGCCTTGCCGTGAAAAAAGCCTATGAAACAGGAGCAGCCAATGTGGTGGTCAACTGGTCTGATGATACAGTGACACGCCTGAAGTATGATCTGGCGCCTGAGGAATCTTTTACAGAGTATCCGGAGTTCCGCGCCAAGGAAATGGAAGACCTTGCAGAAAAGGGCGCTGCGTTCATGTCGATTGTATCTGCAAGCCCTGACCTTCTAAAAGGGGTAAAATCCGAGCGGATCGCCAATTTCCAAAAAGCTGCAGGAAAAGCGCTGAGCAAATACCGCCGCTATGCACAGTCTGATAAGGTGAGCTGGACCGTCATCGCTGTCCCATCTGAAGGCTGGGCAGACAAAGTATTCGCAGACGATCCAAAGGAAAGCCGTGTGGAAAAGCTTTGGGATGCGATTTTTAAAGCAACGCGCGCAGACCTTGAAGATCCTGTGCAGGCATGGAAGGATCATGACGCTTCCCTCCATGAAAAAGTCGATTATCTGAACAGCAAAGGCTTTAAAAAGCTGCATTATACAGCGCCAGGCACTGATTTGACCATCGAGCTTCCTGAGAAGCATCTCTGGGTCGGGGCAGGCAGCGTCAATGAAAAAGGCCATGAGTTCATGGCGAATATGCCGACAGAGGAAGTCTTTACCGTTCCGCTTAAGACCGGTGTCAACGGGCATGTTTCCAGTACAAAGCCCCTCAGCTATGGCGGCAATATCATTGATAATTTCACGATTACCTTTGAAAATGGCCGCATTGTGGACGTAAAGGCCGAAGAAGGCGAAGAGATCCTGAAGCAGCTTGTTGAGACAGATGAAGGCTCCCATTATCTTGGAGAAGTGGCCCTTGTACCGTTCAACTCGCCAATCTCACAATCCAATCTGCTTTTCTACAACACATTGTTTGATGAAAATGCCTCTAACCACCTGGCAATCGGAAGCGCTTATGCATTCTGCATCGAGGGCGGCAAGAAAATGTCCTCTGAAGAGCTTGCTGAAAATGGCCTGAACGAAAGCCTTACCCATGTCGATTTCATGATCGGCTCAGCCGAGATGGATATTGACGGCATCAAGGAAGACGGTCAGTCAGAGCCGGTTTTCCGCAAAGGCGACTGGGCATTTTAATCATTATAACCAAAGGAAGCTGCGGGCCATTATGGCACGCAGCTTTTTATGTTAGCTCTATTCGCATATATCGCTGCTATCTTGCCATCCTTATAAGACGTGAGAAAAAGTATTCTTTCTGGAGAGGTTTTTCCTCCGCCCAGCCATAAAAGAGCGCACCTTTCCGGACCCGAATGAGTTGAAAAATAAGCGGAGAAATTCCCCCTATTTTTAAAAACACTCTAAAAATAGCTCAAATAGACGGAGAAATTCCCCCTATCGATTTAAAAAACAGGAAAATGGACTGCTTCGCTCCGTTTAACCGGAAATTCTCCGCTTATTTACACCCACTTTTGCCATATTCAGCAGCGTAACCGGAGAATCTCCGCTTATTTTAAGACTCAAATTAAAATACCATACTAAAACATAACCTATATGTTTAAATGATCCGTTCTCGAACTATGGCCAACAGTGACCAGTTTAACTGTTCCATTCAATAGGCCATGCACCCGCGGAATTTTTTCTGATCCTTTAAAGCTTCCTCAGCTGGACAGACTTTATTTTTCCTGACTGATCTGCATACACATCAATATTGTATTTTCCGGCAGCATAGATCGCCAGCACCTCTGTTCCTCTCCTGCTCTCCCTGAATGGCTCGCCGAACATTTTCTTGATATCTGCAAGCGTTGACTGCAGGCGGATCCCCGGAATTGAAACGACCGCTACTTCCTGTGTCGCTTCATCATAAAAATACGTTACTTCCGGATATTTCAGGTACGCATATTTGCCTTTTTTCCCTGCTTCAATAGAAGGGGGGCTTGCCTTTTTAACATCATTGATATTTGTGCCGATCGGGTATTGGCTCCCGGCCAGTATGCCTTGGGAGGCTTTATCGATAATGCCCTTTTCAAGCTGGATGTTGTAGAAAGGATGATAGTTCTCTTCGGATGCACTCCAGATTTTAAACCATTTCTCCCCTTCGCTCAGGCCGTCTTTCATGGCAGAATCATCGTAAACCGTCTCGCTGACCTGATTGATCTCAAGCTCTTTCTTGTCAAATGCCCATGTTGAAAAAACCAGGCCCTCATTGCCATCAATGGACTGGACTGTCTGGATATATTCCTGTTTGATTGCTTTGATTTCAGGTCCGAGAATAGATCGGATTCCTTCAGCGGACTGGACCATTTTCAGCTCTCCATGCTGGATGCTGTACAGCTCTGCCGAAAACCGGCTGTCCCCCTCAGGCTGGACGATGGCAAGCAGGGTCTTATCACCAAGCTTAAGCGGATACGCCCCTTTCACCTCTTCATTGAAGACAAGCGGCAGGGATGAAAGAATATCCTGCTTAAAGGCAGACTTCGCCCCTTTTTTTGCCATATAAACTGAATAATTCCCTTCATGGACCGTGTCCTGCTTATCTCCTAAAACGCCTGCTTGTTCAAGCTTAACGGTTGTTTCATTTTCCGCATAAATATAGATTTCATAAGCCAGGCCTTCATCGGCGGCTTCAAAGCTGTAAAGGGACTTTTCCTTGAGCCATGAAGTATCCTTTTTATCCTTGCCTTCTGTCTGGATTGTCAGGACAGCAGAATCGTCTTCCTGCTTCTCGGTTTTATTCGAAATTTCTTCTGCCAGTGATGTGTGGATCTGATTACTGCACGCGGCGGTTAACAATGACAGCAGCATAAGCATTGCATATATAAGTTTATTCATTTTATCTCCCACTCATTTAAGCTTGATTATGATGCCGGCTGACGCTTTTTCCCTGTCATGGCCGGTCACATTTCTAAAGTTTAACAAAAGCGTTTATATTCTACAAATCTGTTTTAATTGCTTTTTAAACAGTTTGTAATCTAATTGTAACATAAAACCGGAAACTTTTTTAACCCCTTCTCTTACATACAGGTATTTCCAGCATCTTTCTTTTTAAAGACTATCTATATTTTTCGTTATTCCGGAAGATTTTATGGGGGCA
Organism: Bacillus infantis; assembly: GCF_050107595.1. GTDB lineage: Bacteria > Bacillota > Bacilli > Bacillales > Cytobacillaceae > Bacillus_AB > Bacillus_AB infantis_C. The sequence continues at coordinate 168,594 of NZ_JBNILH010000010.1, forward strand.
GTCCTATATTTTTTTCCGTTCTCTTGAATATTGCATTAGCCTGTCTTTTGTGGGACGATGTAGGTAATGATGATGCCGGAGGAGAAGAAGATGATCCATTTGAACATTGTAGTTTCCGGAAAGGTGCAGGGAGTGGGATTCCGCTTTTTTGCGCAAAGAAAAGCTGTTCAATACGGCATCAATGGCTGGGTGCGCAACCTGGATGACGGTTCTGTGGAGATCCGGGCAATGGGTGACAAGAAGAGGATGGATTCCTTTATGAGGGATTTGAAGAGAGGGAACCCTTTCTCGGCGATCGATCATATGCAAGTGGATGAACTGGATGGACAGGGCGAATTGTCTTCTTCCTTTAAAATAAAATATTAGTTCATGCACAAAAAGACGGGACCAGCAAAAGCTGTCCCGTCTTTTTCAGGCTGTCTGCCCCATATCTTTCTGAGCTGTCCCGGCCGTCAGCATGCTGATGAGCATGTAAGCGGCAAATGACAGGATGATCGGCATGATGACTGTGTTCATGCCAAAGGCATTCGGATAGTATGTATAAAAAAGGATATACGAGACTACCCCGGTGATCATGGAGGCAATGGCTCCATGCTTATTTCCCCTGCTCCAGTACAGGCCAAGGACGACCGGCCATATGAAGGCAGCCTCAAGCCCTCCAAAGGAAAACAGATTGAGCCAGATGATCAGATCCGGCGGACTGAGCGCCATCAGGCAGACCAGGATCCCGAGGACCGCTGTAACGCCGAGGCTCAGCTTCTTAACCGTCCCTTCACTTGCATCAGGCTTGATATAATTCAAATACACATCCTTCACGACAGCCGAACTGACCAGGAGGAGCAGGGAATCGACAGTCGACATGATCGCTGCCATCGGGGCGGCCAATACCACCCCTGCCAGCCACGGAGGCAGGACCTCCATGGCAATGAGCGGCATCACCTTGTCCCCCACCTCAATCCCCGGCAGGATCGGACGGGCGAACACGCCGATCAGATGCATGCCAAGCATGATGAACCCGACCACAAAGGTTCCAATGATGATCGCTCTGTGCATGGCCCTGGAGTTTTTGTAGCTCATCGCCCTGACAGTCACCTGCGGCAGGCCGACCACCCCGACGCCGACAAGAATCCAAAAGGAAGACACATAGAGCGGGGACAGTCCGCCATCAAAGCCATACGGCGAAACAAGCCCCGGATTTTCCGTCCTTAGGTCTGTGATGATATTTCCAATTCCTCCGCCCGCAATAATGACCGCGATCAGAAGGATCAGGGTCCCCGCAAACATGATGACCCCCTGGACCGCATCTGTCACAGCCACGGCCCTGAAACCGCCGATGATGACATACACAAGGACCGATGCCGCGAAAATAAACAGGGCAGTCCCATAGGAAAGGCCTGTCAGCGATTCAATCAGACGGGCGCCGCCGACCCACTGGGCCGCCATGGAAGCGAACAGGAAAATGATGATGCTGAGCGCTGACAGCAGCACCACCCATTTGCTCTGATATCTTTCTTTTAAAAAGTCGATCAGCGTGACCGCCTTATACTGCCTGGCGACAATCGCAAATTTTTTCCCGAGCACCATCAGCACGAAATAGCCTGTCACAAGCTGGGACATCGCAAGAAGCACCCAGCCGAGCCCCTGGGTGTAAGCAACACCGGGTCCGCCGATGAAGCTGCTGGCGCTGCCGTAGGTTGCAATCATCGTCATCGCCAGGATGAATCCGCCCAGCTCCCTTCCGCCGAGGAAATATTCCTGCAGAAAAGAATCTGACGAGCGGACATGCCTGCTCGCCCAAAAGCCTACTAGAAAAATGGCGACCAGGAATACGAGAAGCGGGATAATGACACCTATATTCATTCCGCCTTCCCCCCTTCTTCCCCGTCATCGAAAGGAACTTCTTTAAACAGAAACTTCACAGCTGCCCATACGAGGACAAACACAACGGCAAATCCTGTCACACAGCTATAGAAAAACCACGCAGGCAGCCCCATGATATATGTATACTCTTCGACAGGCCCTGATCCCATCCCGTAAGCAAAGCCAAACCACCATAGAAAATTAAAAAGGACAAGACCGATACCGATCCAGGCTTCCCTCTTCGCCACCTTAAAACGGGGATCCCTTCCCCCGGCTTTATTATCCAAGTCCTTTCCCCCCTCATACCATTTATCCTTCACTGAAAAATTAAGAATTATTTCCACCTTGATTGTAAACCAAAAACACCCAGCCAGAAACAAAAACTTGATTTCGATGCCCGTTTCAGTGCCAGGTTTGATGGTACCTGGTACCCTCTATGGACACTTTGGCCACTTTTGTCTTTTCATGGTACCTGGTACCCTTTATGGACACTTCGGCAATGGCACCACACAGAAGGCATCACCAAAAAACAGCCCCCTGCTAGAGGCTGTTTTTATGACGCAGATTCTGCTGTCAGCCTGCGAACTCGGCAGGCTGCTTTTTTTCTTTTCTGGCCATGCCAACCAGCAGGTAAACCAGCGGTGTATCAATCAGCGCGACAAGGAACTTAAAGACATATTGTGTTCCGATCATCGCCAGGAGCGCTCCTGCCGGCATGGTGCCGTAAAAAGCGATCAGAATGAAAACAGAGGTATCGATCAGCTGGCTTGAAACTGTGGACAAATTATTGCGGATCCACAGTTTCTTACTGCCATGCTTTTCCTTCAGCTTATGGAAGACGTACACATCCAGATTTTGACTGACCAAGTAGGATATGAGGCTCGCAATGGTGATGCGGAAGCTTCCGCTTAGGATTGTCTCGAATTCAGACTGCGCCCCGAAGAACGGTGCAGATGGCAGATGGATCGCTGCAAAAATGAAAACGGCTGACAGCAGCTGGGTCACAAATCCTGCCAGCACCGTCTTTCTGGCAGCTTCTTTTCCATAAACCTCACCGATGATATCGGTGATCGGATACGTAAAAACATAGACAATCACAGCCGCCGGCAGAACGGCCCAGGATCCCAGGCTGAACAGCTTGACGGCAAGAATATTGGATAATATAAGCAGGCCGGCAAATGCGGCATTCAAATATAATAACAAAATGTAAGTCTCCTTTTAGCGGTTATCAATGGTTTCAGGATACAGATCATGGTTCATCATCCTGTACTCTGCCATCTTTTCATATTTAGTGCCCGGCTTTCCGTAATTTGTATACGGATCAATGGAAATGCCGCCGCGCGGAGTGAATTTGCCCCACACTTCGATATAGCGCGGGTCCATCAGCTCAATCAGATCATTCATGATGATATTCATGCAGTCTTCATGGAAGTCGCCATGATTGCGGAAGCTGAACAGATACAGCTTCAGTGACTTGCTTTCTACCATTCTCTGATCAGGGATATAGCTGATATAGATGGTTGCAAAATCAGGCTGACCCGTTTTCGGGCACAGGCTTGTAAATTCAGGACAGTTGAATTTAACAAAATAATCGCAGTTCGGGTGCTTATTATCAAAAGCCTCCAGGATGGACGGCGAGTATTCAAATAAATACTGTGTCCCCTGATTGCCAAGCAAAGTTACATCCTTCAATTCTTCATCTTTTCTTCCAGACATAGAAAAAAGCCTCCTTATATGGTACTGCGCATACAAGAGAGGCTCCTCAATATATAAAAATCAGCCCGAAAAAAATAAAAACCATATCCCCGCGGATATGGCTGATCAATTTTATCAGAACCATAGTTTTTTATAGAGGGTTTGTTGCTATGAACCTCTCCTGCATGATGCGGGAATGTCGTATATTTTTTTGTCCTCTGTAACTATAGAGAAAAAGCCGGATTCTGTCAATACCATACGCCGAAGCTTCTCTCTCCTTAACAACCTGCCCTTTTGGAAGTATAATAACTTTTATCGCTATACAGGACAAAAAAGAAAGGAATGACCTATATGCTGAAGGAATTCAAGAAATTTGCCATCAAAGGCAATGTGGTCGATCTGGCAGTCGGTGTCATCATCGGCGGAGCCTTTGGAAAAATCGTCACCTCGCTCGTCAATGATATTGTCATGCCATTTCTCGGACTGCTGACCGGAGGAGTTGATTTTTCCGAGCGTTCTGTAAAAATCGAGGATGCTACCATTAAATATGGTGCATTCATCCAATCTATCATTGATTTTGTCATCATTGCCTTTTCCATCTTCCTCTTTGTCAGGTTTATCAACAGGCTGAAGAGCAGGCACGAACAGGAAAAACATGTAGAGGAAGCACCGACCGTCGATGCGAAGGAAGAACTTCTGAAAGAAATCCGCGACCTATTAAAAGAAGAAAAAATGAATTGAAACCTTATCCAATTTTCTGCGTATAAAAGGTAATCAATTCAATTCATATGAGGTGAAACATATGTATGCACAAACTGCCAACACCGGCTATCTTCCATCTGTTTTAAGAGCCTTTGCCCTGTCACTGGCATTTGCCTTTCTCGGGACGATGGCTGGCGTCTATGTCCCGCCGGCGCTGTTTCTGCCGCTCGTCATCCTTGAGCTGGCCATGCTGATCGGAGCGTTCTTCTTAAGAAAGAAAAAAGCGATTTCCTACACTTTTCTGTACAGCTTCACCTTTATTTCGGGAATTACTACCTACCCGATCATTGCGCATTATATTGCGGCAGCAGGTGCTAACACCGTCCTGATGGCCGTCGGAACGACAGCTGTTGTATTTGGCGGACTTGCTTTTTATGCAACCACAACCAAGCGTGACCTCTCATTTCTCGGCGGCATGCTGATGGCTGCCCTGCTGGCTCTGATCTGCATCTCTATTTTCCATATGATCTGGCCGTTAAGCTCCACAGCACTGCTCGCTTTTTCCTTTATCGGCGTGCTAGTCTTCAGCGGCTATGTCCTGTTCGACTTTAACCGTATGAAGCAGTACGGAGTAAGCGCTGAGGAAGTGCCGCTCATGGCGCTGAATCTGTATCTTGATTTTATCAATCTGTTTATCAATATTCTTAGGATCTTCGGCATTCTGGCCAGTGATGACTAAGAGGAGAGTGCGCCTTGATTCTGTAAAGAGCCGGGCGCTTTTTTATGGTCCGGCAGATTCGGAAGACTTCGGTTTCCTTCCAGCACATCACCCGAGCCCTCTTTTTTGCCCATTCCCCCCTGTTCCGTTATGATAGAGCTAATTGTATTAAATTTGTTCTGAAAGAGGGATCGGTATGGATTACCAGTTGGAAATCCCTGGCTCGCAGGATACGGTCACTTTAGGTGAAGCGATCAGCGGACAGGATACGATGCTCGTTTTTGTCCGCCACCTTGGCTGACCAGTCTGCAGAGAATATCTCGCGCAGTTGCGTGAGCGCATAGCAGAAATTGAAGATAAAAAGTTTCACGTGAAAATTGTGGCGCCTTCAAAAGGGGCGTTCATTGAACAGTTCCTGGAGCATTTCGGGCCTTTTCCGTTTCCGATTTACGGTGATCCGTCCCGGGCAGCGTATAAAGGAATGGGCCATCAGACCATGCCTAAGTGGAAGCTTCTTGCAAAGGCCGGGTTTGGGTTTGTCACCGGCCAGGTGAAAGGCTTTATCCCGGATGAAGAAAAGCAGAAGCAATTTGTGATGAAATCGATGAAAACGCAGGATGTTTATATCCAGGGCGGAACATGGCTATATTCATCACAGGGTGAATTGCTCTGGAAGCATGTTGATCCTTCACCGGAAAACCATGCCAGCATTGATGAAGTTTTGGCGATTATTGATAGCCGGGGCTGAGAGCCGTAAAATAACGCGCCTCCACATTTGTAACGGGTTCGGTTTTCATTACAACATTCGAATTTGCAATGTTTTTCGCAGTGTAATTCCCAGAACACTTTAGCAGTAAAATTAGCGCCTAAAAAGCTCGGAGCCATTATGCTCTGAGCTTTTGACGTGCAGTACATTATTGAAGATAATCCTCTGTTAGTTAAACATATAGACTTACACAATAAGTCATTATTTCTTACGTTTTCGTTCTAAAAATATAGGTGCTATATTTAGTAAGATAGAAACAATTGTCAAAAACCAAAATGCCCTTGCCATACCAGGTATTACATCCGATAAAGCCGCCCAATCTTCCGCTTTTACCCACCGAGTCAGATAACTGTAATCTGCACAAATTGTTAGTGCTGTAAATGATAATGCCGCCGCCATAGCGAGCTTATAATCTTTTCCTGCTTTATACATATAAAGATTTATAAAAGTTGTTATTATTGCAATAACCCCAAATATTACCCACATAGCTATACCTCCGTATATTTTTATTTATGTCGTGAAATTCTCTGCGTTGAATAAGCCTCTACATCATTTTAACATTAATATCCAGAAACCTGCTTTACTGTTTTCAACATACCAATTCGCACGCTGACAATAGCTTCTGTCACTCTGCTAAAAGGGGTGCGGATTCGAGTGCTAAAACACCATAAAACGTACATGATTGCCCTCTATATCAACCAAAAGAGGCAGTCCAATTCAGTTGCGAATTGGACTGCTAATTAGTATGCGAATGAAGTTTTTGTAATCGAAAACTGAATCCGTCACCACATTTGGAGAGCGTTATTTTTTTGCCCAAAAGCAAATTTTGTGCATGCCCGAACAAAACACTTTATTTGCCTCATAGTTGGCTGTATACTTAACACAAATTATCTGTGTTAATAGTCTGCATATTTTCAGTCTGGCAAAAATCAGGGGGCTTATCATGCAAGAGGCAATTATCGGCAGCATTCTTTCTGCCATGGCAACAGGGGCCGGAGCGATTCCGATCCTTTTTTTCAAAAGCGTGACACACAAGTGGCGGGATGTCCTATTGGCCTATACGGCAGGCATTATGATGGCCGCATCCACCTTCAGTTTGATACCGCAGGCGCTTGAATCCTCCAATATGATTGTTCTGACCATCGGTCTCCTCCTGGGGACGTTTGTGCTGAACTTTCTGGAAAAGCATACACCGCATATCGATCTGGAGCATACCAAGCTGAATATGAAACTGGAGCAAAAGGCCGTGCTGATTGTCGCAGCCATTACACTCCACAATCTGCCCGAGGGCCTGTCGGTCGGTGTCAGCTATGCATCTGACGGCGGGGAGCTTGGTCCGCTGATCGCATTTGCCATCGGCCTGCAGAATGCGCCGGAAGGATTTCTAGTCGCTCTTTTTCTCGTCAATCAGAATATTTCCAGATGGAAGGCTTTGGCCGTTGCCACACTGACCGGGATGGTAGAGATCGTGACAGCTATTATCGGATACTTCCTTTCCCGCAATATTGAGGGACTTGTTCCTTATGGGCTGAGCTTTGCAGCCGGCGCGATGCTGTTCATCATCTACAAGGAATTAATACCGGAAAGCCATGGGGATGGAAACGAACGGTTCTCGACCTATTCCTTCATCCTTGGCCTTGTGACCATGCTCGTCATGATCAACAGCTTCGGCGGCTAGAATGATTTCCAGCTATTTCCGGATTTAAAATGTTTTAACCTTGTATACCCGGGTATATGTATAATGCAAAGCCAATAACAAACAGAAGGGACTGGTAAACGATGAAAAGGTTAACAGCGACTTCACCGTTAGACATTGGCGATGCAAAAGGCACGGATTTTGCAAGGAGGACAAAAGGCACTACAGTATATAACCGATATACTTAGAACCGATTTCCCCCATGTAAGTTGAAGTGCTGAGAAAAAAGGCAGGCTGGATGGCCTGCCTTTTTTATTTTGTAAATAAAACCACCAAAAAAGCTGGCCTCCCTCTCGGAACGCCAGCTTTTTTTCATGATATTATATTATTTTTTCTCTGCCAGCCAAGCTGCAACATTATCAGCCTTCTCGCCTTCAATCAGGTTAGCCGGCATTCCGCCGCCGCCTTCTTCAATCTTGGTGCGGATTTCTTCTTCACTTAAATCACTTCCGACATTCTCCAGAGCAGGACCGGCTCCGCCGCTGAGATCACCGCCATGGCAGGATGCGCAGCTCTGCTGGAAGGTTTCCTCTGCTGCTGCAGTATCTACCTCACCGCCGCCTCCATTGCTTTCGCCGCCGCTGCTTTCTTCCCCGCCGCCGCAGGCTGCCAGGCTGAGTACAAGACCGGAAACAACCATCGCTCTTTTTAACATTCTATCTCCCTCTTTCTTTCTGCTGATTACATATAACAGTTCCACTTTGACTTTTAAGCTAAACCTGATTTTTCAAGGTGATATTCTCCTGCTTATACACCTGCCGGATTTCTTTTCCGAAAATGTTATTAATATTCCAGTTATTTAGGACTAAAGTTTCAATTCAAGAATAAATTCTGCAATCTATGTTTAGGCCAAAAACAAGAGTGGAAGCTTGATAGAGTATTTTCTTTCCTATTTAATATATTTTTTTCAAGAAGGAGGCACCATTATGGCTGACCAATCGACTGGTTCAAAAATGTCGAGACGCAAATTTATACGCAATTCCAGCTATGTTGCAGGTGGATTGGTTGGTGGCGGGCTGCTCGGCGGACTGATCGGATCCAGGATGAACGGTTCTGAACAGGCGTCCAGCTCCAACACTGAAGGACACAGCTCGTCCAATTCACATCAGCAGGCACCCCTTTATTTTACGAACCCGCAGAAATTCGAGGTGCTGCAGCAGGCAGTTGAGCGCATTTATCCAAAGGACGAGACCGGTCCTGGCGCAATCGAACTAGGGGTTCCTTTTTTTATCGACCATCAGCTGGCTGGTGCGTGGGGCAATAATGCCCGCGAGTATATGCAGGGCCCCTTTTTCCCAGGATCGAATTTCCAGGGCTATCAATCGCCTCTTAAGAGGCATGAAATGTTTGATACCGGAATTGACCGGATTGAATCCTACAGCCAGGAGAAGTTCACGAAGGGCTTCGCCGATCTGGAAGGAGATCAGCAGGATGAGATATTGAAAGATTTTGAGGCTGATAAAGTTAAAATCCGCGGCGTGTCTTCCAAGACCTTTTTCAATCAGCTGAGGGCCGCAACGATAGAAGGAGTCTATGCGGATCCGGCTTACAGCGGAAACATCGGCATGGAAGGCTGGAAGATGAAGGACTTCCCAGGGCATCAGATGAGCTACATAGACAAAATCGAATCAGATGAATTTATGGAAATCGAACCAAAAGCACTTCACTCTTATACAAACTAGATAGAAATCGGGGGATATCATGGCAAAAACTTTACCAAAAACAGATGTAGTGGTAGTTGGAGTAGGATGGGCAGGCGGCATCATTTCCGCCGAGCTCGCCAAGCAGGGCATGAAGGTTGTCGGTCTTGAACGCGGTAAGGAAAGAGGCGTCAAGGATTATTATGTTGTCCATGATGAGCTGCGCTACGCGATCCGCTACGAATTGATGCAGGATTTATCCAAGGAAACGCTGACGTTCCGCAACAATGCCAAGGAAAGGGCATTGCCGATGCGCCAGCTCGGGTCATTCCTGCTTGGGGAAGGGCTTGGCGGTTCCGGTGTACACTGGAACGGGCATACCTACCGGTTCCTGCCTTATGATTTCGAAATCAAATCCCAAACAGTGGCCAAGTACGGTGAAAGCAAAATCAAAGGCCTCCAGGTGCAGGATTGGGGCATCACCTATGATGAGCTCGAACCATACTACGATACCTTTGAAAAAACAGCAGGCATCAGCGGTGAGGAAAATCCATTTGGCGGAAAAAGGTCCAATCCATATCCGAACCCGCCAATGAAGGAAACACCTCTTACACAGCGTTTCAAGGATGCGGCTAAAAACCTGGGAATGAAGCCTTACCACATGCCTTCTGCCAACATGAGCCAGGCTTATGAGAACCAATATGGCGCCAAAATGGCAGCCTGCCAGTACTGTGCTTTCTGTGAGAGGTTCGGCTGCGAGTACGGAGCCAAGGCGGATCCTACTGTTTCTGTCATCCCTTTTGCAAAAGATACAGGCAACTTTGAGCTCCGCACCTATTCCAATGTTACCGAAGTCCTTCATGACGGTACAAAGGCAACAGGTGTCAAATATGTCGATGTACTGACTAAGGAAGAATTCATCCAGCCTGCTGAAATTGTTGTACTGACAAGCTATGTCATGAATAACTCACGCCTGCTGCTTTCATCCAAACTCGGAAGGCCTTACAACCCGGAAACAGGAAAGGGCGTCATCGGGAAAAATTACTGCTATCAGATCCTGCCAGGATCAACCGGATTCTTTGAAGAAGAGCAGTTTAATACATTCATGGGAGCAGGCGCACTCGGTGCCTCTGTCGATGATTATAACGGAGACAATTTCGACCATTCTGAAGTCGACTTTATCCATGGGGGCTCCATTTCCCTTAATCAATCAGGAAAGCGCCCGATCCAGACAAACCCGGTGCCGCAGGATACGCCAAGATGGGGTAAAGAATTCAAGCAGCAGTCTGTTAAATATTATACACGCCACCTGAATATCGGGACCCAGGGTGCATCCATGCCGACACAGTACAATTATCTTGACCTTGATCCATCCTACAAAGATGCATTCGGCCTCCCGCTTTTGAGGCTGACGTATGACTTCACTCAACAGGACAAGAATTTATATAACTATATCGGCAAGATCACCGACAATATCATGAAGGAAATGGGTGCAAACCTGGTCAATGACCGCAGCCCGCTGGAGCATTATGATATCGTCCCTTACCAGACCACACATAACACAGGCGGTGTCATCATGGGGGCTGAACCGGAAACGTCAGCAGTAAACAATTATCTTCAGATGTGGGATGCAGAGAACGTCTTTGTAGTCGGCGCATCCGCCTTTGCCCATAATGGCGGCTACAACCCTACCGGCACTGTCGGCGCTTTTGCCTACCGTGCAGCAGAAGGCATCATCAAATACAGCAAACAAGGCGGTGCCCTTGTATAAATGAAAAGGAGTGAAAAGAAATGGGATTCACTAATATCGGCATTCCCGGCTTAATCATCATTCTCGTCATCACCCTGATCATCTTTGGACCGAAAAAACTGCCTGAAATCGGTTCAGCCTTCGGGAAGACTTTATCCGAGTTCAAAAAATCAGCGAACAGCCTGATGAATGATGACGATGAAGAAGACACAGCAAAAAAAGCGGATCTTTCCAAGGATAAGAACCAGCAGATCTAACAGCAGGGAGGGATTGAAATGAAAACCGATGAGCAAACACTTGTTGAACATATAACAGATCTCAGGAAAGCAATCATCCGGTCGCTGATCTTTTTCCTATCCTGTTTTATCTTATCGTTCGTGTTCATTAACAAGCTGCTCCCCCTCCTTTCCCAGGAATATAAGCTGGTCATGCTGGGGCCGCTGGATGTGGTGAGGCTGTACACCGGGATTGCCGGCTGCATCAGCCTCGGCCTCTCCCTCCCTTTCATCGCTTACCAGCTGTGGATATTCGTGAAGCCGGCATTGACGGAAAAGGAAAGCAAAACAACCGTCATGTACCTCCCGGCCATCTTTTTAAGCTTCGCCGGAGGCATAGCATTCGGGTTTTACATCATCTTTCCGACCGTCTACCGCTTTCTGATCAATTTGGGCAATCATCATTTTGACATGATGATTACAGCGAGGGAATATTTTTCATTCATGATGATGTCCACCATTCCTTTCGGCTTCCTGTTCGAGGTGCCGCTGATGCTGATGTTCCTGACCACCATCAATATCGTCACGCCAAAGCAGTTAAGCTCGATGCGCAAGTATGCCTACCTCATCCTGGCAGTTGTTTCCGCCTTGATCACACCGCCGGATCTTTTTTCGCAGATGATTGTCCTCATTCCGCTGATCGGGTTGTATGAAATCGGCATCCTGCTGTCAAAGCTGTCATTCCGGAAAATCCTCAGGCAGGAAGCAGCACTGCAGGCAACCGAGGTTTGATGCCTGCTAGTTTAAAAGACGTATGGGCGAGGTAATGAAGAAGCATAGACTTCATCACACGGAGGGATCAGGAATGTCAGAACAAAACCATATGGTAAATGAGAATGGCGAACTGAACGAGAATAATATTGAGGACACTGTCAGCCGAATCTCAGAAGATAAAGCAGCGGATATCTTAAGCAGCTTTGACGAGTTCCGAGGCTACCTGGCTGAGCGGATCGAGCTTGGCAAGAAGATTGGTTTAAATGAAGAACAGCTTGCCGCTACAGCAAAAAAGATCGCAGAGTATCTTGCACAGAATGTCGACCCTCAAAATCGTGAGGAAAAACTGCTGAAGGAATTATGGAAAGCCGGAAATGAGGAAGAGAAGGAAAAACTGTCACATCTGCTGCTTAAATTTGCGGATGGTGCAGCTTAATAGATTAGGATAATATTTGGGATGGGGCTGTTGATTTCCGTTCCAGGCACTTCGCTTTCCGCGGGGCGGAGTTGAGCCTCCTCGGAGCAAGCTCCTGTGGGGTCTCAACTCTTCCGCTATCTCCCGCAGGAGTCTGCGTGCCTTGCACTCCAATCAACAGGTCTTTGAACTTTTTTTGGTGATTTCCCATCACAAAGATTTACTTCCTCTTTAAAATTTTTGACTTTTCAACACTAAAAGGAGATGCGGAAGATTTTCCGTACCTCCTTTTTCAATTTTCTTATTTTACCTTTTATACGAAAAAAGAGACAGTCCAAACTGCCCCCTTCTCCCATCAATTAGGCTCCACATGAACATGGACATCATAAACCCCGTGATCCTTCATCAGCGCTTTTTCCACATGTGTGGCAATATCATGTGCTTCCCTGATATCAAGTGTTGAATTGACCAGAATGACTACATCCAATACTTCATTATTGCCGTAGTTCCTTCCCTTGATTGCTTTAACACCCTTAACGCCGGGCACCTTCAGAATTTCGTCGCTGTATTTGAGGAGCAGATTTTCATCAAATCCATCAGAAAGATCATGTGAGGCCTGTATGAATATATCCCAGGCGGTCTTGCAGATCAGCAGCCCGACAATGATGGCTGTTACGGTATCAAGCCATGGCATGCTCAACTGCGAACCAAAGATCCCGGCAGCCGTTCCAATACTCACCCAGGCATCCGATAAATTATCCTTTGCTGCAGCCATGACGGCTTTGCTTTTAATCTTATCAGCCAGCCATTTATTATAACGGTACACAAAGTACATGGCAGCAGCTGAAAAAATGCCTGTATAGGCCGCGATGATATCAGGCGGCGTTTCCTTCCGCCCATCAAAAATGGAAGCTGCTCCTTCTATTAACACCTGCAGCCCGACAGCAGCCATGATGAACGAGGCAACCATGGAGGCGATCGTCTCACTCTTCCAATGGCCATAGCCATGATTCTGGTCAGGCGGGCGCTGCGAAATTTTCAGGCCGATCAAAACGGCAACAGATGCAATGATATCAGTTGTATTATTTAAACCGTCTGCCTTCAGGGCAGCCGAATCGCTTATATATCCTACCAGGAGCTTCAGGACAGAAAGACATATGTAAGCAATGATGCTTATAATTGCCCCGCGCTCCCCCAGCTTCAGATCCTTATACTTTTGTTCTTCCATCCCGGACCTCCTTTTTGCACTTGACTATAATAGCAGGCAGGAATCGGGTGGGTCTAGAGCAATCTTATTGTGTCCCCTTAACTAATTAAGGAGCAAGCAAGTAAGTTGGCTGGAGGAAAATTAACTGCGTGCAGAAAAAAAGCCGCCAGTATTCTGGGGGCTGCAGAAAACACACAAAGCCATACAGCAGCCTTGCGTGAAGTTTTTATTAGTGTCTCTATCCCAAAATTGTCTCGATTTTTAGAGGAACAGCTCCAATTCTCCTTTATTTCCTGTGAAGCCAGCTTTTCTGTAGAGCGGCTCCCCCTCCTTGGAAGCATGGAGCCATACCCTTTTCACTCCCCTGACCCTGCATTCATCCAAACATTCCTGCAAAAGCCTTTTCCCAATGCCAAGTCCGCGGAATTCTGGAATTGTATACATGTTCAGTATATATGCCTCCACTCCCTTGGGGTTCCCCGGATAAGGAGGCCTCCGAAAAATAGCAATCCCGCTGGAGGCTGTCATTTTTCCATCACTCTCAGCAAGATAAGCAATGAACTCCCCATTAGCTAAAGCTATTTGGAGATAATCTCTTGTTTCCGCGGTAATTGTTTCTTCATCTTCAGGCGACGCCAGCTCACCCAGCTCTTTTAAAAGAAGGATCCTTAAATCTAAGATACTCTCAATATGCTCAGTTGAAGCCTTTATAATAGCTGACAATTCAACCCCTCCGCTTTCCTGGTTCCGGTTCCCTAAATAATCTTAATTGAAGGACTCTGCCATCTTAATCATCTGAGTTTTGCTGACTTCGCTCGGCGTCAATAATGGAATGTATGTAATCTGATAGTGGACCCCATCATCCTCCCAGTACAGGATCCTCTTATCGCCATGATCTGGAATAAATACTCCTTCCAAACCTTCTCCGATTCTGACCTTTTCCTGTTCAATATCTTTCCCATATTCAGATTCTTCTTTTTTAATGACAAGCTCCATAGTGTTTTTGTTTTTATTCATAAAAGTCAAATCCACCTGGCCGACACCGTCTGAATAGGTTTCCCATACTTTCATGTCAGGGAAAGGCATTCTTTCCGGCAGCTTGATTTCCATCGGCAGCTTTTCCCTTTTTAGCTGCGTGGTTTCCTGTGTGTAGTCGTATTCATGCATATTTCCCCTTGCATACGTCCAGCCGCCGCCCGCTGCTGCCAATAAAAGAACAACAAGAATTAACATTCCCCGTTTATTCAAGCTACTATCCTCTCCCTCAATATGGATCTTCCTATATTCTACCATTTTCCTTTTTCCTTTTGCTTTAATCTCCGCAAAAAAAGAAGCAGCTCTTTAGCTGCTCCTTTGTGTGACAATCATCCCCTGTCCCGCTGCCAGGGAAGGTCTGCTCCGTATTTGTTTGCACGCGCCTCGCTGTCTTTCCGGCGCTTTTTGCGGATTTCGAGACGCTCCTTGGCTGACTCATTAAGGCTTTTCTCTTCTTCTGTTTCAGGGACAACCTGCGGCACTGCAGTCGGCTTGCCCTGGTCATCTATTGCAACAAAAGTCAGGAATGAGACGGCGCATACATTCCTCTCTCCTGTAATCAGATCTTCTGCAATGACCTTGACGAAGATTTCCATTGAAGATCTCCCTGTATAGGTGACGAAAGATTCCAGGCAGACGGAATTGCTTTCATAGATCGGATGAAGGAAATCAACAGAGTCGGTGGAAGCCGTCAGCACATTCATCCTGGCATGGCGCATAGCTGAAATAGCAGCGACATCGTCAATATAGGCCATCAGCCTTCCGCCAAACAAAGTACCATAATTATTTGTATCCGGCGGGAGCACGATGCTCGTTTTTACAACAAAAGACTCCCGGCAAAATTTTTTGTTTTCCATGATAATGCCCCTTTGCAAGAAATAAACTTATGTATCCATCTTACCAGATTCCCCTTTTTGCGGCCCGGGAATCCTGTTCTTGCGAGAAGTTTTATTAAAAATTGGCTGCTCTTTAATAATATGGTTGAAAATTCCTTTTTGAATGCATATAATTTAATTAACCACTGTTCAATAAAAAATATTCAGCAAAGGTGATCATCATGTCTCCAAGAAAATCTGCACAGTCTGAGCTGACAAAAGAAGCAATCCTGGACGCCGCAAGAGAACTTTTTGTGGCACAAGGCTACAGCTCCGCCTCAATGAGGAAGGTGGCCCAGGCCCTGAACTGCAGCCATGGCGCCCTTTATTATCATTTTAAAAATAAAGCTGAGCTTTTCTACGGCATAGCGGAGCAAGGGTTTGAAAAATTAAATGCTCTGCTGAAGGAAATCATGGGCCGCACGGGGTTGTCGAATGAAGAAAAGCTGTTTGAGATCCTTCTCGGCTATATCCGTTTCGGATTGACCCACCAAAAGCATTATGAAGTGATGTTTCTGATCCGTGATGAAGAACTGGACTGCTATATGCAGGAAGCGCCTTATGAAAGCTACCAGCACTTTGCCGAAGCGATTGCCGTCCTTCTTCCAAAGCCGCCTGCTGCCCAGCAAATCTGGTCTGCTTTTATCAGCCTGCACGGTTTTGTCACCCACTTCAGCCGCTCAGAGGCTGAGTTTGAGGAAACACAAGACCTTGCCCGCACGCACGCGCGCTTCATCATTGGCGGATTAGAGGCTGCAGCTAAATCATAAAAAAGAAATGGAATCCATTTCTTTTTTTAACACATCAATTGAACACTGGTCAATAACCAAAAGGGAGAGAATCATTATGAAAACTGCATTAGTATTAGGAGCTGCCGGCGGAATGGGCTATTCACTCACTGAAGCACTGCTTAACAAGGGCTTTCATGTCCTTGCTGCCTCAAGATCGCTTGAAAACCTGGAAAAGCTGCGCAGAGTCTCCGGAATGGCGCCTGATATCATCACGTGCGACGCCATGGACAGGGCTGCGGTAAAGCAGGCCGTTTCCCAGGCAGATCTTGTTTTTCACAGCATTAATATCCCCTATCAGGACTGGGGCAGCCTTTCCATCATCATGACCAACATCCTCGAAGAATGCCGCATCCAGAACAAACCTTTCATCTACACAGACAATATCTATGCATACGGCAGGCAAGTATCCCCTGTCAATGAAGCCGCGGTTAAAAATCCGCATACGAAAAAAGGCAAGATCCGCCTGGAGCTCCTTGAACAGATCCGGAAGTCAGGAACCCGCTACATCATTGCCCATTTCCCTGATTTCTATGGACCTGACACAAGCAATACCCTGCTTGACTATACGTTCAAGAAGGCCATAGCTAAGAACAAGGCAGGCTTTCTCGGCAAAACTAATCTTGACCGGGAATTTATTTATATTAAGGATGCCGCCGAAGCACTGGCAGAGCTTGCGCTGCATGAGGAAGCATATGGCGAGGACTGGAATATTCCAGGGTCCGGCACAATTACCGGCAAGGAGATCGAAGCGGTATTGGCTGGATACTTCAACAGGCCGATCAAGCTATGGCCCATTTCAGGCTGGATGATCCAGTCCATCGGCCTCTTTGATCCTTTCATGAGAGAATACGCCGAAATGATGTATCTGAACGAAACGCCCGTTATTCTGGATGGCTCGAAATACGAAAGGCTGATTGGCCCTATTCCAAGGACCCCTTATAGCGAGGGCATAACCGCAGCACTGCGGCAGCTCGAGTCCCAGCCCGCTGCACGATAATATGGAGATGGCTGCTCTTGGCGCAGACTTTTGGTTTTGCAGGGTGAACTGAGGATTTCTGATGATAGATCATGAGATTTAGAGGGTTCGAGTGTGGATCTGAGGCTCTCTATTTTAGAAAATGTGATTCAGAGGGTTCTAGTCGAGCCAACTAAGACCCTCTATCCTACAAATTGTGATTCAGAGGGTTCTAGTCACGCGAACTAAGACCCTCTATCCTACAAATTGTGATTCAGAAGGTCCTAGTCAAGCCAACTAAGACCCTCTATTCTCGAAAATGTGATTCAGAAGGTCCTAGTCAAGCCAACTAAGACCCTCTATTCTTAAAAACGAGATTCAGAGGGTTCTAGTCCAGCGAACTAAGACCCTCTATTCTACAAAATGTAATTCAGAGGGTTCTAGTCAAACCAACTAAGACCCTCTATCCTACAAAATGTGATTCAGAGGGTTCTAGTCACGCGAACTAAGACCCTCTATTCTACAAAATGTAATTCAGAGGGTTCTAGTCAAACCAACTAAGACCCTCTATCCTACAAAATGTGATTCAGAGGGTTCTAGTCACGCGAACTAAGACCCTCTATCCTCGAAAATGGGATTCAGAGGGTTCTAGTCGAGCAATTCAAGTCCCTCTATTCCCGAAAATGGAATTCAGGGGGTTCCAGTGCGGCCACCTGGGAGCTGCTAAAAAAACTCCACTCAAAAAACCCCTTCAGGCAGACATTTTCCTCATGTCTGCCTGAAAGGGTCCACACACCTGCGAGAGGCTCTTGTTATTTAAAAAACGAATTCTTTTTTCTCCCTTTAAGAATATCGCCCATCCAGCCTTTGCTGCGCAGAATCAGATAAATGCCGATGGTGGAGGCAATCATGAGGACGATGGCGAATAGATAACCCCATTTCCACTCCAGCTCCGGCATCAGCTTAAAGTTCATTCCCCAGATTGCTCCGAGTGCAGTTATTGGTGTAAAAAGGGTCGTAAGCACGGTGAGTGTCTTCATGATTTCATTTCCCCTGTGGGCAGAAACGACTTCCTCAATGTGGACAAGCGTCGCGATTTCCTGCTGGTATTCCCTGATCAGCATCATGGCCCGGTCCGTCCTCATAGCGGTCCGCTGATATTGTCTTCCGTCAGTTGCGAAATCGCCAAATGCCTCTTCAGCAGCAATTTTCAGCTCCTGGAAAGGCACCGTGAGGTTTTTCCAGACAAGAAGCTCATGGCGGGATTCATAGATTTCCTCAAAGGTGCTGAGGCTGTTTCTTTGTTTAACCTTCCAGAGAAGATCGTTCAGTTTTTTCTCATATCCATCTATTTTGGTTAAATTGGAGTCCAGTATCTGCCCCAAAAAGACAAAGAAACCTTCGATAGCATTATCCGCAGCATCCATTTGCTTTAAAAGCAAATTCTCCCGTACAGAATCTATGGCATCAAATTTAAAATTCACGGTGATTAAAAATTCCCTCGTAAGAAAGAAATGGAAAAAGTTATAATCCTTCTGGTCCTCCAGCGTCTGCTGGTAAATCAGCGAGCCGCGGATATGCTCCCTGCCAGGTATCAGTGTATCCATCTGGAGGCAGTTCGTATCACTTTCGCTCGAAGAGTCCCTCCACTCCTTGATGGCTTTATCAAAATGTTCCTCATTTAAACTCAATAATTCATCTATCGTATGGAAATTATGCCAAGTCCATTTGTTGTCATTCAATTTATACTTCATGGTATCCCCCGCCTTTCTTTTCCTGTTTCCCTGCTCACAGGCTTCCTTAAACCAATTTAGCAAGGAAGCAGATAAAGGTTTTACCAGTTTCTCCAAATACTGATGCAGCGGGCCAGGTTTGAGTATGATTCAAAAGGGTACATGTAAAGCAAGCCAAATTAAATCATTTTTAAAGGAGGAGCTTTTTACCATGAATACTCGTCCAATGAATTCGTATATCCTTGCCGGAGTCGGCATCAGCAGCATCCTGCTGCTTGCGTTGAAAAGCAGAAAGAGAATCCAGACATTCACAGTGAATGTGACAAACAAAGTACTTCCTTCCAAAGCGAAAAATCACCGGGTGGTACCGGTTGAAAAAGGCGGGCATCCAGATCCGTATGATGTCCAGGATAATAAAATGGTTGATGAAGGATCCATGTACGCTGTGAATTATTACAACGAGAAGGAACAGGCCTGAAGCGATTTTTATCCTTCAGGCTTATTTTTGTCCAAGAGGAATTAGGGGGATATTATGGCTTATCTGTTTATTTTTTCATATATCATCATTATCCTGGCGGTTATTGAAATCAGTGCCCTTCTATTTATCTATACCGGGCTTGATAAGCAGATTGCCCGCTTTCAGGTTATCTCCATGATGACGGGAACCGGATTCACAACAGGGGAGTCCGAGCTGATTCTTGAGCATCCATTGAGGAGAAAAATCAGCGCCTTTCTGATTTTATTCGGCGCTTTTTCCCTTGCTGTCATTATTTCCACTATCAGCAGCATTCTGTCCGATAATTTTTACACCAAAGAGGTAGGATATGTCATCATCGTTCTTTTCCTGATTATCCTGCTATTGAAGCTGCCTTTTGTGCGGAACAAGCTGATTGACTGGCTGAAGCATAATGCCGAAGAACATTATGACTTCACGGACCTGCCGATAAAAGATGTCCTGCTGACAGATGATGACGACTACATTTTAGAATATCCCGTACTGGAGGATTCTCCGTTTGCAGGAAAGAAACTGAGTGAAATCATCGATCCCGAGAAGGATGATGTGGTTGTCCTGTATGTCAGGAGAGGCGAAATCACAATCCGGAAGGAATGCCTGTCCACTGAAATACAGGAAGGGGACGATATCTTCGTTTACGGAGACAAAGAGACCATCAAAAAGATATTCGGAGATGAGACAGAGGGCAAGGACGTCAAGAAGGAGGGCTGACCGTTACTCACCGCCCAGCCTGGCTTTAAGCCTTTCTTTCCCTCTTTTCATTCTCGTTTTTACAGTAGACATCGGCGCATCCACTTCAGCGCTGATTTCCATCAATGTCCGGTTATGGTAGTAGAACAGCAGAAGCGGGTCCCGGTACATTTCAGGCAGTGAGCCTATCGTTTCCACCATTTCCTCGCGGCTGGATTTATGGAGGAATTCCTCCTCAGGCTCCGGACTTTTTTCCGCTTCCATGGAATATTTGTAAGCCTCTTCCTCCCAGAATCTCTTTTCCTTTTTCTCTTTTCTCCAGAAGTCCCTGCACTTATTAATAGCAATCCTGTAAAGCCAGCTTCTGAATTTGGCTTCTTCCTTGAAGGCCGGAAAAGCGAGAAAGGCAGAGATCAGAACCTCCTGATAAAGGTCTTCCGCCTGCTCTTTATGGCGGATCAGCGAATAAATATATTTATAGATAGAGAGTCCGTTTTCCTTGATTAGGTGGTCAAAACGGCTTTGGCCGGTTTTGTTTTCCTGATATTGGGGCAGCATGCTTTCTTCTCCTTTCCCCATTTGCGTTTTCATTTAATAAACGCACAAAAGGAATGCCTCCCCTACAGTTTTACAAAAAAATTATGATGTTGGCTCCAGCCTGTACTTTTCCCTCAGCAGGAAGATCCCTTCTTTACATACCCCATAGGGAAGCCATGAGCAGCCTTCACATAAATAGTCCAGGTCATCCGGATGGACCTTGGCAGCTGTCAGGCTGAGCAGCAGATGCTTATCATACTCCCTGTTTTCCTCTATTCCCAGGTGCTCAATCACCTTTGCATCCATGGACAGCACATGAGCATTTGATCCCTCGCTTGCCTCGCAAATCACCTTTCCCTTATGCGGGCAAGCCCCGCAGGCGTGGTCGAAATCAGCCACTGCCTTGATTCTGAATTGCTTGCGGTCATTCCGGATATCCTCCACAATCTCTGCCATATTTTCCACGAATCCCGGGCTGTAGCCCATCCCCCGGAAACCATGGACACATAATAGATGGTGGCCCCTAAGCGTTCGATCCATTACCATCACTCCTTTACATCTACCAATTCTCCATTCAGCCGGAAAATCCTTTTAGAGAGTCTCCGCCCTGTCATCCTTCAGGGTCCAGAAGGTGATGCCGATCTTCTTGCAGATTGTGAGGTAATGCATGAATGTCAGCAGCATGATTCCTGTATTCATGCCGATGATAATGCCGTCCATCCCAAGCCTTTGGCCGAGGAAATACATGATCGAAAACGAAACGATCGTGGACCAGACAGTATGGACAAAAGCATCCTTCATCAGACCGAGTCCGATCAGATATGCCTGCATGGGAATGACAAAATAATGGAGCAGGAAATATGGGCATAGAAGCATGAGGTATACTGCCGCATCTTTAGAATGGAAAAACGTTTCTGTCAGCGGCTCAGCAAAGAAATAGATGGCAGCAGCTGCAGGAATGCCATAGATGGCGGTAATCAGCATCACCTGCTTCAGCAGCCCGATGAGCACACCGGTTTCATTGCGCGCCTGCGCCTTGGACACTGCCGGGATCAGCATGATCAGAAACGAATGGGCGATAAAAGCAGGAAAAAAGCCGATCGCCATGGCGATTCCCGTCAGCATCCCAAATTGCCCGAGTGCCATTTCCTGGCTGAGGCCGGCCTGCACAAGTGCTGCTTTTATCAAAAAAGGCTGTATGGCATGTGTAATAGAGTGGAATACCCGCAGAGCCGTCGTCGGGATGGACACAGCCATCAGGTTCTTCCTTACCGCCGCCCCCTTCAGGCTTTCCGAGGGCCGCCCCTTTAATTGATGATATTGGATGAAAAATACATGCAGCAGGTACAGGAAAATGACGATTTCACTGCCGATGAACGTGCAGATGCCGACCAGCATGGCTGTTTCTGTATTAAAATCAAACAGCTGATACAGAAAAACAAGCAGCAGCAGCTGGAACAGCTTCCGCACAAGGCTGGTGTATGCAATCTTCCCCATTTGGTTCTTCCCCATAAAAAATCCGCGGGCAATCGATGAAAAAGAAATGATCGGGATCAGCAGGATGACCAGCCATCTGAGCAGCGGAGAGAAGTGCTGGAAGACCGGGACAAATGGCAGAATGGCCATCGCGGCAAGAAACAGCGCCGAGGAAAAAACGATGGTCAGCCTGATGGCATGGCCCAGCATGCTCCGATGGTATTTTTCTTCTTTTTCTGCAACGAATTTGGAAACGGAAATAGGAAGCTCAAAGCTGGCAAGCAGCATAACAAGGAATATCGTCGGAAGGACGGACATATACATCCCAAGCCCCCGCTCGCCCAATTCCCGCGCCAGCACCATATTCACCAGAAATTCTATGCACTCCCCCAAAAAGGAGGCAATCACCAACACGAGTGTTCCCTTCAAAAACGAATTCATTGTTCAGATTCTCCTTGTCTCTCGATCTTTGGCCGGCAGCCATACTTTTAAAAGATATGAGACAAGTCTATGAATTATTATCCTCATGCAGGATTGCGCTATTGATTCCCTTTTTTAAAAGGAGGAGCCCGCCTCTCCAGCCTCCTCAGTTATATCCTCCCATTTTCCGCATAAGATGAAATGACGAGTTTTATCCTAAAGGAGGTTAAAGGCTTGAACTATCAGAATGAAGTGCATTTTACCCCAATGAAAGCCTATAGTCCCTACCACAGCCCCTATGATCCGTGTCCGCCTTTGAAAATCAAATACTACAGCACACCGCCGCACTTATATATGCATTTTCAGCCGCCGAATCTTGAGCAATTCCCGCCCCACGAAGCACTGATGAGGGGAACGCTCTGGAAGCCTCTCTATGACTATTACGACAATCGCTATAAGAAAGGAATCCACGGCCATGGCTAAACAGATGGGCAGTGAATATTACCAGCTGATGTACGAAATCCAGGCGGCGGATTTCGTGCTTGTGGAGCTTACCTTATACCTCGATACCCATCCCGGCGACAGGCAGGCTCTGCAGCAGTTCCAGCAGTTCTCTGACTATTCCCGAAAACTGAAGAAGCGATATGAAAAAGAATACGGGCCGCTCCTGCAATTCGGGGTCAGCAACAACCCCGGCGACACCTGGAAATGGAGCCAGGGACCTTGGCCCTGGCAAGTATAAGGAGGATCCTTCATGTGGGTTTATGAGAAAAAACTGCAATATCCAGTGAAAGTAAGCACCTGCAACCCAACATTGGCGAAGTATCTAATTGAACAGTATGGCGGGGCGGACGGCGAACTGGCAGCTGCCCTCCGCTACTTGAATCAGCGCTACACCATTCCGGAAAAAGTCATCGGACTCCTCACAGACATCGGGACAGAGGAATTCGCCCATCTTGAGATGATTGCGACGATGATCTATAAGCTAACCAAGGACGCCACTCCTGAACAGCTGAAGGAAGCCGGCCTTGGAGAGCATTATGTCAATCACGACAGTGCGCTTTTTTATCATAATGCAGCCGGCGCCCCTTGGACGGCCACCTACATACAGGCAAAAGGTGACCCTATCGCCGACCTGTACGAGGATATTGCGGCAGAAGAAAAGGCGCGGGCCACCTATCAATGGCTGATCGACATTTCTGATGACCCGGATATCAATGACAGCCTCCGTTTCCTTAGGGAAAGGGAAATCGTCCATAGCATGCGCTTCCGTGAAGCCGTGGAGATCCTGAAGGATGAGCGTGATAAAAAGAAGATATTCTAATAGATCCAAAATGAAGAAGCCGGATCCTCATCCGGCTTCTGTTTGTTAGGAAAGGCATTCTTCCAGTTTTCTATACAGTTCTTCTCTTCTTTGTTCAAGCTCTTCTTTCTCCCTGAACATATTTTGCAGGGCAGATAAATCCGTTTCGATTTCAAGCCTGCCGTCCAGTGCAGAGATTTCCTTCTCTAAAAGCGCAATGTCTTTT
The DNA here is from genome assembly GCF_050107595.1 of Bacillus infantis. Classification (GTDB taxonomy): domain Bacteria; phylum Bacillota; class Bacilli; order Bacillales; family Cytobacillaceae; genus Bacillus_AB; species Bacillus_AB infantis_C. The sequence goes on from NZ_JBNILH010000010.1 coordinate 192,587, forward strand.
TCCGTCTGCTCCGGATTTTCTTTGCCCGCTTTTTGGATTTCCTGGCGCACTGCCGGCTTCTTTTTCGCCGGCTTTTCTTCTATAGTGGGCGCCTGCCTTTTTTCTGCCTTCTTCCCTTTTGCCCAATCATAGCTTCCCGCAAAGGTATGCAGCTGCCGGTTTTCAATCCAGCTGACCTTGGTGAACAGCTTATTCAGGAAATAGCGGTCATGCGAGACTGCGAGAATGGTTCCCTTATAGTCCTGCAGCGCCTCCTCCAGGACTTCCCGGGATTCAATGTCGAGATGGTTTGTCGGCTCATCCAGAATCAGAAAATTTATATCCTGGTACATCAGCTGCGCAAGGCGCAGGCGCATTTTTTCACCGCCGCTCAATTTGGACACCCTGCGGAAAACCGCATGCCCATAGAACAGGAAGCCTGCAAGAATATTCCGGGCTTCCCCTTCCGCCACAGAAATCTCATTCCGGAATGCTTCAAGGACGGTTTCATGCTCAGAGCCAGGCTGGATATGCTGCGACAGATAGCCTATTTTCACATTGCTCCCTACCCTTACCTCTCCGGCATCTGCCGGCACCTCGCCGAGGATCATTTTCAGCAGTGTTGACTTGCCGCTGCCATTGCTGCCGACAATCGCTGTCCTGTCCTGAAACTGGATATGGAGATCAGCTCCTTCAAAAAGCATCTGGCTGCCAAAATACTTGGAAGCCCCTTTCACCATCACTACATCCTTGCCGCTCCGCTGAGCAGAATCCAGCTCCATATTCATTTTCTTGCGGTTCAGAATGGGGCGGTCGAGCTTTTCCATCCTTTCAAGCGCTCTTTCCATGCTCCTCGCCCTTTTGTGCAGCCCTTCATTCGGCGGGTTGGCCTGGTTGGCCCATTCCCGCAGGCGCTTGATTGCTTCCTTCATTTTCTTGATTTTCTTCTGCTGCTCTTCGTACTGCTGAAATTCCCGCAAAAGCCTTTCTTCCTTTTCTTTTACAAATCCGCTGTACCCTGTCTGATAAGAAGTGAGCTCCCCATCCTCAAGATCGAAAATCCTGCTGGCGATTTCATCCAGGAAATAGCGGTCATGGGAAACCACAATCACGGTTCCAGCGTATTCTTTTAAAAATACTCCCAGCCACTCTACGGCATCAATATCCAGATGGTTGGTCGGCTCATCGAGCAGGAGGAAATCCGGATTTTGCAGCAGGGTGAAGCCGAGTGAGACTTTTGTTTTTTCCCCGCCGCTCAAGGACGAAAAGCTTTTGTTCAGCAAATCCTCGATCTTAAGGCCTGCTGCCACCCTGGCCAGACTTGCCTCCATTTCATAGCCTCCGCCATGGGAAAATTGCTCCTGAAGCACGCCATATTCTGCGATATACCGCTCCAGCCTGCTGGCATCTTTTTCCTCGGCCATTGCCTGCTCGCACTCTTTCATCTTCCTCTCAACCACCGTCAGTTCCTTAAATGCCTGAAGGAGTACATCCCTGCCTGAAAAATGCTCAGGATATTCAGGAACCTGCAAGAGATAACCAATCCTCGTGCCTTTTTTCCAATGGACCTGGCCTTTATCAGGCGTCTCGGCGCCAGCCAGCAGCTTGAATAAAGTCGTCTTGCCGCTTCCATTCCTCCCTACAAGGCCCACACGGTCACCTTCATGAATCTCAAAAGCCACTTCCTCAAAGATGGTTGTGCCTCCATACATTTTTGCTATATCATTTCCGCTGCATGCGATCATGTTCATTTCCTCCAGATAATAATTGTTTTTTGGCATAATAAAAAGCCATGGGAAAAATTTACCCATGGCCCTGCTTTTATGACAGACCCGTCCTGAAAGCAGGACGAAGCCAAAAAAAGGGGAGCATTCATAAGAAGCTCCCCTTTTGCCCGTTCATAAATAAGCGGATCAGAGATGTTTCTCACCGTTTTGTTTTCCATATGAAGTTGCTGAAAATGGACAGACTTGTCCCGTTGGCAGCAGCTTCATGAAAAATTGCACGGCAAATCGAAAGGTATGACATCCAGTCTCCGCGCAGCAAAACAGCGTTATTCATCTCTTCTCCACCTCCCTTTGATATAGTTAGCTATATTCTACCGTTGTCAGAATAATTTTTCAAGCCTGTTTTTTAAGAGATGCATTCCCCTATGCAGCAGTAGCTGACCGGCCACGCCCGGCTGAAGCATGATATGGAGGGCTTTTTCATTCTTTTGCATCTATCCGCTCTCTCTCCAATGGTTATCTTCTCCCCTTGTGAGGAATAAGGTAAATAGGCAGCTGGTGCCTGGCACCATGCTTAATCCATAGAGAGAGGAGAAATGAAGATGCTGCGTGCCTTTCTGCATGTTATTTTCTATTTACTTGTTGTGGGCGTGAATATACTGGCAAATGCGCTTCCTTTGAATGGGCAGACCACCGGGGAAATCTCGGATCGGCTCGATGTGATGTTCACCCCTGCCGGCTATGTATTTTCAATATGGGGGCTTATTTATATACTGCTGGGGATATGGGTATTGAGGGAATTTCCACAGGACCGGCGGGATCTTCCGCTTTATGAAAACACAAGCCTGTTGTTTATCCTCACCTGTCTGCTGAACAGCGCGTGGATCTTTGCCTGGCATTATGAATTCTTCCTTGTGTCTGTCCTGCTGCTGACCGGCCTTCTGCTGACTCTGATCTTCCTTTACGTCCGGCTCCAGGCTGCCAGTCCGTCATTCTTCGACAGGCTGCCATTTTCCGTTTATCTCGGCTGGGTCAGCGTCGCGGTGGTTGCCAATTTCAGCTATTATCTCGTTTATATCAGCTGGGACGGCTTCGGCCTGCCGGATGCGGCCTGGACGATTATCATGCTCTGCGTCGCTTCAGCTCTTGCCATCGTATTCCGGATCAAAAACAGCGACCGCATATACCCGCTCGTCTTTGTCTGGGCCTTCATCGGCATCGCCGTCAGGAACTGGGATGAACATGCTGCAGTATCTTACACAGCGCTGGGATTGGCGGCTGTTATTTTGATATTTGCTGTCATTCCTTTTAAGAGGGATTGATGAAAACTCCTGCTCGGTGGTGGGCAGGAGTTTTTTGAATTAAAGGGAGACTAGTGTAAAAGGGAGTGAAGAATTGCCATAAAATTATAGAGCCCTGTTGATTGCAGCGGAAGGCACGCAGACTCCACATAAAATGCATGCGCATTTTTCTCGTGCGATGCAATTGCGAAGAAGAGGATTCAACGTCCTGCGGGAGATAGCGGCAGGGCTGAGACCCCGCAGCGCGCAAGCGTGAGGAGGCTCAGCGCAGCCCCGCGGAAAGCGAAGTGCCTGCAGCGGAAATCAACAGCCCCCATTTAGGAAGATATTTCATGAGAGATTGAAGGACTGCCTCAAAATTACAAAGACCTGTTGATTGCAGTGGAAGGCACGAAGACTCCTGCGGGAAGTAGCGGCAATGCTGAGACCCCGCAGGCGCGCAGCGGTGAGGAGGCTCAGCGCCGCCCCGCGGAAAGCGAAGTGCCTGCAGCGGAAATCAACAGCCCCTTTTAGGAGACATTTCATTCATATGGATTGAAGGATTGCCACAAAATTTCGAAGCCCCTGTTGATT
>NZ_JBNILH010000011.1:0-188299 GCF_050107595.1 Bacillus infantis
GAGGTTATGCATTATCCGGTATTAGCTCCGGTTTCCCGAAGTTATCCCAGTCTTACAGGCAGGTTGCCCACGTGTTACTCACCCGTCCGCCGCTGACTTCAGGGAGCAAGCTCCCATCCGTCCGCTCAACTTGCATGTATTAGGCACGCCGCCAGCGTTCGTCCTGAGCCAGGATCAAACTCTCCATATAAGAGTAAGATTTAGCTCTGATAAAAAATAAGATTAACGTTGACGTTTTTGTTCGTTCAGTTTTCAAAGAACAATCATTTTTACCCTGCCGCCTTGAGCGACTTTATTATCTTATCATGTGTTGTTTATTCTGTCAACACTTTTCAAAAATAATTTTTTCGGGATATTATTTAAATCCGTCAGCCACCGTGTTTTTAATGAACAACTAGCAGCGACGGATATAAATATACCAAGTAAGAAACAAAAGGTCAATACCTTTTAATGTTTTTTTAAAATAATTTTTTCGTCCGGTAATGGCGGTGATACAAACCAGGACTTTTCGTCACGATTTCAGCTGCTTCAATTAGGTGTTTATCAATCAGATATTCAAGCAGCATACTTAAATCAACAGAATAAGCACTTAGTTCAGGATGGGTGATCATTTCATTGAAGGACCAGTCTTCTTTTTCGGACATTATATCAGTCAGATGCTGAATCCCGATTTTTGTTTTTGAATGGATCAGGAATTCACTTGCCAGAAAAAGAAGCTCAAGTCGTTTTTCCATTGGCTCTTCACTGATGACAAGCTCTTCATACAACTTAAAGATTTCCGGTTCGATCTGTTTGACCTGATGCCATACAGTCACTTCAGGATGAAATCCGCTTTCAATGACAGCAAGCCGCGCCAGATGGTGGAGAGAATGAACGACATGGTTATAGGCATCGAGATAATGATTATTTTCAAAAAATGCTTTTCCATCCATATAGCGTCTTATTAGCTTCGCAAACTCCACGCCCATCTTCAGCTTTCTTCCATAGAACGGAAACTCCCTTAATTCAACCTTCAAGCTGCTTATATACTCATTTCGGTCAAAAAGGATTCTTCCATTATAAAGCCAATCAAAAATCTTCCGGTTGGAGCCGTGGAGGATCCACTCATTCAGCTGGCTTTCCTTTACGATATGAAGCGCTGCTTTTTTATCATTATAAGTATAGTGCTTCACAAAGACCGGAACCTCTGCCTCCTGGACAACGATCAGCAGGACCGCATCAAAGGTATCCGTAACAGGGACCGCTTTATTTCTTTTTTCTATGATCAGCACTCCAAGCGTGTTAGCCTGGCTTGCCCGTTCCTGATAAATAGGGCGAAGAATGTCTTCCATCATCATTCCTCCATTAATATTAGATAAGGATGCATTGATTTAAACTTCAATAATTTAGTGCGATTGAGCGTATCCTCGGGAGGCGCTATGATATTGCCTCAGCACACTATGCACTATGTCTGCGCTCATTTGCGCAAGGACCACACTTTTCTTTTATAGCTTATAGGTTCTACAGCCATCCTGGAATTCCTGCCGTAACCAAGCATTATTCGACAGAAGCATTATTCCTGCTTTGCAGATATCCTTTAGAAAAGCAAATATGGTATAGTTATACTTTGGGAGGGACAAAAAAGAATGGCAAAATATTCGAGCAAGATTAACAAAATCCGCACCTTTGCGCTTAGTCTGGTATTCATCGGCTTTATTGTTATGTATATAGGAATATTCTTCAGGACTTCACCGATTGTCATGACTATTTTCATGCTGTTAGGCATGCTCTGCATCATCGCCAGCACCGGTGTTTATTTCTGGATTGGCATGCTCTCAACAAAAACTGTACAAGTCGAGTGCCCAAACTGCGGAAAATATACAAAGATGCTTGGCCGTGTAGATATGTGCATGTACTGCAATGAACCGCTGACACTCGATCCTTCCCTCGAAGGGAAAGAGTTCAACGAGAGCTACAACAGAAAGGGTTCAAAACAGAAAAAAGCTGAGCAATAGATATGCTCAGAATAGGCCCAGCAGGGATGCTGGGTTATTTTATATATATCCGCAAAGCATCTGGAAGCTGCTGATTTCCTCTAAGGCAAAGTACAAAAGCGCAAGCGCCTTGATCACCCTTAAGGAACGCAGACTAAGAACGCCACGTCCTGTGGCAAAGTCTGCATGACCCCATCCTGGGGCCCTCAAGACAAACCTCCCAGAAAGGCGTTCTTTGTCTATTTGGGAGGTTTGTCTTGTGACCTCGAGGGGGCAGGCGCTGGAGCTGGACGTTGATACAAGAATTAAAAATAATCCACAAGACATACAATTTATAACTTCCTAAACAAAGAAAAAGCCGATAGCAGGCTATCGGCGTTACAGAATTAGTGCGCTTCCTTGCTTGCACAATCCGGGCAAGTGCCGTAAATCTCCATGCGGTGATGGCTGATTTTAAAACCTGTTACATGGGAAGCCAGATGTTCAACTTCATCTAAACCAGGATAATGGAAATCCACGATTTTACCGCAGTTTTCGCAAATCACATGATAATGATGGGTTGTAATAAAGTCAAACCTGCTTGATGCATCCCCATAGGTCAGTTCCTTTACCAGGCCAACTTCACGAAATACTCTTAGATTATTGTAAACTGTAGCCACACTCATATTAGGAAATTTTCCTTCTAATGCTTTATAAATATCATCTGCAGTCGGGTGTGACATGGAGCTTATTAAATATTCAAGTATCGCATGACGCTGCGGAGTAATACGCACTCCTGTATCCTTCAAGGTATCCAGCGCTTCTTTTAACTGTGTTTGAGCCACCGTCATGCACCTCTTTTCCAACAAAGATTCTTACTTTGTAATCTTTATAAATAGTGTACTAACTTTTTATGCTATTTGTCAATATTACAGTATGATGCCAGAGTGATTTCAAGCCTCTTCGTGAAGATTCTTCTCGTTTTCCCCCAGCTGAAGATTTACATATCTGGCCGTCACAAACAGCAGGTCAGACAATCTGTTCAGGTATGAAAGCACCAATGGGTTTGCCTCTTCAATCCGCACGGCCTCCCTTTCAGCCCTCCGCACAATCGTCCGGGCAGAATGGAAAGCGGCTCCCGCAGGATTGCCCCCTGGCAGGATAAAATTGGCAAGCTGCGGGAGTTCTGCGTCCCACTCATCAATTTTGCTCTCCATAACTTTGATATCATCTTCAGAAACCTTCCATTTGACCTCTTTCCCGGGAGGAGTCGCAAGCTCTGCACCTACATGGAAAAGGGCTGTTTGTATTTTATGGTATGTGTCTTCAAGCTCTTTTTTACCCTGGAAAAATTCACCTTTTAGATAACTAAGTGCCAAGCCGATCATCGAGTTTGCTTCATCGCAGGTCCCATAAGCCTCTACCCGCATGTCCCCTTTTGATACACGATCTCCGTATATGAGCGAGGTTGTTCCTTTATCTCCTGTCTTAGTATAGATCTTCATTTTAATACCCCTTTCCAGGATCAATTTTATTCACAAAGTCATTCCCGTTTTGTATATATGTATGAAGATTATGGGCAAAAATTTCAAAGGACCTTGAGAGGTACATGGCTGATCTGCTTGATAAGTGCGGAGTGACGGTTATATTGTCCATCTTCCAGAAAGGATGCTTTTTCTCCAGCGGTTCTGTTTCGAAAACATCCAGATAGGCATGTGAAATTTCCCTCTTCTGCATCGCATCCAGCAATATCTCTTCCCCGGCAACATCCCCCCTGCCCAGGTTGATGAAGACTGAGCTGCTTTTCATCCTGCGGAAGTGCTCCATCCCGAGCAGATGCCTTGTTTCTCCTGTACTCGGAAGCACTGAGATGAGGAAATCAGCCTCCGGTAATAGTATATCCAACTCTTCAAGGCAGAAAAGGCTGTCAATATAAGGCACAGGAGAACCGCTGCGGTTTATGCCCCAGGTTTTCAATCCAAACGCTTTACCCAGCCGGGCTATTTCACTGCCAATAGCGCCGGTCCCAAGGATCAGCATGGTTTTTCCATGCAGCTCGCCCATCTGGATATTCCGGTCCCAGACTTCATTCTCTTCATTTACAATAAGCTTCTTCGCCTTTTTTTCGTGCATCAACATCATTCCAAGTGCAAACTCTGCCATCGGAATGCTGTGAACCCCTCTTGCATTAGTAATAAGAATACCTCTTTCTTTACATTCCTTGAGCGGCATCAATTCCAGCCCCGCGGACATTACCATGATCCATTTCAGCTTTTTTGCACTCTCAATATGCGCAGCTGTCAGATCCTCCCCATAAGTAATGAAGATTTCAGCCTGGGATAAAGCCCCCTCAGCCTGCTCCATACTCTCATAAAATTCAAAATCCGCATCCGGGAAAGCATTCTCGGCTTTATCCTGCAGTTCCTTTTCCGGCTGCAGGGAAGACACTATTTTCAAACCCGTTCCCTCCTTCGTTTTCTTCATCATATCACCCGAAGGATGTTTTTACATTTTTCAATCGATCATACCCGCTTCTACTGATACCAAAACTTCTCCATCGGGTGCTCCCTGTTCTTCAAAAAAAAGAACAGACCCTGTAAGGATCTGCTTCAAAGTATCTGAGGAGGTATGCCCTAATAAAATGATATTCAAAACTTGTTTAAATGAATGGACATCAGCCTTTGTTATGTTAAATTGGGCCAGACAGCTGCCCTTTTATATAGAGGGTCCGCCACTTGCGAGCTCTCCCAATAATGATGGAGATGCCCCTCGTATACCAAAGACAGTTGGGGAATGCTGGCAATATCATCAGGCCTGATCATTTCACAGCATTTATCGAATGTATGTATCCCGCTTTTTGTAAGAATGGTGGACACAAATTGCGAGCAGGTGAATGCATGGGCCCTTTGAAATTTTATCCCAAAGATAATGCCGATGCACCCGAGGAGATTATATTTATACTTCAGCGGATCTTCCTCGAATTGCAGGATCATTTTCCGGATTTCTTTATACTGTGAATCTGAAACCTGCAGGCAGTAGACCGCACATCTTGTATTTCGCTTATGCTTGAACACGCCTCGATCAACCCGTTCCCTAATGAACCCAGCTGAAAAAGGGTTCATATAGCTGCGCCTTCCGAAGCTGAATAATTGATTGAACTGCCTGTCCAGTGCAATGGAGGAATGATTATATGGAGCTCTTGTATAACACTTAATCAGTCTTGAAAATATAGTTCCTGTATCTGTCAGCAGGATATAAATACATTTGCCCATCACTTATCACCTAATATCCATTTTTGGAAAATTTAACCCTTAGTATATTAGACGAATGGGCTGGGCAAATCACTACACTTAAAATAAAAAAAAAAAGATTGGATACAAGTAGTATCCAATCCCATCATTCATGAAAGCTGCTCTTGTACAAAAGCAAGCGCTTCTTCGACATGGCCCTTCACTTTGACCTTCCTCCATTCCTTCACCAAATTCCCTTCTTTATCAATGATGAAGGTGGATCTTTCAATCCCCATATACTCTTTGCCAAAATTCTTTTTCAGCTTCCAGACATCATACGCTTCGGCAGCTTTATGCTCTTCATCTGACAGCAGCATGAATGGCAGTCCATATTTTTCAATAAATTTTCCATGCCTGCCCGCTGGGTCAGGGCTTATACCGATGATCACAGCATCCGCTCCCTGGAACTCCTCATGCTTGTCCCTGAAATCGCATGCTTCTGTCGTGCACCCTGGCGTCATATCCTTCGGGTAGAAATACAGAACCACATTTTTGCCCCGGAAATCCGACAGCCTTACCGGCTTTTCATCTGCCCCAGGCAGTTCAAACTCCGGAGCCTGTTTTCCAAGTTCAATCTGCATATTAATCCCTCCATCGATGATATAACATAAGCCTATCCAAAATCTGACGCAAACACAAATTCGGGATGCTGTCAGGGCTCTCTGTCGAATACGGCCCTCGCTACAAATGCTGCAGGAATTGTGTAGCCGATCAATGCCTCAAGGACGGCGATCATCCTGCCGATCCCTACAGGGGAAATATCGCCATAACCTACTGAAAAAAGGGTAACAGCACTGAAGTAGAAGCCTGTCTCCAGCCTTTGAAAAAATGTCCCTCCTTCCGCTTCCGCGCTTTCCCGGAGAACCTGGGTACCGTTCTGCTCTATTAAAACGTAAATAAGCCCAAAGCCAATCATGACCGTCATATATATAAAAGCCAGATACAGAAAATTTTCAAACGAAACTCTTTTCCCGCGGATCTTATGGGGGATAAACAGTGTCCGCAGACTCATCAATACACAGAAGGCAATCAATATCAGCGAAAGATAAAAGACCAAATCAGACCCTCTTCTCCTTTATACTCCCTAGATTTATACGCTTTAAACAGGGCCTGTATGCCGGCTTGTCTATTTAAGTGCAGTTCCAGAATCATCCTGGTAAAATTATGAATATGCACTTTAAAAGTGAAAGGAGTTATTTATGTATCTGTTGCTGTCTATATTGCTAGCTGCAATTTTAGGATGCCTTTTACTGATGCTGAACCCATTATTTGCAGGCATTATCGCTTTCGGGATCATTGCCGGCACTTTGTTCAGAGCGTTTTATATGCTTAATAAAATTAATAAAACACTTCCCAGGCAGCCGGACAAAGTAACGGAAGCTTATCAAAATTATCTGAAAGATAAAGATTCCCATCGGGCTGACTAACAGAGTGACAATGGTTTCTGTCCCTCTTGAAATTAAGATGCTGATACCTAAGATAATTGCCTTTCTAACTGAATTTGGCCAGAAGATATTTAGAGGTGTTAAATGGATATAGTAGACAGGTTTAGACAGAAAAATATTAAGATACTAGAAATACCGAAATGGGGACCGTACTTACGAAAAGAATGGGAAAATAATTTCGCCAGTCATCTAAATGAGAAGGAAAAAAAAGCTATCCATTTATTAGATGAGGGGGGTTTTGGCGGCTATCTGTGGCACCTTTTCAGTTATAAAAAGAAGGATTGTCTTGAAGGTGAAAATGCTAAAAAGGCTTTCAACAGTGCAAGGAAAAATAAAATCTATGTCTTCTTCCAACATTCTGATTTCGCATTGCTGCTTGAAAATGCTTCAACGCTTCATACCGAGGACTTAATTGATGAGATCGGCACAGATATGTATATTGTGGATAAACAATTTCGTTGGACTTTTATACTAACACACGAAACAGGTTGGCTCGGTCCTTATTTTAGCCGGAAATGAAAGATATAGATAAGATATATAACAAAAAAACGCTTGGAGATCCAAGCGTTTTTTTTGTATTAATTTACTTGTCATTTTCCGTCCAAAACTAATGAGATTTATTATGCTGATTAAACTGTTTTTTAAAGTGATCTCCACATTATCGGAACTACCTAATTTAAGAGGGTATGTTTTTGCCATTCTAGTTTCCCGCACCGCGGTATTTCTTCACGCCCTGATTCCAGACGATGATGGACAGGCAGAAGAATACCAGACCGATGACTGGCGTCAGGAAAGAATAGACCAGCCATTCATGTTTCCCAAGAAAATAGGCCGCCGGATAGACACCGACAAATGCGAACGGGAGAATCCAGGTAAGCACAAAGCGGATGGCGCCATTGTATATGTCCACCGGATACCTTCCATAATTCCCGATATTGTACATCATCGGCATGATGGAAGTTCTTGCGTCCGCCCAAAAGCTGATGCATGCAATCAGGACAAAGATCCCGGCGTAAACCATAACGCCGCCTAGCACAAGCAGAATAAACAAGAACGGGTCATACCAGCTTATGCTGAGTCCAAGCTGTTCACCCGCATAAAACATAATGACCAGTCCAGTTACAGCTCCAAACAGCGATTCCAGCTCCATTCTTTCCAGAACGATCTGGAACAGGCTATGGACAGGCCTGGTCAAAATCCTGTCAAACTCCCCTTTTACGATATAACGTTCATTGAAATCCCAAATATTGAAAAAGGAAGAAAACAGGGCATATGGAACAAGAAAGAATCCATAGATAAAGATAATTTCATCCCTGTTCCAGCCGCTCAAATAGCTGGTATGGCCAAAGACAACCAGAATAAAGATCAAATTGACTGCCTGAAACAGCAAATCGGATACAACCTCAACTGCCAAATCTGCCCGATACTCCAGCCTTGTTTTCATATACTGAGACACATATTGGAAAAAAATCGAAATATAAAACAAGCTGTTACCCTCCTTGAATGACCATCTGCTTTTTCGCCGCGGTCCAAAGTGCCTGTATCGGAATGATGAGGATCAGCACCCATACTCCCTGAAGAAGCAGACCATTGATAGCTTCCCCATGTGTGAAGCCATTGGTGAAAATCATGCTTGGAATATAGCTGATGCCCTGGAAGGGAAGGAATTTCAAGATATCCTGCGCCCAGACAGGGAAAAAGGAAAGAGGGATCAGCAGCCCGGAAAACAGATCGATCACAACTCGCTTGGCCCTGATTAAGCCTGTATTATTATATAAGAAAAATGTCGTAATCCCTGTCAGCAGATTTAATTGGGTATTGATCAAGAAACTGAGCAGAATGGATACTGAAAACAGCAGCCAGGTAGCAGGGTCTGCCGAAAATTCAAGCGGGAAGATAAGGGCCACGATCACCATCCCGGGAACAGAGAAAAAGAACAAACGGAATATCCCTTCCCCCAGCCCCTGCATGGTCTTCATCCCAAGATAATTGTATGGCCTAATCAGCTCAACCGCTACCCTTCCTTCCTTTATTTCTGCAGCCATTTCCCGGTCGATATTATTGAAATAAAAGGCCCTCGCCATCCAGGCAACAGCTACATAAGTGGTCATCTGCAGGACGGAAAGGCCCTCAATGCTCTCTTTCCCTCCATAAATAGCAGTCCATAAAAAATAATAAGCTCCGATATTAATGCTGTATATCAGAATACCTGTATAATAATTCGTCCGGTAGGCGAGCATCATTAAAAAACGGATCCGGATCATTTCTGCATACTTATCCATTGCTGCCTCCTTATGCCATGCCTTTATCATATATATTGCGGATGATTTCTTCGGTTGATGTCTCCATGATTTTAATATCCCTGACCTTGTAGGCCGAGACTGCCCTTGCAATCAGCGCAGAAATGACTTCCTCTTTATCCTCCGCAAAGGCAGTAAATGCTTCGTCCTCTCCATTTCTCTGCCATTCAACGGGGAGATCGGCCGTAAGCTCTTCCAAGGCTCCCAATTCTGCCTGCTCAAGAAATTCAAACCGTATTTCCTTTCCTTCAGCCCAGGTTTCCTTCAGGCTCTGCAAAGCACCGTCGTATATGATGCGGCCTTCATCAAGCATGACAACCCGCTCGCAAAGCGCTTCAATGTCAGAAAGGTCATGGGTGGTCAAAAGAATCGTCGTATTGTATTTCTGGTTGATTTCTTTTAAAAACTCACGGATTTTCAGCTTAACCAGGACATCGAGACCGATCGTCGGCTCGTCGAGAAATAACAGCGGCGGATTATGGATCAGGGCCGCCGCCAGCTCGCAGCGCATTCTCTGTCCAAGCGAAAGCTTGCGCACCGGCTTATCCAGGAGAGGCCCGATATCAAGTGTCCTGATAACATGGTCCATATGGCTGGCATAATCCTCATCAGATACTTTATAAACCTTTTTTAAAAGCCGGAACGATTCCTGAACGGCAATATCCCACCACAGCTGGGATCTCTGCCCGAACACAACCCCGATCGTCTGGACAAATCTCTCCCGGTCCCTGTGCGGATTCATCCCGTTGACAGTCACCTCACCGGAAGTCGGCTCCAGGATGCCGGTCAGCATCTTGATGGTCGTCGACTTTCCCGCTCCGTTTTCTCCTATGTAGCCAACCATTTCCCCCTGCCTTACTTGAAAGCTGATATCGTTGACAGCAGGGACAATCTTATAATTTCGCGTAAACAGATCACGGAAGGCCCCTTTAAGGCCGGCCCTGCTTGAATAGGCCTTAAACTCCTTGCGCAGGCCATTTACAATGATGGCATCCTTCATGTTTTCCTCCAATTCAATCCCTTTTTTACAAGGGCATATATTTCAAAACAATCAAGGCATCCAGTCCTCTCTCAAAGCCGGCACCCTAAAGAATCATTTTAGCCAAAGGAGATCTTTTATACAAATAGCCTGCACGCATCTTTCCAGGCTGATTCCCATTTGGCGTCTTTCCAGGAGGGTTATCTTCACCAGGGGGGCTTACGGGAAGTTTAGTCCCCGCTCTCCTTCCTTTTTCCTAACTTTCTTACTATGAGCGCGGGGCTATTACTGCCCGTTAAACTGCGGCATTGGGTTACTTCCCCTTGGACGCCTTCCCAAGGGGTTAGTTGAACCAGCCGGGCTTTACGGGCAGTTTAGTCCCGCTCTCCTTCCTTTTTCCTAACTTTCTTACTATGAGCGCGGGGCTATTACTGCCCGTTAAACTGCGGCATTGGGAAACTTCCCCTTGGACGCCCCTCCCAAGGGGTTAGTTGAACCAGCCGGGCTTTACGGGCAGTTTAGTCCCGCTTTCCTTCCTTTTTCCTAACTTTCTTACTATGAGCGCGGGGCTATTACTGCCCCTTAAACTGCGGTAATATAAAGGAGGAATTACGCCTTAAGGAGGAAGAAAATGAATTTCTCAAATTCAGAACGCATACATGAAGAAGCACTGAAACATATTGTGGGCGGAGTTAACAGCCCTTCCCGCTCTTATAAAGCAGTCGGCGGCGGAGCTCCTGTTGTGATGGAGCGCGCGCAGGGAGCTTACTTCTGGGACGTCGACGGAAATCAATATATCGATTATCTGGCTGCATATGGCCCCATCATCACCGGCCATGCACATCCTCACATTACAGAAGCGATCAAAAGAGCAGCCGAAACAGGGGTCCTGTACGGAACACCTACCCCGCACGAAGTAAAATTCGCCAAGATGCTGAAGGAAGCGATGCCGGGCATGGAAAAGGTCCGCTTCGTCAATTCAGGCACTGAGGCCGTCATGACCACGATCCGTGTGGCAAGGGCGTACACAGGAAAAGACAAAATCATTAAATTTGCCGGATGCTACCATGGCCATTCCGACCTTGTCCTTGTAGCTGCAGGCTCGGGGCCGTCCACACTTGGAACGCCGGATTCTGCCGGCGTGCCGAAAAGCATCGCCCAGGAAGTGATCACGGTCCCATTCAATGATATCGAACCATTTAAAGAAGCGATGGAAAAATGGGGAGACGAGATTGCAGCCGTGCTGGTTGAACCAATTGTAGGAAATTTCGGCATAGTTGAACCAAAGGAAGGCTTCCTGGAGCAAATCAACGAAATCGCCCATGCAGCAGGCTCCCTCGTCATATATGATGAAGTCATAACAGCCTTCCGATTTATGTATGGCGGTGCCCAGGATATGCTTGGCGTTCAGCCTGACCTGACAGCGATGGGCAAAATCATTGGCGGCGGGCTTCCGATCGGCGCTTACGGCGGCAAACTGGAAATCATGGAAAAGGTGGCTCCATTAGGCCCAGCTTATCAGGCAGGGACAATGGCAGGAAACCCGGCTTCCATTCTTTCGGGAATCGCCTGCCTTGAAGTCCTCAAACAGGATGGAGTCTATGAATATCTTGACAGGCTTGGCCAAATGCTTGAAGAAGGCATACTGGCAGCAGCGGCTGAGCATGGGGTCCAGATCACCATCAATCGTCTGAAAGGTGCGCTGACCATCTACTTTACGGAAGAAAAAGTAGAAAATTATGAGCAGGCAGAAAACACAGATGGCGAGACTTTTGCGCGTTTTTTCAAGCTGATGCTTGAACAGGGGATCAACCTGGCGCCTTCCAAGTATGAGGCCTGGTTTGTAACCATTGCCCACACCGAAGAAGATATACACGCGACTCTCCATGCCGTCAACCATGCATTCAGCATAATGAGCGGAGAATAATTATACAGTTTTTTATGCATAAAAGGAGCCTTAAGCGGCTCCTTTTTTAATATAGTTCATATTGAAAACGTTTACAAAACAAGATGTTTAATCAAAATACTCATATTCCACTGCCCATTCGCCATCCAGAGTTTTGTATAATTAATTGATTTCTGAAAATTCTTATGATATGATTGAAATACTAATTTTCGAAAAACTCACTTTTGTATCTTATAATTTCTTGAAAAATGAAAAGACCCACCCTGTCTTATTTTCCCCTTATATGTTTCCTCGAAACAATGAACCTTACAAAATTTCATTTTGTATACAGAATAAATCTTATAGGAGGTGAACCGGCTTGGCAATTTGCTGAAGCCGTATTTATGACACAAACTTGGAGCCCATCCCTATTCACTGAATTTAACCGCCAGGAGCATGATGCCTGCGGGATTGTAGCCGCAATGGAAAAGAATAAAATCCCTACAAGGGAGAATATCTTCAGCTGCATCGATGCTCTTGTCACGATGAATCACCGCGCGGGTTTTATTAATGGAGAAGGTGACGGCGTCGGGATTCATATCGATATCCCGCGCGAGCTATGGAAGCAGAAGCTTTCTGATGCCGGTGCCGATCCTGAGGCAGCATCCCGCGAAGGATTTGCTGTCGGCCATGTTTTCATGTCAAGAAATGAAAAAAGCTCAAGCATCAAGTCAAGCCTTACAGAAAAATTAGAAATTGCAGGCTTTGAAATCCTATTTGAATCGGACGAAGTGACAGATTCCTCAGCTCTTGGGCCGATTGCCATCCAGGAAAACCCTATATTCTGGCAGTTTGCCATTTTATCAGATTTGGAGGGCCAGCCTCTTACTGAAAAATTATTTAACCTTATTATTAATTTTGAAGAAGATGAGCATGTCCATGTCGCCTCCTTAAGCCAGCACCATGCCGTCTATAAAGTAATGGGCGCTGGGGATATCCTGCCGAAATATTATCATGACCTTGCGAACCCGCTTGCTGCATCGACAATGACGCTTGGCCATAACAGATATTCGACCAATACGCTGTCCAGCTTTTTCCGTGTCCAGCCTTTCAGTGTGCTTGGGCATAACGGCGAAATCAACACGATTGCCAAGCTCAGGGATGAAGCAAAGCTTGCAGGCGTCCCGCTCGTGAAGGACGGCAGCGATTCACAGGACTTGAGCAGAACACTGGAGACGTTTATTTGCCGTGAAAATTATTCACTTTTTGAAGCAATGGATGTTATGTTCCCGCCAATTGTAAACGAAATCAAGTCTTATCCGGACCATCTCCAGGATCTGTACACCTACATCCGGGAAGGCTGGGGCCATTTTGCCCAAGGTCCTGCTGGGATCATCTCCCGCTTTGCGGACGAGGCAGTATTCAGCGTGGATGCACTTGGGCTGCGCCCGCTCTGGATGCTTGAAACAGAAAGTTCTTATTTATTCTCTTCCGAACCGGGGATTATTCCTTCAAGCGAATATGTAAACGAGCCTAAGCCGCTGGCTCCGGGAGAAAAGGTCGGCCTGAAATGGAACGGAGATGTTCTTGAGGTATTTGAGCAGCATGCATACCAGGAACAGGTATACAAAAGATTCTCAAAGCGGGTGCATCTGGATGGCAGCAGGAAGCGGCTTGAAACGCCAAGGCTGTCCAAAACCATTTCAATGAATTATCCAAGCAAGATTCATAACGGCCAATACAAAGCCTTCGGCTGGGAAAGGGATCAGGTCCAGCTTGTTGAACAGATGGCAGATAAAGGCATTGAGCCGATCCGCTCTTTAGGACATGATGCACCTTTGGCAGCTTTAAATCCTGAGCGGAAAAACATCGCCGACTATATAAAAGAAAGCGTGGCCGTCGTGACCAATCCGGCCATTGACCGCGACCGTGAGACAGAACATTTTTCCACCAGGACCATTATCGGGAAGCGCCCTGCCCTCTTTCATTCTGATAAGGAAGTCTCAGGGGTCACTGAACTTCAGACTCCTCTTTTAATTGAAGGAAAAGCAGGATTCGAATGTTCGGGCATTATCCAGCAGCCAAGCTACGACCAGGTGACAGACTATTACCAGGAGCAAAAGCTGACTGCCTACATCCCGATTGTGTTCAGTGAAGATGAAGGCATCCGGGAGGCCCTTGGCCGTCTGGCGGAAGATGCCGTGGCTGCTGTAAGGAGCGGAAAGTCCCTCCTCATACTGGATGATTCACAGGCACATCAGAACGGGAATCTGTGGCTCGATCCCCATTTGGCCGTATCAGCGATCGATCAGGCGCTCGTTAAGGAAGCGGTCCGCAGGGACTGTTCCATCCTGCTCCGTTCAGCTTCCATCCGGTCTCTGCATGATATCATCACCAGCTATGGACTTGGTGCAGATCTGATTTCCCCGTACTATATGTTCATGACTGTGCTGGATGAATCGGCAACGCCGCTTGTAAACCTGTACACAGCGCTGACAAAAGGCCTCGAAAAGGTTATTTCTACGATCGGGATTCACGAGCTCAGAGGCTATGGGCGGCTATTCTCAAGCATCGGACTGCATGAGGAAACAGCGGAAATACTGAATATCGTAAACTTCTTCGGTTCAGGAGAGCTTGCCTGCAATTTTGAAAGCATGAAGGAAGATGCTATCCAGAGAGCAGAAGATTACCAGAATGAAAAAGAAAGAATCGGAAAAACCTTCCACCTTTTCCCGCGCATCTGGAAAGCCATCGGCGAAGTTGCCAAAACCGGCGACTATACAGCGTACGGGGAAAAGATTTCAGAACAGGAGGAGCAGAATCCGACAACGATCCGCCATCTGACTGGCTTCAAGCCGGCATCCTCCCCTGTATCGCCTTCAGAGGTGAGCCTGAATGTCGGCACGCATGATCTTCCTTTCGTCATTGCTTCAATGTCATTCGGCTCACAAAATGAGATTGCCTTCAGGGCTTATGCAGAAGGTGCAGACCGCCTGAATATGGTCAGCATGAACGGTGAAGGCGGGGAAATCAAGGATATGCTGGGCAAATACCCGAATACCCGCGGACAGCAGGTTGCTTCCGGCCGGTTTGGGGTGAACGCAGAGCTGCTGAACTCATCAAACCTGCTTGAAATCAAAATCGGCCAGGGTGCGAAGCCGGGTGAAGGCGGACATCTTCCTGGCTCAAAAGTGACAGCGAAGATTGCCGAGGCGAGAAATGCCACCATCGGCTCAGATTTAATCTCGCCTTCCAACAATCATGATATCTATTCAATTGAGGACCTGGCCCAGATGATACACGAGCTTAAGACGGCCAATGATAAAGCCAAAGTCGCTGTAAAAGTTCCCGTCGTTCCTAATATCGGGACGATCTCGGTTGGAATCGCAAAAGCTGGGGCGGATATCATCACCCTGAGCGGTTTTGACGGGGGTACCGGCGCCGCCAGGATCCATGCGCTCCAGCATGTCGGGCTTCCAGTTGAAATCGGTGTTAAGGCCGCCCATAACGCCCTGCTTGAAGCAGGACTGCGCGACAGTGTGGAAATCTGGGCTGACGGCGGCATCAAGAGTGCATCTGATGTGCTTAAGGTTATGCTCCTCGGGGCAAACAGGATCGGATTCGGGACACTTTCCATGCTGGCGATCGGCTGTACCACATGCCGCGGCTGCCATCTGGATACATGCCATGTCGGGATTGCAACTCAGATTGAAACAGAAGCGCAGGCAAAGGATCATGGCCTCCGCCGATTCGTCCCGCGTCAATTCGATTTGGCCGTCCAGGGCATCATGAACTTATATACAGCCTTCGGGACAGAGCTCAAGGCGCTGGCGGCGGGACTTGGAATCAGGAACCTTCAGGACGCTGTCGGGCGCTCTGACCTCCTTGAGCAGGCAAAAGGAAAAGAACAGCTGGATCTGACCTACCTCCTCCGCACACTGGAGATTGGCCAATTGAGCCATCAGGAAGCGGCTGCTTCCCTCGATGCCCACCAGCTTCAGGTGGCAGTTGGGGCAGAATATCTTGATGCAAGCGTAGAAGAGCTGCATCAATCACGCGAATACCAGAGCATTACTTCAGAACAGCGCGTGCTGGGAAGCCGCGTTTCCTGCCACCGTGTCAGAAACCGGCTGGACGGATCCTATCAGAGCCTGCCGCCTGTCTCCCTTAAATATAAGGGCGGCTCGATTCCAGGCAATGGGCTCGGAGCCTACAACAGCGCCGGCATCCATATTGAAGTGGCCGGCGGCGCCCAGGATGGCATCGGTAAGACTTCATTCGGCGGAGAGATTCTGATTTTTAAATCAAAAGGAAAGAATGGCAGCTTCTACAATGGATCAGTCGGCAAAGGGTTTGGATACGGCGCACAAAAAGGACTCCTCGTGGCCCAGGGGAACGCTGATGCCCGTGCAGGCATCCGTCTCTCCGGTGCAGACATGATCATTGGCGGGCAGCTGAATAAGCCTCTTCCTGACAAAGAACATGGCAACATCGGGACACATTCCAATATAAAAGGATTTGCTTTTGAATACATGACCAATGGCAGAGGCCTTGTGCTTGGCGATCCTGGCCCATGGATTTGCGCAGGCATGACCGGCGGGGTTGTATACCTCCGTCATCAGCCGGAACTGGGGCTCACGAAGGAAGCCCTCCAGCGCAGGATTGCAAAAGGGGCAAAGGTCACCGTCTCTTCTTTGTCCTCAAAAGGACAGGAAGATGTTCAAGAGCTTCTCGGCAATTATATAAAAATGCTCGCGGAACAAGGGCAGCACGAAGAATCTGAACAGCTGTCCAAATTGCTTGAAGACGTTGAAAACCACTTCTTCCAGGTAGTTCCTGTCAAAGAACAGGCTGACCCTTCTGTTTCTACAGAATGATGGTTCGCCAAAGGCCCGCTCAACATTCCTGAGCGGGCCTTATTTATTTCTTATTTCTTTTTATGCAGACTGCAGCTGAATGATCGTGCAAACATCTTCTCCATCAATATAATAAAATAGAGCCGGCAATGCTCCACTTTTTTCATGTAAGCGCCTTAATGGAATTTTATCGGAGATTTATCATATTTGTCCCTTGAACTTCAAGGATAATCCCTGTATAGTACATAATTGTTTAACAATGAGCAAATCGGTTTAAATTAAGTATAAAATAGATAATGGCTGTATTTTTGCTAAAGCAGCCATTATAAATACGAAAGGATATTATTTTCATGAAGCTTGGAGCCCGAATACTAAAAACGGGAATTGCCATCATACTGTCTTTATTTTTATCAGAAATTTTCAACCTGCCAACTCCTGTTTTTGCAGGCATCGCGGCTATTTTTGCGATTCAGCCTACCATCTACAGATCGTATCTATCGGTAATCGAGCAGATCCAGGGCAATATCATCGGGGCTGTCATTGCCGTCGTCTTTGTTCTTGTTTTCGGGAACAACTATTTCATTGTCGGCCTTGCCGCAGTCATTGTCATCATTATCAACCTGAAGCTGAAGCTTGAAAAAACCATCGGCCTGTCCCTGGTTACCTTAATCGCCATCATGGAAACTCCGGGTGAGGACTTCGTTCAATTTGCTGTTATCCGTTTTTCGACCATCATGCTTGGGATATTATCAGCTTTTCTGGTCAATCTTGTATTCCTGCCCCCTAAATATGAAAACAAGCTATATTATAAAATATCCAATGCGACAGAAGATATTACAAAGTGGATCAGACTGAACGTCCGCCATGCCTCTGAGCATATGCTCTTAAAAAATGATATCGAAAAGCTGAAAGATGATGTCATCAAGCTCGATCAGCTGTACCTTATGTATAAGGAAGAACGGAATTACCTGAAAAAAGACAGCCCGGTCAAAGCGAGAAAGCTGGTCATCTACAGACAGATGATCTCGACCGTTAAAATGTCGCTTGAAACACTGAAAAGGCTGCACCGCCATGAATACGAGCTGCAGCAGATGCCAGAGGATTTCCAGAATTCTATCCAGCAGCAGCTGGACTGTCTGATACACTATCATGAGCATGTGATGCTCAAGTTCATTGGAAAAGTGAAACCGCAGGTGAGCTTTGAAGAAGGCGATATCTGCCTTGACCGCAAGGAGCTGTTCACCTTCTTCCTGGCGCAGCATAAAAACATGGAAAATGATGATGAGCAGATCATCTACCATACCATGCAGATCATCTCTGCTATCATCGAATATGATGAACAGGTCGAGCATTTGGATACATTGATTTCTAGTTTTCAGTCGTACCATAAAGATGAAAACGAGATTAGTATAGAGGAAAATGAGGAATAAATTACTAAAGCAGCCATCAGGCTGCTTTTGTTTTATAATTTTTCAAACGAAGGCTGTGCTTTATCATTAGTTTTTTCCGTTAATGGAGGCTGTTGATTTCCGTTCCAGGCACTTCGCTTTCCGCGGGGCGACGCTGAGCCTCCTCAGAGCAAGCTCTTGCGGGGTCCCAGCCTTGCCGCTATCTCCCGCAGGAGTCTTCGTACCTTCCACTCCAATCAACGTGCGTTTTAAATTTTGAGTAGAGTAATACCCTGGGTAGCTATGAAATCTATTAGTTAATTAGAGTTAGAGAATTTTATATAAATTTAAAAGGGAGCGGAAGATTTCTTTACGTACCCTTTTAGACATTACCCTTTTTCTGGTAAACAAAGTCAAAAGCACCTTTTAGCCAAAACACCCTATGCCTTATGCCGTAGGATAAACAGGTGCCATTACCACTCCTTCCTAACTCTTCATCCTAGGATCCAATGCATCTCTCAGCCCATCGCCCATGAGGTTGAAGCCAAGTACTGTGAGCATGATGGCGAGGCCTGGGAAGATCATTGTCCAGGGGGCCTGGATGAGATATGCCTTTGCATCTGAGAGCATTTTTCCCCACTCCGGATTTGGTGCTTCTGCCCCCAGTCCAAGGAAGCCCAATGCAGCTGCTTCAATGATGGCTGTTGCTACTGCCAGTGTTCCCTGGACGATGATTGGACCCATGCTGTTCGGCAGGACGTGAAGGAATAAGATACGGGCATCACTCATGCCGACCGCCTTGGCCGCCATGATATATTCCTCCTGCTTTACACTGAGCACACGGGAACGGATCAGGCGCCCAAAGTTAGGGATATTGATGATGGCAATGGCAATGAGCGCATTCCTTAAGGATGGACCCAGTACAGCTACAATCGCAATTGCCAATAGGATGCTTGGAAATGCAAGCATGATATCAAAGAACCGTGAAATGATTGTATCCACCCAGCGGCCATAATAGCCTGCAAGGATGCCAAGCAGACAGCCTGCGGCTAGTGAGCCGAGGACGGCCAGAAAGCCTACCCATAATGAAATCCGCGCCCCATAAATTACCCGGGAAAGAATATCCCTTCCAAAGTCATCGGTTCCGAACCAATGGTCGGCCGATGGGGCCTTCAGCCGGTTTGCCAGCTGCTGCTCATTGATGCCTGTAGGGGCTATCAGCGGCGCAAATACAGCCAGGATGACAAAGAACAGAACAATAAGCGCGCCCACAACGGCCAGCTTGTTCTTCCGGAAGCTCCGCCATGCTTCAAGCCAGGGGGATTCCACCTTTTCCTCGGCCTGGACCGCTGACGGATGTACATTTTTTTCTGTTGATAATTCCATAGGCTTCTTCCCTCCTTTAGTTGTATTTGATCCTTGGATCGATTGCCGCATATAAGAGGTCGACAATCAGATTGATCATGACAAAGATGAATGCAATGACAAGGATCCCTGATTGGATAACCGGATAATCGCGGTAATTGATAGCTTCATAGATATATCTTCCGATTCCCGGCCAGCTGAAAATGGTCTCCGTCAGGATGGCACCGCCAAGAAGGAGCCCTGTCTGCAGCCCGATAATCGTCAAAACAGGGATGATGGCATTTTTCAGAGAATGCTTGTACACGACCCAGAACATCCTTAGCCCTTTGGCCCTTGCGGTACGAATGAAGTCTGAACGCATTACCTCAAGCATTGTCGAGCGCGTGATCCTGGCAATAATGGCCATCGGAATGGTCGATAATGCAAGGCTCGGAAGCACAAGGTGGCGGATGACATCCCAGAACTGATCCATCCTCCCTGCCAGGAGGGTATCGATGATATAAAGATTGGTGATGGCCTCAACCGGATTTCTGACCTCTTCCCGGCCGGATGTAGGCAGCCAGTCCAAATTGATGGCAAAAATCCACTGCTCCATAAGGCCAAGCCAGAAAATCGGCATTGATACGCCAATAAGCGCAAGCACCATGGCAATATAATCAAACCAGGAGTTTTGGAACCAGGCACTGATGATACCTGCATTCACGCCGAAAAAGATGGCAATGAGCATAGCGCAGAATGAAAGTTCCATCGTAGCTGCCAGGAACGGCCAAATTTCTCCGCTGATCGGTGCCTTCGTACGGAGCGATTCCCCCAGATCACCCGTAAACAGGCCCCCCAAATATGTAAAATATTGAATGAACCAGGGCTTATCAAGCCCAAGCTGCTCTGTCAAATCCGCCACAGCCTCTTTCGTTGCCAGCTGGCCCAGGATGATTTGGGCGGGATCTCCCGGTATGGCCCTGATCATGAAAAATACAATCAGCGATAAGCCCAATAAGACCGGTATAAGGGAAAATATTCGTTTGATCGTATATGAAAGCATGTTTTCACCTCTCTTGATGGTTGTCCAGCCGCATCAGTCCGGCTAAAAGAAAAGGGAGCCGCTATAAGGAACTCCCTTTCTTTCTATCTTTCCATTTACTTTTTAAATTCCACAGAAGACAGCAGATCCGATCCTGTTGGATGAGGCTTGAATCCAGTAATATCCGCTTTTCCTGCAAGGACAGGATTGGAGTGGACAAGCGGGATCCATGGTGCATCATCCTTGATGATCAGCTGGGCCTGCTTATACAGCTCTTCACGCTCGGCCTGATCTGTCAGCGTCTGTGCTTTTATCAGAAGATCGTGGACCTCCTGATTTTTATAATAGGTATAGTTATTGGATCCGATAGTATCCTGGTCCAGTAGTACATAAAGGAAGTTGTCAGCATCCCCATTGTCGCCTGTCCAGCCGAGTAGGAAGGAATCTGCTTCCCCTTTATTGGCTTTGTCGAGGTAAGTTCCCCATTCATAGGATACGATTTTCGCCTTTACGCCAATATCAGCAAAGTTGGCCTGGATGGCTTCAGCAACCTTTTGACCGTCCGGCATATATGGACGTGCAACCGGCATTGCCCAAAGCTCCATCTCAAATCCATTTTCGTAGCCAGCTTCCTTCAGAAGCTCCTTCGCTTTTTCAGGATTATACTCATAATCCTGCACCTCATCATTGTAGCCTGCAATTCCCGGCGGCATCGGGTTCTTCGCTGGCTCTGCATATCCGGAATAGAAGGCATCGATGAGTGCCTGCTTATCCACCGCATAGTTCAGCGCCTGTCGGACCTTCTTATCTTTCAGCGGGCCGCGTGTATTGGTAAGCCCAAGATAGCCGACATTCATGGACGGACGGTCAAACAGCTGCAGATCTGCATTTCCTTCGATTTGCCCTACATCACTGAAGCTTACGCCATCAATCAGGTCAACCTCGCCTGTAGACAAAGCATTCAGCCTTGCTGAGTTTTCAGGGATGACCCTGAAAATGACTGAGTCAAGCTTTGGCAGGCCTTCCTGCCAGTAATCCGGGTTCTTCTCAATGACGACACGGTCGTTCCGTTTCCATTCTTTGAACTTGAAAGGTCCTGTTCCGACAGGGCTGTCAGTGAACTTATCGCCGGCCTTTTCTACTGCAGCAGGACTCGCGATTCCAAATGGCGACATCGCCAGGTTTTTCAGGAATGGAGCGATCGGCCTGCTTAATGTAAATTCGACTGTATAGTCATCAACGGCTTTTACCTCTGTAAGCACATCGCCAAATTGAGAGGCATAATAATAGAATTCTTCTTTATTGCCTGCTTTCCAGCGGTTGAAGTTGAAGACGACTGCTTCTGCATTGAAATCTGTACCGTCATGGAACTTGACTCCCTCGCGAAGCTTAAGCGTATGCTTCAGCCCGTCTTCACTTTCCTCCCATTCAGTTGCAAGGCCAGGCTGGATTTCTGTATCCTGCTCTCCAAAGTTGATCAGAGTTTCAAAAATATTAACTGTAACCTTGAAGGATTCACCTTCGGTTGTAATCGCCGGGTCCAGAGCATCAGAGTCTCCGCTTCGCCCGAAGACAAGTGTTCCGCCGGCAGCTGTTTCACCGCCCGCATCTGAACCGGAATCCTTCTCGCCTTCATCTGTGCCGCTTGACTGGCTGCCGCTGCAGCCTGCAAGCCCCAATGACAGCAGCATGGCAAAAACCAACATTAAAAGACCATTGCGCTTTTTCATACTTTTCCCCCTTTTAATATCTTTCTTTTATCATGCATGCACCCTGTTACTGGTGTATAAGTGGCAGGCTGCAAAATGACCCTCTTCAATTTCTTCCAGCTGCGGCCGCTCGACCGTGCAGATTTCCATGCACTCCCGGCACCTTGTATGGAACGCGCACCCTTTTGGCGGGTTCGCCGGGCTCGGGATGTCTCCGCTCAAAAGCTCAGCTTCCTTGCGCAGATCAGGATCCGGGACCGGCACCGCATCAAGAAGGGCTGAAGTATAAGGATGCAGGGGATTTTCATACAGCTTTTCAGCTGTCGTGATTTCTACCAGCCTCCCCAGATACATTACTCCCACCCTGTCGCTGATATGCCTGACAACACCCAGATCATGGGCTATGAAAATATAAGTCAGCTGAAACTCCTTTTGCAGGTCTTCAAGCAGGTTCAGCACCTGTGACTGGATGGAAACATCGAGTGCAGAGACCGGCTCATCCGCAATGATCAGCTTCGGCCTGGTCATCAGGGCCCGTGCGATCCCGATCCTCTGCCTTTGCCCCCCGCTGAACTGGTGGGGATATCTTTTCGCATGCCAGCTGCTCAATCCGACGACTTCAAGCATCTCTCTTACCCTTTGCTTCCGCTCCTTTTTATCCCCCATCCCGTGGACGATCAGTGGCTCCTCAAGGATTTTTTCGACTGTATGGCGGGGGTTCAGGGAAGCAAACGGATCCTGGAATACCATCTGCATTTCCTTGCGCATCTTCCTCATTTCCGAATCGTTCAGTCCTGTCAGTTCCTTCCCTTCAAACAGCACCTTTCCTTCGGTAGGTTCGATCAGCCTCATCAGCATCCTGCCGGTTGTTGACTTCCCGCAGCCGCTCTCCCCTACAATCCCGAGCGTTTCCCCTTTATTCACATAAAAGCTGACATCATCAACGGCTTTTACATCTCCGGTCTTCTTGCCAAAAAGGCCGCCTGTTATCGGAAAATACTTTTTAAGCTGATTAACCTCAAGCAGAACTTCCGCCATTGGCCGCACCTCCTGATTCATCATGAAGAAAGCATCTTACCGTGTGCACCGGAGAATTCCCCTGGTACAGTTCCGGCGTTTCGGACAGACAGCGGTCATGGACAAATTCGCATCTTGCCGCAAAGCGGCAGCCATGCTTGACTGAGCCGGGCTTAGGGACATTTCCCGGTATCGAGTACAGCCTGTCCTTCCTCTCCCTAATATCGGGGACCGACTGGAGAAGCCCGATTGTATACGGGTGCTTCGCGTTTTTGAAGATTTCCCTGACAGGCGCTTCCTCGACTACCTTGCCTGCATACATGACAATGACCCTTTCACAGACCTCGGCAACAACGCCAAGGTCATGGGTGATCATCACAATCGCCGTATCAAGCTTTTTATTCAAGTCCTTCATAAGAGCGAGGATCTGGGCCTGAATCGTCACATCGAGCGCGGTTGTCGGTTCATCCGCGATCAGCAGCTTCGGATGGCAGGAGAGGGCCATGGCAATCATCACCCTTTGCCTCATCCCTCCTGAAAGCTGGTGCGGATATTCCTTCATGATCTGCTCTGCCCTCGGCAGCCCTACAAGCTTCAGCATTTCTACAGCCTGGCTGGCTGCTTCCTTTTTCTTTATCTTCTTATGTATCGTAATGCCCTCCACCAGCTGGCTGCCGATGGTGAACAGCGGGTTCAGAGAAGTCATCGGCTCCTGGAAAATCATCGCCACTTCATTCCCTCTTATTTCCCTCATCCTGCTCTCTGAAGCTGCCACCAGGTCCTCGCCATTCAGCAGAATCTCGCCGCCAACGATTTTTCCGGGCGGCTGGGGGATCAGCTTCATGATCGACAGCGATGTCACGCTTTTGCCGCAGCCTGATTCGCCTACTATTCCCAGAATTTCACCTTTACGGACCGAAAAACTGATTTCATCCACAGCTGGTATTTCTCCATCTGAAGAAAAAAAGGAGGTTTTCAGCTGCTTTACATCTAAAACGGGAGCTTGACTCACACCATTACTCCTTCCTTTTTTCCATGCTGAAGCATTGGTCTTTCATGGATTCTCCTTACTTCTTGCAGCTTAAATGCTGTCAACCAGGGCAGCACAGCTTACGTCATGCCCCTTTAAATTTGTACCTTTGGTCACTATCTTTTTCTCATTCTATAAAAAAAGCCCATACAAGTCTACAGATTTTTCTAAATTATTTAAATATATTAAATTTTTTAAAAACATTTCAAAACCCGAAATACCTTACAGGGGATGGGACCGGCTTCCCCCATCATATGCCAGGCTCTTTTGTTATATGAGTAAAATTACCTGGTCTTAACAAAAAAACCTCCCCCTTTACAGTATGGTTTCTGTAAAAGAGGAGGTTTTTTTCAATGCTCCAGCTGCTGTACCTGGAATAAGTTATAATAATGCCCCTGTCTGGCCATAAGTTCTTCATGATTACCGATTTCGGCAATTTCCCCATTCTCGATATGGACAATCCTGTCGGCATGCGTAATGGTTGAGAGCCGGTGGGCTACAATAAAGGTAGTCCTGTCTTTAGCCAGCTTTTCCAAAGCCTCCTGGATGAGGTGCTCGCTTTCCAGGTCAAGCGCGGATGTAGCTTCATCGAGTATCAGGATCGGCGGATTCTTCAGGAAGATCCTGGCGATTGCCACCCTCTGCTTTTGCCCTCCTGACAGCTTTACGCCCCTTTCTCCGACTTTCGTCTCATAAGCATCAGGAAGGTTCATGATGAAATCATGGGCATTGGCAGCCTTGGCAGCTGCAATCACTTCTTCATCACTCGCATGCGGCTTGCCGAGAAGGATATTTGTTTTAACGGACTCACTAAAAAGAATATTATCCTGCAATACAATTCCAATCTTATCACGGAGTGAACGAACCTTAAACCGCCTGATATCTGTCCCATCAAGCAGGATCTCCCCCTTCGTCACGTCGTAAAAACGGGGGATCAGACTGATCAAGGAAGATTTTCCTCCTCCGCTCATGCCAACAAGGGCAATGGTCTCGCCCTGCCGGACATCAAGGGAAATATCTTTTAAGACCGTTTCTTCTTCCTTATCGTATGAAAAATCCACATCCTTGAATTCAATATGCCCCTTTACATCGGTGACTTCAATGCTGTCCGGGGAATCATCGATGTCGTATTTCTCGTCAGCCAGTTCAAACACCCGGTCCATTGATGCAATCGACTGTGTCAGGGTTGTGGAAGAATTGACAAGCCGGCGGAGCGGATTATAAAGCCTGTCAATATAGGCGATAAAAGCCATCATGGTTCCAATTGACAAATCCCCCTGTATGACCTCATAGCCTGAGTAGCCAATAACGATCAATGGCGCTATATCGGTTATGGTATTAACGACAGCGAAAGCTTTTGCATTCCATTTTGTATGGTCAATGGCTTTCTCCAGGAAATTTTTATTTTGGCTGTCAAACTGCTTCTGCTCATGGTCTTCAATGGCAAAGCTTTTTACAACGGCCATTCCCTGGACACGTTCATGCAAATAACCCTGGACCTCTGCGAGAGCCTGGGACCTCACCCGGGTCAGCTTTCTAAGGTTTCCGAAGAAGTACCTGACACTGAAAGCATAGAATGGGAAAAGAATCAGGGAAACGATCGTCAGTTTAATATCCATATTGAACATAATCACGACCGCGATAATGATCGTTGCAATATCAAGCCATAGGTTCATAAGGCCTGTGACAACAAAGGTCTTTGTCTGTTCGACATCATTGATGACCCTTGAAATGATTTCCCCAGCCCTGTTATTGGAATAAAACTTAAAGCTGAGCTTCTGTATATGGTGAAACAGACTATCACGGATATCATAAAGAATTTTGCTGGCTGTCCATTGTGCGAAATACTGCCTGTAATACTCAATGGGCGGACGGGCCAGTACAAAGATAACGATCATGACTCCCATGATCCATAGCAGCCTTTCCGTTTTTCCGCTTTGGGACAGTAAGTCATTCCCGACAATATCATCAATTACATATTTAATTAGAAGCGGAATTAAAAGCGGAATGGCAAATTTTATGATGCCTATTAAAAGTGTGCCGATTATTTGCAGCCGGTACGGCTTAACAAATTTCATATATCTTTTGATGCTGTCCAATTGCTGCCCCCCTTAATGCTCTCTCTATAGAATACCTCTTTTAAACAGATAAAAACCTGTTGAAACAAGGTCAACAGGTGCTACACAGGCTTTTTTATCCTTAATATCAGCGTCTGTAAGTTAAATATCTCTCATACCAAATGTCAATAAAATCCGGGGCAAAAGGCCCTTTCCGCTGGCGGATCCACTGGATCAGCTTATCGACATTCGCTTTTAATATCTTGTCGATGACTTCTGGATAGTTCATTTCCTTCCGGTGCCGCTCATATTCATCTTCATCGAGAAGATTGAATGTCATATCCGGAAAGACTTTGATATCCAAATCATAATCAATATACTTCAGCGCTTCGCCGTCAAATATAAAAGGAGAGCTGATATTGCAGTAATAATACACGCCATCCTCCCGGATCATCCCAATGATATTGAACCAGTACTGTGAATGAAAATAACAGATTGCCGGCTCCCGGGTCACCCAGGTCCTCCCATCGGATTCCGTCACAATGGTTCTGTCATTTCCTCCGATCACAAGGCTTTGTGTCCCTTTTAGAACGGTCGTTTCCTCCCAGACGCGATGGATGTGCCCATTGTGTTTGTAGCTGTGTATTTGCATCGGTTCTCCTTCGATGGGTACGCCCATTTCTTCTCCCCTACTTTCATTCCCAAACGCTTTGCAACCTATCAAATGACTTGCACAAGTTTCCTAAAACGACAAAAGGCAACAAAGAACGTATTATTTCCTATTATTATAACGGTTAAAGAAAGAATTTAAAACAAAGAGCCATTGAAAAATCTCTCAATGGCCCGATCAATCCCGTATAGTCTCTCATAAAGTGCAAGGATCCTGCCATTTCCCTGACCTTCTCCCCAATGTACAGCTTTCAGCCGCAGGTCAGATTCACTTCCTGATAAGACCTGATCACCTCTTCCGTCTGGGCTTCAAACACCCGGTGGATCTCGCGCAATTCTTCTTTCATGCGGTGGATTTCAAACTGGACGCTTTCCAGCTCTGTTTCCTCCTGGATTATTTTAAGCTCGTGCTCAATTTCCTGGCAGCGTTCCAGTTCTGACTGAAGAAACAGGAGCTTTTCCATTGTTTTCATCTGTTCAGATACCAGCAGGTCAAAAGTGCTCATACAGGTCACCGTCCCAATTTCAGATTCTACCTATGTATTTCGGCTTTGCCCGAATCATTCCTTTGACTAGTTCTGCTGATTGAAAGGAAGTTTTGTCGAATATAGAAAAGCGGAAGCGCTTTGCCCACCCCCGACAAGCAAACCTCGAGGGTGTAGGCGCTGGAGCTGGATAAATGTTCGAAGTCGGATTCTGCTTTCCAAACTTTTAATTTAAAATTAGCAAGCCTCAAAATAAGCGGAGATTCTCCGGTTAATCTGCTGAATGAATTTCCGGTTAAGCGGAGCGGAGTTGCCATATTACTGTTTTTTGAGTCGATAGACGGAATTTCTCCGTCTATTTGAGCTGCTTTTAGCAGTTTTTTGAAAATAAGGGACTTCCTACGCTTATTTTTCATCCTGCTTCTGATTCCCTCATTCAGGTCCGGGAAGGTTGTCTTTCTGGGCGGGGATTGCTCTTAGAAACGGCATTCCCCTGCTAAAAGAGCAAAATAAAAAGAAGGCACTCTTTGCGGATAAAAGAGTGCCTTCCCGAACAATTAGCGGCTTTGTCTGCCAGCGTTTTGACCTTTGCGGGCTTCAGCCTGCTGGTTTTGCTGACGTACTTCTTGAGCGTTTGTTTCGCTAGCGAACTCAGTGCCGAATTGACCTTGCTGGCCTTGAGAAGCTTGAGCGTTTTGCTGGCGCACTTCCTGGATGTTAGTGCCAGCTTGAGTTTGGTTTTGTCTGTTTGCCATTGTTAATCACCTCCACGACTATTAATTTAACCAGCCGCAGAGAAAATATCCTTTAATTTTCAGGAAAAAAATTCTAATTCACAATGTTAAACAAGCAGGGAGATCCCTCCGTCTACTATGATGGTCTGGCCCCTGATCATGCCTGATTTATCGGACAGCAGGAACATAACTGCGTTGACCATATCTTCAATCTCAACCATCCGCCCAGCCGGAGTCTTTTCCCTTGCCTCAGATAAAAGCTCTTCCCGGTTAGGAAAATGCTTTAATGCCTCTGTATCGACTGCTCCCCCGGAGACTGCGTTGACAGCGATATTCATCGGCGCGAGTTCAACAGCCAGGTAGCGGGTTAATGCTTCCAGTGCCGCCTTTGATACACCGACTGTTGTATAGTTTTCCAGATAGCGGATCGAGCCGAGCGAGCTGATGCTGACAATCTTGCCGCCCCCGCTCTCCTCCATCAGTTTGGCTGCTTCCTGTGCACAGAACAGCAGGGCCTTGCTGTTAATATTCATTGTCCAGTCCCAATGGCTTTCTTCAAGCTCCATGGCAGGGCGGAGGACACCGGATGCCGCATTATTGACAAAAACATCCAGGCGGCCGAATTCATTCCTGATTTCCTGGAAGAGAACCTTAATCTTCTCTACATCGCCGACATTTGCCCTGACGATCAGCGCTTTTCTGCCAAGCGCTTCAATTTGTTCTGCCGTTTCCTGTGCAGACTTTTTGCTCCTGGCATAATTGATGACAATATCATATCCTTCCTTGGCAAGGGAAATGGCAGTCGCCTTCCCGATGCCCCGGCTGCTTCCTGTTACAAGTGCTACTTTTTGTGTCATGAATCGTAATTCCTTTCCTGTTTCATTTGTTTTCATTTTATCTTTTCCATGTATATCTGGCAAACAGGATTATAACACTAATCTTAAACAACAGGGCTCAAAGAGAAAGGGAGGACATTATGTACGTTGGAAGGGATATGACTGAACTAACCATGGTGAAAAAGACGGAATGGACGAACAGCGAACTCGCCTTTTTCCATCATTCCATGCAGCAGGTAGTCCCCTACCTAAATGCAGAGGGACAAACCATCCACCGGGAGATCATAGAAGAAATCGAAAGCCGCGGCGGCCTTAAAAGGCAGGAAGCTGATTACACACATGGGACACGGGTCAGTTATGAATAGAAATGCGGAGGCGACTGTTCAGGTGCGACAAGCATAAGGAATTGAAGGTGTTCTTTGCCTTCGGTTCCAAAGTGACTTATGACTCGAGCACCTAGGAGCCTGAGCTGGACAAATAGAAATGCGGAAGCGGCTTGCCCAGAGCCGACAAGCATAAGACGCGGCAGAATAAAAGGCGTTCTTTGCCTTTAATTCTGGTGTGGCTTATGACTCGAGGCTCTAGCCGCTGGAGCTGGACAAATAGAAATGCGGAAGCGGCTTGCTCAGATTATTGAAAGCAGGCAAAAAACAGCAGGGCTAACCTCCTGCTGCTCCTATTTATGCTCCTGCACCTGCTTCAGCATTTTCTGATGGGAAACCGGGAAGGCATATGCCTTCAGCTCTTCTTCGGTCACAAGCTTCAGATCGCTTCGTTCTTCTTCCAGGGAAAGGACCGTCCCTTTATAAACATGGATATGCCAGGTGAGATGGGTAAACACATGATCAATCTGCCCTGTCATTTCAGCCGTTTTAATCACCGCGCCGTACTGCTCTTTGATCAGGTGTGCAAGCTGGTCTTTTTCATGTAAAAAAGCAAGATTGATTTCTGTATTAGGAAACTCCCATAGATTGGCCAGCAGGCCCTTTTCAGGCCTTTTTCTGATCAGGTATCTCCCCTCGCTGTCCCGCAGCACAACAGCTGCAATCTGGACGTCCTTCTGCTTTTTGTTCTTCGTCTTTATTGGCAGTTCACTCTGCTTGCCTTCATAAAAGGCATGGCAATGCTCCCGCACAGGGCACAGCAGGCAGGATGGCGACGTCGGGGTGCAGATCAGTGCACCTAGTTCCATGAGTGCCTGATTGAAGAATGATGGTTTTTCGTGTGAAATGAGCTCCCGCACCGCCTCTTCAAAAATTTTGCGGGTTGCAGGCTTTGCAATATCCTCCCAGATGGAGAGGATCCTTGACAGCACCCTCATCACATTGCCGTCGACGGCCGGCTCCGGAATTCCGTAGGCAATGCTCAAAATTGCCCCTGCTGTATAAGGGCCGACCCCTTTTAATGAGGAAATCTCCTTCAGATTATCAGGGACCCTGCCTTCGTACTGCTCATGAACCTCCCTCACAGCTGACTGAAGGTTCCGGGCTCTGGAATAATAGCCAAGCCCCT
The DNA here is from genome assembly GCF_050107595.1 of Bacillus infantis. Lineage (GTDB taxonomy): Bacteria > Bacillota > Bacilli > Bacillales > Cytobacillaceae > Bacillus_AB > Bacillus_AB infantis_C. The sequence goes on from NZ_JBNILH010000011.1 coordinate 30,531, forward strand.
CCCATGCCTTCAGCACCTTGTCTTCATCAGCCTCTGCAAGCGCCTCTATTGTCGGAAATTGTTCAATGAACCGGTTGAAATATGGAATGACTGTGTCGACCCTTGTCTGCTGGAGCATGATTTCCGATACCCATACCTTATAGGGATCCTGGTCCTGCCGCCATGGCAGTGTCCGCTGTTCCTGTTCAAACCAGCCGATCAGGTCCTGGCGGAAGGTTTCTTTATCAAATGCATCTAAATTGGCTAATGCTGTTTTTTTCAATTTTGATCCTCCGGATGTTAAACTTCCATGAAATATGGGAATATAATATTAAAGTTTCTTTTTCAAAGCCCAGAATCGGATTTCTTCGAGACCGCCGGGTATGAAGCTGTCCAGGCAGCCGAATGCAGAGTGCCCGCTTGTGCTTCTCAGCTTTTTCAGCGCGAAGTAATGGGCTTCTGTCGGCAGTGAGCAGGTTTCCGTAACGAACGAAGGCTCATGGTCAGCCCCAGAGTAGACGAACGAAATATCAGCTGCTTCATACACAGGGAGAAGCGCTGCGATTTTTTCGATTGAGCTTTTAAAAAGAGTCCAATCTGCTGGATGTACTTGATACTGCAAAAACATTTGGATTTCATGCTTCATATTATTTTGGCAGCTCCTTTAACGTAAACCATGAATGGCTTTGATGACAAGCTTTTTACTGATAAAATACAGAAACAGCGCAACTTAAGATTATTCCATGGAAGGAGGTTCTTTCCTCTTGGATACAGGCACACATGTTGTCATGGGCTTTGCACTCGGCGGGCTTGCCACTCTGGACCCCGTCGTAGCAGATAGTACAGCAACAGCGACGAGCGTCATGATCGGGGCGCTCATCGGCTCTCAAGCCCCGGACATTGATACAGTATTAAAGCTTAGAAACAATGCAGTCTATATACGGAATCACAGGGGAATCACGCACAGCATCCCGGCTGTCATCCTGTGGCCGCTTGCAATCCTTGCGGTCATTTATCCATTCTTTCCTGAAGCAAACCTGCTTCACCTATGGATTTGGACATTTGGGGCCGTATTCCTTCATGTTTTTGTCGACATATTTAATTCTTATGGGACACAGGCTTTAAGGCCATTTTCCTCAAAATGGGTCGCGTTGGGAATTATCAATACATTTGATCCCTTTATATTCGCGATTCATGTTGCCGGATTATTCTTCTGGATAATGGGTGCGCACCCCGGCTATACATTCCTCGCGATATATGCCGTACTGGTCGCATACTATATCACCCGCTTCCTTGCCCAGCGGGCCGTCCTGAAGGCAGTAAAAATCATCATTCCTGATGCTGTGGATATCATCACCGCCCCTACGATGAAATTCCATCAATGGCGGCTGGCCATCATGACTAAACATCAATTCTTTGTCGGCCGGGCCAATAATGGGCATATCGATATCCTGGATCAGTTTAACAGGGTGCCGGTGCCGCAGACGCCAGTGCTGGAAGCTGCCAAAAAGGATAAAAATTTGTCGGCATTTCTTTCCTTCTCCCCTGTATACAGGTGGGAGGTAGAAGATCTCGAGGAATCATTCGAAGTCCGCTTCATTGATCTCAGATACCGCAGCAACGGACATTATCCATTCGTTGCCGTCGTTCAGCTCGACAAAGACCTGAATATCATTTCTTCTTATACAGGATGGATTTTCAGTGAGGAAAAGCTGCGGAAGAAGCTGGATATCATACCAAATTAAGAAAAGCGCAAGCGCCTTGCTCACCCCAAAGGATCGCAGACTAAGAACGCCACGTCCTGTGGCAACGTCTGCATGACCCCCATCCTGGGGGCCTCAAGACAATCTTCCCGGAAAGGCGTTCTTTGCCTTCTTGGGAGAATCGCCTTGTGACCTCGAGGGGGTAGGCGCAGCTGCTAGACAGTAATCAAATTCGAAAAAGTTATATACTTTCTTATTCTAAAAAAAGATGGCATTTTGCCATCTTTTTTAATGCAGATTTTTATCATCCTGCTCCTGGTCAAGCAGATCTTTATATTTAGGATTGCTCGCGACGAAGTCATGAAGCCTGCTGCCGTAGTTTTCAATCCACTGCCTGACAATCCTGTCTGTCATCTGGCTTCCTTTATACTCATAGCCCGCCTTCGCACGGGTCGTCTCGAAATCATCCCATAAAAGCTCTACCCACGTACGCGCCTGGCTGTAAGTGAGATTGCCGTTTTTCTCCATAAGAAGCTCAACCAGTCTTTCTTGTGTTTCAAACATAGACAGCACCTCTTTGCCAAATATTATTGTTATTGCAGTTCGTTCATAAGCCTGCTTTTTTAAACACATACTATTCTTGCGTGGCTAACCAGGGCAGCACGCGCAAGCATACCACGAGGAGGGGAAACGAATGCGGAACAAAGCAAAGAATTTCCCAAATCAGAGCCATAACAAGTTTGAAGGCGAACCGCGGGCGAAAGCAGAATATGCTTCTAAACGTGCTGACGGGTCAATCAATACCCATCCGCAGGAACGCATGCGGGCGTCATCAAACCGTACAGATGATACACCTGAATTGTTTTAAACAATAATGAGGAGGTTTGATTATGGGAAACTCTAAAAAGTTTTTTGATAACAATCCTTATTCCAGTCCGTTTACTGGTCCCTTTTACCGGCCAAAGCATGCACATGCCCAGGTAAATGGGCAGACCCAGCAATCACAGGACCTCATTATTCTGAAAAGACAAACAAGGAAACAGGCCTAGCCTGCAGGAAAATCAGAGCTCCCCGCTCTGGTTTTCCTTTAATTCCTTCAGCATGGAAATCGGAAGCGCCTCTTCCTCTTTTCCGCCATGCAGCCTGAAGCCCCAGGCGAACACGCCATTCAAATAGTCTATTTTAAAATATGAGCCGGGATCTCCATCCACTTCATAAATCTCCCCTGCATTAAAGTCCTTCGGATCAAGCAGATATGCCTTGGCCATGATTGCCTTTCTCTCGAGGACAGCAAATTCACTGAGCATACCCATTTGTTCAGCCTTTCTCGCCTGCTCATGCAAGCTGGCAATTTCCTGCTGCAGTTCGTATTCGGAAAGCTGACTGTATCGTTTATCCTGCGCCATTTTAATCCATCCTTTTTATTCCTGTGTCCGGCCTGCCGGGAGGAAAACTTCATCTTTTTTTAGTATAGTGAAAAAGGCTGTATAAATAAAGGACTTTACCCTTGAAGGAGGACTCAACATGCAATCAGTTATCATCACCGGGGCGGGCACCGGCCTTGGAAGGGAGCTGGCCCTCAAATACGCTGGCCTGGGTTTCCATATCCTACTATCCGGGAGGCGTGAAGCGGCTCTACAGGAAGCGAGAGAAGCAATCTCCAGCCAGGGAGGAAAAGCGGATGTCCTGACTCTTGATATCAGCAAGCCGGCTGAAGTAAAGGAGAAAGCAGCGGGACTGGCAGAGCAATTCGATTTATACGGAGTGATCAACAATGCCGGCGTCGGGCATTTCGGTCCGTTTGAAGACCTGAAGGACGAAGACCTCCATGATATGCTTTCCGTCAACCTGTTGGGCACCATCTATATGGCACAGGCACTCCTCCCGGCTATCAAGCAAAAGAAGGGCAGCTTCCTTATGAATATCATTTCAACCGCCGGCCTGCGCGGCAAAGCAAATGAAGCTGCGTACTGTGCCAGCAAATTTGCGGCCCGCGGCTTCACAGAAAGTCTGCAGAAAGAATACGAAAACGATCCAGTCCTCATACAGGCAGTTTATATGGGCGGCATGGACACCCCATTCTGGGATCATAATAACTATATTTCAGACCGCTCACGCCTCCGCTCCCCTGCTGAGGTAGCCGGAATTATCATTGAAAACCGGCTGGAGGAGAAGATTGTCATTGAGTCGGGAAAATGATTGGACAGGTCCGGGCCTTACTTGAATTGCGAGATAAACCGAAACAAAAAAACAGGCAGCGATAATTCCGCTGCCTGTTTCTATTCTTCCTCTTCCTTTTCCTCAAGGAACCGGTCAATCAATTCAATCGGAAAACCTTTTCTGAAGAGGGCCTGCTTCATTTTTTGTTTATATTCATAGCCCTGCAGCTTTTCATATTTCCGATGCGCTTTTTCTCCCTGATATCGGATGGCGTCCATCTCGCCGCTGTCTTCTTCCTCGAGCTCCGCTTCTTCGATGGCAATATTAATGACTGAGAAAGGATAGCCTTTCCTGACAAGCATCTGCTCAAGCTTTTGCTTCAGGAGCCTCCGCGATTCACGGCTGTATTTTTTAGCATACTTCTGGCAAAGCTTCACTGCTGCTTCGACTTGAGCTTCTTCCGGGAACTCCTGTATGGCTTCCTCAATATTCGGCTGTGATATCCCCTTTTCCTTCAGCTCCCGTTTAATCACGTCAGGGCCTTTATCAGAAGTATTGGCCTGTGTCCTCACATATGCGACGGCAAATTCATTGTCATTTAAAAATTTATATTCGTACAGCTTCATGATGACTTCATTGACGATGCTTTCATCTGTTTCTTTTTCGGCAAGATGCTTCCTTACCTCTGTTTCCGATCTCATTCTTCTGGATAAATAATGAATAGCCTGATTATAGGCTTTTCTGATTTCATCCTGAAATTCTATTTGGGTCAGGGAGAGCGCGTCAAGCTCCATCCCTTTTTTCAGGCCGAACTTGATAATTACGTCTTCATCGGCACTGAAGGCATACTGTTCACCCTTGCCATAATCCATAAAAATGTTATAGCGGTCCTTTCTTTTTTGCTGGACTGATATTTTTGTGATTATCGGCATCCTCTTCACCTCTCCCTCCACTTTATCACAATGTGCTGCATCACTTGCAAACTGCAGCCTGGAAAAGGAGTTTACACAGGAAAAAGCGTATAAATAGTATAGGAAAAGGAGGTCCACCAATGAGAATAGCTATTACAGGCGGGACCGGCTTTGTCGGGCATGCCCTTGTGAAAATGCTGGCAGAATCGGGCCATACCGTCTACATTTTAACGAGAAGCACGGAAGGAAAAAAGAACGGGAATAATATCCACTATATCCAGTGGCTGAATGAAGGCGACACACCGGCTGCCCAGCTGAAAGAATTAGATTATATCGTCAATCTCGCAGGCGAATCAATCAACAGCGGCCGATGGACAGAAGAAAGGAAAAGGCGGATCATCAGCAGCAGGCTGGAAGCCACCGAGGCTGTCCTGAAAATAATCGCTGAGCTTAAGACCAAGCCCGAGGCCCTGATTAATGCCAGTGCAGTCGGCTATTATGGCACTTCGGAAACAGAGACATTTACAGAAAGCGATACAGAACCGGCCGGAGATTTTTTGGCACAGACGGTAAAACAGTGGGAAGAAAAGGCGGCAGAGGCAGGCAGATGGAACGTCCGCACCGCATTCTGCCGATTCGGGATCATTCTTGAAAAGAATGACGGGGCGCTCCCCCGGATGGCTCTCCCCTACAAACTTTTTGCAGGAGGCAATGTCGGCAGCGGCAGTCAGTGGGTTTCATGGATTCATCTTGAAGACGTGGCAAGGGGCATTATGTTTGCTATGGAAAATAAAGATCTAAGCGGCCCGGTTAATTTTACGAGCCCCCATCCTGTCCAAATGAAGGATTTTGGCAGGACCTTGGGAAACGCCCTCCACCGGCCCCACTGGATTCCTGCTCCGGCCTTTGCGCTTAAGCTCGCGCTTGGGGAAATGAGCAAGCTGGTTCTGGAAGGACAGCGCGTTCTTCCCGCCAAGCTGGAGGCAGCCGGATTTCGCTTCCGCTATCCTGGGCTCCAGGAAGCATTGAAAGATATCTATTGAGAGGGTATGTTTACTTCCTTTTTAGGAAAAATTAAGAAAAGGAGTTCATTTTTTTCGGAAAGGGATGTTGCCTGATGGATAAAAAAGCCAAAGATAAGTCGAAGAGTACATTGTCAAGCATGCAGGAGGTTGTTTACTCACGGGAGTTCAAGCTGGCAGACCAGGCCGGCGGCTTTACGAAGAAAAAATCCAAGCATTGATGCAAAAAACTCATAATTGCTTTGATAGGGTGCAAGCTAAGAGTACGGAAGCCAATTCCGTACTTTTATTGTTGAAAGGGGTTTTTCGAATGGGCCGTGCACATGGACATAAAACTCGGGATAAAAACAAAGCATCACTTCCACAAGTTCCGAAGAACATGAAATCAGATGGACTGGATGTCGAATTTGACCGTGACCTCGCAGACCATGATGATTTAGAAGCTATGGCACGTTCAAAAGCTGCCGATCAGCGCGCCAAAAACAGCCGCTGACCGGTTGAGGGCATTTGCCCCCACTCTCTCAGCATTAGAAAAGCAGCAGGTCCTGTACCTGCTGCTTTTCGCTTTCCTAGTGCCCGTGGGCATGCCTTTTCGTAAAACCATCCGCTTTATTCTTCTTTGCCATGTTCTTAAAGTATGGAATCAGGATACGGTCAGCGCCCCAGTAATAAGCTGCCCCTCCGGCAAATAAAAGTAGGATCGCTGCTGTGTACAAAATCGGATTCGTGCTAACTGTACCGGCCAGAAGGAAGTTAAGATTCATGAATGCACCCGCAATCAGTGCAGGAATGGTTGCTGCCCCAAGTATAAGCCCGGCTCCAACCAGAAGTTCTCCCCAAGGTATCAGAACATTGAACAATTCTACATTCGGAAGCGCAAAATTCTCAAGGAATCCGGCATACCAGCCCTGAACAGCCGGATGTTCCCCTCCTGCCTGAGCGATTGCCCCCTGCAGGAATCCTCCTGCATCAAAGCCATCCGCGAGCTTATGCCATCCCGCTTCTATCCATTGGATACCCAGCCATACCCTTAATACAGTCCATACTGCCGCTGCCTGTGGAGTTTTCAGCACTTTCATGATCATCGTCTCCCGCTTCATTATTTTGTGAAGTTTTTCACAACACTTAGCAAAAAAATAAGTTAAGCCGGCCAGCTTTCGCTAGAAAGTTTGTGAATGTTTTCACTTACCTTCTACACTTTTAATATACTCTATGCCCCTCTTTTCTGCAACGCACTTCACAATATGTTCATAATCTTTTTTCTCTGTGAATAAACAATATCCACAACCCTGTGAATTTTGTGGATAATTTGAATAATCTCATATTTATCAACGCTTTAATTAGTTAACATAATAATGAGTAAAACTTCTGATAATTCTGTGGATAATGTGGATATGTCTGTGGAATACTTTTCTATTCAAGTTTCTCCTGTTAATAAGTCTCTGGATAACATGCTATAAGACCTATACACCTGAGTCTTTAAACCCACGAGAAGCATCAGATAAAGAGCATAAGATTAACCCTTGCAATACGAGGTACATCGTAATACACTGGTAGTAGCATAAGGAAAAAGGTGATGGAATTGGATAAGGAAATGATGAAAGGGAGTACAGATCTTCTGCTCTTGTCGCTCATTGCCCAAAAGGATTTATATGGCTATGAGATCACAAAAATCCTTAAGGATTTCTCCGGTGAAGCTTATGTGATGGGTGAAGGCACTCTCTACCCAGCCCTCAAGCGCCTGGAGAAAAAGAAGTTTGCAGAGTCGTACTGGAGTGAAACGGCAGCAGGCAGAAGGAAATATTACCGTATCACAGAGGACGGCCTGCAGGAACTGGAAAAGAAGCGAAAGGACTGGAGCCTGATTGAAAGCATGATCCGCAAAAGCTCGGGGGGATTAACGTGAAATCAGAACTTGAACGTTTCGCCATGAAAATTGTTCAGCACACCGAATGCTCCAAAGAAGAAAAAGAAGATCTATTTGAGGAGCTTATGGTACATCTGCAGCTTTCTAAAGAGCACTTCCAGGAGCAGGGCTTCAGTGAAGGCGAAGCCGGGCAGAAAGCGATGGAGCAGTTTGGCGAGGAAGGGGAAATCGGAAGCCAGATCCAGCAGTCCCTCTTTCCATACCGAAAAGAAATGATGCTGACGCTTGCCATCTCTTCCATCCTCTTTACAATCGGCGCTTATCTGGGGCAGCTTTTGATCCACGGAGATGCCCATATCGGCTGGCTGCTGCTTTCCATGGGCGCGAGTTCGATGATCCTTTTCCTGGCCGTGAACCAGGTCTTCCACCTGAACCGGAGGCGCTGGATGAACTCCCTGCTGATTCTGCATATCCTTGTTTATGCGGCCGGCTATCTCCTGGCAAGCAATCTTGATCATAACATTTCACTCGGCCTTTCGATCTGGGACTGGCTCAATATCCTTCTTGCCATTGTCCTTGTCTATCGGACGACCTTGTATGATTTCAGCGCTTCTGGCGGCAAGATGGATAAAACTTTGAAAAAACTTCATGCCATCAATATTACCGCCGGTGTCCTGATCACAGCTGCCTGCCTCTTTTTTGCCTGGGGAGGGCTGATCATGATCGGCCTGCATCCAGTAATACTGATTTCTTTAAGCCCGATACTCTTCTGGATCATACTCTATACTATCCAGATCAAGGTTGCAGGAAAAAATAAGAAACTGGCATACGGACTCTCGGCGATTCCCTTCATCGCCATCCTGGCAGGCCTGGCACTTATCTACGCGCCTGCCCTGTTTTACTAGAAAGGAGCTTTTCATGAAAAAGAAAAGTATCATCCTGCTGTTTTCACTTATAGGAGGCATCACGCTCCTGCTTATCCTCCTCGGGCTTAATCTGGATAAATCCGAAAATGAAAAGCAGAATGGGATTACCAATCAATATGATATATCTTCACAAAATACGATTGCTTATGTAAATTACAAAGATGGCAAACCAAGTCTTATGCTGTACAACAAGGAAAAAGATATCAATGCTGAGGCATTTTCCCTGGACAGTTCAAGAATGATCCTGGATCCGGGCTTTTCCTATGATGGATCACAGCTAAGCTTTATTTCTACCAATAAACAGAAGGACGAAGATTCAGAGCTGGAAAGCACCATCCATATCCTTGATTTAAAAACAAAAAAGGTGACTGACATATTTACTGAGAATGCCCTTGTCACAGAAATTGAATATTCGCCTGTTGACGATACCCTCTATTATTTGCGGGCGGGCACCTTTCAGAATTATTCCCCTATTGCCAGCAAACGGCCGCATGATCTTGATGTCTGGTCATTTGATCCGGCTGGAGGCGGGCATAAGCAAATAACTGATCTGAAGAGCTATTCCATGCACAGCCTCCAGGTCAGTGCGGGAGAAGACAGTGTTTTTATCCAGATGGATGATGACCAGGGTGCTGATACACCTGAAGAAACCTTTGAGGTAAAGCAGCGCATATTTGAAATTCCCATAGATAACCCTGATAGCATGAAGGTCACAGGAGATCCGGACAGAAAAATCGATATGTTTGATTTCACCTTTTCTCCTGACGGAAACACGATGATTTTTCAATCCATCAGCAATCCTGATGAAGGAGGCACCTATGAATATGAGCTGTATACAATGGATGTGGATTCCGGCAAGGAAGCCCGGCTCACCCATTTAGGGGAGTATACAGACAGGCCGGTATTCAGTGCAGATGGTGACCGGGTATACTTTATGGTCGATAAGCGCTTTGCCAAAGGGTCCCCGGAATATCATCTGTATAGCGTGAAACTGAATGGCAAAGACATAAAAGAAGTTGAACTGCCTCTTTCCGAAGACTAGAAAGAGGCTTTTTCCCTTTTAAACTCCAAAATACAGGGTATATATCCTATAACCCATAGACAGAGGAGGTAGGGATTAGCATGCTGGAAAACCTGCTGAAAGAGCTGATCAGCATAGACAGCTCTGACAAAGATGGCGCCAATGAAGCGGTTGCCTATTGCGGGCACTGGCTGGAGGGCCATGGGCTCCCTGTACATATCATTGAAAATAACGGCTACAAAATGCTCGTTTCGGAAATAGGGAGCGGCAATGAAACCATCGTCTGGAACGGCCATGTGGATGTCGTTTCAGGCAAAGAGGATCAATTCATCCCCGTAGAGGTGAAAGACAAGATTTATGGCAGAGGCGCAGCCGATATGAAAGCTGGTGTGGCAGCCATGATGTGCGCCTTCAAAGAGCTTAAGCGTGCGCCGCTTGGGGTTAAGCTTCAGCTTCAGATCGTTTCTGATGAGGAAATCGGCGGGTTCAACTGCTCCGGCTACCTTGCCGAGCACGGATACCGCGGTGATTTTGTCATCTGCTCTGAGCCGACCCAGCTTGGAATCGCCCTCCAGGCAAAGGGCGTCATGCGCCTCGTAATTGCCATTGATGGAGATCCGGCCCACGGAAGCCGGCCATGGGAAGGCATCAATGCAATTGAAAGGGCGTATGAGGTCCACGGAAAGCTGAAGGAACTCCCTTTTGCCAAAGAAAGCTCTGAATTCTATCCTTCTCCTTCTATCAACCTGGCCAAAATCCGCGGCGGTGATGTGTACAATAAAGTCCCGGAAAAATGCGAGCTTTTTTATGATATCCGCTATCTGCCAGGCCAGGATAAGGATGAGATCATTAAACAGATCGAATCGATCACAGACGGCGAAGTGCTTGTGAGCATGTTCAGCAAACCGCTGGAAACGGCAAGGGACAACCCATTCATTTTAAAGCTGAAGCCGGTCGTTGATCGGCATATTGAAGATGAAGCAGTTTTTTTCGGGCAGCATGGCTCGGCCGATACAGTCTTCTTTGCCAACTATGGCATACCTGCCATCGAATTCGGACCAAGCGGACTCCATTGGCATGGCGACAAAGAATATGTACTCCCGGAATCTGTCCATGTGTATAAAGAAATGCTGGTTGATTTTGCTAAAAGTTTTTAAATTAGAAAAACGTAAGCGCTGCTCAGCCTTAAGGAACGCAGACTAAGAACGCCACATCCTGTGGCAACATCTGCATGACTCCCATCCTGGGAGGCTTGGCTTGTGATCTCGAGGGGGTAGGCGCAGATGCTAGACAGTAATCGAAGTGGAAAAATATATACATTATCTAATTAAAAAGGGGTTCGAAATATCTCCATTTCGAACCCCTTCAGTCTGTTTCAATTTATTCTTTTTCCGGAACGATGCAGCTTCCATCCGTACAGCTGGCATCAGCCGCACCTTCCGAGGATAATTCCTGCAATTTTACGACAGGATTTTCTTCTTCCCATACCTTCTGGAGAGCACTGGCAAAGGTTTCCGCAGGCTGGGCGCCGGAGATGGCATATTTCTGGTTGATGACAAAATAAGGGACTCCGGTAATGCCATATTGCTGGGCAATCCTTTCATCGATCCTTACATCATTGGCATAGGCCGTCTCATCCTGAAGAACGCCGAGCGCCTCTTCCCTGTCCAATCCGGCAGATGCAGCAAGATCGGCGAGCACCTGTTGATCGCCTATGTTTTTTGATTCTTTGAAATAGGCGTTAAGAAGCTTTTCCGTAAGATCAGCTTCCCTGCCCTTTGTTTTCGCGAATTTAGCCAATCTGTGGGCGTCAAAGGTATTGCCCGGCTTCATTTCGTCAAAGTTGAAGGTCAGGCCGACGCTGGCTGCCTGCTGCCCCACTCCCACATTGGCCTGCTTCGCCTGCTCGATGCTCATGCCGTATTTTTCAGCAAGTGCCTCATGAATGCTTTTCCCAGAGTAAGGAGCAGCATTTGGATCAAGCTCAAAGCTCTTGAACTCAACCTCAACCTGGTCACGATAAGGGAAATCCATTAAAGCCCCTTCCAGGCGGCGTTTTCCTATATAACAAAACGGACAGACAAAATCCGACCATACTTCTATTTTCATCATAGACACCTCATTTCTTAACTATCCCCATACTAGCACATCTTATGCAAAAACCCTCAGGCGAATGCTCAGGCTTGCCTTTCCCAGATTGTCTGCATCAGCCGGCTGGCATCCGGTTAAGTTAAAAAAGAACAATATCCATTGTTCAATCCTTCGTCGGGAGTGATGGATCATGGCAAGAAACAAACTGTTGGTTCCTGGTTCAGCTAATGTACTTGATCAGATGAAGCAAGAAATAGCCAATGAGTTTGGAGTTGAGCTTGGTGCTGAAACGACCGCGCGGGCAAACGGCTCTGTCGGAGGCGAGATGACAAAGCGCCTTGTCGCCCTCGGAGAGCAGCAGCTCCAGAACAGGCAGCAATAGCGGGCCGTTTGGGAGCGGGAGGCCCTTGTTAACGGGGGTCTCCTTTTTCTATAGTATCCGGCTGGCGTGCGGACACGCGCCTTAAATTTTTAATGAAGGCGGCAAAACAAATGCTGATTGCTGCAAAAGAGAGTGCAAGCAGCTGAAAGAAATACGGCGGATAATAGACCAGCTCGATCATGTTCTGCCCTTCCTGCAGCCGGAATCCTGTAAATGCATAATTGGCCTTCAGCAGCTCTTCTTCCTTTCCATTGATTTTTAAGCCCCAGCCTTTTTCATAAGGCAGCGGAATGACTGCATATTCCCCATCCCCTTGTTTTTGCAGCTCGAATGACAGCCGGTTTCCTGACCATTCTACCTCCGGCGTGAGATGGCGGCTTTCTTCTTCTTTTGCATTTTCCAGTACCTCGAAGGTTTCTTCATAAAGCTTAAAGTCCTTCAAATGATATTCTCCCTTTGGCATTCTAAAGGAAATCCGGTCCGCTGCCTTGACCCTGATGATCAGGTCATCCACACCCGTCCGGTAAATAGATCCTTCTTCTTTCCTGATTGTCTGAAACTCATTAACCTCAAGGATAAATTCTTCCTTGTTGTTGATGCCATCAATATTGAAGCCAACCAAATAGTCTTTTGCAGAAGGGTTTCTTTCACTGATCAATAGGTCGATGCCGCCTTCCTCACCGCTGACCTTGAGTTTTCCGCGCGAATACTCAGCGTTTACAGGCTTGATCTCCGCCTGCGAAATGAGATTTCTGCTGTCCGGTGTGGGGGCATTTGCTTCTCCCTCTTCAAGAACGATTCCCTTCAGCATCGCCTGTTCCTTTGCCGCAGGAGAACTTCCTTTCAAATCTTTTTCAAGATATACGCTGTCAGCTGTCCGTACAAAAGGCAGGAGATATTCATTTTCATAGGCTGCATAGCCGCCGGCGGAGGCTATTCTCTTAAAGCCGTAGGGAATGGAGGCATCTCCCTTCTCAGCAATATAATATTTTCCCATAAGGATGCTGTACAAGTTGGCCCGGTCCCCAAGGGAAGCATAGCGGCTGACGCTCTCCCGCCCCATATCGATTTCAAGGTCCCTGAGATAAAACCATAGAAGCTCTTTATTAAGAATGCTGGAATAGACGCTCATTCCTCTGAAATTCTGGACAATCGGGGTATTATTCCTTAAAGGAATCATCCAGTCGATCCTTGCCAAAGGATCATCGTTGCCCTCCTGGACCAGCCGGATAAGCTCCTGCTGATCTGCACCGTTATATTCACGGCTGTTCATGAAATCCTTTGATACACGGTATTCCGTCCCCGTCACGGTCAAACGCTCTTCCTGATAAAAATTCGGGATCAGCACACTTGTCAGGATGACAGCCGCCGAAAGCAGCACTGCGGCTTTTTTTCTGAAAAAAGCTGCCCCCAGAAGGAAAACAGCAGCGGAAATGAAGGCTGCAGCCAACATATAAGTATCCTGCCATCTTTCAAATTCCAGCTTAGGGTCAAAATGATAGAACATTATGTAAAATAAAGCCGTCCCGGCAGCTGCTGCTGCACGTACAGAGACCCTGATTCTGCCGGCAAGGGGAAGTGCAGCCCCTGCCGCCCCGCCTGCCGCAAGAGACAGCATATATTCCCAGCGGTACTGGGGAGCAGAAAAACCATTAAATAAGCTGCCAATAAACGGACTGAAATGCAGGATGGACAGAACTATCGTCATTACAGCAAAAAATCTAAAATGCGTGTTCCTGTATAAAGGCTTTGCCAGCAGGCAGATGAGAACAAATGCCGGCAGATAGACAATTCTTCCGTTCAGCAGCAGATTGTCAATAAACTCAAAAGCCGGGATATGGTCCTCGTATGCCGGCCGGTAATTATTCAAATAGCCATAAACGGCAGGAAAAAACGAAAAGCCGCTGATGGAGAATCCTGCTGCCAGCCCGATGATATACTGCTTCAGCTGGATCGCCTTGGACCGCTCGTTTCCATCAAACGGGAAAATCCAGCGAAACAGGACATACACGCCGGACAGAAGGAAATTAACATAGGCAAAATAAAAATTGTCAAATAAGCTGATGGATACAGCTATTATGAATAAACCGGGACCCTTCCCCCGCATGATCCTTTCAATCCCGATCAAAAGCAATAGAAGCCAGAGCATGCTGTCGGCAAAAAATTCCCAGTAGGTAACATGCCTGAAATAAATGATGCTTGTGCCATAAATGACAGACCCGGTAAAAGCGGGCAGTGCTTTCATTCCCAGCATCCTGAAGTAATAGGAGGCCAGAAGCAGGATGCCGGTCAGCCTGATGATGCTTACAATAAGGATGATGTCAGCCCAGTAAAAAATATCCGGTGTCCCGATCAGGCCGAGGCTCTCAAGGATAAAAGTAACCGCGGCAGTAATAAGAAAGACGATAGACGTAGCAAAATAATAGCCAAGCTGAGTATAGGTCCCCCCGCCGAACCCGAAGTCAGGCGAATAAAAGAACTCCCCGCTGGTGTACAGCTCATACAAGAGCTGCTTGAACGGCTGCATTTGCGACAATCCATCGTTCATCCCTGTCATATAGCGGCCCTCGAACCATTCTGAAATAAAAAACGCATGGCTCAGCACAGCTGCCAGCAGACAGAAGAAAAATAAATTCAGCTGCGGCCATCTGTCTGCCTGAAGAAAGTTTAATAGGTTTGGTAAGTAGCTTCGGGCTTTTTGCATGATGTTTTCAGGACTCTCCCCGTTAAAATGAATGTAGCTGGCAAAGAAAAGAAGACTGCAATGACCGGTGCAAGGCTGCTGCTCACCTTCAGTCCCTCGACAAGCATAAACAAAATGACTGCTGTCATGCTCGTGTTGAACAGCTGTGTCAGCGGAAAGCGGATGAACGCCCTCCATGTCGGCTTCACTTTATATGTAAACAAAGTGTTCAGGAAAAAAGAACCGGTCAGGCTGCTCGCGAAACCTATACTATGCGCCAGGAAATAATGGAATCCCGCAAAATGGAGAAGGGCAAGATAGATTGAGTAGTAATGCAGGGTATTCACCGCACCAGTCACGAGAAAGCGGAAAAATTCACTGCGTATGAACCGCATGCTTTTCCCCTCTTTCGCTTGGTTGCTGTATATTAGTCTGCTGGATCAGGTAATGCGGCCTTTTCTTTGTCTCATAATAGATGCGGCCGATATATTCTCCTACGATCCCCATGCAGACAAGCTGGATGCCGCCCAGGAACAGGACCGCCGATATGGTCGTGAAATAGCCGGGAACCGAAATGCCATGCTGCATGATCTGGACAAAGGTAACTCCAATATATCCGAGCGACAGCAGCAGGACAAAGGCGCCCAGATAAAAGCATGCCCTGAGCGGCTTATGGTTAAAAGAAACAATCCCATCAATGCCGTAGTTCAGCAATTTAGGGAAGGACCATTTTGTCTCCCCCGCTTCCCTTTGGACATTCTCGTATTCTATTACTTTCTGCTCGAATCCGATCCATGAATAAAGACCCTTGGAGAAGCGGTTCCCTTCACTAAGCAGGACGAGCGCCTTTGCTGCTTCTTTGCTCAGCAGCCGGTAATCCCCCTCACCGTCTGACAGCTGGACATCCACCGCCCGGTTCACAAAACGGTAGAAGCAGGAAGAAACGAATGAACGCACCGGAGAATCTCCCGTACGGTTCCTTTTGGCAATCACCTGCCCATAGCCTTCTTCATAGCCCCTCACCAGCTGGCAGATCAGGGAAGGCGGATGCTGAAGGTCTGCATCCATCATGATGACCGCATCACCGTCTGCATGCCGGAGCCCGGCAAGCATGGCCGCCTCCTTCCCGAAATTCCTGGAGAACGATATATATTTTACTTCCTCATAATGAAAAGCCAGCCGATGGATGGTTTCCATCGTGCGGTCTGAGCTCCCGTCATCAATAAACAGGATTTCATATTGATAAAAGAGGCTTTCCATTTCCGTCCGGATTGCCTCCAGTACTCTGGGGATATTTTCGGCTTCATTATAGGAAGGGATGATAAATGAAATTTTTGCCTGGTTCATTCTGCTGCCTCCATTTGCATTTCCGGCTGGCCGACCATGATTTCCGGATGATTGGTTGTGATCTGGATGCTTCCGCCCATTGCCTGCACCTTTTTCAAAGCGTCTTTGCCGTTCACTGTCCATGTGCCGATTTCAATGCCGGCATTCAGCAGAGAGTCAACCAGCTCCCGGGTAAGAAAGCCATAGTGCAGAGATACATGGCTTGCGCCTGTATAAGCTGCCTGCTCTGCCAGGAGAGTCGCATGCCCCAAGTAAATCAGGCCCGTGCGGATCCTGGGATCCAACTCTTTCAGCTTTAGAAGTGAATGGTGATCAAAAGAAATGACCAGGGCCTCTTTATACAGCGAATATTTCCGGATCAATCCTGCTACTTTTTCTTCAAGCCCCTCATACATCCCGCCCATCTGCTTCAGCTCAATGAAAAGCTTCTTTTTTCCTTTGGCCATTTGAATGATTTCCTCCAGCGAGGATATCGTTTCGCCGGAATACTCAGGGCTGAACCATGAGCCTGCATCCAGGAGTGCCAGTTCGACGGCAGTATGGTCCTTCACATATCCGCTCCCGTTTGTTGTCCGTTCCAACGTGTGATCATGAATGACAACAGGGACCCCATCCCTTGATAAATGGACGTCCAGCTCTATGGCAGAAATCATAGGGTGCTCAAGGGCGAGCCGGAAAGCGGCCGCCGTATTCTCAGGGGCTTTCCCGCTCCAGCCGCGGTGTGCAACACAGGCATTCTTCAGCATCAATCATCATCCTTTCCTGTCTATTTGACTCCTGTATAAACAAAAGCACGGATAATCTGTCTTTGAGCAAAGAAAAAGGCAATAAGGATCGGCACAACAAGGATCATATTTCCTGCCATCAGAACATTCCAGGCAGCTCCGCCCTCCACTTCCCGGAGCTTGGAGATCCCGAGCGGAAGGGTGCGCGCCACATCGCTTGTCGTCATAACAAGCGGCCAGAAATAATCATTCCAGTGCGTGATGAAGCTGAATAATCCAAATGTGATAAGAACAGGCTTTGCCATCGGAACCATGATGCGGAACATGATTTTCCATTCAGATGCTTCATCAAGCCTCGCAGCTTCCAGCAGTTCCTCAGGGACCTGCATGAACGACTGCCTGAGCATGAAAATCCCAAAAGCACTTGAGGCAAACGGCAGGATCAGCGCCCAGAGGGAATCAAGCAGCCCCCAGGAGCTCATCTGCAGATAGACCGGCAAAAAGATAAGCTGAGAGGGAATCATCAGTGTAATCATGGTCACAGCAAAGAAAAACCTGCTTCCCCTGAAACGGTACCGGGCAAAAGCATAGGCTGCCGGTATAATCGTCAGAAACTGCAATATCAGGATTCCCGCTGAAACCATCAGGCTGTTCAGGAAATAGCGGAAAAACGGCCCGGAGTTCCATGCCTTGGAGAAGTTTTCCCATTTGAACTCCTCCGGCAGCCATTTCGGCGGAAATGTCATTGTTTCACCAAGCGTTTTAAAAGAAGTGGAAATCATCCAGACAAACGGAAGTGCAAAAACAGCAACAACCAGTAAGAGTGCGGCCAAATTGAAAAGCCTTCCTGCAGCTTTAAGCTTCATATATAATCCTCCACATCATCGGTAATGGACTCTCCGGGAAAGCAGCCTGAAGTATACTACGGTCAAAAGGCTTACCAGAATCAGCAGCAGAACACCCGCGGCCGATGCATAGCCTATTTTGAAGAACCGGAAACCATACTCATAAATATAGAAAACAAAAGTATTCGTCGAATTGATCGGCCCGCCCTGGGTCATGATTGCAATCGTTTCAAACACCTGGAAGGAAGCAATCAGGGAAATGATCGTCAGGAAAAAGAGCGTCGGCGACAGCATCGGGAGCGTCAGCTTAAAAAAGACCCTCGCCTTGTTTGCCTCATCCAGCTCTGCCGCTTCATAAATATCCTTCGGGATGCTCTGCAGCCCGGCAATGAAAATGAGCGTATTGA
Organism: Bacillus infantis; assembly: GCF_050107595.1. GTDB lineage: Bacteria > Bacillota > Bacilli > Bacillales > Cytobacillaceae > Bacillus_AB > Bacillus_AB infantis_C. The sequence goes on from NZ_JBNILH010000011.1 coordinate 48,600, forward strand.
AGCCGATCCCTTTCCAGACCGCCACAATGACGAGAGAAAACAGCGAGGTTCCCGGATCGGTCAGCCATGGGACATTTGCAATGCCGAACAGATTAAGAAACCAGTTCAGCAATCCATAGTCCGTATCCATGAGCCACATCCAGAGCATTGACACTGAGACAAGCGAGATAATATGCGGGCTGAAGATCGCCCCCTGCACAAATCCGTAGAGAGCTCCCTGCCTGTTCAGCCACAGGGCAAGCAGGAGAGAAACCGCTACTGTCAGTGATACTGTCAAGGCTGTGTATGTGAAGGTATTCCGCATCACTTCGATGAACTCGCGCTCAGCAAAAAGCGCCCTGAAATTGCCGATTCCTACGAAATCCTTTACAGGACTGACAAAGTTCCAATCATGAAAGCTCAAGTAAATCATGTATAAAATAGGATAAATGAAAAATAATCCGAAGATGGCAATCGATGGTGCAATCATGCCATACGGCCGCAGCTTATTCATCATGATGTCAGCGGCCCCCTTTTACCAGTACAGGCTCCTGAATGCTCATGCTTGCTGACCTGTTCCTTGTTCCGTCTTTCGTGAAAAAGTAAAGCTTTTCATATGGAAGCCTTACATGCACATCCTGCAGTTGGGGCATCGGATCGAGAAAGCTCTTCACGTGCATGACGCCAGCCGTATTTTGAACGGTATAAATGGTCTCAGAGCCGAGTGTTTCCATCGCCGCCACCCTGGAAGGGAGGATGATGCTGTGTGCATCAAAGGTATCCGCCGGAACGATTTCCATATGCTCAGGCCTGCATCCGATATAGGCTGCGTCACCGTCTGCAGCCGGCATATAATCAGCAAGCAGGGCTTTTTCCACGATGTTCATGGGAGGCGTTCCAATAAAGCTCGCGGCAAACATATTCGCGGGATCATGATAGATGGCCATCGGGCTGTCAGCCTGCTTGATTTTGCCTTTATCCAAAATGACGATTTCATCTCCCATCGACATGGCCTCCACCTGATCATGCGTCACATATATAAAGGTGGTGCCGAGCTGCTTGTGAAGCTGGATCAGCTCTGTCCTCATCTGGACCCTCAGCTTCGCATCCAGGTTGGAGAGGGGCTCATCCAGAATGAATACCTTCGGCTTCTTTACCATGGCCCTGGCGAGCGCCACCCTCTGCCTTTGGCCGCCTGAAAGGTTCTGCGGCTTTTTATCAAGATATTCCTCCAGGCCGACAATCCTTGATATTTCAGAAATAAGCTGTTCCCGTTCCTGCTTAGGAACCTTTTTATTCACAAGCCCGAATTCAATATTTCCCCTGACCGTCATGGTCGGATACAGGGCATAGTTCTGGAATACCATGGCAATACCGCGCTTTCCGGGGGCAAGATCATTCACTTTCTGGTCGTCGATCCAGATCTCTCCTCCTGATTCCTTTTCCAGCCCTGCAATCATCCGCAATGTCGTTGATTTGCCGCAGCCGGATGGGCCAACCAGGACTGTGAAGGATCCATCACGGATGGTCAGATTCAAATCATTGATGATTTCTTCATCTTTATAGGTTTTTGATATATTCACCAATCTGATTTCAGCCATGCCTTTTCATCTCCTGTTTTCGAGTATTGGATTTTCTCCAGACAAGGATCCTAGAGAGCTCCTGAAGGAACGGCCTCCAAAAGCCTTAAGAATCCGGCCAGCTCTTCGATTGTTTTTACTGAGTGATCCCACTCTTCTGAGCCGGCATGCTCATACCGGGAAATCAGGCAGGTCCTGCCCCCAAGCTGTTTCACCGGGTAAAGGTCATTAAAGGGATTATCCCCGACCGATAAGATTTCATGGGGCTGGTAGCCTTCATCCCCCAGCTTTTTCATGATGCCCCTGATGCCTTCAGGCTTCTGTGCATCCACTATGTATGTATCAAACAGATTTTCCAGCCCAAGGAAGCTGACAAACTCTTCAGCAGAAGGAGATGGCGTGTTGGTCATAAAGATTTTGCACTCAGCATCCATCTTGCCTACCGCTTTAATCAAGCCGGGGAATACCTCGATCTGATGGGGTCCGGCAAGCATTTCCTTCCTGACCGCTTCGAACGCTTTCAGCTGTTCTTCTGCATGGACTCCATGCCTTTTTGCAAGAATGGCTGCAATCCCCCATGGATCGCCTATGTAGAAAAGTCCGTCCATCTCTTCCTGGTTCAGTACCGCTTCCTTCCCATCCCATCCGAAGCAGCCTGTCGGGATAAGCCCTTCATGGCTGTATGCCCTTTTTCCATCATGACAGGACAAGTAGCCGAACTTTACCGGGTGCCTTCCCTCCAGTATCATATAAGCCTCATCGATAGCTGCCTGAAGCTCCTGTCCCTGCAGCCGGCTGCCAAGCATATGGCTGACATATCTCCCTAAAAAGGTATAATCCTGATATAATGTGCCGTCCAAGTCGAAAATAGCCACTTTAATGTCTTTGTGCCAAGTCATTCTGCATTCCCCTTTCTTTATGAATGCCAGGGAAAGGAGTGTACCCCTCCCCCGGCAGCCTGATGTGATTATTTATTTCTTAAGCAATTGATTGGCTTTTTCCGCTGCCTCATCAAGGGCGTCCTTCGGAGCAAGGCCATCTTCAAGCATGACCCTGGAAATTTGATCTGTCAGGATTTTAGCCACTTCCGGATATGCTTCTGCCATCGGACGGGCATGACCATACTGCAATTGGTCGACAGCCACTTTGAATTGCGGCATCTTCTCATATAGTGACTTCATTTCTTCAGAATCTACAGCTGAAAGGCGGCTTGGCAGATAGCCAGTATATTCGCTGGCATAAATGGTCTGTTCTTTTGCCGTCATCCATTTGATGAATTCCCATGCAGCATTCTGTTTTTCTTCGTCCAGTCCTGCTGTCATGACAAGGTTGCATCCGCCAGTCGGCACTCCATTCACCTTATTGGCAGGCATGAAAGCAGTGTTCAGCTCAAAGCCCTGTTCTTCGGCAACGCTCAGGTTATAAGAAAGATCGGCTGTAGAAGAGAAAGCCATGGCTGAACGGCTGTTGGCAAAATCCTGCTTGGCTGCCTCTGCAGCTGCTTCGCCGCCAGGAACCTTGATGACGCCTTTGTCGGCCATCTTTTTCCAGAATTCAAGTGCTTCGACACCTGCTTCTCCATTGAACTCTGCTGTCTTTTCATCATCGGAGATCATTTGCCCTTCACCCTGTGCGACAAATGCTTCATACATCCAGATATTGACCGGCATGGTCATCCCGACCGTTTCCCCTTCTTTTGTCAGGGCAGTCAGATATTCTTCGAATTCCTTCCAATCCTTAGGTCCTGCCGGATCAAGGCCAGCTTCCTTCAGCATGGTCGTATTCATATACAGAATCGGTGTGCTCCGCAAATATGGAAGGCCGTAAAGCTTGTCATCCACATAGGAATTCCCCATCAGCCCCGGGTTGAAGTCATCCATATTGATATCATCTTTTTCAACGAATGGCGTGAGGTCCTGCGTCATGCCGGATTTAGCGAAAACGCCAATGGAAGCAATCTCATTCTGAGTGACTTCTGGAGCATTCTTGGCGGCAAAAGCAGCCTGTGTTTTGGAGTGAAGCTCATCATAAGTCCCCTGGTATTCTGCTTCTACATAAATCTTGTCCTGGGATTCATTGAACATCTTGACGAGATTTTCATTATTCTCGCCGATTTTATCTCCCCACGCATACCAGTATTTGATATGAATTCTGTCGTCACTGGCAGATGCTGTATGATCTCCGGAAGATTTCGTTTCTGTACCGGCAGAGTTATTGCCTGAGCATGCGGTTGCCATCAGCAGCATAAAAATCATTATGAAAAGACCAGATATTTTCTTCACTTCATATTCCCCCGTTTTCAATTGGATTGTGATCTAGCACTTACATCAGGTAGTTCAGCTTAAGCAAGATTGGAGCTGTAAAGCTTTCAAGAAAATGGTCAAAGGTACTGGACTGCCTCCTCACCTCCCAAAAAACTAAAGAGACCTCAAACAAACGGAATGATACTCCGTGTTTGAGGTCTCTCTGCATTGAACCTGTTTTCTATGTACTTGTCGATTATGATGTTACATCCCTTTTGCTAAGATAGTATTATGGAATTGTAAATCTTTATTAAACAGGCATTCTCGCATTTTTGCGCCCGGTCCTGCTTAAATCTTCCTTCCAGATTCCCGTATTGGAGGTCGTGACCGCCGCAGCCCCGCATGAGAGCGATTCTTCTGCATGCTCCCTTTCCGTCAGCAGCCCTCCTGTGATAACCGGAACCTCCAGCTTTGCCGAGAGGGATTTAATGACATGCGAAAGCCTCGATGGCATGATTTCAATCATATCAGGGCCATCAGGGCCGCCAAGCTCCAGGACATGATCATACACTTCCGAATCTATCATGAAAACACGCTGGATGACCATCAGGCGCCGCTTCTTAGCTTTTGCCGCCAGTCCCGGCTTTGTGGTCACAATGCCGAGCGGCTTTACATAATTGGCGATGAAATCCAGCCCTTCACTGTTCAGGCTCAGGCCACCGATCTTTTCTATATGGATAAAAACAGGCAACCCCTCCTTCCTGAAAAGATCTGTATAATTCTTAACAGACATAATATTGCCGGTCATCAGGAAAACAGCGCTGATTCTATCTTTATATTTGATCGCTTTTTCAATACCGCAAGACTCCTTGACCGCCGCAATCTTCCTGCATGCTTCCAGCCGTTCCAGAAATCCCGCTTTCTCTGCCAATGCTGCCACCCATAACACTCCTATTCTGAAAATAGATTTGCTGTCCGTGATCCTGTCCTTTCCCCTATTACAGTATCATAATCATCTATGGAAAAAATGAACCGGCAGGCTCTTTAACCTGATTTTTACATTTCCCGTCATTTTTCTTAATATTCGGCCCTTACTGTTCTAAGTGAAAGGCAATACATACGAAGGGAGAATAAAAGATGAAAATTGCAATGATTGGAGACCTGCATTACCCGGCAATCAACGAAGAGGTTTTGGGGCTCAAGGAAGCGCGTACTGCTTTCTATGAAACGTTTATGAATTACTTTCTGGATATCGAGGCTGATTTTCATGTTTCTATCGGTGACCTCACCAATTTCGGCCTTCAAAACGAGCTTGAGGAAATCTACAGCATCATCAGGCAAAAGGACCGGACCTTCTACCATGCGCTCGGCAATCATGATGTATATGCGATGACAAAGAAAGAAGTGCTCGCCATCACCGGCCAGAAACAATATCATTCTTTCGAAAATGAAAAAGCTGTTTTCGCCTTCCTTGATACGGCAAGGGAAATGAACTATGAAGACTGGGGCGGCTGGATGGATGAAGAGCAGCTGCACTGGTTCGAGGAAGTAGTGGCAGCTTCCGGCTCCAAGCCGCTTCTAGTGTTTGCCCATCATCCTGTCTATAACACAACAACCCGATCAGACGGCGAAAAAGGCTCCATCCACCGGGATATTGACATGTGGAAAGTACTGAGACAAAAGAAAGGGCAAGGTGTTTATTTTAACGGACATACACATGTTGACTCCATTGTGCAGCAAAACAACTGGACCTTTGTACAAAAATCAGCATGCCTTGACCAGCAGGCAGTCCGTGTCATTGAAATCGGCCAAGAAGAGATCTCCGTTTCCGCCATTGATCTGGATGATGATTTCCTGGTCGAAAAAGCAGGATTCATTGCCGGAAACATCCCCCACTTCGGGCCAACCCCTGCAGCAAGAGGCACACAGGAACAGCGTGAGTGCCGCATTCCCCTCAATGCAGCTGCCTATCAGCTGTAAAATCACTGGAAGATGGACATGGCTGTGTGCTGTGTCTATTTTTTTTGCCGGCGGGACGCTGTGTTGTTAGTTTGCGGCGGTTTGGGGAGGCGGGTTACGCATGTGCTCTGCAAGTTTTTCACCTGCATTCTGGAAGGTCGCAAATATATCCCCACAGCCGCAAATAAAGTCTTAAACATCAAGTCCAGCAGCAGGCGCCATCCCCTCAAGCCTGCAAACGTCCCGCTCTAATCTAGGTCCCAAGGCTTAGTGAAAATATGTCTGAGGCTCAATCCGTTTTTGGCTGATTGTGTTTATGATTGAAACCAGAAGAAATGGGATTTACTCCTTCAATAAGAAAATTTTACTATTTTATGTTTTTTTTTCTATATTCAATCTGTATGATTGATCCTTGGGAGCAAAAATCCATATTTTCATTTCATTAAAAGGAGAATCTGTATGAAACTGATCAAATTTATCGTTGAAAGAAAGATCCTGGTTGGACTGGTTGCGGTCCTGGTTCTGCTTACCGGGAGCTATGCGGTTCTTGAGCTTGATAAGGAGCTAATGCCTGCCATGAAAGTGGATGGCGGCTATGCAGAGATCAATGCGGGAGAAATGCCTGCTATAGAAATGGAGCGATCGATTACCACTCCGCTTGAGCAGCAATTAAAAGGGCTCGACGGGGTTGAAGATGTGACCTCCACTACAATTGCCGGAAGAAGCTCCATCCAAATGGCCTTTGAACAGGGCCGTGGTGACGAGATATTTAAAGAAGTCGAATCTGTCATAAATTCCTCCACTGCAGGGATACCTGCTGTAAAGGAAGTAGAAATGGGGCAATACGGCGCAAGTCAAAGCTATGAATTTTTCCTGGATCTGTCGGAAGGCAATCTTGAGGACATAACCAGATTCGCGAAGGAAACATTAGAGCCAAGGCTTGAAGCCCTGCCTGAGGTACGGGACGTATCACTTTCCGGCCTGGAGGAGGATGAAGTAAACATTCTCTTAAACCGGGAAGAAATGCTGAAAAAAGGACTGGATGCTGCCGGGGTGATGGCCGCCATCCAGCAGGTGAACAGCGAAGCGACACTCGGACAGCTCGAGCTTGAAAAGGACTCCCCATCTGTACGCTGGAATACAAAGCCGGGTTCAGAAAATGACATAAGGAATATCGAAATTGCTTCCCCTGCAGGCTTTATCAAGCTTAGTGACATTGCTGATATTACAGTGGCCCCGCAGGAAAGCTCCTCTTTTGTCTGGAAAAATGGCACAAAGAACCTTGTGTTTGTTCAGATTGGCCGAGTTGCTGATGCAACACAGATCGAAATGGCTGATGCTGTCCGCGGGGAAATCGATAAAATCCGTGAAGAAGGGCTGATCAAGGGGTTTGAGCTGAATGAGATGGTTGCACAGGCTGACTATGTACAAGAGTCCATTGACGGCGTCGCGTCCAACATCCTCATTGGGGGCATTATTGCTGTAGTGATTCTCCTGTTATTCCTGAGGAATTTAAGGGCTACTCTAATTGTCGGAATCTCAATCCCGACATCCGTTCTCCTGACTTTCGCCTCGATGTGGATGTTCGGATACAGCCTCAATATGCTGACACTCATCGGCCTGGGATTGGGAATCGGAATGATGGTTGACTCCTCTATCGTCATTCTTGAATCCATCTACCGCAAAAAAGAGCAGGGGCTGGCCCGTCTTGAGGCAGTATTGGAAGGAACGAAAGAAGTATCGGCCGCCGTTATCGCAAGTATGCTCACAACCATCGTGGTATTTTTGCCGATCGGGCTGCTTGGCGGAGAAATGGGCGAATTTATGATCATGCTGTCCGCCGTTGTTGCGATCACACTGATCAGTTCTGTACTGGTTTCATTCACAATCATCCCTTCCCTGTCAGAGAAGTTCTTAAAGATTTCCAGCAAAAAGACAGCACGCAAAGAAGGTCGGCTGCTCCGTTTTTACAGCAGGGTGATTAACTGGACTGTAAAGAAAAAGCGCCACAGCCTCGCTGTGATTGCAGCCTTTTTCCTTATGTTTGCAGGCTCGCTGCTGCTTGTACCGAAAATTCCGATGACGATCATGCCGGATGTGTTCAACCGCTATTCCGAGCTGATGGTTGATTTGGAGACCGGAGTATCGATTAAGGAAAAAGAAGCGGTTGCCGCGGAACTGAATGAAAGCTTGAGCAAAATCACTGATGTAGAATCCAATTATGTCATGGACAACGGCGGTATGATGTATACCATCATCAATATGACCAAAGGGGATGATGTTACAAAACCCCAGAAAGAGGTCAACGAGGCCATCATGAAGGCGCTGCGCAAGCTTGAGGATACCCAGCCAATTGAAAGCGTCCAAAGTGCGATGTCAGGCGGCGGCGGCTATCCTGTGCAAGTTAGCTTGAAGGGCGAAAGCTTTGAAGAACTGGAAACTGTCTCTGATTCTTTTATGAAGGAACTGGGGAAAATAGATGGAATCGTCGGCATTACCTCTTCCATAAAACGCACATCACCTGAAGAGATCGTAGAATTAAAGGAAGACGAAATTGAAAAAGCCGGACTGTCCGGACTGCAGGTCAAGCAATTCATTGAACAGTCCTTTATGGAAATGCCGCTTGGCGAGGTTTCACTCAATGAAGAATCTGTTCCCCTCTCTTTAGGATGGAGCGAAAAGACATCAACTAAAGAGGCGCTCATGAAGCTCTCCATCCCTGCTGCCGGCGGAGAAAAGAAGCTGTCAGAACTGATCAGCCTGAAGAAAGTTGAAGCACCGAATGAAATTTCACATACAGATGGGGAAAGATATATATCGATTTCGGCTGATATCGAAGACAGGGATCTTGGCAGCATCAATCGTGATGTACAGAAGCTGATTGAGGAATTTGATGCACCGGCAGGCTACACTTTATCTGCAGCCGGAGACCTGGAGCAGCAGCAGGAACTGATCAAGGATATGGTCTTCATCCTTGCCATCAGCATCTTCCTTGTGTACCTTGTTATGGCGGTCCAATTCAACCACCTGATTCAGCCAATCATCGTCATGTCTGTCATCCCGATGACAATTGTCGGAGTCATTCTCGGGCTCTTCCTGACCCAGCGCGAGCTGAGCGTCATGTCGGCAATGGGAATTGTCATGCTGATAGGCATTGTGCTGAATAACGCCATCCTCCTTCTCGACCGGACCAACCAGCTCCGAAAGGAAGGCCATTCTATTACCGATGCACTCAGCCAGGCAGGCAAAGACAGGATCCGCCCAATCTTTATGACGACCCTGACAACAGCAGGCGGAATGCTCCCGCTCGCCCTTGCTTCCGGCACATCCGGAAACTATCAGGCGCCAATGGCAACAGTCCTCATCTCCGGGCTGATGTTCGCTACCTTTATAACGCTTCTGCTGATCCCGGCTGTGTACCGCTTGTTCAGCCGCTCTCCTAAGAAGACGGAGAAGCAGGCGGAGCCTGTGATAGAGAATGCAAGCTGATGAAAGAGGCCCCGCTTTTGGCGGGGCTTTTTCTTTTTTGCTTTTTCTATAATTTGCTGATTACGATAGATAGTTTATAGCTCACTGCATTGCTGAGACTCGTCAAAAATTCATCCAATCTTTCATTAGATGGGAATCTGCATTCAAGCAGATAGCAGCTTTCCCCACTCACCTTATAGTTATGGATGATGTACTGTTCTTGTTTCTTAACGAAAGATAAATACGGCTGATGATTGGCTGTTTTGGTATAAACATGAATGATGGCATGAACCGGATAGCCCATCTTTGCCTGATTGACTTTTATCGTATATCCCTCAATAATTCCTGAATCCTCCAGCTTCGCAACTCTGGCTGAGGCAGCCTGACCGGTCAAGTGGACTTTTTCGCCCAGCTCCTTCATCTTGATTCTGCTGTTTTTTGAAAGCTCTTCTATGATATGTCTATCCGTACCATCTAACATCCCAACAAATCCTTTCATTAATCAAGTGAAAGTGCATAAAGACTTGATTTAATCTATGTAAAGCCAAAAGGGTCTTATTATAAACTATACTTACATTTAAGAAAAGGAGCAGTGCAATATGATTATACAACAAATCCGAAATGCAACTTTGGTTATCCAATATGCGGGGAAGAAGTTTTTAATCGACCCATTTTTAGCAGAGAAAGGCGCTTATCCCCCGTTCCCGAATTCAATCAGGCAGGAACAGGGCAATCCTTTAGCCAGGCTGCCAATTTCCATTGAAGAAATTATTGATCAGACAGATGCTGTCATTGTAACCCATCTTCACCTTGATCACTATGACGATGCAGCCAAAAAGGCACTTCCAAAGGATATTAAAATGTTCGTGCAAAATGAGGAAGATGCCAGTTCAGTCAGAAGTGACGGTTTTCGAAATGTAGAAGTCCTTAAAGAAGATACAGTATTCGAAGACATCCACCTGATAAAAACGAAAGGTGAGCATGGCAGGGGAGAAATTCTGAAGCTTGCTGGTCTGGTGTGCGGTGCAGTCTTTAAACATCCTTCCGAAAAAACACTCTATATAGCCGGAGATACTGTCTGGAATGCAGATGTTCAGGAGGAAATTGATGCACATCTTCCAGAAATCATTGTTGTAAATGCGGGAGATAATCAGTTCCTTGAGGGCGGCTCTCTTGTCATGGGCAAGGATGATGTATATGAAGTATGCAAGGCTGCCCCTAACGCTAAAATCATTGCAAGCCATATGGAAGCAGTCAATCATTGGACATTATCCAGGGACGAACTCAAGAAGTTTATAAAGGACAATGGAATCTCTTCTAATGTGCTGGTGCCTGACGACGGTGAATCTTACTCGTTTTAGTGAAAAAACAGACAGGGCCATTTCCCTGCCTGTTTTTTCACATTGCCTCTGCCCTTTCTTCCTCTGAAAAATACTGCTTCATCCCAGGCTTCAAAGCCAGCCAGATCACATAAAGGGAAAGCAGCAGGTTTGCCCCGGCAAGGACGATCGTTGAATAGCGCAGAGGAATGATATCGCCGATGATTCCGATGCCGAGCAGGAAAATGATTTGGGCAATGCTTTGGAAGACGCTCAGCACACTTGTCATCCTCCCCATGATGGAGATGGGGATATTGTTCTGGTAAAACGTCTGAAAGCCCGCGCTCATAAAAGCATTAAAAAAGCCAAGGAGCAGAAAACCGGCAGTGACCATCGCGAATGAATAGGATAAAGCATAGATCATATATCCTGCTGAGACCATGAGCATTCCGATGGCCATGAGCTGCTTGATGCCTAACAGTCTGGATATCACGGTGATAAACAGAGCGCCAAGTGCAAAGCCGATTCCAGTGATGCTGACCAGGAAGCTGTAGTCAGCCTCGGACAGCCCGACTGTATCCTGGATGAACACAACCTCCTGTGAATCCAGGGCAAGTGAAAACAGGCCGAACGCAAGAAAGCTGACATAGACGGCGAAAACAAAGGATTCTTTCTTGCTGAAGGTGATCACTTCACGCCAGTCTTCTTTTAGATGCTCGAACGCGTTCCTCTTTTCAGACAAAGGTGCGTCCTTGTCTGCATCAGGAAGAAACATGATGATGAGGCTCGAAACAAGAAACGAGATGCTGTTCAAGTAGATGGCCATGTCAATGGTTCCGATGAGGAACAGCGCACCTGCAATGGAAGGACCGACAATGAAGGCCCCGGATGAGACAAGGCTGCTGATTCCGTTGAACCGCTTGCGGCTCCCGGCGGGTACCAGCATGGCTATATATGTAGTGGATGCTGGAGCAAAAAAGGCTTTTGCAAGACTGATGACAAACAAGCACACATAAATCAGCTCCACACTGCCGAGCATCGGGATAACCGCGACTCCGGCAGCCCGGATAATGTCCGTAACGATCATCAGCTTCTTTTTATTGCTCCGGTCAACCAGACCCCCGCTCCAGGAATTCATCAGCACCGCTGTAACCGGCCCGATGATCCATAAGCCTGCGACCGCTGCAGCCGAGCCGGTCATCTCGAAAACAAGCAGATTGATAGCAATCAGATAAATGAAATCCCCCAGCCTGGAAATGCCGATGCCGGTCAGGAGAAGCGAAGCAAGCTTCCAATTGAATTGATTCATTGATTTACCTCTTTTTTTGAATAGTCGATCAATTCATTATAACATGCAAGGTACTTCTCCTGATGGGAATATGTTACAGATTGCCAAACTGTATAAAAAGAGGAAGGCAGCGCCTTCCTCTTTTGCTGGAACTACTATTTTAAGCTTTCGTTGAAATAGCGGTTCTAGCTGCTAGCACCACTATTCCCAGTTTCACAGAAATAGTAGTTCTACCTTCTCTCGCTGGAACCGCTATTTTCCGTTTTCGCAGAAATAGTGGTTCTACCTTCTCTCGTAGGAACCACTATTTTCCGTTTTAACAGAAATAGTGGTTCTACCTTCTCTCGCTGGGACCACTATTTTTGTTTTTCATAGAAATAGTGGTTCTACCTTCTCTCGCTGGGACCACTATTTTTGTTTTTCATAGAAATAGTGGCTCTACCTTCCACTGCTGGAACCACTATTTTCGATTTTCATATAAATAGCGGTTCTACCTCCTCATGCTGGAACCGCTATTTTCGATTTCCATATAAATAGCGGTTCTACCTCCTCATGCTGGAACCGCTATTTTCGATTTCCATATAAATAGCGGTTCTACCTCCTCATGCTGGAACCGCTATTTCCCTTTTCACCAGAAATAGCGGTCTAACCTCCAGCACCTGGAACCAGGGCTCATAGCAAACTCCACTTATCCTTCAGATACAGCCCCTTCCTTCGGCTTCGAAAAGAACCAGCCGCCAACTGCAATTAATATAAGCACAATATAGAACGTGATTTTCCATTCAGCAGATTTTGCAAAGCCTTCTGCCAGTACCCCAAGCGCCGGATGCGAAAGTGTGTAAACAGACAGCTTCACACCTACCCAGCCGACAATCAGGAATGCTGCAACTTCGAGGCCCGGTCTTGAATGCAGCAGCCCGACAAACAGATTGGCTGCAAAGCGCATGATGATCAGACCGATGAAACCTCCGGCAAAGATGACAAGGAATTTACCGCCGTCAAGCCCCCCGATATTCGGAAGCCCTGAATCAGGAAGCGCTATCGCCAAGGCAACAGCAGCCAGGATTGAATCGACAGCAAAGGCGATATCAGCCAGCTCTACCTTAAGAACAGTTACCCAAAAGCCTGATTTCTTCTTTTCTTTTCCCTCTTCTTCCTCCTTCGCGCCGAATTTTCTGGCAGCAAGCTTGCGGACTATATGGTTGATACAGATGAATAACAGGTAAAGCGCGCCAATCGCTTGAACCTGCCAAACGTCGACCAGGAATGAGATGACGAATAACGAGCCAAACCTGAAGATGAAAGCCCCGGCCAGACCGTAGAATAATGCCTTCTTCCGCTCCTCCTCGGGAAGATGCTTGACCATGATGGCCAGTACGAGCGCATTGTCAGCTGCTAAGAGCCCTTCGATGGCTATCAGGAGCAGCAGCACCCAGCCATATTCCATTAATAATGCAAAATCCATTTTTTGTGCCTCCTATTAATCTGATTATTTTTCTATTCCATGCTTTAATTTCAGTGACTCCGGCGCCACCTTGATCATCCGCTCTATGACAAATCCAGCCACTGCCAAATCATCGACGATTCCAAGGACGGCAAGATAGTCGGGAATAAGATCGAAAGGGAAAAAGGCATACGTCAAAACGAGCAGGATGCCAAGCGCCTTCTTGTGGGCCTCGACCTCCTTCGATAAAAAGAAATCCTTCAGAAAGGGTATCACCCTCCAGAATTTAAACAGAAACTTGATCCTGCGAAAAAATTTCATGCTGCTTCACACCCCTTATTGCGATTTTGCATACCTATCATCCAGCCGTTTTTCAATTTTTTCAATCTCTCTCTTGTCCTTTAGAAGCTCTTCCTTGTTCTTCCTGATAAGTTCTTCAAACTGGAACTTTTTCTTTTTCATATTCTGCAGCTCCTTCTCAAATTTTTAACAGAAAAAAAGCCTTTGCCGCATCCGGCAAAGGCTTAATAAACAAATAAAAACCTTTACCCGAATCAGGTAAAGGTCTTGCTAACAACGTCATGGTTGCCAACAAAGCCGGGAGAAAACTCCGAAATGACGACTTTGCTGTAAAAGCTACTCCCCTTTAGGAGACTATTTAACTGTTACACCTATCATAATATAAACCTTCTGGGCTGTCAAACTTTCTTCTGCAGGAAGGAAATGGCATATACTGTGTCAAATTAATATACAAACTATTCCAAGGAGGATAACCATGCAAAAATTCATATCTCATATTGCCACGATTGAAATTCCTGTCTCTGATCTTGAAAGGTCTATAGCATTCTACAGAGAGATATTTGGCGTCTCGGTTCACTTTCACGGAGAAAAAGCTGCGATGCTTACATTTGAAGCCAAAGGGGTTCCGACCATTTTTCTTGTAGAAACCGGAAGCGAATCCAGTCTGTCTTTCCATAATACATATACAGGGGTCGACCACACCATCATTGATTTTTATACAGAATCCCTTGAAGAGTTCAGAGAGTGGCTTCAGGGAAAAAATGTAGAGGTGGGTCCGCTTAATGTTCATCCTGAAAACGGGATGGGCGGTTTTGGCTTTAAAGACCCTGACGGCAACAATTTGAGCGCTTGCAATGTCCTTCATCCCGGACAATAGGCAGGCAAGGGGGCACTGCCCCTTTTCCTGATTTGTCCACACCTTATTCCCCCGAAGCGCATTATATGTATCCGTAAAGGATGTGAAATCATGAACATTGCGTCAATCGGGGAGCATTGTGTTGTAAGGATCAACCGGCAATTTTTCCTGCTGCTGGAAATCGATTTTTCTTTTGAGGCGATGAACAGGAAAGAAACCATTTTTATTAAATTGTCCGAACAAGAAGCCAGCGCACTGACAGAAGCTTCTCTATAAAAAGCCAGGTGGTGCCGCGCTTGAAGGCAGGCGCCAATGGCTTGCTTTGCAATCAGAAAGTATATTCTGACGCCTGCATTCAAAATGCGCTATTTTGCGGAAATACATAAACGCATATCAGTTGCCCTTCCCTTCTGTAAACGTTATATTTCGAATAGACAGAAGAAGAGAGGGATCAGGATGAAAAAAGCAGAAATAGAATACAAAATAAAAGATCTTAAGCTAGATTACGTACGGCTCCAAAACGATCTGGAGAAAATGGAATCTGTCGGCGGAAACCTGTCTCCACTTGAAAAGCAAATCCAGGCGATCGAGGCAGAGCTGAAAAGTCTGTATAAAGAATTGGAAACCGAGTGATGTGAGTATTGGGTAAGATAATCGGGCCTGTCTTATTTTAGACAGGCCCTGTATATTGATGAGTGCGATTTAATGCGTGACTGGCCGGCTTGAGTCCGGACCTTCTATCTAAAATGGAGCATGCTATGCGTGAGTCATCGAGGTGCGGTCAAGTCATGTACCGATTAGGAATTATTCTATGCATGACCCGTCCTTTTTCAGGCCAGTCACGTATCGAATAAGAGCTTTTCTATACACGACCTGCACTCTTCCAGCCCAGTCTTGTACCGATTAAGAGCCATTCTATGCATGACCCGTCCTCTTCCAGCCCAGTCATGTACGGATTAAGAGCCATTCTATGCATGACCCGTCCTCTTCCAGCCCAGTCATGTACCGATTAAGAGCCATTCTATGCACGACCCCACCTCTTCCAGCCCAGTCATGTATCGAATAAGAGCCATTCTATGCATGACCCGTCCTCTTCCAGCCCAGTCATGTACCGATTAAGAGCCATTCTGTGCACGCCCCCACCTCTTCCAGCCCAGTCATGTATCAAATAAGAGCCATTCTATTCACGCCCTGCCCTCTTCCAGCCTATTCATGTACCGAATAGAGCTTATCTATGCATGACTCGTCGATTTGATGCCAGAGGATGCCTAAATATCTTATCTCTGCACGACTCACCCCAACAAGCGAGTATTTATATGACTTTAGTAACAAAACCCACATTCCATAATAGGAAAACCGGTTTATTTTTCCAATATTTAGATATTATTATTTACAGTACCTCCATCCTCCCGTTTACAATAGGGATTGTTATCTTATAATCGGAGGAACATATTATGAAAATCGATTCTCTTATTCTAGCCATTCTGGTTGTACTGCTGGCTGCCTGCGGGAACAATCAGGATGAGGAGGCGGGCAAAAAGGAGCCTGCACAGGAAGAGGCAGCCCAAAAGGAAAGTAAGGATTCGGCTGGTGATGAAGACAGTGAAAAAGAGGCTGTTGAAACCACGGTGCTTAAAGCTCGTGATGATGCAGGCGATTATGATGTGAAGCTTGAAGGCGAGATCCATCGGAAGGACCAAAAAATCACAGTCACAGGTACCACCAATCTTCTTCCCGGATCAAAGCTTTTCCTTTATACCGATCCTCTTGACGGCGCCATTATCGGAAGCGCCGGCACCACCCTTGTTGAAGAGGATGGCAGTTTTACACTTGAAGATACCATCCCGGATGGCTATAAATATCCGGTGATTTATACAAGGATTGTTTTCAGCCCTTCTGCCAGCAGCGATGAGGTCAACGAGCATTATTCTGTTGATGGCAGCAAGCTCGAAGGGGCATTTATTAGGCTTGTTGAGGAAGGCGGGGGGCAGCAGAGGCAAATAGTCGCTGTGAATGAAATTGATCTGTCCCAGCCGGAAAGCACGGTCATGATTGAAGCACCCGAATGGTCAAAGCCTGATGATTACGGTGCTGTTCAAATCCGGATGGAAACAGAAGTGACCGAAGATGAAGATTTCATTTACATTGATGGCAAAAGCAATATCCTTGAAGGAGCATCTGTTACAGGGGGCGTCAGTGCCGAAGGCTATATCATCACTGGCTTCAATGACCGGGCCGATGTCATGCCTGACGGATCCTTCCGCCTGGTCATCACCAACCCGATGACCAAAATCAAGGATCTGAATTCCTATCAGGTAAAAATCATGTTCGACCCAACTGACAGCAACGGCTTATCGTATATCCAGGAAACCTACGGCGAAAAAGGCGAAAAGCTGCAGGGCGGCCTGATCAAAGACGAAAATGGGACCAAGATGGCGGTCTATACTTTCAAGGCAGGAAAATAATCAGCAGGCCTCCTGAATAATTCAGGAGGCCCTTCTTTATGCCTGGACAGTCAGCGGGTGCTTAAAATCTGCCGGCAGTCTGCTATGTTCGCCATTATATTTTACAAATAAAACATGGCTGTCTTGATACTTCACCTTATCCAATACATTGATTTCTCGGGAAGGGGTGAAATAAAGAGCTGCCCTCCCTGCATTCCCTGTGGCGATTCTTCCGGCAATTCCGGCCGGATCCCAATCTGGTTCAGAGGAAATGACATCATACATATGCACGACATCATCTTCCTGCCTGGCGAGTACAATGGCCCCATCTTCCGGGAGGCAATAGATGTCATCATGGAACACATTCAGGCAGTAAAACATGAGCAGCTCTCTTGTGTTGACGGCATCAAACCTGCCTGGATAGCTTCTCCTGCCTGCCATCTCATAAATGAAGGCCAGATCCTCCGGATTTCTGCCATCCAATTTGCGGATCTCCCTTTGCTGGCTGCCGGCGTTTGCTTTTATAAAATATTGCGTTTCCTCTACAGGATTAAAACCAAATTTCGGATAAAAATCGAGCACAGTTGAATTGGCAAAAAGATAAATGAAGTCCGCTTCTTTAAAATCTTCCAGGATGCGTTCCATCAATTGCCTTGCCAGCCCGTGATTGCGGTAATCCCTGTGCGTCATGACAGTGCCCACCTGGACAGCCTTCCAATCCTTCCCCTCTCCTGAAAACTGGATCAGATTTGCCGATGCATTGGCCACCACTTTTTCCCCATCGGCAAAAGAATAAGGTATGTATTTACCTGACCAGTATCCCAGATCAAACCAATCTTCAAATTGTATGCCGAAAGTCTCTTTCGCCAGTTCATTAAAGCTCCTGCGCAGTACTCCGTTTTTTTCATAGCCTGAGACAAACGTCAGCTTCTCCAGTACAGCCATACTTTTTCCTCCCATCACTGGCTTCCTGCTTTTATAGTAAGGCGGAGAATGTTCCGCGTCCAATCTTTTTCAAAAAAATCATCAAATTAAGTTTACCGGAAAACACACCGGGAACGAGTGGAATATCTAATCATTACACAGGGAGGCGGAAGAGATGAGCCTGCTTTTTTACAAAGCAATGGAAGCGTTCAAAAAAGATGCTGAACGTGAAGAGCAAATGAAGCGCCAAGCGGCTAGTCAATATCCGAGAAAGCAAAAATAAGAACCTTTTCCCTTTCCTGTCCATCCTTTCGAGGGTGGATTTTCTGTATAAGAAAAAGGATAAAATCCATTGGGATTTTATCCTTTTTTTATTTTGCCGGGCTCTTTCCAGCAGCTGAAGGGATGACCACTTTAGCTGCAGTAATCGAATCATGTGAATCTAAGGTAACCTGGCCGCCATAGCGGCTGGTGATCTGTTTTACGATGAAGAGCCCCTGGCCTCTTGTTTTCCCTTTTTCAGGTTTTTTCGTTGAAAATCCGCTTTCGAAAATCTTTTCTTTATCCCATGCATTTATGCGGGGGCCTGTGTTTGTCACGGTAAACATATATTGGCCTTCACCTGCCGTGCAGGATACTGACAGCTTCCTTTCTTCCTCGGGAAGCTCAACGGAAGCTTCTATAGCATTATCAATCAAATTAGAGAGGATCTTAATCAGGTCTGTTGTTTTAATGAGATTGAAAGAATCCTTAGAAACCGTAAATCTGGCTTCAATGCCGTAATTTTGTGCCAGCAGCCTTTTCGTTTCAAGCAGTACCCCGAGCCCGGGATTGACTGTATCAAGCTTGATGGATTCGATGGAATGCACTTCCTTGGAAAGGGCTGTCAGATAGGCAAGCGCCTGATCATAGCTCTCAATCTTCAGCAGGCCGTGAACCACCTGGATATGGTTCGAATAATCATGCCTCAAAGACCTCACTGAGGAAAGAAGCGAGTCAAACTCCGCCTGGTACGTATATTCCGTCTCTCCGACTTCCTTTTTAAGCTCACGCTGGTACCAGCGCTGGATAAAGATGAATGACACAAGGAGAAACATCACAAAGACGCCGTTGAAGACCAGATTGGATAAACTGCCTTTCAACACCTTGCCGCTGATGCTTCCGATCATTTCTGCACTGATGTCGATGGCCAGAAAACCAATGGTTGCACCTTCTGAATTTTTGATTGGCGCCCCTGCGGTCAAATACTCTCCATATTCAGGATCACGGATGATGCCGGTTGTAAAAGACTTTCCGCTGTAGGCCTGCTTCACCTGCTCCTCAGGAACTGTACAAATCCCGCCGATCGGAAACTCTTCGGCACCTGGCGGCAGCCCTACTATCACTGCCCTTGAAACCTCTGGATTATCAATAAGGAGGGTATAGACATGAAGCGAGCCTGTCTTCCTCCTGACATCCTCCAGATACCTTTTGATAGCTTCATATTCCGGCCCTTTTTCCGGATTTTCCAGAAACTCCTCGTAAATGACCACGGGCATGGAATCGGCAATGGATTTGGCCGTTTCAAGCGTCTGGCTGGCGATGGACCTTACGGTTGAGCCTTTTATGCTTACATAAGATATATACATATTGAAGATAGTAAACAATAGCAGCAATACTGCTGATATTACAATGATGGCTTTGAGCTTGGCATTTTTCATCTGCTCTAACTTCCTCTTCTAAATTACACTTATAGTAAAAATAGCCTAAATTCAAGTTTACTATATTTTGAGGGCGAGCACATCATAAAATAGGTTGGGAAAATTTCAAAAGCAGGCCAGTCTGATTGGCCTGCTTCTATTCATTCTATTCATTCTATTCTTCCTTTTCATTGTGCCCTAAATAATTGCTTCCATCATTTTCAAAGAGATTCTTCAGCACCGATAAACGGTTATCCCAGAACCGGTCAAAATAAGCGAGCCATTCCTTCAGTTCAGCCAGGGATTCGGGCTGGAGGATATAAAGCTTCTCCCTCCCCGCCTTCCGCCCTTTGATCAGCTTCGCTTCTGAAAGGATATGAAGATGCTTGGCCACCGCAGTTCTGCTCATGGAAAAATGGCCGGCAATTTCTGATATAGGACGCTCTTTCTCCGCAACCAGCCTTAAGACTTCACGGCGCGTCGGATCGGCCACAGCCTGGAACACATCATACTTTTGCGCCGGAGCGGACATTATGCCTCCACAGCTTTCTTCAATTTTTCCACAATGCCGGACCAGCCGCCGTTCATGCGCTCCCTGACAATGCCGCTTGCCTCCCGCGCCTTTGGCAGTATTTCATCCGTGTCCTTCCATCCGGCATGGATAAGGGTGAACTCCGTTTTCCCGTCCTTCTCTTTTAACAGGAACGAAACAGCCCAGCCATCATTGTCCCAAAGAAAGGAAAGCCTGTATGGCGGATCAAGCTCGGTCACCTTGCATGGAGAAGGCCCAAAAGGGGACTGCAGATGAAATTCATAGCCCAGCTCAGGCTTAAAATCATTCGGCATGAACCATTCAGCAATGCCTTCAGAAGAGGACACCTTTTCCCAAACCTTTTCAATCGGCGCATCAATTGTGATCACCTTTACGATATCATCCAATTTTGTCATTGTAATTCTCCTTTAACAATAAATATAAAACCATTTGGTTATATTTTAAGAATATAACACCATTTGGTTATATGTCAACGGGAGTTCTTATTAGGAATGCCTGCCCAATATCAGAATAAGTTTTCCCAATTCCGGCAATCTAACACTATGACAAAGATTGAGACAGGGTGAATGATTGTGCAGACTGACTGGTTTTCTATTCTTCCATTTCTGATTGCGATACCCATTGCCATAAAAACCAAACAGGTCCTTCCCGGCCTTTTTGCCGGCCTTCTCGCCGGCTCCTTCCTTCTTCAGCCGACACTGGCAGGAGGCTTGGAGACGCTCATCAGCTTTCTTGTTAAAGGGCTCATAGATGAAAATAATATTAAGATCCTTCTTTTTCTTTATGCTTTCTCCGGTCTTGTCGGCATGATCAAGATTTCCGGGGGCATCAGGGGGTTTGTCGAGGAGGCGTCAGTCAGGATCCAGAACAAAAGGCAGGCACTGCTTCTTACCTACCTGTCCACGGTCGGGACCTTCTCCGCCCCGAGCTTCCGGTTCGTCACGATTGCGCCGATCATGCGGGCGCTTTTGAAAAAAGTAAAAATGTCGACACAGGAGCTTGGCTTTGTCATTGAGACCACAGCAACTCCCATCATTGTCCTGATTCCGATCGCGACGGCTTTTGTCGGCTATATGACGTCAATTGTGGATATTGCTGTAAGCAATGAGAACATTGATGCCGATCCTTATGACCTGTTCCTGAGAAGCATCCCTTTTAATTTCTTTTCATTTGTGATGATTTTTCTCGGCGTGTATTTAAGCTTCTTCCATCATTCAAAATCAACACAGGACAGCGACCCTGAAAAGATTGGAAAATCAGGAGATGATGAGGATGACTGGCACACTTGCGACCCGGCGGTTGGAAGGGATCTGCCGGAAAAGCCGTGGAATCTTTTAGTACCGCTTGCGCTTGTTGTTGTCCTGACTTTGATTTTCACATGGTGGGACGGCTATAAGAAGGCAGGGGGTTTTGCCGCCGCCTTCATTAAAGCGGATGTAATGGATGCCATGCTGATTGCCCTTGTATTTACTGTCTTGTTTACATTCTTGTTTTTCCGGTTCCAAAAGACGAAGACATCAGATCTTCTGAACAGCTTTGTAATCGGCGGGAATGACCTTATGTCTGTCATCGTCCTGCTTGCCGTGGTCTGGGGGCTGTCGTCCGTGACAGAAGAGCTGGGTTTTTCAGCGTTTGTCACCCGTTATTCGAGCTGGATTCCTCCATCCATCGTTGTGCCGCTTCTCTTTTTATTCGGAGCAGCCATCTCTTATTTCATCGGGTCGGCATGGGGGACCTGGGGCATCCTGATGCCGCTCGGGATTTCAATGGCCGCTGCTTCAGGCATCTATCTTCCGCTCGTCATCGGCGCTGTCTTTGCCAGCGGGACCTTTGGGGCATTCGCCTCCCCGCTGAGCGACGATACCAATACGATCGCCCGGATCCTGAATTTGTCTGTCATTGAATATGCACGATATAAGCTGAAGCCAGCTTTGATTGCTGCCGGGATTACCGCCGCGTTGTATGCAGGCACCGTATTTTTCTTCTGACAGCAGAATTGCCCTCACCGCACTGAGTAAATTGTGGTAAAGTAAAAGGGCACAAAACTGAAAGGGGAATAGTATGACACACCAAGAAAATGAATTGCCAGCTAAAACATGCAGCATTGAAAGACTGGTTACTGTACCGGCAGATATCGAAAAGGTATTAAAAGGAGAAAAGACGGCCACGAGAAGAAATGGCAGATATGCTGATATCGGGGAGATTATGGTGCTCAACGATAAAGAATTCGTCGTGACTTCCGTGTACAGCCAGACTCTCGGTGAGCTTACCGACGAACATGCCCGCCAGGAAGGATTCAGCTCTGTCGAGGATTATAAGCAGACAATCCTTTCGTATCATAAAGGGATGCCTTGGCTTCCGCATATGAAGGTCTGGGTCCACGAGTTCAAACCGGCTGAAGCGTAAAACTCAATGGATTTAATTTACCGGGCTGTTATATACATACATGTACTCAGTGTAATTATGTCAATCGGACCGTTCTTCATCCTTTTCCCGATCGTGAAGAAGCTGAAGACGGCCGCTGGTGCCGAGCTCGAAGCATATATGGATACTTTCCGGTCCGTTGTCAGGCTCTCTAAGCACTCCGGCCACGTTCTTGTAGGATCGGGCGTCATTTTGATTGCAGCCGGACCATGGACATGGGGCACCTCCTGGGTTGTCATGACCTTGATCATCCTGTTTCTCTCTCTCTTTTTCCTGGCGCGCGCCTTCACGCCGAAGCTGCGGAAATTCCGGGAAGAAGGGACCGATAAGGAAAAAGCAGCGGCTCAGCTTAACCGCACTGTCTGGATTTACATCATCCTTCTATCCGCCATGCTCTGGTTCATGGTCGTCAAGCCTGGTCTTTGGTAAGACGGTCAGCCTATTGAGGAGAAACAGGATAAAATGCTAAAACCTTGCCTTATTCCGGCAAGGTTTTTATTTTATAGAAGAAATAATAGTATTTATACAGAACAATGATTACCAGCATAATCCTGACTGCTGTGAGATCCGTCAAGAAGAATGCAATGATGATCATGGTGTCAGCAAACAGCAGGATCGTGAATTTTTGCTTCAGTGTCATCGACTTATTTTTCACAAAGCTTTCTAAGTGCTTTTTGTAGATCCCTGTCTGCTTGAACCAGACTTCAAACCTTTTGGATCCTTTCATAAAGCAGAATGAGGCCAGCAGAAGCAGCGGGGTGGTCGGAACGACGGGAAGGATGATGCCCAGGATGCCAAGGCCCAGGGCCAGGAAGCCGGCTGTGACGAATAAAATCTGTGTTAATTTCCTGATAACATCTGCCCCCTTCCCTTTCTGAGTTTAATCTATCACTTTTCATAGTAAAAAGATATATCTGATGTATTGATGCAAAACTCTATAAAGAAAGGCCCTGCATCTGCGCAGGGCCTCCACTTTATCGGGAAGTCACTTTGTTTAAAAACTGCTGTGTCCGCTTGTTTTGTGATTTTTCAAATACGTCCTCTGGTGTTCCTCTCTCAACGACAACACCGCCGTCCATGAAGATGACTTCATCGGCAGCATCGCGGGCAAAGCTCATTTCATGTGTCACGATAACCATCGTGATATCTTCTTTGGCAAGATCCTTCATTACCTTCAGCACTTCCCCGACCAGCTCCGGGTCAAGAGCTGATGTCGGTTCATCGAAGAGCAGCACCTGCGGATCCATTGCCATTGCCCGGGCAATGCCGACCCGCTGCTGCTGGCCGCCGGACAGCTGGTGGGGGTAATTATCGGCACGGTCCTTGAGCCCCACCTTTTCGAGGAGGCCCAGCGCCTTTTTCCGCGCTTCGTCTTTCGAGCGCTTCAGCACCACCATCTGGCCTTCCATTACATTTTCCATCGCAGTCAAATGCGGGAAGAGATTATAGTTCTGGAATACCATGCCGGTCTGTTTGCGGAATGCTACCATTTCCGCTGTTTTGATTTTTACAGAATCCCCGAACCGGAGCGCTTTGCTTCCAAGCTCGATCTTACCGGCATCAGGAGTTTCGAGCAGATTCATGCATCTGAGAAGTGTTGTCTTCCCGGATCCTGAAGGGCCGATGATAACGGCCGTTTTCCCGGTCGGAATGGACAGGTCGATTCCTTTCAGCACTTCCAGTTCTCCGAATTTCTTATACAGGTTTTCAATCTTTATCATTCAGGCACCTCCATTATTTGGCTACGCTTCTTCCAAAACGGTCTTCAAGCTTGTTCTGGAAATAAGACAGGACTGTGCTGAAAATCAGATAAATAAAAGCAACCTCGATGTACAGCCACAGCGGTTCATAGGTGGCTGCCGCAATCTGCTGCCCCTTTTGGAACATCTCGGTAACCGTGATGGTCGCTGCCAGGGAAGTATCTTTTACCAGGCTGATAAAAGAATTCCCGAGCGGAGGGAGTGAGACTCTGACTGCCTGGGGAACGATGATGCGCCTCATGGCCTGGCTCCTGGTCATCCCGACAGAGGAAGCCGCTTCCCATTGCCCCTTGGGGATGGAAAGGATTGCCGCCCGGATGATTTCAGAGCTGTATGCTCCCTTGTTCAAGGTAAATGCAATCACAGCGGCCGGGAACGGATCCAGTGTAATGCCTACGCTTGGAAGTCCAAAAAACAGGATGAAAATCTGGACCAGCAGCGGGGTTCCCCTGAAGATCCAAACATAAAACCTGGCCAGCGCGACAAGCGGCTTGATGCTGGATAATCGGGCAAGGGCCACAAAAAACGCAAGAATCAAGCCGAGGGCAAATGTAATCAGTGTGAGCGGGATTGTAAAATAGATCCCGGCTTTTAGAATAGGAAAAAAGGAATCAGCGAGGATTCCTATAATTCGTTCTGAGCGTTCATCAAACATCTATATCAGATCCTTTATTTCGATACGTCTGTGTTGAACCATTTTTTTGAGATTTCCAGGTACGTTCCGTCTTCCTTCATTTCTGCAAGAGCTCCGTTCACAGCCTCGACAAGTTCATCGCTGCCTTTGCGGAAAAGGAAGGCATTGCTTGTTGCATTCTCTTCTTCAAAAACTGTTTTAACAGGAAGCTCAGGACGCTGCTTCTTAAGGTCAAGATAAGAAAGGCTGTCATTGAGTGTCGCATCGATCCTGCCTGATGTAATCAGGTCAATAGATTGATTGAAGCCTTCCACCACTGTGTTTGTTGCGCCATGCTCCTCGGCAATTTTACGGTAGTTGCTGTCCAGTGACTGGCCGACTTTTTTGCCGTCCAAATCATCCAGCGTCTTAATTTCATCATTATCTTCATGAACGATAAGTACCGCTTTAGAAACGATATACGGATCAGACATATCATATTTCTCCAGGCGTTCCTCACGGATAGCCACTTCATTCGCAACCATGTCATAGCGTTTTGCATCAAGGCCGGCAATCATGCCATCCCATTTTGTTTCGACAAATTCAGGCTTGATATCAAGGCGCTTGAATACTTCTTCAGCAATTTCAATGTCAAAGCCAGTCAGCTTGCCTTCTTTATCATGATAAGTGAACGGGGCATATGTTCCTTCAGTCCCGATAGTGATTTCGCCTTTTTCCTTGATCTGGTCATACAGGCTTTGGTCTTTCGCTGTATCTTTGTCTCCATTGCCGCTGCTTCCGCATGCAGCAAGGGAAATCGCTAATGCAAATGTGAGTAAAATGAGTGCGTACTTTTTCATGTGTGCATCAATCTCCTAGTATTTTTATCGGTTTAATTCAAACAACGTTACTTAGATTAATTCACCGGTGCAGAAAAGTCAACATATATTGCTCGGTATTAAAAAGAATCCCCTAAATGCCTTTATTTCATGTGCAGATAAAAACTTTCAGCCGGCAATCCCTAAAATCAGCAAACCCGCATCTTTTATTCAGATGCGGGTTGAAATTTACTTTTCTTTTTTCCGGTTCAATGATTTTAAGGCACCGCGGAATGCCTGGTCATCCATTCTGCTGTCAGAGGCATCTTGCATTTTCTCTTTTTCCTTAAAAGATTTCAGGGCATGCCTGTATGCATGATCCTCCATCCGTTCTGCATCTTCCACCGCAGGCTTTATTGGCGTGCTGACTGCTTCCGCTGCATCCTGAACAGGTTCAGCACGATGTTCCTCAGGAGCCTGGAGCACTGTCTGGCTGACACTCTGTTCTTCCCCCTGCTGCGCATGTCTGCGGGAAGATTGTATATTGGCAGCAATCAGGATGGCAGCCACAATAACAGCAGCCAGCAGGCAAAATATAATGCCGGCCATTACTGGCCAGCTCCGTCTCTGCCTGCATCCAGACGCCTGGCCAGAAGGGAAACCCGTTCGCCGAGGGCTCTCCCAAGTTCCAGACCTTCACTTGATATCTTTTCGTCTGAATCAATCGGGCAGGTGATGCCGACTCCATAATATGAGCCGTATAGAGCATTTGCCGGAATATTCGCAGGCAGACCGGCAATGATCATCCCTTGATGAAGCATAGGGGTAATCAAGTTGAGCATCGTCGCTTCAAGCCCCCCGTGTGTGGTTGCCGTTGTACAGAAAACCGCGCCGATTTTATTGACCAGCTTTCCTTCTGCCCATAAATAGCCAAGCTTATCGATCCATGCTTTCAAACCAGAGCTGATGGTTCCAAAATGGCCAGGGCATCCCCAAATGATGGCATCCATCTCCGGGAGCTTATACACATCAGCCTGGCTGACATGATCAGCCAATACCTCTGCTCCCTCTATTTTCCGGGCTCCTTCAGCAATGGACCTGGCCAGCGCTTCCGTATGCATGCCTTCGCTATCGTATACCACATATATCTTCAATTGCCTTTCCTCCCTCCATTTTTCCTTCGGCCGCTTCTGCTAGAGCGAAATCTTCACTTCTGCATTCATCCCTGGCAGCACTTTGTCTGATGCATTTTTCAGAGAGATTTTCACTGCGACCTTTTGGGCCACTTTGGTGTAGCTTCCATTGGAGCTTTGCTGGGGAAGCACAGAAAATAATGAATTAGTCGCGAAGCCGATTTCCTCTACTTCTCCGTCAAACAATGTGTTGCCATCTCCGTCAACTTTGATTTCAACACTATCCCCGACTTCAATGTCCTTCAGATCTTTTTCCTGGATATTGGCCGTGATATAAAGATGCTCCATGTCCGCAGCCACAGCCAGCGCCTGTCCCGCCTGGACCATCTGATGAGGATAGGCTTCATTCTGGATGACCGTACCGTTCATATAGGTGCTGACAGAAACAGAAGACTCTCCTGCCGCTACTTTACCGACGCTTGCATTCTCGGAGACATTTTTCCCTTCTTCCAGATTCCATTCTGCAAGCATCCCTGATGCCGGTGCCGTCACCTGCATCATATCGGCTGACACCACCGCATCATTGGTCGTTACATAGTTTTCATTCTGGTAATAGTAATAAGCGCCGGCTGCAATCAATGCAAACACAACCAGGATTCCAATAATATTTGTCAGGATTAAACGCCCTTTACTCATTCATCTTTCTCCTCTCAGGTAACTCTTATTATTTATGTGCCTGCCTGCTGTCCGGAGCGGGCAGCAGGATTCTTTTTTGCTTTTGGACAAGCGAGCGCCCTTTCCCTGTCGCAATCTTGCCGATTGAAGCCAGCAGCATGATGAAGCCGATTACCAGCATGATCGTAAACAGGTCATGGTATGCCGTTAGAATGGCCGACTTTTTCGCATTAACGACCAATTCATAGAACGCCATGCTCTTCGCCTTGGCCAATGGCAAGCCGCTTTCCATCAGCTGCCTTGTCATCCTGGCCATTTCCGCCTGTACTTCCGGGTCATATTTACTTGCATGATCCCTTATTGCTTCATAATGTTGTGCATTCTGCCTGTAGATGAACCAGCCGAGCACCGGAGCGGCCACCGCACCTGCAAAATTCCTGATAGAATGCAGGGTAACTGAACGCTTGGAGGCTTTATGGATATCCCCGGCCAAGGCCGTCCCAAGTGCTCCTGCCACCAGCACCATGCTGACTCCTGCTCCAAGGCAGGCGATTTGGAAATAGAGAGCCGGAAGGGAGATTTCAGGAGTGATGTTCATCCACCTCCAGCTGACATATATGACAGCCAGCGAGCCGATTGTCCCCAGAATGCCTGCTCCAAGCCTGTCGTATAATAATGTTTTCAGGATAGCTGTGATCATTATCCCGATAAAAAACCAGAAATAAAAATGAGACAAATACTCAAAAGGCAAATCTTTATTATTGCGAAGAAACCCATTGATCCCGGCAAGGGCAAAAATGAGCGAAATATGGGACGCCACCGCCATGATTGTGCCTGAGACCGGCTTGGCTGATTGGAGAGAGCCAAACGGAACCAGCGGATTTTCCGATTTCAAGTCAATATAAATAAAGAGAATCATAATAATGCCGGCGAGAACCAGCAGCGGCCAGATCCTGATGGATGAAAACCCTTCTTCCATCAAATTGCAAAGGGGATAGGCCAGGCTGAGGATAAATAATCCTAATAGGAATATCCCTTTTTTGTCTGCAGGCGGCTCCCTATGCTTTTTCTCATCCTTTGCTGATGGAAGAAAAATGCTTCCCATTACAAGGCATAAAATGCTTGAAACGATGTTCAGGACAAACAGCCAGCGCCACATGCCGGATGTAAGTGAAATGCTTCCAAAGAAAGCCCCGACAGCACTCGCCCCGAATAATCCCCCGATCGCCATCAGCAGGAAGGTATTTCGGATTTTGTTTGGAAAAGAAGTCAGGCTGACCGGCAGGATCGTCAGGAAAAGGATGCCGGCGCTGATCCCCTGTATGATACGGCCGGCTGTTAATGTTGTGATGCCCAGTGACAGCGCGTCCAGTACAGAGCCAAGCAGGAAGATCAGCACAAAAGTCAGATAGTTCCTCTTAAGGCCTATTTTCCTTGCCAGTACCGGTCCGAGGGGTACACCAAACGCAAATGCGAGGTTGGATAATGTAGACGGCAGCAGCAAAGCGTTCGAACCGAGGTTCAGCCCGTTTTGAATGATTCCCTGATTGAGAATATAAGATAAATTTAAAAAGTACTGCGGCCCGATAGAAAAAATGGTCAGGATGGATATGGCCAAATATTGCGGAATGGCCATCCTTTTTGAATCAGAGCCGGAAATATTGATAGGTTGGCTCAATAGCAGGTCCTCCTTTCGTCAGGTATGTTTCTCTTTGCAAGTTGCATTATACAACTTGTTAACAATATATTGTATTATACAACTTAATAGCGATCTTGCAACAGGTAATTTCCAACAAAAAGAGAGAGCCTTGCCGGCTCTCTCCTCATCCATATTATTTTCCCCATGTTTTAAAATCCTTATTAAGCCTTGTCAGGCTGGCTTCCAGCCCTGCCAGCTCTTCCGGTGACCAGTCCTTCAATATTTCCCCGTATACCGTGTGGCGCGCTTCTTTCACCTTCTGAAGTACTGCCCGGCCTGTATCTGTCAGCTGGACCAGGCTGATCCGGCCGTTATGTTCATCCGGAAAACGTTCAATATATGCTTTTCCTTCAAGAACAGCAATCTGCCTGCTTGCTGTAGAGAGATTAAGCATGAGCTTTTCTGCCAAGGCATTGATCGCCAGGGGCTCATGTGCAGAAATCTCACTCAGCAGCAGATACTCCGACCGGTCAAGGCTCCCCAGCTTCGGGCTGTGGGCTGTAGTCAGCCTCACAAGCATCGCAATTTCATATTCAATCTGCCGTAAAGTATCATGCAGCACCATCCGCCCCCCTCTTAATAAACGCCTTTTCTATTTGTGATTATGAACCATTTTAACTGCGGTATCAAGAGATGAAATGCGGCGGTTCGGCTGCCGGGTTTCACCCTGGCCCCGGCTTTACGTCAATTCCCCAAAATTTCCGCCAGCACAGCAAGCCTGTCCACGTCAGGATCCTCTCCCGGATGGCCAAACTTTGAAAAGAAAAGCTGCCTGTCTTCAGGATCAATGCCGCTTCTGTTAACAGGGATCCCATAGCTTGCAAGAATCCGATCAAGCGAAACCGCCCTCCTGAAAAATTCGGGAGAATCCACGGCATTTACTTTTCTTCCATCTGAGAATAACAGATCATAGCTGACTGAGATTTCGTTTTCAGTGCTAACTGTATAGGACACCTCCGCCCGGTCGATCTCTTCCCAGCTGTACAGTTTCTCCTTACTCAAGAGACCATCCCTGAAGCTGATTTCCAGAGGGCCAAAATTGCCATATGTATAATAATCATTCATCAGCAGGATGATTCCCGCAAGAGCGCCTGCAGCAAATAAAAAAGTATAGATATGCAACCCCAGTACCTTTCTTGCTTTCTTCTCCATTATCCGGCCAAAAATGCAAAAAGAGAGAAAAATAATAACTCCTCCCACCAGCAAAACAGCCCAAGGGCTATACAGGAATATAATCCTGCCTGGAGAACTGAAGTTTTTCAGCTGGCTGCTGCTGTAGCCTTCAATGGCCCATAAGGAAATCACCGCTGCAGCCAGCATAAGCAGACTAAAAGTAATAAAAGGATGGAAACCGCTTTAGGTTTTCTCGTTTTAAGCTTTTTTGCCTTCATACCGTCTCCTCCCCTTTCCATATATAGAAAGAAAGGAAGAAAAAGCCAGGCATCGCCCGGCTTTCTCAGTGTTATTTCCTGATCTTTTCAATTTCATCGGCTACAAATTGCACTGATGTGCCAACGATGACCTGAATGCTTGTAGGACCGACAATATTGATTCCCGGAACCCCGGTATCTTTAATCTTTTTCTGGTCCACGCGCTCCATGTCCTTCACTTCAATCCGAAGGCGGGTCACACAGTTGTCGACAGATGTAACGTTCGCATCTCCGCCGAGGCCGTCATAGATTTTAGCAGCCATGATGGCGAATTTTTCGTTTCCTTTAACTGCAGCAGAAGCTCCGCCGCTTTCAGTGCCTTCCGCTCCTTCAGCCATTTCAACCCGGCCTGGAGTGGAAAGGTTGAATTTGGTGATGAGGAATCTGAACAGCACATAATACAGGACGGCAAATATAAGTCCCTGAACCAGCAGCATCCACGGCTGGTTGGCAATAGGAATGCTCAAGCTTAATACAAAGTCAATCAGTCCGGCACTGAAGCCGAAGCCAGCTGTCCAATGGAAGAATGCCGCAACAGCAAGTGATATTCCCGTCAATGCCGCATGTACGACATAAAGAGCCGGCGCAATGAACATGAATGAGAATTCGAGCGGCTCAGTCACTCCCGTGAAGAAAGAAGCAAAGCCTGCAGCAAGCAGGAGTGATGCAGCCATTTTTTTCTGTTTTGATTTAGCAGTATGGTACATGGCCAGGGCAGCAGCCGGAAGGCCGAACATCATGACAGGGAAGAAGCCTGCCTGATACATGCCAGTTACCCCTTTAGTCCCCTCGCTTGCCCAGAACTTTCCGATATCATTGATTCCGACAGTATCGAACCAGAACACAGAGTTCAAAGCATGGTGAAGGCCTGTTGGGATCAGGAGCCTGTTAAAGAACCCGTAAAGACCCGCGCCCACAAAGCCCATCTTGCTTATCGCTGTCCCGAAGGATACCAGTCCGGAATAGATGAGCGGCCAGACAAAGAACAGGATTGCGGCCACAGCCAGCATCGTTACAGCTGACATGATCGGCACCAGCCGCTTTCCGCTGAAGAATGCCAGTGCATCCGGAAGCTTCACCTTGGCAAAGCGGTTATACATAATCGACGCTACAATTCCTGATAAGATACCGACAAAAGCATTCTCAATCTTTCCAAAGGCCGGGTTAACATCAGCTGCATCTACACCCTGCAGCATCGCAACCGTGTCCGTTGAAAGCAGCGTTGTGACAACGAGATAGGCGACCAGTCCGGAAATCGCAGATGATCCATCCTTTTCCTTTGCCATTCCCAATGCAATTCCGACCGCAAACAGCACCGGAATATGATCGAGGATAGAGCCACCCGCTTTAATCAGGAAAGCGGCAGCCGGGTTTCCTGCCCCCCAGCCGTCTGGATCGATATAATACCCGATCCCCATCAAAATTGCAGCCACCGGCAGCACGGCTACAGGCAGCATCAAAGAGCGGCCCATTCTCTGCAAGTACTTCATGACCATTTTTTATTCCCCCTTTAAATAGTTGGTGCATTCGCTTTAGCTCTTTTATTCTCTTTTTTTAGCGCACTTCCTTTAAAATACTTAAAAAATAGGATAATAACAATAGGTAAGCGCTTACAATATTATAATTTAATTTTTTCCACTTATTCAATATATTTTTCCTTATTTAATGCAAAATACAAAGCCAATCCCTTTAAACCGGGATTGGCTTTCACTTCTAATTTTTCACAAACCAGTCATAAAGCTCTTTCGAATTGATTGAGAGATAAGGGCCTAAAGCTCCTGTAAATTTAACAGTTCCCTGGACGGACGTATCAGCACTTCCTCTCCATACCTGTGTAGTGCTTGCATAGTACTCATGGGCAGTGACTACCCGATAAAGAGTTTTCCCGTTAACTTCCTCTTCTGTCACGGTAAAGTCGCCAACTTTGCTTTCAAATGTTCCGTTTCCGTCCCCCATCTTCACATTAATGACTTTTTTCCCGTTTCCATTCACCTGGAAGGAGACTTCTTTATTAGATGTTGATCGCGTGGAACCATTTGGCGTAGCTTTGAAGGTGATATCTCCTGAAAAAACAGGTCCTGCGGGCTCTTCCGGATCAGAAGGATCTTCTGTCCCTGCATCTCCATCGACCTGTGTAGCTACTACCTCAAGCTTGATATCCCCTGTTTTCCCTTGAAAAGCAATATCATTTTCTCCATGCGGCCAGTTAATCAGGACTTTAAAGCTCTCTACATCATTTACTGGTTTAAAGGCAGTGCTATAATCAATATCTGTCCACTGCCCATCAATGTTCCTCTGCAGCTTCATGACAATTGGTGAACTGTTATCCTGCGGAAACAGCTCTCCTTGGGGAGAAAGATTCACTTTGTATTCGACCGGCACATCCGTATCATTTTTATTGATTTGAAAACTGTAGGCTTCTAATGTATCCATTCCCGGGAACAGCTTTTCATTCAGCTTAAACTCAGCATTGCCGATTGTCTTTCCTTCTGCATTGACTGTGTCAACCGTAAAGCTCGCTGCCTTTGCTACATTATTATCGCTTGTGAAACTTTTGGTGAAATAGGCGACTGTTCCAATGGCTGCAATTGCTATAAATAACACGGCAAAAAGACTGATTGCAATTTTCTTATTCATATTTTTCCCCCTACCTAATCTATTAGTTTATGTAGCAAGCATTCTTAAAACCTGACCCTCACCTCCTTTGCATGGTTAACACTTAACTCGTCTTTAGACTTCTTTTAGTAGTAAAACTCCTTTTAACTTTCCAGCGAATAGAAGCATGGCAGAAAGCAAAAAGACAAGGGCTATGCCAATCGGTGTTTTAATAAAATCCAACGCCAAACCAGCCATTGGGATATGGAATTGATGGACACCAATAACTTCAGCTGCGGCGATCAAGTTTTCATCCTTGATATTATTCGCGTCACCCTTCGTTTCAAAATAGAGATGTTCGCCCTTCTTTAAAACATCTATTACTCTGTGAGTGACAATCATATTTTCTGCATTCCTAAATGTAATGACATCATTGGGATGTATGCTGCGCGGCTCTTCTTTCTTTATGATAAGCAGATCCCCTGGAACAAGCATCGGTTCCATGCTTCCTGTCATGATTGTCATGACTTTATGCCCCAATATTTCAGGAAGCTGTTCTGGATTATTTTTCACTTGTATAATCGAAAATATTGCAGCAAGGCCGATAACGAGAATGAATGCTGTTATAATATTTGCTGCCCACCTCAAACTCTTTTTTGGCATGTAACTTCCCCCTTTATCTTTAACTTTAGGGCATATCGGTTCTTAAAAAGATAATTAATGTTCTCCATTGAGAACAACTATATTATAGCTCGTCCTATTCACCGCTTCAACCCTTTTCTGTGTTTTTTCAGAAAATTAAAACACATAGCAGTTTAAATGCCTGCTAAGTGTTTGAAGTTAACTTATTCTATTGTTTTTCCAATAAAATCTGTCAAGCGCTTCTGGTATTCTTCTTCCGCAACCGTATACCCCTCTGTATGACCTGCCCCAGGTACAATCCAAATTTGCTTCTCGCTTGTGGCCGCATCGTAAATCCGGTCTGCCATCTCGGTCGGCACCAGCTCGTCCTGGTCGCCGTGGATGATGAAGAGCGGAAGCTTATTCTTTTTCACCTGTTCAACTGCTGAAGCTTCGCTGAATGTGTAGCCTGCCCTTACCTTCGTCACAGCGCTCGTCACTTGCATGAGAGGGAATGAAGGCAGATGGTACAGATATTTAAGCTGGTGGGAAAGCTCTTCGTGAACGTTTGTGTAGCCTGAATCCTCAATGATCCCTTTCACTTCCGGCGGAAGCTTTTCCCCGCTTGCCATCAGGACGGTCGCTGCCCCCATGGAAAAGCCATGCAGGAGAATATCTGTTGCTCCTTCCTCTTCTATCAGGCTGCCGGCCCACTTCACATAGTCCTTCCGTTCATGCCAGCCATAGCCGATATACTCCCCTTCACTCAGGCCATGGCCCCTGGCATCCGGCTTCAGTACGTCAAAACCCTGCTCATAGTAAAATTTCGTAATGCCCGGCATCTGTTCGCTGCTGCCCTTATATCCATGAGCCAGGATGACTGCCCTGCCATTGGAATCAGGGTTCTTCAGGAAAGCTGCCTTAAGCTTCAGCCCGTCGTCCGAAGTGATTTCAACAGTCTTGAAGTCCTGTTTTTCCGTCCACTCCATCACTTCAGCCAGCTTTGCCGCTTCTTCTTCAGCTGCCATTGCACTGACCGCCCTCGACTCGCTGCCGCCATGGAGCTTCAGGGACTCATCGCTCCGATTGATCGCTACATTATAAAAATAGTTTCCTGCACCTATCAGAGCCGCAGCCAAAAGCACGATGACACTGCTGCTAATCAGAAGGATTTTTTTCTTTTTCATTCTCCTACCCCATTTACTATTTATCTTGAAATTATTATATCTATCATTTCCATTAATTTCTATACAATTAATGGAAGCGCTTTTACATTTTTAGCCTGTAGATCAAAAATCTTTCATTATGATCATGGCTGCTTTCCGGAAGCTCAACCTCTTTTGCCAGCTCAAAGCTTGTATAATTTTCAAGGAAAAAAATATAATCCTCTGAAGGGTAATACAGCACAATATCTGCAGAGCGCGGGTGCTCCTCCACAGACAAAAGGATATTTGCAATGATGTTCCTGAACACCTGGATCGAAAATGGATTGAAAAAGTAAAAGCAATTCTCCTCCGGCTTAATCCTGTATTCCTCTGCAAGACTGCATTCAAATTGGAGCATCCCCCTGCTTTTTCTGCTTTTTTTCACATAGCTTTCTGCGTTGCGAAGGGCTTCTTCATATAGTTCCTCATTCATTTCTACCCCTGTCCCGGAAGCCTGGAACAGATAGTGGCTGTAAAAGACAAGCCGGCCCTTCCCGCAGCCGAAATCAACAAGCCTGCCGGTGCTTTCCAGCTTGTATTCTTTAAACAGAATGTCCAGTGCGGAATAAGGCGTCGCCTCATAGCGGTGATAATGAAAGGACCGGGTAAACCCCTGCTGTCCGCCTTCTGTTTTAATATGAAGAAGTCTGTCATAATCCTGTTCTTTCATTCTGTCCTCCCTGGCTGTTCAATGTCATTCTCCCCAAGCATCTGCATATGATCTATGTCAGTGCCGCCCGTCCCAAAGCTGTCCCCAAAGTCCGGAAAAAAAACCTGCCCCTTTTCGTCATAGCCAATCCAGCCAAATCGAAAGCCAAGCATTGGGAAAAAGAATTCATCCGGCTGGCTGCTCTTGGCTGTTTCTGCCAATGAACCTGCGACGGATTTCCACTCTTCCGGAAGCTCCATCATGCCATAGCTGTCTTCACCAAGCGCAACTTCATGCTCCATCTGCACTTTTGGAAAATAGGTCTGTTTTTCCCCTGAAACAAAAAAGTCTCTGTCTCTCATTAAATAATAGCGAATCCTATTCAAACCGGTGTCAGGTGGAAAGCTCCAGGCAATCTGGAATGAAGAAGGGTCATCCGGATCAATCCGCCAAACCTTCGGCTCTCCGGCAGAGCTGATATAATCAAGCTCCCAATCGCGCTTTCTCCATGTCCAGAAGCTGGCTCCATATTCTCCGCCTTCCCTCACAAAAGGAGCGAATACATGCTCTTCATCGGCTGGGATGATTGCCTTGATTGCACTGGCCTGCATGTCGGAATGATAGCGGTTCATATAGCCGATGAGCTTTACATTGTCAGGCAGACTGTCCGGTTTGGAAAAATAAAGCCAATAAAGTCCTATGCCGACTGCTATTGTCATAATAAGACCGGACAGAAGGACCAGCCTTTTTTTATTCATACTCATCCCCCCGAAAGTGTTTATTTGCTGAACCAGTTTGCATTCTCATCCATATGCAGGAAGGGGATGCTGGTATTCACTTCCCCGGTAATCTGCTGCATATTGAGATCCTCCCCCTGCAGCCAGCTGTCAAAATCAAGCTCAACCGGACTCCGGCCGCCTCCAAGGGCAAACAAGGCTTTACCTTCCTGCGGCAAATAGCCTGATGTGTGGATGGTGCCCGCCCAGCTGCTGTATAAATCAGAGAAAACGCCTTTATCTGTATCATTCAGAAGCCTGAACGCCTCCATTGCTTCAGTCATTTCCCCGCCTGCATCTTGGATAACAGCAAGCCTGCGGAGAGAGTCAGCCAAATGATGGCGGTTTTCATCTTTCATGATTTCAAAATGGTTGGTGCAGGCATTCGTCTGCCGTACCTCCACCCGGCGCGGGGAAGTTTCCACCGCAAGGGACTTTCCGCTCTTATCAAATACAACATAAGTGAATGAATGGCGATGCGGAATTTCTTTTAGCATGCTTACAGCTTCATCGGCATTGGCGCATGACTCGAGAAGCAGTCTTCCGATCATGCAGCAGATAAAGCCGTCGCCGGGCTTTTTGCGGTTCATGAAGTTATAGCCTACGACGAGGCCTTTCTCGTTCATTCCATCCATCCGACCTGTCACGCGCTGGCTTGGCCCGATGATGGCATAGCCCTGGTCTGAAGGCTGGAAAAGGGTGTAGCGGCCTTCATAGGTTTTAGGATGATAGTCGTAGTTGCGGATCATATAGCTGCTGCCTGTCATGATGGAACAGCCTGATCGGGTATAATCGACCCGGTAGCCTCCGAACTCCTGGAGGACTTTTTGCATCGGCCATTCGAGTGCTTCCTGGAGGCCGAGCAGTTCGTCCCAGATGCCAGAGGCGAATTTTTTGATTGCATCTTTTGCTTCTTTTTCATCGATGATGAAGCGCGGTTTTCTAACTTTCCATTGTTCTTCGCGGTTTTTTACAGAAAGGGAGTTTTTGATTTTTTCTCCCTGCATATAGCCAAAGTCATAGTGGGTGCCGCGGAACTGGATGATGTTGCTGTATATTTGTTTCATTGGGATCCCTCTTTTATTTCTTAGATTACCTGATTACACTTGCTTCTTATTAAGGATACTGGAAGGAATCTTGAAAATAAAGCAACTCTTATTAAGAAAAAGCTGACCCGATTAGGATCAGCTTATAGACTATTTTTCACTTGTTGATGGGGGCTGTTGATTTGCGTTGCAGGCACTTCGCTTTCCGCGGGGCGGCGCTGAGCCTCCTCAGAGCAAGCTCTTGCGGGGTCTCAGCCTTGCCGCTATCTCCCGCAGGACGTTGAATCCTCATCCTCGAATTTGCATCGCACGAAGAAAATGCGCATACATTTTATGAGGAGTCTTCGTGCCTTCCACTCCAATCAACAGGTCTTTGAAATTTTATGGCATGGTTTCTATTGAAAAGTTGTTTAACACAAATAACTCTTTTCGGGTGGTTATACCCTTTTTTCAATCTGATTCATCTCATAGACTCTTTTCCTCTTGCTAATGGGGGCTGCTGATTTCCGCTTCAGCAGGTTTTCGGAATTTATATGGTAAGCCTTGGCTGAAACGTTATGCAGCTTAAATAGCTCTTAGTCTGCTTATAACTTGATTTTGGAACCTTTTATTTACTGAACACCTGTATTTCATCAGCTTCCCTTATAAGTCATCCACTACCAGATAAACAGCTTTTACTGGGCCATGTACGCCGACGATTAGGTTCATTTCGATGTCGGCGCTGTTGCTTGGGCCGGAGATGAAGTTGATGCAGGATGGGACTTCTTCTCCTCTGGCTGCCATTTCGTGGATGGCTTTGGCTGCCTGGGTCATTCTTGGTACGATGGTGCTTTTTGGGATGATGGCAAAGTAGATGGCTGGCAGGAGGCTGACGGACCGCCCTTTTCCTTGGCCGCTGAATAGGACTACGGTTCCGGATTCTGCCAGGGTTGTGTCACTGAAGGTGATCCCGATATCGGCGGTTGCTGAAATGGCGAGGTTTTCTTCCCCGGCTTCAGGATCCCATACATGCAGATCGATCCCGTCCGTTTTAAGGATGCTTTGCATGCTGCCGAGCCCGCATTCTTCAAAACGGGGATCATCCCATGTGACGACCGATTTTCCGCCTGTTTCTTTTATCAGTTCTGTTATCAGAAAAGGAAGGTCAGCTGTTACTGTCCGGTGCACTTCTGTATGGATGATTTCACATTGCTTGATAAGGACCTCGGCAAGCTCATCCTGTGAAAAGCCCTTCAGGACCTCCCACTGCGGATTATGCTTCCAGGCCGGCTTTTCAACAGATTTGCGCCGTTCCCGTCCAAGATTCTTCGCCAGGTTATCCAGGAAAGAGGAGCGGTTTTGGATTTGTCCTGCAGGCATTATTTGTCACCCTCTTTTTCTCTCTTTTTGAACCAGTCCCTGAACCGGTCTTTCTTAGGGGCAGGGAATTCTCGGATATCTGTCCAATTTTTCAGCGGTCCGGGTCCTTTGGAGATTTTCTCATCCTTTGAAAAGACGCCAAGTGCTGTCGGCGCAAGTTTTGAACCGATGTTGTACATGGCCGGTGAAGCGGTTCCCATACTGAAGGCCTTCATGGAAAGGTTCTCAAAAGCAGGGGCCCTGCCCTCTTTCTCGACGATTTCCTGGCGATGGCGCAGCAGATGCTCGTGAAGCGGGATCTTCACCGGGCACGCTTCCGTGCACGCAGCGCATAAGGTCGACGCGTAAGGAAGTTCTTTAAATTCATCATATCCTCCCAATAATGGAGACAGGACAGCGCCGACTGGTCCTGGATAGATAGAGCCGTAAGAATGTCCTCCTACATGGCGGTAGACCGGGCATACATTGATGCAGGCTGCACAGCGGATGCAGTGCAGAATAGATTGAAAGGCCGTCCCCAATATCTTGGAGCGCCCATTATCGACGATGACCAGGTGGAATTCCTCCGGTCCGTCAACATCGCCCTCCTGCTTCGGCCCGGTCAGGCCGATAACATAGCTTGTAAGCTTCTGCCCGACTGCCGCCCTTGTCAAAAGGCTGACCAGGACCTCCATTTCTTCCCATGTCGGAACAATCCGCTCCATCCCCATAACAGTGATCTGCGTCTTCGGGATTGCCGTTACCATTCTGGCATTTCCTTCATTCGTCACAAGAGAAACCGTGCCGGACTCTGCAATCGCAAAATTGCAGCCTGTGATGCCGATGTCTGCCTCAAGGAATTCTTTGCGGAGCTTTTCCCGTGCAAACAAGGCCAGCTCTTCCGGCTTTTCCGTTTTGTCATAGCCAAGCTTCGCTTTGAACACATCGCGGATTTGTTCTTTGTTTTTATGAAGTGCGGGCGTGACGATATGGGAGGGCGGATCATGGTCATCGACCTGCAGGATCCACTCACCAAGGTCTGTTTCAATTACTTCACAGCCGGCCTTTTCAAGCGCCTCATTCATATTAATTTCTTCTGTGACCATTGATTTGGACTTAACGACCTTTTTTCCTTTTTTCTGTTTTACAACATTCGTGATATAGTCATTCGCTTCTTCCGCCGTTTCCGCGAAAAAGACATGTCCGCCGCGCTTTGCGACATTTTCGCTCAGCTGCTCCAGATAGTAGTCAAGATTTTCAATTGTATGGGAGCGGATTTCTTCGCCAAGCTGGCGCCAGTCCTCCCAGTTCCCGAGCTCTTCCGCTGCATTCAGGCGCCCTGTCCGGAAGCGCCCCTGTGCAGAGGAAACGGCTCCGCGCATAAACGTATCATTGATGCCGCCGGCGACCCGTTCCTTGAAGGGCTTATCCCCAATCTTCATTGCCATTTTTATTCCCCCTCTTTCTCTGCCCTTTTACCTGCTGTTCAGGACGGATGCTATATGCATCACTTTAATCTGCTTGCCGTGCCTCTCGATACGCCCGCCGATATTCATCAGGCAGCCGCAATCGCCGCCTATTAAAATATCAGCTTCTGATTCTTCAATATGCATGACTTTTTCATCGACCATCTGCTCTGAAATCGGTGTCATTTTTACAGAAAAAGTGCCTCCAAACCCGCAGCAGTCATAACTGTTCTGGAGCGGTCTCATTTCAAGCCCCTTTACATTGCTCAGCAGCTTCATCGGCGCTTCCTTCACTCCGAGGAGCCTCGTCATATGGCAGGAAGTATGGTAGGTTGCCTTCCCATCGAGCCTGGCACCGACATCCTCAACGCCGAGCACATCAACAATGAACTGTGTCAGTTCAAACGTTTTATCAGCCAGACGCTGGGCGCTCTCTTCCCATTTCGGGTCCCCTTTGAAAATATGGGGATATTCTTTGAACATCGTGCTGCACGACCCGGAAGGAGAAACCACATAATCTGCATGCTCAAAAACTTTTATCATATGTATCATCGATTCTTTCGCTTTTTCCACATAGCCGCTGTTATAGGCAGGCTGCCCGCAGCAGGTCTGGCGCTCCGGGAAATCGACCTCGCAGCCGAGCCTTTCAAGCAGCTCCACGGTATCTTTTCCCGCTTCCGTCTGGAATATATCGATCAGGCAGGTCACAAATAATGATACTTTCATCGTTTTCACCTTTTCCCTTGTTATCGCTTTCACTTCTTTTGAAAGCTGATTCACTTTTTCAACTTTTGTTACTATATAGTTTAAATCTTTATAGGTTTATAGTCAACAGGTCATCAGATGACTTTAGTATACTAAAATACTCTTCCGAGAAAAAGACAGGCCCCAATATAGGGAACCTGCCGATTATCAAGCGGTTTTTTTCAGCTGCCTGCTTTCCGTACGGTTTTGTTTTTCCCCTTTGTACAGCATTACGAGGATGAAGCCGGCGGCAAGCGCGAGGATGGCTGTCCCTGCATTCAAGCCGAAGCCATTGATGGCTGTATAGCCGATACCCCCGGCAAAAATGACATAGAAGGTCATCGGGATCAGTGTTTTTCTGATCAAATTTCCTTCTTTTCCGATCAGGCCTGCAGAAGAGGACGCAGCCACAACATTGTGCACACAGATCATATTGCCGGCAGCTCCGCCGACTGCCTGCAGGGCAACGATTGTGGCAGGGGCTGCCATGATATTGTCTGCCACCCCGAACTGGAAGAGCGAAAACATCATATTGCTGATTGTATTGCTTCCGGCCGCAAATGCGCCGATTGCTCCGATCGTCGGTGCTGCAAGCGGCCAATAGGAGCCGAATACCTCTGATATGCCCTCTGCAAGTGCGAGCGGCATGCTGGTATAGTCAGCAGCGTTGACGCCGGAATTGATGAATACCTGCACCATCGGCACCGCGAAAATCAGGGCTGCCATGGCACTGACAACGGTCTTGAATGAATCTTTGACCGCCCGGCCGTATGCCTTCATATTCATCCTGAAAATAAGGATGGAAATCAGTGATACAGCAATGAATATAACACCGGGAATATTCAATGGCTTGGATTCAACTGTGATGACTGTCCCGAATACATTTTCAAGACTGATGACCCAGGACTGGATCCAGCCGGCAAACGGGAGGGTCTTCAGTCTTGTCAGCACCAGCAGTACTGCAACAAGGATGTAAGGCATCCAGGCTGCCAGGAAAGAGACAGGCTTTTTCGCAGCATCTTCTTTATCAACCTGGAGGGTTCCCGTCCAGGCAGGATCCCAGCTGTTTGCTGAATCAAAATCCCAGGACTTTTTCGGAACAAGGAATCCCTTCCTTGCTGCCGGCACCACAATGGCGAGTCCTATCAAACCGCCGATCATGGACGGAAATTCCGGTCCAAGGAGATTGGCCACAAGCGCGTAAGGCACCGTGAATGCGAGTCCTGCGAAAATAGCAAACTTCCAGATGGCAAGTCCTTCTGCAATCGATTTATTTTTGCCGAAGAAATAAGTCAGCATCGTAACCATAAAGAGCGGGATGAATATCCCGATCACTCCGTGGATCAGGGCAACCTGGCCGCCGATTCCGTTTATGTATGCCTCCATCGTTGTCCCTTGTTCAGCAACATAGCTTTGGACAAGCGGTGAATCCTTCAAGCCGGTATTGACGCCGATCAGGATCGGTGTACCCACGGCTCCATATGACACCGGCGTTGACTGCAGGATCAGGGCAACCATGACAGCTCCCATCGCGGGGAATCCAATTGCTACAAGGAGCGGACCAACAATTGTCGCCGGGGCTCCCCATCCTGCAGCACCTTCCAGGAAGGAACCGAACAGCCAGCAGACGATGATCGTCTGGACGCGCCTGTCAGGCGAGATGCTCATAAAGCCTTTACGTATCGTAAAGATGGCACCGCTTTCTTTCAAGGTGTTAAGAAGCAGGATTGCTCCGAAGACAATCACCCCTACTTCAAGGGCGGTCGCCAGGCCTTTGACAGCAGCAGCCCCGATCTGGGCGCCAGGCACCTTCCACACAGCCATGGCCATCAGGACGGTTACGATCAGCGATAAAGGCATCGCCTTATTCGCTGGCCATCTCAATATGACTAAAAAAACAAATACCGAAACAATCGGCACGGTAGCAATGAGAGCGAGCATTCCAATACTCATCGTTTTTCTCTCCTTTTTAATAGCATATTCATTCATCATGTTAACAGGTCATCAGATGACTTTATTCTATTAAACAGTATAAGTAAAACG
This sequence comes from Bacillus infantis, assembly GCF_050107595.1. Lineage (GTDB taxonomy): Bacteria > Bacillota > Bacilli > Bacillales > Cytobacillaceae > Bacillus_AB > Bacillus_AB infantis_C. The sequence continues at coordinate 91,671 of NZ_JBNILH010000011.1, forward strand.
CTTTCACATTACAATAGGAAATTTTCAGATATTTACGTTTGCAGGGAGTCCCCCACGTTTGGAGGAGGCGGTTTTAAGTAGATTCCTAGGTGCCAAACAATGAATCATAGAAAATAAATAAGCCTGCATCCCCCTCGGATGCAGGCTCTCACTCTTCCATTTCGTTCATATATTTCATCAGGACCTCTTCCACACTATGCAGGTGGTCGAGCATCAGCTGCTGGGCGCGGGGCCCATCCTGGTCCCGGATGCTTTCATAGATGCTCTGGTGCTCTAGCGTGAGGCGACCCAAAGCTTTTTCTGTAGAATACAGCCAGATTCTCCTTGTCTCACGCATGGTGGTCACCATCATTTCGGAGACATTATTCATCAGGCTGATCAGCAGATCATTTTGCGACGCCGTGGCAATCGCCATATGAAACTGAAAATCCGCTTCTTCCCCAAGCTCTTCATCGCTGGCCTTTTTCATCTGCTCAAGCGCTGCTTCAATTTCAGCCAGCTGCTCTTCCGTACGCCTTTCTGCAGCAGCGCTGACGGCACCGACCTCAAGGATCCTCCGCACCTCCAGAAGATTTTTGACATCGGTCTTTTTCATCAGCATGGCTGTAAACACCGGAAGCGTCAGCATATTGGATTCAAATTCCCTGATATAGGTTCCCTCGCCCTGATGCATTTCCACAAGCCCCATGGCACGCAAAGCGCTCAAGGCCTCCCGGACCGCAGACCTGCCAACCTGGAAGTTTTCCGCCAGCTGCTGGACCGAAGCAAGCTTATCCCCCGGCTTCAGCTCGCCTGACTTGATCATATCCATAAGCGCTTCAGCGATTTCTTCATATATTTTGCGCGGTTTAATCCGTTTATAGTTCACATGGCTCACCCCATTATCCTTCTGATTCTGATTTTATAGCATTATGGATGAACGGACAATGCGGAGAGGCCGGCTAAAATCCTTTTTATCTGGAACGGGGTTCGGTCAGCGGCTTTTCAGCCCGATAATACAGCTGAGAATCCGGCCCTGAAATCAATACACCACTCCCATCCTTTTCAATATAAATGACTGACTCCAGGCCGCTTCCCCATTTAGGCTCTGTCCCGGAAAGAAGATAAGGGAATCTTTCATCACGAGTCTCGTCCATCGTAATTTCCCTGTACCATTCTTCACTATTAACATTTTCCCTGTTCCATGTTTCTGTCTCCAGCAGTGCTCCCGGAAGGAGAACTGCCTGTTCTGCTGAAGGGTGCAGCAGGACCACTTCTGCATCTTCAACACTGGCCAAATAGACTGCAGGATCCTTTGTGTCATAGACCCCATGGTAAAACATAGCCGCTGCAAGTGAAGCCGCAAGCAAAACAAAATTGGCGGCAAACCCTAGCCAGGCAAAACGCCGGTACTTTGCCCATCTCCCTTTTTTGCCCCTGGAGAAAAAATAGAGGATCCATACCCCGAGAGGCAGAATCGGCAGCCGGATGAGCAGGCCGTCACTTTGCCAGTTAATTGAAAAAGAAAAGAGTCCAATAAACATAATGAGGATGATTTTTAATACCTTTGGCTTTTCATCCTGCTTTTTATATAAAACGATTGCAGCAATCACAACAGCTGCATAAGCCAATGTGGTGGCTGCCCATTCTACTGCGTTACCTGTAAAATTCAGATTGATCATGGAGCTCACCTCCTGCTGGTTCCATTTACTGTTATATGTATGATAACAAAGAAAAAGGACCACTGCGCATGGTCCTTTTCAGATATGCTGCTGGAGCTGCAGGCTGCCGATTCTTTCCGGGGAAATTCCTGTTTCTACATAGCTTCTGGCCTGCTTCCAGCTGCCTTCTCCGTCTTTTTTGAATGTATCGAAAAAAAGATTGGCGGTACCAGTCCTCTCTCCCTTTAAGATGATTGAAGCCGACAATACCGCCATCACTTCATCTTCCTTCAGCGGAATAACAGCCAGCTCCTTCAAATCCCAGCTTCCTTCATTCTCTTTTACATACTGAAAGCCCTGCTCCCAGCCTTTGACCGACTCACCGTAGCCATAATCATCAATTTGATTTCCGCGGATTTCCCTTGCCTGATAATCCTTTGAAATCAGCTTTTTCATTTCTTCAAGCGATGAGTTCCTCCAGACTTGGAGATAATGGTTGAGAAAAGCTCTGAAATCCTGTTCCATATTTCTTCCTCCTAAAAATCTTCTGTCACTTACTTCTCTAGGCAGGGACTTTTCTCCTTTTTATTAAAAGAAACAATTGTCTTATGTAAAGTAACTTGGCTCCCTTTCCAATATCGAAGCATAAAACCCCCAATTCAAGCCATATTAAAAGCAGACTACCATGAAGGGAGACAGCATAGTGGAATCGATGACGCGGGAGCAGATTCTGGCGGATTTGCAGAGGTCTTTTGAGGGCTATTTGAATGAATACGGGGCGGACAGCATTGGCACTTATGAGGAGCCGGGCCAGGGAGGGCGCTATTATTTTGGCTGCACGGTCAAGAAGGATGATCGGACGTTCCATATACATACACCTTTTGCACAGCAGGAGGATGGAAGTTTTACGGCTCTTGGAAACGGCTGGACGGCTGAGACGGATGATCCGAAGCTTCAGGATAAAAGGGGATATGGAGATCTGGAAAGTGCACTCAAAGAAATTTAACATATAGGAAAGGCAGGCTGGAATAAAGTATCCGGCCTGCCTTCTTTTTTTACACCAATGCCTCTTCTTTTCTGTTCTGTATCCAGTCCAGCAGCTCTTCTACTTTCAGCGGGCGGGAAAAATAATAGCCCTGTATATGCGGCGATTCGCTTAAAGAAGCAATAAAGTCGATCTGGTCCTGATATTCTGCCCCCTCAATGACGACCTTTAAGTTCAGCGAGCAGGACAGCGAAATAATGGCCCGCAGGATTGCCGAATCCTTTTCCGACACTGGAACCCCGTCGACGAAGGATTTATCGATTTTGATGGTCGAAATCGGTATTTTTTTTAAATACGATAGAGAGGATACGCCTGTTCCAAAATCGTCCAAGGCAACAGAAAGCCCCATTTCCCTGAATTGTGCCACGGCCTGAATGGCATTCTCGATATCATGGATGACGCTGGTCTCTGTGATTTCCAGTTCAAGCAGATCGCTGCTGATCTCATATTTCAAAAGACTGTCTATTAATACGTTCAGCAGTTTAGCTGAAGTCAGATAAGGGCCCGGGATATTTATCGAGATCTGGTGAAGAGCTCTACCTTCTTGTTGCCAGTTTGACAGCTGCAGGCACACTTTTTCAATTACCCAGTCTGTGACTTCGAAAAGCTTCCCGCTTTCCTCCAGGATGGGAATGAAAACACCTGGCGAGATCATGCCATATCTGGGGTGGCTCCAGCGCAATAATGCCTCCATGCCCGAAACCTCCCACGTGCTTGTGGAGATTTTCGGCTGGTAGACAAGAAAAAGCTCACCACTTCCCATAGCAGTTGTGATATCCTTAGCCAGCTCCTTTTCAAAGCTGTAGGTATGGACAGTGGGATTATATTCAATTACCTCATGCTTGTAGTTGGTCGTCGAGTGCTGGAGTACGGCCATTGTGCTTGAAAACAGTTCTTTATGCGGCTGGTTATCACTGGATGAACTAACGGCACACACCATATCGATCACGAGACGCTGTTTTCCGATGATCAGCGGCTGAGTGAAGACAGCCATGATCCTCTTTAAGGCTGCCTTTATTTTTTCATAGTCATGCTCCCCGGACGCGAGAAGTGCAAAACGATTTCCTTCAATGCGATATGCCTTGATTTCCAGCGGCAGCAGCCCTTTAATTCCGCTATGAACAGACTGTATGATTTCATCCCCGAAAGAATATCCAAAGCCGCTGTTCCATTTCTCCAGGTCATGGATATGGATGATGGCCAGGCTTCCTTTGCCCCCGTTTTTCAAGTCCTGTTCAAACTTCCGCTGGTTCGGCAGCTGTGTCAGCGGATCAAAATAGCTCAGGCGGTATTCTACGAACCGGTCCAGCAGGCTCGTCAGGCCGGAAATGGCAAGGAGAAGCAAAATTCCTACCGTGATAACGCCGATCAACAGCCTCATATCCATACTATGCATCTTATGCAAAGCATGGCCCAATGGCGCTTCTGTATAAAACACAACAGCGGCCATCCCTGTGTAGTGCATGCTTGTAATCGCAAGGCCCATGATAAGTGCAGTGGCTGTTTTCACCAGGAAGCTGCCCATATATTTTTGCAGCACAGAAAATATATACAGGGCGATATAGGAAACCACGACAGCAATGGCTATGGAGGCGGCAAACAGCCACGGCTTATAGCTGTATTCCGCTTCCATCTTCATAGCAGCCATCCCGAAATAATGCATGGCGGAAATGCCAATCCCCATGATGGCTCCGGAAATAACAGATGGCCAATGAGTGCTGTTCTTCCGGTTGCTGATGTAAAAGGCCAGATAAGAGGCCAAAAAGGCAGGAAACATAGAAACGATTGTCAGCGTCAAATCATACTTCATCGGCATCGGCAGCATGAATGCACTCATGCCGATAAAATGCATGGACCAGATTCCGAGCCCCATTGCAATGGAAGACAGCAGCAGCCAGAACCTTTGCTTGAAAAAGCTCGGCTGCTGCATCCGCTGATTCATTGATAATGCGGTGTAGGATGCACAGCAGGCAATAATAATAGAAAGAAGAACAATCGGGACAGAATAATGGCCTTGCAGAATATATATATTCTCTGAATCTGGGACAGTAAACATGGATGGTTGACCTCATTCTTTTTTATAGGCAGATTATACTAGTTATATCGGCCGGTTCTTCCGATTATCAACAAAAAAAATCACTTCCGGCATATTGATGCTCAACTTATTGTTTTTTTGCCGGCATAACCATAAAATATGATTATCCACAGTCTGTTTACTTATAGAACGGAGGAACCCCTTTGAAGCTTTCTTTTACCGATTACATCAGCATCTATATCCATCAGACCGACCTGACGCTGACCAGCTATGTGAAGAACAGGCTGGCGCCTTATAATCTTGCTCCCGAGCAGAATTTGATTATGATGCTGCTTTGGGAAAAGGATGGAATTACACAAAATGAAGTAGCGGAAAGGCTGCTGAAGGATAAAACCAATATTGCGCGCATGGTATCCAATCTTGAGAAAAAGGGATTTATTCAAAGGATCCAGCATAAAAGCGACCGCCGTTCCCTCCAGCTGTTCCTGACAGAAAAAGGGCGGGAGCTCGGGGAGCACATCATTCCCCTCACCGAGGAGTTCAACTCTCTCGTCTGCCAGGGAATCTCAGAGGAAGAGCAGAACGAAGTCAGAAGGATTCTCCGTAAAATGCAGGCAAATGTCCAGTAGTCTGTACATTTGCCTGCATAAATGTTGCTGCAACAACCACGGATGTGGTAAAGTGATGTTTGTCTTATATAGCATCATTCACAGTTGATATAGCAACCAGAAAAATAAAGCGAGGTATTCTTATGTCAAACGTATTATTCATTAAAGCCAATTCCCGCCCGGCCGATCAGGCTGTAAGCGTTCAGCTCTATAATGCTTTTGTTGAAAGCTATAAAGAAGCTCATCCCGGCGAACAATTCACTGAGCTGGACCTTTTCAGCGAAAACCTGCCATACTACAGCAATGATATGATGGGCGGCATGTTCAAGCTTGCTAAAGGCATGGAGCTTACTCCTGCTGAAACGGAAGCAGCAAACCTGGTAAACAAATATCTGGACCAGTTCCTGGCTGCAGATAAAGTTGTATTCGCATTCCCATTGTGGAACTTCACTGTTCCTGCAGTACTGCACACATATCTTGATTATCTCGGGCAGGCCGGAAAAACGTTCCGCTATACAGCAGAAGGCCCTGTCGGTCTGCTGGGAGACAAGAAGGTTGTCCTTCTTAATGCACGCGGAGGCATTTACTCTGAAGGCCCGGCAGCAAGTGCTGAAATGGCCGTCAACTATGTGAGCACCATTCTGAATTTCTGGGGCGTTAGCGACGTTGAATCTATCATCGTTGAAGGACATAACCAATTCCCTGACCGTGCACAGGAAATCGTCAATGAAGGTCTTGAAAAAGCAAAAGCGGCAGCCAAAGAATTTTAATCTGCCGGCACCATTAAGCCTGCTCCAGCCGGAGCGGGCTTTTCTTGTATTGCACGAAAAGTCCAACTCTTTTAAGATACTAATATACGAATGAGGAGAGGCGGTCAGATGATGTCAGCTGCAGATACAAAGAATGGAATTTTCAAGAGCGTGTGCCCGCTGGACTGCCCGGATCAGTGCGGGCTGCTGCTTCATAAAGAGAATGGACGTATTGTTAAAATTACAGGAGATCCGGAGCATCCGGTCACAAAGGGCCATATTTGCCAGAAGGTGCGCCATAAGGCGGAAAGGATCTATGATGAGAAGCGCCTCAAGCATCCATTAAGAAGAATCGGCAAAAAAGGCGAAGGCAGGTTTGAGAAAATAAGCTGGGATGAAGCCATTCGGGAAATCACCTCGCATTGGAAAGAACTTCTTCAAACTAATGGACCCGAGAGCATCCTTCCCTACAGCTTCTATGGAAATATGGGCAGACTGAATTCCGAGGGCATGGACCGGCGCTTCTTCAATCGGCTTGGCGCTTCAAAGCTGGATTATACAATATGCCAGGCGGCAGGCACCGTCGGCTACCGCTACACGATGGGCGGGAGCTTCGGCATTGATCCTGAGGATACGATCCATTCAAAGCTGATGATTTTCTGGGGCATCAATGCGGCAAGCACGAATATGCACCAGATCGCCCTGGCGCAAAAGGCGCGAAAGAACGGGGCAAAGCTGATCGTCATTGATGTCCACAAAAATCAGACAGGACGGGCTGCCGACTGGTTCATCCCTATCCTGCCGGGGACAGATGCGGCCCTTGCTCTTGGCATCATGCATATCCTGTTTGCGGAAAACCTGGAGGATGAAGAATTCCTCAGGAACTGGACGGTTGGACATGAAGAGCTGAAAGCGCATTGTGCTGCCTATGATCCTGCTTCTGTTTCCGTTATCACCGGTGTCCCTGTGGATGATATTTATAAACTGGCAAGGATGTACGGGACCATCTCCCCTTCCTTCATCCGGATCGGCAATGGAATCCAGCACCATGACAATGGCGGCATGTGCATCCGCACCATTTCCTGCCTCCCCGCGATCACAGGCCAATGGATAAAAAAAGGCGGCGGAGCCATTAAAGGCAATGGCGGGTATCTGGCACTCAATAATTTCAAGCTGCAGCGCCCGGATCTTCGGAAGGACAGCGGGGCCCGGACAATTAATATGAACCTTCTCGGCCAGGCGCTTCATGAAAAAGAGAACCCCCTTCTGTCATTGTTCATCTACGGGACTAATCCTGCAGTTGTCGCACCGGAAAGCAATCTGGTCAGGGACGGTCTTGAAAGAGAGGACCTTTTTACCGTGGTCCATGACTTATTTTTAACGGAAACGGCCAAATATGCCGATATCGTGCTCCCGGCCACTTCTTCCTTTGAAAATACGGACTTGTACACCTCATACTGGCATCATTATCTGCAGCTGCAGGAGCCTGTCATCAAACCTTATGGAGAGTCGAAATCAAATGTGGAGGTTTTTCGGCTTCTGGCGGCTGGCATGGGCTTTGAGGAAGAGGCTTTTTCTGACACCGAGGAGGAAATGATCAGCCAGGCGCTTGACCATCCCGGAAATCCTGCACTGAATGGGATCACGTACGAAACGCTGATGGAGAATAGCTTTGTGAAGGGGAAGGTACAGCCTCTTTTCCCTGGTAAACTGCCAACGCCGAGCGGGAAGATTGAGCTGTACTCCGAGCAGATGGAAAGAGACGGCTTTCCGCCGCTGCCTGTCTTTACACCGCTTGAAAAGGACAGTGAGTACCCGTTCCTCTTCGTCCCGGCGCCGAATCATAATTTCCTGAACTCCACTTTTTCCAATAACCTTAAGCATCAGGAACTGGAAAAAGAGCCGCAGCTGTTCATGAGCAGTCAAGATGCACAGGAATTGGGGATTCTGAATGGAGACCTGGTGAGGATCTGGAATGACCGGGGCGAATGCATCCTGAAGGCGAACGCCGGCGAACGCGTCCTGCCAGGGGTCCTCGTGTCCCAAGGTCTTTGGGCAGATTCCCCCGGCAAAAAGCATCTCGTCAACGCACTTGTCCCTGACCGCATCGCTGACATGGGCGGAGGCGCGACGTTCTTTTCAGGACGGGTTAATTTGGAGAAATTTATATAAAAAGGGTGCCTGGCACGGAAATTGCTCCCAGTGCCAGGCACCCTGCTTTTATTTAAATATCCCGAATGGCCTGCCGATTGGCAGCACGATTTTTCCAAAATGCGTATTCAGCACAATGGCCGCTGATCCATAGAAGGACAAAAGCGCAATGCACATTTCAGCAACAGCTGCCAGCATATGTGTCGCTTCATGCATGATGCCAAATGTGCTCAGAGATAAACCGATGAACAGAAAATCGATGAACACGAAAATGAAAAACAGCACCTTATGAGTTTCCATAGCCCCTACCGTCATAAAGAGGCTGAAAATTAAATAGCCGATGAACGCGAACCCCAGCTGCTTCGGATCTCCATCCAAGGCAAGAGCTTCTCCGAAGAAGCCAAGCTGAATCAGCCAGGTCATGCCAACGCCGAACCAGAACAATCCAAAAGCCCCGAAGGCTGTCGTCCCAAAAATATTATTATGCTTCGAATCCTGGACCGAAGCGAAAAGCTGCGCCAGCCCGCCAAGGAAAAAAGCCCAGGGAAGGATATAAGATAATCCGTCTGTCAGGCCCAATTTCTGTGATGACGCCACGAACGTAACCATGGCAAGGCCGAACAAGCCCAAAGCGGATGGATCTGCTGCTGTAATTTTAACTTGTGTCTGATTCTGAGTCTCCATACTTTCCTCCTAATAAAAACATACTTGTGTACTTTACAGGATAAAAGTAAGGGTGTCAACAGCCTATTAATGGGAAGGGCTATATTGCGGTCAGCTCCAGAAGCTGCTGATAAGATTCCACAGAAAGCTGCCTGCCTGAAGCTTCAGCAGTGTAATCCCAATTACAAGGCACGCCCCAAGGATTATGCCTGCTTTTCTCCTCATCCTCTACTCCTCTTCAAAAGAGAGATTGACCGGCTCTTCGTGAAGATCTCTTGTAAAGTCAATATTGGTTGTAGGGACGGAGGTGCTGACTTCCTCAAATTTCAATTCATCCACCCACACTTTCCCCCGGCCGGATAAAATAACGCCAAAGGCAATCACTGCACTATTTTCAGGCACATCCAGGACAATATCATAATAATTCCAGCCTGTACTTCCCTTGATCGGGCGATTGCCCATATTATCAAACTGCAGGACTTCATCGGAAGCATTATCTACTCTCATCCAAAAGCTGCAGAAGCCGTCCACATTATTCGATTTCAGGAACCCGGAAAACTTCAGCCGCGTCCCTCGGTAGTTTTTTGCGTTGATTTCCTGCATCATGGTCGCAAATTCTCCTGGAGCTTCCACGGTTTGTGACTGCAGATAACCGGATGATTTTCCTTTGTGAAAAATTTCATGATCAATTCCCATCTGGTAGTTGAACGGGTGGCTTCCGCTTAATACCCATCCTTTTGGCTTCTGTTCTTTGTCCATGTTTTTTTCCTCCTTCTGCTCCGCCAGTTTCCCGATCAGCTTTCTGTATTTTCCCGGCGGGAGCTGATAGTATTTTTTGAATGATCTTGTGAAGGCTTCCTGTGATTCGAATTGAAAGTATAAAGCAATATCGAGGATTTTCTCGTCTGTATAAAGCAGCATATGGGCACTATTGGCAATCCTTCTGTAGCGGATATACTCGGAAACCGTCACCCCGACTTCCTTCTGGAAAATCCGGTGATAATGAAATTTCGAGAATCCGGCAGTATGAGCGATGTTCTCCAGCGACAGGTCCTCATGAAGGCTTGATTCAATATGCTCTATGCTTTTCTGGATGATGGAACTGTAGGCCACTCCTGGCACCTCCTTCCATATTTAAGATATCAAAAGCAGATGGCGGCTTTTTTGACCTATATTGCTAAGTTAATGAAAGCTGCCCTTATTTTTTCTCTTCGATAAGCAGTTCCCTCAATTTCTCTGTATGTGCTGGTGAGGTAAGATAAACAGCATCATCCCCGATATACATGAAGGTGCTTCTCTCATTTTCCCCGCCGAGCCACAGGTGGATCCCATGCGCCGGAAACTCCCCCTCCGGCTGATATTCCACCATCACGTCATATTCTGGATCTGACATATCGGCCTTCCCTGGCTGTATAACCGCAGATGTGATAGCCTTCTCGAATCTGGTCAGACTTTCTTTGTCCTGAAAAGAATAAAGGATTTCTTCGTTAATCCCGCCGAATCCATTAGATTTTGAGACGTTCACTTCTGATATTTTCTCATCGAGCAAAACCATTTTTTCCGGTGCCTGGCACCCGGATGAAAGAATGGCGATAAATATTAGTATAATGATAGATTGTTTCATGGCTGTCCTCCTCTGTTTTTCTCATTTTATACCAAAAAATGCGTGCCAGGCACCGCTCGTGGACATTTTTGGGGAAAGTGTCCATTTGCGGTGCCTGGCACGCAGGGTTAATGTTCTTTTATAATGGCCCTTGCGGCATTGCGGCCGCTTAGCGCTGATGAGAGTGTACCCGGCCCGGGGAAGACCTGCTCTCCTGCTAAATAGAATCCCGGCAAGGAAGACCGGAAGCTTTTCGGCTTAAGGATGCTGTTCCGGACGGTCAGGGGAAATCCGCCGACCTCCGTTTTCCCGACAAATTTCTGGTAAGTCAAAGGGGTGCCCGCCTCTGCTTTCTGCAAGCGGGCTTTAATTGGAAAGGCTTTATCTACTTCTTCAAGCAGTCTGCCTGCCAATTGTTCTTTCCGCTGCCTGTATTCCTCTTTTCCAAATGAAGCCCATATATCGCTGTCGGTATGGACAGAAATCGTCAATATCATTTCATCCTCAATTGTAAGCCCGCTGCTATCCCGCGATTCCTGCAGAGTCGCATAGATGGGGCCGTGAAACTCTTCCTGCTCCCCTTGCGGCATGATCTGATAAGCAAAAGGCAGGTTTCTTTGGTCTTTTCCCGACACGATGCTGTCAACACGAAAGGCTCCCCATGAAAACTCATCACCTTCACTATGGCTTGTCCCTTCTCCAAAGGAAATGCCGGTGTTATTGATGACAATATCAAATGCTCCGCTGTATTTCCTGCTTTCTACCTTCCACTTTTTTTCGCTTTTGCTATACTCGATTTTTCTAATTGGCGAAACTAGCTCTACCCTTCCGCCCAACAGGTCAATCCTCTCTGCTAAAGAAGAGCTGATTTGCCCCAGTCCTTTTTCAATAGAAAAGCTCCCTTTCCTGTATATGGTCAGAGCCAGGCTTGAAGGCAGCAAAGCAGCCTCAGAAGCATCGGTCTGCGCGGCATCCAGCAGCTGGGCATCCAAAAACTGCCTGAATGGCAGATATTGTTCGAGCTTATGCTTCTTTAATAGATCCTCTACAGTTGAAACGGCATAGCGGGCGAGCCTCAGCATGGAAACGGGACGCCGCAGGGCAAGGCCTGGAAAGCTCCCGAGGTCATAAAGTTTTTTTATCGGAAGTGATATCCCCGATGCTGAAACCGCCAGTACCCTTTCACCGATATCCTGAAGCTCTCTCCAGAATTGCAAAACATCCTCTGGGTGCTCAAAGAATGCACGCTGAAGCTCTTCTTCCCATAATTCTGTGCTTTGGAAAATGGAGATTCTCCGATCAGTCAATATAACATCCATGGGATGGGACAGACATTCTGCCGGGAGGTCCACTCCCGCTTCATTTAAAACTTTCCGCAGCAGGCCACCTTCCTCCAGTCCGAATGCGACAGTTGCACCAGTCGGAAACATCCGCCCCTTCCGTTTATAAAAGCCTGCCGACCCGCCAGCGCTAGATGCCTTTTCCAGAACAGTCACCTCAAAGCCGGCATTTGCCAGAAGGGCCCCGGCTGTCAGGCCTCCGATCCCGGCCCCGATTATACAAACTGACTTCGCCATCCCTGCCGCCTCCTTTGATTGCTGTTTTTATTCGTGTTTTTACCATTATAAGCAATAGAGGAAGCGGAGCAGAAATTCTAATATGGTATCCATACGGTGGCAGGCACCGCCCGTGGACACGTTGTGTAAAAGTGTCCATTTGCGGTGCCTGGCACGGTTAGGAGTCTATTTCTTTTACATAGATGGCTGCATTGGTTTTGACCGTTCGGCAGCCCTCCAGATCTGCTTCTTTCAGAAGGCCGAGGTCCAGAGCTGATTTGATTTTTCCTTCATCCGGCTTTTTTTGGATCAGTTCATGAAGATTTAACTCTTCAAGCCTTTTTACGGTTGGTTCCTGCTCAAATTTCTCAGCTTTCCTGATCTGCCGCTGGAGTTTGAAGGTGCTCACTGTGATTTCACCCTTTTCATTTTGTCCGACAGATTGATCAAAATGAAGATTGAACATCTTTTTCAGCGATTCAAGCTCCTCTTCAGCTGCCTTCTTTATCTTACTCAACTCCACATAGCGCGCAAGGATTTCCTTCGTAACAATGCCATTCGCATTTACCAAACTCTCGCCCCATTTCTAAGATGATAGTTCATCATATTAAAGTGTGGGGGGCATTATGCATGTTCTGTAAAAACGTATGTTCCTGGTGAATTTAGTGCCTGGCACTGTCCGTGGAAAGAATGGCGGGGAAGTGTCTTTTTGCGGTGTTAGGCACGCACGCAGTAATTCCAGTAAATGTATTTTATGTAGAATAACGCTGATTTTTTGTAGAAAAACAAGAAAATTTGGTAGATTAATCGGGAATTCATGTAGAATCACAGGTATTTTATGTAGAATCACATGCTTTTCCCATGTAATTCAAAAAAAATGCCCCTCTGAAGCAGATCAGAGGGGCATTTTCGGGCCATTTCTTATCTCAAATATCATCGAGCAGAACAATTTCACCTGTTTCTGCATCTACTGCATGCTCACAGTCCAATTTTCCGCATAAAACATACATCTCTTTCTCAAAATCATAGACATAGACCGGTTTTAAGAAGAAGTATGGTTTTAATTTTTCAAAGGCTTCGTCCTTATCGACCGTTGCCTCTCCTGGTGCCAGGTACCCTTCGAACATGTCGAGCATCATTTGGTTGTCGATATAGTTTCTCGGCTCAAAACTATGGGCATCAATTATGACCGTCAGCTTTCGCTTAAAAATACTAGAATCCTGCCCTGATTTCCTTAATACCGCATCAATACACCCGCGGCTCCTGCGAAGTGTTTTCAGCGTCCACTGGCCGGATTCGCCAGGATATTCCCTGCTTAGCACCTGCCTGACAGCTGCCGCACATTTATCGGCCTCAGCCTCCTGGATCGGATAGGATTCTATATGGGGTTCCCCTGCGAATGCCTGGTCTGCCGGAATTTCCTCAAATGCAGTGATGGACTTTCGTTCAAAAGGAATGTCTGAAGGCTGATCCCACTCTATCACCTGATTGACTGTCAGCTTCGGTTCCATTCCCATCGGATCAAATTCAATCGTTTTCTGCCTGTCATTTGTAATAAAAATCTCCTCAATCGCGAATAGAGAAAACCATTTTTCTTTTTCCCGGTTCGGGAATTGAGCGAATACCAGCTGCTCTTCCAGAATATCTTCTTCTATGTTTTTAAGAGAAAGAGCATAATTCTCTTCCTGTAGCTGACCTGTCTCTGGCATGTATCCATATGCAGAGAAAGTAATCAGCCTGCCTTCGTCATCCACTTCAAGTTCCATATGACAGCCAGGATAGAGGGATGTGCCATTGACAGCCACTGAAAAATGCAGCCTTCTATCCTCTTCCTTCGTCAGCCTGAATTGCTGTCCATAGCTCAGGCCGGTTTCTTTTTCAATCCAATTAATGATGCTGTCCCGGTCCCCGGGAACGAATGTAACTCCATCAGCCAATGTCTTTCCGCCCACAAAAATAGCGCTTTTCGTCCTGCCGCCCGCAATGGCCACTTCTATGACTGCAGTGCCCTCCGGATTGCTGCCATCATCCTCTGCTTCTGCACCGTTAGGGAACCATTCCATACAGAGAGTATAGTCAGTCTTATTCTGAAAAGACGAGCGATGGTAGAACCCCGTTCTTCCCAGATAATATTCTTCCAGTCCGAACTTCTCAAAAGTTAAATCGGCAAGTTTCTTTATTCTTTGATCCATGACAGCCTCCTTTTTTGGTCCTGACCTCTTTTACGAAATATACTGTAATTTGGTTTCAAAGAATGTGCGGTGCCTGGCACTAAATGCAATCGCACTCAAAAATTGACTGAAAATTGCCCTTATACTAAACTGGTAGCAGATTGAGATATTTAACTATTTAACTATTTTTTCAATAAGAAAGGATGCTGCACATTGCCACAATCATTTCAAGGTTCAAATTGTGAATTGCCTTCAGGCAATAAACCGAAGGAAATTTCCTCGGATGGATCCTTTAAGCGCCAGACGAACCGGTTTATGACTCCTTTTGGCGAGGGGCCGGATAAGCTGCCTGTTGAAGCGGGAAGATATCGCCTTTTATGGTCTGCCGCCTGTCCTTGGGCGCACCGTTCTGTTATTGTCCGGAAAGTGCTGGGCCTGGAAGAAAGCATCAGCCTTGGCACAGCCAGCCCGATGCGGCCGCGCCTTCAGCATGTTGACTGGGAATTCTCCCTTGATGAAGGAAGCCGTGATCCTGTCCTCGGCATTCAGTATATGAGCGAAGTATACAAAAACGCAGACCCTGATTATGACGGCAGACCAACGGTGCCGGTCATGGTAGATATAAAAGAAAGAAAAGCCGTCAACAATGATTATTTTAAGCTCACAAACTATTTTGAAACAGAATGGACTGCATTCCATAAAGAAGATGCACCTGACCTTTATCCAGAAGCATTGAGAGCTGAAATCGACGAACTGAATGAAAGCATCTTTCATGATGTAAATAATGGCGTCTACAAATGCGGGTTTGCACATTCGCAGGAGGCGTATGAAGAAGCATACGAGAAGCTTTTCACCCGCCTTGATGAGCTGGAGGAAAGGCTTTCCGGCCAGCGTTTCCTGTTCGGCGACTATATTACCGATTCAGATGTGAGGCTGTACACAACCCTTGCCAGGTTTGATGCTGCCTATTACACGGCGTTCAACACAAACCGGAATCTGATCCGTGAATATGCGCATCTATGGGGCTATGCCCGCGATCTCTACCAGACGCCGGGCTTTGGGGACACAACTGATTTTGATGCAATTAAGCGCCACTATCATTTATCCATCACCATTTCTACCGATAAGACAGAGCCGGCTATCCTGCCAAAGGGTCCGGAATTGTCAGTATGGAGCACAGATCATGGCCGTGAAAAGCTCAGCGGGAAAACGGAGAAGTTTTTGAAAAAAGGAGAAGATGGCAGATGAGCGGGGTGATCATCCGAAATGCGGACAAGGAGATGGCAGAGTGCATCCGGGAGCAGCGGGTTTCCGCCTATTCGGCCCATACTGGCAGCATTCCAGGACCGCATTGGGAAGCATTGAAAAAAGCAATATCATCGGACGCCGACCGACAGCCGGGGGTTGAGATGATCATTGCTGAAGTAGATGGAAAGTTAGCCGGCAGTGTCGCCCTATTCCCGGCCAGGACTGATGCTTATGAAGGTTTTGTAGAGGAAATGGACTATCCGGAAATCCGGATGCTTGCCGTTGCTCCTGAATTTCAGGGCAAGGGTATTGCAAAAGCTCTGATCTCTGAATGCATCCGCCGCGCAAAGGAACAGGGCTTCCGGAAAATCGGCCTGCACACAGGCGATTTTATGAAGAATGCGATGAAGCTTTATGAGGGGTTTGGATTTAAGAGGCTTCCTCAGTATGATTTCGAGCCGGCTGGTGATGGGATTATTGTGAGGGCTTATATTTTGGAAATCGATTGAAAAAAGGGGGAAGCTGTTCTTCCCCTTTTTCCTTTTTACAGCTCAGACGCATACAGATTCAGCTTCTTGCTCATCATCTCAATCTTTTCAATAAAAGAAGAAATCTCTTCTGTGGATGCTGCCTGTTCCTGGCCGACTGCCAGTACCATTTCTATTGAGGAAGTAATATCATTCACAGATTTTTGGACATTGTTCAGGATGGTATAGATTTTTTCGGTAGAAGAGATGGTATCATGAGACAGCTTTCGTATTTCATTGGCCACTACGCCAAAGCCTGCTCCTTTATCGCCTGCTCTTGCTGCCTCGATAGCGGCATTTAATCCGAGGAGATTCGTCTGGTCAGCGATCTTTTTTATAAAAGAAAGCACTTCGTCTGTGTTGTCCACTTCTCTGGTCGCCTGATTTGACCGTTCCAGAAGCTGGCTGGTGATCTCCGCCAATCCCTCGGCTCCTTCTGTGATGGCAGCAACACAATGGTTTGCCTGTGTAATTGAATCAACAATCTGCTCAGAGATTTCCCGGAGATCTTTTTCATTCTGCTTTTGCATCTGGATGGCGAGCGCACCTATTACTGCGCCGTTTTCGAGGATTGGGGCAGCCATCCCTGTAAAAGAAACGCCAAAAAATTCTTCCAGCACTTCTTCCTCAATGCGTCTGTTATTTTGAATGCAGTCTGCCAAAGGCTCGTTTGGGTTAATCCGAAGTCCTTGCCTGATAGGCAAGCCATTCCTCAGTATCAGCCACTCCTATCGATATTTCCGGAAGCATTGAATGTATTAAGGGAATTGCTTTCATATAGGCAGCCAGTACTTCATGATGCTCTTTCATTGTAATCATAATCCAGCCCTTTCCAAGAAGGCATAAGCCGCTCGATTGAAAGGACTTTTGCACTTCTCTTATAAATATCCTAAAAATATAGTCATTTATACCTAATTTTATCTTGAATTCAAACAAATAGATAGTCTGAATAGGTTTTAAACATAAAAAAGTGCCAGGCACCGCTTGTGGACATATTACCCCTACTGTCCATCTGCGGTGCCTGGCACCAGATTTATTATTATCAATTTGCCTCAGTCAGCTTCTTGGCCGCCTCATAAAAAATTTCTACGGCTTTCGCTATATCCTTTGAATCTGACCATTCCTCAGGACAATGGCTCAGGCCATTCCTGCTAGGAATGAATAGCATGCCGACGCTTGTGAAATCCGAAAGTACCATGGCATCGTGTCCTGCACCGCTGTTGATCGGGGAGTAGGGAATATCCAGTTCAGCACATTTTCCTTTCAAAAGCGTCAGAATACTCTTATCCATTTCTTTTGGTTTCATATAAAGAGGCTGTTCGACTGACGTCTGAATCCCGCCATAGTCATAAGCGGCAATCCGCTCTTTCACTTTTTCAACCACACTCAGCACATGCTCTTCCTTGCCTGAACGGATATCGACCGAGAATACCACTTTATCCGGGATCACATTGGCGCCATTCGGAAAAACGTTCAGGCGCCCGACTGTAAGGACAGTGCCTCCCCCTTCATCGAGAGCCATCTCGGGAAGGCCGGCAATGATGGCAGCAGCAGCAGCCAGTGCATCGGAACGGCGATCCATCGGTGTCGTACCGGCATGGCCTGCCTGCCCTTTGATGGTCACGTCCAGCTGGGTCAGACCGACAATGGCCTCCACTACACCAATCGGGATATCTTTTTCCTCGAGGATGGGCCCTTGTTCGATATGCAGCTCCAGGAAAGCTTTAATCGTGTTCGGGTCCCTCTGCTTAGGAAGAGAAGGATCGAGCCCGATTTTCTCCATTGCGTCCTTCGCCAGCACCCCGTCCCGGTCTGCCAGCTTGAAAAATTCCTCCTCCGGCATCAGCCCGGTGATGCCTCTCGACCCCATGAGGCCGCCGCCAAAGCGGGAGCCTTCCTCTTCCACCATTGCGATGACCTCCAGCGGGTATTTTGGCTTCACATTATTCTCTGCAAACAGTGCAGCCACTTCAAGACCTGCCACAACGCCTGCCGGGCCGTCATAAGAGCCTCCATTTGGGACAGAATCGAAATGCGAGCCGATCAGCACGCTCGGTGCATCCTTCAATGTCCCCTCAAGCTTCCCAAAAATATTGCCAAAGCCGTCCTCTGTAACTTCAAGCCCAATCTCATGCATTTTTTCTTTTATATAATTGCGGGCCTGCAGGTCTTCCTGGCTGTAGGTCAGCCGGGTCGTACCATTTCCAGGCGTAGCGGTAAATTCATTCAGCGCTTCTATATGTTTCTCTATTCTGGCAGCAAGCTTCTCTTTTACTAGACTCATCATTTATCCTTCCTTTCTTTTATAAGAGGCTGACAAAGAATCCTGCGAGTACGACGGAAACGATGGTGACTGTGATGAAGCCGCCAACAAGCATTGGCGGAAGCATATGGCTTGTCAGCATCTCCCTTTCCTCCTCATCCTCGGTCAATGATTTGATGACTTCATTCGTGATGATATAATCTGCCGGGAAACCGTACAAAGCTGTCAATGATACGGCAAAGGCCATGTTTTTGCTGACCCCGAGGATCTTTCCGGCTATAAAGGAGAAGATGTACATGCCGATCACGCCAAGTGCGATTGTGCCGATCAGCGGCACGATGATCTGCAGCATCATCGACGGTGTTGCCTGCTTCAGCCCGTCAAAAATAAAGAGCATCAAAGCCATGATGGCAAATCCGAATGCATTGGCTTTTTGCAGGACCTGCTTTTCCAGGAATCCAAAGCTTGTGGCGATAACACCGAACAGCAGGCAGATGACAAACGGGCTCACGCTGACAACAGGCGCCAGCCAGGCGGAAACCTGGTAGGCCAGGAATGCAACAACCGAAAGGCGCAGCAGCTTAAAAAAATCGGTATTATATTTTTCCGGCATACGCTTGAACAGCTTAAGCTCGGGCGCTGCGGGGGCTGCTTCAGCGGCAGCTGCCGTTTGTGCCTTGGCGATCTGCTGCTTCTTCAGAGCGGCTCCTCCATCCTTGCGGTATGTTTCAAGAAGCTTCTTTCCTTCTTTTTTCAAAACAAAGGATGTAATCGGATAGCCGGCAAACCCCTGCATTACATAGATAACAATGGCAAACACAGACAGGGAAGCAAGGCCCGCCTCCTTTGCCCCCTCAGACATGATCAGGGCAGAGACAACCCCTCCCACTAATGGAGGAATAGCGACCACAACCGTCTGATAACCGAAGATAAATGATCCAGCAGCAAACAGGATGGCGATGATTCCAAGAATGCCGGAGATCGCAATAACAATTGTCTTCCATTGATTCTTCAGTTCCTGGACCGATAGGAGCGTCCCCATATTCGTAATTAATAAATACATCATCAGTGTCGCAACAACCGGCGGCACTCCTGCCAGGGCCACTATATCCTGCGGAAAGAATGTCCAATACCCGGCTAGGAACAAAACCGCACACACAAAGATGGAAGGCACCCATGCCTTCGTACGGACTGCAATAAAATCTCCGATAAATAAAATTAGAACAAGAATAACAACTGCTAACATCTGGGACATAGGAAGCTCCCTCCTTTTCTAGGATTTTTTATTTCGGTGAGCGAAAAATAATTAATATTAGTATAATAATACACAGGTATTAGTCAGTCAATTTAAATTATTTTAAATATTAAAGTAACCGTTTGCAATTTTAAGTGCGGACGTTTTAAAGCGGTGAAGTGAGCGGTTTAGCGTTTGTAGGCTTGGTTTCAGGTGGTGAGTTTTCAGTCATTCTGCGGGGAAAACCATGCGTTTCTACATAAATATTCTATTATCCTACATAAAATATGAGTTTTTCTACCAAGTTTTTTAGTTATTCTACATGTAATCGGCCTTATTCTACATAAAATACATTTTATGGAATCCCCTTGCCTGTCATCGCAAATGGACACTTGACCCAATTCTGTCCACGGCCGGTGCCTGACACTAATAGCTGTCATCCTTCCCCAGAAGGCGGGCCTATTCGACCATTTCCGGGGAAATAAGCCTGCATACTTCAAATAGTGACAAAAAAAGTGCCAGTACCTGCCGCAGCAGGTGCCTGGCACCACTTATCCTATATCTCCATCTCCCAGCGTTCCTGCTGGGTTTTCTTCAATTGTTCTTCGGTTTCCTGCGGGTGGACCGTGCGGAATTTGTGGTGGTCCGCCGGGATGATCTCAATCATTTTTTCAATCATGTCCTCTGGATCAAATTGATGCTTCAGCCCTTCCTGCTGCTTGAGCATATCTTCCTTCCTGGTGAAATTCTTGTCCTGATCATACCATTTCCATATTTCCTCGGCGCTGCGGTCATTGAAGCCGGTGTTGTAAGCGCCTGGATTGATCGTGGCGACTTTTACGCCAAATCCCTCGAGCTCGCTCTTCAATGTCTGGGCGATTCCTTCAATAGCATGCTTAGTGGCTGTGTACGGGCCGACATAAGGAGTCGCGGATATGCCTGCCATGGAGCTCATGAAAATGATCTTGCCGCTGCCTTTTTTGACGAATTTCTGTGTGGCGATTTGGACGGTTTCCAATGTCGAAAACACATTCACTTCAAATAAGGCCCTGAAACGGTCCATCGGCACTTCACCGAGCGGTCCTCCCTCATTAATGGCTGCATTGGCCACAAAAATATCAAAATCATATTCCTCTATCTGTGCCCGGTCCCGCTCATTGGTGATATCCAGCTTGAATACCTCCATATCGAGTCCAAGCTCGCGCGCTTCCCTGAGAAGGTCCGTCTTCTGCGGCGTAATTTCTGTTGTAGCGATGATTTTATGCCCCTTTTTGGCAAGGCCGATGGCAGCCCCTCTTCCAAGGCCGCTGCCGGCACCGGTGATGAAAATGGTTTTGCTCATAATCTGATTCCTCCTATTTTTAGCTCTACCATTTTCTCTTCCCAACAGAGGCTGTCCTAAACACATGAATAGGCGGAGGCTTGCTTTTTGCCTGCAGGCCAGCTTAGCCAATGGCCTGGGGAAAACCGGATTGTAAAACCACATTCGCATTTCCTAATATAAAAAAATACCCGGCTAACAGCTGAATTTCAGCTTTGCCGGGCATTTTGATCAGTGTGAGAATTTCTCTGTCCTGTTTTTGCGGATAGCGTGGATGATAAAGGTGACGATAAACGCAAGGATCATGACGCCGATGAAGATTTCATTCGGTATATGGATTTCGACCAGTGTCAGCCCCATTTTAACCGCTATGAAGGTAATCAGCGCGTAAGCTGTTGTTTCCAGCTCAGGCACTCTGTTCATCAGGCTGATGAAGAAAGTTGCGACACCCCTCATCAGCAGAATGCCGATCATGCCGCCGAGCAGGATGACCCATACTTCCTCTGATACGGCGAGGGCGGTCAGGATGCTGTCGACTGAGAACGCAAGGTCCATGAGCTCGACACTGATGACAGTCGCCCAGAAGAGTCCGAATGTAGTGACGAGCCAGCCTTTTGGCTTGCGCGCCTCATCCTCTTCACCTTCGTCTTTGTTTTTCAGCTTGTCCATAAAGAATTTAACAGACAGCCATAACAGATACAGAGCACCGATCAGTTTGATGAACCATAATTTGATCAGGAACGTACCGAGGCCGATGAAAATGAACCGGAACAGGTATGCTCCCCACAGCCCGAAAATAAGGGCTTTCTTCTGCTGATCCTTAGGGAGCGGCTTGACGAAGGCAGACAGGACCAGTGCGTTATCGGCTGATAGGATACATTCAAGGACCGCCAGCGATAGAATCATTCCCCATGCCTTTGATGAGGTCAGCATCTCGGCCCACATATGCCAATCAAACATTGAAGCGTATGTTGATAATATTTCCTGCCACATTCTTCATATCTCCTTTGATGTATTGAGCTTATTTATTTCATTCTTTCCAGCAGTTCATTCAGCTTTTTAAGGCCTTCAATAATGTCAGTAAGCGACTCATCGGATTCGTCTTTTATGGAAAAAGAGATCTTCTCGATCAGTGCTGCATTAATTTCCTCAACAGTCTGTGCACCCTTATCCGTAAGAGCTACCTTGACGACGCGCTCATCATTCGGATCCCGGAACCGCCTCAGGAATTCCAGCTTTTCGAGCTTTTTGCACATGGTCGAAATATTGGTGCCGGCCATGTTCAGGCGGGCGGCGAGGCTGCCGATTGTATGGGAGCCATGCTGCTGCACTTCAACCAATATCCGGATCTGCAGGCTTGTCAGCCCATATTCCTCACAAATAGAGGTGATGATCACATTCGTATTTTCGCTGATCTTCCGTGTATAATTCCAGAGCATATTTTTAAAATCCATAACAACCATGCATGTTCCTCCGTTAATTATGTTTTATAATATATATAATCTATATATATTATAGATTATATCAATAAACTTGGCAAGTATTCAAAGAAAACAGTAATGTGCGGGTAAAAAAAGAAAAAGGCCGCTTCACAGCAGCCGGACCCAAACTATCTCATTTTTCACGATGGACCATATAATCCAGCAGATATCCCAAAAAAGCAAACTCCCCCCGCAGTTCCTGAAGCAATTCAGCTGCCGAACAGTAATGCTCCCACATCGCCTTTTTGGCCCCATCCTTTCCTAGCGCCGAAACATAGGTTTCCTTCTTGTTTCTGCTGTCCGTTCCGACCGGCTTGCCGAGAATCATCGGATCTCCCTCCACGTCGAGCAGGTCATCCCGTATCTGAAAAGCAATGCCGGCATGCCGGGCAAATTTTTTCAAGATGTCGATTTCATCCTGTTCTGCCTCTGCAAGAATGGCCGGCATGATGATGGACGCCTCAAAGGCAATGCCGGTTTTATAAAAACAAAGAGCATCAAGCTGTTCGGGTGTTAGTGTTTTTCCTTTTGCTTCAAGGTCCATCGCCTGTCCGCGGCACATTTCAGCCGTTGAACGGGCGGTATAGCGGATCAGTTCCAGTACCGCTTCAGGCGCGAATGAGGTGAGCGATGCCTGATCCTCCATAGCTTTCTGCGTCAAATAAAGGCCTGTAAGCTCAGCAGCTGCAGTGCCATATACCTCATGGACAGCGGCCTGCCCCCTTCTGCTCGGAGCATTATCCTGTGCCGGAAGATCATCGAAGATCAGGGAAGCTGTGTGCATATATTCCAATGAACGAAGAAGCGGCATTAAAGCAGCTTCCTCCATCCCATATGCCTCAACCCCTGCAAACCAGGCAATGACCGGACGCAGCCTTTTTCCTCCGGCTGCCAGGCTGTAGTTGGCCGCCTCCCGGACAGGCTCCTCCATCACCAGATCTTTGTCCTCAATCGGAAGCACTTCATTGATCTTTTGCTGTACTTCCTCCACTCTGCCGCGGAATTTATCCCGCTCCTGCCGCTCCCTTTTGAGGCTATCCAGCATATGGTCCCTCAGCAGCTTATCGAAAAAGTCGACATCAGCAGACTTCGCGGCCATCTGCTGAATCAGCCGGCTGAATGCCGGGCTGCCTGGGGCAAACAGGACCATAACTTCCATGTATTTTTCTTTCCCAAGCCTCTGCCTGCTGCGCTTCAAGCCATTGATGGCCCGGTCCAAAATAACCTCGCTCGCTTTCGGATCGGAGCCGTAGACATCATGGATGAGGTGGGCAATGACGGTCCAGTAGAGCTCAAACGGGTTCAGCAGATCCTGCCGCGTCCTATGGTGGGTGAGATAGTATGTATAAGGGGTGACCGCCCCATCCTCCAGATCAGCGTACAGATCGGCAAAATCATCGGCAAGCTGGTTATAGATTCCATAATAAAAGGTCCGGCTGTCAAAGCCGGCATCCTTCACGCTGTTCAGCACCGAACGGACAATCAGGCGTGAAGAGGACGACTTCAGGATCACCGGAATATACAATTCTTCATTTGTGTATGATGAATTATTCAGATCCTTTTGCCGGTCCACCTCCTGGGACTGGAAAAAGACATAGGCCTGCTCAAGGAAGCTGGCCAGCGTCTCCGGCGTCTGCTGGGCTTTTATATAGTGGAAGGCTTCCCGGAGCTCAGAATGCACATAGCTGATAAAAGGATGAATAGCACGCTGCCACCTGCCAAGCGGCGGGACGCTTCCTGTTGTCAGGGTGGTGCGGATCAGCTCTGAATACTGCTTTTTCTCTTCTTCAGTCAGCACCCGGCTGTCCAGCAGATCGTCAATAAAGGGATAAGTCAGCCCATAAGAATAGCCCAGCCTGATGGCCCTCTCCAGCCTTCTTTTCCGCTCTTCTCCCTCTATCCCTTCTTCCATTCCATCATTTTCATGCATGAGGACGCCTGCGATGATTTTGATCAGCTTCCGCTGGGCATGGGCAGCATTCATGCCTTCAGGGATATTCTGTGCAGTCTGCAGCAATTTTTCCATCAGCCAGATGACTGCTGATTGGAGGCCCTCTTTCTCAGCCCATCTGTACAGCCCTGCCATGCCGAAATGCCCTGCCTCTTGCTGCTTCGGCGCCGTGAGACGCTCCTTCAGGCTCTCCACTGCCCGTCCGATGCTTTCCTTTGTATCCTGGTCATCAAGGGATTTTCCCAGATCCCTCATATATAAATAAGAAACGCTCCGGTCCAGATAATCATCCAGCTTGCCCCTGTACTCCAGCCACTTGATATAAGAATAATAGGCTTTGGAATCGGGCTTTCTGTTTTTTCGTGAAAAAAACGGCAAAAAAGGCCGCTGCCGATGATTCTTTTTCCATGAATGAAAGTCTCTCTCCAGAACGGGAACAAAGCTTTTTTCTGCAGCCTGGGCGGATAGCACCTGAAAATAGGCAGCTGCCTTCTTCTCCGCCTCCCGGCAGCAGGCTTCAGCATTGATTATGGTTTCTTTTATCATCTGGACACTACCTTTGCTTTTGGTCTCTTCTATATGTATGCATGCAAATGGGCAATCATTAATGAGGCCATCCTCCCATATCATTCTTTTAACATAGCATGTTTCAGGGCTTTTGCGGGGGTAAGAAAGGAAAAAAATCCCCTGTCTGAGAAAAGCAGAGGATTGCCGGGTGTAATTATAAGGCAGGAAGTTTTTCGGATACGGGAGGGGCAACAGGATTATTTGGTACTAGTCAGCAAGGGTGGGGGCAATGGTTTGTTCCTGGACAGGCCTCCTGTTAAAAAACCAGAAACGCCGTCCCAACAGTGATGATCGCCCCGCCCGCAATCGTGTGCTTCCTCGCTTTTTCTTTTAAAATGACAAAGCTCAAAATCATGGTGATAACAACACTGAATTTGTCAATTGGAGCCACGACCGAGACCTTGCCGATCGCAATCGCCCCGAAGTAGCAGAGCCAGGACAGCCCGGTTGCCGCTCCTGAAAGGATGAGAAACAGATAGCCTTTGGAGGAGATGGTTTTCATTTGCCGGTATGTCTTTTGGTAAAAAACAATGGCCCATGCGAACAGGAGGATGACGATGGTCCTGAGAAAGGTGGCAACATTGGAGTCTACCCCTTCCATCCCGATTTTGGCCAGGATTGAGGTCAGGGCAGCAAAAACAGCACCCAATATCGCATAAACAATATAGCTTTGTGAGCCGGTGAATCTCTTTTTGTCTTCATTTTTGCCGATCAGCACGAAGGTGCCAATGGTGATGAGGGCACCTCCGGCCAGGATTTGGGGAGCTGCGGGTTCACCGAGCAGCAAAATGGAGAGGATGATTGTGAGGACGATGCTGGACTTATTAATTGGCACGACCTTGGAAACCTCGCCGATTCCCAGTGCTTTGAAGAAAAACAGCCAGGACAGTCCTGTTGCGAAGCCTGATAAATTAATGAAGAGCATGGCTTTCGGCTGTATTGCAGCGATCGTGCCGAACTTGCCTGTGATCAGGACCATGAGGAAAGCGAGGATCAGGACAACGATGGTCCTCACCGCTGTTGCCAGATTGGTGTTTACATTTTCCATTCCGATTTTCGCCAGAATATTGGTCATTGAGGCGAAAAGAGCGGCCAATAATGCGAGGATGATACTCATTGTGACATCTCCTTTGAATAGGATGCCTGCCCAAATAAAAAGGCTGCCGGTTACAGCAGCCTTAGACTGGGTACATCCGGGTTCTTGTACCCTATAGTGTACGCCCGTTTGTCCCGATTACATCCTTATACCAATAAAAAGATTTCTTTCTGCTTCTCTCCATGGTGCCGGTTCCGTCATCCTGCTTGTCCACATAGATGAAGCCATAGCGCTTTGAGAATTCACCCGTCGACATGCTGACCATGTCGATGCAGCCCCAGCTTGTATAGCCCATCAAATCAACTCCGTCTTCAATGGCCTCCCCCATCGCTTCAATATGGCCGCGCAGGTAATCGATCCGGTAATCATCATTGATTGTGCCATCTTCCTCAGGTTCATCATAGGCACCCAGACCGTTTTCAACTACGAAAAGCGGCTTCTGGTAGCGGTCATGCAGCAGGTTCAAACTGATCCGCAGCCCTTCTGGATCAATCTCCCAGCCCCAGTCGCTTCTCTTCAGGAAAGGATTGCGGACGCCTCCGATCAGATTGCCCTGTGAAGCTTCTTCATCTGACTTCTCCTTCTTCTCGGTGCGGGACATATAATAGCTGAAGCCGATATAATCGACAGTCCCTTCGCTGATAATATCCAGGTCTCCTTCTTCCATTTCAAGCTGGATACCATGATCTTTAAAGTATCTGTCCATATAGGAAGGATATGCTCCCCTGACCTGCACATCTGCACAAAAATAGTTGAAGAGCTGTTCTTCCCTTAAGCTGTGCATAACGTTGGCCGGATTGCTGTCATAAGAATACACAGGGGCAAACAGGATCATGCATCCGATCCTGGATTCAGGGCTGATTTCCCGGCACAGCTTCACTGCAAGAGCGCTGGCGACAAATTGATGGTGATACGCCTGGAATGTGGCTTGATAACGGTCTTTTTCTTCTTGGATGGAAAAGCCCAGCCCCTGAATCGGCATGACAAGGCCGCTGTTGATTTCATTAAAGGTCATCCAATATCTTACCTTATCCTTATAACGGGTTAAAACTGTCCTTGCATATTTTTCAAAAAAGGCAACTGTCTTCCGGCTTCTCCAGCCGCCATATTCCTTCACCAGATGAAGCGGCATTTCATAGTGGGAGAGTGTTACGACCGGCTCAATGCCATGCTTATGAAGCTCATCAAAGACACGGTCATAGAATGCCAATCCCTCTTCATTTGCTTCAGCTTCATCCCCGTTCGGAAAAATCCGCGTCCACGCAATCGACATCCGGAAAGCCTTGAAGCCCATTTCCGCGAACAAAGCGATATCCTCCTGATAGCGATGGTAAAAATCAATCGCTTCATGGTTGGGATAATAGTAATCGTCAGGATGGATCTCAAAGTTAAAGCCCGGCCTTGTTAAAATTTCATAGCGCCCTTTTCCGCCGGGAAGGACGTCTGCTATATTCAGTCCCTTGCCTCCTTGATTATAGGCGCCTTCTATTTGGTTGGCTGCCGTCGCGCCTCCCCATAAAAAACCTTCTGGAAATTGATATTCCTTCATGATATCTGCCTCCTCTGGCTAGTCCTTTTTTAGCTTAGCCTAATCTCATTAATAAGCCTGATATTAATTATCTTAACGCCGAATCCCTAGAGGAGTAAATAAAGGCTGCTGATTCAGTTCGTTTTTACCGACAAAGTGATTTGTTTCATAACAGGAACACTGTGTTTCAGGAAACACGCTTGTGATAAAATAAGGAAACGATTGATGACATCCTTTAGTTAAAGGGGCGAAGACAGCCTTGTTTACCAATGAAATGATTGCCAGCTTTAATCAGCTGGAGATTTCTCTATATAATTATATTTCCCAAAACCGCGAGAAAGTGGTTTATATGCGGATCCGCGAGCTGGCAGATGAAACACATGTCTCAACAAGCACGATCCTCCGCTTTTGCCGCAAACTGAATTGCGAAGGATTTTCGGAGTTTAAGGTAAAGCTGAAAATGCAGCTTGAGGAGCAACAGGGAGCGGGCATCAAAAGCTCCCGGGAGTCGGCAGCCGAGTTTCTGGAAAGGGCGCTTAAGGGGGATCTTGAGGAGAACATTGCAAAAGCTGCCAGGCTTGTGGCAGGGGCTGACAGTGTCATTTTTATCGGAATCGGGAGCTCAGGGATCCTGGCTGAATATGGAGCCAGATATTTTTCAAGCTTAGGGGCCTTCTCTCTGTATATAAAAGACCCGCACTTCCCAATCCATTCTAAGTGGCAGAAAAACAGCGTCGTCATTGCCCTCTCTGTTTCAGGGGAAACACCCTTTACCGTGGCACATCTGAACAGGCTGAAGCAGGAAGGAAGCAGAATCATCAGCATTACGAATAACCGTGCTTCGACGATTGCGAAGATTTCAGACTTGAATATCTCCTATTATGTAAGCGAGGAATGGATGGGAGAATCCAACATCACCACCCAGGTGCCAGTCGTTTATATCCTTGAATCGATTGCCAGGAAAATACACCGGCTTGGCAATTAGGGCAGCCTGAAGGGGTGAAATGGCCGGGAACTAAATAAAGACCCGGCCATATTATATCGCGGGAATTTCAAGTCTGGCCTAAGCCGCCCAGTGCCTTCAATCGCTTCATCGCCGAATGTACAGTCAGCCTGTGATAAGAAATCAGTGTCCCTTTATAAACAGCACCATAAATGCCGTATGGTGTCGGTGAAAGCTGCAGCAGTTCTTCCCTGCTTGTTAATTCAATGATATTTGCTTTCAGCCCCAGTTTTTCCGCCGCGGCTGTGAGGTTGTCTGCCGCAATTTCCACAAACGGGCACTGCGGCATCCGAAGTATTGTCAGCTCTTGGAAAGGCTCCAGCCGCTTCTCCCAGTTATCAGGAAAATAAGGGTCAGTGTCATCTGCAAATTTATGGACCATAAGCTGGAATCCGTAAGGCGCCCGCCCTTTTTCCACAAATCCATGTTTGATGAAAATATCCGCGCTTGGCGTCCAGGAGGTATCCGGATTCGTGATTACGACGACACCTGCTTTCTGCTGCTTTCCGGCATCCTCTAAGCACCGCTCAATCAATTGCGAGGCATAGCCTTTCCCTGTCACATGCACCCACAGGCAATGGATGACAAGATAATTTTCCCCATAGACAGCCCTTGAGGAAAATTCGATCGGCGTATATTCAATGAATCCTGCGTGCTTGCCGTCTTCCATGATTCTTACATATTTCAGGCCCTCCGCAAACCTCTCGGCCAGCCATAGATTTTTATTTTGGTAGCCCCGGGAACCCGGCTTGCTGCGCAGGCAGTAACAGCCTTTGTCCCCAAGACATTCTCCATTTAATTCTCTCAGTTCTGGAGCAGGCATATTTCTTCCCCTCTTTCTCTCTAGTTTGCAAGTATGATGAGAGCCCGGTTTCATCCGTTTTCTTCTCTACTTTTTTCATCCGTACCGCCTCAATACATATTATTTCTTCATATCTGCCTTTTTTCCTCCTTTTACCAGATGAAGGAGCTGTTTACTGGCAGTTCTAACGTTTACCCCCAGCCCATTAAGGTCAAATACATTATATAAGCTGTATGCAAGGAGGTTCACATTGTTTTGAGTTCTGTTCTAACAGGGGCCGCCCTCATTTTTATCGGGGCGAATCTGTATTATTTTTTTGCTAATAAGTCCTATAAGAAGAGCCGCTTCAGCTCTGTCTTATTTTTAAAGCTATTTTTTGTGATGCTTGGCCTCACCATTGGCTTTTCCGTTATTTTCTTCGCCCTTTCACTGGATGATGTGGTACTGCGGATTGGGACACTGGACGGGAAACCGGCAGACCAGTCATTTTGGAATCTGCTCTATTTCAGCGGAGTTACCATTCTATCCGTCGGCTACGGAGACCTGATTCCTGTAGGTTCCCTGCGATTTTTTGCCCTGCTTGAAGCTGCAATCGGCGTCCTCCTGCCGACTGCGTATTTTATGAAAGCGATGGGGTCGTCAGGAGATGAAAAAGAGCAGGATTAGGATAGGCCTATCCATCCTGCTTGTCATAAAGAAAGGCTGCCGGACAAAATCCTCCGGCAGCCTCTTTTTATCTTATGATGCTTCCACAGTTTTCATGGAAGTTTTCTTCTTTGGACGTTCTTTCTCGGTCATGGTCAGCCCGGTGAATCCGTAGAACAGGGATACAAGCGGCGTGATCAGGGCAAGGAAACAGAATGGCAGATATGCCCCTGTTGCAACGCCGAGCGCGCCAGCTGTGTAAATGCCGCTTCCGGTCCATGGGACAAGGGAAGAGCTTTGTGTCCCTGTATCCTCCAATATTCTCGACAGATTTTCAGGCTTGAGGTTAAGCCGTTCAAAAATTGGCCTCATCAGTGTGCCGCCCATGACGGTCGAGAAGTATACCGATCCGCCGATGGCAAGTGTTGCATAGCTGACAAGGATGGTCACAAGGGTCAAAACGCCTGTGCTTTGGATCTTATCCGCAAAAGAAGCAATGAGCGCTTCCAGGACGCCGGATTCAGCAAGCATCCCGCCAAGGCCCAAGGCGAACAGAAACAGCGCGATGAGCGCAAGCATGCTGACAAGTCCGCCGCGCTGAAGCAGGCTGTCGGCCATTTCAATGCCGGATTCTACTCCATAGCCGTTATAAAAAATGCTGATTGTGTCTGAAAAACTGAAGCCCTGGTAAACGATGGCAATGATGCCGCCAACAGCTGCACCGATAAAAATGGCCGGAATGGCCGGTTTTTTCAGCATTAGCATCCCGATCAGGACGATGACAGGAATCATCGGCACAAGACCCAGATTAAATGCTTCAGCCAGATAGGATGTCAGTTCATTTACACTTGCTGCATCCACGGTGGCCCCGCTGTATTTAAAGCCAATAAACGTGAAAATAATCGCCGTGATCAGATAAGCGGGTACAGTCGTCCAGAGCATATGCTTGATATGGCTGAACAAATCTCCGCCTGAGACGGTCGGAGCCAGATTCGTTGTGTCAGACAAGGGCGACATTTTATCCCCGAAATACGCACCGCTAATGATGGCGCCGGCTGTCACGCCGACAGGTATGCCTAATGTCGTCCCTACACCCATCATGGCAATCCCTGCTGTTCCAATGGTTCCCCAGGAAGTCCCTGTTGCCACAGACACCAGTGAACAGAACAAAAGAGTCGTGACCAGGAAGAATTGGGGCGATATGGCTTTAATTCCATAATAAATCAGAGTAGGCACGGTTCCAGATGCAATCCATGCACCGATTAAAATGCCGACGGTTAAAAGAATCAGCGAAGGCTGAAGCGCCTTGCTCATCGATGACAGCATCGATTTTTCCACTTGCTTATAAGAGTATCCCAGCCCCATCATGAAAGGGATCAATACAAGCATACTAATAAACATCAGAATTTGAATCGGTGCATCAAAAGCAAGAATGCCGACCGAGATAACGGCAATTGCCGCAAATAACATCGATAACGCATAAATAAAAGACGGTTTTCTAATATCGGTTTCCAACCAACCACTCCTTACAGTGAATTTGATCTTACAACTGTCCTGGATTGTTTTTTGACAAGAAAGAATAAGATCGTTTGTTTTTGCAGTACGAGGTTTAAATAGGATAAAACAGAGGGCCCAAAAAAGGGCAGCAGCGTGCAAAGCTTGATGTGACAAGCTTTACTTGGAAGGCTATGCAGCGGTGCCTTCTCGCCGACCTAATAAAAAGGTATATAAAAATAATACTATAGTGGAATTTTTCTGTAAATTCCGATATAAGCGCATATTTCATCATGAAACATGGTGAGCCTACCTGAAAGCTTCTTTACGCTGGAATTCTTAATAATGCACCGGTATGGTCCGGGAGACTTCCTAAAACAAAAGGTTTAATTGCAGTATGACACGAAACTTCAAAACAAAGCCCTGAACAAAGAAATTTGTCAGGGCTTAAGAGTTTTCCTTTTCACCTAATTATAAATCAGCATGCTTGACCGATTGCCGTTCTACCAGCTTTGTCGGCAAAGAAAAGAAAGAAGACACCTTCCCGCCCTCCAAAACCTGAAGGATCAGCTGTACAGCCAGCGCCCCTGCTTCGTATTTAGGCTGGGCAATGGTTGTCAGCGGAGGGGATACATATTCTGAAATCTGAATGTCGTCAAATCCAATTACGGAAATATCATCCGGCACTTTCAGCTGATTCTCCTGGAGAGCCTGCAGTCCCCCTATCGCCATCTCATCGTTAGCATAAAAGATTGCCTGCGGCAGATCCTGCTGGGCAATGAGCAGCTTTGTCGCACGATATCCCCCTTCACGGGTGAAATCGCCGGGAATCTTCCACTTCGACTGAAATCCGATCCCATGCTCTTTCAAAGCTTTCATATAGCCCGCGAATCTCTTATTATTATCCAATGAATTAGATGGGCCGCTCACATAGGCAATGGTTTTGTGGCCGCTGTCAATCAAATGTGTGGTCGCCATAAATCCGCCCTGCTCATTATCCACTTCTACATGAAATATATTGTCATTCGGCAGCTTCCGGTCCAGCACTACCAGCGGGAAACAATCTCTGGCAGACTCCAGGGCAATTTGATCGCTGATATTATGCGCCAGAATGATGGCACCATCAACTCTTTTTTCCTTAAGGAATTTGACTGCAGTTGAATTCGCTCCGCCAATTGAACTGCATGCAATTAAATCATATCCATTGGATGTGGCGAAATCCTGTACGCCTTTAATTAACTCAGAATAATAGGGTCCTGATAAATCGCTTAAAATAAGGGCGATCGTATTCGTTTTATCCTTTTTCAAGTCGGAAGCAAGCCCATTCTTCTGATAATTCAGCTCCCTGGCTGCTTCCTCTACCCGCTGTTTGGTTTCTATACTGATTTTACTGCTGTTATTCAGTGCATAAGAGGCTGTAGACACTGCTACGCCCGCCAGCTTTGCTACATCTTTAATTGTTGCCATGCTTATTGCCTCCGTCAGAAACTGCTTGCATCTTCAATAGGCAGCCACCTTAGAATCTTTTGTATTGCCTGATCCCAATACGCCCAATTATGGTCACCCTCCATAAACTCAGACGTGATTGGTATATTTAATTCTTTACACTTCTCATAAAAACGAATGTTATGCTCATAGAGAAAATCCTCTGTGCCGCATGTTTGGTAAAGCAGCGGCATTTCTTTGTCCGATTTCGCCATTTCCTCTAATTTCCATAATATATCGTTCGCCGTCCCCGAGATATCTCCTTCTCCAAAAACAAGAGACAGAGCCTTTGTTTTATCGCTATTTTCTTTTCTGACATTCTCCAGATGGAAGACCATATCAGCCACGCCCGACATAGAGGCTGCCGCTTTGAACATATCAGGGCGGTTCAGCACCCATTTCAGCGCGCCAAAGCCTCCCATAGAGTGTCCCGCAACAAAGTTATCCTCCCTTTTTGAAGATAAGGGGAACATCGCCCGCGCTTTTAGCGGAAGCTCCTCGGTCAGATAGGTCCAATACTTGCCCCCATGAACCATATCCGTATAATAACTGTTGTCTGCCTGAGGCATGACAACAGCCAGGCCAAGCCCTTCCACATATCTTTCCAGCGAGGAAGTCCTTGTCCACGCGCTATGGTCATCACTAAATCCGTGAAGCAGAAACAAAACAGGATACACTTTCCTCCCGCTGCCTTCCTTTAAGCTTGAAACCGTTTCTCCAGGCAAAATCACTTTCATGGAAACTGTTTTCGACAATACTTCTGAAGAAAAGCTGCATTCAATCAGCGGCATTTCCACCACTCCTGTCTATTTATATTACCAATGGATGATTATATATATTTAAAAACGCCTTCTGCCTTACTTATTTAATTCCTGAAACATTGAACCCTTCAACAATATACTTCTGGAAAATCGTGAAAATAATGATGATAGGGATGACCATCAGCGCAGAACCAGCCATCTGCAAACCATAGTTGGTTACATTCTCATCCTGCAGAAGCGATAATCCCACTGATAAAGTATAAAGTGATTCATCATTTGCTACAATCAGCGGCCACAAGAAACTATTCCATGAACCGATAAAGGTCAAGATGACCTGCACAGCAAGAATCGGCTTTGCCAGCGGAATGATGATTCTCATGAATATATAAAACTCCCCTGCCCCATCAAGCCTGGCCGCCTCAATCAGGTCATCAGGGATGGTGACCATAAACTGCCTTATCAGGAAGATATTAAAGGCCGCGATTAAGCCTGGCAGGATAATCCCTGCCATCGTATTCGTCAATCCCATTTCATTCAGGATTAAATAAGTCGGAATCATTGTCACCTGTCCAGGGAGCATCATGGTGACAAGCACCACCATGAACCAGATTTCCTTGCCCCTGAAGCTGAACTTGCCGAACCCATAGCCGGCCATCGTATTGAGCAATAATCCAAACATCGAAAAGAATACAATGATGAGCGTATTCACAAGATATACATCAAAATTCAAATTCTGAAACAATTCAAGATAATGCTCAAAAGTCGGTTCCTTCGGAAACACTGTCGGAGGGATAGCCAGCACTTCTGTTTCATTTTTGAAAGAGCTCAATATCATCCAAATAAAAGGAAGAGCAACAAGCAATCCGCCGATCAGCATGATTCCGATCACGATTGACTTTTCAAATCTATTTTTTAAGGTCATCGAATGCCACCTCACATAGTCTGATCTGATTTTCTAAACTTAAATTGAACCAGTGTAGCAACAATGACAATGGCAAACAGGACAAATGATGCTGCTGCCCCATATCCAAATTCACTGTATTGGAAGCCTTCCTGGTAAATGAACAGGGCAATAGAGTTCGTCCCGTTCAGAGGGCCTCCCTCTGTCATGACAAAAGGCTCTTCGAAAAATTGAAGCCAGCCAATCAATGTCGTGACCGTTACAAAGAAAGTAGCGAAGCTCATTGACGGCAGGGTAATCTTCGTAAGCTTCTGCCAGCGATTTGCCCCATCAATTTCAGCTGCTTCATAATATGTGCGCGGAATTGATTGCAGGGCCGCCAGGAAAATGAGCATGCTGACCCCATTGCTTTTCCAGACCGCTAAAAGGATCAGGGAAAGCTTGGCGACGAAAGGGTCTTCCAGCCATGGCACTGCACTTAAGTTCACGGACTCTAATATATAATTGAACAGCCCGTATTCCTGGTTGTACAGAAAACTCCAGACAACCGCCACTGCCACGATGTTTGTGATGGATGGCATATAATAGATCACACGGAAGGCAGATGACAGCCAGCTTCCGAGCATATTCAGGAAAAAGGCAATGATGAACGAGCTTCCCACAGCGAGCGGAACTCCGATGATTACATAGATAAATGTATTGCCCAAAGATTGCAGAAAAGCTTCATCTTGGAATAATTCCACGAAATTGTCTATGCCGATGAAATTGATATTGGACCAGTTCGCCAGTCCTGCAAGGTCCAAATCGGTAAAGCTTATGCCAAAAGCTATGATGATTGGCAGGAATGCAAACAACATCAGCAATAAGACAGCAGGTCCGATAAAGAAGAACGGTGTAAGCCTAGATTTGTATTTGTGCATGGAAGTCTCCTTCCTCCTACCCTTTATAAT
Source organism: Bacillus infantis (assembly GCF_050107595.1). Lineage (GTDB taxonomy): Bacteria > Bacillota > Bacilli > Bacillales > Cytobacillaceae > Bacillus_AB > Bacillus_AB infantis_C. The sequence goes on from NZ_JBNILH010000011.1 coordinate 127,149, forward strand.
AAAGAGGGGCGCAAGCAGATCTGCGCGCCCCTTCTATCTTTCTCTCAATCATTCAGATAAAACCTTGGCCGCTTCCTTCTTATAATCAGCTATGGCCTTGTCGATATCTTTTCCTCCACGATTGATTTCCTCTAATTGAGTGATCAGCTCCTGTCCTAACCTTTCAAATTCAGGTATAAGCGGGAGCGGCTGTGTAGACTCAAGCTGTTCACCGAACGTGCTTACCATTGGGTCATCAGATAAAGCAGGATCTTCCCAGGCAGCCATATTTGCCGGGAGCTCACTGTTTGTTTCATACCACTTTACCTGAGTTTCCGGATCAGCCATCCAGTTGATGAAATCAAGCGCCAAATCCTTTTTGTCAGAATTATGGAAAACAGAGAAATGTGCTCCGCCCATCATAGATTTATTATTTTCAGCCTTTGGCATCACATGTACGTCCCATTTACCTTCAATTTCAGGAGCCCTTTCTTTAATGGTTCCGATATCCCAAGGACCGCTGAAGAACATAGGCTTTGAGCCATCCGCGAATGACTGGAAGAATTCTTTCCCTTTTTCCATCTGTGATAATTTTTCATCATAGAAAAGGTGGTGCAGTTCCACAGCTTCTTTGAATGCCGGGCTGTCAAAGTTTGCAGAACCTTCCCCTGCTTCATAATCCCAGCCCTGCTGCCATGCCAGCATGAACGGGAACTGAGGATCACTCTTAGGCATATCGATGGCATATTGTCCATCGCCGCGGGCAGCCAGTTTCCTTGAAGCATCAATCATATCGTCCCATGTCTCCGGTCCTTCCGGGTAGCCGACTTCACCTAAGATATCAGTCCGATAGAATACCAGGCGCGTATCCACATACCAGGGAATGGCTATTGTCTTATCTTCAAAAGTAGTGGTCCCGATCGCACCTTCATAGAAATTGCCGCTGGCCAGATTTTCATAGTCATCCAGATACTCTGTTAAATCAAGGAATGTCCCTGCTTCAGCAAACTCAGCCACCCAGGTCGTCCCGATTTGCAGAACATCCGGACCTTTTCCTGACGCAACAGCCGTCAGCAGCTTGTCATGCGCATTAGCCCAGGGAATCGTTTGTACTTTAACGGTAACACCCTCTTCATTTTCAAACTCTGTCACAAAATCATCCAGTGCCCCTGACATTGTCCAAACTTCCAGCGTCTTATCGCTTCCTTTGCCATCCCCGCCTGCTTCATCACCAGATGAACAAGCGCCAAGCATGGCAACCAGGCTTACGGCAAGAATTGCTGCTGCCCATTTACTCCAATTCATTCTCTTAACCACTCTCTAACACCCCTTTTAGAAAATTAAGATTCCGGAGAGCCTTCCTCTCCCAAAGAAACCGAGAAATTATTAGTGAAACGTTTCAACAACTAGATTATAAAACAGACTGAAATCGTTTTCAATATATTTTATGTTTTTTTGCAAATTATCTATTAAAACCTTTAAATAATAGCATTGTAGAGAGTTAGTATAAAATTCAGTTTAATTATATTCCTTCTTTTCTATTGAAACGTTTCTCCAAATCTCTTATAGTTATTGGTGAAATCGATTACAATGTTTCACTAAAACAAAACCAATCACACAATATACAGACAGATACCATTTTCTATCGCGTCTGCAGCCAAAGGAGGAATCATCATATATGAAGGACTTGCAGCAATTGGTCAGAGACATGACTTTAGATGAAAAAATTGCTCAGCTAATACAATTAGCAACACCATTTTTTAAAGGTTCAACTGATCAGGGAGAAATAACCGGACCTATGAAGGAAATGGGAGTCTCTACAAAGACAATCGAAAACGCCGGATCTGTTCTTGGCGCATCAGGTGCTAAAAACATCAAAAGCATACAAGAGCAGCATTTGAAGGATAGTCGCTTGGGCATCCCGCTGCTTTTCATGTCAGATATCGTTCACGGGTACAAAACGATCTTCCCTATCCCGCTGGCTATAGGATGTTCATGGGATTTGGAACTGGCTGAAAAAAGCGCGCAGATTGCAGCTCTGGAGGCATCAGTTTCCGGCATCCACGTAACGTTTGCCCCAATGGTTGACCTGGTCAGGGATCCAAGGTGGGGACGTGTGATGGAATCAACAGGAGAAGACCCTTATCTGAACAGCGAGTTTGCCCGTGCCCAGGTGCGCGGTTTCCAGGGCAGCGATCTGACCAATGATCTGGAACGGGTTGCCGCGTGCGTAAAGCATTTTGCTGCATACGGTGCACCGGAGGGCGGACGGGACTATAATACCGTCACGATGTCTGAACGGGATATGAGGGAATCATATCTGCCGGCTTATAAGGCTGCCCTGGATGAAGGATGCGAAATGGTCATGTCTGCCTTCAACACAGTTGACGGGATTCCCGCCACAGGAAACAAGAAGCTGATGCGCGACATACTCCGCGGGGAGATGGACTTTAATGGAGTTCTGATATCTGACTGGGGAGCAGTAAAGGAATTGATTCCCCATGGCATAGCAGAGGATGAAGCAGCCGCTGCTTTAAAAGCAATCCAGGCAGGCATAGACATTGAAATGATGACAACCTGCTATGCGGATCACTTAAAATCTTTCGTGGATAACGGCGATCTGGACGAAGGAGTCATTGATGAAGCAGTGTTCAGGATTTTAAAGCTCAAGGAAAAGCTGGGATTATTTGAGAACCCGTACCGGGGAGCTGATGAACAGCTCGAGAAGGAACTGGTCATGTCAGAAAACCACCGCAAGGTTTCCCGGGAACTTGCAGTAAAGTCAGCGGTGCTTTTAAAAAATTCCGGGAATGTACTCCCGCTGGATAAAGGCACAAAAATTGCCCTGACCGGCCCTCTGGCCGACAGCGGCGACATACTAGGCGCGTGGTCATGGCAAGGATCAAATGAAGACACAGTAACTCTCAAGGAAGGGATCTTGCAGAAAATCGATCCTTCCCTTTTATCCGCGGCTTCGTGCTCCAGTATAGAAGCCATATCACAAAAAGAGGCAGCAGCAGCCATAAAGTCCGCAGAAAAAGCCGATATCATATTGCTTGCCTTGGGAGAAAGCTCAGGAATGAGCGGTGAAGCTGGCTCCCGTGCAAATATAAAGCTGCCTGAAGCGCAACTGGAACTTTTCAGGGAGCTCAAAAAAACAGGCAAGCCGATTGTCGTCATCCTATTTAACGGGCGTCCGCTTGACCTTACTGACATTGCAGGCGAGGCAGATGCCATTTTGGAAGCCTGGCAGCCCGGCACTGAGGGAGGAGCTGCCATCGCAGATATAGTGTACGGGGACGAAAATCCGTCCGGCAAGCTGACAATGTCCTTTCCTTATACAGCCGGCCAGGTTCCTGTCTATTATAATCACTATAATACAGGACGTCCTAAAGACGCACCGGATGCGCAAGAAAGGTATGTATCACAATATCTGGATATTCCGAATAAGCCGCTTTTCCCCTTTGGATATGGACTAAGCTATACCACATACAGCTATAAAAATATTAACATCTCTGCTGATACGCTGGTTAAGGGGGATAAATTAACTGTTTCCGCTGAAATTACGAACACTGGCAGTAAAGCAGGAGAGGAAACGGTTCAATTCTATATCCGTGATGCTGTTGGGGAAGTCGTACGCCCTCTTAAAGAATTGAAAGGGTTTAAAAGGATCGCCCTGGAGCCTGGAGAGACAAAAAGGGCTGAGTTTTTTATAACTGAGGAACAGCTCCGCTATCACCATGCAGATCTCAGCTTCACGAGTGACAACGGACAATTTTTTGCATACATCGGCTCAAGCAGTGATGAAGTAATGACGGTTCCCTTTAAACTGCAATCATAAAAAAGGAGAAGATATAATGAACAGCTCTACTATTAACATACAATCAGGTGATCTAAGCTTCTCTTTTATGAAGAGCGGCGATGTGTTCAAGGTTTCCCATAAAGACACGATGATTAATCAGCTCCTCTCCAATCCGATTGATGGCTCTTTAAACAATATTTATCTGCGTATTTTTAATGAGAGAGAAATTACGGCGATCCCTTTGCTCGGGATCCGCTCTGAATCAGCGGTTTTTGCCTCAGGATCATCCATCAGATGGACAGGGGAGGCAGAAGGCATCCGCTATAAAGTCACTTTTACATTAACGGATAATCAGATCTGGTTCTGGGACGTGACTTTGGAGGGCTCGAATAAAGAAATCGATCTGATCTACGGACAGGATATCGGTCTGGCAGGTGAAGCCGCCGTCCGCTCCAATGAGGCCTACACCTCCCAATATATAGATCATTCTGTTTTCAATGATGGACTAAAAGGATATGTTGTCTGTTCCCGCCAGAATCAGCCGCAGCAGGGACAGTTTCCTTATTTGCAGCAAGGGAGCCTTGGCAGGTCCGCAGGGTTTTCCACCGATGGATTTCAATTTTTCGGTTTATCCTATAAAACAACAGACCAGCCTGCTGCACTGGCAAAGCCTGGTCTGGAAAATAAAGTTTCACAATATGAATTTGCGTACACTGCCCTGCAAACAGAGAAAACCATGCTTAATGGTCAGCAACGCTTTGTTTTTTATGGCCTGTTCAGAGAAAATCATCCTGATGCCGTAACCTGTCTGGAATATAAAGAGGAAATCCAATCTGCCTGGGAACAGCTGAACGGGAAAGAGATAGTTTTGGCAGACCAGATTGAGCGGGTAAAATTATCCAGCAGACTGGGAGCTCCAATTGAAACCACCGGACTTACCCAAGAGGAAATTGATCAATATTTTCCCGGCAGAATATTGGAGGAGAAAAACGGGGATACGCTTCTTTCCTTCTTTACAGATACTTACGAACATATCGTTCTTAAGCCAAAAGAAGAGCTTGTTGAAAGGCCGCACGGCCATATTTTGATGAATGGAAATAACGACAGAGTCCGTGAAGATGTACTCTCTACTACCTCTTATATGTATGGTGTCTTTAATTCTCAGCTTGCCGTCGGGAACAGCTCCATGAATAAGATGATGACCAATGTGCGCAATCCGCTTAACCTGCTGAAAACATCCGGACAGCGCATTTATATTGAGATCGATAACCGCTATCAGCTGTTAACGATGCCTTCACTGTTTGAAATGGGATTCAACTATTCAAGATGGTATTACAAGACAGATGATGAAACTTTCATCATCACTGTATTCACCACAGTCGGCAGCAGGGATGTCCAGCTTGACTTTAAAGCACAGAGCGGAAAATCCTATCGCTATATGGTGACTACCCAGATATCAATGAACCAGAATGAATATGCGGTCCCTTTCCACTACAAACTTGATCATGACATTATCACCTTTACTGCAGCGGATAATGCTGATAGCGCCGGAACATACCCGGATCTTGTCTATCGGCTGACAGTAAGAGGCGCAGACTTTCAGCTGCTTGACGAAAGTGAACTTGCCTCAGGCACAGAATCTGCAGCGTCTCTTGCAGTTATAGAGATAGACTCCGCCAGCGATTGGACTATGCTGATACAGGGAGACTTATCCGGAGATTTTTCTGAATTCGAGAAAAGGGATTTGCCGGAGGAAGCAGCGGGATTCAGGAGCTATTATAAGAGCGTCATGAATGATTTTCATTTATCGCATCCAGAAGGTGATTCTCGGGAAATCGAAAAATTTAATGCATTGGCTCACTGGTATACGCATAATATGCTGGTCCATTTTTCGACACCGCATGGCCTTGAACAATACGGAGGCGCAGCCTGGGGAACACGGGATGTCAGCCAGGGACCTGCTGAATACTTTTTGGCTACCCAGAAGTATGGGACTGTCCGTGACATCATCCTGACAATATATACCCATCAATATAGTGCAACAGGCAGCTGGCCGCAATGGTTCATGTTTGATGAATATACGAAAATTCAGCAGCCGGAAAGCCACGGAGATATAATCGTATGGCCATTAAAGCTGGTCAGTGATTATCTGGAGGCTACAGGAGATTTTTCAATTTTACAGGAACAAATCCCCTATATGGACCAGGAGGCCTTTACATTTACAGAGAGTCACGCTGCATTGCTCGATCACGTTAAAAATCAGATTGCTTATATGGAAAGGCATTTCCTGCACGGCACCTTCCTGCCTTCTTATGACGATGGAGATTGGGATGACACTCTGCAGCCTGCAAATCAGCTGCTGAAAAAATATATGGTCAGCTCCTGGACGGTATCATTGATGTTCCAATCAATAAAGAAGATGGCAGATATGCTCTCAGCTGCAGATGTTCCCGAAGCATCAAAGCTGAGTGAGCTGGCTCAGGGGATTAAGAAAGATTTCAACCGGTACATTTTATCTTCCAGTGTCATTCCCGGCTTTGTTTATATGGAAGACCCGGAGAAAACAGAATTTATGCTTCATCCAACCGATGCCGACACCGGCATCCAATATCGCCTGCTGCCTATGCAGCGGGGCATTATCAGCGAGATCTTCACCCATGAACAGGCAGATGCCCATTATAAGCTGATCAAAGAGCATCTGACCTTTCCGGATGGCGTCCGCCTGATGAACCGGCCGGCCAACTATGCCGGCGGGGTCAGCACCCACTTCAAACGTGCTGAACAGGCATCCAATTTTGGGCGTGAAATCGGGCTGCAGTACGTCCATGCCCATATCCGGTTTGTAGAGGCCCTGGCCAAGCTGGGTGTACAGGAGGAAATATGGCATGCCTTGTCTGTCATCAATCCAATCAGGATCCAGGACGCGGTGCCGAATGCTGCCCTCCGCCAAAGCAACGCATACTTCAGCAGCTCTGACGGAGATTTTGATACCCGCTATGAAGCCCAGAAAGAGTTCAATAAACTGAAAGACGGCACCGTCCCTGTAAAAGGCGGATGGAGGATCTATTCGAGCGGACCGGGCATCTACCTGAACCAGCTCATATCGAATGTTTTGGGAGTCCGCCAGAAAAATGGCCGCCTGGAGCTTGATCCCGTCCTTCCAGACAGCTTGGATGGTCTGGAATTCCGATATAACTTCATGAATAAGCCGATAACATTCATATATCACCTTGCTAAGGGAAAACGGGTTATCCTCATCAACGGGACAGAGGCTGAGGTAGAACCCAGCCCCAATCCTTACCGGGAAGGCGGAGCAGTCATTCCCAAAAAAATACTGGATGACTTGCCAGAAACCGAGAATAACCGTATAGATATCTATATGTAAAAAATCCTCACAGATCAAAGTGAAATCCGAAAAGCAGGCCATAATGGCCTGCTTTTTGCATAGGTTCCCTTGCCAGCACTTATTAAACGTGCTATGAAAGCCAGCAGTTTTGTGAAACTTTAAACCCTCCCGCGCGTAACTATTATATAAACACCGTGAAAGGAGCACTAGCATGTCAGAACCATTTTTCATGGGGGACTTTATCTTTCAGGCTGCCCCCGTTTTTATCGGCCTTATATTTATCATCGTTATCGGCGGCCTCATATTCAGCATTTTCAAAGGGGTCGGCCAGTGGCAGAAAAATGAGCAGTCCCCCAGGCTGAGCGTGACGGCGGCCGTTAAATCAAAGCGGACAGATGTATCAAGGAGATCACATGCCCATCATGATAACCATCACCATGTTTCCTCAAGCACCCGCTATTATGTGACATTTGAATTTGACAGCGGCGACCGCTCGGAATTCCATGTATCCGGAAAAGAGTATGGGCTGCTTGCAGAAGGAGACGTTGGGATGCTGACGTTTCAGGGAACGCGGTATTTGGGGTTTGAGAGGAATAGAGGGCAAAGCCATTCTTAAGGAGAGGCGGGGTTCTGCCTCTCCTTCCTTCCTTCCTTTCTTTCTTGGTCACCGGTCTTTCGGGAATGTCAGTATCTTTGTATCCTGTTTATGACGGTCAGCAGGATCTGAATATCAGCCTGAAGTTCTTTTTTAAAAAATTCATCTTCACATTGTTCATAATCCTGTTTCAGACGAAAAAGCTCTTCCATAAAGAGTTCTAATTCTTCCTCCATTATGCCGGTCTTTGGCTGTTTCTGTGCCATTGATATCCTCCTGTTTTAATAGATCAAAAATGACCTATTGCAAAATCTGCTGCTGAGCAAAAGAAAAAGCCGAAAAGAACAGGATTTCCTGTTCTCTTCGGCTTATGTCCGGCACAATTTGTCCGGTTCATTACTGCCTTATGCATCATTGGGTTTGAGTATAAATGAAATAACACTGTTATCCAGTTCAAAATTCCAGTCAACAAAAACGTCCTGTATCTCTGCTTCCAGGATACCAGCAAAATGAATATCATTGCTGAGCAATTCACCTTCCAGCTGCCTTTTGGCTACCCGGAGCGTTTCGACAAATCCCAGGGCAATCAGCTGCTTTTCGATTGGCACCAATATCCCCTCGCGGATCACAACCAATGTGCGGGACCCGAGCATATAAGATTCAACCCGGTCCGGCGCTTTCTCAGCCTGCCTGCTTATGCTGATGATTTCTTCGTGGACCTTTTTCTTCCCTTTATAGTCAGATTCTGAATCTTTGCCTTCAGCCACAATGGACGGGCCAACGCCTACAAAAACCCCTGTCTGCCTATCAAGATTCCAATCATAATACATATGCTGAATGTCTATATCTGTGATTGCTTTAATCTGGCCCCGCATTTCGGGGTCCAGCGATTTCATCAGATATTCTCTTGTTGTCAGTACCGTCAATTCCTGGCCCTGGTCAAGAAGCACCTGCTCTGTTGCTGATATAAAGCCGCTTATATAAATAAGGACATATGGCTTTGATACCGTCACGTAAATGGCTTCCGGGCCTTTTCCAAACTTCTCCCGCAGCAGCTTGCCAAAATTATTTGCCAGTTTTGTCTGCTGCGCCTTAATCTCCATGTTTACGTCTACCCTTGCACACAGAAAGAAGCATCATATCCTCTCTCCTTTTTCCATTTTAGCATCAGCCTGCCAGAAGGGAAACTCCTAACAGGCAAATCTCCACAACTTAATTCTCCCCTTTTTATCACAAAAAAAACATATTTTATGAATAATCTGTAAAAATATAGAGGATTATTTTAATTTTGGAAGAATAAATAGGTAGAGCTAAAATTTTTACGTTATAATGGCATTATCTTATGACTGAACGATCCCCATCCCCGCAAACGAATGGATTCGGGATATGAAGCCTGAATCTAAAGGATGGCGAGTATGGACATTAAGAAAAAAGAAAAAGAATTGGGATCTTTTATCGGACGCCTTTTGCGCAGCGCTTTCGGCAAGGGGCCAGGGGCAGTGTTTGCCACCATTTCTCCCCCTTATATCACTGTATATATGAAAGACTTTATGTCACCGATAGAAGATAGATTATTAGATACAGAGCAAAGCAAGTATGTCGAGAAAATCAGGGATATGCTGATGCCTGCACTCATAGACGAGATAAAGGTATATATCCAAATGGATATAGGAGTTACGATTGATGAATTCTATTATGACTGGAATCTGGAAAGCTATTCCGGGATGTTCGTTGGCATTTCAAAAGAAATCGCCCCGGAACACAGCTTGTATCAGAACCAGGAAGATGTACATAAGGAAGTCATCCAAGTTAGCATGGAAGCCGAAAAGCCTCCAGGGGAAGTGCACTCATCCCTGCTGAATCCCAGGACGCTGGTGATTGTCCGTAATCAAATACTGGTAGCTGTTGAAAAAGAATTGATCCGGCAGGGCTATCCGGAAGTCCTTACCCTTGCCAAAAGGGATCTGGAAAAAAGATTGTTCATGGAGCACAGACCACAGTTCGAACGCTATTTGGATGCAGAACTGGAAAATGTATTTGCTTCATGGGATTTTGAACAGGATAAAAGCGTATGCTTATTCATCTTAAAGCCCAATAATAACAGGCAGCAATGACCCAGGCGACAGAACTGGACATGAGCCAAAAGAAGGAAGCTTCCTTCTTTTGGCTCTTTTTTTTTTAACATTAGACACGTGACCATACAAATGCCAGAGTGCGATTTGGCAGTAAGGGGTTTGCCAGACATGGAGAAATCTGCAGTGGTTCAAATTATAAAGGAGAATGACATCATCCTGGCCAGAAAAACGGGCAGAGAACTTGCCCGATCCCTGCACTTCAATCCAATCGACCAGGCAAGAATTCTAACCGTCATTTCTGAGCTTGCCAGAAACATCTACCGTTATGCCGGCAGGGGCCAGATTCAATTTGACAGTCTTTCACAAGGCGATCAGATTGGGCTGCGGCTTACTGCCATTGATTGCGGCCCAGGCATCGCTGACATTCCAAAGGCACTTAAGCAGGGCTATTCCAGCAGCAGTGGGCTTGGGGCAGGACTGCCTGCTGTAAAAAGGATGATGGATGAGTTCTGCATTGATTCCAGCAAAGAAACGGGAACCAAAATTACTGTGATCAAATGGAAAATAAGGATCTATGAAGGAATGTGTTAAGCGTCTGCAATGGATGGATTGCGGGAAGGCACTGGCGGGAAATTTTTAATATACTGATAAAAACTATAAAGATGAATTTCTATAGAAACGCATAAAAAGCGCCTGGACTTTTAAAAAATCCAGGCGCTTTTTTATTTTATGCCTATTCCAACTAAGGTCTGACTAGCCGTCCCAGTTTCCAGACAGCTGCTATATTGGCAGCGGCCTGCTCCACATACCCAGATGCGTTCCGGAAGGCGTCCTCCAGGGAGACTGCTCCAGGCACGATGCTGAAGACTGCGTCAATCCCGTGCTCCCGTACAACATCACTGTCCCTTGAAATGCTGCCGGCCAGCCCGATCACCGGAACTCCCGATTTTTTAGCGGATTTGGCAACACCGATCGGGGTTTTTCCAAAAATCGTCTGTCCATCGATCCTGCCTTCTCCTGTGATGACAAGATCAGCATCTGCCACAATTTGCTCGAGCCTGGCAGCTGCAATGACAATATCGACTCCCCGCTTCAGTTCAGCCGGAAGGAAAGCCAGCAGTCCGCCGCCAAGGCCGCCCGCCGCTCCGGATCCAGGCACATCCTTGATTTTTTTCCCAAGATCCTGTTCAATAACGCTCGCATAATGTGCCAGGTTTTTATCCAGTATTCCTACCATCTGAGGATCGGCCCCTTTTTGCGGACCGAAAATGGCGGAAGCTCCTTTCTCCCCTGTCAGCGGGTTGTCGACATCACATGCAACCTCAATCTTTACAGCTTCAAGGCGTTCATCAAGCTCGGAAAGATCAATCGATGCCAGGCTTGAGAGCGATCCTCCGCCCCCGCCGATTTCCCGCTCTTCTGCATCGAGCAAACGGGCCCCAAGTGCCTGTGCCATCCCGGCCCCTCCGTCATTCGTCGCGCTGCCGCCGATGCCAATGATGATATGGCGGACTCCGAGATCAAGTGCAGCCTTGATTAATTCGCCGGTCCCTTTTGTAGTTGTCACAAGCGGGTTTCTTTTTCCTGGCGGCACAAGATGGATGCCTGATGCTGCCGCCATCTCAATAACAGCGGTTTTCTTATCTCCCAAAAGGCCGAAGAAGGCTTCCAAAGGCTCCCCCAGCGGTCCTGTCACCTGCGCCGTGATAATGCTGCCGCCGGTCGCATCGACCAGCGACTGGACCGTACCTTCCCCTCCATCAGCCATCGGCACTTTCACATATTCAGCATCAGGAATGATCCGCTTGAAGCCTTTTTCGATACAGTCAGCGGCCTCCATGGCCGACAAGCTCTCTTTATAGGAATCTGGTGCAATCACAATCTTCATTTCTATCACTCCTGTTTATTGAATTCTATCCGAACAGCTGAAATACACCGTAAATGAGAGTAGATACAACCGCCATTGTTAGGCCGACCAGTGATTCGTACGGCATGACCTTCAAACGTTCTTTAATTTCCATATTGACGCTTCCGCCTGTTGCGTGGAAGAAGCTTCCGTGCGGCAGATGATCAAGGACTGTAGCCCCCGCATGGACCATGGCTGCGCCTGCTAAAGCACTGACGCCCATTTCCAGGATCGTTGAACTGAATACCTGGCTCGCTACAGCCGTACCTGCAGTTGTTGAAGCAGTGGCAGCCGACATGAAGATACCGGATGCAGGTGCAAGCACATACCCTGGCAGACCGACGGCCTCAAGTCCATTTATAAGAACATCCTTCAGCCCTGAATTGGCGATGATTCCCGCCAATGTGCCTGTTCCAAGCAGCATGATGGCGACGCCTGTCATTTTTCCGAGTCCCGAGACGGCAAAATCATTAATCTTCCTTGCCTTGCCCATCACAATTGCTCCTGCAATCCCTCCAAGCGGCAGGGCAATCATCGGATCGATACTGATATCAAATAATGGCCTCAATGCCAGTAAAATGATGGTAATGACAGGTCCGATCAGCGCGGCCCAAAACGGTGGAAGCGTGCCTTCAGTGTGCGGAGCAACTTCGCTTGCAGAAATGGCAGTCCCTTTATTCACAAGCTTTCTCGCAATGAAATAGGTCATAGCTAGACCAAAGACTGCCGGGATGATCCCGGCTGCCATAATGCTGGTCAGCGGGATATTGAATGCATCTGATGCTGCAATGGCATTCGGGTTCGGCGACATAATATTGCCGGCCTTGCCCCCGCCGATCATGGCGAGCAATATCGCCGTTTTGCTGATAGCTGCTCTTTGCGCAATGGCCAGGGCGATCGGTGCAACCGTAATGACAGCCACATCGACAAACACGCCTACCGCTGTAAGAATCATCGTGGCAGCCGCCAGTGCAAGCAGAGCCCTCGTTTCCCCGAGCTTCTTCACAATCGTTTCTGCAATGACGGATGCAGCGCCCGATTCGATCAGCACACCTGCCAGGACGCCGGCAGCCAGTATCCTTAAAACAGCCGGGATGATGCCTTTAGCGCCCTCCATCATTAAAGTGACGGTATCGGTGATATTTACCCCGCCGATGAGGCCGCCGATTAAGGCGCCGGCAATCATGCCATAGGCCGGGGAAACTTTTTTCAAAATTAATATGATGGCAACGGCTAAAGCGGCAATTGCCCCTAAAGCGCTTACTTGAATGGTAGCTTCCAAGATGATTCCTCCCTTAAAAGATGTTACCTATATTGTAAGCGTTTGCGTAAAGGTTTACATTGTTCACATCATAAAATAAAGGCCCGGTAATCCCGGACCTTTTTGTGCATTTGCACAATTTATATAAGCTGATTCTGCAAGAGAGATAAATAGAGTTCCAGCAGATCCTTTATGGAGCGCGGATCTTTTCCGGTCAGCTCCCTGATCCGCTCCAGGCGGTATCTCAGGGTGTTGCGGTGTATGTAGAGGCGGCTTGCCGCAGAGCTGCTGTCCCCATTTTCTTCAATATAAATCCTCAAAGTCTCCAGCATCTCGCCTTTTTTGTCATGCTGATTTAAGTTTACGGCATGGTGCCGGAACGCTCCTGCTATTCCGAGCTCGGCTGCCCTGGCAACGAAGACTGGCAGCTTATAATCTTCATAGTAATAAAGTGCCTTCTGGGGGTCAATCTTCCTTCCCGCCTCCAGCGTATGTACAGCCTCCCGGTAAGAGCTGGAGATCCCCTCCAAACCGGGATGATACTGGCCGATGGCCGCCTGGCATGACAGCTCCTGGCTGCCTGCAAGCCCGGAAAGCCAATCCTTCACCTGGTTCATGGTTTGGCCGTGATCCCAGTTTTCTCCTTTTATCATCACCTTTTTGAGCAGGACGATAAACTCGGGGTTCATCACATACAAATCATCCTTTTCCAGCCTGTCGCGGATCCATTTATAGCTTTTGGTCTGCTCATCGGCTGCTATGACGATTGCCGTCCTCGGGATATCCAAGTCAATTCCGAGGCGGTCCGCTCTTTCAAAATAGAGAGAATCCAGGCTTTCCGTACCAGACAGCAGCTGGCTTGTCAGCTCTTCTTTCAAGCGTTCATCCCACTGCATTTCATCCATTAAAACAGCCTGCTGAAGGATCATTTCAGAAGCCATTTTAACAAGCTCTCCGTAGCTGCGTATTTCCCTCGGCTCCCCTGTAATCCCAACCACGCCTATGATGCGATCCCGGAAGGTGATCGGCAGATTAATCCCTGCCCTGGCCCCGTTCAGCTGCCCGGCCTCTGCTTCAGTAATTTCAAACCCGCGTCCAGCCCTGATCACTTGGACCGCCCCTTCATGGACAGACTGGATCCTCTCCTTATCACCGGAACTGATGATCACACCTTTTTCATTCATTACATTAATATTCCGGCCGATGATCTGCATCGTCCGATCCACGATTTCCTGAGCTAAAGCTCCATCCAGAAACTTCATTTTGCACCTCCTCAGGACGGAGGTGCCAGGTTTACTGTCCCAGCCTGTTGAAGAAGCGGGACAACTAGCCCGGCCATTATCCCCGTCCTGTGATCAGCTCACGCTTTTCTTTGTAAGGGTCAGCTTCAACCCGGCTCTCACTGTCAAAAATATAGGTATAGCGGTCCAGCGGCTGATACGCCGGCCAATTCATGTCATCTCCAGCCGCATTCGGATTGCCCGCTTTGGCAAACGAAATCCAGGCTGACTGCATATGCCGGGAAAGTCTTTGTATGGTTTCATCCACTTTGACGCCAAGCCGGCTGAAGTAGAAAAGATTTGAAAAAACAAACGCTATTTCCAGTCCATGTGCTGCCTTGCCGACATGAGGATGACCGGGTATATGCCAATCAAACCGGTACATCCAGACAGGAGCATGCTTTGCCTGCCCGGAAGCATATTCAATCGCAGGCTTCCAGAAAACAAAATCGGTCATGAACTGGGATTCCCCTTCAATTGTTGCCGGGTACTGCTCTTTTACCTTTTCTGCCGCTTCCGGACCAATCAGCTTGGCCATTGCTTCATCTCTTGCCGGACCAGGCATCGGGGCTGAGCCCGGCCTGAAGAAAAAGGCGCCTTCATCATGATTGGTCCCGATCATGACAGGTATCCCTTCTGCTGCTCCTCCGATGATTGCCTGCAGCGGAGGAACCGGCAGTGTCTCCGCATCAACCGTTGGCTGGAAAATCATACCCGGCCCCTGACCCGCGGTGACCCGCTCGGCAGCCTTCAAAATATCCTCCGCCGGCACTTCATTCAATTTATCCATGTTCCCCTCATCAATGCCCAGCTGCTGCAGCACTGCTTTAGCTATCATGGAAGCCTGCTCTGGCGGGATGATCTGCGATGCCCCGCTTTCCATGATGGCCTTCTGAAATTGTCCCTTTGCAGCAGGCATGGCCAATAATGAGGCTATGCTCATCGCCCCTGCCGACTCCCCGAACACCGTCACCTGTTCAGGATCGCCGCCGAATGCTTCAATGTTTTCCCTGACCCATTTTAATGCAGCAATCTGGTCCAGCAATCCAAGGTTCGCACTATAACTGCTGTCCAGCCCGGCAAGATGCAGGAAGCCGAAGGCGCCGAGCCTGTAATTGATTGTTACAACAATGACTCCGCCGTTTTCCGCCATACTTGTTCCATCATAAAGAGGGCTGCTGCCGGCACCTGCCCTGAAGGCACCGCCATGAATCCACACCATAACCGGAAGCCCTTCCCTTGGACCTGCCGGCGCCCATATATTCAAATACAGGCAGTCCTCTGTCATGTTTTCAGCCGGCGCGCCAAGCATGGCTGCTATATCTTTGTTTTGCGTACAAACAGGGCCAAATTCAATCGCCTCGAAAGTTCCTTCCCATGCTTCAGGCGGTTCTGGAGGCTGAAAGCGCAGATTGCCGACCGGTTTCTTGGCAAAAGGAATGCCTTTCCACACTGTGGCAGCATGTCCTTCCGTCCCCCTTACTGATCCCTGCTTTGTTTTTACAATGACTGAATCCATTTTCACACTCTCCCTTTGGATTTTTTCAAAAAAAGAGCCATGCCCCATGATCGGGGCACGCTCCTGCTGATCAGGTTCCGCAATAAGTTACATAGCCCTTTCCATCATCATCGGGACCGGTGCAGTATTCCTCTTCAGCCTCCGAATGGGCATATGGCTTTGCCAGCACGTTCAGGAGCCTGCCCATCACACTGTAGTCTCCTTCAACAGCCGCCTCAAGGGCCTCTTCGACTCTATGATTCCTCGGGATCACTGCCGGGTTGCTGTTGTGCATCAGCGTTTTGCTGTCTTCAGATGTTTTATCCTGTTTTTCCAAGCGGGCCTTCCATTTATCATGCCACCCGGCAAATCCCGGCTTGCCCTCTAAGGCTGTTTCCCTTCCGATCGTTAAGGCCCTGAATGTGTTCGTATAATCAGCCTGATGCTCCTTCATCAGGGAAAGCAGTTCCTCAAAGAGCGCTTTGTCTTCTTTTTCAACAGTGAAGATCCCAAGCTTTGCTCCCATACCTTCCAGCCAATTGCCCTGGTAAATGTCCATAAAACCGGAAATTTCCTTTTGGGCAATCTCAACAGCCTGGTCCTGATCATCATGCAGAAGAACCAGGAGGCTCTCCGCCAGGCGGGCCAGATTCCAGCCGGCCATGTACGGCTGATTTCCGTAGGCATAGCGTCCCTGTACATCAATGGAGCTGAAGACTGTTTCAGGGTTATAGGTGTCCATAAAAGCGCAAGGGCCATAATCGATCGTCTCACCGCTGATCGTCATATTATCGGTATTCATAACCCCATGGATGAACCCGGCCAGCTGCCATTTGGCGATTAATGAAGCCTGCCGCCTGATGACCGCCTTCAGGAGTGCCAGATAAGGCTCCTTCTCTCCTTCTATTTCCGGGTAGTGGCGGCTGATGGCATAATCTGCGAGAGCTTTTACATCTTCCTTCTCCCCGAATTGAGCTGCGAATTGGAAGGTCCCGACACGGAGATGGCTGTCAGCTACCCTCGTTAAAATGGCTCCGGGCAGCATGGTCTCCCTCCGGATCATTTCCCCTGTCGTGACAACGGCGAGGCTCCTGGTCGTCGGGATCCCGAGGCTGTACATCGCTTCGCTAATAATATACTCGCGCAGCATCGGCCCAAGCGCCGCCCGGCCGTCTCCGCCGCGGGAATAAGGGGTCCGCCCCGAGCCCTTCAGCTGGATATCAAACCGTTCTCCTTCCGGGGTGATCTGCTCGCCGATCAAGAGCGCGCGCCCGTCCCCAAGCATATTGAAGTGGCCGAACTGATGCCCCGCATATGCCTGTGCAAGCGGCGACGCTCCTTCAGGCATTTCATTTCCGGCCAGAATGCTGATGCTTTCATTACTCTGAAGCTCTTCAGCATCCAGTCCCAGTGAAGCGGCCAAAGGCCCATTCAGAATGGCCAGCTCCGGCGCCTCCACAGGATTGGGATCCTGGCTTGTAAAGAACATCTCCGGCAGGCGTGTGTAGCTGTTATCTAACTTCCACCCTGTTCTATTGCTGTTTGTCATTTTAGCTCCTTTGCGATTTTTGACATAAAAATCCTATTTGCAGTCGATAGTTTTATTATACCCTTTCCGTTTTGAGTTGACGCGCGGAATGCACGGGAGAAATGGAGAGATGATTTTAATCGCTGAAATCTGCGAGGGGACTTTTGTATATCATCATTTTTTAAAATAGTCATATAGTCCTTTTTACCCAAGCATTATACTTCTATAATTTCTCAGCTTAGGTATATAATAAAAGTGGTATTAAATCTATGAACGATACAAATAGAAAGGGAGTTTTTTCTATGAATTACAAGAATGTAACCGTTGCCGGAAGCGGAGTGCTTGGAAGCCAGATCGCATTTCAAACTGCATTTAAAGGGTTCAATGTATCTGTATATGACATTAACGACGAGGCACTTGACCGTGCAAAAGATAGAATCGGAAAGCTGAAACCGCGCTATCAGGAGGACCTTGGGGCCAGTGAAGAAGAAGTAAATTCAGCCTATGAGCGCATCTCCTTCCACAGTGACCTGGCTGCAGCGGTTGCTGATGCCGACCTCGTAATTGAAGCAGTACCAGAAGTCGTTCAGATCAAGATTGATTTTTATACAAAGCTTGGTGCTGCGGCTCCGGAAAAAACCATCTTTGCCACTAACTCTTCTACTTTACTGCCAAGCCAGTTCGCAGAAGCGACAGGCCGTCCGGAACAATTCCTGGCGTTGCACTTCGCGAACGAAATCTGGACAAACAATACAGCAGAAGTTATGGGGCATCCCGGCACAAGCAAGGAAGTATTCGATGATGTCATCGAGTTTGCGAAGGCAATCGGCATGGTAGCCCTTCCTGTGCACAAGGAACAGCCGGGCTATATCCTGAATTCACTTCTTGTTCCATTCCTGGAAGCAGGCCAGAAGCTGCTCTTGAACGGTGTTGCCGATCCGGAAACCATCGATAAAACATGGATGATCGCAACCGGCGCGCCAAAAGGCCCGTTCGCCATCCTCGATATCGTCGGCGTCACAACTGCCTACAATATCGCAAACGGCAAAGGCCAGGCCGGTATGGCAGAATCCGCCAAACTGGCTGAAATGCTGAAGAGAGATTATATCGACAAAGGCAAGCTTGGAAGAGAAACAGGCGAAGGATTCTATAAATATCCAAATCCGAGCTATATGGAAGATGATTTCTTAGACAGCTGATTGACTCTTGATTGAGCGCCCCTCTGTCGACGTAAAAAAAGCTGCCCGATTGCGCTTATTGCGCTGGAGGGCAGCTTTTTTTTGTGGTTTATATGATGAGTTGGGCTGGATTCAGGTTTTGGACGGTAAAATGGTGCTCTGAACAGATTATGTTTCGTAAATTTAGCTTCAGATACCATCAGCCAGCACGAATTTTCTGATTAGAGGGAGAACCCTGTGGGCCTGTGGGCCTGCGGACTGGATAAGCTGTTTATTAGCAACTTTTTCGATATATTAGCAACTTTTGGATTTTATTAGCAACTTTTCCTTTTTACTAGCAACTTTTCAGATATATTAGCAACCTTCACTTTTTATTAGCAACTAACCGAAAAACTGCTATTTCTCCGCTAAACCGTCATCTGCCAGCTTGATAGCGCCAGCCACTTCTCCTGCTCTTTATAATCCGGCATCAGCTTACCGACAAGGCGCCAGAAGGAGCGGTCATGATTCATATGCATCATATGGCACATTTCATGGATCACCACATATTCAATCACCTTCGGCGGAGCCATCGCCAGCTTCCAGTTGAACGTAAGACGGCGATTGGAGTCGCATGTTCCCCATGTTGTCGGACTGTCGGAGATGCGGATGGACTGAGGCTTCATTTTGAAATGCTGCTGATTGGCCTGGATGTTTTTCTCAACAAGCGCTTTGCACTGCTGATAGTAAAACCGCTTCAAAGCCCGCTGGATCTGTTCATCTCCCGGCTGCTTCATAAAAATGCGCAGCTTATCACCGTCCACTGCAGCATAATCCTGCTGGATGCCGGCATCTCCGGTTACTTCGATAGGATATGATTTCCCCAGGTAGAGGAGCCTCTCATCCCGGTCATAGCTCCGCTCCTTCGGCCCCTGGAGCCGGTCCTTCATTTCCTGGGTATTCTCGAGGATCCACTCCCATTTCTCCTCTACCAGCTTCAGCACACTTTCATCCTTTGTGCCTTTAGGGACACGGATTTCTATGTGGCCAAGACCATCAATATAAATCCCGGCCGACTTCCTGTTTTTATGGACAACCTGAAAACTGATTGTTTCCCCTTGATATGTGTGCAGCATGTACTGTCATTCTCCCCTATATTTAACCGTCAATCCTTTTAAGAAATTACGTGCGAAATTATCTCCGCATTCTTTATAGTTTTTATGCCCTTTTTTCCTGAGAAAAGCTCCAAGCTCCCCTTTAGTCACTGTGAGCCCTGCCAGCTTGAATACTTCGAGCATGTCTTCACTCGTCAGGGACAATGCTATTTTCAGCTTTTTCAGCAATAGATTATTCGGATGTTCATTGTCAGACAGCCTGACCTGCGGCGCTTCCGGCTCACCTGGCCTTGGCTGCTGCCGGCCGCGCTTAAAAACAATATACCCATTCAAAAACGTTTCCAGCATTTCATCTGTGCACGGAATATGCCTATCCGTTGCCGCTGGAGCCGCACCATCCTCCAAGTCAGGCGATTTTGTCAGAATCAGGAGCACTTCCTCACGTGAAAACTCCATGCCGCCCAGTTTAAAAATCTCTACAACATCATTATTCTTAATATCCATTGCATATCTGCACCGAATCAAAATATCATTATTATCCACTTTCACACACTCCTGTAATATCAGGGCAGGCACCTGCCCCAATTTATTGATGAACCGGAGAAACCCTCACCCCAGCCAAAGCTCGATGGCTTTTTCCAGCTCTTTATTTATGTCCTCTTTCCTGCCATACAGCAGATTGAGCTGGCCATAATCACTCCCGGCCTCTGACATGCATGCATCAATCTCTTTTAATTCCTGCTCAAGCCGCTGCATTCTTGCTTCAGCCTTCTCAGCTGACGCTTCCTGTTTTGGAGAGAAATGCTGATTCTTCTTTTTCTCCTCAGGCACTAGCATCACTTGGACGGCTCTTTGCTCTTTTATCATTTTATAGGAATCATAGTTGCCTGGGTAGTTTTTCAGCGAATAATCTTCTACTGCAATCACTCTTTCGCTGATTCTGTTGATAAAATAGCGGTCATGCGAGATGAAGAAGATCGTTCCTTCAAAGTCTTCCAAGGCAGCTTCCAGTGTTTCAATCGATGGGATATCCAGATGGTTGGTCGGCTCATCCAGGACAAGCAGATTGATATCCTGGTATAGCAGCATCGCCAGCTTCAGCCTGATTCTTTCGCCGCCTGACAGCTGTTTCACCTTCGTAAAGACACTTTTTTTATAAAACATGAACTTAGCCAGATATTCGCGGGCCTTGCCTTCCACAATTGAAATGCCCTCCCGGAATGCCTCAAGGACTGTAAGCTCTTCATCATTAAATTCAATTTTCTGCGGCAGATAGGCTGCCTGCACATTGGCGCCGAGCTCCACTGTGCCTCCATCTGGCAGCACCTCGCCGAGAAGCATCTTCAGGAAGGTAGTTTTGCCGCTGCCATTAGAACCAAGCAGACCGACTCTTTCTCCATATTGGACCAAAAGGCCGCTGTCTTTGAAAATCACTTTATCATCAAAGCTTTTGCACAGCCCGTCAGCTTTGATGACTTCTTTGCCTGAGCGCTGGGCGGTTTTAATATCAAGCCGCATGTTTCTTCGTTTAAAGACCGGCTTTTCAATAATATCCATTTTATCAAGCTTCTTCTGGATGCTGGCTGCCCGCCGGAAGAATTTATTGTTATCCGCCCTCATCGCCCAGTCGCGGAGGTCGGACACCGTCTTTTCCATCCCATTGATCTTTTTCTGCTGCTCACGGAAATGCTCATATTGAATGCGCATATTCTCTTCCTTCTGGCTGATAAAAGAAGAATAATTGCCTTTATAAGTGATCGATTCCATGTCCTCAATCTCGACTATTTTAGTCACAGTGCGGTCAAGGAAATACCGGTCATGCGAGACGATCAGGACAATGCCCCTGCAGCTTTTCAGGTAACTTTCCAGCCACTCGATCGCTTCCATATCAAGATGATTCGTCGGTTCATCCAGCAGGAGAATATCAGGATTGTGGATCAGCAGCTTGCCGAGCACAACAGTCGTTTTTTCCCCGCCGCTCAATTGATCAAAATCTGTGTTCAAAAAGCTTTCGCTGAACTTAAGGCCTGTGCAGACCTTGCCCAGCTTCTCTTCCCGCTCGTAGCCCCCCTTCGCCTCAAGCTGCATAACTAGATCGCTGTATTGGTTCAAGGCTTTTTCTAGCTCCTTATCTATAAGCACCTTCATCTGCTCTTCCAGTTCACGCATACGTGCTTCAATTTCATCGATATCTTCAAAAGCAAGATTCAGTACATCCTTCACAGTCAAGCCCGGCGGAAAAACCGGCGACTGCTCCAGATACGCCTTGCTCGCCCCTCTTGGAAAATGAATCAGCCCTTCATCATAGCCGGGACTGGATGTCTGCGGATAACCCGGATAATAATGCATCTTTTCAATCCCCGCGATCAGCTTCAGGAGGGTGCTCTTTCCGCAGCCATTGGCACCGACAATCCCAATCTTCTCCCCTTCAAACGCTTCAAGCGATACATTCCTCTTGATCAGTGCGGCTTCCATATATTTTTTGATTCCGTTCAATTTTAATTCGAGCATCTTTTATTCCTTCTTTCATCCATATTGGCTGCTATACTTTTATGGACAAGGCAAAGAAGATCTTCCAACTATTCAATTTTCCGCATATAAAAAGGCTGCAAGAAGATATCTCTTCCTGCAGCCTGGATGCTATTATAATTTATCGCCAGTGAAGCCTGAAATGCACCCATCACAAAATAAGCCCATTTCAGCCTCTGGAGCAGCCTATAGCTGCCGGACTGATCCCGTAAATAATACATCCGGTCAAGTAAAGTAAGTTTCCTTCTAATTTGCCATTATTCCATAAAGAGCATAACAAATAGACCTAACCAGATTAGGCATTTTGAACACTCAATACAAAATACATATTAATTTTTAAAATCCATTAATATTGGCAATTAGTTGGTTCCATAAACTTACTTCCCCCTTCACAATTTTCTGTATTATCTCATTTTATCCTTTATTTGTAAATGGGCATACGGACTAATAATACCTTGCATTGCGGTTTGTTCTAGATCTTCCCCTGCAAGCCACTTTTTGAGATTAATCTGCAGCGGATCTTCTCCCCGGCAGAGAGAAGTAACTATCTGAGAATCCTGGAAAGAGTAGCCAAACGTGTGCAGTGTTCCAAAGAGATCTTCATAGTCAGTAAAAAACAGCGGTGACCCTGTGTCCCTGAACAGATCGAAGGTTTCCTGGAAAGAAAGCTGTTTACTTCCGATCAAATCGAGATAACCGGTTCGCTTGATCGACCCATCAATATGCTCACGATTCTTTCCGGCCATCTCTTCTGACCTGAAATGGTTGACGCAGGAATGAAGCACTTCCGGCCCTTGTCTTACCACTACCTTATCAGGGCTTGCCTCCACAGCCGCCTGATTGCCAAAGCTGTCCGCAAGGGAGAAGTTATAGCAGGCTGCATGAGGAATTTCTTCCAGCAGTTTGGCAGCCTCACTCACAGTGGCGCAAATATCCAGCACCATCCTCACACTTGTCCATGCCGATATCCCTTCCTGATAGCCATCGTGGCTGACAAAATGAAGCCCTGCCGCGAGCCCTTTTTCATTCACCCCATCATGCCGGCCGATGGCCTGAAGATTGTAGCCGGCTGACGCAAGAGCCGGCAGATTCTCTGATAGAGTGAAGATACCGTCATAGAACTCTGGGGAGAAATCATAATTGCGCACATAAAAGTCTTTCGTCATAACCGCTGTACAGCCCATCGCAGCCACCTTGGGCACATCATAACCGCTGAAAAGTGCAGCTGCCTTATGATAAGGAATCTCCAAGCCATCCGCGATCCCTTTTAATTCATCCAGGAGATGGGGAGAAAAAGCATTTAGGATTCTCTCCATTTTCTCTATATTGATATCAGCCTTTGTGACACTTTCAAATACA
Organism: Bacillus infantis; assembly: GCF_050107595.1. Lineage (GTDB taxonomy): Bacteria > Bacillota > Bacilli > Bacillales > Cytobacillaceae > Bacillus_AB > Bacillus_AB infantis_C. Next base: position 150,579 of record NZ_JBNILH010000011.1, read on the forward strand.
TTCACGATAGGTTTCCCTGACAAGTGCCTGCCCAAGGCTGCACCATTTTCATATGGGCCCTTCCGCAGCTGCAAAATATCCGTTTTGAATTCCATATTGAAATCTCCTTTTGATAGACTCTACTGCTCATAAAGTTCAATGCTGTTTATAAAACCTATTACACTAAGGCTCTAAGCTTTCCCAGTCCTGTCTTCCAGTCCGGCTTCTTTCCATTCCGTACATCGTGAAGAAGCTCATGAAAAATAGGCTGAAGCCCGTAAAAGCTCTGAACCCTTTTAAAGAGGGCATCTCCTGATTCATTCGTCTGATACCAGGACAGGACCTCCTTGGTGAAGTCTTCGCCATATGCCCAGTAAATGCCCGCAAAATCAAACGCTGGATCTCCCAGCTGCGCATCGGTGAAATCAATGACCGCGCTGATACAGCCTTTCTTTTCACTGTAAATGATATTGGAAGCTGTCAAATCACCATGGATAATAGATTTTTTAATAGAATAGCCAGGTAATGCGTTCAAAAAATCCCTGAATATGCTATTAATCAGGTCCTTTTCCCTGTCTTTTAGATAAGGGAAAATTTCCTCCCTGACAGATGAATGCAGGGATTCCCAGTACTCAAATGTATGAAGGGTTTTCAGATTCATAGTGTCTGCTTCTGCAGGATCTATAGAGTGCAGCTTTGTTAAAAAATCGGCAAGAAGCCTGGCATTTTCCTGGTTATTCTTAATGAAGTCCATGCTGATATCGCCCAGCATCCTGCCTTCCAGATAGTCATACCGGACACATTTTAACATTTGATTCTTGTACAAATATTGATAGTCTGGGACTTGCAATAAGGGATGTTTCTTTTTCAGCAGATGCAAGAGCTTTCCTTCCGCCTCTACTTTTGAGATCACATTTTCAAATTTCGGAAACCTGAAGACGAGACTTTCATTAATGATCACAATATCGTTATCCCAGCCCTTATCATTTACTTGAAACTTATTTATTTTTAAATCTGGATATTCACCCGAAATGAACTTAAGATATTCTTCTTTCCCCAGCATATAAACCCCTGCTTTTCTCTAACTTAATGAAGGTATTTTCCCGTTTTTTTCCAAGTATATCATAAGAGACGCAGGTACAGGGCCTTTTGCCCCTCCCTTTTCCTCACACATAACCGCCTCACAAAGCCTTTCTTCCTTTCCCATCACATTGCAAAACCGGGACACATTACTCACCCAACTCTCCTGCTGAAAGCCTTTTCCTTTGAAATCACCTGTAAACTTTTGCTAACATTGGTAATGTAGTGAATTATCAAACAATAGATTCGGAGGGGTTAGATGAAAAAAATCCAATTATTCAGCTTTTTGATGCTAGTGATGCTGGTCCTGGCTGCATGCGGCACAGATGATGCAGACAGCAGCGGTGATGGAGGTAGCTCCGGTGACGGTGGAAACAAAACCTACACGGTTGGGACGGATACTACATATCCTCCGTTTGAGTTTGAAGAAGGCGGCGAGTATAAAGGGATTGATATTGACATCATTAACGCCATTGCAGAGGAAGAAGGCTTTGAGATTGAATTGAAGCCTATGGATTTCGGCGGCATCATCCCGGCCATCCTGGCTGACCAGCTTGATGTAGCCATTGCAGGCATGAGCATCACAGATGACCGCAAAGAAAAAGTTGATTTTTCAGACCCGTATTTTGATGCCGGGCTGACCCTTGTTGTTTCAGAAGATAACAGCGACATTACCAGTATAGACGATTTAAAAGGGAAAGTAGTCGCCGTTAAGAATGGTACAACAGGCGCGGAGCATGCCGAGGAAATTAAAGAGGAAGCCGGCATAAAAGAAGTCCGCCAATTCAATGACAGCCCGTCCATGTTCCAGGAAGTGGCCAACGGAAACGCAGACGTGCTGATTGAAGACTATCCGGTTATCGCGTACGCCATTAAAACAAGCGGCCTTGATCTGAAAACCGTCGGGGACCGCCTGACCGGCGACCAGTACGGCATCTCTGTAAAAAAAGGCGAAAACCAGGAGCTGCTGGAAAAAATCAACAGCGGCCTCCAGAAGATAAAGGATAACGGCACATACGATGAGATTTTAGGCCGTTATCTTGAAGAATAAGAATTTGCTCAGCGCGCTCCTCAAAAGCGCGCTGTCTTTTTCGAGAAAGAGAGGAGCAGCGATTTGGATATTTTCATAGAAGCCCTTCCTGTCTTATGGGCCGGGCTAAAACTGACTGCATATATTACCGTTCTCGGTCTGCTGTTTGGATTCATCATCGGGCTGATCACCGCACTTTTCCGCCTTTCCCCGATTCCGCCTTTAAGGTGGATCGCCATTTGGTTCATCAACTTAGTACGGGGAACACCTTTCCTCGTTCAATTATTTTTCATTTACTTTGGGTTGAATTCACTTTCGTTCATTTCGCTTGAGCCTGTAACGGCAGGTATTGTCGGCGTTGCAATCAATGCAGGCGCCTATATAGCTGAAATCATCCGGGCCGGCATTCAGTCCATCGATAAAGGGCAGACAGAAGCTGCCCGCACACTGGGGCTGACAAGTACGCAGACCATGCGCTATATCATCCTGCCCCAGGCTTTAAGAAGGATGCTGCCGACATTTGTGAACCAGGCCATCATCAGCCTGAAAGACACCTCCCTCCTGTCGGTCATCGGAATAGCCGAACTGACTCAAAGAGGGCAAGTCGTCGTATCGGCGACCTATGAACCTTTTAAAATATGGGGCATGGTCGCGCTCATGTATTTCATACTGATCTACCTGCTCACCAAGCTTGGCGACTTTATTGAAAGGAGATATCAGCTGCGATGAGCGTAATCCAAGTCCATAATCTGAAAAAATCATTCGGCGAACTAGAAGTATTGAAAGATATCAGTACAGAGGTAAAAGAGCAGGAAGTGGTCTGTGTTGTCGGCCCTTCCGGCTCTGGAAAGAGTACCTTTCTGAGATGCCTGAATAAACTTGAGGAAATTACGGATGGCCATGTCATCGTGAATGGAAATGACATAACCGACCCTAAAATCAACATCAATAAAATCCGCCAGGAAGTCGGGATGGTGTTCCAGCACTTCAACCTTTTCCCTCATAAAACAGTGCTGCAGAATATTACGCTGGCCCCGATGAAAACGAAGGGCGTCGACAAAGAAACTGCAAAAAAGAAAGCCCTTGAACTTCTTAGAAAAGTAGGGCTTGAGGAAAAAGCGGACAGCTATCCCGGCGAATTATCCGGCGGGCAAAAACAGCGTGTTGCCATTGCCAGGGCACTTGCCATGGAACCAAGGGTCATGCTGTTCGATGAACCTACCTCTGCCCTTGACCCTGAAATGATCGGGGAAGTGCTCGAGGTTATGAAAGACCTTGCCCGCGAAGGCATGACAATGGTCGTCGTCACTCACGAAATGGGATTTGCCCGCGAAGTCGGGGACCGCGTCATCTTCATGGACGGCGGATACATCGTTGAAGAAGATGTCCCAGGCGAATTATTCGGCAATCCTAAGCATGAACGGACTAAGGCTTTTCTTGGCAAAGTGCTTTAGGCCAGGCGTGTGGATACAACAGGAAGGAGCCCTGCTGCGGCGGCAGGGCTCCTTTTGATTTGGACTTTTGAAAAGGCGGGTTGCTAATATATTAGTGAAACTGCTAATAAAAAGCGAAAGTTGCTAATATATGGTGAAAGTTACTAATAAAATCAAAAAGTTGCTAATATATCCTGAAAGTTGCTAATATCCGTCCCCTGCACCCTTCCTCAGTCTAATATCCGCCCAAAATTCAGTCCAACTCCCTTATCTTTCTTGTCAGCTCATTAAATTTCGAGTCCAAATCCTGATAGTCTTTGTCTTTCGGCGTCATAAAGCTGAGCTTGCCAAGCACTTCCTGCCTTTCGGTTTCAAGCTTCATACGCAGTTCTTCCCGGTCATCTCTTGTCTCCAGTTCCTGGCCGAATTGCCTTTGAATAGTCCCGTCTGCAATCACGAGCTTGCTGCTGGTTATTTTCTCAAGAAAATAGCGGTCGTGCGACACTGCCAGAAGTGTACCTGGATAGGCTGACAGGGTTTCTTCTAGCTGCTCGCGTGACGGCAGGTCAAGATGGTTGGTCGGCTCATCAAGGATCAGCACATCTTTCTCTTCTAAAATATACTCCATCAGCTTACATTTTACGCGCTCGCCCATGCTCATATTTCTGATAGGCTCCTTCCACTGCGATGCCGTAAAGCCGAGATGCTTCATCAAGGTTTGGACCTCCCCTCTCTCCGCAAACGTTTCCCGGTAAAAAAGATCCTCCGGCGTCTTTTCGAGCGGCAGATCGAATACTTCCTGCGTCAAATAGCCGACACTGGCTGCCGGCGATATCCAGACCTCGCCGTCTGCTGTTTCCTTCCCCATGATGATTTTCAGGAAAGTCGTCTTCCCGCTGCCGTTCGGCCCTGTAATTGCGACCCTTTCGCCATGCTGGACTGTAAAATGCACCCCTTCAAACAGCCTGCGTCCATCAAAGGATTTCGCAAGATCCTTCACTTCTAAAAAACGCTTGCCACGCTTTGTGTTGGCCGAAATTGAAAAGCGGACCTCATGCTCAGGTGCGACAGGAGCTGCTTTTGATTTTTCCAGCTCTTTTTCCAGCCGCTTCCGTTTGGATTTCACCTGTGAATCAAGGCGTTTTGCCTTCACGCGGTGATATTCCTTGAAGCCTTCCTCTTTTGTTGATTTGGCATGGCCGGTGTTTGCACAGGAGCTTAATTCATTCAGCTGTCCCTCAATCCGCTCGACCATTTTCTGCTGCTTTTCGTATTCCCGCTGCTGTGCGAGCCGTTTCTGCCTCCGGGCCTCCATATAACTGGAATAACTCCCTTTATGCTCTATCAGCTGCTTATCCTCGATCGACCAGATTTTAGAAACCACTTCATCCAAAAAGTGGCGGTCATGGGAGACGAGGATGATCGTCCCTTTATAGACTTCAATCTGTTCCTTTAAAATTTTCATGCTCTGCTCATCCAGATGGTTGGTCGGCTCATCGAGCAGCAGCAGGTCTGCACCCGCAGCAAAGCCCTTTGCGAGCCGGGCCTTCAGCTTCTCCCCGCCGCTCATCAGCTCAAAGACTCCACCAGGAACCTGCCATTTTTCCAGCAGCTTTATTTCTAATGGAGATTGACGCCCGGATATATAGGATTCGGTTTCCTGCTCTACCATCAGGATCTCCGCTTTCGGTCCGACCCACTGAATCTGCCCGCTGGAAGGCTGTCTCTCTCCGGCAATCAGCTGCAGCAGAGTGGATTTGCCTGCACCATTTTTTCCGATGATGCCGATCACTTCTCCCTGCCGGACGCTGCTACTCACACCTTCAAACAAACTCACATCCGTGATTTCATAGCTTAGGTCATTCAGTTTCAACATTTCCTTCATACCATCATCCCTCTCTTTAAGGGAGAACAAAAAAATCCTCCCAAATCAATTGGAAGGATTAGCCGTACCTTTGCATCAGCAAATAAACCATTAATGTTAATGGCTGAATGATGTATAGATGAAAAATGGGCAGACTAATCCTATTTTTTGTGTGAATTGAAATATGCTATTTCAATCGAGAAAAAATAAGATCAGTTATCCATCGTCCACCCATCATTCCTTTCGCACTTAGTTGGATATTAGTATACCACAAAATGGCGGAACATTGTGATATAATACGTAAAAATAAGGAAAAGGAGGACTCACTATGTCTGGCAAAAAAGTTGCCGTATTCATCTTTGTGGGTGTTTTGGCTTTGGTGATTGTTTTATTCGTTGTTATGCAATTGTTCTTCAGTTATATGGAAACCAATGATGGTACGGCCTTCAATACTCCTTCTGCTTATATTGCTGAAAAGTTATAGAGCCTCACACCTGCCGCTGCTGTTTGCTATAAAAAGATTCCACCAGCCCTGCCGCATATGCATCCCCTTCTTCAGGATAGTGGAGATTCATGTTTTCACAGACATCTTTTGCAGTTTCTCTGAAAAAGCTCATCGTATCATGCAGGGCTTTCCAGACATCCTTTTCTTCATAACCTCCATAAAGATTCTTATAGGCAGCCACAGTCTCAGGATCGGCCCATTTTTCAAAAAAACGGTTCCCGTGCCAGGTGTCAAAAGCAGGGCCGTGGTTAAGCTTGGCCTGCGTCCTTACCAGCTGCATGAGCAGTTGCTTCATATAAGAGTCACACATCGATTTTGCGTCAAGCAGCTCGCCTCGCCTGATTTTTTTTGCAGCCAAGACGGCATGGTACCAGAAGTCATGAATAGTATTGCCAACCTCATCTGGACCAGGCATTTGAGGGCCAGGCAGCTTTTGCGGGGCCTGACGAACCAGGGTTGTAACCGCGCCGTCCTTGTCGAACAGTACTCTCACACCCTTTGCAAAAACGCCAAGGGGCTCAGGATCCTGCTCAAGCTCCTGCAGTGCAGAAAGCGGGAAAAAAGCGAAATCGACATCAAGCCCTTCTTCAAACAGAACCCTTCTTTCCTTGCCTCCCCCAACGGCAGTATTTTCAAGGAACGTCAGATAATGCTTCCCTATTTTCCTCAGCCAGCCTGTATCATCAAGAAAGGCAGACGGGTTGTCCACGATGGCTACAAGATCAAGATCGGAATACTCATCAGCCGGCACCTCCTTTCTCGCCCTCGAGCCCACAATGAGCGCCGCACGGATATTTTCATCGTTTTCCGCCATCTCCATAAATCTCGCTATAATTGTTTCATAAGTCAGTTTGTCCATTGTTTGACTGCCCCTTTTTTACTCATACTTTTCAATTCCCAGCCTTTCCTCCAGCTCCCCCTTCTGACGGAGATGATGCAGGAAATGCATTTCTGCCAGCACATACCATTCCTTAGCATTCAGCCATCCGAAACCTCCATGCTCCCTTTTGAGGTTTGAATGAGTCTTATGCAGTTTTTGCCCGAATCCCTCCATCCTCTTTTCCAGCTCTGCAAGTCTTTCAAGCAATGAAGCTGGTGTACCTGAATTGTCAGGCGGCTGATTCATCTCATCCGGCAGCCTGATTTTAACAGGCGGGAATCCTCCGTCCCTGAACAGCTTTTCACCGAATTCCGTTTTCCCGTTGTTATGTACAGAGTCACCCGCAGCGCATGCTTCTGCTTCATCCAAATACTCATGGGCCACCACAATCACATGATCATACATCTGCGCCAGAGACCAAACACCATTCGCAGGAATCTGACTCAGCTGCTCTAAACTATACTTTTCGAGGCTTTGTTTATAAATCTCCATGACACTCTGCTCCACCATTATTTCCGCTCCTTTCCTAAGTCCCTAACAATATATTCTCCACACAAATAAAGAAGTCCTTTGAGGCCGGGGGGTCAGGTCCCTCGGCCCAAAGAGGCCGGGGGGTCAGGTCCCTCGGCCCAAAGAGGCCGGGGGGTCAGGTCCCTCGGCCCAAAGAGGCCGGGGGGTCAGGTCCCTCGGCCCAAAGAGGCCGGGGGGTCAGGTCCCTCGGCCCAAAAAAGGTTTTCTATATTCCAACAAAACCACCTTATAGCTGTAGCTGAATAAGCGATCCTTTATCAGTTAGACAACATTTTAATAGGATTATCTCCAATTAATCTAGAATATTATTAACAAATCCTAAATGGAGAGTGTTACCATGATCCTTGATTTAGAGCAATATGTAAAATATCTGGAAGGTATTCATAAACGAACGATGCAATATGTGAAAGCAATACCTAATGAACTTTTAGAATGGAGGCCTTCTGAAAATAAATTTTCTACAGGTGATTTATTGCGGCATATTGCATCAGCCCGATTAATGTTTCTTGGTATATTCGAGCATGGGACCTGGATATACACCGGACATGATACTGGTAAGGGTGCTTCTATTGAAGATATCTCAAATTATTTAGAGGCATGTCAGATGAAGCTAACAGAGGGTATATTAAGAATTGGCAGCGATGCTTTGACAAAAAAAGTATTCACCCTGCACGGTCATGAAGTGAGTGCCTGGAGAATACTTATGGCAATTCCGGAGCACGAGATTCATCATCGAGGACAAATCTCTGCATATTTACAAATGAACAAAATTGAACCACCCCAAATTTTCGGATTGAAAATTGAGCAAGTTAAAACATTATAATTAGGAAAGAGCTATGCACATCTAAAGCTTTTTTGTGTCTTGCTATGCCAGACTGCCTGGTTTATTTTATATGCCCAGTAATTTTACTCACATTATGCAAAAAGCAGTGCAATTCCTTTGTGGAATCAACACTGCTTTTTTAATTATTTTTTCCTGCGCGGGTATGAGACGAAGGGACAGTCTTCTTGCCCGCACTTGGCCTATATGAGCGTCACCCGGTTCCGCCCCTCATGTTTAGATTTATACAGTCCCTGGTCAGCTCTTGAGAGCAGGGAATCTACAGTATCACCGCTTCTATACCGGGTCACGCCAAAGCTGGCAGTCTGATTCCCAGCCGGAGGAAAGCTGCTTTCCATAATCACCTTCCTCAGTTTCTCAGCCATTTGTGCTGCGCTTTCCTCTGTTTTTGGAGTAAGAATGATAAACTCTTCCCCTCCCCAGCGCCCAAAAAGCTCAGCATCTGTCAGCTGATGTTCAACCAGGGACGCCAGCTGCTTCAGAACAAGATCACCAGCATCATGGCCATAAGTATCATTCACACATTTAAAATGGTCAATATCAAAAAAGATAACAGAAAAACCTTCTGGTTTTTTTATCCATTCTTCAAGCCGCCCATCAATTTGAAGCCGGTTTGCAATTCCAGTAAGCGAGTCAGTAAAGGCGACCCTTTTCATGCTTTCAAGCTCTGAAAACAGCTTGAACAGGTGAAGGGCTATATAGAATACAATAATATAAAAAAGGTAGGCTAAATAGAACTGAGCCAGTGACTCAAGGCTTTCACCAGAGGCATTTTCGAGATTCATCAGTCCAAAGGCAAAAATAATGATAAAAATGAAAAGGGAAAAAACAACACCCCGCTTAGCCCTTAAAATCAGGAAGAAAATCAAAATCACTGCCGGAACCCAGATGACAGAGACCCCAAATGCCCCTTCCTTCCCCTTTCCGATATAATTAAAGATGCCATCATAAATGATTGCAATATGAGCAGCGCTGATGATCGCCAAAGTGGCGAGCTCAAAAGCACGCAAAAACTTTCTTTTATAAACAGCAGCCCAGCTTATGATATTCCAAGCTATCAAAATCCTTGTCAGATATGTTTCCATATTGTCTTCCGAATCATTTTCCATAAGAATGTAACTAACCATCGCCAACAGAATCAAAGGAATCATATACAGATAGATCATACGTTTAAAATCCATATATGAAGTAATCTTTTTCAAATAAGCTTCCCCTTTAAGTCGCAGTGCCAGTTCTGCTTTATAAACTTCTTTCTCTATCTTACAAACAAATGGAAAAAAGTCCAGCCCTCACGCGACAGATCGCATTTATTATACCAAAATGGGCCGCTGAACCTGTCCCCCTGGCCCAAAACCCAGCATTGAACAACAAAAGAGGGACAGCAAAATCTGTCCCCCTTGTACCGCTATTTACTCTTAATTTGTTTGTATTCAGGCTTCCACATAGCATTGTCGACTGCTTGTTCGATGTCGTCGATCTTGGCTTTGGCGATGCCTTCCTGGACGGCTGCCTTTGCGACTTCAATAGCGACATGCCTTGATACATCAGCCAGTTTAGTGATGGCTGGCAGCAGGGACGCACCAGGCGTGCTGCTGTCGGATTTTTCCGCAACTGCATTGGCTGCAGCGGCGAACATGCCTTTTGAAATGATTTCAGCTTTAGCCACGATCGCTCCGAGACCGAGGCCCGGGAATACGAATGCGTTATTGGACTGGCCGATTTCATGGCTGATTCCGTTATATTCCACATTCGCAAACGGGCTTCCTGTGGCAATAAGCGCCTTGCCGTCGGTCCAGTTGAATAGATCCTCAGGCACCGCTTCAGCAAGAAGAGTCGGGTTGGACATTGGCATGATGATCGGTCTATCAACATGCTTGGCCATTTCCTTTACAATTTCCTCTGTGAAGGCGCCGGCCTGGCCGGAGGTGCCGATCAGGATCGTAGGCTTGACCCGCTTCACCACTTCCAATAATGTAATCGTGCCAGCTCCGTCTCTTTCCCAATCCTTGACTTCTTCTGCACTCCGCACATAAGGCTTCTGGAATTTCAGGACATCAGGCGTTTCTTCCGTCAGCAGTCCGCGATAGTCAAACGCCCAGAAGCGGTCATATGCTTCTTCACGGTCAAGCCCTTCAAGTATCATCGTTTCTGCCATCTGGTCAGCATTTCCGATTCCTGCTGCCCCGGGTCCAAAAACAAGGATGCGCTGGTCTTTCAATGATCCGCCTGTCACCTTCAGGGCAGACATGACGGCAGCCAGTGTAACCGCCCCGGTCCCCTGAATATCGTCATTGAAAGTCAGGATTTCATTGCCGTACTTTTCCATGATGTTACGGGCATTAACATTTCCGAGATCTTCCCAGTGAAGAAGGACATTCGGGAAGAATTTCCTTGCAGTTACAACGAACTGGTCGACAAACTGCTCATAGCGTTCACCGCGGACACGCGGGAATTTGTTTCCGATATAAAGAGGATCATTGATCAGGGTCTCATTGTTTGTCCCTACATCAAGCACGACCGGAAGTACGCGGCTTGGGTCTATGCCGGCTGCCGCTGTGTAGACAGCAAGCTTTCCGATTGCGATATTGATCCCGCCTACGCCCTGGTCGCCGATGCCAAGGATGCTTTCAGAATCAGTCACAACAATCAGATCGATTCCATCATGCGGCTTATTCAGGTTTTCGAATGCCTTGTCCATTTCCTCCGGATCCTCTATGGTCAAATAGAGTCCGCCTGGACGGTGATATTCATGGGAATAGCGCTGGATCGCCTCACCGACAGTCGGTGTATAGATGATCGGCAGCATCTCGTTCAAGTGATCCCTAAGGAGACGGTAGAACAGGACTACATTACGATTATATAAGTCATAGAGCACTCCGTTTTTGAACATATTGTTCGTCCGTCTGGAGAACTGCTCATACGCACGAGTTGCCTGTTCATCAAGAGTCAGCACCTGGGTTGGCAGCAAGCCCTGAAGCCCCAGATCATCCCTCTCTTCTTTTGTAAATGCGACGCCTTTATTCAAATAAGGATTCGATAGAAGCTCTTTTCCTCTCAAGTCTGTATAAATTACGTTTTTTGCACTCTCAGAAGCAGTCATAAATCTTCCTTCTTCCTTTCATTTTGAGTCTTTTTCCGCACTCTTCCATGTTAGTAGCCTTTACCCATTATCTCCAGGTTATTTAACTAAAATTATTTAAAAAAGCAAGCAGCATCACACGCTGCCCGCCTATTCCAGAATCCATTAAATACTATTGCAGCTTTTCTGTCAATTCATGGGCCAGGGGGTCAGGTCCCTTGGCGCGGTTTTCGAGCCAGGGGGTCTGTCCCCTTGGCCCAGCCCCCTCAGCCCAGCCCCAAACCCGGTTCAGTTCAAAATCTTCATTAACAGAATCGCAAGGATGACCGTTGATGCGCCGCCGATTCTTGTGGAGACCTGGGCGAACGGCATCAGGGACATGCGGTTGGAGGCTGAAAGGATGGCAACATCGCCTGTTCCGCCAAGACCGCTGTGGCATCCTGTGACGATTGCGGCATCGACAGGATACATTTTCATCAGCTTTCCTGTGAGGTATCCTGTTGACACCATTGCCAGGACGACCGCTACACAAACAATAATATAAGAAGGCGTTACGATTTTTACAACATCTTCAAGCGGGATATACAGCATTCCCAGGCCGACCATTAATGGCCATGTGAGGCTGGATGAAACAAATTTATAAAGATGGAATGCACCCTGCTCCATTTTGGCAGGCATAACCTGAAGGCATTTCACAAGCGCTGCGGCAAAAATCATCAGGACCGGTCCCGGAATGCCCAGCAGTTTGTGGCCAAGGCCGCCGATGATGTAGAAGCTGCAGGCAATCAGGAGCCCTGCCCCCATCAGCGGGAACTCGACAGGCTTGTTGATTGTCGAAGATTCGGTGATTCCGTCTCCGCCCTTCGATTTGACAAGGACGCCTTTTCCTGTAAGCTCCGGCTTTTTTTCCCCTAAGCGGGACAGGATGCCGGCACAGATGATTGCGGCAATATTCCCGATGACCGCTGCCGGGATCAGCTGTCCCACAAAAGATTCAGAGGTCTGTCCAAGAACATCCGCGTAGCCGATGGAAAGAGGCAGGATTCCTTCCCCGATTCCTCCGGCAATGATTGGGACAACAATATAGAATAAAGTATGCTTCACATCATAGCCGAACAGCAGTCCGACAAGCACGCCTGCGCAGATCGATGCGAGTGTGCCCAAAATCAGCGGCACGAACATGCGGGTAAAGCCCTGGATAAGGACCTTGCGGTTCATCCCAAGAATGCTTCCCACAACTAAAACAGAAATATACAGGTACAGGAAGTTGGATGTTTTCATCAGCTGGGTGACAGCATCCATTCCGGTTGTATTAATGATATTAAAAAAGACCAATATAGAAGGAACGAGCAGCGATAAAATCGCCGGGCCCCCAATATCCTTCAGGATCGGGATCCTCATCCCGATATCGCCAAGCAGGATTCCCATCGCCATAATGACGGCAAATCCGCCGATCATATCAGCCGGCAGCGATTCGTAAGCCGCAGCAGCATACACAACAAGTGCTATTAAAACATAAAGCGGAAGCGGCACAGCTCCTACTTTTATACTTCCCAATTTTGCAAAAAAGCCTTTTTTCTCTTCCCTTTTATCTTCTGGTGCAGAAATCGGCTGCAGTTTCTTAGCTGGTTCCATAAAGCTTTCCTCCCATCTGTTCTACATGTCCATCTTAATTTTTCTAAAAGCGTTTTCATAGATTATGTAATTAGAGAAATTCTTTTTGAAATTAAAAAAAGTAAGCAGTTTCAGAAACTGCTTACAAAAAGTTTTTAATAAGATGCTCTTTATATGGATTATACTCATGCTGGTACACGGGACGGCCGATCGTGCCATAGATGACCTTCACATCCAGTATGCCAAGCTCTTTTAAAAAGTTCAGGTATTTCCGCGCTGATACTCTTGAGACGCCTACCGCCTCGGCCATTTCGTCGGTAGAGAACGGTCCTTCCCTGAGCTCCTGCACGGCCTCCCAGACCTGCTTCAGCGTATCCTTTGTCAGTCCTTTCGGCAGCTCTTCCGCGACTGCCGGCTCCTCGCGCCGCAGCAAGTGGCTGTCCAGCTCCTGCTGGGTGACCTCTTCCCTCTTTTCAGCGAACCGGGTCTGCTGCTCATAGGCAGACAGCGCCGCATTGAACCGTTCAAATTCAAATGGCTTGATAAGATAATCCACCACACCGGAACGCAGAGCCTGCCTGATACGGTCCATATCCTTTGCCGCAGAGATAATGATCACATCAGTTCCCAGCTCTTTTTTCCTCAGATAAGTGACCAGCTCAAGCCCAAGCCTGCCGGGCATATAAATATCAAGGAGAATCAGCTGGATGTCCTCCTTCTCCAGAAGACTGACCGCTTCATCGACCGACCTGGCCGACGCAGCCAGCCGGAACCCTTCTACCTTGGCAAGATACCGTTTATTAATTTCAGCGACCATCGGATCATCTTCAACAATCATTACATTGATCATGTCTCTTCATCCCCTGCTTTATAAGGTATATAGACGGCAAACTGAGTCCCCTTTCCTGCCTTGGTGGAAATGATCAGCTCCCCCTCCAGCTTACCAACTGACTGTGTGACCAGATACAGACCGAAGCCCCTGTCCTTCCCTTTTGTGGAAAAACCCTTCTCGGAAATCTGATCCTGGATTTCCTTTGTCATACCGATTCCTGTATCTCTTACTTCTATTGTTAAAATATCCTCTGCATAATCCAGCATTAACTCCACCCTTTTGACCGGCCTTCCCGATACAGCCTCCAATGCATTGTCAATTAAGTTGCCGATGATCGTGATCAGATCATGGGTGATTTCCGGATCAGCGGGCTTTGGCAGATTATCTGCACAGTCAAACGACAGCACCGCCCCCGATTCCCTGGCATTGCTCAGCTTGCCGATAAGAAAACCGGCCAGGACAGGATCCTGGATCTTCTTTGTCACAAATCCCATTTCATTCTCCCGGTGATTGACCGTTTCATTCACATACCTGGCAAGATGCTCGTACTGTTCTGTATGGACCATCCCCAGAATGACATGGAGCTTGTTCATGAACTCATGAGCCTGTGCCCTCAAAGCATCTGCATAATTGCGGACGCCTGTGAGCTGTTCGGCGAGCAGCTGGACCTCCGTCTTATCCCGGAAGGTCGCAATGGCGCCGACGAGCTGATTATCCACCACGACCGGCACCCGATTCACAAGAATCGTCACACCGTGGAAGCTCTGCTCCTGGTCAAGATGTGTTTTACCTGTGATCAGGACATCCTTCAGGCGGGTTTCCGGAAGATAATCCTCAATCTGCAGCCCAACCGGATCCTTCTCAATACCGGCCTTCTGAAAAAGCTTCCTTGCCGCCCGGTTAACCAGCGTAATCTTCCCGGTCTGGTCAACGGCAATGATCCCTTCACGCACAGACTGCAGCATCGAGCTCCGCTCCTCCAGCACCTTTGCAATCGCGGAAGGCTCCAGTCCCAGCAGGATTTTTTTAATATACCTGGCTAGTATGACCGCACCGATAATCCCCACTAGAATGCCGATCAATGTGCCGATGTAGATCGCGTTCTGGCTCTTATGGACAGCCTTCGTTACCGTCTCAAGAGAAATCCCGACTGCCACAGCCCCTATCTGCTCTCCTGTGCTGCCAATGACAGGAGTGAATGCCCGCATCGATGGACCGAGTATGCCTTTGGAATAGGAAACATACTCTTCCCCCTTCAGGACAGGGCCTTCATCCCCGCCCCTGAAGTGCTTTCCTATCTCAGATGACTCCGGATGTGACAAGCGGTAGCCCTTCATATCCAGTACAACAATGAAATTAACATTCGTAAGCACCCGCATTTCATTGGCAAAATCCTGGACCCCTGCCCCCTCAGGCCCCCCTGTCAAAGCATCTTCAACAATCCGGCTGTGCGATATCATTTTAGCGACATTCAGCGCTTTATCCTCCTGTGTTTCCTCAACACTGGAGGTGACCCTGCTGCTGATCAGCAGGTCGGTGATCATAAGGGAAATCATGACCACCACACAAACAAATATAATAATGATGGCTTGCAAGCTCCAGCGGCCCTTCTTCATAGTTTCCTCCAGCCATAAATTTAATTTAAGTATTCTCCTCAACACCTTTATCCACACAAACTATTGACAAAAGACCGCAGAGCCCTCCCCTGAGGAAGAACCTTGCAGTCTGTCTTTTCCTATTTCAGAACAGCAGAATGAATCCGGCCATAATAGGTGTCAGCACCATGGCACTTTTTAAAACCGGAAGCGGCACATAATTGGTGAACCGCGCTCCGAGGTATGAACCGATCATCGTTCCGGCCAGCACCTGCAGCAGCAGGATCGCATCAAAATATCCTTCAAAATAGTAGCCTATGCCGCCGGCCAGTGCAATTGGCAGGATGACCAGCATCGTTGTCCCGACAGACTTCTGCACAGAGAGGCCTAAGACGGCTAATAGCCCAAGCTGAATGAAAGGCGCAGACCCTATTCCAAACGTGCCTGACAGCAGGCCGCAGACGATCCCCACAAAAGCAGCTTTCAAAAACAGCCTGCGCTGCGGCTCTGCTCCCTTGTCCTCCATCCGGCTGACAATGAACAAACGGACCAGCAGCATTACAGCTGATAGAAATAGCATTCCGGCCGTCAGCCAATGAAGCGAATCAACCGGGATCCACACCGCAATCCCTGAGCCCAGGAATGAAGTGACCGCTCCAAAGCAGCCGACAGCCAGTCCCATTTTCACATCAATATTGCCCTGCCGGTAATGGCTGTAAGCCCCCGACATGGTCGTAAACACCATCGCCGCAAGCGACGTCCCAAGCGCCGTATGGATCGGCACTCCGAACACCACCGTCAAAAGCGCAATAATAAATCCGGATCCCCCGGCCCCGATAAAACCAAGCAAAATCCCCAATAACAGCATCGTAAACGTAATAGCCAAGCAAATCCCCCCTCTTAAGCAGCTCCAGCAGAATTCATAAATGGAAGAAAAGCACCAGCTACTATTATAGAACTTTACAAAAGCACGGGAGAATTTTGTAATTAAAAAAACCAGGGGGTCAGGATGTTGGGCCAGGGGGTCGGGTCCCTTGGCTCGGTTTTGGGAGTGGGCCAGGGGGTCTGACCCCTTGGCTCAGTTTTTGGGAGTGGGCCAGGGGGTCTGACCCCTTGGCTCCTTCTTTCTATCCGCAACTTAGTTCATTCATTAGACAAACTTAAAATAGTCTGCTATAATTCAATTATTCATTATTGTAAAAAAATTATCAGCAGGGGAGGGAATAGGCAGTGCCTTTCATTTTATGCCGATAAATGTAAACGCTTCAAAAATTACCGTAACAATGTAAGCGTTTTAACTATCATTCCAGTATAATGAAACCTGCCCTTCACACATGACGAAACAGTATAATGGTTCGCTTTACATCTTCTCGATTACACTCGTTGCCACTCTTGGCGGCCTGCTCTTTGGCTACGATACAGCTGTCATATCCGGAGCCGAGAAATCGATTCAGACCTATCTGGTCGATAGCCTGGGCTTAAGCTCGTTCATTCATGGAGCCACCATCTCCAGCGCCCTGATCGGCTGCATCATCGGCGGACTGATCTCCGGCTATTTCTCATCAGCTCTTGGCCGCAAAAAATCACTGATCATTGCAGCCGTATTATTCCTTTTATCAGCCCTTGGCTCAGCTTACCCTGAGTTTCTCTTCTTCTCAGCAGGTGAACCTACTATCGGCCTTCTGCTGACATTCAATCTTTACCGCATCATCGGCGGCATCGGCGTCGGCCTTGCTTCCGCCATTGTGCCAATGTACATAGGGGAAATCGCCCCGGCAGCCATCAGGGGCCGGCTCGTTTCTTTCAATCAATTTGCCATTATTTTCGGCATGCTGGTCGTTTATTTTGTCAATTGGGGAATCGCCCGCGGGCAATCAGTGGAATGGATCAATGAAACCGGCTGGAGATATATGTTCCTTTCAGAAGCCATCCCGGCCCTGCTTTTCTTCATATTCCTGTTCTTCGTGCCTGAGACGCCCCGCTATCTGTCTCTGAAAAACCAGGACGAAAGCGCATTGAGAATCCTATCAAAAATCAACGGCCCGGCAAGCGCCAAACAGATCCTCAGCGAAATCAAAGGTTCTATGAATGCGACTGCCGAGAAAATGTCCACCTTTGCTTTTGGAAAAAAAGTGATTGTCATCGGCATCCTGCTATCCGTTTTCCAGCAGTTTGTCGGCATCAATGTGGCCCTGTATTATGCACCGCGCATTTTTGAAAGTATGGGCGCTGCAAAGGATGCCTCCATGCTGCAGACGATTGTCATGGGACTGGTCAATGTCATCTTTACGGTCATCGCCATCATGACAGTCGACAAATGGGGACGCAAGCCGCTCCTTATCGTCGGTTCGATCGGAATGGCGGTCGGCATGTTCGGTGTCGCGGGCCTCGCTTTTGCCAATATCATCGGCATCAGCACGCTCTTGTTCATCATTGTGTATACCGCTTCCTTCATGATGTCCTGGGGACCGATCTGCTGGGTATTGATTTCCGAGATCTTCCCGAACCGGATCAGAGGCCAGGCGGTAGCAATCGCGGTTGCCGCCCAATGGGGTGCCAACTATCTGGTCTCCTCAACCTACCCAATGATGATGGAATTCAGCGGCGGCATGACTTACGGCATCTATGGCCTGATGAGCGTCCTTTCAGCCATCTTCGTGTGGAAGTATGTGCCTGAAACAAAAGGCAAATCCCTGGAGCAGATGGAAAGCCTGTGGAAGGCACCTGCCGAAACAAAACGTTCTAAAGCAATGTAAGCTATAAAACGGAACAGTAAACCTGTTCCACCCAAAAAAGGCCTCCAGCCAAAGCTGGAGGCCCTTCCTATTAATATACGCCCCGGATATGGGCATGCACTTCCTTCTGATAAAAGTTCTTCAGCTTCTGCAGTTCTTCTTCACTGAACGGCTTTGCTTTCAGTGCTTCGAGATTGCTCTCCACCTGCTTCACATTCCGGAAGCCCGGGATGACTGTGCTCACCTCCGGCTGCTGAAGAATCCATTTGATGGCAGCTCCTGCCATGCTGCCTCTGCCTTCTTCAATCCACTTCACCTGCTCGCTCAGCTCGACGCCTTTTCCAAAATCAAGTCCGCCGAATGTTTCGCCGACATTAAAGGCTTCTCCATTGCGGTTGAAGTTGCGGTGGTCATCCTGCTCAAACGTGGTATCCTTTGAAAACTTTCCAGTAAGAAGCCCGCTGGCCAGCGGCACACGCGCAAGAATTCCAACCTTCTTCTCCATAGCCATTGGAAAAAGCTCATCCAGCGGCTTTTGCCTTAACAGATTGAAAATGACCTGCAGGGCGCTTGCCTTTGTATTCTCCAGGCAGAAAATCCCTTCCTCGACCGTTTCCACACTGACGCCATAGTAGCGAATCTTTCCTTCCTGCTTCAGCTGCTCAAGCACTTCAAAAACGCTGCCATCCTTCAAAATCTCCATAGGCGGACAATGGATCTGATAAAGGTCGATTGCCTCCCGCTCCAGCCTTTTCAAGCTGTTTTCGCAAAAAGAACGGACACTATCCATTGAATAGGTTGCCGGATCATAAATATCAGCGCTGCGGCAGAACTTTGTAGCGATATGAATGGAATCCTCCTTGCCTTTCGTGGCCTTCGCCAAAAGCTCCTCGCTATGACCATCACCATACACATCGGCCGTATCAAAGAAATTGACGCCCGCATCCATGGCTCGTTCCAGAGCTTTGAGAGCTTCTCCGTCATCTGTCTTTCCCCATGAGCCGCCGATCGCCCAAGTGCCAAAGCTCAGTTCACTTACTTTCAAACCGGTATTGCCAAGCTGATTATATTTCATTTCGCCAACTCCTTCTTTTATACAGAAACCCTGAAGGCTGCCCCGGGACTTTGCATATATGATGCATCCTTCCAAGGCAGCCTTCTGGTTTCATATGGTTATTTTCGATAGGCCAGCAGCTTTTCATTAAGCGCTTTTGTCTGCCCGTAGACTTCCTGGTATACAAAGAATAATTCTTGGTAAATCTTCACATTTCCTGCATCGGGGACAAATTCTTTTTCAACCTTTAAGAATGCATCGCCGCACTCCTTCATGGAAGAAAACCACCCGCTGCCATAGGCCGCAATCATAGCCGCACCCATGCCAGGACCCTGCTCGCTCGAAAGCTTCACAATTTTGCTGTTGAAAATATCCGCCTGCATCTGCAGCCAGTCTTCATTCTTCGTGCCGCCGCCGGTAGATACGATGGTATCGATCTTCTTGCCATTCTCTCTGAAGATAGCCAAAGATTCGTTCAGCGAAAAAGTGATCCCTTCCATAACGGCACGGACGAAATCCTTGCGTTCATGAGAGCTGTCCATCCCGATGAAGCTCGCCCGGATGCTTGCATCCGCATGCGGGGTCCGCTCCCCGGATATGTAAGGCGTGAACAGCAGGCCGTTCGAACCTGGAGGGACAGTTCCTGCTTCAGCAAGCAGTTCCTCAAAGCTCTCTTCCGCTGCAAACACATTCCGGAACCAGCTCAGGCTGTGGCCTGCTGCAAGAGTCACTCCCATCGTGTAAAAAACGTCCTCAGCCCCATGATTGAAATAATGGACTTTCCCCCCGAAATCTTTATCGCTGCTGCTTTCATAAGAAAGGACCACACCAGACGTACCGATGCTGCAAAGGGTTTTCCCATCCTCAAGGATACCGGAGCCGATCGCTCCGCAGGCATTGTCGGCACCGCCGGCAAATACCTGGACAGAAGCCGGAAGGCCGGTCGCTGCTGCAAACTCAGCAGTGATATTCCCCGTCTTTTCATGAGATCCAACCAATGGCGGGCAAAGTGCTGTGTCAATATCGAGAATATCGCAGATCTCGCTGCTCCATTCTTTTTTCGCAATGTCCAATAGCAAAGTCCCCGCTGCATCGGAATATTCCATCTGCAGCTCACCTGTCAACTTGAACCTTACATAATCCTTAGGAAGGACAAAGGTTTTCGCCTTTTCATAAATCTCCGGCTCATGCTCCTTCACCCAAAGCAATTTCGGCAATGTAAAACCTTCCAGTGCCGGATTCTTCGTAATCTCAAGCAGCCTCTCTTCGCCGACCCGATCGTAGATCTCACGGCACTGTGCCGTCGTCCTTGTATCATTCCAAAGGATGGCATTCCGAAGCACTTCATTGTTCTCATCCAGAAGGACAAGGCCGTGCATCTGCCCGGAAAAACTGAGTCCCTCAATGTCTTCCGGATTTCCGCTGAATTTTTGGAGCAGTTCAGACAGCCCTGCAGCTGTCTGATTTACCCACTCTTTTGGATCCTGCTCGCTGTAGCCGGTCTTCTCCTGGATCAGGGGATAGTCCTTGGAAACCTCCTGGATCACATTCCCCTTTTGATCGACCAGCAATATTTTTACCGCACTTGTTCCTAGGTCAACGCCGATCACATATTTCATAGCTGCACCTGCCCTCTAAGAGTTACTCTCCCGCATAAGCCCTTAACAGATATTGATTGATCGTTGCCTTGATGCTTTCGAGGCGGCCGGACTGGTGCTTCACTTCAGTCAAGCCCAATGCATGCTCCTCAAGCTTATGGAAGTCTGTCCTTCCTTCAACGATCTCAAGGCCGATGCCTTCTGTATAGCTCTTATAGCGGTTTTCAACTACATTGTCCAGCACCTTGTCATCAATCAGCTTTTGCGCAACCTTCAGGCCAACCGCGAAGCTGTCCATTCCGGCGATATGGGCGTGGAAAAGATCTTCAGGCTCAAATGAACCCCTTCTTACTTTCGCATCGAAATTGAGCCCGCCGCGGCCAAGTCCGCCATTTTTAAGGATTTCGATCATTGCCAGTGTAGTAGAATACAAGTCTGTCGGGAACTCGTCTGTATCCCAGCCAAGCAATGGATCACCCTGGTTGGCATCTACAGAGCCAAGCATGTTGTTCACACGTGCATAGTGAAGCTCATGTTCAAACGTATGGCCGGCCAATGTTGCATGGTTTGCTTCAATATTGAATTTGAAGTGGTCCTGCAACCCGTAATGCTGCAGGAATGCATACCCTGTCGCCACATCGAAATCATATTGGTGAGTAGTCGGCTCTTTTGGCTTCGGCTCAATCAGGAACTGGGCATCAAAGCCGATTTCCTTCGCATAATCCACTGCCATGTGCATGAAGCGGCCAAGATTATCCATTTCAAGCTTCATGTCTGTGTTTAAGAGAGTTTCATAGCCTTCACGGCCGCCCCAGAACACATAGTTTTCTGCGCCGAGTTCTTTTCCTACCTCAAGGCCTTTCTTGATTTTCGCTGCCGCATACGCGAAAATATCCGCGCTGTTTGAAGTTGCAGCACCATGGACGAAGCGTGGGTTCGTGAAGTTATTCGCCGTATTCCAAAGCAGCTTTGTTTTGCTGTCCTTCATATAATCTTTAATCATGCTGACGATGATATCTAAATTCTGGTTGGTTTCTCTTAAGCTGCTTCCTTCTGGAGCAATATCTACATCATGGAAGCAGAAGAATGGCACATCCAGCTTTTCAAAAAATTCAAATGCCGCCTCTACGCGCGCTTTTGCCAGATCCATTCCCGTGTACTTATCCCAAGGGCGAAGCATTGTGCCAGTACCGAACGGATCAGAGCCGTCCATTGTGAACGTATGCCAGTAAGCTACACCAAAACGCAGGATTTCTTCCATTGTCTTGCCGCCGATTTTTTCCTCCGGGTTATAGAATTTAAACGCAAATGGATTGGTTGATGCTGAACCTTCATATTTAATCTTTTCAATGTTAAAATAAGCCATTTTTCGTTCCTCCCAGAATCATAGTAAAGTTCTTTAAGAATCTTATGAGCAGATTCTTTTAGATTATCTTTTTATAAAATGTAAATGCTTTCAAAAAGAATTATATCAATATTTCATTTGTTTGTCTATTGAATAAACAAAGATTACTTATAATACTGCGAAATCGTTTTCAATCCAGTATAATAGTCTTACCCGAGATAATTTGGAGGTTTTCTGCTATGGTAAGCAGCGTTTTATACCGGATATTTGAATGGATTACCCGTTTTGCTTATATGAATCTCTTATGGATACTATTCACCCTTTCGGGGGGCATCCTGTTTGGGTTCTTTCCCTCCACCCTTGCCATGTTTGCCATCACAAGGGACTGGCTGAGGGGGAAAACAGGTACACCCCTGTTCCCCAGCTTCCTTTCATACTATAAAAAGGATTTCTGGAAGGGCAACCGCCTGGGCTTCATCATCATCATCACCGGTTCCCTGGCCGGCTTCAATCTTTGGTTCACCCAGGCCGGCTTTGAGGTGCTCACATGGGCCTATGTCCCTTTGCTCGCGTTCATGATGATTTTTCTGCTGTTTCTTCTTTATCTTTTTCCGGTATTTGTGCATTTTGATTTGAATGTCAGACAGCTTATCAAACAGGCCCTGCTGATCATGCTCGTCAATCCGCTCCACACCGTATTGATGATTCTCTGCCTTGCTTCGCTTTACTATATCACTCAGCTGGCTCCGGCGCTTGGTTTTATATTCGGCGGCAGTGCATCAGCTTTTGTCATCATGTGGCTCTGCCTCCATGCCTTCAATAGAATCCAGCGGAAGCAGGCCAAACAAAAAACACTTTCTCCCGATTGAAGGAGAAAGTGTTTTTTGTTATTATCCTTTAACTGCACTTGAGGAGATCCCTTCAACAACTTTATTGCTGAAGAAAAGAAATGCCAGCAGGATCGGAAGCACACTGATGATGAGTGTTGCACCGATCGCGCCCCAATCAGTCATATACTGACCAATGAAGTTCTGGATTCCGACCGTAAGGGTTTTATACTGATCAGAGCTGATAAAGGTATTGACGAAAACAAACTCATTCCAGTTATAAATCATATTGATGATCACAGTGGTCGACATGATCGGGATCGTCATAGGCAGAATGATTTTGAAAAACATTCTGTGGACTGAACAGCCGTCCATGATTGCCGCCTCTTCAATTTCGCGCGGCAGCGTATAATAAAAGCCGAGAAGGATCATCATTGTAATCGGCAGATTATACGCCGTATACGTAATGACGATTGACCATGGATTGTCGATCAGATTTACATTTAAGAACATGCTGAACAGCGGAATGATCGCTGAATGGATCGGGATCATGAGCCCGACCATGAATAGCCCAAGCACTAATTTGCTCAGCTTCCACTGCATCCTTGTAATCGCAAAAGTCGCCATGCTCGCCAGGATTACGGTTAAGAGGATGGCCACGCCTGTAATCCAGATGCTGTTCCAGAAGTAGATGCCAATGCCGCCTTCCCAAACTTTGCTGTAATTTTCCCACCTGAATTCAGTAGGCAGCGAAAATGGTGATTTTGAGAAGATTTCCTGGTTATTTTTTAAAGAAAACAGGAACAGCCAAATGACCGGGAAGACCTGAAAGATGGCTACGATGGCCAGGCAAAGATAGAGTATGAAGTAACCTGCTCGTTTCATTGTACAACCCTCGCTTAATATTGAATTTCTTCTTTAGTAGCTGTTGCCTTGCGCACAATCACTGTCACAATCAGCGTAATGATCAGGAGCAGGAAGCCGATGGCACTGCCGTATCCGAAGTCATTGCTTGCAAAGGCCAGTTTATACATATAAGATGCCATGACCTCGCTGGCGCCATTTGGGCCGCCGCCGGTCATTACATAAATCAGGTCAAAGTATTTCAGTGACCCGACTACAGCAAGCACAATCGTTACTTTCACAACACCCATGATCAATGGGAGCTTGATTTTCCAGGCAATCTGGAGCGGTGTGGCCCCATCGATCCTGGCTGCCTCAACCAATGATTCCGGAATGTTCTTGAGTGCTGCATAGTAAATCAAAATATAAAACCCTGCATATTGCCACAAGATAGGGATAAAAATCGCATAAAGAACGATTGACGGTTCTGCCAGCCATGCTGGAGGATCATCTGCACCGAGGGCCATCAGGATGCTGTTGAGCATTCCGTTGGTCGGGTTGAATACCTTGATCCACAGCTGTGCAATCGCAACAGATGACAGCAGCATCGGGATCAGATAGATTTTTCTTAACAAATCTGCCCCTTTAATCCGGGAAGCCAATATCATTGAGATGGCCAGATAAATAACCAGGCTCAGCGTTGAAAATACGGCAAGCAGGAAAGAATGGTAGGCACTGTCCCAAAACTTCCCGTCCTGGATGGCATTGATATAGTTTTCCAGCCCTATGAACTCCATAGCTCCGATGCCATCCCAGTCCATCAGGCCGTAATAACCGGTCAAGATCAGAGGGATGAAGATGAGGATACCAATCAGAAGGAGTGCAGGGAGAACGTATAATGCGATAATCCACTTGTTTGACATTACTTTATTCATCACATTCAACCCCATATTTAAAAATGAAAAGGACAATCCTGCAAAGGGTATGTCCTTTTCTTTAGTTGATTACTAGTATTCCGAGAACCCTTATTCTTTGGACAGCGCTTCTTCGTGCGCCTTGGCAAATTCTTCAGGAGACACTTCTTTTCCAAACAGCGACTGAATCATATCTAAATGCACCTGAGCTGTATCTGCGCTCATCTGCACATCTGCAAAAAGCGTGATATTGCTGGCAGAGTTCAGGTCTTCCAGGACATCGACATACATATCAGGAAGATCAAGTGACGCCGCATCCACTTTTGTTGCCGGGATGACGCCTGCATCCGTCACTGACTTTTCTCCCCACTGCTCAATGAAGTAGGAGGCGAATTCTTTCGCTTCTTCCTTCACATCAGAATCTTCCGCAACGAATAATCCTACTCCAGGACCGCCTACATAGCTGTCCATATCCCCTTTTCCGTCAACGGTCGGGAAGTTGAAGTAGCCCACAGAATCCCTGAATTCCTGAGGAACGTCTTCATTGGTTGTGTAATTTGGGAGATCCCATGTTGCAATCAGGTACATGGCTGCCTGTTCGTTCATGAACATGCTCTTCGCTTCTTCATCGGCAAGACCGTTGAACCCTTTGACAAATGCATTCATGTCAACCAGCTCCTGCACCTTTTCAGCAGCTGAAACCAGGGCAGGATCTTCAAATGAACCGCTGCGGTCGATTGCTTTTGTCAGGACATCTCCGCCGCCGATCCGGTCAGCCAGATACATATACCATAGAGATCCCGTCCAGCGGTCTTTGTTTCCAAGCGCAATTGGAGCAACACCGTTTTTATCCAATGTTTCTATTACATTCTTAAGCTCTTCATATGTTTTAGGCGCTTCCAGCCCATATTTTTCAAAAATAGCTTTATTATAGAATACTGTTGCAATGTTCAATTCAAGCGGCAGTCCATATGTGCTTCCATCGACTTCATATGCTTCTGCTGTGCCGGATACGAATTTATCTTTTAAATCCCCTTCAAGAAGGTCATCCAGCGGCGTAAATTTCTTTCCGCTCACATAAGGGTCCAGGAATCCTGCAGCCCATGTCAGTCCTACATCAGGCAATTGGTTGGAAGTAGATAATACTTTCAGCTTATCTTTATATTGCTCATTGCTCAGCACTTCCAGGTCCACTTTCACATCTGGATGCTCGCTCTCAAAATCCTTGATGATTCCGCTTACAATTTCGTTGTGCAGTTTGGAGCTTCCTTCAGGCCATAGGTGCATGAATTCAATTGTTTTCTCATCACCGGAGCCGCCGCTCGCTTTTTCGTCGGATCCTGAACAGCCTGTAATCAGGGCAAGGGAGGAAAAAATGGCAAAAAGTGTTGTAACCGCTTTCTTCTTTTTCAAACTAAATACCCCCAATATTCTTTATTTTGATTCCGAGATTTGTTACTAAACATAGATTACCATCTCAAAGAATGTTTGTCTAGCGGATAAACTAAGTTTATAATAGAAAATGAAAATGGTACACTTAGGAAAACAAAACGAAATGGAGCTTTTAAAAATGAGGCTGACCCAGACCTACAACCAGCATGTTGTAAAAAAAGGCAATAAGTCATTAGTTCTGCAGACCATCCAGGAATGCACCCCAATTTCAAGGGCGGATATTGCCAACCTGACCGGATTGAATAAAGGGACCGTCTCCTCCCAGGTCAGTGAGCTGCTCAGCGAAGGCCTGATCCTTGAATCAGGGCCAGGTGTCTCAAGCGGCGGACGGAGGCCTGTTATGCTGCTCTTCAACCAGGTTGCCGGCTATTCCATCGGCATTGACATCGGCGTCAACTATATTCTTGGGATCCTGACCGATCTACAGGGAAACATCTGCAATGAGGAATTGATTAAGTTCAATGACCTGACTTTTGAAGAAATCAAAGAAAAGCTATTCACAATTGTCGACACCCTGATCGGTTCAATGCCAAAAAGCCGCTACGGACTGGTCGGGATCGGCATCGGCGTGCCAGGAACCGTCAGCACGGAAGGCGAAATCCTTCTGGCCCCCAACCTGAATTGGCGGAATATCGACCTGAAATCAGTGATGACAGCGAAGTACAATGTTCCCATCCTGATTGAAAACGAAGCCAATGCAGGGGCATACGGTGAAAAAAAATTCGGTGCCGGCCAGGAAGCCAATAATATCATCTATGTAAGCATCGGCATCGGCATCGGTGTCGGCCTCATTTTAAATGGAGAGCTTTACAAAGGAAACAATGGATTCTCCGGCGAGCTTGGCCATATGACGATTGAAACAGGCGGGCCGGTGTGCCGCTGCGGCAACCAGGGCTGCTGGGAGCTTTATGCTTCTGAAAAAGCATTGGTCGAATCCGCAGCCAGGGATGCCATCCAGCCGGAGAATGGGCAGAAGCTTTCACTTGAAAGCCTGAATGAACTGGCTGAAAACGGGGATGCCGGCGTCATTCACATTTTTGAAGAAATCGGCGGCTATATCGGGGTCGGGATCAATAACATCATCAATATTTTCAACCCTGAGCAGGTCATCATCGGCAACCGTCTCGCCTCTTCTTCCAAGTGGCTGGAGGAACCGCTGAAGAAGAAGCTGGTCCATGCGCTTTCTACACACAAAAAGGATCTAAAGATTGATTTTTCCCAGTTATCCACCCATGCTGCTGCATTCGGGGCGGCCGCTTATGCGAGCGAAAACTTCCTGACCATCGATATTCAGGAAGCCTAACATTATATCCAGGAGAGGTGCTGTACAATGACAATCATTCAAAATCCGATTTTAACAGGCTTTAACCCTGATCCAAGCATTTGCCGTGCAGGCGAAGATTATTATATTGCCGTTTCTACGTTTGAATGGTTCCCTGGCGTCGGGATCTATCATTCCAAGGATCTTAAGAATTGGCGGCTCATCTCCCGCCCGCTCAATCGCCTCAGCCAATTGAATATGCTGGGAAATCCTGATTCAGGCGGCATCTGGGCCCCTGCCCTGTCTTACCATGATGATAAATTCTGGCTGATCTACACAGATGTCAAAGTGGTTGAAGGACAGTGGAAAGACAGCCATAACTATCTCGTCACCTGCGACAAAATTGATGGTGAATGGTCAGAGCCTGTCTACATGAACAGCTCCGGCTTTGATCCTTCTTTATTCCATGATGAGGACGGAAAGAAATACTTCGTCAACATGATGTGGGATCACCGGGTCGGCAATCATAACTTCTATGGTATTGTCCTGCAGGAATTCAGTGTCGAGGAGCAGAAGCTTGTCGGCAAAAAAGAGGTCATCTTCAAAGGCACCGATATTAAACTGACTGAAGCGCCTCATCTTTATAAGATGAACGGCTATTATTATCTCCTCACAGCTGAAGGAGGAACAAAATACGACCACCAGGCAACCATTGCCCGCTCTAAAGACCTGTGGGGACCATATGAAGTGCATCCTGACAATCCGCTGATCACGTCATTCCCTTACCCAAGGAATCCGCTGCAGAAAGCCGGACATGCTTCGATCGTAAAAACACATACGGACGAATGGTTCCTTGTGCACCTGACCGGCCGCCCATTGCCGCAGGAAAACAAAGCGCTCCTCGACCCGCGCGGCTATTGCCCGCTTGGCAGGGAAACCGCCATCCAGCGCCTCGAATGGAAAAATGACTGGCCATATGTGGCCGGGGGAAACCAGCCATCCGTCGAAATCGAAGGACCGGCCATCGAGGAAGTCAAATGGGAGAAGGATTTTGATGAGAAAGATGATTTCAGCTCTGAAACTTTGAATCTTCATTTCCAGTCACTAAGGATCCCGCTCGGAGAAGATATCGTTTCATTAAAAGACAACCCTGGGCATCTGCGCCTTTATGGACGGGAATCACTAACATCTAAATTTACGCAAGCGCATATCGCGAGGCGCTGGCAGCATTTCAATTTTACGGCCGAAACAAAAGTGGCCTTCAATCCTGACACATTCCAGCAGGCTGCCGGACTCGTAAACTACTATAATACACAAAATTGGACCGCCCTGCAGATCACCTGGCATGAAGAAAAAGGCCGGATCCTCGACTTGACGGTCTGCGATAACTTTACATTCAGCCAGCCGCTCCAGGACAGCCCAATCACCGTTCCGGACGAAGCAGACTATGTCTACCTGCGCGTAAATGTAAGCACTAACACTTACCGCTACTCCTATTCATTCGACGGAAACAGCTGGACCGAAGTCCCAGTCACCCTGGAGTCCTACAAACTCTCAGACGACTACATCAACGGAGGCGGCTTCTTCACCGGCGCATTCGTCGGCATGCAATGCCAGGACACATCCGGGCAGAGGCTTCACGCTGATTTTGATTATTTTGTTTATCGAGCCATGGGGTGAGCCATGGGGTCAGGTCCCCTGGCCCAAAATCACAAAAAACTCCGCTTGCTGCCATCAGCCAAGCGGAGTTTTTTCGGTACATTTCTTTTCAGTTCACTACTCAAGCTTTATATGCAATTGAAGCCTCATAGTACTTAATTGGTTTTTTTGATGTTTTATTGTTGAAGAATACATTCAGTGAAACAAAACAGAGGAGTATTGCTTATGAAGAGAATTTATTATTGAGGGTAAGTATAGAGAAGCTCAAGAAAGCCTCCTTTTAATAAGCTCCAGTTCTCTTTCATTACGTGCAGCTTTTTCCCAAATAAAATCCTGATCCAGCTCTAATCTATTGAATCGGTCCATCACTTCTTTATGATGGGCATCAATTTTTGCATCAGTGCTATCCATTCTTGCTTCAATGATCTCAAAGCGCCTATGAATAGAATCAAATTTCTTGTCGATAGAATCAAATTTCTTTTCAATGGCATCAAACTTCCTATCAATAGAATCAAATTTCCTGCTGTGATCCTGCTGGACTGTTTGCATACTAGCTACTTTTGTAAGCAGCTGCGTCAGCATTCCCTCAATTCGGTCAAATCTTTCTTCCGTCATTTTCTCACCTCCCTTTACTCTATTATAAAATAGTCACTTGAAGCTAGACAATGTCAATCTTTTCACGTTTAAGCGCGAAAAAGGTACCCTATCATTTATCCCCAGACCTCATTTAAAAACAGATAATATTTCTTAATTGCCCCTATCAAATTGGAGCAAGGAGAAACTGAGCCAGGGGACCTGTCCCCCTGGCTCCTAATAATGAGCATCCAAAAACGCGGCAATATCCTCATTGATCTTGATCAAATATTCATCAGAAGGAAAATGTCCCATTTCATATGCCTTGAAGTCCGCTAAGTTTGGTATGATTTCCTTTGCTGCCCGGTTCAGCCTCTCTTCAGGAAAAAAGACATCTTTTTTCCCCGCTATAACCAGTGTCGGCGCCTCGTACCCGGCCAACTCTTGACGCTCTGTTATCTTCGGCATATCCTGCTCAAGCTTCACATATTTGAATACATGGCCGATAATCTCTTTATCCCGCGCTTTCATCGATCCGCCAGACATAATACCAGTGAGTTTATCCAGATGTTTTTCCGAAGAAAAGACCGTGTAGGCGAGCATCGGCAGTAGAATATCTCTAATCATCCTGGTCTTGGATCCAAGACTGATCCCTGCCGGCGACACCAGCACCGCGCATTCGATCAGCTCTGGCATATATGCTGCCATCCTCATGATGATTCCTCCACCATAAGAAGGACCGATAAAGGCACATCTGCTGATTTGAAAATGGTCCATCAGCTGTTTGATCCATTTTGGAAAACTATCATCCTGAGCTGAAATCCTCGCCTCTGCGCTGAATCCCGGATGGCCGATTGTATCAGGTGCATAAATTCTGTACCCTTCTGCTAAGGAGGAGAACCATGACAGTGTCATCGGATTGATGCAATTGCCTCCCTGAAAAATAAAAACAGGCTTAGCGTCCTTTGGCCCTGCTGAAAGAACATGCGTCCTTCCATAGCTGGTGTCCACAAACATCCTTTCCACGTCAAAACCCAAAGTGCCTATATATTCTTCATAATCCTTCTCCAGCGTGCGTTTGCCATGTTCATTTTTATAGATGGTCATTTGGCATCTCCCCAGTGAGTTGGTCAATTTCTTTTCTTATCATCTTTACCAGTGAATATACGCTTGAAGGAGCTGGTGAGTTTCACTTTCTTGATTTATTAGATACAGTAAAAAGCGCTAAACCAATCAGGCTTAACGCTTTTAATTCACAGTGTCCAATCCTGACCGTGCCTGCGAATGAACTCAAGTTCCATTTGATAATGTTCAAGGTGCCCTTCTTCCATCATTGTTTGAAACGCCTTATCTCCCTCTCCGGCTTTCCTTCGTATGGTTTTGCATAACCCTTCTATCCGGAGCAGCACCATCTCTAAGTAATCATTTTCAAGCCCTTTGATGCCATAAGATTGAAAAAATAGTCTTACCCGCTGTTTTATGCGCTCTGCATCCTTTGATTGATCATAATATACGGCCTCACCTGTTTCCCTATGATAGAGTCTGCTTAAGGGAACACAAGTGTAAAGAGTGTAAGCTATATCCCAAAGTCTCGGGCCTGGAGCAGCATGATCAAAATCAATAACCCCTGCTGGCTTTTCATGTTTAAAAATAATGTTATAGACGGCAAAATCATTGTGGCACACCACTTCGAATGGCTGAGGGGTATGATCAATCGGCTGCCAGCTCTCATTGATCGGAAAGTCGCTCACGGCATCATGATAAAGCCGAAGCATTTTCGCAATCTCTTTTAAAGCATCATTAGACCACATATATTTTTTTACAGGGTAATGGCCGGCTTCTCCTTCGATAAATGTTAAGATCTCTCTATTTTTTTCGTCAATGCCCAGAAACTTTGGAGCAAAGGCAAACCCTTTATTTTCTAAATGCTGCAATAACGTATGGATTTTTATACTATCAGCCTTTAATTCCCGCCGTATCGTATCTCCAGAACGATATACGTTCGAGACATTTCCTCCCGCCAGCAGCTCTTCGTTTTTATCCTGATTCCTCATTAAAATTCCTCCCTTGTCAGGGGACGCAATGAATGTGCATATAGAGATGCAATGTCGCCAGCAATACCTAACTGGCAATGGAAATTTTATTGGCCGCACCGTGTGTCCCTTGAATTATTTTAGATAGAAAAATAAACGTATCTCCAAAAAAGGGACCGCCCACTGTTTCTATCCAATTCTATAAATCATTTCATGGTATTCCACATGCGCAATACAGATTCCCCTTTCTATGCATCTCTGGGTTATTATACCAAATATTACTAATCAGCCGATCAATAGATTTTAATGAAACCGGAAATGGTATAATGTTAAAAAAAGGAAGGTGGCTATCTATGAAAAAAACCTTAATTTTATTGGCAGCTATCGCCTTGCTCCTGGTTCTTTTTATAACAGTCAATTTCATGAAAACAATGGATGAGGATGTTAACATAGAGCAAACCAAACCAGAATCTGCTCCCTCTGAAGAAGCCTGGGATCCTGATGCTGCACCCGAACAGGTTGCCAGAGTGGAAGGGGCGACAACAGCATTCCCTGTTGACCGCAGCTCCATCGAACAGGAAGTCATGGATACTATGCACTTTATGACGCATCAAAAAGTCATGGCCGAAAAAAAGACCGGTGCTGTCGAGATGAGCAAAGAGAATATTGAGGAAATCTATAGCATCCTGCAATCGAGTGATTTTGAAAGAAAAGAACCGCTGCTCGAAATAGCAGCAAAGTGGAGAAACGACAATTTTTCAGACATAATAGAGGATCATAATTATTTTTGGGAGCTGAATGGTGGTCAGGTTGGCAAAGCATACAGGGTGCTTAAACCTTCGGATGAGGAGAAATTTATTGAGAATAACTTTAGGAATACATAAGGTTTTCTTCACTATTTAAATGTAATAAAAAACAGTTGCCGGATTGGCAGCTGTTTTTGAATATAAAGACCTAAATGCCTTTTTTAGATAAGCCTCAGCTTCAATCCTTCATGTGTGGCTTTAAAACCTAACCGCTCATAAAACCTCAGGGCATCCGGCCTCTCCTTATCGGTTGTAAGCTGTACCAAATGGCAGCCGCGTTCTTCTGCACGCTGTATGGCCCATTTGATCAGTTCAGATCCTACTCCCATCCCTCTTACTGATGCTGAGGTTCTTACCCCTTCAATCGCGGCTCTCCATCCGCCTTGATGTGTAAGATAGGGAGTGAAAGTTATTTGCTGAACCCCAATGACTTCGGTTCCCCGGCATGCTACAATCAGCTCGTTATCAGGGTCGGATGAAATAGCTTGAAATGCCTTTATGTAGCTGTCCGGAAGCGGATGCTCATACTTTTCACGTGTACGCCCGAGAACATCATCAGCAAGCATGGCCACAATGCTGTCCAAGTCTTCTTCAGCAGCGGTTCTGAACTTTAGTTTTGCCTCCATTGCTTATCCTCCTTTTAAGGTCTGTAACAATTTCTATGCTAACTGAGTTCATTCCATAAAGTAATTAAAATTATTTTATAGCTCCTCATAGGAATCTCTTATGATGCAGCCAGGTATTTTTGGGGGCTGTCTTTTAATGGGATAGGTCTGCGGCGGAACTACCTGGTAAAAACACAAAAAAGAAGGCGCATCATGCCTTCTTTTCTTTAATCTCAAAGCCATTCTGTTCAATGGCGTATTCTACTCCGTGCTGTAATGTAGAAAAAGTTTGTACATTGCTTAATTGAATGTTTGAATTCGATATTTGTGTGGCCTGGTCCGCAGAAATGCCAACGATGAAACACTCTCCGCCTATTAGACGGATAGAAAGAATCAGCTTTTGAATGCCATCTATTGTGTAACTGTCCAGACCTTTGAAACCTGTCAAATCAATTAATAGGTAATTGGCTTTTAGTCTGGAAAATTCAAGCAGTGAACGTTCAATAAAATTGGATAAACGTTCATCATTAAAATTGCCAATAAGCGGAACCACAACAATCCCTTTTAATACTGGGATAATAGGTGTGGATAATTCATTTACAAGAGTGGAAAGTTCTTCGGTTCTTTCTTTTACTTTTTGCTCAAGCTCTAAAATATGTTTTGTCTCTTTTTGTCTTGCCAGTTCAAAAATATTTTCTGTAGGTGAAACATCAGAAGGAAATATTTCAATTTCGTCATATTCGCTTCCATTCAGCTGGCTTTTGTTGATTTTGTACCAGACTTTTTGTTCAAATAGGCCTGTAAAGACTCCTGCCCAGTGGCTCGGCAATAATACGCCAGCCTTTTCCTTGTCAGTGTTATTAAAAATTCTGTGCTCCCAGCTGTTAGTCAACTGAACGGTTGCTCTCTTTTCCTCATAATGAAAGTCGACAATTTTGACATTGCCCCAGCCTGCATTTCTGTAAATATCACCATATTCTTCAAGAAGCTGTTCGAGATCCCTACGGCCAGTATAATAAGAAGTTACTAAATGACCCATTCGATATCCCGTTGCTTCATATACAGTTTTAGATACATCTTCACCAGAAACTTCTTCAATCGTTTTCAAAAATAATTCTATTGCTGAATCCCAAAATAAAAGTGCTGGCGCACCATCAAAGGTAAAAAGACCGTTTTGGGGATCCCATATAAACTCATTACTGTTTACCTTAACCGTTACTTTTTCCTTTTCCAACGCCATAAAGTTCACTCCCTGCTATTCCTTACGCCTGTTTATTTTAATCTATTGACTGCTTTTTTACCAATAAAGTCACGATGTATGTGCAGATCTATACATATCTCATTTATTCCAGCTCATTTGATGGAGCGCCTGAATGTAAAAAAGTACATTTTTTAAGACAAAAAAAGTGCTGACTGCACAAATACATTGCGCTTGTCGGCACTTTTTGTAAACTTCTTATCATGACAGACCGGTTTTATTAATCAGATCCCAGCCGTGCTGATTCCTGGGTTTTAGCAGCTTTTCCTAAATGGCTAAAACCAACAAATTTCTTGCCCTGTTCATCCCACAGACGGAACTTTAATGACGCAAGGCTTGTTGCCAGTGTAATGGTCGGAACATGCTGGAGCGGTTCAGTGTTTTTATGCACCTCTTCAAGCTTATAATTTGGAACTCTTGGGCTAAGGTGGTGGACATGATGGAAACCGATATTGCCTGTCAGCCACTGCATGACTTTTGGAAGCTTGTAAAATGAGCTTCCTTCAACAGCTGCTTTTACATATTCCCAATGCTCATTTTCTTCAAAATAAGAATCCTCAAACGTGTGCTGAATATAAAACAGCCATACTCCGAGAGTACCCGAAATCATGAAAGTCGGCACCTGAACGAGCAGGAAGTTCTGCCAGCCGATAGCCCAGCATACAAGTCCCGCCACAGCGGCGATTCCGAGGTTCGTCACATACGTATTCATCTTTTCTTTGCGCTTTGCACCTTTGCGATTGAAACGATTGGTAATGCCAAAAACGTAAATCGGACCGAGAATAAACATAACAAACGGATTTCTGTACAGCCTGTACATAATTTTTGTTTTAGTTGAAGCTTCCAGATATTCCTCAACGGTCAGTACCCAAATATCGCCTGTACCGCGCTTGTCCAGGTTGCTGCTTGTCGCATGATGGACAGAGTGGTCATGTGCCCACTGGTCGAAAGGATGAAGAGTCAGAATCCCCGTTATGGTGCCAAGGATCCGATTGGCCTTTCTGTTCTTGAAAAAGGAATAGTGGCAGCAGTCATGAAAAATAATGAAGATTCTCACTAAAAAACCTGCAGCAGCCACAGAAATTGCTAATGTAAGGAAATAAGAGACCGATAAGCTCTTATATGCCAGGTACCACAGCACGAAAAATGGCACCAATGTGTTAATAATTTGCCAAATACTTTTTTGTAAATCGGACTTTTCATAAGGAGTAACCATCTTTCTTAAAGCCCTTGGGTTTTGTTCGTTCATTTTTGAAAGTTTCTCCTTCACTCATTTATTTATTTAAGTATAGAAAACGTTTTATTTTTGCGGTAGTCCCAGCTGTCATGTACGATACATGATAAGTGTCATGGTTTTCTGATCTGGATTCCTTTTTTCACTAAAAATCTGCTGTCCAACTTTATAAATTAACCGTTTCATATGTATTTTTATTTGGCTTTGTTAAACAATGTTGTTGATTTTGGGCTCATTTTAGCCAGCTGTGCTGAAATGCGTGTGAAACAGAGTTTCACACGAATGAGCCCAAAATCAACAAGGTACACTAACACAGCCTTTAATTTTAAAAAATTTGAAGATGAAGAATTTACGAATACGGCTGCCCCGAGGATAGTAGGAACGTAAAAAAAATATACCCGGGCCTTTATCGAGCTAAACTCATTCACATCTTCTCTATGAGAATTGAATGTAATTTATAATAACCCTCCACCCTTTAACAAATATTGCCATAATAAAACGATAATATAATTTGCAATTTTTACCGATTGCTGTTATGATGAAAAAGAATTATTTTTGTTCGGTATACGTTCATTATTGACTTTTCGTCTAGATAAATACTTTGAGCAGGGATAGTAATACATTGTGCGGCAGCACTAGGAGGCAACAAAAATGGAACAAGGTACAGTAAAATGGTTTAATGCAGAAAAAGGTTTTGGCTTCATCGAACGCGAAGGTGGAGACGATGTATTCGTACACTTCTCTGCTATTCAAAGCGAAGGATTCAAATCTTTAGACGAAGGTCAAAAAGTAACATTTGACGTTGAGCAAGGTGCTCGTGGACCTCAAGCAGCTAACGTTCAAAAAGCTTAATCTTCGTAACATACAGACAGGCCCTATTTTATAGGGCCTGTCTTTTTTCTTTCTATATAGTGAAAAGCGTTCGCCAGGGACATCCAAAACGTAACCTAAATCTGCGATCCTTTTAGAGATCATGTCATGCATCAGAAAGCACCTTATGGACAGTACGGAGTAATTTGATTTCCTTTTCAGATTTACCTGACTCAGGACAGAGTGAAAGGAAGCGTGCATTAACAGCGTAAATAACGGTATCTGCTGATTTCACTTCCTTACGATTATTTACTATGACGTTTTCGTATGGCAAAAATATTCTTATAACATGGGTATACCCTGCAGGACCCGGATTGGATTTAACCTCTCTGATCCAGATGCGGACTTTTTCGCGCTCAGGCCCCTTCCATTCTACAGAATCTGCGTTGTATTTTCTGTGATACAACTTCGAAATATCCTGATCCATCCATACTCGCAATGACTCATAAATAAATGATTTCGCAGCACCGTCCTTTATCTCCACTTCTTCTCCTGTTTTTATCATTTCAGAAGCAGATACATGTCCAGTCAGAAGGAAAGTACCCATAATTAGCATAAGCAGTATTTTTTTCAAAACATCACTTCCCAATATGTATTTGTGCATTATTCTCTTTAAGAAGATGGTTTCCATACCATGCAAATATTGGGGGAATGAAGAATTACGCATTACAAGTCAGCTGCTTTTTAATCTTGCGATAAAAACATCCAATTTTTCTTATCAAATTCCTCAATGATAAAATTTGAACCTATATTGCGCAACATCTTATTAAAAGACTCAATACAGTCTTCATTGCCATACAAATCTTCCTGAGTATATTCCTTAGTGATAAAATTCGTTACATTGGTTGTATTAACAAAGTCAGAAAAATACGATCTCAACATTATGGAATCTTCTCTTGATAGTGCTTTATCATTGATTAATGAAATCCTTAACACATTTAAAATCTCATTAATGTCCTCTTCGTCCATAAAACATAAAGGATCCATCTTTTTATCTTCTTCTGTAAAAGGACTTCGAGTATCCTCAATGACGGCATAAGCTAAGAGGTCTCCTTCTTTTTTTAATACATGGAAAATTTCCAGATCACGCAGTTTTAAAATTCTGGCAAGCGATATCATTTTTTCCTCCTGGCCAAGTGTACACTGAGAGTTCTCTACGCTTTCACTTTTCTAATCTTTATATTGGCACAATGAATGATTATTTTTGTCTGGGAAAACAGATAGATCTCATGCTTCAGCTTCTTTTTGCTCAGCGGAGTGATTTTGTAAACGCTAAAATAAAAGTTGACCACTTTAGCGGTTTTCGCTAACCAAAAAGTTGACCACCCTTAACACCCATCCCTTATCATAAGTTTGTCGAGAACTGTATGATTTGGGAGGAAAAAGGATGT
>NZ_JBNILH010000012.1:0-159272 GCF_050107595.1 Bacillus infantis
AGGCGACTGTTCAGGTGCGACAAGCATAAGGCGCTTTGGAGTTGAAGGCGTTCTTTGCCTTCGGGTCCAAAGTGACTTATGACTCGAGCACCTAGGAGCCGGAGCTGGACAAAAAGAAAAGCGGAGGCGACTGTTCAGGTGCGACAAGCATAAGGCGCTTTGGAGTTGAAGGCGTTCTTTGCCTTCGGGTCCAAAGTGACTTATGACTCGAGCACCTAGGAGCCGGAGCTGGACAAAAAGAAAAGCGGAGGGCGCTTGCTCAATTTAGGAACCCAGGAAAAGGACGCCCCCGGACCAGCAGCAGAGCTGGATTAAATAAAAAGATTAAAATCGACCATCAGGGGGAACTTGAGACACCAATGAAAAGAAGATTAATGGCTGTTATCTCACTGATTTTGGCAGCAGCCTCCTTGTGGAGCCTGCAGATTTTCTCACGGGCGGACGAAACAGAGTCGACAGTATATGAAAAACTGGCGCGAAATGAAGATATCCGCTATATGATCATCGGAGACAGCATCGGCAGGGGCTCAGGAGCCGAGAAGAAGGAGCTTACCTGGTTTGCCCAGCTTGAGGAGCTGCTAATGGAAAAGTTTCACAATGATTATACAAGAGTTTCAGTCGTACAAAGCGGTGCAACTGCTTTCGAAGGTATATATAAGCTGCAGCATACTGAACATCAGGGAAGAATCGACCTGATTTTTCTTGTATTCGGGGAAAATGACCGCAAGTATATGAAAGAGCAGGATTTCTCCTACTTTTATGAAATGCTGCTCAGAAAAGCGAAAACAAAATATCCGGCAAGCGAAATTATTACCATTACTGAAAGCCCGCTGGACAATGAACTCTTTACGAATGAAATCGAAAGAATTTCGAAGCATTATCATGCAAAGAACGTAAATATGAGAGACGCATTTGAAAAGTCAGGCCTTGCAGATGAACAATTGACCAAAGATCTAGTCCATCCAAATGGAATAGGCTATAAATTTTATGCAGAAGAACTTTTTACTGTCATCAGTTCACTTTTAGAAGCCAATCCTGCTATTGCTTCCCTGGAATCACCCATTCACGATGCTGCCGATTGTTCCATGGACAGAAAAAGCTATGCCCGAAAGTTGGAAGGGGATTTCCGCTATCAAAACGGATTCCTGAAAAGCTCGGCAAAGGGCAGCTTTCTGGAATATGAATTTAGAGGCACCTTTGTTGGTGTAAATGTACTGAGGAGTGACGAAGGCGGCATGCTTGATGTCTTCATAGACGGACAGCATTATACCACCCTTTCCACCTGGTGGCCATTTGAGAGAAAAAGGGCGCTATATGCAGCAAGCGGACTATCCGACGGACCTCATACCATTAGACTTGTCGTGAAAGGTGAACAGAGCCTCCAAAGTCTATTGACCTATTCGTCTGTCAGCATATCTTCCATTATCGTGCCGGAGAAACATTAAAGGAACCCTGGGCTGCCCTGCGGCAGCTTTTTTTTCGGAGGAAACAATGATAAAGGAGAAACAAGATGAAAAACCTATTGAAAAATTTTATTAATGGCATATTGACCATAGTCCCAATCATTCTGGTGATTTTCGTTATATACAAATTATTCATGTTCCTGGATAATCTTCTGGGCAGTACCCTGAAGCCGTATTTGAAGGAAGATTACATCCCTGGCGTGGGACTGCTGGCAACAGCTGCTGCCATTACGTTATTGGGATGGCTGTCGACCAAATTCATCACCGGCAGCGTGATCCGGTTCATTGACAGGATACTGGATCGGATTCCGCTGATTAAGACGATCTACTCTGTCATCAAAGATACAATTAATTCCTTCCTTGGTGAAAAGCGGGCCTTTTCAAAAGTGGCGATTGTCACCATACCAGGCACCGGCATGAAAAGCATCGGTTTTATAACCGCAGAAAATCTGGAACATTTTTATGAGCCTTTGAAAAATGACATTGCTGTCTATATCCCTCAGACTTTTCAAGTGGCAGGCTTCACATTCCTGATTCCAAAGGATAAGGTAGAGATCATTGATGTAAAGCCGGAGGAAGCAATGAAATTCATCTTATCCGGAGGCATGGCCACGCATAAGGGCGATGTTTCCTGAATGGAAAAAAGCCGTCTTATGATATTGTCCCCTTTAAGTAGACATTCAAAAAAACCTTCATGTTACCATGGAGGAAAGAATGCTACTTGGAGGGGATTTTTTCATGGCAAAGAAAGGACAAACTTTTAATAGCTATTCGGAGGAATTTAAACATAATGCCGTCATGAGATACGTGAATGGGTCTAAAAGTTATAAAGTGTTGGCAGAAGAATTGGGAATTCGTCACTGTAGCCAGCTAAAAGTGTGGGTTAAGAAATGGAAAGAAGGAGTACCGTTTGATGAGCGTAATGGAGTCTCTAACCCTTTAAAAGGCAGGCCTAGGACTAAATTCAAATCGGTTGAAGAGGAAAGGGATTATCTAAAGGCACAGGTTGACTTTCTAAAAAAGCAGTATCCAAATCTGGTAAAGGAGGAGGAATCATACCCAGAGGATTAAAGTATGAGCTGATCGATGAGTTAAGGGATACCTATCCGGTATCCTGGCTGCTGGAAATAGCCTATATCAAACCGGCTAGTTATTATAAATGGAGAAAAACGAATGCTATACGGGAAGAAAAGGCTAGGGGTGACCATGACATTCGAGAACACATATTAGGGATTCATTTCATACATCCTGAATATGGTCGGCCACGTATTACAGACGAATTACATGAAAACGGGTATGTAGTTAACCACAAGAAGATTAACAGGCTGATGAAGGAAATGGATATAAAATCAGTCATCCGGAAGAAAAGAAAACGGCACGGTCATAGTCCTTCTATCATCTTCCCTAATCGCCTTAAAAGGAATTTTAAGGCTGCAGGACCTAATCAAAAAATGGTAACGGATATCACATTTGTGTCTGTTGGAGAAGAATTTTATTATTTATCGGTCATACAGGACCTCTTTAATAACGAAATAGTAAGTTGGGAGCTATCTAAGAGAAATGACTTGGAACTTGTGTTAAATACAGTAGAAAAATGGACAAAGAAAAAAGACGTGGCTGAAGCCGTTCTCCATTCAGATCAAGGCTTTCAATACACGTCAAAGCAATACAGCAGCCGATTAGAGAAGAATGGCATCAAGGGCAGCCACTCTCGAAAAGGAAACTGCCTGGACAACGCGTGTGTAGAATCATTCTTCTCACACCTTAAAACCGAGAAGCTGTATTTAAATAAATGTAAGTCAGAAAAAGAACTAGAGCAAGCTCTTGAGGATTACGTCTACCATTACAACTACAAAAGAAGACAAAAGAAACTAAAGAAACGCGCGCCGATTGAATATCGACACGCGCTCACTGCATAGCTTTTTATATTGTCTACTTGACAGGGACAAGACCACTTATGACGGCCTTTTTTATTATTTAACGAGAGTGATAATAGGTGTCTCCCCGCGGTTTACGGCTCCTAAAGGTTTCTTTTCAATTGAAGAAAGAGCATCTCCATTGGTGATGATTACAGGTGTGACGGTGCTTTTCGCCTTTTCTTTGACCAAATCAATATCAAAGCTTACGAGCTTGTCACCTGTTTTCACTTTTGAACCTTCGGAGATGTGGGTTTCAAAGCCTTCCCCTTTCATTGACACGGTTTCAAGGCCGATATGGATAAGGATTTCCGCTCCATTTTCAGCCCTTAATCCAATCGCGTGCTTTGTCGGGAACACTTGTACAACCTCCCCATCCACAGGTGAAACGACAATGCCTTCAGAAGGTTCAATTGCCAGACCGTCTCCCATCATTTTTTCTGAGAATACAGGATCCGGCACTTCTTCCAAATCAACCGCCTTCCCTGTCAAGGGTGCCTTCAGCTCTACTTCCGTAATTTCCTCTTTTTTGCCAAATAATTTCTTGAACATACAAACACCGCCAATTATTTTTTCTCGTCTTCGTCAAAAAGCTTTTCATACTCTTTATATCCTTCTTCTGCGAGCTTTTCCTTCGGGACGAACCGCATTGCAGCAGAATTGATGCAATAGCGAAGTCCGTTTGGACCCGGCCCATCATCAAACACATGCCCAAGATGGGAGTCAGCTTCCTTGCTCCGTACTTCCGTCCGGACCATGAAATGGCTCATATCCGCTTTTTCAATGATTTCTTCGTCCTGAATAGGTTTGGTAAAGCTCGGCCAGCCGCATCCCGCATCATATTTATCCTTTGAGCTGAACAGCGGCTTGCCTGAAACGATGTCCACATAGATACCGTCATTAAATTCGTTCCAGTATTCATTCCGAAACGGCGGTTCTGTACCATTGTTCTGAGTCACTTCGTATTGCATCGGAGACAGATTCTTTTCAAGGTTTGCTTTATTCTTCATTTTATGTCCCTCCAGTTATTGCGGATGAACGCATCTCTTCCCGAGCCGATACGGTATGATTCGTACCTGTCCGGGTTTTTCTTATAATAGTCCTGATGATAGTCCTCAGCAGGGTAGAATTCCTGGCCAGGCAGTATCTTTGTCGCAATCGGCTTATTAAACCGGCCGCTTTCCTGAAGCTGCTTCTTTGATTCCTCTGCAAGCTCCTTCTGTTCATCATTATAATAGAAGATGGCAGTCTGGTAGGACTGGCCTCTGTCAAAGAACTGGCCTCCAGGGTCGGTTGGATCGATCTGCTGCCAGTAGACATCAAGGAGTCTGCTGTAAGAGTAGACCTCAGGATCGTAAGTGATTTCAACAGCTTCATAGTGTCCTGTCGTTTCGGAGCAAACTTCCCTGTAGGTTGGGTTTTTCACGGTACCTCCTGTATATCCGGAAACCACTTTTTCAATTCCGGGCTCCTGGTCAAATGGTTTGACCATGCACCAGAAACAGCCTCCAGCAAAAACGGCCTTTTCAAATTTCTTCTCATTCACTTGAAGACACCTCTTTTCAGCTTTACATTCACCTTACTCTTATTCCCTTTAAAACAAGGTTTTAAAGCTATCTTCCCTAGATTATCCGATTATGCCGGGTGAGTGCAAGCGCTTTGCATTGATCAGGCGGCAGGCAGCTGTTTTGCTGTATTTTATCGGGAAAACCGTGAAATTGAAAAAGCCCCCTTGACTCAGGAGGCTTTCAAATATCGGGATTAATCAGCATAACCGGACAGCAGCAGTCTATCTATGTTAATGCCTGGTTTTATGCTTGATTTGTTTATGGATGCTCTTCCATTTTTTCTTTTCGTCAGACTGGGCTTTTTTGTCCATTCGCCTGTCGAGGTATGCCAGTTCGCGCTGAAGCTTTTTATAGCTCGCAAGCCTGCTTTCCTCCAATGCTCCATCCTGTATGCTTCTGCGGACAGCACAGCCTGGCTCATCTTCATGGGAACAGTCCCTGAACCGGCAGGAATCAGCCAGTGCTTCGATATCAGAAAAGCTTTCGGACAGCCCATTTTCAGTATTCCAGAGCTGAAGCTCCCTCATGCCCGGTGTATCAATAAGCACACCTCCGTCCGGAAGGATGAACAGCTCTCTATGTGTTGTCGTATGTTTCCCTTTGTCATCATCCTCACGTATCTCCTGGACCTTTTGCACTTCTTTTCCCATGAGATAGTTGGTAAGGGTCGATTTGCCTACACCAGAAGAACCAAGCAGGGCAACTGTTGACCCCTGCCCGATATAAGGACGGAGCTCTGCAATCCCCGATTCAGACATAACACTGACCGGAATCACAGGTACACCCATGCTGATTGATTCAACGAGCGACTTTTTCTCATCCGCATCTTCACATAGGTCTGCTTTGGCGAGGATGATGACGGGATTTGCACCTGACTCCCATGCCAGGAGCAAATAACGTTCGATTCTCCGGAGGTTAAGGTCGTCATTCAGAGAATTGACAAGAAAGATGGTTGAAACATTGGCTGCCACAATCTGCTCTTCGGTTGTATTTCCAGCCATTTTACGGGAAAATTTTCCTTTACGCGGCAATAGTGCCTGTATGGTCCCTTTTTGTTCTCCAGTTCTGGGTTTCACAGCCACCCAATCACCAACTGCGGGGTAATCTTCCCTGCTGCCTGCCGCAAAGGCATATTTGCCGGAAACCTCGCAGAGCAGCTCTCCTTCTTCCGTCCAGACCCGGTACATTCTTTTATGTTCAAGAGCCACTCTGCCCGGAATAAGTCCTTCCGCTGCAAGATGGTTAAACTCTGTTTCAAAATGTGAATCAAAGCCGATTTGTTTTAAGTTCATGTTCATTATTTCCTCCATGCTGACCGTTTTATTTGTTTTTTGACATAATAAAAAACCATTGGCACACAGCCCATGGTTTTAGTCAGCATAAAAAAGGAATAGAACTATTCTCAGGTTTATACAGCTACTCTCCGGGCCGTGCTTGAAAATACAATCTCATTTACTGCAAATAACAATTTTTCCATAGCACTTCACCCGCTTTCGCTTATATTTGTTTCCATTATATTCTTTTTATCCTCGAATGTAAACCTTTTTCCGAAAATTCCGCTAGGCACACACCTATCCTTGGAGGCATATCATACTCTGAGAATATTTGAGGATAGGAGCGGAAAAGGTATGTCTTTCAACAGAGATCATCATGATTATTTTTCAAAAGCCAGTAAATACGATCTTCTTGCCAAGTATTATAAGTACAGCGATCCAGCTTTGCATGTTTCCTATTATTATCAGCATCTAAAATATATTAGAAGGGCTGTCCAAAGCATGCGAATGGATGCCGTCCAGCAGTATGAAAGCATGCGGCAGCCAGCTATGGTCCGGGTCGTGCACGCTTCCCCCGATGCACCGAATGTCGATATTTATGTAAATGGGAACAGGATATTGAAGGATTTCCCTTACAAAGATGTCAGCGGCTATTTGTCCCTTCCTGCGGGGAAATACCAGATAGATATCTATCCTGCCGGTGATATGGTGTCAACCGTTCTCAGCAAAAAAGTGACTGTGGAGGGCGGAGAATCCTATACCCTTGCTGCAGCAGGACCGGCTGCCAAATTGAAGCTGCTTGCCATTGAAGATCAGCCTTCTGTACCGTCCGGCGAGACAAAAGTCAGATTCATTCACCTTTCACCGGACGCACCGGCTGTCGATATTGCCGTCAAAAAAGGGGATGTCATTTTCCCGAACATCTCTTTCAGGCAGGCGACTCAATATTTAGGGCTCACTCCGATGACAGTCGATCTCGAAGTCAGGGTTGCCGGTTCCAGCAATACAGTCCTTTCCCTCCCGG
The DNA here is from genome assembly GCF_050107595.1 of Bacillus infantis. Lineage (GTDB taxonomy): Bacteria > Bacillota > Bacilli > Bacillales > Cytobacillaceae > Bacillus_AB > Bacillus_AB infantis_C. Next base: position 7,246 of record NZ_JBNILH010000012.1, read on the forward strand.
GAGTCAAGCTGCAGCCGAATAAAGTGTATACCATTCTTGCAGTGGGCACAGCAGCCGGGGAACCGCCTCTTGAAGCCCTTATCATTGAGGGGTGACCTGATCTCCCCCATGATGCTGCGGCTGGAAACCGGCTGGCACCTTTCCCGCATGCCTCTATTAATCCTATCAGGCCCATGTCTGCACGATTATCCTGCCTATTAATCTCTTATGGAAAGAAAAAAACTGGCTGAAATATCAGCCAGTTTTTTATTTAGTCGGAACAAATAAGGTAACGCGGATATCATCCTTTTTCAAGTCAAACTCATCAACCTTAACTTTAAGATCGCTCTTCAGCTTCATATCCTGCAGAGAGACATATATCTGCTCTTTATCAGGCTGGATGACAACCCCTTCAGGCAGCTGATATCTGTCGCGGACAAACTTCAGCACATAAGATACCGGGAGATTCAGCTGGCCGACAGCAATGGATTTCTGGCTGAGGACAACATCGCCGTTGTCCAGTGCTTCAGGCTCGAAAGTCAGTTTCATTTCAAGGTTCTGGCTGAATACCGGGAGATTTCCATAAAGCTCAACCTCATCATCAAGAATCACTTCATAGTCAATCGGACCGTCCAGTCCTTCCTTGGCAATATAGTGAGCAATGATTCTGTTAAGGTCGTGTTTATTGGTCTGAAGATGAAATGGAACATATTCGTCTTCATCCACCTCTGCTGTATTAATCTCTTCATCTTTCGCCGGGAGATTTATCATAATGAAAAAAAGGGCTATGAAGGCAATCACAATCCCCAATAAGAGGAAAAACAGGACCTTCCATTTGTTTTTTTTGTTCAAGTCAATTCTCCTCATTCCTGGCTGTATATTTCTGCTGCTCGGCAATCACTTCGAGTGTCTCCCGGCCAATCTGCCTGTAGACTCTGTCAGCAATAAGCTCATACCCTTTATCATTCGGATGGAAATAATCGGTATACAGCAAATCCTCTGCCTTATTTTCAAATATATCCTTAATATCAACAAAATAAGTATAATCATAATGGGAAAGGATTTCCCTGCTGGCTTCATTCCAGTTGTCCATGATATCAGATATTTCCGTAATATCCGAAAACCATTTATAAAATGGATTGTAAAGTCCAATCAGTGCAATCTGGGTATCAGAATTCTCACTGCGTACTGTATCGATGATTTCTTTAAGATTTTCTTCATACTGGGCTTTCTGGCCCTTAAAATCGCTGACATTCAAATTGGAGAAATTCTGCCTTACAACTTTCATGACATCATTTCCGCCGATAGTGATAATGACCAGGTCTGCATCCGAAATGGCAGACCGGACTTCCGATGATTTGAGCTTTTTCAGCAATTGGTCTGTCCGGTTCCCTTTAACTCCAAAATTAAGGAATTCCGTCTGTGCAACGCCTTTCTCCTGTTCCAGCTGTTCTTGGAGGTAAGGCAGGTAGCCTCCCCTTCCAGTACTGTCGCCAACACCCTCTGTCAGCGAATCCCCAACTGAGACCACATGAATATCACGCGGAATAAAGTCATTGGGCACCTTTTCCTTTTCGAAAATGCCGGTTTCCTTCAGTCCCATATTCTTAGGGGATGAGTCCCCTGCCCCGCTGCAGGAAGAGAGGAACAAAGCTGCCAAAACAAGTAAGGTGAATGTCTTTTTCATCTAATCACCTGCCTTTTCTAGTATAATTATTATAACACGTTTGCTTTCAATCGAAACCAATCAGGGCTCGATGCCCCAGCCGGAAAGAAAAAGAGGCAGCACGGGCTGCCTCTTCGCTTATTGAATCGATTTAATATCCTTAATGATCTCCTCATAAGGTATATCCTTCAGCCCTGTGTAAGACTTAAGGACTTTGCCTTCCTGGTTTATAAGATAAAATTCGGTCCCATGGATTACCTGATCATCTGATTCCGGTTTCACGACAAGAGTCTTAAAGCTTTCCTTCGCAAAATCCTCAATTTCCTGCTGTTCATAGCCTGTCAGAAAGCTCCAATTGTCATAGTCTGCTTCAAAATTATCGCCATATGCCTTCAATGTTTCCGGTGTATCAATGGCAGGATCGACGCTGAAGGAAACAAACTGAAGATTTTCTATGCCCTCTTCCTTTGCCTTATCCTGGAGCTTTGACATATTGAAGGTCATTGGAAGACAGACATCCTCACAGCTTGTAAAAATGAAATCTGCAAGCCATACCTTTCCCTTCAAATCCGCAAGCCCTGTCTGTTCTCCAGCCTGATTGGTATATGTAAAGTCCTGAACTGTCCAATTATATGGATTTTCGATACCCTTTTGGCCGCAGGCGGAAAGAATGATCAGCAGCATCAGTCCGAGGCTAAATAGCATTACCCGCTTTTTTTTCATATATGATCACCTGCTCTTCATCAGATAGCCATAATTCTAGCAGACGAATTAGAAAGAAGAAAGAAAAAGATATGACAAATCAGTGAACTTACCTTGCAGCTCCTTTAATCGATAACGCCCGTCCTGACAATCGTGTTTTCCACATGGACATCAAATTTTGCCTTCTTGTAAAGGTTTCGCCATTCATCTCTTGTCATGCGCTTTTCGCGTTGAAGATGAGCACTGTACACATTTCCGAAACCGATGGGATCCGACTCCATTTTCTGCAGCCTTTTCAGCATGGCTTCCATCTCCTGCTTAATTTTAAATGCTGTTTCCTCTTCCAGCGCCTTGATCACCTGGGGATTGCCCAGATCCATGTCGCTGGACACCTCAAGTATCCTGGACTCCAGCTTAACATCGATGGCAAACCTAACGTCTTCCATGTCTTTCAGACGGATTTTCTTTGAAGATCTGATATCATCTATCGTAATGAACAGGGGTTCGTCTTTTTGTTCTTCCGTTTCGCTGCTTAAGGCAATAATATATTTCTTTAATTTCTCCTTCGGAATTTCAAGCTCAAGATTTCCTGATTCATAGTTATCTTCCAATGTCTTCAGGTAGAATAACGTTTCAATATCAATCTCTCCTGCCATCAGATCATCCTTAAAGGCAGCCATTCCTGAGATAATCACTTTATCTTCTTCGAGCTTCAAGACAGGAAGGACAGGATCCTTGCCCGGGTCAAAATAGCTGTGATTGAATTCATGGAGCGTTGGCGATACGATCAGTTCGTCTTTAATGTTCTGTTTGATCAGATTATACAGATAGGTGCCAAGATTGGTCTTTTCTTTTTTTCCTGCCTTTTTCAGCAGGTCTTTCGCTTTCCCTTTGCTGACCGTCAAATAAACCAGGTTTCCGATTGTGGCATCGCGATTTAATGTGTCCACGAGCTGTATGAGCCCTTTTTTTGCTGTTTCATCACTGTAAACCGCGACCCTTAGCTGGCCGGATACAAGATTGTGTGAGGTTTTGATATTCTGCTTCTGGCGAATACCCTTGCTTGTGTTGCCTGAGGCTGAAATGATCTGCGTAACATTTTCCTCCTTGGATTCAAAGGTATGCAGCACCACAGTCCCCTCAATAGTGTCCCCACTACGGTCATAGCCTACTGCTGTAATGAGCCCAAGTCTTTCCAGCTGCTTTGTCTTCACGCATCCGGAAATTGGCAGAAGGAGGGCAGCTGTTATCAGCAGACTACGCATCATTATCATTTTGCTTCATCCTTCCTCTCAGTCTCTTTTTCAACAGAACAAGCATTGAAAGCAATACAGGATAGCAGATGCCTATAAAAAATCCTGCCATGCCTATATAATCGGTTACGATATTCATCTGGTATCTGGCCTTAACGAGGAAACTGCAGCCCCATACCAGGAGTGCGATCAGCGCAATAAAGGTTTTTTGTTTCAAACGGGGAAATACCCTTTTCATCCCTCTTGAAGCTGCCCAGAGATATAAACAGATATTCGGAAGTATGATCAGCATCCAAAAGGAAACGGCGATGAATTCGAAACGCTCCAGATTAGGAAGGCGGACGATCTTAAACATGGAAAGCACCGGCCAGATTGTCCTTTCGAGTCCCTTTTCTCCGAAAAAGCCAATAGAAATGACGGTCACGAGGACAAACAGCAGTGTTGTATACAAGCCGCCAAGCTGTGTATACAAATGGGCCTTTTTTTTATCCTTAATAAAAGGGTATAGGAAAAGGAGCATTTCAAATCCAACTATGGAAAGGGATGTTTTGTAGACCCCTTTTAAAATATCCGCATAGTCTTTATTCAGGACGGGCAACAATTGTGTGTAATCGAAATCTCTGGCTGGTATGATGATGATCAGGGCAATCCAGAAGGTGAGCAGGAATGACATAAAGGAAAAGCCGACAGCGATACGGACCCCGCCCATCACTGCATACACAGCCAGGAGCAAAAGAATCATTGCAAGGAACCAGGTGGACAGATCAGGAAAAACCCATGCCTGAACAATTTCAACGTAATTCATGACGATGACATAAATGCCTGAAATAAGATAAAAGGTATAGAGGAGATTAACGAGCCTTCCTAAAAAGGTCCCAAACACATCATAATGTATCCCGAACAGATCTGCGCTTTCATATTGCTTCAGCATCATGACCGACAGAAAGATGACTGCTGAGACGAGCAGTCCGGCCAGTATGATGGAAATCCAGCCGTCATGTCCGGCGGAAAGGTAAACGACCCTCGGGAGTCCTGCAATTCCCACCCCTGTCTGGACTGAATGAATGAGGAAGAACATAAAAAATGCATCAAACAGGAGATTTTGTTTAGGATTTATATTGACCTGTGGCTTCATCTTCACACCTCCCTATTCATCCACATCTTTTGTTTTAGATGCTTTGCGCGCCGGATATCTTGAGTGATCTTCAGTCATATTCATCTCTGGCCTTTTCGATAAATACTGAAGCGGAAAGCGAACCATGCTGTAGCGGATATCCTTCCATCTCAGCGGATAAATCGGTGCCAGGTACGGCCTTCCGATAGCTGATAATTTCAATAGATGAATCAGCAGGAAGCAGAAAGAAATCATGATTCCGATCCCTCCCCATAAACCGGCCATAATAATGATAGGAAATCTTATGATCCTGATGGCTGTTCCCATTGAATAGCTTGGAACCGTAAAGGAGCCGAGCGCACTCAGGGCAATGATGATAATGAGGATATTGCTTGTAAAACCGGCGTCAACTGCTGCCTGCCCGATGACGATACCGCCTACGATACCCATTGTCTGGCCGACCTTTGTTGGGAGCCTCGCCCCTGCTTCCCTTAACAGCTCAATGATAAATTCAAGGAGGAGGGCCTCAAATACAGGAGGAAATGGTACATTTGACCTTGACTGTCCTAAAGAAACAAGCAATGGGGAAGGGATGACCTCATAATGGTAAGTCAATACCGCCACATAAGCCGGCGTCAAAAGGACAGACAGAAAGATGGACAAAAAGCGCAGCAGGCGCAGGAATGTTCCCATATTCCAGCGCATATAAAGATCCTCGGTCGTTTCAAAAAAGCTGAAAAACGTTGTCGGACCGTACAAGGCGCTCGGGCTCCGGTCAAGAAGGACTCCTACCTGTCCCTTTATGAGAGAAATGCAGAAACGGTCCGGCAGTTCTGTTGTCAAAATCTGCGGAAACACGGACCAGCTGTTATCTTCTATATACTGGGCAAGGACAGTAGTATCAGGAATATAATCGGTATCCAAGTCACTGACCCTTTGCCGGAAAGTCAGTACATTGTCTGTATCTGCTATATCCTTGATATAAAAAAGCTTTGCTTTGAGCTTGCTTCTCCCGCCTACCTCAAGATCCTCGATGCATAGATTTGCACCATTCAAATTTCGCCTGATGATATTTACATTCGATTCAAGCGATTCCGTAAAAGAGATTTTCGGGCCATAAACAAGAGATTCTGTTTCAGCCTTCTCAATTGACCTTTCTGCGGTCTTGCCTGTTCCTGCAAGGTTCCCAAATGGCTGTCCTTCTATATAGATATAGGTATTGCCGTACAATAAAGCGGCCGAGATTTCTTTCAGCCGATTGGCGGAGCTCACCTCCCCTATCGGAAGAATGCTGGATATACCCTCAGGCTCTAAAGGGCCTTTTGCTTTTTGAAGAGGCAAAAGGATCCTTTCATCTAAAATCAATGGATCTGTCAGCGTTTTGACAAATATCACCGCTATTTTCTGCTCTTCCTTCCTCAGCAGGCGGACATGCAAATCAGGGCTTTCATTCAGTTCCTGGCTGAGTTCTTTTTGCAGCTCATCAATCGTCAATGAATGAGAGCGGGTTTGTTTTTGATCTTTTGTAATGTTTTTCCCTCGTCTGCTTCTGAACATAAAGAACACCTTTTTTTGTTTTTTTATAGCATTTCCCAATAAAGGTAAAATATCAGCATGGCTTAGAAAGCTGTTCCAGCCACTCGAGAAAAGGGAATGGAAAAGAAGCCAGCCCTAGAAAAAGGGCTGGCTGGCGTACAGTTCTATAAGTCTATGATGGCGGCTGTTCGCTGTGGTGATTTTTCATCGTAGTGTAGAAGCTGGTGATGAATTTTGCATAATCGAAGGAAATGGCAACTTTGTGTACAGGGTATTCGGCTTTTTCGATAAATTTGCGGAAATCTCCAATGCTCTGCCCCTGTCCCTCACCTTTGTCAACCTGGATGATGACAGGCAATTCCTTATACTCAACTGCAGCATCCTCAGTCAGGGCCCAAAGTGTAAAAACATCGTGAAGAGGGCTCCCGCTTATTTCAGGGTCTCTTTTTTTATAAAATTCATAGTAATAGTCAACCATCGGCTTTACAAGCAATCCGGGCTTGCTGTTTATCTCCTTATAATATTCATCCAGACGGTCTATAAGCATAGGAGTCACAATGGCTGACATGGTCACATCAAGCGGGAATATGTGGATCTGCTTTGGAGCCTGCCTGATAATAATATTGGCCGCATAAGGGTCGCCAAAGAAATTGGCTTCTGCCACAGGGGTGACATTCCCGGGAACATTAAAGGCGCCTCCCATAATATAGAAGTCCTTTACCCTGGACATATAAGAGGGATATAAAATAAATGCTGTAGCCAGAGAAGAAAGCCTTCCTACATTCACAATAATAATATCGTCTTCGTATTTAGCTATAATATCTTTGATGCCATCAAAGTTCTCAAAAAATTCGTCTGTCACTTCATATTCAGGCAGTGAAATCGGGCCGAGCCCCTCCAATCCGTGGACATCAGGAAAATAGACAGGGTCCTCTCCTGTCAGCGGCAGCTCTGCACCGCTGAATACCGGGATGTCAGCAATGCCAGTAACCTCCCGCAGATAAACTGCATTCCTTAGCGCATCAAGCCTGGAGATATTTCCATAGTCGGCAACGATTCCGACGATATTGACTTCCTCAGAAAACAGTGCATAAATGGCTGCCACAAAATCATCTATTCCAAAGTCGCTGAAAAACAGGACATTTTTATTTTTGGCCATAGTATTTCCCCCTCCTTTTAAGATATTGCAGTCACCTGTCTATAATGGCTTTTTTTTGAAAGGTTTATTAAAAGAGGCAGATGAAGAGCTGACTAAAATAGAAAAAAGCTGGAGAAGTCCAGCTTTTCTTCATTCATAATAATACATAAAGCCAATTGCACCCGGGCCGGTATGCGTGCTGATAATTGGGGTCGTTTCTGCAATCTCAACATTTTCGTAGCCTGTCAATTCAATGAGCCCCTCTTTGACCTTCATTGCAAGGTCGAGGCCTTCTGCATGACAAATCCCTACCCCTTTTATTGTCCTGCCTTTTACATCTTCTGCAAATTGCTTTACGAGATATTTAGCAACCTGTGTATAGCTTCTTGCCTTCGTTACAGGCGTATAAACTCCGCCTTCAAGCGAAGCGATCGGCTTGATATTCAGCAGGGATCCGATGAGCGCCTTCCCTTTTCCGATCCTCCCGCCCTTGACGAGATTTTCGAGAGTATCGACTACAACATATAAATGAGTCTTCTCTCTTATTTTTGCAAGCTTTTCTACAATTTCTTCCATACCCAGCCCTTCGCTGGCCATCTTTGCCGCCTCTGTTACCTGAAAAGAAAGTGCTTTCGAAATAAATCGGGAATCAATCACTGTTACCTTAGCGGAAGACATCTTTGCAGCACTTTCTGCTGATTGGACAGTACCGCTCATCCCGCCTGTCATATGTATCGACAATACCTCATAGCCTTCTCCCCCAAAACGGTCATAAAGCTCAACGAACTTCCCTGGAGGCGGCTGCGAGCTTTTTGGCAGTTCTGCAGAAGTTTTCATTTTTTTCATAAATTCAGAAGGGGTTATGTCTATCCTGTCCAGATAGGTTTCGCCATCTATGCTGATCGACAGGGGCACCACTTCAATTCCAAGCTCGGCTGCAAGTGCTGCCGGCAGGTCTGCTGTTGAATCTGTCACTATCTTTACCTTTGCCAAAATATCACTTCCCAACAATCCACTTATGGATATAATTATACATGGATTTGGTCAGCAAATAAAATAGAAAGCAGTGTAAATGCCAGCCGGCATTTCTTCACTGAGTGATTCAGGCAAAATAAAAACGCCGGAAAACCGGCGCAAGGAATTAAGCATTATTTTTTAATTCAACTACATTAAACAGGTGTTCATAATCCTTCCATTTCAGGACTCTTTTCAAATACTCTCTGAATGAGTACACACTTCTCCTGCTGGTATCTTTGTGAACGGCCGAGATGAATGTTTTTAAACGGAATTGGATCATAAAGAAATTTGGGCTATCTTCCTCCAGTACTGGAATTTCAATGACCTTAACCTTCTGTCCAACAGCATTTTTGAACTCTAGGCTTTTGAATAGCAAAATATCAATCCTCTTTTTCACCCGTTTGTTATATTATACCTCATCCAGGCCCCGAAGTGTGTCTAAATATGCGCTGTTCCTGTTATTTTTCAAAGAGTTTGTTCAGCTTGTTTTTATGGAAACTGGCTTGCTATCCAATATAGGTGGAGAAGGCATACTGAGGTATATAAAAAAGAAGAGAACAGCAGCAGAACTTTCAGAAGCTTCGTTTCAGGCATATATTTCATATAAGCAAAGCAGCCTAGAAGCGCGCTGAATGATACTTTGACCAGGAGGAAGAGCAGCGGCCCTTTTTCATATAACCCTCCCATCACCGGATTCGCTTCTTCTATCAGCCCCGCATTCAACCCGAGACAGGTGGCCAGTGCATCCAGCGCATTCAATATCCCTAAATAGATGTATATGCCCCTCATGGACTCACCGCTTCCTATCCTATTTGAACGATTATCATAATCTCCCCTTCTCAAAAAGAAGGAATATCAAAACTTTTCTGATAACAAAATTGTACTTTATAAAGAACATATTTGCAATAAAAACCCCCGCAGGGCACGGGGGTCTGCATTTAAATCAGCAGGTGGAAAAGATTGCTGTCTTTATTGATTTCCGTGAAAGCAAAGGCTTTTTTATTCATCCTTTTTATCAGGCCGGCATAGTCCTCTTTATCCTTAAGTTCAATGCCGACAAGTGCCGGCCCGTTTTCTTTATTGTTTTTCTTCGTGTACTCAAATCTTGTAATATCATCGGAAGGGCCGAGGACCTCATCGAGGAATTCCCGCAGTGCACCAGCCCGCTGGGGGAAATTCACGATAAAATAGCACAGAAGCCCTTCATATAGAAGCGATCTTTCCTTGATCTCCTGCATCCGCCCTATATCATTATTTCCGCCGCTCACGACACATATAACTGTCTTTCCGGCTATCTCCTCACGATACAGATCAAGGGCGGCTATCGGCATGGCGCCTGCAGGCTCCGCTACGATTGCATGCTCATTATACAGCTCCAAAATCGAGGTGCAGACCTTCCCTTCAGGGACCAATACAATATCCTCCACCAGCTCGCTGCAAATATCAAAGGTTTTTTCCCCGACACTTTTAACAGCGGCCCCGTCAATAAATTTATCGATATCGGCAAGCGGGGTCACAGATCCGTAAAGGCAGGACTCCTTCATGGAAGCCGCTCCGGCAGGCTCAACGCCGATCATCTTTGTCAGGGGCGAGACGCTATGAAAATATGTACTGAGGCCGGCCATCAATCCGCCGCCTCCTATGCTGGCAAAAACAAAATCGATCGGCTCTTCACAGTCATTCAGTATCTCTACAGCTGCAGTGCCTTGCCCGGCAATGATCTTCTCATCATCAAACGGATGGACGAAAGCCATCTGCTCATCCTCTGCACATTTTACGGCCTCTTTATAAGAGTCATCAAAGGTATCTCCTGTCAGAATGATATCCACATGGCCTCTTCCAAACAGTTCAACCTGGCTCACCTTCTGCCGGGGGGTTGTGGCCGGCATAAAAATTTTTCCTTTGATTCCCAGCTGTCTGCAGGAAAAAGCGACACCCTGGGCGTGATTGCCTGCACTGGCACATACGACCCCTTTTGCAAGCTTTTCTTCTCCCAGTGATTTCATGCTGTAATAGGCGCCGCGAAGTTTGAAGCTTCTTACATGCTGGAGATCTTCCCTTTTTAAATACACATTGCAATTATACTTTTCCGACAGCCGGTCATTTTTCTGCAGCGGCGTATGGGCAACGATATCTTTGAGCTGCTGGTATGCAATCAGTATATCCTCCAGCTGCACCCATTTTTTCTTCAATAATTTCTGTTCCATATCCTACCCTCATTTCTGCCTTTATAATTTGTACATTATACCACGGCAGAAACATTAATCAACAGAATAGTCAAAAAATTTATCTTTTTTACATAGCAAGAAAAGAGAGTCGGGGTCCTAATTATGCATATACTATTGAAAAGATTGCCGAGCTGGTCATTTTTTCTACATCAAGGGAATATAGAATTAAAAACCAAAGGAGGGTGGACACAATGGAATTTTCGCTCTGCAGCCTTGACAGCAGGCTGCCTGTGGAAGTGACGGCCGATGAAGATAATGGCCGCTATATGATCAGGAAGGCGGATACAAGCGGTGAAGTTTTCAATAATAGAGCAGACCTGATTCAATGGGTGAAAAACAATTTCCGCGAAGAAGATTTCTGCGATCCCGGACAGTTCCGCAGCATGCTGCAGCAGCTGGAGGAAATCTAAAGAAAAGAACAGCCTCATGGCTGTTCTTTTCTTGTGTAAACCAAAAATTCATAGTCGTAAGGATTCTTTTCATCGCGAATCCCTTTGTCCCGGCTCTCCAATTGCCATTCCTTCCAATCAATTTCAGGAAAGAAGGTATCAGCTTTAAACTGATCATGGATCATCGTCAGATAAAGCCTGTCGGCAGCTGGGAGGGCCATCTTGAAGATTTCAGCCCCGCCAATGATGAAGATCTCCTGATCACTTTTTTCTCTGCAGCCTGCAAGAAATTCATCAAAAGAATAGAAAATTTTGCAGCCTTCGCAGGTAAATCCACTGTCCCTCGTCAGCACGATGTTTTCCCGGCCAGGCAAAGGCCGGCCTATAGAATCCCAGGTCTTCCTTCCCATAGCAATCGAATGGCCCATTGTAACCCGCTTGAAATACTTGAGGTCCTCCGGCAGGCGCCAGGGCAGATCATTATTGTTGCCGATGGCAGAGTTTTCGTCCATGGCCCAAAGCAGAGAAATCAAACACTGACAACTCCTTTAATATGAGGATGTGATTCATAGCCTTCCAGGATAAAATCTTCATATGCAAAGCTGAAGATATCTTCAACCTTGCGGGCGAACTTCAGCTGGGGCAGCTTGAGCGGCTCCCTTGAAAGCTGCAGATTCACCTGTTCCAGATGATTACGGTAAATATGGACATCCCCGAACGAATGGATGAATTCACCCGGCTCCAGATCACACACATGGGCGACCATATGTGTCAGGAGGGCATAAGATGCTATATTGAACGGCACCCCCAGGAACACATCAGCAGACCGCTGATAAAGCTGGCAGGACAGCTTGCCGTCCGCTACATAGAACTGGAAAAGGCAATGACAGGGAGGCAGCGCCATATTGCCGATTTCAGATACATTCCACGCATTGACAATCAGCCTTCTAGAATCAGGATTATTCTTGATTGAGCTGATCAGCTCACTGATCTGGTCAACCGTTTTACCATCCGCACCGGTCCATGATCTCCATTGATGGCCGTATACAGGTCCGAGATTACCTTCCTCATCGGCCCACTCATTCCAGATCCTGACCCCGTTATCCTGAAGATATTTCACATTGGTGTCTCCATCCAAAAACCAAAGAAGCTCATGGATGATCGACCTGAGATGCAGTTTCTTTGTGGTTACCAATGGGAAGCCTTCCTGCAGATCGAATCGCATCTGATACCCGAAAGTGCTGATTGTGCCGGTTCCCGTCCGGTCTTCTTTGATTGTACCCTTTTCCAGTACATGCCTGCAAAGCTTTAAATACTGCTCCATTCCATTGACCTCCTATTATGAATCGTTAATTTAGCGTGCTGAAAAACTGCCAGGTACGCGGGGCCTTTTCTTTTAACCTCAAATGCTCTTCCCCACCCATATAATACATGGCGAACGTTTCAGCAAAATATTCTTCAGGGAATGAAAGGAAGTAAGGCTGGCCGGGAAACAGCTTTGCCTTCTCCTCTTTCCAGATACCCTGGAACTTTCTGTTGAAGCGGATCTCGCTCAGGACAAAGCGGTCAACCGAATGTGCCAGTTCATGGAGCTCCAGGTTGACAGATCCATGCCCCATGCCTTTGCCGCTGTACCCGATCTTTACAAGGACAGTCCGTCCCCCGCCGATTCCGGGTACATCATCCCAGGTTGTTTCTTTATTCTGATAGCCCCTGGGTGTCAAGCCTGCCAGATGGCTTGCAGTGGGGTTATCTGTGAGCTGTCCTGTAAAAAGCTTAAGCGTGATGCCCTCTTTTCTGATTTTAGACAGCAATGATGAGGGAAGCTGATCCAGTCTTTCTATCATTCTAGCCGCTTCCTCCTGATCAAATTCCTCCAAAGGAAGAGTAATAATCCTGCCCAGATCTTGTCCTGAATGAAGAGACAGGGAGTTGACAAGCTCTGAGTTGCCAGGGAAATCTTTAAGTTTTATACCTCCCATCGCTGCCTGGGAATTTCCCATCAGCGCCAGGGAAGCCACTACTATAAGCAGAAAAAAAATCCTGAATCTCATTGCTATCACCTTCTGTCCATTCTCAGACGCTTCCAGCCCTGTTTGCTGCCTGCTATCTATGTATATATGAAAATATTATAGCATATCATTTTGGGTAAAAAGGACGCGATTCATGGGCAATTTCAGGAAGTTTTACAGTGGTGAGGCAGGATGGGTATTTTCAGAGGCTGGCAGTTAAGCTGAATTAATGTTCAGGAGCTTTAGAATGGCTTGTCTCTTATACCTTGCGGCTCTGCTTCTATGAATTTTTCCCAACTCATCAGTAACCTGGAAAAGAAGGGGCCCTGTATGAGCCCCGTTTTACCTCTTACTTACTTCCGGGTCTGTTTTCTACCCTAAACCTGTCCAGCAGTCCCTGCAGATCAAATACTCCCAGATTTCCTTCCCCTTTTTTCCTCAAGGCAGCTCCCCCCTCCTCTTTTTCCTTATCCCCGATGATGATCATATAAGAAACCTTCTGGAGCTCTGCCTCCCTGATTTTAAAGCCCAGCTTCTCTGCCCTGCTGTCAATATCAATCCGGCAGCCGGCTTTCTCAAGATGGGATTTGACTTCCAGCGCATAACCGATATGTGCTTCAGAAACCGGAAGCACCATGGCTTGGACCGGTGCAAGCCAGAAAGGAAAATCTCCTGCGAAATGCTCGATTAAGATGGCAAGGAACCTCTCGATTGAACCGTAGATGGCACGGTGGATCATGATTGGCCTGTGAGCCAGATTGTCTTCGCCGATATATTGGCAGCCGAATTGCTCTGGCATTTGAAAATCAAGCTGAACAGTTCCGCATTGCCAGCTTCTTCCCAGTGAATCAGTGATATGGAAGTCGATTTTCGGGCCATAGAACGCTCCGTCGCCAGGATTAATTTCGAAAGGGATGCCCTTTTCCTGCAGGACCGATTCTAATGCTGCTTCTGCCAGATTCCAAGCTTCTTCCGAACCCATAAATTCATCTGGCCTAGTAGAAAGCTCTACCTTATATTCAAAGCCGAACAGCGAATAAAATTCGTGCACCAGCTCCAGCACTTTTGCTGCTTCTTCTTTTATTTGATCTTCCCTTACAAACAGGTGGGCATCATCTTGTGTGAAGGACCTTACCCGCAAAAGCCCATTAAGTGAACCTGATAGCTCATGGCGGTGAACGAGCCCCAGCTCAGCATACCGGATAGGCAGCTCCCGGTAGCTCCTCCTTTTGCTGCTGAAAATCAATACAGCACCAGGGCAGCTCATTGGCTTTATCGCATAATCATGTTCATCAACTTTTGAAAAATACATATTCTCATGATAGTGGTCCCAGTGCCCCGACTGCTCCCATAAACCCTGCTTCATCATGATCGGTGTCTTGACCTCATGATAGCCTGCTTCTTGATGTTTTTGTTTCCAAAGGTTTTCCAGAATGTTTCTTACCTGCATCCCTTTAGGAAGATAAAAGGGCATTCCCGGTGCTTCTTCCCTGAACATGAATAGTTCAAGCTCAGCCCCCAGCTTTCTGTGATTTCTCTTTTCTGCTTCTGCTCTAATTGACATTTTAATTCCTCCTAATTTAAAATAAAGGCTTTGTTAAACATTGTTGTTGATTTTGAGCTCATTTTAGCCAGATATTCTGAAATGCGTGTGAAACAAAGTTTCACACGAATGAGCCCAAAATCAACAAGGTATACTAACACTTCCAAAATAAAAAAAGCCGCAATTCTCCCTGTACCAAGGGACAATTGCGGCTGTGGTTCCACCCTAATTCCGCCTCATGCATCGCATTCGGCGCTCAAACAAGATAACGGTTTCCCGATCATGGTTAGCAGACTTCAGCCTTTCCCCATGATAGCTCCAAGGCGGTAAATTCATCTCTTTCTCCTAAGGGCTTTCAGCCGGCGGCCCTTTTCTCTGTCAGAAGCAGCGGAAATGATTCATGTCCTTTTCTTCGCAATATAATATTTGTTTATAAGGAAAATAGCGCAAGCGCCTTGGAAACCCTTAAGAACAACAAAAAAGCCGCAATTCTCCCTGTACAAGGGACAATTGCGGCTGTGGTTCCACCCTAATTCCGCCTCATGCATTGCATTCGGCGCTCAAAAAAAGATAACGGTCTCCCGATCATGGTTGGCCAAAGACGGACTTTCCCCATGATAGCTCCAAGGCGGTAAATTCATTTCTTTCTCCTAAGGGCTTTCAGCCGGCGGCCCTTTTCTCTGTCAGAAGCAGCGGAAATGATTCATGTCCTTTTCCCAGCTTATTGGAATGATAAAAATGATTAAATGAATTATATTCCAGTACCTTTTATATTGTCAATGCAATTTTTTTATTTTCAACAGAAAAGAGCTTACTGCTCACTGAGCCGTTACGCCGCCTGAAACGTCACGCCGGCTGCTGATAAGCAGCGCCCTTTTCTTCCTAAAAAAATTATAAAGCATGAAACCAGTTTCATAACAAGCGTTATTTCTCATTTTTTACAAAAGCCAAAGCCCGGCAGCATGCCGGGCTTTGGGGTATACAGAATTAAACGGCAAGACCGAAATTTTTGCACAGGGCAGCAAGTCCGCCGGAAAATCCGCTGCCGACAGCATTGAATTTCCATTCTCCTCCATGCCTGTACAGTTCACAGATGACAACGGCCGTTTCAACGGAGAAATCTTCTCCCAGATCAAAACGGAGCACTTCCTGGTCTGTGTCTTCATTCACTACACGGGCAAAAGAATTGGATACCTGGCCAAAGTTCTGGCTGCGGCTCTCGGCATCGTGAATTGTGACAGTAATGGCAATGCGGTGGACATGGGCCGGGACCTTGCTGAAGTCGATTTTGATCTGCTCATCATCGCCGTCGCCTTCCCCTGTCCGGTTATCCCCTGTATGCTCCACAGAGCCGCTTGGGTGAACAAGATTGTTATAGAAAATAAAATCGTGGTCCTGGACGACTTTTCCATTTTCATCAGCCAGGAATGCAGACGCATCCAGGTCAAAGTCCCCGCCGCCGGAATATCGGTTAGTGTCCCAGCCAAGCCCAATAATCACTTTTGTCAGGCCCGGATTGCTTTTGGTCAGATCGATGCGCTGCCCCTTAGAAAGATTGATGCTCATTTTTTCTTCACCTCTGTTAATAGTTTTCAATTATTGTCTAACAGTCCAGCTTATTAAGTGTAAGAACGGACCACATCAGACAGTCCTGGTGCATTGGTGCCTGTTCCGACTGCAGCAAATTTCCAGTCAGTTCCGTGCCTGTACAATTCTCCGACTACCAGGCTTGTCTTGCCGCTGTAATCGTCAGTGAGGTTATAATGGATGAGCTCTTCCCTGCCCATTGGATTCACAATGCGGATATACGCATTGCGGATCATGCCGAAATGCTGCTTGCGTTTAACAGCATCATAGATATTCACTACAAAAACAAGCTTCTGGACGTGTGAAGGGACGCGGCTTAGATCTACATTGATCTGCTCATCATCTCCATCTCCTTCTCCAGTCAGGTTATCACCGGTGTGCTGTACGCTGCCATCTGAACTTTTCAGGTTCCCGAAATAGATGACGTCGCTGTTATTCCTTAATTTATCATTCTCCCCAAGCATGATGACTGAAGCATCACAATCGACATTGGCGCCTCCGCCGCCGCCGAAGAGAGAGCCGAGAAGTCCGCCTCCTCCTTTGTTTTCAATCGGATCCCACCCGAGGCCGACCATAATTTTCGATAATCCTGGATTTCCTTTTGTCAAATCTACTCTTTGTCCTTTTTGCAAATTAATCGCCATCATTTCACCTCATAAATTTACTTTTCTGTATTATTTATATTTAACAGCCCGGAGTCAGGCTGAAAAAAGCGCCATCAGCCTTGACTTTTCATATTTTTGAAGTTTTCCTGGAGCTGTTCGAGCCTCTTTGTCCCTTCTTCCCTCAAGCGCCTGTTTTCATCTTCAATCGATTTCGTTTCCTGCATCCCCTTCATGATGATGTTCCACGATTCTTCAATCGTTTCAATCTTGATGCTCGGACCTCCGGCAAGCCTGGCTATTTCTGCACTTTGGTTTGAAATATTCTGGGCATTGCGGACGAGCATCTCATTGGTTCTGCGGTCAAGTTCGCTCATGGAATCTGCAACCAGCTTCTGGCGCTTTGCCGCAACCGCCTGGATCAGGCCGTTTTTAAAAATCGGAATAGTTGTAACAAATGCTGAATTGATTTTCCCAATCAGCTTCGTGTTCCCTCTTTGGAGCAGGCGGATTTGGGGAGCTGTCTGCAGTGCCACCATCTTCGCCATTTCCAGATCATAGACACGCTGCTCGAGAAGGTCAATGCTATTACGGAGTGTATCGGCCTGCATGGAGGCGATCTGGTCTCCAGATGCCGCTTTTGCTTCCAGCTGAGGAAGCTGGGTGCTTTTGAGCTCCTCTGCCTTCATTTCGCCTGCAACTGCATACTTTTCAAGCGTCAGATAATACTGGTAGTTCTGGTCGTACATCTGTTCAAGCATATTGGTGGAGTCCACCATTTCACTCTGGTACTTGGAAATCTCCACATAAACCTTGTCAATTTCCTTGCCCATTGTCTGATATTTGCCAAAGAGCTTTTCAATCATTTTTTCCCCGCGCTTGAACAGCTTTCCGAACAAACCGCCTGAAGTCTGTTCAAAATCCTTCTTGTCGAACCTGTCCATGATTTTACCCAGCTGCTTCAGGAGAACACCTGAATCTTCCACCTTGGTAGCCCTCATATTGCCCAGAATCTGGTCAGAGAAGCGGGAGATCTGCTGAGCTGGTTCTTTACCAAATTCCAGTATTTGTATCTGATCGCGTTCATCGATCGATCTGGCAAGATTCTGTACTTCCGCTTCCTGCCTCAGTGCCAGCTTTATTTCCGGCACCTTCGTTTCTGTAAGCACATCAGCCGGTTCCTGGGTAACCAGTCCCGCATTAGCTCGTTGCGGATCATTCATGATTTAGTCTCCTTTCAAATTTTTCAACAGCCCTTGCAGAAACACTTTCTTGATCAGTGAAGGCTCTTTATAGTCCTGGTCAAAGACCACTTCTTCCAGCCAGTGCGAATCAAAAACACCTTCATTGACATAGTTTTCAAGGTCATTGTGGCCTGGCGGATTATACACGATGATATCAACTCCAAATTGGTTCAGGAGAAGCAGGAGGGCTGCGTCGCTCCTTGTCATCGTACCATTCATTTCATTGTTATAGAGAATCAGCTTGGGCACATCCTGAGAGTAGTCAAACTTCTGCAGAAGCTTCAGGATGCTGGCCGGCATCTGCATTGCCTGTGTAAATAAATAGATGCTGATTTCTTCCTGGCTCTCATTATGGCTGGGCTTAAGCTCCGGCTTTGCGCATAGATTCCTGATTGCGTGTGAGATTCCTTTCTGGAGGCCGCCGGGAAGATGCCCGTATTTCCAGTAGTGAGAGCCCATAATGATGTCAGGATCGAGCTTCCCGTCTTTCCCAAGGGCATTTCTGTAATGAAAGCGAAAGTCGCTTGTCAGGGGGTTAGAAAAAGGGAACTGCCTGATCAGAAAGCTGCAGTCATTCTCAACAAGTGCATGCAAGCGGTCCCAATATTCTTTCCGGCTTTTGCTCACTCCGTTGATTTTCGAAAAAATGGAAGGAATCTTCACTTCCCCGGCGCTGACTTCAAAATTCGGCCTGATCATCGCTTTTTCTTTGGCAAGGATGAACAGTTCATCATACGTTGTTTTCAGCGTCACAGCTGAAGGTTTATAGTCCCTCAGCTGCCATGCCTTATAAAGGCCCGAGCCTTCGTGGTTAAGGATGGTTTCGATTTCTCTTGAGGCTTTATAGGCCACCGTTGACTTCCTTCTCCTTTTCTCTCTGGGAAAAGGTTCAGCTGCCTTCTGTCCCGGATACTGCTGGACAAATGTCTCTTCTTTGCCCGGGTCGGCGAGCGCAAGGACATCCTGGCCATCCGGGCAGAAAGCCGCCAGATCGCAGCCGAGAAAAAAGATGAATGACAGGAAATATTGCTGGCTCTTGCTTGCTTCCCCATACCATAGAAATTTTGGCATGCTTTCTTCCGGATTGCTGCTGCTGAGCGGCTGGGAGAGATGGTTAAAGGACCATTTCACAAGATCCACAAGCACCCTTCGAAAATCGGGGCTTTCAAGGCCCTCCCCCTCCCTGCCGGAAAACATCTCGATGACTTTAGTGAATGCCTCCCTTACTTTTCTATGGACAAGGGGATTTTCAGGCTTCAAGAGAAGCTGCTCACCATCAAGGAAAGCGATGAAGCGGTTGATTGAAAGCTTCTGCTCCCTGTTGATGTTCAATACCTTCTGAATGGCCTGAAAATGCTGGTTGTCTATCGTTTTATCAAGAGTTTCGCTGCTTAAAAGGATAAGTCCATTATCTGGAGAGTGTATATAATCATAAAGCTGATTATAGTATTCGTCTTCATCCGCAGGAATGCCCAGAAACCTGGCAGCAACCTGGCTGATCTGGATGATGCCGTCGCCTGCCTGATATTGCGGGCGGTCTGAGCTGCGCTTTTTAATTGCAGACAGCCAATTTTCCGCAGACACAGGCAGCAGATTGACCTTTAATCTGTTATAAGTTGGATACATGATTATCCCTTCCCTCTAGGAGCGAAAGATTTAGCCCTATTGGCTTATGTAAATTTCTTTCATCATATCATATCAGGCGCATGTTTTAACAACGATAGCCTTCAGCACTGGCTTTTAGCTGTATTAGAATATACGGATCAGGCTGAAAAAAGTTTCAATAACATCAAAACAAGTTATATTCACTCTTCTCCGGCACAATCACCAAAGGGCTTATCCCTGCATATAGTTGAGTACAAATAATTAAAGAAGGTGATCCCTTGCGCTTCCTGATTAAAAGGCCCCCATATGAAAGCTGCAGGAACGAACTGGAGGCTGTCCGCCAGATCATGACTTCCGGCGCTTACCAATTCATTGACCTCCTGCTATGGTCAGCTATGCTCGCCATCATGACGTATCCGCTTCACCACTCGCCGCCTTATGCGCTTGCGATTTTTCTTGCTTTTTATGCATTTGGGGCTTTGCTCCTGCTATTGCTTCATTTCTTTATGAAAGGGCATTCCGGCCGCGGGCAGGATTTCCGCTGACGGCAGCTTCCCGGCCAAGAAGCAGCCGGTAAGCCTTCAGGAGGATTTCTTCTCCGGCAAGTATACCCCTGTTCTCAGAAAAATTGCAGCTGAATCCTTGAGGCATCTCCATAGAAAGCTCTCCATGATCAGGGACAAATGCATGCTGGCAGACCTTCAGGAAATCGTAATCAAGGAGGGAATCTCCCGCACCGGCAAGAATTCCTGCTCCCTCTCTTTTGCTGATGAATTTAACCGCCTCTCCCTTGCAAACAGGAATCG
This sequence comes from Bacillus infantis, assembly GCF_050107595.1. Classification (GTDB taxonomy): domain Bacteria; phylum Bacillota; class Bacilli; order Bacillales; family Cytobacillaceae; genus Bacillus_AB; species Bacillus_AB infantis_C. The sequence goes on from NZ_JBNILH010000012.1 coordinate 27,667, forward strand.
GCATAAAATAAAGCTTCCTGCCTTGCAGAGATATCCGCCATCCCAGACGGCGGACATCATCTTCCAGCTTTTTCTTTTCCTGTAGGCTGATGCGCTCCTCAAGGATATAGTAAAAAAAGGAATCTCCCGCCTTTTTCAGTGTTCCGGAAAATTTGCATCCTGCAGCAAACTCAGCTATTTCCTCCTGAAGAGCACATTCCTCTTTAAGCCGCTTATCTACCAGCTCTGTCCACTCTGCCAGCAGTTTTCCCTTAAAATGGATTTGAGCTCCATTTGAAGTGACCTCATAGGAGACAGGGATATCTCTTCCAAATATCCCTACTCTTTTATACTGTTCATATGTCCTGGTCGTGACAGGCACAACGAGTGCCTCCTCTGCAAGCTCCGTTAGCAGGACAAGCGACCTTGCAGTCATGAATGCAGCAGGCTGCCCTTCCTTCATTTCGGCGGCTGACAATTGGAGATCTTCCTCACAGCCAAGATCTTCAAGTGCTCTGTTTGAATAAATCATAGTCCTGTCAAGATCTGTTGCAAACATATTCATGAATGGCCGCCAACCTTTTTGATCAGTCCGCAGCATGTATAGCTCATGCCAGGATACCGGACGATCTCCACCCCGCGTTCTTCAGCAAGCAGTTTAATATGCCTGACATAAGGGCTTTCAGGGTCCCTCATCAGAATTTTCCAGGGCACTCTCCTTAACAGTACGCGTGTTGTTTCACCAACGCCGGGCTTAACAAAATTCGTGCTTTCAATTGCATATTCTTCTTTGATTGCCAGTACTTCCTCCATCCCCCTGAAATCAGGTTCGGATTCAGCGTCGGCAGAATAGCCTTCACAGAGTTTTTTCGCCTCTTCCACAACCGAATCAAATTGTGCTTGTATTATGCTGATATATTCATTGGAAACATCTGCTTCTGCAAGACTGCGATAATATTTTGCACCATGGAAATCTTCTGGCCCGATTAAATCATTGAGGACCGTCCTGCTGACAAGACCGGAAACAGTCGAATTCAGGCAGGCGCTTGGAATCAAAAAGTCTTCCCTTGTCCCATACAGGCTGGTGCAATAGCCTGGATCTGCGAGGACAGCAAGGGTGTCATCAAGATCCCAGCCATATTTTTCATTCATGCAGCTGCATGCTTTTGACAATTCAATCGAGATAGCCCCCTTGCCTGTCCAGCCGTCCACAAACTGGATCTTGCAGCCAGGATGCTTTTCTATTATGTATTTCAGGGCATTCTCATCAATTCCCCTGTCCCGGATGATGGAGATACTGTAATGGGGAAGGGTTGTCCCGTATACATGCTCTATATACCGCTTCATCAGGATCCCGACCGGAGTGCCTGCCCTTGCAAGGGAAACTAGGACAATCTTGTCTCCTTTTCTGCTGAGCAGCTTTTCCGCGGTTACCGCTGTGCAAAGCGCCACCTTTTCCTTATAGTCTTCAAGCGTTTTCCAGAACAGCTCTAAATAATGGGCTGGAGGGGTGTACTCAATTGGAAGCGTCTCGCTGTAATGCTGGCCTGATTGAATCTTTTTTTCCCTGTTTTCAGTTGCCCCTTCCAGTTCGTATGCACTGAGGTCCTTCAGCAGAAAGATGACATCTTCCGTACTGTAAGAGCCAAAAGCTGCTGCTGCTGTTTCAGCCATTGTTGTACCCTCCATTAAAATAAACGATTTTTATATCCTTGATCTCTGTTCTCTTCAGTTCCTCCAGCAATGGGGCAAGTGCTTCCCGATCCGGTTCCCGTTCAAAGAGGACAAAGAGTTCATCATAAAATCCAGGAGTGATATTATAGACAAATTGCCTGATATCAGTATCCTCAGGGTTGGGAAATGACAGTCCTTCCCTTGCCCCGTACCCTTCGCGGTCCAGAACATGGACAGGGCTTCGTGTAGTGGACTGAAAAAAGACCTCTTCCCCCATATGCGATGCCACTTTCATAGGGATGTACATGAACTCTCCTGTTCCCAGGACGAGAGTTTTTTCTCCTTTTCTGATTTTAGCCAGGAGGGCGGCTGCAGCCTCCAGCTCCTTTTCAGGCTCATCCGCGCCCTTTTGGAGCCCAAATCTGCCTGTACCTTTGAGGTAGGGGATATTGCGGATCACGCCTCCAAGCGTAACCGAAGAACTCCCTGCTTTTTCAAAAGAAAGCCCCGATTCCCTCAGATTGATGTAACTTATGCTGTACCCGTCTGCATCCAGCTTTCTGTCTTCTATCTTCGTATGGATGACAGGTTCTCCTGCAGCCTGCATTTCCCCTTTTAAGAGGCTTACACTGCTGATAGTGATTCCGAGTTCTTTTTCAAGCGCCTGGAATGCTGCCAGATTTTCCTGTGAACGCCAGTCCAATATCGAAGCAACAGTATATTCACTTCTCGGGAATTCTGCCTGGATGGATCTAATGATATTGACTGCCGTTTTGCCTGTGGTCATTTCATCATCGACCAGGATAATTTCACGCTGGTTGTCAAGAAGCTCCCTGTCCGTATAACAGCGGTGGGAGGTTGCATGAGAATGCTCTTCCTCAAAGTCTATTATGGAGACCGCTTCAGGAAGTATTTCTCTTGTGGTATGAAAATACCCTGCTGCCTTAAAGGCATTATAAAAGCTGTGCCCAAGCGCGGTTGCAGTCTCTGCAAACCCGATGATCACAGGATTATATTTTTTATCAATAAAGGGGATGGACGGCCTGCTTCCTGCCGATTCCTGCAAAAAGGCTGCCAGAATCTCTTCTGTTTCAGGCAGCGCCCTGCCTTCCTTTAATTCGGCATACCGTGCAGCCAGGAGCTCCCCAGTGATCAGACCCTTTTCCGGATGGATAGGCAGATGCTTCCCCAGCAGTTTGCTCACAAAAAGGAATGACCTCTTCTTGTTGATGCGGGCAGCCATTGTAAAAAAATGATCAACTGGTATGTTATATGGATTTTCAGTTATATCAAGTTCAACGTTCAGCCCCTCAATAACTGGAAGCAAATACTTCTTTTTCGAGCAGGTCAATGTATGAGTATTCTTCATGAAGCACCCCGTAAATTTCAGATTTCAATAAGATCTTCTGCGCCCAATATAAATGCGGCTTAATTTCATTCATTTTGTTTGAATAAACGCTCTTCATGACGCCAATGCTGCCTCCCGCGCCGGCGGCAATATTCCTCGCATCCTCGTACTCTTCGAGGGTAACGGCATTCAAAGCCTGCACCGGCCTTATATGGGTAGGATGGATGATTGTCTTTCCTGTCAGGCCATTGGCAATATCCATCATAATTTCACGGATCAGGCCGTCCATATGCTTATCGATCAGCCCCGTCCTCATCCTGATGCCTGCTTCCCCGTACTTCTCCAGGAAGGGCGTCTGCCTCAGCTGAGGCTTAAGCATTCTGTCCTTAGAGGAAAAGTATTCCCAGACCGGCCCAGAAACCGTGAAATGGCTGTCGGCACGCACAAATACATTTATGATATCAGCAATACAGTCCCGTATGACCGCAATATCATAAACAGTGTTATCCGAATTCCTCCTGATGCCGTACAGGCCGGAAAAATCGGTCGCACCTATCCTGACATTTAGGACAATATCCCTGTATTGTTCAAGAAGTGCTTTTATGTCCAGAAGCTCACCAACTCTTGTTTCTTTCTGGATGATTTCCTTCGTTTCCAGAATCGGCATTGCATATAGGACGTGGCCTTCTCTATTCCTGCGGCTGATTTCTGCCAGTGATTCTGCACCTTCCACAGGGTCAAATTTAGGAATGACAACTCCTGTCAGCATGCTTATCTCCTGGCCCATCCTGGAAAACAGCCTCACCAGCTGTCCATGGCTGCGGATTCTTATAAAAATAAGCGGCAGATCGTCCTCCTGGAAATATCCTTTCCCCAGCTCTTGATGAAGGAGCTTAAGCTCTGCCAGCAGGCTTTCTTCGGCCTGCTCCACTTCTGAATCGCCAATGGCATCTTCCAGGCAGATCACCATGGAAGTAAGGCCTGAATGCTTCTTTGAAAGCAGATCCTGATGAATATTGGGCCTTGTTGCTGGCATATAAAGTGTTGCGCCTAAGCAATAGGACAAAAGCTCTTTTGGGGAACGTTTAGAGAAAGACCCTGGTTTTTTATAAAAGAGCCTGTCAATCTCCCGGGCTTCCAAATCAGCAAATAATTTCATTTAAATTCTCCTATCCAATACATAGTAAAAGAGGGAAGCACTTGGCTGCAAAGGTTTATCAAGCATCCCCTAAGCATACTTGTCCCAATCTATGAAACTTTCAAACTGCCAAAAAAGGATAAAAAGAAAAGGAGCGGACAATTGTCAGTTCCCTTTCCGAGTTTCTATACATCTGTCAGTTGCTTTTCTGGCCCTGCTCAGCCTTCTTCTTATTCTTAAAGTGGACGATGAAAGTCGCACCGAAGACCACAATCAGCAGGAGGAAGAAATAGATATGTTCAATGTGGATATGGAATACGCCAAGAAGCATCTTCACAGCAATGAGCAGAATCAGCACATATGCGCTTGTTTCAAGCTCAGGCACTTTATCGATCAGCTTAAGGAAAACTCCTGCTACGCCACGCATCATCAGAACACCAAGCATCCCTCCAAGAAGAAGGACCCAGATTTGATCACTGACTCCAAATGCCGCCAGGACGCTGTCAACTGAGAAAGCTATATCCATAAGTTCTACCGCTGCTACTGTTCCCCAGAAGGTACCAAACAGGCGGATCAGCAAACCGCTTTGATTAAGGCCTTCAAGCTCCTCATCATCGCCGACGCCTTTCTTCTTATCAATGAAATATTTAATTGCAAGCCATGCGAGGTAGCCGGCTCCCAAAATCTTTACCCACCACAGCTTAATCAGGAATACCCCAATCCCGATTGCAATGAAACGGAAAAGGTAAGCCCCCAGCAATCCGTAGAAAAGTGCCTTTTTGCGCTTTTCAGGCGGAAGGTGCTTTACCATAACAGCCAAAACCAGCGCATTGTCGGCTGACAGCAGCCCCTCTAAAATGACCAGGGTTCCAATAAGACCCCAGCTTACCGGGTCAGTCAGGACCTCGGCCCACATCTGCCAGTCAAAGAATGCGGCATATGTATCTATAAAACCTTGAATAATTGTCATCTCCTGAAGTTCCTCCATTACCTTATATAAGTGCTAACGAAAGACCCGGCAGAGCCGAGTCTCGGTAATCAATAATAAAAAAGGGATTATCCAATCTGCAGGCCAAAGTCAGTTGCAAGTGCACCAAGGCCGCCCTGATAGCCGGACCCGATCGCGCTGAATTTCCACTCTCCGCCGTGCCTGTACAGTTCGCCTACAACAAGTGCTGTCTCGATGGAGAAGTCTTCTCCAAGGTCATAGCGGATCAGCTCTTCATTTGTTTCACCGTTAAGGATGCGGACATAAGAATTGGAAACCTGTCCGAAGTTCTGGCTGCGCGCCTCGCCATCATGGATCGTGATGGTGAAAGTAATGCGCTGGACATTTGCCGGTACAGCACCGAGCTCAACCTTTACCTGCTCATCATCGCCTTCTCCTTCGCCTGTCCGGTTATCTCCGGTATGTACGACAGAGCCGTTTCCGCCTGTTGTGTTGTTATAGAATACAAAATCCGCTTCGGAAGTAACCTTGCCATTTTCCCCAAGAAGGAAAACCGAGGAATCCAGGTCAAAGTCTGCTCCTCCATCATACTTATTTGTATCCCAGCCTACCCCTACAATTACATTTGTGAGGCCCGGATTGGATTTTGTCAAATCTACCTTCTGTCCTTTTGATAAACTTACTGCCATTTTTTCTACCTCCAATTATTGTGATAGTATGCTTACGTTTCAATCTTTAAAAAGTTTCAAAACTACAAGCATATTTTTTCATACTTTTGCTTACATTTCAAATCTCAGCTCAGCCATTTTGGCGGAGTATTTTTATTCCAGTAGATGGAGCCCAGCTCATGATGCTTTTGGAAGGCATCCTCTGAGGTATGGTAGTGGAAGTTGAACCAGTATCCCTCCTGGGGCGGATGGTCCCTCCTGACATGAAAACGAAGGACATCTTCATTGGACTGCCGGTTGACAATATGGAAGATTTTTTCTGAATTCCCCCCGCCTGGCCATTCGGTGATTTCCAGATTGCCCAGGTCGCTCCCCGGTATCCTTGCTGCTGTTTCCTCCACTGCTTTTTCAATATTCGGCAGGATGACTTCGCGGAACTCATCTTCAATGACGGGTTTAATCTTTTCCCCAAACTTAATATAAGACTGGTTCTCCGCCTCCTGGACAGCAGTCTGGACAAACCTTTGCCTGATCGATGCCTCATCCTCTTCAGGCGAAGCAAGTTCCAATTCCTCGGCCTGGGCCTCCAGGATATCACGCTTTGGAGACCTGTCCTGATTTGCATTATCATACAGAAATGCCTGTGAAGGTGTAACCAGCCCGAAGGTAAGAATGGTTACCATTACCACAAACGATTTGCGCAGCCACTTAGGCATTTTTATCCCTCCTCAATAGAAGACTATTTTCAAAAGATAGATTCCTTTTTTAATATGCCGGAAGAGCTTATTTTCTGAGCGGCCTGCCGGAGCCTGTCTTCAGGCTGCACGAGTGCAATCCGTACGAATCCCTCGCCGGCTTCACCGAACGCGCTTCCCGGTGTAACAGCCACTCCAGCTTCCTCGAGCATGTTGATGCTGAACTCCCTGGAGCTGATGCCGTTTGGAATTTCTGCCCATACGAACATTGAACCTTTCGGGCTGTCAACATCCCAGTCTGCCTCACGAAGGCTTTCTACAAGGGCGTCTCTTCGCTTCCTGTAGACCTCTCTTGATTCGGCCAGGAAATTCGACTGATCTGCAAGAGCCCTGGCAGCCGCGGTCTGGATGGGATGGAATACACCGTAATCCAGATGGGATTTCAGGTCTGAGATCATGCGGATGATGTCTTCATTTCCAGCTGCGTAGGCAATCCGGCAGCCTGCCATGTTGAAGCTCTTAGAAAGGGAATTCATTTCTATCCCTGTTTCAAATGCGCCTTCGACAGCTAAAAAGCTTACCGGTTTTTCTTCAAAATAGAGCTCAGAGTATGCAAAATCATGCAATATGACAATCTCGTATTTTTTGGCAAACTCTATTGCCTCCCTGAAAAATGCTTCATTCGCAAGGCCGGGCACAGGATTGCCGGGAAAGTTCAAGATCATCAGTCTCGCCTTTTTCCTTATTTCTTCCGGTATTTCGGAGAAATCCGGGAGAAACTGCTTTTCTTTCATGAGAGGCATTGGATATATCTTTGCCCCTGCAAGGGCGGCACCCGCTGCATATGCGGTATATCCAGGATCGGGCATCAGTATATAATCGCCCGGGCTGCATAAAGCAAGCGGGAGATGGACGAGACCATCCTGGGAGCCCATAAGGAGAGAGCATTGTTCCTTGGGATCTATGTATACATCGTGATTCTTCCGGTAATAGGAGCTGACTGCATTGCAGAAGCTTTCTGTCCCTGCAAGGGAGTAGCCGTACTGGGTGCTGTCCAGCGCCCCCTCAGCAATCGCCTCTCTGATAAATAACGGAGGCGGGAGGTCAGGGCTGCCGATGCTCAGATCAATCACATCTTCACCTGCTGAGATCTTCGCTTTCTTCAGACGGGATAATTCTGCAAATACACTTTCCCCAAATGCATCCATTCTCTCTGCCATGGAAATCTTCATACTAGAACCCTCCAGCATTCTTTGAAGCCTGATGCTTACTTAGAAAATATTATACTCTTTTTTTAGGGAAAAAGAAAAAGTCGGGAGAAAAATTTTTGAAAAAAAAGAAAGTTTCCTAGAAAAAAGCGATTAAAGAGAGAAAATATTGGGAATGATATAAGACTAACGGTAAATGAATACATAGTCTGAGGAGGAGAATAATGGATTGGGAAATTGTTTTTGTAGCTGTATGCATGCTGACGCTGGGATACTTTGTATTCCTGACAATTACGGATTAACGGGCACGAAAAAAAGCGCTGGGCGGAAATCCCGGCGCTTTTAATTATGCCTGCTCATATTTTTTTTCAGGACCCCAAAGTGAAATTTTGAAGACTTTCGCCTGAAGACATCAAAGCCGAACAAGCCAAATCTTTCGCTCCGGAAATGGTCTTTCATGACGATTCTTTTGCGGGCCACTCTTTTTGCTTCTTCAACCAGCTCTTCAGATAGCCCGTATATAGCAAATTTCGCTAATTCCTTGATTCCGTCAGAGTCCAGGAGCTTTTCCTCGAACATTGGATCAAAATAAACAATATCAGCAGATTGATCTGGCATGCCCTTCAAAAAGTCAAGGGAGAGAGCGCTGACAACCTCGATTCTGGCCATTGCCTCATCCATTTCCCGGACCCCTGACTTCCAGGATTTCAGCCCCTTTTCAGCAAGAAATGCAAGGAAGGGGTTCCCTTCCACACCGGTCACCTTCCCCGATGGACCTGCTGCATAGCTTGCGATGATGCTGTCTGAAGCTAGGCCGAGCGTGCAGTCCGCCACTGTGTCCCCGGGCTCGATTCTCGCCGCTTCCAAAAAGGGATCAGGTTCGCCTCTCATCAGCCTTTTTATCCTGAATGCTGCAGAATTCGGATGAAAGAAATACGGTGAATTTTCACCGTATAGAAATAATTCAAGTCTGTTTTTGCCATATACAATGCAATCATCCCGCCACTGCTCCTGGAGTGAAGAGACAGAGAGGCTCTTTCGCGGATGAAAAGGGACTCCCAGTTCAGCTGCCGCTTCTTTCGCCTCCTGTACCATGCCAGGGGTTGTCCTGCCTGCTGTAGTTACAAACATCGTTTCTACCTTCCTGAGTAAAATAATAATAATAATTGTACAGCAAATCGTGTTTCCGCTTTGAGAAAATGCAAAAAATGCGAAAGGATGCCTTTTAAGGCATCCTTTCCTGTGCTGCTTCAGCAGTTTTCTTCAAATGCACCCAGAAGATTTTCCATGATGGTTTCCATCGGGAAGCCTTCAATATCATGGCGCGGGATAAAGTGTACAACTTCCTTCCCCTTCATTAAAGCCATGCTTGGGGAAGAAGGTTCGATCCCCTCAAAATATTCGCGCATCTTTGCAGTTGCTTCTTTATCCTGGCCGGCAAATACAGTCACAAGGTTATCAGGCTTCTTTTCAGCGTGCATGACAGCCTGCGTTGCAGCAGGGCGAGCCAGTCCGGCAGCACATCCACAGACAGAGTTAACAACAACAAGTGTCGTCCCCTCTGTGTTTTTTTCCATAAACTGTTCAACTTCTTCTTCAGTCAGCAGCTCATTGAAGCCTGCGCGTGTAAGCTCTGCACGCATCGGCTTTACCATCTGCCTCATATATTCTTCATATGCCATAGACATGTTTGATTGCCTCCTTTAAACGTTTGCAATGATAGCATACTATAATTTCAGCTCGATTTGCAATCGGACGGCATTCTATACTTTAAGCGGCCTGGCTGCGTGCTCTTCCTCAAAATGGTCAGTGACAGCCCCCCTGGAGGCGGATGAAACAAGCCTTGTATATTTAGCAAGGGCTCCGCGGGTTAAAAGCGGCGGCGGATTCCACGATTTCTTACGCTCATCGAGCTCAGCAGATGATACATCTACTTCAAGTGTCTGCTCGTTGCTGTCAATAGTAATCATATCACCTGTCTGTATTAGGGCAATCGGGCCGCCAACCTGTGCTTCCGGAGCGATATGTCCTACCACAAGGCCGTGAGTCCCCCCAGAAAAGCGCCCGTCTGTCAGCAATGCTACGCTTTCTCCGAGCCCTTTTCCTACAAGTATTCCGGAAATGGAAAGCATTTCAGGCATGCCAGGCCCTCCTTTCGGCCCTTCATACCTGATAACCAATACATCACCGGCCTGAATGTCACCCCTCAGGACAGCATCTGTAGCAGACTCCTCATCATCAAACACTTTGGCAGGCCCTGTGTGCCTGGTGACCTTCAGTCCTGATACCTTCGCTACAGCGCCTTCCGGGGCAAGATTGCCTTTCAGGACTACGAGCGGCCCGTTTTCCCTCAGAGGAGCGCTGAGCGGGTAGATGACCTTTTGGCCGGCTTTCAAGTCTTCTGCCTCTTCCAGATTTTCAGCGAGCGTCTTCCCTGTAACAGTCAGGCAATCTCCGTGAAGAAGCCCTTCCCTTAATAACATCTTCATTACTGCACTCACCCCACCGGCTTCATGCAGGTTCTGCATGACATATTTTCCGCTCGGCTTTAAATCGGCGATATGGGGAACGGTTTTCTGGAGGCGGTTGAAGTCCTCAAGTGACAGGTCCACTTCAGCAGAGTGGGCGATAGCCATCAAATGGAGGATGGCATTTGTCGATCCGCCCAAGGCCATCACGACAGTGATCGCATTCTCAAACGCTTTCTTCGTGAGAATATCCCTTGGCCTGATATCCTGCTCCAGAAGGCGGTAGACTGCCTTTCCCGCTTCATGGCAATCCTGGCGCTTTTCATCCGTTTCTGCCGGATTGGAGGAACTGCCCGGAAGGCTCATCCCCAGTGCCTCGATAGCGCTCGCCATCGTATTTGCTGTGTACATTCCTCCGCAGGAGCCGGCCCCCGGACATGCATGGCATTCAATCTCATTGAGTCCAGCTTTATCAATAGCTCCGCCATTAAACTGCCCTACCCCTTCAAATACAGACACGATATCGATATCCTGTCCCTGCAGCTTGCCAGGCTTGATCGTGCCTCCATACACAAATACGGCAGGCAGGTTCATCCTTGCAATGGCCATCAGGCAGCCCGGCATATTTTTGTCGCAGCCCCCAATGGCAACAAAGCCGTCCAGGCTTTCACCGCCAACGACCGTTTCAATGGAATCAGCAATCAGGTCACGGCTCGGAAGGGAATACCTCATCCCTTCTGTCCCCATGGAGATTCCATCAGATACAGTAATAGTATTGAATACAAGCGGAGCTCCCCCGGCTTCCCTCGCCCCATCCTTCGCCTTGAATGCAAGTTCATTGATATGTATATTGCACGGAGTCACTTCACTCCATGTGCTTGCAATGCCGATCATCGGCTTTTTGAAATCTTCATCCGTAAATCCCACTGCCCGCAGCATTGCACGGTTTGGAGCGCGCCTTTCATCCTCGCTGATTACATGGCTTTTTATTCTAAGATCTCTTCCCAATTATAAGCCCTCCTGAAAGATTTTCTTTTCAATATAGAGGACTTTTTCAGCAATTGCAATAATTTTCACAAAATTTAATGATTTTTTATTGCTAAAAAGCAGGTTAGCACTAAAGCAATATAGTGCAGCTCCGGAAAAATTGGAAGAAGGGTCCGGAACTTTTCGTTCCGGACCCTTCGTTTCATAGATAAACAAATGCTGAAAGGTCAGCTGCTTTGGTTCATGGCCTCGGTCATTTGCTTCCACACAGAACCCTTGGCTTCTTCACCCTGTTCAATCCGTTCAATGGCCATCTTGATTTGCATGCTGACTTCAAATTCAGGATCTTCTTCAGCATCCTTTAAAGCCGGGAGCGACTTTTCAGTACCTTCTTCATACAGGAACATGGCAGCGCGCCAGCGGACAAGCTTGCTCGGATCCTGGAGGGCATCCATCATCGCTTCCTCTGCTTCAGCAAAACCAAGGTCTGATAAACAGTCCCCCGCCGTTCTCCTTACAGTTACACTTTTATCCTTCAAAGCTTTATATAGATATGGAAGAACACTTTTGTCTTCGATCATCCCGAGATAAACGGCTGCCAGCCTGCGGATCGAAGCCTTCTCGTCTTCAAGCGCCTTTTCGAGGACAGGATAATCCTCTACCCCCGGATCTTCCATCTGTTCCATCAGCTGATAGCGTGTCCGCCAATCATCGCTGTCAAGATCCTCTGGGACCAGCTTTCTTTTTGTCCTTGCAGGCCTGCTGTCTGCAGCTTCGCCATGTTTTCCCTGCTCGATAAGGCTCTTCAGCCTGCTTTCAGGATAGGCTGCCAGCAATTCTTCAAGAATATCCTGCCCGACCTGGTCCATATCCCCGTACCTGACACCAAATTCCTTCCACTTTCTGCTCATAACCACATTATCATCAGGCTGCTGAACTTCACGCACTGCCTGCACGTAAGCTTCCGGCAGTCCAAAGCGCTTCTCTTCAGTTCCATCAGTCAGCTTGATCTGCATCGGGATATCTTTGTACATTTGCACCTGGACTTTTACCTCGCCATAATGTTCATTCAGGGCTGCCTCACCGCCTGATTCTTCTGCTTCCTCGCCGAATGCCTTACGGACCTGAGGGAGAAGCTCTTTCCAATCAAATTTTGCATTTCGTTCGACCGCGAGGAAATCTGCTACATGATATACCCCTTTGATTCCTTCTACCTGAAGAATATCCAAAACAACTTTTGGCGCTCCTTCTGTCTTGTCCTTTTTATAATTATTGCTCTTGCCCATAGGCAATTCTTCATCAAGGATGATTTTCATCGTATTCGGGCTTGGCGTAGGCTCAATCGATTTTATTTTCAATGATGGTTCCTCCTCATGAGTAGATAAATTTTGTTTCATCTTAACATACAGAGCCCGGCCGGTGCCGGCCCTCTGCTTCTGCTGTATTTGCCCTCAGCCTTCTGCAAGCTCGGCCAGATAGCTCCATCTTTCAATAAGCTCTTCAAGCTGTTCATTTAAACTTGCTTCTTCCTCGAGAAGTTCATTTGCCTTCATGAAATCGCTGCCCGTTCCTGCCATCTCAACGGCAATTTCTTCAAGGCGCTTTTCGGCAGCGGCAATCTTTCCATCGATGCTTTCCCACTCTCTCTGCTCATTGTAAGACATGCGCTTCTTCTTTGGCTTTGCCTCCTGCTTTGGCTTAGGTTCCTGCTTCACGCTCTTTGGCTTTGCCTGCTGCGGCTGGCTCTCAATATACTCTGTATAGTTCCCATAGTAAGAGCCGATTCTGCCGCCTCCTTCAAGGATGAGCAGCTGCTCTGCCACTTTATCAAGAAAATAGCGGTCATGGGAAACAGTTATGACCACCCCTGCAAAATCGTCGAGATAGTCTTCAAGCACGGTCAGTGTCTGTGTATCCAGATCATTTGTCGGCTCATCCAGCAAAAGGACATTCGGCTCTGACAGAAGGATCTTTAGAAGATAAAGCCTTCTCTTTTCCCCGCCGGAAAGCTTCCTGATCGGTGTTCCATGGGTGCTTGACGGGAAAAGGAAGCGCTCGAGCATCTGTGCTGCAGAAATCGTTTTGCCATCAGAGGTATGCACGATCTCGGCTGTCTCCTTCAAATACTCGATCATTCTCTTGTTTTCGTCCATGTCTTCGCTTTCCTGCGTATAATAGGCTACCTTGACTGTCTGGCCGATGATCCGCTCACCTGAATCCAGGGGGATTTTGCCGGCTAGTATATTCAGAAGCGTGGATTTTCCTGTCCCGTTTCTCCCGATTATTCCAATTCTGTCGCCAGGCTTGACCAATAGGCTGAAATCATCAAGCACGACCGTGCCGCCAAGCTCTTTGGAAGCATCCTTCAGCTCAAAAACCTGTTTTCCGAGCCTGCTTCCGGATAGAGCCATATCAAGCTTTTCCGATGCTTTGACAGAAGACAGGGTGTCTTCCAGCTGGTCAAAGCGCTGAATCCTGGCTTTTTGCTTGGTGCTTCTTGCTTTTGCACCTCTTCTGATCCATTCCAGTTCCCTGCGGAAAAGATTTTTCTGCTTTTCAATAGTAGCAGCCTCGTTTTCCTCCCTGACGGCCTTCGCTTCAAGGAAAGCGGCATAATTGCCCTTATAGCTGTAAAGACTTCCTCCATCCAGTTCGAACATTCTGTTTGTGACCCGGTCGAGAAAATAACGGTCATGCGTGACCAGCAGGAGCGCGCCATTAAATCGGCTAAGATAATCCTCCAGCCACTTAACGGTTTCATAATCAAGATGGTTGGTCGGCTCATCAAGAATAAGAAGATCCGGAGACTGGATCAGCACCTGTGCCAGGGCAACCCTCTTCTTCTGCCCTCCGGAAAGCTCCCCGATCTTCCTGCTGTATTCCTCGATGCCGAGCTTGCTTAGAATCGCCTTTGCGCTGGCATCCGCTTCCCAGCCATCCAGCTCATCCATCCTTTTCTGAAGGCCAAAAAGCTTGTCCTGAAGTACGGTGTCCTCAGGCGATTCTCCGAGCCCCGCCATAACCTGTTCATATTCCCTCAGAAGGCGGAATATCGGGGCATCCCCTTCAAATACCTGCTCCAGCACTGTCAGTCCCGGATCCAGCTCAGGCTTCTGTTCAGAGTAAGACACTTTATAATCTTTTGGACATACGATCTCCCCTGAATCCGGAACATCCACTCCAGCCACGATCTTCAGCAAAGAAGACTTTCCAGTTCCGTTGACGCCGATCAGCCCTACCCTTTCTTTTTCAGCTATCGTGAAGGAAACATCCCGGAAGAGCTGCTTTTCCCCATAAGATTTTGATAAGTTTTCAATTGAAATCATCTTCATGCCTGACCATTCCATTCCCTGTAAAATTCATTTAAATATAACTGCATAAATTCATCCCGCTGTTTTGCCATCTCTTTAGCTGTATCTGTATTCAGAAGATTGCTGAGCTTCAGCAGTTTTTCATAAAAATGATGGATTGTGGAGGATTTTCCATTCCTGTATTCCTCCTGTGTCATTTCTTCCCTGGCTGACAGCGCCGGATCATAAAGGGGATGGCCTTTCATCCCTCCATAGGCAAATGCCCGCGCAATCCCGATTGCGCCAATGGCATCAAGCCTGTCTGCATCCTGGACAATCATTGCCTCAGGTGATTCTGCTTTTATGCCGGAGCCCCCTTTGAAGGAAACAGAGGCGATGACCTCTTCCAGCTGCTTTTGCAGCCCAGTTTCAATCCCTGTCTCTGCAAAAAAGCTGCGGAGCCTGTCCCATCCTTTTTCCTCATCGGCATTCAGCTTAGCGTCGGGTATATCATGCAAAAGGGCTGCCATTTCAATAACAAAAGCATCTCCCCGTTTCTCCTGCCTCTGTATATATAACGCATTTTTCCTGACTCTATCTATATGATGCCAGTCATGCCCTGAAGCATCCCGGCCAAGCTCAGCACGGACATACCGCTCTGCCTGCGCTATTATTTTTTCCATTAAACGCACCTCTTTCCTGCTGATGCTTATTTTATCATGAAAAGGGGGAGGATGTTTCTTCTCAGCTATATCTGTCTTTTTCTGAACAAAAATACAAAAGAAAAAGCCTTGCTGCTATGCAAGGCTTTCCACATACTGAATTATTTCAACCCGTTGAACCAGCTGAACCCGATGGTGTTTTCCCCGGCATGAACCCCGATGGTGGCCCCGAGAGGGAAAGCGCTGAACTCGATTTCCTGAAAGCTGGCCTTTAGATCGGCCATCCACTCCTTTGCTTCTCCGTCATAAAGGCCATACAGAATGAAAACCTCCTTGAAGCCATGCTGTTCATAGGCTTCCTTCAGCATGGCCTTCATCCGTTCTTTGGCCTTCCTGATGCTCCTTGCCTTTTCTTTTATGCTGAGTGCCCCGCCGCTTATGGCAATGATCGGCTTAATGCTCAATAGGCTGCCAAAATAGAATTGAAGCCCTGACATCCTGCCGCTGCGGTGAAGCTGTTCGAGGCTCCCGACAAGGACTAATGTCTCCGATGTGGATCCTGTTTCCTCGATCCTGCGGGCTGCTTCGCTGCTTCCGATCCCTGATTCTACCAAAAGCACCCCTTCCTTTATCAGCCTCGTCAAAGGATAGGACAGGATACCCGAATCGACTGTATAGACAGGTATGTTCACAAGCTGTGCTGCCTGCTGGCTGGATGAAACAGTCCCGCTGAGCTTCGCCGATACAAGGACAGCCACGATAGAATCATAGCTTCCTTCCAGCTTTTCAAAAAGAGCCTGAAAGGAGCCCACAGAAGGCTGTGAGGTCTTTGGAGGAGAAGAAAGTGTCTTCAGCCGCCTGAACAGGTCTTCAGCGCTTATGGTCCTCCCCTCTATATATTCCTGCCCATCCAGGATGATTGTCATCGGTACAACATAGACATCCGGGTGCGCCGCTAATTCTTCATCCAGGCATGCTGTGCTGTCGGTAACCCATGCCACTCTTCCCATTAGGTTTCCTCCTTAAGGTGATTATGTATCTCTATTTTTTTAATAAACGGCTATCCCAGGAAAAAGGATAGCCGTACGCTGTTATTCCTCCGGCAGAAAAGCCGAGATTTTTGGAAACAGTCTCAAAGCATTTTGGTAAAATACCTTTTCATGATGCTCTTCAGGGATCAGGTCCTTGATAAACTCAATATATGGAGCTATAGGGATCAAGGGCCAGTCGGTCCCAAAGATCAATTTATCATATGAATCTGCGAACTCTATCGCGTGGCGAAGGTGGTCAAGGAAACGCCCTCCGCTCCTTCTCTTCAGGTCTTCTTCTGTCCCGACTATGAGCCCCGAAAGGTCTGAAAAAACATTCGGGTTTTTATAGATGATTTCGGCTCCCGTCAGGGTCCAGGGATCACCGAAGTGCGCCATCATGAAATTGACATTCCGGTGCCTGACAGCCACTTCATCTATGGCAAGAGGGTGTGAGTACTTCAGCAGCCCTCTTTCTGAATAAGTGTCGCCAGTATGGAAGACAACCGGCACACTGTATTTTTCAGCAAGCTTATAGACTGGTTCATACACTTCGTCGTAAGCGTAAAAAGGATAATAGCCAAGGTAGATTTTAAATCCGACAGTCCCCGGGCGCTGAATTACCTCTTCCAGCCTTTCAAGCGCCTCAGAATCCATATTGAATGGATTTATGCCGGCGCAGGCCACTATTGTATCAGGCTGGGATTCAGCCAGGTCCAGCATCATCGGCGTTTTGGCATCATGGTCCGGAAAACCCATACCCTCTGTTTCAGCAAGGCCCATGCCGATTCCGAGCAAGACACCGGCATTCTGGTACTCTGCTGCGATCCCTTTATAGGAATAATCAACAAACGAAAGGTCCCTTGCTGTTTCATGAAAAGATTTAATTTGTGAAAAATGCATATGTGCGTCTATTATTTTCATTCTGTCTCCTCATTGCTGAAACTGATTTTCTGCAGCCTGTCAAGCAGCTTCCCGGATAAATCCCTGCTGTCAAAAAGCATGAATACCGGTTTCGTCCGGCTATCCCGCCCTCCGGCGCTGAATGGCTGTCTTGATATAAGCTGGCATGCCTCTTTGTTCATATATGCCTCATTATGGTCAGCCATGCTGTTTGTCACCATATACAGCTTTTCTTCGGCATGTGTGCTGCAGATGGAAGAGCCATTCCCCAAAAAGAGAACATTCTCGTCCTTCCCTGCTGTATACATGCCATTCTCCTCTGCTCCGTCCGGCCTGACAGAAAGATCTTGAAGATTTCCGCCATTCAGGAAAGCATCCGTGACAGCATACTCACCAGCAAGGAGCTTGCCGCCCGCTTCCTCTATTCGGAGAAATGATGCGATCAATGGTACACCTGGGAGCATGAGATAATATTGTGAAAATACGAGCTCCTGCCATACAGGATGCTCCCCAAGCCTGGTTGTGATTTTGAGTCCCTGCCAGGAATTTCCTGAACTATCCCTAACAGCAGCTGCCTCCGCCTCTGTCTGCCCCTTCAGGATAGAGAAAACATTCACCTTTGAAGGAATTGTTTTCATTCCTCCGCCCCAGGGATTCCACCAGCCTTTTGCCTGCAGTGAAGGGAAGGAGTGGTCCAGCCATTTTCTCCCGTTCACTGAGATGGAGAACAGACCAGGGTAGAAGCCTGGAGCCGATTTGATTTCCACTGGCCCGTTTACTGCTTTTGCCACTTTTAATCCGGCTTCCTCTTCCGATGATATTTGCACATCTCCACCAGGCTTCAGGACGATGCTATCGATCTTTTCGCAGCTGCTGCCTTCCTCAAGAACTGCAGATACTATAGAAATTCCTGCTTTTTCGCCCAGTGTAACGCTGGTTTTGTAACCTTTTCCTCCTTCAAGCATAATCTCTTCAGAAGCCTTAACACTGCCATCAGCTGAAATGGAGAGCTTCCCTTCGAATGGCTGGAGCCTGCGATTGGTTAAAGTCAGGTCTGCCGCATATTTTTCATCATGGCAGAATACAGACGTGATATTTATCTCCTTCTCAGGAGCTGTACTTTTTTTACCAGCTGAAGGGGAGTGTGATGCAAATGCTTCGAATTCTTCCCAGGATTGGAAGGCCCCAATTGATAGATAAAGAGGATCGAGGACCGCCTTGTCTTTCGCCTGAATCTCACCTGTTTGGAATTCGACCGAAAGCTGCCAATTATCCGGCACCGCCCTGGCGCTTTCCGGCCATGCAAGCCCTACCGGTTCCCCTCCTTGTCCTGCGAAATACCAATTTCCTGACAGAGAGCTAAAGCTGACATCTCCATACAGAAGCTCCTTCATATCTGAAAACGCAACTGCTTCCCCGTCCAGCGGAAACACCATCTCCCGGCCCTCATGGTACATAGACTGAGAGATATACAGCTGTTCAACCGGCTCTTCCCTGCTATTCTCACATTCCATCCACCTCTTTACAAGTCCTTCTGCATAAAGGGATGTAAAGATAGCAAGCTTGATTCCAGGAATATTTTCTGAAAGAAATTCCAGCTTATGGGTTACTGCTGCCCCATCTTTATACCACTCTGCAGAAATAGGTTTCTTTTTGGTGAATTCTGCGGTATAGGGTTTCCCCAATTTTGGCTGGAAGAAAGCAAATGGCTGATCTATTTTCCCGCTTCGGCCGGCTTTCACAGTATAGTCCCGCTTTCTGATATTCACCTGGCTGTTTCCATTGAAGATTTGCCAGTAATCTTCTGTCTCGCCGCCAAATTGGCTGCCAAAACCCTTCAGTGCCAGGCCGGCTTTCTTTTCGAATTGGAATCGGCCTCCATTTGAGCCAGTTAGAGCCACCTGCAGAAGGTGTTCGGAAAAACCATGCTTTTTTACCGCAGCGGGAAGGAAGAAGCTTTTCCGTTCTTTCGGTTTTAAATTCAGCACAATTTCTTTCTGCTCAGGAATGAGCTTCTCTGTTTCCGGAAACTGGATTTCCACTTTTGCCTCTTCCGCAAGGTTATTTTTAATCTCGACAGCAACCTCTGCCTGTTTGCCCTGGTAGCTTAGATGTCCAAGAAGCGAGGCAGTGACATCAGCCGGCTTTTTAGGAAGGATGCCCAGCTTTAGTGAACAGCTCAGGCCATTTATAGACAAATCCACAACTGCAGATGGGTGTGTCTTCGAGGAGTCTGGCGCGTCCCCTTCTCTGATGTCCAGTACTCCTGTGAAGACCTCTTCCCCAGAGACCATTGCGGATGCTGTTAAGCTGCATTTCACCCTCCCGCTGTCCTTCCCGGCTGCTTCAACCGCAAGCGGATTTCCAGATTTATTGAAAATCCTTAAAGAAATGGACTCCTTCCGCCCCTCAATCAGCTGTTGCCCGTTCAATACCAGCTCAGCCAGGAACTCATCTGTCTCAATCAGGCGCATGCCTCTTCCTGAACGTTCAAATTGGACTCTTGCATGAGTTCCCTCATGCTCCCACTCATAATCATAATAAGTGAAGCCATTTTCGTTTTTCCCATCAGGCTTCACTTCAATTTTCCTGGTGCTTGAACTGTACCAGTCCAGCTTTTCAAAAACTGGCCTCAAAAGCGGCGTATTCAGGAGAGCGGGAATGAAGTTCATCAAGTGAGTGGAGTCGTCCCTGTCTTCCCAAAAGAACCCGCATTTTTTATACAATGGAACGGCTTTTGTGTTGCCTGGCCAGGTATACAGGTCCAGACGCGGCCATCCGAGCTCCACTGTCTTTTCAAGTGCCTCAAGAACAAGGAGCTTGCCGATTTTTCTGCCATGATAATCCGGCCGCACATTCAGGAGAGGAATATAAAGCGCACCTTCATCTTCCTTATATTCTGAAAGTCCGCAATAGCCTACGACCTCTTCCCCATCCAGGGCGATATACAGTTCGATATTATCCGAGTTTTCCTCTTTCGTCTTTACTTGCTCCCCTGTCATCACCCTGTTTTCGCCGCCCCAGCTTTCCCGGCTCATATTCCACATCTTCGCAATTGCATCCGCCAATCCCGGCTGGTAGCGGACCACCTGTATCTTACTTATCACTTTTTCCATGTCTCTGCCTCCTCGATTCTTAACTACGTGCCTTCCATCTTATCGCTCAATTGAATTTGTATGATTCCTGCTTTGTCCATCTTCTTTTTCCTCCTTCAATCAGGCAGTTATTTGATTTGCCTTGTTCTCCATAGGTGGAACATTTTGGCACGCCCATTCTTATCGTATTAGGTAAAAGAACCAAAGTAAAGATAATTCTAAATTTTTAAAACAGAAAAAATAACAGACAAAAAGGCCCTGCCTCAGCAGAGCCTTCCGCACGTCCAGTTTCAGACTGGAAGCATTTATCTTGCCAATTCTTCCTCAATATCGCCGAGGATTTCTTTTGGATTTGTATTGGGAGAATACCGCTTGACGACTTCTCCTTTTTTATTCACAAGGAATTTGGTGAAATTCCATTTTACAGACTTCATGCCAAGCATGCCAGGCGCTTCTTCTGTTAAATATTGAAAAATAGGGTCGGCATTTTTCCCATTCACATCCACCTTCGCGAACATCGGGAATGACACCCCATAGTTCAGCTGGCAAAACTGCTGGATTTCCTCGTTGCTGCCCGGATCCTGATTCATGAATTGATTGCAGGGAAAACCGAGGATTTCAAGACCTTCTCTATGCAGATTTTCATAGATTTCCTGAAGCTCCTTGAACTGTGGTGTAAAGCCGCATTTGCTGGCTGTATTGACTATAAGGAGCACGTCTCCCTCATACTCCTTCAGCGGAACATTCGAGCCATCTGCTTTCATCGCATTAAATTGATATATAGACATCATCGCACCTCCTGCTCTTATCGTAATCACGATCCGCCTGTAATGCCAGTTTAAACACTTGTTTAAGAGAGCACATCCTCAAGCTTCCTCAGGCATTCGGCCATATGATCGGACAGAAGCGCAAGATCATCAATCTGGTCTTCATAAATGAGTCTGCCAAAAGTGATTTCAGTTACATTCTGCAAAGTGTCCGGCTTGCTTAAGGGATCATAGGAAACTGTTTGGGTGATTGTTCTATTTTCTCCCCAAATGGCCTTCATCAGCTTGCCGATCCCGGCTGTCTGTTCCGGATCATTTCTTTGGCTGAAGGAAAATCGGATGCTGATCCTGCAGCCTGAGAGCTTTTCAGAAAGGAGGGCGGGATGCAGCTCTGCCGCAAGATTTTCGAGCGCAGCTTCCATGATAAAGGTGCATGAAGCTTTGGCATACTCCCTGTCCTGAAAAGTGATTTCAAATTTTCTTGAAAGCTTGGCGGTATTGATCAGCTCGTTGCGGTCTATAATGCTGATTTCACCGGCAAGGTCCTTATCATACAGAAGGCCTTCCATGACGATCTTCATATTTTCATACGCAGTAGGGTCAAACAAGCAGAACACCCCTTTTAAAATAGGCCAACGGCATTTCCGTTCTCATCCACATCCATTTTCAAAGCAGCAGGAGCTTTCGGAAGTCCCGGCATTGTCATGACATCTCCTGTAAGGGCTACGATGAAACCTGCACCGATGGATGGCTTCAGCTCGCGGACCGTTACGGTGAATCCTTCTGGCCTTCCAAGCTTTGCCGGGTCATCTGACAGCGAATACTGGGTTTTGGCCATGCATACCGGCAGACGCCCCCAGCCAAAGGTCTCAAAATCAGCAAGCTGCTTTTTAGCTTTGCCTGCAAATTCTACGTCGGCTCCTCCGTATACTTTCTGAACGATTGTCCTGATTTTCTCTTCAAGCGGATCTGAAAGGCTGTATAACGGAGCAAAGCTGCTTTCTTTTTTGTCAATAAGCTTTAAAACAGTTTCCGCCAATGCCAGTCCGCCTTCTCCTCCTTTTTCCCATACTTCTGTAAGGGCGGCAGGGAAGCCTTCTTTCTCACAGAGTCCAAGCAGTGTGTTCACTTCCAGATCTGTATCGGTTACGAATTTATTGATGGCCACAGTAAATGGAAGGCCAAAGCTCTTAATCGTTTCAGCATGCTTCTTCAGGTTAGCGAATCCTTCTGCTAATGCAGCTGCATTTTCCTCTGCAAGATCTGTCTTTTTTACTCCGCCATGCATCTTAAGTGCCCTGATTGTTGCTACAATCACCACAGCTTCGGGCTGAATGTCCGCGTTTCTTGTTTTAATATGAAGGAATTTTTCCGCGCCAAGATCTGCACCGAACCCAGCCTCTGTAACCACATAATCGGCCAGCTTTGAGGCAGCTGTTGTAGCGGCCGCGCTGTTGCAGCCGTGGGCGATATTGGCGAAAGGCCCTCCATGCACCAAAGCTGGTGTATGTTCAATCGTCTGAACCAGATTCGGCTTAATGGCATCCTTTAAAAGCAGGGCAAGTGCGCCTTCTGCACCTAAATCCCCAGCTGTTACAGGTTCCTTTTGATAATTATAGGCGATGACCATTCTGGAAAGCCTTAACTTCAAATCTGCCAGATCGGATGCCAGGCATAAAACGGCCATGATTTCCGAAGCCACCGTAATATCAAATCCGTCTTCCCTTGGCACTCCCTGCATTGGGCCGCCAAGGCCGACGATCACCTTTCTAAGGGCCCGGTCATTCAAATCGACTGCCCGCTTCCAGACAATCCTCCGCTGGTCGATGCCCAGTTCATTACCCTGCTGGAGATGGTTGTCAATCAAGGCAGAGAGCGCATTATTGGCTGAAGTAATGGCATGGAGGTCACCTGTGAAATGAAGATTGATATCCTCCATAGGCAGTACCTGTGCATATCCACCGCCAGTGGCGCCCCCTTTGATGCCCATCGTTGGGCCAAGTGAAGGTTCCCGCATCGCAATCAGTGTTTTCTTCCCAAGTCTTGTCAGTGCATCACCAAGCCCGACAGTGACTGTTGACTTCCCTTCTCCTGCAGGAGTTGGATTAATGGCTGTAACAAGAATGACTTTTCCAGACTCTTTTGTCTGCAGCCTTTTCATTGCCTCATATGAGAGCTTGGCCTTGTGCTTCCCGTAAAGCTCCAAATCATCTTCTTCCAGTCCGATTCCGGCTGCGATTTCTTTGATCGGTTTCAGTTCTGATTCCTGTGCGATTTCGATATCCGACTTTACCTTTGGTTTCACGTTCATTCTTGTCCCCCCGATATATGCAAAGTTTCCTTCTATATTGTACCACCGCGTCCAATAATAAGTGATAGAATTTTTAATAATGAATCTTTTGCCCGGCATTGCCTGACAATGCCGTTTGCTTTTATAATTAGATAATTGAATATTCCAACAAGGAGGAAGGCCCGTGCCCATTTGTATTCCGCCTCTGCTGCCTGCCCGTGAGATTCTGGAGAAAGAAAACATTTTTATCATGGATGACAGCCGGGCAAGGCAGCAGGACATCCGTCCGCTTAATATTGTCATCTTGAATCTCATGCCTGAAAAAGAAAAAACAGAAGCACAGCTTTTGAGGCTTCTCGGCAATACACCGCTGCAGGTAAATATTTCATTCCTTAAGACTGCTACCCATGAGTCAAAAAATACGAGCGAATTGCATCTTGAGCAGTTTTATACAACGTTCCCGGAAATCAGGCATCAAAAATTCGATGGGATGATCATAACAGGAGCGCCAATTGAGATGCTGGATTTCGAGGAAGTCGACTATTGGGAAGAGCTGACCGGGATCATGGATTGGGCGAAACAGAATGTGACCTCCAGCATGCATATCTGCTGGGGTGCGCAGGCTGCGCTTTATCATTATTACGGAATCGGCAAGGAGATTCTCCCTCAGAAATGCTCAGGCGTATACTCTCATACAGTAAACGATCCTTCAGTCAAGCTTCTGAGAGGATTTGATGATCATTTCCTTGCTCCCCATTCAAGGAATACAGACGTCTCTGTTGCAAAAATAAACGGGCATCCGTCCCTGAAGCTTCTGTCAGTTTCAGAAGAAGCCGGTGCGTTCATCATCAGTTCAAAAGACGGCAGAAGAATCATGGTCACCGGCCATCTGGAGTATGAATCAAGAACACTGGCTGATGAATATGAAAGGGACAAAGCAAGGGGGCTGGTGCCAGACCTGCCACTGCATTATTTTCCGGAAGACAATCCTATGCTGCCCCCAAAGAACAAATGGAGATCCCACGCGCATCTGCTTTTCTCAAACTGGCTGAACTATTATGTATACCAGGAAACACCATACGAATGGTAGCTTCCTTTTCAGAAAGAATGACAAAATGGCTGCACTCTTTGGTGCAGCCATTTTCGTTTTCATATGAAATATTCAATCAGCTTTGCTGGCTATAGTAGACTTCCTCAAACGGCTGCACGACAACAAAGCCATTGCCCGAGAATTTCATCTGTATCGACTCCCCGCTTCCTCTTCCAAGGAAGGTTTTAAAGGATATATCTGTCACAAATTCCGGCTGAAGGCTGCCTGACCATGCTACAGTAGCATTTGGATCTGTGTACACTGGATTATCCGGCGTTACAAGCAGTGTCAGCGGCTCATAATGGGATGTGATTGCGACCATGCCGCGCCCTTCAAGGCGGACATTAAAAAGCCCTCCTGCCATCATGCCGGCAATCCTTTTCATCAGCTTGATATCCCAGCTGATGCCGGGTTCGAATGCCAGCAAGTCATTTCCGTTCACAAAAATCGCTTCACCGCCAAGGTTGAGGATTGATATCTTTTTTCCCTGGTCTGCCAGATAGAGTTTGCCATTCCCTGTCGCTTTCATCAGCGACGTTCCTTCACCCGTCAGCGCCTTTTTGAACATTTTCCCGAGACCGTGCTCCAGGATCCCTTCTCTTTCAAACTTAATGTTTCCCCTGTAGGAAACCATCGCACCGGTTTTTGCCCAGATCTGATTTGTCAGGTTGATTTCAAGCATCCTCGGGGTTTCAAGCTCAAACAGGCCTTCCCCTTTGTCCTGCTGCTTTGTCTGGCTGACGAATTCTTCGATTGAATATCTGCTCATCCTATTACTCTCCTCTTATTTATCATTTTTGATCATGAATACCCACATAAAAGATAATGTCTGCTGCAGTTCTTCTGTTAAGGAGGCTTTGGGAATCTGTTCTGCACTCCTTTTATAAACACCCAACCCGGCTGTCCTGCTCCATCCATTTTCAGCAGCAAGCCTTGCAAATTCCCATGGCATCATTGTATTGCAGACAGCTTTCTTGCCGTAAAGCCTTTCATAGCTGTTTTCCCGGGGCTTCGCGGTGGGGCCTAAAATGCCGACGCACCCATACCCTCCCGGCCTGACCACCCTCTGCATTTCCCGGAGTACTGCCAGGGGGCTTTCAGTCCATTCAAGCGAATTAATGGCCAGCACTGCATCAAAAGCATCATCAGGAACATCCAAAGACGCAATATCGGTTTTAATAAAACTTGCATCATTTTCTTCATTTACCTTGATGGCTTTATGTATCATTTCCTCTGAAACATCTGCACCTGTTACTTTATAGCCCGCACTGGCAAGCTTCAGAGTGCCGTAGCCATCGCCGCAGCCAAGGTCGCATACCGAAGAACCCGCAGGGACATGCCCGCTGAAAAAGCCTGCAATGTCTTTCCGGCTGCCTGATTCCCACATTTCCCTGCTCTGCCGGCTCCAGGAGCCGGATTTCTCATCCCAAAGCCTTTCCGCTTCAGAGGCCCAATTAAATTCCATCTGATGATCCCTCACTTTAATTACGTATATATTCAAAAAAGGTTTCATTCTTGTATTTCTATAAGGACGGCTGGTAATCCTTTGTACTAAGGAAATTAAAGGAGGGGCTTTACATGCAGCCGGAAAAATTAATAGCTGTCCAAAGAAACCACCTGGGAGAGATTATGTCTTTCCAGACATCAGGAGGGCGCATCATATCGTTCAGAAAAGCATTGATGGAAGCAGAGGAAGGGATCATTGAGCTTACTGGCCCGGAACACAGCTTAGTGGATGCAGATGTTAATACAGTGAATCTTTTAGATGATTTTCCGAGCTTTTAGCTAGTAAAACAAATGACATAGAGATGTGAGAATCATGAAGCAGAAACAAACGAAGTATCAGTATCTTCACTAGGTTTGTGGAGAGAATTTGTGGTAATAGAGATTTAATGGAAATTCAATTCTAAAGCCCTGTTGATTGGAGTGGAAGGCACGCAGACTCCTGCGGGATTGCAGCGGCAGAGCTGAGACCCCGCAGGAGGTACGACGAGGAGGCTCAGCGCCGCCCCGCGGAAAGCGAAGTGCCTGGAACGGAAATCAACAGACTCCATTTATAAGCAAAACCTTATAACACTGCTGATAAAGAAAAAAAAGCGGCAAGGTATACTCTCATACCTTGCCACTTTTGTCTTCATCCTTCAGTCTGCTCATTTTTCCTGGCGATTTCGCGGAGGGAATCCACTCTCCCCTTATCTTCTTCAAAGAACTGGACAAGGTCACCCACCCGGTCAATTGCATCCCAGCTTAAATGATGCTCTATTCCCTCTACATCTTCATAAATATTCTCTTCTTTCACGCCGATGATCCTTAACAGCTGTTCCAGAAGTTCATGACGGTATACAAGCCTTTTGCCGATCTTTTTGCCTTTTGGAGTCAAGATCAGCCCTCTGTATTTTTCATAAACAAGATATTCATCTTTATCCAGCTTCTGCACCATCTTAGTAACTGAAGATGGATGGACGGACAAAGCTTCGGCGATATCGGATACACGTGCATAACCTTTATCTTCTATCAGTATGTATATTTGTTCTATATAATCTTCCATGCTTGGAGTAGGCATCCGATAACCTCCTAAGTATTAAAACCAGCTTTTTGCCGGACAGAAATCTGCACCCGGTTTCAGCTTCATTGCTGTTTTCTGTTGAAAAATTTTCCAAAGGGCTATGCTTTCCTGCAAACAGAAAGGTCCATATTGCAGCCCAGTAAAAATTGTCCAATAAAAATTTTACTATAGATGGAGAGGACAAACAAGTCAGTCAAGCGAAACACCAGGGAGAAGCTTATGCTCCTCCCCTGCATTTATTTCTGTTTTATGCTGTTTTCAAAGACGAAATTCAGCCTGCCTTCTCCCCATTCGAGCCTGGCCTGAAATTCCTTTTCGCCTTTTTTAAACCCTTTGATAAGATCCGTCTGCCCATCTTTCAAAAGCTTGCGGACATTTGCCTGGCTTACAGTTTTCCCAAGCACTTTTTTGGATATGGTGAAACGGCAGTCAGAAGCTTTATAATTCGCACAGCCATAAAAGGTTCCTTTGTCGACAACATCGCCGCCGCAAAGCTTGCATTTGCCGACCTTCGTCCCAGTACCGCCCCTTTTCCCTTTCTTCCCTGGCCTTCTATCCTTAAATTCCTCCAGGTCATATCCATCAAAGCTCCACTGGGCACTCTGTTCTGTCGCATCATTAATTAACTTGGTTGACAGCTTCTTCGCCTGCTCCATGAATTCTTTGGGCGATGCTGCCCCCTCACCGATTTCATTCAGGCGCTGCTCCCATTTGGCGGTCATTTCAGGGGATCCCAGCACACTTTCTCCGATTGAATCAATCAAAAGCTTACCTTTGTTTGTCGCATACACCTGGTTCTTGCGGACATCAATATACATCCGGTCCTTAAGAATCCCAATGATACCCGCACGCGTCGCTTCAGTGCCAAGCCCTTCAGTCTGGTTCATTACTTTAACCAGATCAGAATCCTCCAAATGCTTACCTGCGGTTTTCATCAAGGTGATAAGCTGCCCCTCTGTGTACCGCTTTGGCGGCTGCGTCTTGCTTTCCTTAACTTCAGTATCCTGCACAATCCCTCTTTCGCCGGATTTCAGGGACGGAAGATCCTGCTCATCTTCATCTTTTGCTGCACTCTTCTTTTGGCTGTACAGGACCTTCCTCCAGCCCTTCTGGATCAGTTCCTTGCCTTTTGAAAGGAAGGCAGCCCTCTCGTCCGCCAGTGTATGGATAGTCGTGTAATCAAAGATGGCTTTTTCATAATGGGCGGCAATCAGCCTTTTTACAATCAGCTCATATATCCTTGCTTCATCAGCACCCATTTTCGCCGGATCAACTGCCTGTTCTGTAGGAATGATGGCATAGTGGTCTGTCACTTTCTTTTCATTCACAAATCTCTTATTATCTAGTATGGATGAAACAGGAAGCGGAAAAAAGGCTTTAAAAGCATCCATTCTTGAAAGCTTTTCCAGCGTTTCCGGAAATGCCCCCGCTTCCTCTTTAGTGACAAAGCTTGAGTCAGAGCGAGGGTACGAAATAATACCTTTTACATAAAGCTTCTGGGCGATTTCCAATGTTTTTTGCGGGGAATATTTGTAAAGTTTATTCGCTTCGGCCTGCAGGGACGAGAGATTGAATAAATAAGGAGGCAGGAATTCCTTCCTCTCTTTATCGATCGATTCAATCCTGGCGTTCTTTCCTGCTGCAAACTGCTGGATTTTCCTGGCCATGCCCTCATTATCGAGACGGGAATTCCCATCTTTATGCCATTTCCCTCTATACGTCTTCCCTTCCATATTGAAAGTAGCCATGACTTCCCAGAAAGGCTCTGACTTAAAGTTCTCGATTTCTTTCTCTCTTTTTACAATCAGTGCAAGGGTCGGGGTCTGGACCCTTCCGGTTGAAAACACATCCTGAATCCCTTTTTGCTGGAGCAGAAGGGTGTATGCCCTGGAAGCATTCATGCCGACAAGCCAGTCGGCACATGCCCTGCTTAGCGCCTCATAATATATATTTCTAGTTTTCGACTCATCGAGGAGATTGGCAAAGCCATTTGTTACAGATTTGGCGGTGAGCGATGAAATCCATAGCCGTTTCATCGGCTTTCTGCTGCCGCATTGGGTCAGAATGACTCGGATAATTGCTTCCCCTTCTCTTTCTGCATCACCCGCGATGATGATTTCATTGACTTCTTTACGGTGTACCAGTTGTTTAATGACTTTAAATTGCTTCCACTTTGACTTGGATACACGGTGCTTAAACTGCTCCGGGAGTATCGGCAGAGTGCTCAGCGACCACTTTTTCCATTTAGGATCATATTCCTCTGGGGGAACGAGTTCACATAAATGACCGATGGCCCAAGTCATGAAAGCACCATCAGGGAACAGGTGGTTCGGCGAAATTTCCAGATAGCCTTCTTTTTTCTTAAATGAAAATGGGGCGGCAAGCTTCATTCCCTGATCAGGCTTCTCTGCAATAATCAGCTTCATATTCATTCTCCTAGCTCGGGACTGCGCAAGTCCGACTTGATTATTTTGCTGCTTTACCCAAACGGCAGCAGGGCCCGAAAAAAAGATTATACATGATTTCAGGCTTTTCCGGCACCATTTAGCTCCTGCCAGATTGGACCAGGCACTTTTTTCAGAATTGATTTTAATGGGGAGTTTCTAAGGGGGATGAGGGCCTTGAGGAAGCTGGTGTGCACATAACTTAAGGCAGAAGAAAAAAGCGCCCTTCCCGGCGCTTCTTCTATTATACTATTAAACTTTCTTTCTTTAAAGCTCCTTGCAAACCAAGGATCTTTGCAGCGTCATCATTCTGCTGTATGGACACGCATGCTGTTCCGTTTTTTCATTATAAAGCCTTTTGAAGGCGAAAACAGGAAAACCAGGGCAAAAATTATTCCATTGGCAGCTGCCATGCTTCCCGAAATGGAGGCATTCAGCCAGCTGGCGGCGAAATACCCGCCGATAGCCGCAGCCGCTCCGATCAAAGCACTATATATAAGCATGGCTCCAAGCCTGTCTGTCAGCAGGTATGCAGATGCTCCAGGCGCAATCAGCATAGCAACGACAAGGACTGCTCCGACGCTGTCAAAAGAAGCTACAGTCGTAATCGATACCATCCCCATCAGCAGGTAATGGATGAACAGGACCGGAATCCCAATCGCTGCTGCCATCTGGGGATCAAAAGATGTAATTTTGAATTCCTTATAGAATAATCCGATCAGCAGCAGATTAAACAGCAGGACACCCACAAGCATCAGAAAGGCTTTCGGGACTTCAGGAAGCATTCCAATCTGGGCGACATCCCAGGGAACAAAAGCAATCTCTCCCATCAATGCATGGTCGACATCCAGGTGGACATTTTCTGCAAAAAGCGAGAGCAGTATTACTCCTGCAGCAAACAGGAAGGTGAACACAACACCGATTGAAGCATCCTCCTGCACCCCGCTGCTGTTAAAGGTCTGGACAAGGAAGGCTGTTGCCAGACCGGTTGCCGCTGCTCCAAGGAGCATGTAAAATCCGTTCATGCTTTGGCTGATCAGAAAAGCAAGGACGATTCCAAGGAGCACGGTATGGCTGATTGCATCGGCAAGCATGGACAGCTTCCGCAATATCAGGAAGCATCCGGTGATGGCACAAGTGATTCCTGCCAGTGATCCTACTGCCAAAATCCACAATTCATAGCTCATAGATTCTCTCTCCTTTCAGAAAGGGAAAAAGGTGATAGGGCCGGCATCATATTATATTGCCAAAGCAGCCCTTCCGCTCTTTTGGCAAGCGGATCAGACGGTCTTTCAATCAGCCTTTCTGCCAGCGCTTCCCTCTGGTCCTCATTAAACTCTTCACTGTGCATGAGGCACAGTTCATTTATGCGGCCTTTCAGTGTCAGGATATACCCTTCGAGAACACCTTTGTCCGTAAGCATCCAGCCGCCGGAATCTCTTGCGATTAAATGCTCCTTGTACAGGTCGCTCATCAGCCTCATGGTATGTGATTTTGAGAAAGCGAGCTCATCGGATATCCTGCTTTCAGCAATGATCATTTGTTCCTTCCCAGTCTCCCTGTAAGCAGATTCAGTCAGTTTGTACATTGCCCTCAGCACCTGGCTCCTCTTTGTCTTCCTGTTAAAGACAATTCTTTTTGCCAGTTTTGTCAGCAGTCCTCTCTGCGGGGCAGCCAGGACAGAGAAAAGAAATAAGCCGGTAGCCGTAACTACAATGAACGGTCCTGTTGCAAGCCCCTGCCCCAGCGTGCTCAGAAGGGTTCCAATCATTCCTGATAAAGCCCCGAATACTCCTGAAATGACCACCATTTTCCCAAGTGACTCTGTCCAATACCTCGCAGCAACGCTTGGTGTGATCAGCATGGCAGCCATTAGGATCACTCCTACTGCCTGAATCCCGATAACAACTGCACCAGCCAGCAGTGTCAAAAACATAAAGTTCAGCCAGCCGGCAGGAAGGCCCAGCCCCCTCGCAAAATCAGGATCGAAGGTCAAGACCTTCAGCTCTTTAAAAAACAGCGCAGTTACCACGATGAGCACAGCAGAAGCGCCTGCCATCAGCTTTACATCGCCTCCTACCATGGAAGCGGCCTGCCCAAAGATAAAATCATCCAGCCCGCTCTTGTTGCCTGCAGGTGATTGGGATATCTTTGTCAGCAGGACAATCCCGAACCCGAAAAATACAGACAAAATCAGGCAAATCGCGCTATCCTCTTTTAGAATTGAGTTGGAAGTGATGAATTGGATGCAATAGGCAGCAAGCAGACCGGTGATTGCTGCTCCTATAAGAAGGGCAGGCAGAGATTTTTCTCCTGTGAGCATAAAAGCAATACATATCCCCGGCAATGCTGCATGTGCAACAGCATCCCCGATCAGGCTTTGTTTTCTTAGAAGGGCTATGCTTCCAAGCACTCCGCTTGCCACACCCAGAAGCATTGTACCGAACAGGACCCACTGTGTATTCGCATTGCCCAGCATTTGCATTAATTCACTCATATAAGGCACCTCACTTTTGCTCGACCATCACTTGGCTCTTTTCCAAAAAGGCCAGCTTGCCGCCATATGTCTTGTGCAGGTTCTCCATTGTAAATGTTTCATCAGCCGGACCATGGGCAATGGTTCTCATATTAAGCAGAATGACAGAATCAAAATACTCTTTTACAGTCTGCAGGTCGTGATGGACGACCAGCACCGTTTTCCCCTGGGCCTTCAATTCATTAAGCAGGCTGATGATAGCCCTTTCTGTAGCGGCGTCCACCCCGACAAATGGTTCATCCATGAAATAGACGCTTGCATCCTGTGCAAGTGCCCTTGCAAGGAAGACCCGCTGCTGCTGTCCTCCTGATAGCTGGCTGATCTGCCTGTGCTGAAAAGCTTCCATCCCTACTTTGCGGAGGCATTCCCGTGCTGCATCCACATCGGCTTTTTTTGGACGCCTGAACCAGCCGACATGGCCGTATCGCCCCATAAGGACAACATCAAGCGCATTCGTAGGAAAATCCCAATCGACTGTACCCCTTTGCGGCACATATCCAACGAGCCTGTCTTTGGGCCGATATTCTCTGCCGTAAACCTTTATCTCCCCTGAGGCTCTCGGAATCAGGCCCAGTATGGCTTTAATAAGCGTAGATTTTCCGGCTCCATTCGGCCCGATGATTCCCACCAGACTTCCTTCCCCAACTGAAAAGCTTACTTCTGTCAGAACCGGCTTCTTTTGATATGCGACTGTCAGATTTTTTATTTCTACTGGATTCATGGCTTTCCCCCCTATTTCAGCGCTTTTGAAATGGTATTGACATTGTGCCTGTACATCCCCAGATAAGTTCCTTCCTCTGTTCCTTCCTCTCCCATTGCGTCAGAGAACAGCTCTCCTCCGATGGAAACGGTATGGCCTTTTTCCTTTGCGCCTTCAATGACCGCGTTGATGGACCTTTCCGAGATGCTTGATTCTATGAAAACTGCCTTTATATTGCGCGAGACCAGTGCATCAACAAGGGCCTGAACATCGCCGAGTCCGTATTCGGCATCAGTGCTCAATCCCTGAAGGCCCATTACTTCCATATCGTATGCTCTTCCGAAATACCCAAAAGCATCATGGGCCGTAACCAGCACCCTCTGTTCTTCCGGAATCCCTGCCATTTCCTTTTCAGCATATCGTTTTAATTCATCCATTTCTGCAAAATAAGTATCTGCATTTTCCCGGTAGTATTGTTCATTATCAGGATCTGCCTTAATCAGTCCTTCTTCTGTCTTTTTGAGAGCGGTTTTCCATAGATCGATATCGAACCATACGTGGGGGTCATGGGCATTGTTCCCATCTGCAGCCAAGAGCTTCTCTTGTTCTATAGATTCAGCAATGGCATATGTTGGCTTCTGTTCATTCATTTTCTCAAAGATACCGAGCATCTTTCCTTCCAGGTGCAGACCGCTGTAAAAAATGATGTCAGCTTTTTGAAGTTTCTCCATATCTCCCTGTGTTGCTTTATAAAGGTGGGGATCTGTGCCAGGCCCCATCAAACTATGCACCTCCGCCTTATCCCCCGCTATTATTTTCACAGCATCGGCTATCTGCCCAATCGTTGTAGTGACATAAAGCTTCTCTCCATCTCCTTCACTTTCAGCAGTCTTACCGGAGCATCCTCCCAGCACCATCAGGCTAAAAGCAAATACTAACATCATCCATTTTTTCAACTTGAACACCTCTTCCTTCTTTTTTTCTTCATCCTCAGTCCTAAATTGTATGCGCCACTTTTAGTGATGTGCACACTTTTTATATACAACTATAAATATTAAACAAAAACATAAAAGTTTCCTTCGGTAAACATTTTAACCTCAGTGTAAAATTTGTCAATCTATTCGGCAAAAAAAATAAACCGGCTGCGCCGGTTTATGGTTGATATGGCTTTATAGACAGATTGCACTGGGTATACCATCTTTCTTTTGGAACTACATGGGATACAGTAAGGATCAGGGACGGAATTTTCTCGAGAGTAAAAATGATCATGCCGATTTGTTCATCTATGATAGAAAATGAATCGCCGTGTGAACTTTGCACAAAGGTTTCGCCAAGCTGTATGAGCGAACTGTAGATAGCCTGTTTGATTTCAGAATCCAGCTCGATATTCGGAGAGAATCTTAATATCCATTCCTCATTCCCTATTAAGAACCTGAACATCTTCTCACCTTTTTCTTTGTTTTTCAGCCGTTTCAACATTATTAAGGATGAAGTCGGCTGTTTTTATAATTTATGAGAAAAAAGGCTGAAAATGACAAGCAATCTCTCTTATTCATAATATCCGTTCGATTTGCAGCTCCCTGCTGTATCTTAAGTCAATGAGGCGGTCTTCTGTCTGCACAAGTGCGGATAAAGGATCATACGGGTGGACCAGCAGGATCCTGCCCTCTGACTGGTCTGTCAGCCTGACCATCGATCCTGCCAGGCTGTTCATCAGCTTTTGGATGAAAATGAGCATAAAACCAGGTTCAAATGAACCGAAAGCGCCATCCTTCATTTTGCGCATGACCTGGTAAAAAGGCAGGGCATCATGGTAAATGCGTGCAGACGACATGGCATGGAAAACATCTGCAATGGCTGTAATTTTAGCTAGCTGCTCTATTTCCCTGCCTTTCAGGCCAAGGGGGTATCCCCTTCCGTCTTCTCTTTCATGATGCTGCAGAACAATAAGGGCCGCTTTGGGGCTGACATCTTCCAAATCCCTCACCATTTCATATCCATACACAGAATGAAGTTTCATTTCTTCATATTCTGATAGGGTAAGCTTTCCGGGTTTTGAGAGAATTGCATCTGGAATCTTAATTTTACCAATATCATGAAGGATGGATCCAAGAAGCAAATCCTCCATCAGGGCTCCGCCAATACCAAGCCAGCGCCCGATCATCCCGGCTATCATACTGACACATACAGCATGGCTGGAAGTATATCTGTCTTTTCGGTCGAGCAGATGGAAAAAATGAGGCACTCCGGGAATCTCCGCAAGTGTCCGGATGGCAGGCAATATATCTGTTTTGATTGCAGTTATTCCGACCCCATTCCCTAATCTTACTCCGGCAAATATATCCTCCACCTGCCTCACCGCATCATCGATCAGCACGGCAGCATTCTTTCCGCCTTCCCCATCGCTCATCCGGCCTGAATCCATTCCCGGAGGGCCTTGCCTGTCTCTTTTCAGCTGGAAAAGGAGCCGATCGATTTCTGCTGAAGATAAAGGCTTCTCCCTGCCGGGTTCCTTAAAGTTTCTCACCATCTCACCCCGCATGCAGAACTATTTTACAGCTTAAATTTTAACAAAAACAGGAAACGTCACCTATCATTTTTTGTGATTTTTTCTATAAATATAAAAGATTCAAAAAATTCCAGAGATTATTGTAAAAATTCTGCATTATTCCTTGACTGGAAATTTTCCTTCGTGTATATTATAGACATCATTTAACAGAATAATTTTCTGATTTTTCCAGAATGGGTTAATTATTCTGCTAATGATAATATTTATTTCGACACACTCTGTGTCTTGAAAGGCTTAGGAGGAAAAGTTCACATGCAAAACGGTAAAGTTAAATGGTTCAATAACGAAAAAGGTTTTGGTTTTATCGAAGTTGAAGGCGGAGACGATGTGTTCGTTCACTTCACTGCTATCCAAGGCGACGGCTTCAAGTCTTTGGAAGAAGGCCAGGAAGTTTCTTTCGAAATCGTTGAAGGAAACCGCGGACCTCAAGCAGCTAATGTTGTAAAACTTTAATCAGCACTTATAGATAATTGGACCATTGGGGGCCAATTAAAAAAGGGTGGCATATTGCCAGCCTTTTTTACATAGGTAAATGAAAGCGGCAGCAGACTGTTATTAGGACAGTCTGCTGCCGCATTTTTTTATTTTTTCCCCGATTGTGCATTGAGTTATGCAAAATCGGTGAGCGAACCTCTTCCCTTTTTCTTCCTTGTGATGCTTGTGGAGAAAGCAGCCTTTACAGTACTGTTCCATAAGCTCTTCTGTTTCTTTATAAATATCCTTCCGTTCCAACTCTTTCCTTCCTTTCCTCTGCAGAAAACAGTTATTCCAGCCTTTAGATGATCTGCATTTTGCTGTTGATCAGCTTTCCTTCCAGCGCCTGGCTGGCCAGCTTATCTGCTTCTTTATTCTCTGATCTCGGTATTGGCTCATATTTCGGCTCAATTCCCAGCTTGTTTATTTTTTCTTCAATCCGGTCAAGCCATCTGTTCAAACTTTCTTCATAACAAGGCCATTCTCCCTCAAGCTGCTTAAGCACGACCTGTGAATCACCCAGGAAACGGCATGTCATATGATGCGCTCCCATTTCTTCCAGCAGTGTAACAGCATAATGCATCGCGGCGTACTCAGCTTCGTTATTTGTATCCATTTCGCTGATTTTTTCATTTGCCCGGATGCGGAATTTCTTTTTCCCCTGCTTATAATAAATGACTGCTCCCAGTCCCGCCTGATAGGTATCTTTATTGAATCCGCCATCAAAGTATATTGTTATATCATGAGGCTCGGCTTCCACTTCAGCCAGCAGCTTCCTCATTTCCTTTAAGGACCAGCCGGTCCCCATCTCATCGAAAAACTCAAGATCCAGGGCCTTTCCTCCCTTTTCGAGGTCTCCGCCAAGTTCCAGCGCAGTTTCCCCGTCCATCCAGTCAGAGGTGAACCGGATTCCGTCTGTTCCTTTGAGCCTGTAGAGCCACTCTAACTTGTATTTCATAGTATCCGCCTTTCGCTTCTGTATCAAGTATTTGTTTAGCCTATTCCAAGCAGGGCACAAGTATCACAAAATTGCTAAAACTTTCACTTTTACTAAGATGTGTCTTTCCTTCTATATTCACGCTATAATGGTCAAGGACAATTAAATATATGGCGGTTCGCAACTTCCCGCACTATCAAAACTAGGAGGATCTTATGTTTAACGAATGGTTTGGCTTCATTTTTGCTTTAGTTAATTTTGCTTTCGTACTACTATTTTACCGCATTTTCGGCAAAACCGGACTTTTTGTCTGGATTGGCCTTTCTACTGTACTTGCCAATCTGCAGGTCATTAAAACAATTGAAATATTCGGGATGACTGCAACCCTCGGAAATGCCATGTATGGCACCGCCTTCCTTGTCACGGACATCCTGAACGAAAAGTACGGTAAAGAAGAGGCAAAAAAAGCGGTCTGGCTTGGATTTTTGACACTTCTGTCCATGACAGTGATCATGCAGATGGTGCTGCTTTTCCAGCCTCATGAAATCGATATGGCACAAGGTGCATTAAGTACGATTTTCTCGTTTCTTCCGCAAATAGCGCTGGGAAGCCTTGCAGCTTATCTTGCAAGCCAGTTCCTGGATGTATACATTTTTCAATTCCTGAAAAGGAAGTTCCCTAAAGACAATCAATTTTGGATCAGAAATAACGGGAGTACGATCATCAGCCAATTTATTGATACACTCGTTTTTACCGGGATTGCTTTTGCAGGGGTCTTTCCATTCAATGAATGGATCCAGATATTCATTACAACTTACCTGCTGAAATTCATCGTTGCCATCCTGGATACGCCTTTTGGATATCTTGCCAAGAAAATGCATAAAAAAAGCAAGGCGCAAACAGCTGTTGATCAATAGAATGAAGAGAGTGCCGCGGCACTCTTTTTTTTGCATTCTCGGTGATAAGAAAAAGCCGTTTCTGTGATAAACTTACATATAGTGTTACCCGTTCTCATCCAGGATAAGCAAGGTTATTCTTTAATATGGAGGATTTGCGATGATCGAAGTATATATCGACGGTGCAAGCGCCGGCAACCCGGGACCAAGCGGCGCCGGGATTTTCATCAAGGCTGGAGGTTCTGTTGAACGCCATAGCATACCGCTCGGCGAGATGAGCAACCATGAGGCAGAATATCATGCTTTCATCCGCGCACTGGAAATTTGCCTGGAAAATGGCTACAGGACCGTTTCTTTTCGGACAGATTCCCAGCTTGTTAATGCAGCAGTCGAGAAGGAATTCGTCAAGAACCCCCTTTACAGCGGCCTGCTTGAAAAAGCTCTGGGCCTATCCAGGCAGTTCGACCTTTTCTTTATGAAGTGGATTCCAAGCAGTGAAAATAAAACAGCAGATGAACTGGCCAGGAAAGCAGTCCGCGGCAATGGGAAAGAAGGGACCGCCGGATGATACAGTCACGATCCCTAGCAGATATCTCTCTTCTTCTGGTCGCACTCGTTTGGGGTGCGACGTTTGTGCTGGTCCAGAATGCCATTTCTTTTCTGGAGCCTTTCACTTTTAATGCGATCCGTTTTTTTATCGCCGGGGCGCTTCTTGCGGTGTGGCTCTTTATTTTTAAACGGGAGCAGCTGGTCCATCTCAATTGGAAGCTGGTGTCCTCCGGCATATTTATAGGCCTTTGGCTGTTTGCAGGATATGCGTTCCAGACAGCCGGCCTTCTTTATACAACCTCTTCAAAAGCAGGCTTCATTACAGGCTTAAGTGTAGTCATGGTCCCTTTATTGGCATTTGCTCTTTTGAAAATTAAGCCAGGCGGCAACAGTATCATCGGAGTGGCAGCTGCGGCTGCCGGCCTCTATCTGCTTGCCATGACAGACGCATCTTCCCTGAATAAAGGGGATATGCTGACTCTTGTCTGTGCTGCAGGATTTGCCCTTCATATCATTTTCACCGGCAATTTCAGCAAACACCATCCGGCCCTTCTTTTGACTGTTGTGCAAATTTTGACTGTGGCAGGTCTTTCAAGTGTTTCTGCTATTTTATTCGAGGATTGGCAGTCAGCCCTTAATCCTGATATCATCCTCGAAGGAAATGTTGTTACAGCTTTGCTGGTGACTTCCATATTTGCCACAGCTCTTGCCTTTTTGGCACAAACTGCCTTCCAGAAATTCACCACTCCCACTAGAGTGGCGCTTATATTTGCAATGGAGCCAGTCTTTGCAGCTGCAGCCGGCTATTTCTGGGCAGGGGACCGCCTTACAATTTCAGCACTTGCTGGATGCGGCTTGATTTTTGCGGGGATGGTCTATGCAGAAATGCCTTCAAGGAAGGAAAAAAAAGCAGTGGCTTCTGAGCAAAAATCGGCCTAATAAAGAAAACAGCAAAAAGGCCAGCTGAATGCCGGATATAGAGACGAAAAGCCCTGGCACTTGCCAGGGCTTTTCGTCTCTACAGCTGCACCAGCTAAGTACCATTAGTTAAAAAAGAAGGGAGGCCTCGGCCTCCCTTCTGGCTTATATAGCCAAAAGCTCTTTTTGTTTGATGAAATGGAGCGCTTCTTTGCGGGTCGTGATCCCATTTGCTATCAGCATTTCCAGCAGGGACACATAAAAGCTCCCATCAAAGGCTTTTTGTGCTTTTAATGTTATTTCGATAGCGGCATTCGCCAGTTCATCCGAGGCATTCGTATATTGCTTGCCAAAGTATACAAACCCTTTTGCGTCCTCACGGAATTGAAAGCCTTTGCTTTCAAGGTGATTCAAATATTCTTCAACTGTTTTCAATATGCTGCAGCTCCCTGAATCTTGTCATCCTATCTTCTAAATTTTACCTTAAATTTCGACAATTTTCTATCCTTTTTTGAAAGCAGATAGCCTGCCGAACCGGTCAGGATTCCAAGCAGGGCGCCTCCAAGCACTTCCTGAGGCTGATGCCCGAGCATTTCTTTAAGCTTTTTCGGTTTTTCTTCACTGAATTCAACAGCTTCGTCTTTGTGGACTTTATCCATCAGCTCTTCCATAGAGTTAACCTTCAAGGTCAGCTCGCCCGTCTGCCTCCGAATTCCCTGGGCATCGTACATGACAATCAGGCCGAACACAAGAGATAGAGCAAAATCAATTGTCGGCAGCCCGCGTTTCAGGGCGATGAACGTAGTCAGGGAAGACACTCCCGCTGAATGGGAGCTCGGCATCCCGCCTGTCTGAAAGAACAAACCCGGCTTCCATTCCCTTTTTTTAAAAAAGTGGAGCGGTATTTTCATGCCCTGGGCAAGAAAGATGCTGAGCAATGCTACAATGACTCCTTTATTCAATGGCCATCACCTCATTTTATATTGTGAAGATGAGCGGGTTTAAATATTCGTTTGGCAAATACTAAAGCTGCAGGTGCAGAAATCAGCAGCTGCATCACTTTTCCGGAGGTGAACACATGAGTAAAAACGGCCATGCCAACAGAGGGAAAAAAGCCCCTGGCGTTAATCCCCAAGGCTACGGACAGGATGCCGAGTTTGCTGAAGAGCCCAAAAGCAAGCTGGAGAATGCTGCAAAAAAGAAAAACACGAAATAACAGCAAAAGGAGCTGCAGCTGTAGCAGCTCCTCCATTCTTGTATAATGCTGAACTCAGGCTAAGCTTTTGCTTTCCTCAAGCTTTTCGAGATGCCTGTACAGCCCCCTTAATTCCAGTTCACTGAACTTTTCCATTGCCTTCTGGCGATTGATTTTATAAACAGCATCTTCCAGTACGCATTCGACTGGAACATCGCATTTAATCTCTGCCAGCTGCCTGCTTAGATGGAGCATTTCCAGCCCCTCTTCGATCTTTGCTTTCTGCGCTTTTGTGAGCTTATCGAGATTCTCGATGACGCCATCCACATGTTCGAACTGCTGCAAAAGCTTTAATGCTGTCTTTTCGCCGATTCCTTTAACACCAGGATAGTTATCGCTTGGATCTCCCATAAAAGCTTTGAGGTCGATCATCTGCCTTGGCATAATCCCTTTTTCTTCATAAAATGTGTCTGCTGTATGGACAAGATAATTGCCAAAGCCTTTTTTAAGCAGGATGACCGAAATATCTTGGTCAAGGAGCTGCAAAATATCCTGGTCGCCCGTCAGGATTGCAACCCTGGCCTCCGGCTGAAGCTTTTTCGCAATCGTGCCGATGCAGTCATCGGCTTCAAAACCAGCCAGCCCGATATTGGGGATATCCAGAGCTTCTACAGCTTCTTTGACCAGATCAAACTGTGGAAGCAGTTCGATCGGAGCTTCCGAGCGGTTTGCTTTATAATCGCTGAACATTTCAGTCCTGAAGGTTTTGCTGCCCATATCCCAGCAAACAGCCACATGTGTTGGCTTAAAGGATGATACGGCCGTAAAAAAATGCTTCAGGAATCCCTGAATCGCATTAGTCGGAACCCCTTTTGAATTTATCATAAACTGGCCGGTGACAGCAGTAGCAAAGAATGCCCTGAATAACAGTGCCATGCCATCAACAAGCAGCAGCGAAGGTTTATTTTCATTCATTTTGTACAGCCCCTTTTCTCTTTTCATATTTCTCTATTATAACATGAATGAAAGCATGGCTTTCCTGTAAAGATTTAGGGTCCTTTAACGGAAAAAAGGCCCTGGTCAGGCCTCTCCGCTTTCAGCTCCATTACTCTGCCGGAGGATCTTTCTTAACAATCTCTATTCCCTTTTCTTTAAGTACATACTGCATGGCGACCCTTGCTTTGACTACATTGTTATTCAGAACCATGGAATATTTCTTTCCATCTTTGAAGGTCACAATGAATTTGTCATCAGTTGCTATTCCGCCTGATAGTTTGGCTGTCTGCTCTGCAGCTGCCACTTCATCCCATGTGTACGTTTTTTCCTTCAGTGAAAAAATAGGGTCGATTGTTATGCCGTTCTGGTCTGCATAATGATAGCCATCTGTACTAAGCAGGATGAACAGCACTCCAATAACAGCACTGACTGCCAATAACCCTTTCACTCCTGTTGTCATTCTCTGCTTGCTAAGCAGTACAGCTGCAGTTATGCATATGGCTGCAATCAGCAGAAGGCCGGCGATGAAAACGCCATAAGCAGCCCTCAAAGGTTCAAAAAACCATTCCCCCGACGGTGAAAATAGGATTTCCTGCAGAGGTATCAGGATGAAGATCGGGACAAAAAATGACGACAATATCAAGATGATCGCCAACGAAACAAAGATTTGGCTCTTTTCCGTTTTTCTCTTTTTTGTAATAGTATAGCCTGTACTCATGAAAAAAGATCCCCCTATTAAAGTTTCAGAACCTTCCCAATTATACAATAGAAGAAAAAGTAAAAAAATCCCTTTTAAGGGATTTTTTTATTTACTGCTTCCTGAGCCACTAGATTCTCCGGATAGGAAATCCAGTCGCTGAAGCTGCCGATATACAGCTTTACATTTTCATAGCCTGCTTCCTTTAAAGCAATGAAGTTAGGGGCAGCCGTGACGCCTGAACCGCAATAAACAATGACAGGATCTTCCGGACTGGTGCTGCTGAACCTTTTTCTTTGTTCTTCTGCAATTCTGTATTTTCCGCTATCAAATCCGTATGTCCATGGATAATTAACGGCTCCGGGGATATGGCCGGCTTTTTTATCAATAGGCTCCTCTATTCCAAGATAGCGTTTTTTCTCACGCGAATCTATCAAGGTTTTCTTGCTTTCAGCCCCGGAAACCTTTTTTACCTCTTCTGTATCTGCCAGTATATCGGCATTCAGGCTTAAGTTATATTCACCTTTCGCAATGTGGGTAATTTCTTTTGTCACAGGCTGTCCTTCCTTCTTCCATTCCCTGAAGCCGCCATTCAGGACATAGACTTTTTCATGGCCGGCATATTTCAGCAGCCACCATAATCTTGCAGCAAATGCCCCTTCTCCGCCATCATATGCAATGACAGCCGTATGATTGGAGATTCCGGCCCGTTCCAGTTTTCCCTTGAATTCATTCATATCAGGGAGGGGGTGTCTTCCGCCATGCTCTGACACTTGTCCGGAAAGGTCCTTTTCCAAATGAAAATAAACAGCGCCCGGGATATGCTCTTCAAGATAGGCCTGTTCCCCTTCCTGCGGCTCTCCCAGGCTGAACCGGCAATCACAGAACCGGACGTCTCCGCTGCTGAGCCCTTCTATCACCTCATTAATTTCTTTGACCCATTTCATTTTCTGTTCCCCCTTCCCTTTTTTTCATCAGTTTCCTGACGTTTTCTTTTGGATCCCAGCAATTGAATTGGTAATGCGGCAATGTATCAAAGCCGAGCCGCCTGCACCGGTACTCCATTTTCCCGCCGGCCCTCTCTGCCTGGAAATGAATGCAGGTTGCACATGCATGGAATGAATTCCCCATTATTTCCCCCTAAATATCGAGAAGTTCCCAAAGCCATTGGTTCAGCTTCTCCCTGGTATTTTCCCTTTTTCCAGCCGGCGCCGCCGCAGTATCCAGCTGCTTTTTATGCCTGAATAAATGAGCTTCCAATTCAGCCCTTTCACTTTCCTTTATCAGTCTGCCGCTGACCTTTGCTTCAACAAGGATATGATAGTATTGCAAAATTGGCGCAAAGTCCGGTGCTCCAGGAACACCGGGGAAGAGATCAGTTAAAGGCACAGCTTTATTTTCTTTTGAAAGCATTCCTGCCAGCAGGCATGATCTTGCAGCGTGGATGAGCTGCTTCTGCCTCCTGGACGTCAATTCCTTGCCCGAAGTTTCTTTTAAGTTCCGAATCATCAGCCCCTGATAATGCTTTGCAAGCTTAAAAGGAGAATATTCTTCAATGATGAAGTTCCGGAGGCGGCTGGCAAAATCCTGCCTGTCAATATAAACGATTGGGGAATACGCCCATTCATAAAGGCTCGGATTTGATTTTTCCAGCAGGCTGAACGCCTTGAACAAATCCCAGCCTGCAGAGTCTGCAGGCGAGGCGTGGATGATTGTCTCCTGTTCCGGCTTTAATGCTAAATAGCTTCGCACATCATTGTATTTGTAAATAAAACGAATATCGTAATCCGATTGTACGGAAGCCGTTCCCCAGGCACGGCTTCCTGCTTCACATGCATAATATATGGTGATGTTATGCTTATTTTCCAGGTCCTGAAGCCATTCTTTCACATTATCACCCTTTACTGACAGATGTGAATTGGACGAGTGAGCGTTCCAG
Source organism: Bacillus infantis (assembly GCF_050107595.1). Classification (GTDB taxonomy): domain Bacteria; phylum Bacillota; class Bacilli; order Bacillales; family Cytobacillaceae; genus Bacillus_AB; species Bacillus_AB infantis_C. The sequence continues at coordinate 71,322 of NZ_JBNILH010000012.1, forward strand.
TTCAGTCAATTTCCCTAGAGGAATTTCATCACTCAGCGCTGCAGACACCCCTTCATAATATTCAGCTGCCTGCTCAGCCATTTCGGCCGCCATCTTTCGGTATTCTTCTTCGAGAATGCCTGCATAGTAGTCTTTCAGCCTGCTGCCCTCAGAAGCCAGATAAGTATCAGCCGGTTCATCCAGCACTTTGTGCAGTTCCTCGCCCAGCTGTTTTCTGCCATTCTGTTCAAAGAATGTCTTCGGGCTTTTGAAATAGCTTAAAGCCTTTTTGAACATCCCAGGCTCCAGGTCCGAAAAAGCGGATGTGAATTCAAGCCCTGCATGGCTGGAGACTTCAAATTCTGTAAATGTAATATCTTCGCTGATTTTCCTGATGGAAGATTCCAGCGAGGCCTGGGATTCCTTTGCCAGCCTGCCGGCAAATACTTCGAGTCTCAGCGAGGTTGCCCTCATCTCCTGGGCAAAATCAAACCCGAAAGAGCTGATGAAGTCTGCCAGGGCATCCTGGAGCGCTTTCTTCATATTCCTGCCATCATCTTTCAGGACAGAAGGATTAAAGGCTTCTTTGATAAAATCGCCAAACCTGAAAAATACCCGCTGCTTAATGTAAAAGATAAGCTCATCCGCTTCCTGTTCAAGCCTTTTCTTCAGCACTATGGAAGAGCCTTTTTCAAGAATATCCCGGATTCCAGCCTTCTCCCCTGCTATCTTCTCGCGTTTCCGCTGCTTTGCCGACTCATCTTCCTGAGAAGAGCGGATAAAGCTCCTGAGCTGACCGATGGCGCGTTTCCATTCACTTTCAGCCGAGTTTACGGCAATGGCGGAAAGTTCGCTGGAAATAAATGAATAAAATCGTTCCTCGAACTCTGCCAAATAGGAATTGCCGGCAGCCTCGCCCAGCTTCTCCTGCAGTCCAAGCAAACTTGAGACCGGATACAGATGCGGACTGCGAATGCCGTACTGAGTCAGCTGGTCTTCCACATAGCCTAGCACAGAATTCATTTCCTCCTCACTTGAGGAGAGATCGACTGCATTGACGGCAAAGAACATTTTGTCGAGCTCAAAAGAATCCTTCACCCTTCCGAGCTGGATGAGGAATTCCCTGTCGGCCCTTGAGAATGCATGATTATAATAGGTCACAAAAAGGATGGCATCTGAATTTTTAATATAATCGAATGCAACGCCTGTATGACGGGCATTGATTGAATCGGCTCCGGGAGTGTCGACAAGGGTGATGCCCTGCCTAGTCAATGGGCAGTCATAAAACACTTCAATCAGCTCCACCAGGCAGGATTTCTCTTCATCCGCCACAAATGCCCCAAATTCTGCCAGACTGGCTGTCATGGTATCACCGAGCTTGGCACGGTACTCCGGATATCCTTTCGAAAAGGCGTTCAGGAAAGCCAGATGGGTTTTTTCGCTGCTGTTCAAATCCCCTGCTTCACTTAGCTTTCCGATTCTTCGAATGGCGTCATCAAGATCTGCTGCCTGTTCATTGAAAGCCTTGAGGGAACGATTGACATCTTCATAAAGAACCTCTGCTGTTTTAAAATGCACGAGGCTCGTGCCATGGGCATGTTCTTGGTCGACAGGCCTGATTTTATTGATTGCGGCAGTTGTCGGATTTGGCGAAACCGGAAGCAGCCTTTCGCCAATCAGTGCATTAGCGAAAGATGACTTGCCGGCACTGAAGGCTCCAAATAAAGCGACCGTATAATCCTTGTCCTTCAGCCGCACTGCTTTTCTCGCCAATTCGGCAGCAGTCTTTGAGAATCCGGGTACATCTTTCAATTTTTCAGCTGTAAATAGAAGCTTTTCGATCATGTCCTCCGGGTCTGCACTCCGCACTGCAAGTTCTACCTCTTCCTCTTCCATTTCAAGCTTATCGTTCACGTTATCCGGAAGGATTTCTTCATCGTCAGGCGCAACTTCGGCTGTTTCGGTGTCGGCTGTCAGCCCGATTGCGCTGGCACTCAGCTGATCTGAAGGATAGTCTTCATGAATTACCTGCTCCAGCCTCATTTTTGCTGCGAGCTGCTTTTCTTTCAATTCGTTCAGGCTGTTACACGCTTCTGCAAGATCTTTGATTACCCTGTATTCCGCTTCTGACTTTTCAATCGCTTCTGAAGAGTTTTCCGCAGCTTTTTGAATCATGCTGTTTTTAATCTGTTCAAAATGGTCCTTAGCCGTTTTTTTCACTGCTGAGGCGACATCCTCTGTATAGTTAAGCACATATTCACCTGTCAGCATTGCACCGCTTTTCACAGTCTGTTCGATCATTTGCGGCGAAAACGGGATGGAAAAGCTTTGCACCGCTTCCAGCAGTTCAGGATCATGAAGCTCTTTTTCTTTTAGTGTTCTTGAAAACACTTCCTTTATATGCCAGACCAGCTCAGACTTCACCCGGTCGTGCAGATCCTGATAAAAAGCATCAAGGCGGCGGGCTGACTCCTCCCCGGTTTTCTGGCGTGAGAAAAACAGGCCGACTTTAAATCCCGGCTGACGGGATTCGAGATACTTTTCTGCAAGCTCCCTTGTTTGGTACGGCATCAGGTAAGCGTTCTTTAATACCTTTTCCAGCTCTTTTCCAAGGTCTTCCCGGAAAGCATCCCTTTCTGCCTTTTTCTTGTTGAGCTTATCCTCAAAAGCAGCAGCTTCCTTCTCTAAAGTTTCCCTCCTCTGTGCCGGAAGCCCTTCCAAAATTCCTTCCAGCCGCTGTTCTTCTGACTCATCAAGCGTCTCCCGGAATCGGATATGCTCATCAGCGAGTCTTCTTATAGCTTCCTCTGCCGCACGGGGAAGCAGTTCGCTGCTTAAAGCCATTTTTTCCTGAATGAATTGGCGCAGCTTTCCAAAATCATTATGAGGATGGTTCTCTTGTTTTAGTGATGTATAGAAAATACGTTCTGGCTGAACTCCCCAAGAAGCAAATGACTCTTTCACACTGGCTTTGAACTTCGCCATGCTTATTTCTTCTTCACGGTGCTTGTCAACCTGATTGATAATCAGATAAATCTCTTTTCCAGCAGCAGCAAGCTCTTTTGTAAACAGAAAATTCAGCTCTGACTGGACATGATTATAATCCATCACATAGAAAATAAGGTCGGAAAGGTGCAGGGCAGATTCTGTTGAAATTCTGTGGGCGTCATCTGCCGAATCGATACCCGGTGTATCCATGACAGCGATATTCTCCGGGAGGCTTGTGCCCGGCTTGCTGATTTCGATGGAATGGATCTGGTCGCCATCCCGGCAATACTGCTTTACACGCTCATAATCATATGGAGCAGGATAGAGGCGGGGATTTCCTTCTTTAAAATAGACCTTGGCATAATCCTCCCCTGCTTTAATTTTCACTAAATTGGCACTTGTAGGAATCGGGCTTGACGGTAAAAGGTCTTCGCCGATGATTTTATTGATCATGCTTGATTTTCCGGCTGAAAAGTGGCCGCAAAAGGCAATAGTAAACTCATTCCGGCGGATTTTCCTGGCAAGCTGGCCCGCCTTTTCTGCTGATTGGGCATCTTTCTGTTCTGTAAAATAATCATGAAGGGCAGCGGCTTTGTTGACCTTCTCTGCTGTCCGCTGTTCTGGCAATGTGAATGACATCCGATACTTCTCCCTGCTTTTATGAATTTACTACCATTTTAAACGATAATTCGCTCTTTTCATATATTTATAACTATGCAGCAGCCATGACGTGCGGAAGAAGCTCTTATAAACAAATAAAGTCAAACAAAAAACCCTTTTCTGAAAAGAAAAGGGCCTGGGATATTTTATTTCATTGTCTGCGGCTTTGCAACATGGCTTAAGACGTGCTTCATGACAAACGAGTATACAGCGATCACACCAATAATAAAAACAGATACCATATGTAACACCGTCCTTGGTTGAATCATTTTTTCAATTGAGAATAATATTCAGCCTCATTTAGAAGTTTATCATCAATGAAAATCATTTTCAACTGCTTTATTCAGGAATTCATTTCGGTCTTCCTGGAAGAAAACGGTTATGCTGCAATTTTCCCCGGTATTCAGTCAGGCTGCTGAGAGCCTGTTCTTCGGCTGGTATCCTGACCGAGAGGATGGCAAGATTCAGAATTGAAAATACGGCCAATGTCCAATACGCCTGGAACATAAGAGGAAAAGCGAGGAATTCCAGGGTTACGATTACATAGTTCGGATGCCGGATGTATCGATAAGGCCCTCTCATGACCACTTGGGCCTGGGGAATAACCAGGATTTTCGTATTCCAGTACTTCCCAAGGGAAAGAAGCGACCACAGCCGGCCAGCCTGAGTGATGATGATAATTGTTAAAATGGCTGGCCACAAAGAGGAAAGGGTCCTGCTCCCCCATAAAACCTCTAAGCTGTAAAAAAGAAAGAAAAGTGCATGGATTACTACCATTAAGCTGTAGTGCCCCTTGCCAAACTCAAGGGCTCCCCGGCTTTTCATCCATTTTTCATTGCTTCTGGCTACTGCCAGCTCCCCGAGCCTTTGCAGCATAATAATCAAAATAAAAACGGTGAATATATCCATGTTATTCCCACCTCAGCAGCAGCAGTTCAGAGCTGAATCCCGGCCCCAGGGCAGCCGCAATCCCAAGCTCTCCTGCCTTCCCTTTTTCCATGAACCTTCTCAGTACATACAAGATCGTAGCAGAAGACATATTGCCGAACTCCTTCAGCACCTGAAGGGATATATCTGTCATATGGGGAGAAAACTGCAGGCTGCTGACATAGGCATCCAGAACCTTTTTCCCGCCCGGATGCGCAACAAAATGATCAATTTCATCCAGCCTGGTGTCCATCCTTTTCAGAAAGCTTTCTACATTCGGCTTGAGCCAGTTTTCAATAATAGAGGGGATATCCTTGGAAAATACTACATAGAGACCCTCGTTCTTTACATCCCATCCCATTACATCAAGAGAATCAGGCATGGTCGTCGAAGCTGTGCCAATGATCTTCGGAATGGCGGCAGAGCGCTGGGTATTATCCAATTCCGCATGTTCCCCGGCTAGTAAGACACAAGCAGCACCGTCAGCAAATAAAGAAGTGCCGATCAGATTGCTTTTGCTTCGATCATTTTTCTGGAAGGTCAGGCTGCAAAGCTCTACTGCCAGGACAATCACCTTCGCCTTTGGATAGGCAAGGCAGTATTCAAAAGCCCTTGATAGCCCTGAAGCCCCGCCGGCACAGCCAAGCCCCCATAAGGGTATTCTTTTTGTATGCTGTGAAAAGGGCAGGACGTTCATGATTCTTGCTTCCAGGCTTGGAGTGGAGATTCCCGTGCTTGTCACCATGAAAATGGCATCAATCTCCGTATAATCTATTTTTCGTTTGAGGAACTGTCTATTATGGAGGCAATTCTGTATGGCCTCTGCCCCAAGCTCTACCGCACATTCAATAAAGGCTTCATTTTTTTCTTCAAAAGAATGTTCACGCCTGTACCAGTCCATTCCTTTGGCAAAATGTCTTTTATGTATCTGGCCATTATGGAAGGCTTTTAAAAGTCTTTCAACATCCTTGAAGGACTCAGCAAACAAGTCTCTTGCAAACTCCATTACTTGTCCCTGCTCCAGCCTGTGGGCAGGGATGGCTTCGGCAGCCGAGATGATAGCTGGCATCTTATTACGCTCCTCGCTCTATAAACAATTCCAAGTTAATTTTTCCAAACTAAGAAGTTTTATACACCTGTTATCATCCTGCATGACTCCCGGGAAGCAGCATGGGACAAAAAAAAGCTTCCCCCGCCAGGAGGAAGCTTCACGTTTTGAAGGAGTTGCTGTGCTCTTTTATTATATATCGTTTTACAAGGGCATTCATTATTTAATCTTTTCCAATTAATATCCACTTGGAGCGTTACTTTTATCCCTGCTACTTTTGCCCTGGTGATTTCGGGAAATAATTAGAGGTATTTTTGTAAAAACTTACTACCAGCATCGGGAAATTATGTTAATATTAATGATAGCTGGTTGCTGGAGGGATCGTTCATGTCATTGACAAAAAGTATTGAGGATATCATTAGTGGTACTATTGAATCAATTAAAAGTGTTTTTCCTTTTGAATCTTCAGTTGAGGCGCCTGCGCAATTTTCACAGCCCTTTACACAGCACAGCATTGGTGTGCTGGTTGGAATAACGGGCGATTTGCGGGGCAGAATCATTATAGATGGAGAAGAGCAGGTTTTCAGCAAAATCGGTGAAGCTATGTTTGGAATGCTGATGGAAGGTGAAATGCTGGAATCTTTCTCGGGTGAACTCGGAAATATGATTGCAGGCAATCTATCTATTTATTTATCAGGGCAGGGCCTGCAAATTGATATCACCCCCCCTACTGTCCTTGTAGGCGAGACGAAGGTCTATGGGTTTGAGAAAGCCTACAGCCTGTCTGTAAAGATTGCAGTCGCAGGTGAGCTGATGGTCGTCCTGATGCTTGAATAGCCTCAGCTGACGCCTATCTGCTGGATAAAAAGAAAAAAATCCCCCGGCACATCGCCGGGGGATTTGACTTTCCTGTCTAAAATCCTTTAATCGTCATGCCGCCATCAACAAAGAGTGTCTGGCCGGTCATATAGCTGCCTGCAGCACTCGCCAGGAATACTGTCGGGCCAACCAGCTCCTCCAGCTCGCCGACCCTGTTCAGCGGCGTCACATCCAATATTTCCTGCAAATATTCCGGATCTGAAAGGAGCTTTTCTGTAAGCGGAGTCTTAAAATACCACGGACCTATTGCATTAACGTTGATATTGTAAGGGCCCCATTCCATGGCAAGTACTTTAGTCATCTGGATTAAAGCCGCTTTTGTTGCTGCATATACAACTCCCGTCCTTAAAGCGACATGTCCGGCAACGGAGGCAATCGTAATGATCCTGCCCGGTGTCCCGCTGTCCTTCATAACCCGTCCGGCCTCCTGGGAGACCATGAAAGCGGATTTGAGATTCGTATCCATAATTGTCTGCCATTCTTCATCTGTTACATCCAGCGCTTTTGAACGGATATTCATGCCTGCATTGTTGACGGCAATATCCAGTCTTCCCCAATGTTCTGCAGCGGTTTTGACTGCATTATGTACATCTTCCCTTTTAGTTGCATCAGCCTGGATGACAATGGCCTCCCTGCCAGTCTTCCTCACTTCTGCAGCGGTTTCTTCCAAATCGGCCTTTGTTCTTGCCAGCAGGGCTACATCTGCACCCGCTTCTGCCAGCCCAATAGCAAGGGCCCGTCCTATTCCCCGCCCTGCACCGGTCACTAATGCCTTTTTCCCTTCTAACCTGAAATCAGGCAAATACATATCTATCACCCTTTTTAGAAAATTCATATAAATTTTATCATACAGCATGCCAGGACACCTAACAGTCTGCCTATAACGGGAAAAGGGCGGCTCTGCGCCCTTCCACCCTATTCCTTGGATTTAACAGATGAAAGCTCCTGGGCCTGGACGTTTATGATGATTTTCTTGCCTGCAGCAGAACCGCATACTTTACAGCTTCCCTCTTCATTGTAAAGGAGCCTGCAATACTCGCAATAAAACTTTTCCACTTCTTCACCCTCATTCTGTATTGCTGCAATTATATTTTATTTTTTTAAAAACAAAATGTTCCTCTGCTAAGCTTCCATGGTAAAAAAAAACAGGAAGTTTATTCCCTATTCAGAAAATAATCACCTATAATAAGTCTTAGGCTGTATGGCCGTATCCGCTTTTATAGGAGGAAACCATGAAAAGATTCCGTGATTGGACGATATTTGAAATAAGCTGGCTTCTTGTTTTTACACTCATTAACGTGTATCTGTTTTTTGCCTGGCAGGATTCACTTCTTGGCCTTATTTCTTCTTTGGCCGGGATGCTTTGCGTAGTTCTCGTAGCTAAGGGGAAAATCTCAAACTATTATTTTGGCATTATCCAGACAGGGACTTATGCCTATATTTCCTATACCTACGGGTTGTATGGTGAAGCTATGCTCAATGGTCTGTTCTATTTTCCCATTCAGTTCATCGGCATTTATCTCTGGAGAAAGAATCAGACAAGGGACAGCGTAAAAGGGGAAGATGTGAAGGTTAAGACGCTTGATTCCAAGGGATGGTCCCTTCTTGGCATCATTGTGCTGGTGTCCATTTTTCTTTATGCCCTCCTCCTTGACTATCTGGGAGGCAGGTCTATTTATATTGACTCTGCCACAAATGTCCTTTCAGTAACAGCACAGATATTGATGCTGAGAAGATTTGCCGAGCAGTGGCTTCTGTGGATCCTTGTCAATGTCCTGTCGGTCATCCTCTGGTTTAATGCTCTGATTTCAACAGGGGGCAATGATATATCTATGCTCGTCATGTGGACAGCATTCTTGTTTAACAGCATTTATGGGTATATAAATTGGACGAAACTTTATAAAAAACAGGGAGCTGCAGCGGTTTGAAGAAAAAAACAATTGGTATGTACGGGGGAAAGTTCCTTCCTTTCCCCCATCTTGGCCATGTATACAGTATGACGGCTGCAGCTTCAATAGCCGACGAGCTTCATGTCATCATCTCACACGACAGTGATTATGAACTAAAGCTTTGTGAAGGCGGCTGTGCAGAGCATGTCAGCTTTACACTGCGTCTCCGCTGGTGGAAACAGCTGACCAGGGAGCTGCCGCATGTACATGTCCATGAAATTTATGATGAACAGACCGGGTCTTTCTCCGATTGGGAAAATGGCGCAAAAAAGATCCTTGCCGCAATCGGCAGTCCGATCGATTTTGTGTTCAGCTCAGAGCCGGATTATGGACCGATTTTTTCCCGTCTTTACCCGGAAGCTGAGCATATCCTCATAGATCCGGAGAGAAAAAGGTATCCGGTATCAGGCACGATGTTCAGGAAAGATGGTGTACTGAAGCATTGGGATATGGTGCCTAAATGTGTCCGGCCGCATTTCGTCAAAAAAGTGGTGATTGCCGGGACCGAAAGCTGTGGAAAATCCACGCTGGCAGCCAATATGGCACAAATTTATAATACTTCTTTTGTGAAGGAGTATGGGCGGACCTTTTATGAAGAACTTGGAGGATGCGAGGGAATAACAGTACAGGAAGATTACCCCTATATTGCATATGCTCATAAGCTGGAGGAATGGAAGCAGCTGAAGCTGGCAGACAAAATCCTTTTTGTTGATACTGAGGCAATCACCACCCAGTTTTTCTCTCACGCCTATCTGAATAAAAGGCAGCCTGTGCTTGATGAAATCGCCAGGCTGCAGGAGTATGATTTATGGCTTTTATTGGAGCCGGATGTGGATTGGGTCGATGACGGGACAAGAAGCTTCGGTGATCAGGATTTGCGCTGGAAGAATCATCTCCTTCTGAAATCCCTTCTTGATGAACATAATGTATGCTATAAAATAATCAACGGCAGCTACCGGGAGAGGCTGGAAATGAGCATAAGATTTACGGATGAGCTGCTGGAAGGAAGATGACAAGACAGAAAGGGCATCCCCAAAGATGCCCTTTTATCCATTAATTCATCAGCCCTTCAATCCGGTTCAGCAGGGCAGATGCTTCGTTTATTGTTTTAATCATTTCTGAGCTCTCCAATTGATCAAGGGCTAGATTGCCGCCATCGATCGCCAGATTGATTTCTGCCAGCAGCAGTTCATTTTTGGCAGCCAGCTCCTCATGTATGGCCTCAGCGGCAGCCGGTATATCCTGAAGCTGAATAAAGTTCTCGATATCCTCTTTTAGAATAACCAGCCTTTCCTCAAGCTGCTGCCGGATTGCTGAATTTTTGGCAGCTTCTTCAATCATCCCAGGAGCGTCCTCGGCAAATGCATTCAGCTTTTCAATATGCTCTGCAGCTTTATTGGCATACTCTACAGTGCCGGCAGCCTCTTCGAGAAAGGAGCAGCCTCCCAGGGAAAGGGCTATCACCGCAAACATGAACAGCCGGAAGATTTTTTTCAATACTCATTCCTCCTTTATGTTTCATGTTATTCAATACGGTTGTCATGAGAATATGTTTCATAAAAAAACCATCCCCGGTAAAAAGCAGGATGGCTGGTTGATGTTATGCTGCCTTCTCTTCAAGCTTGGAGTTCGCTGTCTTTGCTTTGGAAGCTTTTACATTAAATACAAGATTGAGTGCAATAGCCGTCAAACTTCCCGCTACAATACCGTTGTCTGTCAGGATCCTGATGCTCTCAGGCATTTCTGCAAACAGGCCGGGCACTGCTGTGACTCCAAGCCCCATTCCGACAGAGCAGGCGATGATCAGCAGATTTTCCTGGGAAGAAAAGTCCACCTGGCTGAGCATTTTGATTCCGTAGGCTATAACCATTCCAAACATGGCAATCATTGCGCCGCCCAAAACTGCTGATGGAATGACTGTAGTCATGGCCCCAATTTTCGGAACCAGACCAAGGAGGATCAGGAATACGCCCGCTGTATAGATGACATTCTTGCCTTTCACGCCTGAGAGCTGGAGAAGGCCGACATTCTGAGAATAAGTTGTATACGGAAATGCATTGAACAGTCCGCCAAGGACAATCGCAAGTCCTTCTGCCCTGTAGCCGTTTGCCAGGTCTTTTTTATCCAGATTCTTTCCGCAAATATCCCCAAGAGCGAAATATACGCCTGTTGATTCAACCAGGCTGACCATCGCGATAATGATCATCGTCAGGATTGCTGCCGGTTCAAATGTAGGCATCCCGAAGTAGAATGGCTGGACCATATGGAACCATGAAGCCTCACCTACTGCAGAGAAGTCTGATTTTCCCATCAGGAATGCAGCGGCTGTTCCCGCAAACAGACCAAGCAGGATTGAAACGGAGCGGATAAACCCGGTAAACAAACGATACAAAATAATGATGAAGAATAAAGTCCCAAAGGCAAGGGCCAGATTGGAGAGCGAACCATAGTCTGCACTGCCTTCGCCGCCAGCCATATTATTCATGGCAACCGGGATCAGCGTTATTCCAATGATGGTAACGACCGAGCCTGTTACAACCGGAGGAAAGAAACGAACAAGATTTCCAAAATATTTTCCTATCAGTATAACAAAAAGCCCTGAAACCAGAATCGATCCATAAATGGCTGTGATGCCATATTGACCGCCAATAGAAATCATTGGGCTGACTGCCGTAAACGTACAGCCAAGCACAACCGGCAGGCCGATTCCGAAAAATTGATTGCGCCATACCTGAAGGATCGTAGCCACACCGCACATCAAGATATCGATGGAAACAAGATATGTCAGCTGTTCTCCTGTCAGGCCCAGGGCGCCGCCCACTATAAGCGGGACAATGACCGCACCTGCATACATGGCCAGCACGTGCTGGATTCCCAGTGATGCTATTTTAAATGGTGAGTTTTTCATAGGATAGATGCCTCCCTGCTATTTTCCATGAATGTAATGCTTCCATCACTGAGCGATTGGATTCGCGCAAGGGATACCACTTTGACAGCTTTCTCTTCCAAAAGGCTGCGCCCTTCCTGGAAGGATTTTTCAATCACAATTCCGACGCCGGCGACCGATGCCCCAGCCTGTCCTGCAAGCTCAATGAGCCCCAAAGCCGCCTGTCCATTTGCCAGGAAGTCATCGATGATGAGTACCCTGTCGTCAGCGCCAAGATATTTGGAAGATGCTGAAATTTCGTTGGACTCTTGCTTTGTAAAAGAATAAACACTGGCGGAAAGCAGCCCTTCTGAAAGAGTCAAAGATTTTCTTTTCCTTGCAAACAGCACGGGTACCCCAAGCTCAATCCCTGCCATGACAGAGGGTGCAATCCCTGAAGATTCCAGCGTAAGAATCTTCGTAATGGCCTCCCCTTCAAAACGGGCCGCAAACTCTTTGCCTATCTCCTTCATCAGGAAAGGGTCGATCTGATGGTTAAGAAAGGAGTCTACCTTAAGGACACTGTCAGACAGCACCCGTCCTTCTCTTTTGATTGTTTCTTCTAGTAGTTTCATCATTATCCTCCCTATTGAATAGAAAAATAAAAAAGCCTGAAGGAAATCACTCACTGCAAAAAAATGAGTGAAGCAATCCCTTCAGGCTTTTATAAGGCAGGGGCACCAGCAAAAAATCCCAATGCCTCCCATTGCTCACCCATAGTCAGACTGTTAACGGCAGTCCGGTAGAAACTTGCAGGCCATATCCCCGCGATTATATGAGTGTATCGTTATGAAATTATGTTTCATTATATCATCCCAGTAAGATTTTTCAATAGATTCATAAGAGAAAAAGTCGAATTATTTGTTTTTATTTCTCTTGCATTGTTCGCCTTTAAGGATGATATGCTGCTTTACGAATCTCGAGCAGTATATATTCAGCTCTTTTCTGAATAATCCCGGAAATTAAATAATTCCGGCTGTGGATAGTCATGCCATTCCTTTACCCTGGTCATATTTAAATGAAAATGCCCTGAGTTTTTATCATTTTCACATAAATTTCACATTTCTCCCTAAGTATCCCGGCCCTTCCAGCCTGCTGTATCAGTTTTACACTATTAGCATAGTGCCAACACAGTGAATGAACACTTTGTGAAACGGCTGGGGACTGGTAGAATCCAGAGAATTTCCTTGTATGATGAACATGTAATCATTACTTATTCATCCATATTGAAAGGAGAAAAAGCCAATGGCAAATACGGAACTCGGCAGGAAAAATAAAACAAAGATCGAGGATGCTTCCTCTTTAAAAGGAACCTTGGCCTCTGTGTTCATTCTGGGCTTATTTTTAATCGGAGTATGGGCAGGCGTGTATTTCTTATTTACAGATCGATTTTAATCATCCAGCATGCAATCTATTATATTTAAAAGCCTGAAGGGAGAAGAAAGCTATGCATATGCATAAATATGAAAAAGCCTGGCTCGGTTTCGGAATCGGCTCACTGATCGTTTTCTTGACGGTCCTTGGCATCAGCGCATTTTATCTTGGCAACCAGCCGCCAAGCTGCCTCGCGACCATCAACCCGGAGAAGGTGGACCAGACAGCACCATTTAATGAACCGGGCCTTAAGAAGGTCGAAGGCAAGGACTGGGACTATGAGCTGGTATTCGTCGCTTCCGCCTTTTCCTATAATCCCGGGGATGTAGAAATCCCCCTTGGAGCAAAAGTTAAAATAATCGCCACGACAAAAGACGTAATTCACGGCTTCGAGGTCGCCGGCTCAAACATTAATATGATGATAGAGCCAGGCTATATCAGCGAGCATACAGCAACTTTTGATAAAGCTGGAGAATATCTTATCTTGTGCAATGAGTACTGCGGAGCAGGACATCATATGATGACGTCAAAAATAAAGGTGGTTGAAGCATAATGAAGCAAAATCAGAATCCAAAGGTCGACAGGCAGGACGGGAAGCTTGCCATGGCTCATTTCTATGTAGCATTCATAGCGCTTGCAATCGGCGGGCTTGCCGGCCTATTGCAGGTGCTCGTCCGTTCCGGCAAGTTCCAGCTGCCTGCCGGAATCGGCTATTATCAGATTCTCACTGTCCACGGAGTCGTATTGGGACTGGTCCTCACAACGTTCTTCATTATGGGCTTCCAGCTTGCAGCAGTCAGCAAAACATCCGGGACCTTGACGAAAAAGCAGCGGACGATGGGCTGGATCGGTTTTTGGCTCATGACTGCCGGAACCATCATGGCAGCCATCATGATTCTTTTGAATGAAGCAAGCGTTTTATATACATTTTATGCCCCTTTGCAGGCACATGCGATTTATTATCTTGGACTGACCTTCGTAGTGGTCGGCAGCTGGTTTGATGGAGCTGCCATCATCATGAAATACGCAGAGTGGCGCAGGAATAATCCCAAGCACCCGAGTCCCCTGCTCACATTCATGAGCCTGGTAAATACCATCATGTGGATCGTTGCTACCATTGGAGTGGCTGCAACGGTGCTCATACAGCTGCTGCCATGGTCGCTAGGCCTTGTGGAGACAGTCAATGTCGGAGTAAGCCGGACGCTCTTCTGGTATTTCGGACATCCGCTTGTCTATTTCTGGCTTCTTCCAGCTTATATGGGCTGGTATGTTGTAATTCCGAAAGTAATCGGCGCAAAGATCTTTTCAGATTCACTTGCCCGGATGTCATTCATTCTATTCCTGCTATTTTCCATACCCGTCGGATTCCACCATCAGCTGATGGAGCCGGGAATCGATGCTGCCTGGAAATTCCTGCAGGTAATCCTGACATTCCTGGTTGTTATCCCGTCTTTAATGACTGCCTTTTCATTGTTTGCCACATTTGAAGGATTCGGAAGATCCAAAGGGGCAACCGGCTTATTCGGCTGGCTTAAGAAACTGCCTTGGGGGGATGCCCGCTTCACTGTTCCATTCCTCGGGATGGTCGCCTTTATCCCTGCGGGTGCAGGAGGCATTGTTAACGCATCACACCAAATGAACCAGGTGGTTCACAACACAATCTGGGTTACCGGCCATTTCCATTTAACCGTGGCAACTGCGGTGGTCCTGACATTCTTCGGCATTTCTTACTGGCTGGTTCCGCATTTGACCGGCAGGGTCCTGACAAAAGCAATGAACCGCCTCGCCATTACACAAGGTGTGCTTTGGGCAATCGGCATGACATTCATGTCCGGGGCCATGCATGCAGCAGGATTACTGGGCGCCCCACGCCGCTCTTCCTTTTCTGAGTACGGCGGCGCAGCCCAGGCAGCCGAATGGATCCCCTATCAAGTCGCACAGGCAATCGGGGGATCCATCCTGTTCCTTGCCATCATTCTGATGCTGTATATCTTTGTAAATCTCGCCTTCATGGCCCCTAAAGGCTGCGAAGAATTCCCGGTAGGCGAAACAGCGGAAAATGCCGAAAAACCCCCGCTTATCTTTGAAAACTGGAAGCTCTGGATCGGCATAACCGCTGCCCTCATCCTGTTCGCCTACACCATCCCGTTCATCGACCTGATCCAAAACGCACCACCGGGATCTAAGGGATATAAATTGTGGTAAGAAAAGCGGAAGCGGCTTGACCAGATTAAGGAACGCAGACCAAAATCGCTGCTTCCTGCAGCCCAGGATAAAACAATTCTCCAGCAAAAAAACACTCCAGCATCAGCTGGAGTGTTTCCTTATGCACTATTGCCGGCCCCAAGGCCAGTTCTCCCCTTTCTTTCCGGGAGGTTCACGAGGATGACGCATAGTATGATGATCATAGAGCCGGACAGCTGCAGGAATCCAAGCGATTCAGAATATAAAGCCACACCCAGGAGGATGGCGACGACAGGCTCAATGGCAGCAATGACCGCTGCCTTGCTGCTTTCTGTCTTCTCTAAGCCCCAAGTATAAAGAAAGTAGGCAAGCACGGTCGGCAGCAGGCCGAGGCCAAGGCCAAGGAACAGAACCTCCGGCTTTAAGAACAGAGAAGCTTTTTCCCACAGCCTGGTAATCGGCAGCAGGACAGCAGAGGCAGTCAGGAATGTATAAAGTGTTACAGTAAACGGCTCATACTTTTGAAGCGCAAACTTTCCAAAGATGCTGTAAAGTGCATAGCCAAGACCCGCTCCCAGTCCAATGACCACTCCAATTACGCTTAATCCAGCACTGCTCCCCACCCCTGCAATCAGGGTACACCCGGCAACGGTCCCGCAAACGGCAATGGTTTTACGCCCGGTTATTTTCTCTTTCAGAAAAATATGGGACAAAACTGCTACAAATGCAGGAGAAGTATACAGCAGTATGACTGCGATTGAGATATCCATCAGATTGATGCTGGTAAAATAGCACCAATTAAAAAACACGATGCTGCAAATCCCGGTGCCGGCAAACAGTCCAATATCAGATGGTCTTTTAAGAGTCAGCCGGCCAGGCGCCAGAAAAAGCCCTATCAGCAGCAAAGCCGCAGCAGCAGTTACTACCCGGATCCCTACGATTTCCATTGAAGAAAAGCCAAACCCGGATAATCCCCTGATAAAATAGGCAATCAGGCCCCATAAAGAAGCACCGGCAGAGATTGCAAAATATGGCATCAGCTTCTTCATTGCCTCACCTGCAGAAAAAGAGCGGCTGGAACCGCTCTTTTTCCCTTTCTTCATTTTTTAAAATTAACGGGATGACTCTTTTAAACGGTAGACCTTCCCGTATTTCTCATAAAGATAATCAGACAGACAGCTGGCATTCAGCCCTTCGCCAGTCACATCTTCAAGAATCTCAAGCGGCTTTTTCAGCTTGCCGTACTGATGGACGTTTTTCGTGAACCATTCCTTGATTGGTGCAAGATCACCATTTTCAAGAAGCTGGTCGTAATCAGGAAGGTCCTTCAGCATCGCTTGCTTTAGCTGTGCCGCATACATATACCCCAGGGCATATGAAGGGAAATACCCAAAGCTCCCCCCAGCCCAATGGACATCCTGAAGAACTCCTTCCGCATCATTGGCCGGCCTTACTCCCAGGTATTCTTCGTATTTGCTGTTCCAGATTTCCGGAAGGTCCTTCACTTCAATTTCATCATTGAACAGCCCTTTTTCGATTTCGTAGCGGACAATAACATGAAGCGGGTAGGTCAATTCATCTGCTTCTATCCTGATCAGCGACGGTTTGGACTCATTGATGGCACGGTAAAAATCTTCCGGCTCCACCCCGTCAAACTGGCCATTAGCGTACTGCTTGAGCAGTTCGTAATTTTTCTTCCAGAATGATTCACTGCGCCCCACAAAATTCTCATAAAAGAGAGATTGTGATTCATGGATTCCCATTGATGTCCCGGTGCACAGCGGAGTGCCTACCAGGTCTTTGGAAATATTCTGTTCATAAAGCGCATGGCCGCCTTCATGGATTGTCCCGAATACGGCTGTGCGGAAATCCTTTTCATCATATTTCGTTGTTACCCTGACGTCCCCGGGATTCAGGCCTGTCGCAAATGGATGGACCGTTTCATCAAGCCTTCCTGCATCGAAGTCATAGCCCATCTGCTTCAGGATTTCCAAGCTGAAATCACGCTGCTTCTCCTTCGGGAAATTTTCAAATAAAAAGCTGGTATCCGGCTTTGAATCCGATTCAGATATGCTTTGGACGAGTGGCACGATTTTGCTTCTGAGCTCGCCAAAAACTTCATCCAGTACATCGACTGTCACGCCCGGTTCATACATATCCAGGAGTGTGTTGTATTTATGGCCTTCATAGCCCCAATACTGGATAAAGCGCTTATTGGCTTCAACAAGCTTTTCCAGATACGGCTGGAAAAGGGTGAAATCAGACTTTTCTTTTGCCTCTTCCCATACACTTTCAGCCTTTGACTGCAGGATGACGTATTCCTTATACTCCTCAGCCGGGATTTTCTTATTCCGGTCATATTCTTTCTTGCTTTCTTCCAGTACCTTCACGGTAATTGCATCAAGTGATGCAGCTGCTTCTTCTCCAGAAAGCTTTGCTATGTATGCAGCCATTTCTTCTGAAGTGGACATCTTAAACACTTCGGAAGACAGCATGCCGATTACTTCAGTGCGCTGATCTACACCCTTTTTGGGAGCACCGGTCCGAAGATCCCAAAATATTAATGACAGCGCCTCATTATAAGCGCTCATCTTTTTTACAAAATCAAGAAAGTCTTTTTCAGTTTTTTTCAATGCTTCATTCATGCTGGAATCCCCCTAAAAATCATTTGCAAAGTATATTTTATCACATTTTTCTGAATAAAACGCTAGAATAGAACTACAAATCACCTAAAATCAGGAGGAAGAATGATGAAAGAGCCTGCCGGTACTTGCAGACGATGCGGAAAAACAATTTATTGCCTTGATGGATTTTTCAACGGTATCATAACGGATGACAAGAAAACGATTTGCTTTGAATGCAGTGAAGAAGATAGCGGCTGAAGGAATAGATTTTGGCTTATTGGCTTAACCTTGTCTACTGAAACATACTACTTTGTTGTAAATACGAAAAAGCCCCTCCCTCGGCCAAGGGGGGGCAGTTAAACATTATTTCACAGGTGTGACAGGCAGCACAGCTTCAACAGACTCAAGGACTGAAGCATCTTCTTCTGTGCTGGTCAGGATGTGTACTGTTCCTCTGTCCTCATGGCCCCTGATGAGCCTGCCGACTCCCTGGCGAAGCCTGAGGAGCATGTATGGCATGTCGATTTCCCGGAAAGAATCTTCCGCGCTTTCACGCTTGGCATCAAACACTGGATCATGCGGAGGGAACGGGAGTGAGAAAATGATTACATTTTCGAGCGACCTGCCTGGAATATCCAGGCCCTCCCACAGGTTTGTAGAGCAAAGGACTGCTTCTTCTTCATTCTGGAATTTCGATACGAGTGTACTGATTTCAGCCTCCCCTTCAAAATAGACAGGGAATTCCGTTTTGCCCTGTGCATAGTCTTTAAACAGGTTCAGCTCTCTTTGATCAGTAAAGAGCACAAGGCCTCTGCCCCCTGATTTCTTAAGCTGCTCCAGGGTATATTCCATTTTGCCGGCCATATTTTCTTCACTGTATTCTGGCATATAAATGGCCATTTTTTCTTCATAGCTGAAAGGTGATGCTACAGTGAATGATAAATAGTCGTCGATGCCCAGGCTTGAAGCCATATAGTCGAAGGAGCCTTTTTCCGATAAAGTGGCTGAGGAAAAGATGAATGGTTTCTTTTGGGAAAATACCTCATCCCTCATGATTTCTTCAACCATTCTAGGCATGATAACAAGTGTCCTTTCACCATTATGCTCTTCAAACCAATTGATACCGCCCTTATCTTTCATGAACAGGGAGAGCGAGAATGAAATTTGCTCAAGATATTCTTCGACAACCTTCAGGTCATATTCATTAATAACATACATTTCACTTTCAAAGACAAGCTCCTCTTCCAGTGAGCCGATCATTTCAAGCAGGAGCTTTCCTTCTTTCAAAACAGCAGGCCCTTTGGCAATCTGCTGCTTCTCAGAATCCGTCCGGCTTTCGGCAGCAGCAGAAAGCACATGGAAGAATGTCTCATTCTGGACGATGGTGTCTTCAATCAGATTCAGCGTTTTTTCCCTTACGTCATTAGCCATCAGGCGGGTAAGGAGCGATTCCAGAATCTGCTCGGTCAGCCTGTATGTCAAGGCTTTCTGACTGGCATATTCAAGCAGGTGTCCTTCATCGAATACGACTGTGCAGGATTCTGGCAGCAGCGGCAGCTGTCCTTCTCTTTTACGGGATTCTTTTGTCCAGATATGCTCCATATAGAAATCATGTGAGCATATGATCAGGTCCTGGCTGTTCCGGTAATAATCTCTGTGCAGTGTCTGGCCGCACCGGTGCCTTTTCTCGCATGTAAAGCAATCCTGAAGAGAATCCCATGATACACCGGTCCATTCGCTGTCTGTCAGCTCAGGATAGTCCTTCCTGTCTCCGTATCTTTCGAAATTCTGCAATGATCCACCGCTGTGGGTAAAGGACGGAAGCTGGTCATAAATGTTTCCATAAGCCTCGTAATCCTGTTCCGCTACGGCCTTGTCCAGCTTGTTCAAGCAGAGATATTGATCCCTTGATTTTGCCAGGCGCACATCAATATTCAGTCCAAGCGCCTTTTCAAGCTTGGCAATGTCCCCTTCCTTTTTAACAAGCTGCTCAATGAGGGTTTCATCGGCACAGGCAATGATAGCCGGCTTATTCGTATATCTTGCATAGCAGATGGAATACAGGAGATAGACCAGCGTTTTTCCTGTCCCTACACCAGCTTCAGCGAAGATCGTCCTCTTCTCCTTGAAGGCATTTTCCAGCTGGAAAGCCATATAAATCTGTTCGTCTCTTAATTCAAAACCGGCTTCAGGGAGCAGATCATAGAAAACATCCCCGATCCAGTCGCCAAGCTTCTCAAAAAATGATTCTGTTTTTGCTACTGCAAAGGGCAATTGGTTTTGCATGTAATCCTCCTATATCCAGAAGCGTCCCAGGGGCTTCCTATAACTTTGGCAATATGACGGGGGACCGGACATTGGCCTGCGGCCTTGTCCGCCTATAGCGAAAAACTCCTGCACATGCATAAGTGCTGCGATTTTTCAGCATAAAAAAGTATAACCGCCTGGCTGAGGCGGTAATTTTCAATATTATTTACGGCCATGGAAGCACGGCCTTTCATTCTTGCATCAAGCTGCACTCTGCAGCATCAAGGCCTCTAAACTGGGAGGCCAAGAATCATTTTATACTATTTTTCCAACTAGTCAAGCACAAGGGGCCGCTAGAAGCTCTGTGCATGGATCAGGAATTCAGCACAACTAATAATCTTGAACGGCAAAAAACTGGCGCTCCCTTCAAGGAGGCCAGCCTTGGGCCTGGTTATTGCCGGACATCAGGCAGGATTTACTGCTGCCTGCCGGAATGGGAAAAGGACAGGGCCTGCCTGAGCTCGTGCTGAGCGCTTTTCAGTTCATCCAGCACCTGTTCTGCAGGCGTTTCTTTTACCAGCATTTCCATCGAGTAGTCAAGCGCCTGAGAAATTCTATAGAAATCAAGAGTCCTGTAATCCATTGGCTCTCCTCCTGTAAATAAAACTAACTTATCTAATCCAAAAAGGATCGAGTATTGCTAGTTTATTCAATAAGAGAACCTTTTATTCCTCTTACTGCCTGTTTTCTCTTGGCGGGCGCTTGCCCCAGTATTGATAGAGGTCTGTTCGGATGAATCCGTTGAACAGCTTCCTTTTCTTCGTTGCCTGGCGCCCGAAATGCTGTTCAAAGTCCTCATCAGATGTAAGCATGTAAATGGACCAAGTATCAAGTCCTGAGAGGGCCTCTCCCATTTCACGGTACATTTTCTGTACCGCACCCTTTTCCCCAAGCCTTTCTCCATATGGAGGGTTGCCGACAATCACGCCATATTCCTTAGTCGTGGTAAAATCCCGTACCTGCATCTGCTTGAATTGAATCATGTCCCCAAGCCCGGCTTCAAAAGCATTCTCCTGGGCGATCTTCACCATTCTGTGGTCTATATCCGATCCGGTTATATCTAGTACCTGATCATAGTCAGCCAGATCTTCTGCCTCATCTCTCGCATCATCCCACACTTTTTCCGGTATCCAGCCCCACTTTTCAGAGGTAAATTCCCGGTTAAAGCCTGGGGCGATATTCTGCCCGATCAATGCCGCCTCAATTGGAATGGTCCCGGATCCGCAGAAAGGATCCACGAATGGCTTGTCCGGGGTCCAGTTCGTCAGCTGGACGAGCGCAGCAGCCAGTGTTTCCTTCAGCGGCGCTTCTCCCTGGCCTGCCCGGTATCCCCGTTTATGAAGGCCGCTTCCGCTGGCATCCAGAGTCAGGGTTGCTGTATCCTTCAGCATAGATATCTCAATGCGGCATAATGGGCCTGTTTCATCAAACCAGCCTGTTTTCTTATATTTTGTCCGCAGCTTTTCGACAATCGCCTTTTTGACGATAGCCTGGCAGTCAGAAACGCTGAACAGCTTTGATTTGACAGACTTGCCGATTACCGGGAACTCAGCATCTTCTGCAATATACTGATCCCATGGAAGGCTTTTTGTTTTTTCAAACAGCTCATCGAAAGTATAGGCTTTAAATTCGCCGATTTTGATTTTGATCCGGTCTGCCGTTCTCAGCCATAAGTTGCTTCTCGCTATAGCTGTCTCATCCCCTGTGTATTCAACTCTTCCGTTCTCCACCTGGCATTCATAGCCAAGTGCCCGCACTTCCTTCGCAACGAGCGCTTCAAGCCCCATTGCCGCTGTAGCGATTATCTGATACTTTCCCATGTAAGACATCCTTTCCAGTAGGTCTTCCCTTCATTATTGCCGGCCTGCGGTCCGCTTCTTCCATCATAGCCTGAAGAAGTTTCCTCGTGCAAGTGTTCCTCTGTATGAGTTTGGCCAATGTATTATGTATTAAAAAAGCCCTCCTGCAAAAGGAGAGCTTTACCATTTCAAAAATCATCTCACTAATAACGTTCTGTAAGCCATGTTTTGTTCCTTTGTACTGCAATCGACCTGCGTCTCGTACTAAGGCGGCAATCATCTATCTACAGATATAAAATCTGTCCTTCTCCTTGTTCATTTCCTCAGAGAAAGTGCCCCTACCATTATTTGGGTTTCTCGCTCGCGGGGTTTACCTCGTTCCACCCTTCCCATTTCTGGAAAGGCTCCGTCACTGTGGCACTTTCAAGGTATTCATGCCATATCCCGAAGGACTTAGGCATTTTCCCTGCCGTCAGCCGCGCAATCGCCCGGCTGCCCTGGCTTATGACTTCGCCAGGCACGAACACTACGGACATCTCAGTCCGTGCGAGCATGGACTTTCCTCTGCAGCAGCAAGCTGCCGCAGCGATTACCCGAACGTTATTAATGACTACAAATGATATTATATTCAATCTGGCTTCCAATAGCAATGGTTTTAAAAAGGAAAATCAGTTAAAAGCTGTTATTCATAAAGTTTGCTGCCAAAAACGTGCTTTTCCAGATTGGAAAGGCGCTTTAATATATCAAAGTTCGTTGTTCCGGCAGTCTGGGTGCTTGCAGGCCTTCTTGAGGCTTCATCAAGCTGTTTCTTAAGGCGCAGGTTTTCCTGCTGGAGATCTTCGATTTCCTGGTGGAAGGTTTCATAATCCTTGATGATCAGATCCAGGAACTTATCGACGTCTTCAGGCTTGTATCCCCGCATCCCTGCCTTGAATTCTTTTTCCAAAATGTCTTTTGCTGTTAACTTAACTTTATCGGATAGCATCACATTCACCTCAGTCTATCGCTGAATAATCTTAATATATTTTTTCAAAAATATGTACTTTTGTCAATTTATCTTTGGAACTAAATTAAAAATCCTGGTTCTTCAGCTGCTCTTCTTCAACAATCAGCTGAAGGTCATAAAAAGAAATCATCCTGATATCGTATGGATTCTTTTCCTGATAGCTTTTGGCTGTTTCATATATGAACTTTGGCGTACCTTCCTTTTCTGTATCATATACAAGGAGAAGCACATCGCTTTTTTCGATAAGGAATTGATTCTTCAGCCTGAACTGCCAAGGCTTTTCGTAAGGCTTCCTTGTTACTGAATCCACAAAATCGGCCTGGGAAATGACTGATTCATACCACTCTTTATTGGAATCGCTCCAATTCTGCTCCTGGTCAAGGAATGGGGTGATGACGGCCAGCTTTAGATCAGGAAATTCATCGAGCTGAAGCTGAAAGACCTCCTCAGCAGCCCATAACTCTGCGCCCGGCTGCCCGCTGATAATCACCCATTCAAGCCCTTCGTCAAGCATACTGAGCAGGCTTTTCCTGATTGCAGCCCTTATGAAAGCTGCTGCAGGATCATTTCGTTTGAAAATTCCCAACTCGTGGGGTTTATAGCCTGAGACAACCGCTGTTTTCATTTGGGCTGCTCCTTTCTATGTAAAAAATAATATGAGGTTCATGGAAAAAAGTGAGCAGGGACCTGTAAACAGGCCCCTGCCTTGGTATTCTGCACATTAATAGGGCAGATTATTATCTTCCGAAGCCTGGGCCGCCAAAGCCTGGGCCTCCGAACCCAGGTCCGCCGAAGCCGCCTGCTCCAGGGCCTCCAAAGCCTGGTCCCCCAAATCCCGGGGCCGGTCCAGGGCCTGCGACAAACTGCTGGTTTGTCACTTCATTAACAACTGATTGTGTTTGTGGGAAATAATGCTGATGCTGATAATTAATGTGGTTGACTGTCGTAGTGTGTGTAGGATGGATATGGGGCACCACATTATTCTGGAAAGTATGATTTACACAGCATTTTGTCGGATGGACAACTGCCGGGCAAATATTCGGTCTTGGTCCGCAATGCATAATTAAGATCTCCTTTCATTCTGTTATATTTACACTAACAAGTTATGATGAAAGGGGGAATCTTGTACTAATGAAAACACCTAATTTTATGCAGTTGCCGCGGTATTTTCGCTACAGCATAACATAAAAGCTGTCCTTCATGCTGGAAAAAATAATGACTGTCAGACAGATGACAACAAAAAACAGGAACAATATTGCTTTATACATCCAAACCAGCCTCACTCTTTTTATTCACTGTATGTAGCATACAACATTCAATTTTACAGCTTCAATGAGGTACAGACAACTAATAAATAATGGTTTTTGCGCATAGAAATATTAAAGTTTTGTTACAGCGGGCAGACCTGCTTGCCTTGATGCAAAAAGCGCAGCCAGGATGATACTTTCCTGAAGCTGCGCTTTTTTCACATGCTGAAACGGTCACGATTCCGGGACTGTTCTTTTTCCAGCTTTGCATAAAGCCTCCGGATCCGCTTATCTGTTTCCGGCTTAAGCCTATCAGAGGTACCTGATGCAGGAACGGCTGCCAGCGCCATTCTCGCTTTTTCAGCATAATGGACTGCCCGCCCAAGATCTTTGCTGCGATGCTCAAAATATTTTGCCAGTTCAATGGATGATTCTGCCGTAATTTTCGGATTGCCATCCGAATCGGCGCATTCCTGCCAAAGAGCGGCCGCTTGTTCCCAGTCCTTCATTTTCTTGTGCTCAAACGCAAGTGCATTCCTGGCCTTTAACGACTCTTCATTGTCTGTCTGTGCTGCCTGGACAAAGGCTGCTTTCGCCGAAGAAGTGTTGCCAAGAGAAGAAAACCACCGCCCTACTTCATAGGTTTCCGCAGCTGTCTGTCTGCCGTCCAGCCCAAGGAGCTGATAGGATAGATGTGTGTACAGCGTTATAAGCGACAGAATATCGATTTCATTATGCTTCATGATCCCGAGCATGCCTTCGGGGTTCTTTGTCTGGACAAAATCAAAATAAATCATGGGTGCAAGGAAGCCTGGTATATCATCTTTCCGCTCAACACCAAGCACCTCCTTCTCGACGATGGAAAGCTTCAGCCTTTCGAGCCTGTGCTTCCAGATCCTTCGGGATGCGTGGTAAAGATCAAAATGCCCGAAAGGCGGAAGCTTGGGCACCTGTTCCCTGATAAGGGTATGCCTTGTCTTCACCTGCGGCCAGTCAAAAGCTTTGCCATTATAGGTGACCATGGTTGTATAATCCACGCTGTCCAGGAAGCTCTTATAAAGCGGCACCTCTGCACCGGGATGGGGAAGGATATGCTGCTTGAGCTTCACACCATCACGCGTAACACTGGCATGGCCCAGGAGGAAAATCGTGTTGCCGGTGCCGCCGCCAAGACCCGTTGTTTCTGTATCAAAAAAGAACAGCTCCTCAGGCTGATGCCCGGCAGAGGAAAGCGGATGGGACACATCCCTGCTGTTCCATGCTTCCACAGCTGCTGCAAAATCAGAGAACCGGTAATTCCCATGCTTCCAGTCAAGCGGATATTCCTTTTCCCTGACAAGGCAGAAGGTATCCTCAAAATGGAATGGGACAACTCCGTTTTCCTTCCACAGGTGATGTATCATAAAATCCTCGGCGGCTTCTGCTGCCTCTACAGGCTTAGCCGGTTCACTCCCCTGTTCTTTTGAGAGATGAGGCTTTAATCGATTCAGCTTATTTTTGAGGCTCATACCGCTCCCCCTTCATAGCCGTTTTTCTGAATAAAGCCAAAAGCTTCAAAACATCGCTTTTTGCCGTATTCATAGCTGAGTCAGTCCCAATGCACGATGGGCAGCCGTTCTCGCAGGAGCAGCCTGCTACCATGCCTTCAGCCTTTTGTATGACCGTTTCAATGCCATCATAGAGCTTTTCGCTCAGCCCTATGCCTCCCGGATAGCGGTCATAAAAGAAGATGGTCGGCTTCTCATTATGCGCTGCCTTTACTTGCGGTACGACGAAAATATCCTGCGGGTCGCACATGACAAACAATGGGGCTATGTGCTTGAGGGCATGGGCGGTCCCGATCAGACCTTCTTCAATACGGTCCTCATCAAATTGGATCTGCTCCTTGCCGATGGATATCCATGCCGAGCTTGTATGCAGCTCTTCCTGAGGCAGGTGGATCGGCCCGGATCCGATGTTTTCATGTGTCTCAAACTTGATTTTCTTGAAAATCGTTGCCATGGCCAGCACGCTCACATCGCCATAGCCGATTTCCATTTCACCGCGTGACCTGTTTTTATCTTCTTCAAGCACTTTGAGCTCGACGGCCAGATTGGCATCTGTGAAATAATCCACATCAACCTCCCTCACATATGCTTTCTTTTCATCCCAATCCAGATACTCAACCTGGAACTGGGTGCCCTGATGGAGGTAGATGGCTTCATCATGCAGGAGCGTCATCGCAGAGAAACGGTCCATTTCCCCTATGACCTTCACGTTTGCAATGTCGGACTGGTCAATGATGATAACATTTTCCTGTGAAGCTGACCGGAGGCTGATATTGTGGGCAGGGAAAGAATCGTTCATCCAGTGCCATTTATCGCCGTTTTGATAAAGCACCCTTTCCTCTGTCAGATATTCAAGAAGTTCCTCCGTATCTGCAGTGCCGAATTTCTCCCCATATTTAAAAGGCAGCTCATAGGCGGCACACTTCATATGGTCGATTAAAATGATAAGGTTGTCAGGATTGATCCTGGCCGTTTCCGGGCTTTTATTGAAAAAGTAGTCCGGATTCTGAATGACGTACTGGTCCAGGGGGCTGGAGCTTGCAACAAGGATGACGAGAGACTCGCCATGCCTCCGCCCTGCCCGTCCCGCCTGCTGCCACGAGCTTGCGATAGATCCCGGATAACCCGTCATGATGCAGACCTGAAGCTGGCCGATATCCACGCCAAGCTCCAATGCATTTGTACTGACGACCCCGTAGATTTCACCCGCACGCAGTCCCTTTTCAATCGCCCTTCTCTCTGTCGGCAGATAGCCTCCCCGGTAGCCTCTGATGGCTTTCGGACCCAGCTGGTGCTTGACCAGCTCCTGGAGGTAGGTGAGCAGGATTTCGACTCTGACCCGGCTCCTGGCAAATACAATGGTCTGTATGCGGTTTTTCAGGAGCCTTCCTGCCAGCTTCCTTGCTTCAAGCGTAGCGCTGCGCCGTATATTCATCGGTTTATTGACGATTGGCGGGTTATAGAACAAGAAGTGCTTCCTTCCGCTTGGCGCCCCGTTATTGTCTATCAGCGCCATTTTCTTTTCTGTCAGGTTTTCAGCAAGCTCAAGCGGATTGGCAATGGTAGCCGATGTGCAGATGAAGAGCGGGTCGCTCCCATAGAAACGGCAGATGCGCCTGAGCCTGCGGATCACGTTTGCCACATGGCTGCCGAACACGCCTCTGTATATATGAACCTCATCAATAACAACGTACTTGAGGTTTTCAAAAAAAGAAACCCATTTGGTATGATGGGGCAGAATCGCCGAATGCAGCATATCAGGGTTTGTTATGACAACATGGCCCGCTTTCCTCACTTTTTCCCTTATATTTGCAGGAGTATCGCCATCATACGTATAGCTGTTGACAGGGAGCTCCGCTTCCTGGATCAGTTCATTTATTTCACTCTTTTGGTCCTGGGCCAGTGCTTTGGTAGGGAAAATATACAATGCCCTTGCTTTCGGGTCGCTAACGGCCGTCTGCAGGACGGGAAGGTTATAGCATAGTGTTTTGCCAGATGCAGTGGGTGTGACAGCCACAAGGCTTTTTCCCTCAGAAGCAGCCGCATAGGCAGACCTCTGGTGTGTATAAAGGCGGCTGATGC
Source organism: Bacillus infantis (assembly GCF_050107595.1). GTDB lineage: Bacteria > Bacillota > Bacilli > Bacillales > Cytobacillaceae > Bacillus_AB > Bacillus_AB infantis_C. The sequence continues at coordinate 98,848 of NZ_JBNILH010000012.1, forward strand.
CCCGCCTTTCCAATGCATTTCTCAAGGACGGATGTATATCCTCCGGCAGTTCCTCTGTTTTTGCCTCTTTTTCTTCAATAGTATGCCAATGGACAATATTGTCCTTGAATTCTTCAGTCATCTTTAAATCATTCAATATCTCCTGGAGATTTTTCCTGAGCTTCATTTTCCGTTCACCTCATACACTCATTCTACCGAATAAACGTTCGTTCAAAAAGGATTTTCTTTCGTTTTATTGTTGGATTATTTTGGAACACGATTCGAACAAACGCTTTTGAGATTATCAGATTTTTCCAAAAACAAATTGACTGATAGTATAAAATTTGCGACAATTCAGATATATTTTTTTAGAAAAGCGCTCTTCAGCCGCGGAAAACCTATTTTAACAGATATATAGAAGAATGGGGGTCAATCGTTTTATGCTATTACTTAAAAAGCTGTTCATATTTCTCCTTGTGCTGGCAAGCTTTCTCTTGATTCTGCTGCTGCCAAGAGAACCGGTCATCCATCAGCCTTCCGCATTTCACATTGAAATGGATTATCCTTTCAGTGCAGAGGCATACAAAAATAAAATTAAATCCTTCTTTCAATTTATCCAGAAAGAAAACGGATTCGGCGAGAGCCGGACCGGTAGGAAAGTATCAGAAGAAACCATCCTATATATGAAAAGAAGCCTGGGAATCATCCTTCCTGCTTTCTTTATCAGCATGGCAGCCGGCATACTGACCGGAATTGCAAAGTTTTCTCTGCGCCTCCGTATGCGGGGCAAAATTCAGGAAGCGCTGTCCTGGCTGTTTTCATCTGTTCCGGATTTTTTTCTGTATATGAGCTTGCAGTATATATTGATCAAGCTGATTCAATTGGGATTTCCGCAGATTACACTTTACGGCCACGAGCATTGGTACAGTTTTCTCCTCCCAATGATCTCACTGACACTTTTTCCTTTCATTCATATGGTCAATTTTACCGCTGCTGCAATGGACAAGGAAAGCGGGGAGGATTATATCCGGACAGCCTACTCAAAAGGGCTGGGAAAGAAAAGAATTTATCTGCATATCCTTTTTAACTGTGCCGGGACACTTCTCAATCAGGCACAGTTCATTATGCTGTACATCCTGTCAAGCCTGCCGATTGTGGAGAAGTTATCCGGCTACGAGGGAGCGGGAAACAATCTGCTTAAAAGCATCCTGAATTATAATGATGTTTCTTCTTTTGCACTGATGCTTCCATTTCTGGTGCTGATGTTTTTAACCATACTGGCCTCTCAATCAGCTAAATATCTTTTTATGCCAAAAAGGTCAGGGGGAAGTGAACTGATATGATCAAAAAATTTCAATGGAAAAAGTATAGTGTATTTCTTATAAGCCTGCTTTGTCTTGGGATTTTGGCTTTTATTGCTTTTATTGGCCCTTTCCTCCCTTTTATCGACCGTGATCTGTCGACGATCACTTACATAATGGATGAAAACCGAAAGCCTGTCATCCCGCCATATGGGCCAAATGAAGACTTCCCCCTCGGAACGGATAAAGCAGGCAGGGATCTCTTAAGCATCATTGTGCTTGGCGCTAAGGAAACGCTTTTCCTTGTCGTTGTCATTACAGCGCTCAGATATGCATTGGCGATTCCCTTTGCGTTCCTGGCGCATAAAAAAGTGCTTGCTGCCGATTCTGTGCTGAAATGGCTGAATGGCTTCTTATCCTATATCCCGACCATTATCATTGTCATACTAGTCGTTAATCTGCCGCCTTTATTGTTTGCTGAAGACCGGCCATTCTGGCTGATCCTTGTGGTTGCCCTTTCTGAAGCAGCCAGGGCTGCCGACATGATCAAATTGGAGTTTGATGAAGTATCATCTAAAGAGTTCATTACAGGGGGAATAGCAGCAGGAACCACTCCCTTTGCCATGTTCAAACGATATTACATGCCTTTTTTATACGGAAAAATTTTGGTCTATATGATTTCAGATCTGGGAAAAGTCATGTTCCTCCTGGGACAGCTTGGCTTTGTCGGCATCTTCATTTCTCAGCAGTTTGTCCAGATGCCAACAGGGCTATGGGAATTTGTCAACACTTCCATCTCCTGGCCGATGCTTCTGCAGGATGCGTTCATCGACATCCGGGGCCCGATCTGGATTCCATTCTTTGCAGCTTTGTTTATGACTTTTTCTATATTCACCTTCAATCTCCTTTCCCAGGGGATCAAAAATATTTTCGCGCGGAAAATAAGGTATCTATAAGAAAAGCGGAAGCGCCTTGCTCACCTTTAAGGAACGCAGACTAAGAACGCCACGTCCTGTGGCAACCTCTGCATGACCCGCATCCTGGGGGCCTCATGACGATTCTCCCGGAAAGGCTGTCTTTGCCTTTTTGGGAGGATTGGCTTGTGACCTAGAGGGGGCAGGCGCAGCTGCCAGACAGTAATCGAATTCGTAAAAAGTTATATCCTTTCTTAACCTGTAAGTAAAACGCTGAGTCTCCCTGAAAGGGACCAATCGGGCGCTAATTGCATACTATATCCCAAGATTCTGTTTGGGAGGAGATGCATGAATGTCTTCACAGCTGCCTGATGGCCCAAAAAAGAAAGAGAAAAATGAGCCATTCAGCGATATCATGAAATCGATGAACACATTCTTTCAGGAAAAACCCGTCAAAGGGTTCTTGCAGAGCATTGATGATTTCTTTAAGACCCCCTTTCCTCAGAGTACCTTTTCTGTCAGGGTATCTGAAACCGATAAAGAGCATCATATTACAGCAGAGCTGCCGGGAATAAAAAGAGAGCAGATCCATATTGATGTGCTGGATAATTATATTACCATTTCAGTCAGCCATGCGGAAACCGTCCTGCAGGAAGATGATAAACACAGGACCTTCAGCCGGAAGCAGACGGTGAAGCAATCATCAAGAACCATCCCGCTCCCGCAGCCTATCAATGAAAAAAAGGTAAGGGCGTCATACCAGGACGGTCTCTTGATCATCCGGATAGCTAAGCAATCAGGCAAGAAAATCATCATTGATGAAAACAATTAATGCCTATTGAGCAGATTCCCTGCCAGAGGCAGCCAAGTTTCCTCTTTAGAGAGTGAAAAGCTCCCTTGCGGCTGCAGCAAGGGAGCTTTTTGCATATAGTTCTTCAGCTGAAGAGTGCTATTCGAGCTCCAGCCAATCTGTAAAATAGCCTCGCGGCACAAAGAAGTAATCTGCAGCAAAATCGGCAAACATTTCGGAATCCACTTCTTTATATTTATACTTTTCATAATACGCTGAGAGGAAGTCCATTCCCACATCACGCGGGTCACTGCCTTTAACCATAAAGCGGTTATTGACCAATTCGAGCAGCTTTACTGCCGGCTGGCCGTACACATACCCGTTATGAGCCACTTCATCTAAAGGCACATTTGAATGCTGCCTTTTAACGTTTTCTTCTTCTATGCCTTTCATCCGGTTAAAGGGAAGAGAAAATGCCCTCATTTCCCCCTCGCCTTCTCCTGCATAGAAATACATGCTGGTTGCAAACTCTGTAATCCCCTCGTCCACCCAGGCTTCATAATAAGGATCATTAGAAACGGTTCCGTAGAAATACTGATGGGCTATCTCATGGACGATGGAAACCTGGTAGAAATACGAATCTTCAATATACGGATTGATCGTGACGATGCCCGGATATTCCATGAACTGGCCTTCATCCAGGACGACATCAAGCGTCTCATGAGGGTATTCCCCGATATTATCCTGGTAGAATGTCAGAGCCTTTTTCGCAAGCTCGAGCGACTGTTCAGGGTCTTTATTATGATCTTCTTTTGTAAAAAGCCTCACCTTTACCCCATTTTCCGTTTCGGCTTCATATACGCTTGTATCCTTAAGAATACTGATGAAAAAATCCCTGACCTTTTTAGCCTTCAAAGTTCCCCTGGTTTCAGAAGCTGGCGGGTCTTCATCTGCTGTTGAGGCAATCGTATAGCCTTTTGGTATATCATAGGTAACCTTATAATCCGAAAAATCGGTATGATAGGTTTCCAGCCCTTCGGAATATTCTTCCTTATTCCATTTATGTTCACGGAAGGTTGCCAGCATCGGGTACCATTGGGCAAGGTAATAATTTTTATCCACCTTTGAGAAACGATTTCCTTTTTCAGGAAGGGTGAATTCATAGTTTATCTCAACTTTGCCTTTATCGCCTTCATCCATTTTTTCTGAAAGGAAGACGGTTAAGGTATCATCCTGCAGTTCATAGTTGGCTTCCTTCCCGTCCACCTTGATGTAATCCAGAGTAACGGAGGCGTAGCCTTCCACGCTTTGGAATGAATGGCCTTCCTTGAATACATTCGGGATAAAATAGAACACCAGTTTATCCCATGCATCCTCTGACTCGTTCCTCACTTCAATATTGGCCGTCGATGAGAATTCTCCTTGCTTGTTCATCTTAAGGCTAAGGTCATATTCAGCCTGGCTGAAGTTTTTCACTCCTATATTCTGATCCTTTGTGGCATACACATAGGTGCCGGCACTGATAAAGAGAATCAAAAGGATTATAAGCGCCAGCGGCTCAGGCGACAGGAACTTCCTTCTTTTTTCGGAATCATAATTTTTCCTTACCGGCTTCAGCTTTGGCTCCTGTCCGGTTTTGATCCAAGGTGTTCTTTGATAATTGGACTGGAAGCGGTTTTTCATGCCATTGGCCAGCAGGCTGAATGATATGGTCGTGATCAATAAGACTGCAAGAGGCACCATTAAAATATGAAGGTTCCCATAAATATTCCCCCTTGCCTGGCCGACCAGCCCTGCCAGCTCTTTCGTTATGGAATGGAACAGGAGCGGATCATAAGTGACTCTTGTACCTCCGACAAATATCTCCAGCAGGCCAAGCTGCCCCATAATGGTAATCACATAGACAATCTCAAGAATGAACATGACAAGAAATGTTTCCTTGAGCTGAGGGAAAATATGTTTCCAGATGAGCCTGTGCCTCCCTGCCCCCAATGCCCTGGCTGCTTCTATGTATACAGATTTGTTCAGCTCTGCCGTTTTCTGCCGGACAGATGAGACAATGCTTGGAATGCTGACAAGGGAAGTGATCAGGATGAACAGCGCGATAAGCTTCCATGTCGGAATGAATGTTAGTGTATTGATTCCCCTGAAGAAAAAATAAACGATCAGAAACAGCGGGACAAAGCTCCAGGCATTTTCAAACGCCAGCATCCATCCCGGTGTCCGCTTCCAGGTCCCCACATACAGGCCGATAATTGTACCCAGCACCATCTTGATAAAAGTTACGGCAATCGCGATGAAGACCGTATATTTCAGACCATTGAGAATCATAGATGCAATGTCATAGCCCCACCGGTCAGTCCCCAATGGATATTCATCAGATTCAAACGGCTGGATCGGCGGTGCAAGCACCTTACCATCCTTATACTGCGTCTCCAGCGCTTCAGACAATTGGTGGGGCGCCAGATACGGCCCGAAAACTGCAAAGAAAAGCAAAACACTGACTAGAAATATGCCAATATACAATGAGTAATTCACTCTGAGCAGCTTATTCATGGATCAGCACCCGCTTAAATAAGTAAAATAATATTCTGATAGAAAGATAAACAATCAATGACATCAAAAGCATTGCAAACAAGCCGATTGCAATAGGCTGGAATCCATTAGCCTGGAAAATGAATTTCGTGATTCCTGAAACGTTCATTATGTACTCAACGATAAATAAATTGCCGATCCCAAGCGAAATTACCTTTGTCATTTCAGCAAGGATAAAAGGCTCGATGTTTTTAAAAACATGCTGAAGATTGATATAATCCAGCCGCATCCCTTTAGCCACCGCGGTCCTGATATAATCTTCGCCGCTCAGCTGATAGTATTTCACTGCCACCAGCTTAAACAGATACAATGTTGGGGCTATCGCCACAAGCACTGTCGGAAACCACGTGTTCAGCGCACCGGAATCCGGCCTTAGGGATATAATCCTGATCCCCGTCATTTTATAAAATTTTACGGCAAGGATCATGCTAGCAACTATAATGATGAAATCCGGTATAGATGCCAAAATGTTAAGGATATAATTGAAACCCCTGGCTGCCCGGAACCTGCTGATAAAGACACCGAACACAAGGCTGAGCAAGACCGCTGCCAGGATCCCTGCTTCCATGATCTTCAGGCTTGTAATAAAGAACCTTCCGATATCCTCCCCGATGGACCGTGTCCTGGTCCCCTGCTGATAAGTACCCAAATCCCCATCAGCTATTTGTGTGAAAAATTCGCCGTATACCTGCGGCAGCGCGCCCGGACTGAAGCTCAGCGATTGTGTTTCCGGATCGGCGGTTACCATCAATGGCAGTGAGGCAATGAGAAGAATAAGCAGTACCACGATGATAAGCTGCTGTAATTGCCTAAGCATATTGACCACCCCTTTTTATATGACCTACAGTCAATGTTTACATTTTCCAATCCCTTCACAATTTTGTCAATAATATTCCATGAATTCCGAAATTTCCGCCCCCCCGCATTAATGAAGACCACATAAAAAAGAACAGCCTGCATCAGCTGTTCTTATACCTTAAATATGCCTCCCAGCCCTTTGACCATTGATGAAACCTGATTAACCGCGCTCATCATCTGCCCGGCTGTATTCATCATTTTATTGAAATCAAGGGATCCATCCTGGCCTTTAAAGGAATTCATGATCGACTGGACCCCTGAAGGCTGTTTTGCCATAAAAGACTGCTTCGGGTAAGGATTCATGAAAGGATACGGATTGTTCGGCTGCTGGCTTTGGGGCTGCTGGTATGCTTCCTCCTGCTGCAGCGGATTTTGAAAAAGCCCCTGGCTTATAGGCTGCTGGACTTGAGGCTGAATCGGGGGCTGCATATGCTGCTGATATCCCTGGAAATAGGGCGGCGGATTATGTGCCTGCTGAAAAGGATTGAAGTATGCTGATTGATTGCCGGCAAAAGGCTGGTACTGGGGCTGATATTGGGCCTGGGGGCTTCCTTGCATAGTCGGGAATGCAGAATAGTACCGGTGCCGGCCGTTTATGCCGCTGCCCCCTTGCTGCAGCACTCGTGCCGGAAATCTTCTCTTTTTTTGAAACATGGGCAGACATCCTCCTAATACTGGTCACTACTTTAAAATATGAAGCTTCTGCCCATTTTGTGCATTGCAGGCAAGATTATCCGGTATTGTCTGCTTATGATGAATTTTGTCGGAAGTTTCAATTTTTTAAAAACGGAGAAACTTTTTTGTTTCATGATACGATATTGAAAAAGGCGGAGGAGGAACATTAATGAACATTCACGAACTGAGAGTCAAATTTTTGCAGCTGAAAGATTATAGCCCCGAGAACGTCAATGAATTATTGGATTTCGCCAAAAAAGCCTATATCCATAATGAGATCACCATTAATGAATACCGCAACCTTATTCGTGAGCTTGAAGCACAGGGAGCTGAAGCTGACTGTTCCTTCACCGCAGCAGCAAACCTGCAGAATTGATCCCCGGATTGTAAAGCGGGATACGGGCCGCAAAGCTTTTATCCAATTAAACTTAGCCTGCGGACAATTGTCCTGCAGGCTTTATTTTTTTTCGTCCAAATGGCCAAGGAGCACATTGAGGACATATTTGGTGGAGTTATAGTAATTAATAAAACGCGTCCGGCTTGTTTCCGGGAAAAAGCATTGGACCGTAATCAGCTCTATATGCTCTGCTGCCGAACTAATCTGATTTTCATGCAGGTTCTTGGGCCTGTTTTCCGCAATCCAGCCGGCAGCCTGAGAGGACCATTCATCCAGCAGGTGTTTGCTGCGATCGGCAAAAGGCTTCACTTCCGCATAGAAATCAGGCTTTGTTCCCCTCTCCCGCGCCTGCCGGTAATGAACTGCCGCTTCCTCCGTACATTCCAGCAGCTCTCTAGTCAGCCGGTCTAATTGTTTTGCCTCTTTCATATATTTCATCTCCAGTTGGATATTTGTCCAAAAAAATAAAAGTAGCGTGGTTATCCAGCTACTAAAGGATTATTCTTTATTTTAGACAACCTAATAGCCCAATTCAAGCTTAATGCTGTCATTACCGCCTGTCATCTTTCGGTCCCTGCCGTCCTTTTTCCCGATCTCCTGAAACCCTTTTTCAGCTTTGGACAGCCTTGATTCACAATATATCATCTTTTGCTGATGTTCTTCTGCCATTTGTCCCCTGAATTTTGAAAGGCTTGTCTCAAGTGCTGCATCCAATTCTTCCAGCTGGTCATATATCTCATTCAGCATATGGAGCAATTCTTCTTTCTGTGAAGTGTGTTTCATCATATAACCTCCCTTTTGCATATACCTGCCCGACTGTGCGGCTTATTGCTATTCACTGTATTCGCCTTCTCTCTATACTTCCCTTCCCCCTTGACAAAACTAGAAGCGATTCGTCAAAGAAAGTTAAATTTTTCAATAAAGGAAGACCGTTTCGACATCTTGGATGGATGAAATAATGGGGATTGAACACACTAGATGATGGAGGTGTTGAAAGATGGCAAACAAGGAAAAACAAAATAAGGTTCAGCCGAAAAAGCAGGAAGAAACAAAAGCTGGATATGGCAGTAAAAAGCTGGAAGGACCGGACAGACCTTCCACCTGATGAAAGCAAGGGGGATCCCTTGCTTTTTTTGTACTGTTGGCTGTACAGTGTTTGAATTGGGACTAATAAAACCAAGGTTCCGGAATCAGGGAAACTTCATCCAATAAGATAGAGTCTATGAGAATAGTGTTTCCGGCTGGTGTCCAGAACCGTTTTTTTCTTTTTTGCCGAAATAGCGGTTTCAGCCTCGTCTTCTGGAACCGCTATTTTTCTTTTTGGCCGAAATAGTGGTTTCAGCCTCGTCTTCTGGAACCGCTATTTTTCATTTTGGCCGAAATAGTGGTTCCTGCCTCGTCTTCTGGAACCGCTATTTTTCATTTTGGCCGAAATAGTGGTTCCAGCCTCATGTTCTGGAACCGCTATTTTTCATTTTGGCCGAAATAGTGGTTTCAGCCTCGTCTTCTGGAACCGCTATTTTTCATTTTGGCCGAAATAGTGGTTCCAGCTTCGTGTTCTGGTACCGCTATTTTTCGTTTTTGCTGAAATAGTGGTTCCTGCCTCGTGTTCTATTCATTTTTGCTGATTTAATTGCCCAGGTGCATGAAGTGTTTCCAACTCATTTACCTAAATGATTCTCAATTACAGCTGATCCGCCCCACCCTATTGTCAAAAAACTAACGCTGGGTCTAACTTTTAAAACAGATAAATTTCTTTATTCCTGCTGCCCGTTCCAGCTGCCTTTGCTTATGCAGGAACCACTCTGTCATCAAGACAGGCTCTTTGATTTTCCCTTCTTCTGCAAACCAATCCGGGTTGGTCCTTCTCTCCTTTGACCAATCATGGCTTTCATGTATGTGATGGCTGATAATGGGGTAAGTATCTTTTAAGGTTTGCATGGCGCGCCCTGTTCCGACATTGAGGAATTTTTCATAATCCGCCCTAGATCCCGTGTGGGGCACTTTTCCTGCGAACTTCAGGAACTCCGGAAAAAGAATGGGTGAGAACAAAATCCTTGCAAGCCGTTTTCCGAGCTTGATCCTTTCGTCTGTTTTCCTGAATTTCTTTACACTTGCGCCATAAAGCCGGCCGCTGCAGGTTGGAAAGAGGACCGAGCTGAAATGCATCCAGTCCTGGATGGAAAAAAACAGTGAATGAAACACCCTCTTTTTATATACCGGATGTTCAATCACAGGGCGCTGGATCAGATTTTGTTCATTGATAATGAGGGCTGTCATCAGCCTTTGCCTGTCTCCCCCACGCCAGTAGCGGTTCCATTCTGCTTCCATAAATGAAGAAACATGAAAGAATGGCAGAAGATGAAACATTGGTGAGTTTTTTTTCGTCGAATATTCATAGAGAAGCAGCTGTGGAAAGGCATCTGAGAAAATGAGCCAATTGGCACGCTCATATGTAAGGAAAAGCCGCTCCCTGATTTCCGGTCCAAGGAGGCAGGTCAATGAAGCCTCTTCCAGATCGCACATATTCCAGCCTGCATTTCTGGAAACCATACTTGCCAGGAAAGCCCATTGTATGTCCGGGTGGGACTGATAATAGTCAAAATATGCATCAGTCCGGCTGATATTATCTTTGTTATAATGATCCGCAATCGAACGGATTTCTTCGGCGAGCACCCGTTCGGAGCTGTCAAGTGTGTAATTGGCAGTCTTTCTCAAAGCAAACCTCCTTGCTCACTGCTTTTATCGTTCACTTTTTGGTGCTTTTTATTCAACATTCCAGCCGGCACTTTTGGTATGATGAGTAGTGAGCGATTGCCGGCATGCCGGCAAAGAAAAACGGGCAGGTGAATGCAATTGAGTTTCCACTATCCAAACGGACGAAAGTATTTGCCGCAAAAGACGGCTGCTGCGCCTGTGAAAAAGGAGAAAAAATGGACATATTCCAACAGGGGGATGACACTAGAGGATGATATAAATGAAACGAATGCTTTTTACCTGGAAAGAGGGCTGGCTGTAATTCATAAAAAGCCCACTCCGGTCCAGATTGTAAATGTGGACTATCCGAAAAGAAGTGCTGCAGTTATTAAGGAGGCTTATTTCAAGCAAGCCTCAACAACAGATTATAACGGCCTTTATAAAGGAAGATATGTTGATTTTGAAGCGAAGGAAACGAAGAATAGCACTTCTTTTCCCCTTAAGAACTTCCATGACCACCAGATATCCCATATGCGCCGGGTAGTTGCCCAGGGGGGGATTTGCTTTGTGCTGCTCCGTTTCTCAGAGAGCGAAGAAATCTTCCTTTTGGAAGCCGGCTCCCTTTTCCCATTTTGGGAGAGGATGGAGAATGGCGGGCGCAAATCTATTGCGAAAACGGAAATAGAAGAAAATGGCCATAGGATCCAGCTTGGCTTCCAGCCCAGGATTGACTATATTAAAGTAATAGATTATCTTTATAATCTTACATGATTTTATGCAGATGTAAGAAAGGATGAATATATATATGGCAGAAAACTACAACTCGAGGGAGGAACGCCGGAAGCAGCAGTCTGCCGGCACCAAAAAGAAAAAAACTCCCAAAAAGAAAAATGGCGGTATCTTCAAAAAGATATTTCTGGTGCTGATCGCACTTGGGCTTGCCGGCATCATCATCGGAGCCGGTGCATTTGCATACATGGTCAAAGATACGCCAAAGCTTGATGAAGAGAAGCTGAAATCCGCTATCGCATCTGAAATTTATGATATGAACGGGGAGCAGATTGCGACCATTGGTTCCGAAAACAGGGATTATGTCGAGTATGAGGACATACCAAAGATCGTTGAGGAAGCCGTTATTGCAACAGAAGACTCCCGCTTTTATAAACATCATGGCATAGATCCGATCCGTCTCGGCGGTGCAGTCCTTGCCAACATCACAGAAGGCTTCGGTGCAGAAGGCGCGAGCACCATCACACAGCAGGTAGCTAAAAACTATTTCCTTGAGTTTGATAAAAAGCTTTCCCGTAAAGCTCAGGAAGCATGGCTGGCCATCCAGCTGGAACGTAAATATACGAAGCATGAAATTTTAGAGCTTTATATGAACAAAGTGAATATGTCGCAATACTCATACGGGTTCGCGACTGCATCAGAAACATACTTCGGCAAGCCGCTGAAGGATCTTGAGCTTCACGAAGCAGCACTGCTTGCAGGACTGCCGCAAAGCCCGAACAATTACAATCCTTTCAACCACCCGGACAAGGCTGAAAAAAGGCGGAATATTGTACTGACGCTGATGAATAAGCATGGATACATCACAAAAGAGCAAATGGAAGCGGCCAAGAAGATTCCGGTCACATCCTCCCTGGTCGCGGAAGAGAATCGAAAAATCAATGGAGACATCCCTTATGATTCCTTCATTGGGCAGGCCATTAAGGAAATTGATAATAAATATCCAACGATTAATGTCTTTACAGATGGACTCAAAATATACACAACACTGGACAAAGATGCACAGGAATATGTGGAAACAATGCTTAACGGCAATGAAATTGTAGAATTTCCAAATGAAGAATTCCAGGCGGGCATAACACTCCTGGATACAAAGACAGGGGAAATCCGGGCACTTGGCGGAAACCGAAACTCTGATGTGGAATTTGGCTTCAACTATGCAACCAGCCATACACGCCAGCCTGGATCAACCATTAAACCAATTTTAGATTATGGACCGGCAATTGAATATGAACGCTGGGGAACTTACCATACATTGGATGATAAGCCTTATGCATATTCCAATGGGACCAAATTCAATAACTGGGACGGCCGCCATATGGGACCGATGAGTATGAGGGAAGCACTCGCCCGTTCCCGCAATGTGCCAGCAGTCATGGCCCTGCAGGAAGTCGGCCTTGAAAAGGCTAAAGATTTTGCTGTTAACCTGGGAATTCCATTGGAAGATATCCAGGAGTCCTATGCTATCGGAGGACTAAAAAATGGAGTAACATCCATGCAAATGGCAGGCGCATACAGCGCATTTGGGAATAACGGCATTTACAACGCCCCCCATACTGTAAAGAGCGTTGAACTTCGGGATGGAACTAAGCTTGACCTGATACCGGAATCCAAGGCTGTAATGAAAGATTATACTGCCTTTATGATCACTGACATGCTCAAGAGTGTTGTAAAGGATTCTTATGGCACCGGCCAGCAGGCCAACGTACAAGGCCTGCCAATTGCAGGAAAGACTGGAACAACTAATTACAGCAGTGATGAAATAGCCAAATACAATGTCCCTGACGGGGCCGTTCCAGATGCCTGGTTTGCAGGATATACAACGAATTATACAGCGGCCGTATGGACTGGCTATAAAGACAGGAAGAATTACCTTCCTTCAAACGGAAGAGACCAAAAAATAGCTCAAAATCTATTTAAAAACCTGATTGCCCATGTGTCTGAAGGCAAAGAAACACCTGACTTCAAAATGCCGAAAAGCGTAGAAGTCGTAAAGATTGAAAAAGGCACTTCAAAGCTCGCAAGCGCCTATACGCCAAGCGACCAGATCCTTACTGAATATGCAGTTAAAGGAGAAGCGCCTACACAGGTTTCAAAGAAATACGACAAGCTTGATGCGCCGCAAGGCTTATCAGCAGTATTTGATCCTGAAGCCAATGAAGTCGTGGTTGGCTGGGAATATGGTTCAGAAGAAGGCGTGCAATTCGAGGTGAATGCTTCGGTTGACGGCAGCGGCCAGCAGCCTGCGGTAACAGCTGAGAAAGGCTTAAGGTTCACAGCTCCTTCCCCTGGAAGCACATATACTTTCAGCGTAACGGCGTTTAGAGATGATATGCGCAGCGATCCTGCTTCTGTTTCTGTCACCATCCCGGGAGCTCCTGAGGATGATGGACAGGAAGAACCTGAAGATGGGGAAGACGGCAGCCAGGATGACGATGCTAACCAGAATGATGAGGAAAATGAGGAAGACAATCAGAATCCTGGCAATGGCAACGGTAATGGCAATGGAGGAAATGAAGAAGATGACGGAGAAGGTGACGACAGCGGTTCTGAGGATGAATCCGGCTCCGGCGGTGAGTCCGGGCAAACCGGCCAGAACGGTGGACAGACCGGCTCCGGCGGCGGAAATGGCTCTGGGTCCGGCTCTGGAGGATCCGGGTCAGGAACCGGTTCTGGAGGTTCCGGATCTGGCTCCGGATCTGGTTCTGGCTCTGGTTCGGGAAGCGGAACTGGATCAGGCAGCGGCTCCGGGTCTGACGGCAGCAATTAGTCCTACGCATCTTTCATTAGTAATCATAAATGTAAAAAGCGTTTAAGCTTTGTGCTTAAACGCTTTTTCTATGCTGGCTTTCTTTTGGCGCTGCTTTTCTAATTCAGCCTGCAGCTCACATAATTGGATGAACGAATGATAAAGGAGCGGCCTGGACAAAACAAATTCCAGCCGTTCATTTAGATTAGCAGGCTTTACACTCAAATTAATAAACTCATCAGGAATATCCAGCCTGGCCGGCTGTCCGTTGGTCCAGAACAGCATCTGAAGGAAAAGGCCTATTGCATGCCTCATCAATTCCTTCAGTCCCGTCCTCTCCCGATTCTCATGCAAAGCGCCAATGGAGGCCTTTACCTCCTTCCACTGTTCAATCCTGACCGGAAAGAACTCTTCACCCTTCTCCCATGGCTTGAGGGCTTCAATTCCATGATAAAAAGCAACCTCATAGATGAAGATAGCATCTGCCTGAAACTCAGCTGCCCAAGCTGGCTCCCATGCTTCCTCCTTTCCCAACAGAAAGGGATGGGATACTTCAGGAGGCACTCTCAGCATGATTTTTTCGCTCTCCTCCATTATTTCCTCTTCATCCTTTTCTGGCCTTCCCTGCAAAGGTCAAGAAGCGGGCAGATTTCACACTGCGGGTTTTGTGCCTTACAGTGATATCGGCCGAAAAAAATCATCCGATGATGTGTAACTGACCATTCGTCCTCAGGCACCTTTTTCATCAATGTTTTCTCTACTTCGAGAACAGAATCCTTCCATCTGCAGAACCCGAGCCGTTTGCTGACTCTTTCCACATGGGTATCTACAGCGATTGCAGGCACATCGTAAGCCACAGAAACGACGACATTTGCCGTTTTTCTTCCGACCCCCGGCAGCTTTGTAAGTTCATCCCTGTCATGCGGGACAATGCCATCATACTCGTCAATCAGCAGCCTGCAGAGCTTATGGATGTTCTTTGCCTTGTTCCGGAACAGGCCAATCGACCTGATGTCGTTCTGCAGCTCCTCAAGGGAAACAGCTAAATAATCCTCTGGCGTTTTATATTTTTGAAACAGGTTTTTGGTAACCTTGTTGACCAGCGCATCTGTACATTGAGCAGAAAGGGCAACCGCGATAACAAGTTCAAAAGGGTTTCCATGATTAAGCTCGCAATGGGCATCAGGGAACATTTCGCCCATAACATCCAGGCAATGCCTGATTTGTGTTTTATTCAGCATTTGTATCACCACTCTGTATTTATATATGTTTATATTATTTTAACCTTTTCTCTATATCCTGTCCCTCCAAACCCTCTTCAGGCACCGGAGAATCCAGAATATCATATAAAAAGGGCGGGAGAAGTCTCCCGCCATTAACTTTATTGCTCAAGCCAGTTGTAAAAAGGAATTGATTTTTGCTGAACAGGACGTTCATCCGTTTTTTGCCTTGACTGCGGCTGGTTTTGACGGAATTTGCGTCCAAAGCTCTTCGCCTGTTCAATTGTCTTAATCCCATTCTTCTTCCACTCAAATAAAATGCGGTCGATATAACGGAAATTCAGCTTTCCGGATATAACTGCCTCCCGCAATGCCGCTTTAATGATGACAGGGTCATGGTGGTCATCATCCATCCACATTGCCAGCGTTTCACATTCAAAAGGCGAAAGCGGCCTGCCGAATTCTTTTTCGAAGCATGTATACAGATCCATTTCTTCCTGCTGATGGGATTTAAGATTCTTTTGTTTATCATCGAGGAGAAACTGGTCAACCACCCTTTCCCAAAGGGGATCAAGCGAATACTTTTCAAAGCGTATTCCCTCTTCCGAAAAGCCGTCGAGTATTTCTATAAATCCCTTCTGAATCAGTTTCCGGATCATATCTGTGCAAGCTGTATCAGAAATCGTCATTCTGGACGAAATTTCATTTGGAGTAGGAAAGTCTCTGCCTTTTTCTATAAAGGAAGATATATGCAATAGCAGGACGAGTTCCTGTTCAGTTATATTCAGTTTATGATAGCGGGCCAAGAGGGCACCTGGTATCGACAGGCTCCCTTCCTGGAGCCACTTGATAATATTTTCTTTCATCCTGGACACCTCCTTTAGAGTATATCATGAACATTCAGGGCCAGTAAGGTGAATAACAGGCAATGCTGGCAGAAATTAGGTCTGAAAACAACGCATGGCCTGAGTGCATATGAATAAAAAAATCCGCATAAGCGGATCCCTTTTATTTTCCTTTTAATGATGTAAGCGTAAAAGCATTGGCCATTTCTGAAGCGCGGAAACATCTCTGCAGCAGTTATGCCCTTTTTATTACTGGGTCTTATCTGCCACAAACCTGCGGATACGTTCAACAGCCTCTTCCAAAGATTCAAGCGAGGTTGCATAGGAAAGGCGGATATTGTCCGGAGCACCGAAACCGGATCCGGGAATGACCGCTACCAGTGCTTCCTCAAGAAGCGCTTCGGCGAATGCATCTACATCTCTGTAACCAGTCATTTCGGCTGCCTGTCTCGCATTCGGGAATAAATAAAATGCACCCTGCGGCTTAATGCAGGTGAATCCCGGTATAGACACAAGCTTTCCGTAGATCTTTTCCAGCCTGCCTTCAAATGCCTGCCTCATCTCCTCAACCGGATCCTGTGTGCCGGCATAAGCCGCTATGGCGCCGTACTGGGAAGCAGTGGCCGGATTTGAAGTGC
Organism: Bacillus infantis; assembly: GCF_050107595.1. Lineage (GTDB taxonomy): Bacteria > Bacillota > Bacilli > Bacillales > Cytobacillaceae > Bacillus_AB > Bacillus_AB infantis_C. Next base: position 115,295 of record NZ_JBNILH010000012.1, read on the forward strand.
TGTGGCTCGCCAGATCGGTCATTGCCTTGATGATCCTGCTGCCGCCCGCTGCATAGCCGATTCTCCAGCCTGTCATGGAATGCGATTTAGAAACACCATTCACGATGATGGTCTGCTCTTTTAATTCAGGCGACAGCTGGGCAATGGACACATGGCGGTTATTGCCATATACAAGTTTCTCGTATATTTCATCCGATACAATCAGAATGCCTTTCTCAAGGCACACTTCCCCAAGCGCCTTCAGTTCTTCCTCCGTATAAAGCATTCCGGTCGGGTTGCTCGGAGAGTTGATGATGACTGCTTTGGTTTTCTCTGTAGCCGCATCCATCAGCTGCTGTGGAGTGATTTTAAAACCATTCTCCTCAGAGCCTTCCGCGTATACAGGGACGCCTCCTGCCAGTTTCACCTGCTCAGGATAGCTGACCCAGTATGGGGTAGGGATGATGACTTCATCTCCTTCATCAAGAAGCACCTGGAAAAGGGTGTATAGCACATGCTTCGCTCCGCTTCCGACAAAAGTTTCATTGGTTTTGTAGTCGAGCCCCTGGTCTTTTTTGAGCTTTGCAGCTATTTCGGCTCTCAGCGCGGGAAGACCTGCAGATGGAGTATATTTCGTGTGCCCCTCATTCATTGAAGCCAAAGCAGCATCTATGATATGCTGCGGCGTGTTGAAGTCCGGCTCTCCTGCCCCCAGCCCTATTACATCATGGCCCTGGGCTTTCAGCTCTTTTGCTTTAGCCGTTATTGCCAGCGTTGAAGAAGGCGTGAGTGCCTCCACCCTGCCTGCTAGCTTTATTTTCATAGCTTGCGCCTCCATTTCATCCTCATTATAAATTTTCAATCCGCTTGAGCATTTCCCCAGTTTCAAAATGAATATAATAATAATTGATCAGGCCGCCATTAGAGCGATAATACACTTCCCAGAGAGGAAAGCCCTTTTCCATCCCCAGCTTCGCAGAAATAATCTCTTTAGGCTGCTTTTGCCTTTGGACTATTTCAATGGCTTCTTGTTTAGATATGCCGTCTTTTGCATTTTTGACAACCGGCTTCCCTTTTTTCTCAGGAATCCAGACGATAAGCTCTGTTCCTTCTTTATCCTTTCCCTGCAGGACGTAAAAGGTTTCCTGTCCGTGATAAAGGGTAAAGCTGTCCATTTTCTCGAGTGCAGTCTCTTCTTTTGCCCTCTCAAATGCTTTTTCTGAAGCGGCTTTGACCGGCTCAGTTGAAGCAATATAAACTTTAGATGCTATCCCGATCAGAATGGCGGCCGCAATGATGCTGATGATGATCCATTTTTTCATATTATCACTCTGCTTTATGTACGATAAATGGTGAATACCGCTTTATTTTGATCTTCCTGGTCAAGTGCCAGGCCGAACATTAAATCTTTCTCCTTTAATGTCCTATTTAAGGAATCGACGATTTTATACAAATCGGGACTGTTGCTGATTTTTACAGTCGACAGCACTTCTATTTTGCTTTCCATTGTTCTGCTCCTCTCTCCGGACCTTTGACAAATATTGCAGCTGATAATACAGCCCGGACAGCTAATACTATCCTTATAACGGTCTTTGCCAATATTATAACAGGTGATGTTATCATCCGTTAACCAAAGATGCATGATTCACCAAAAATTTTCTTCTAGTCCACAACGTCTTTCAGCTGCGCAATCATGCGCAGCTTTTTTGAATAGTGCCGGGTGCGAGCCTTTCCTTTATGCCACACAGTCTACCGCGCTTCACCGGGGGAAATCGTGATCACCTCATAGTTTAAGTCAGTGAACTTTATTGTGACGGTCCCATGGACCCCGGTATAATACACATCGATCCATGCTTCATGCAGCATTTTGAAAAGGTCTTCATCGGGCCTCACTTTCCTGGATTGGAAGATGACGGCTATCTGAGGGTCAAGATGTTTGATCAGCTGCCCTGAAACCGAATTGCCCTGCCCGAAGCCTGGCATCTTCACTATATTTACATCCGAAAGATTTTTTTTGAGAAGGGCCTTCTCTGCATCAAGGCTGCTGGAATTGAGCAGCAGCACTTTATGCTTCATAAGTGTAAGCTCAAGATCCATCCCTTCTTTCGGGTTTTCATTTTCGAACAGGACCTCTGCCTTCAAATTATGGAAAAGCTGCTGCCTTGTGCCGGCGCTCCATATATGGATATTCACCTCTTCAAACTCTTCCAGCTCCTCCATCCGTTTCCGGGCCAGCCCCTGGCCGGCAACAAGCTGCTTAACACCGAATTCCCTTATGATGCTTCCGGCATTCACCATTGAGCTGGCATCTTCTTCAGTCATGATAATAGTCGATATTTGTTCCACATTATATAGTCCAAGAAGCTTTGAAAGCTCTTCCCCAGAGCCTTCACCGCCTGTATTAATAAGGATATTCTCTCCATCCGGATGCTGGATTAAGGCAGACTCCCCCTCCTGCAGCGAAAAAAACGTGATTGCCAGCTCATTGCGTTTAAGCTTTAAATCAATGCTTTTTACTTCTGCCGGCAGGGATGGAGTTTCAACCGGGACATAATACCAGTTAGTAAACAACATAAGAAAGGCGAATAGCATATTCATCTCGAATTCCTCCAATGCTATCCTTTAGAGTGTGTCATCCGAAAGATTTTATCCTTTAACCCGGAATATTTTACCTTATTGCAGCCAATCTTCCACAAGATCAACAATTGCATCCAGCGGGCTTACCTTCACTGGTATGCTTGGGATGGAATCAAGGAATGCCCTTCCATATGACGCTGTCACGATCCTCCGGTCAAATACGACAATAATTCCCCGGTCATTCCTTGTTCTGATCAGCCTCCCGACTCCCTGCTTAAAGCGAAGGACCGCTTCGGGGAGTGCATGCTCGGAGAAAGGCCGGCCGCCTCTGCTCTGAATCGCTTCCTTCCTTGCTTCTCCCAAAGGCTCATCAGGAGGAGAGAATGGCAGCCTGACCATCACAAGGCAGGAAAGATCTTCACCAGGAATGTCCACACCTTCCCAAAAACTGCTTGTTCCAAAAAGAATACTTTTGTCAAACCTCTGAAAGTTCCTTGTAAGCCTTGTCCTGCTTCCAGACGTAATTCCCTGGGCTATAAGGACATATTCTTCGAGAAAGCCGCTTTCTTTCACGAGCTCATAGGTCTTGCGGAGCATATCATGGGAAGTGAACAGAATCAGCATTCTCCCCTTTGCAGCTTCAGCCAGTGAGATGATATGCTCTGTAATCGCAGAAACATATTCTTCCTGGGAAACGGAATTGATTTCAGGCAAATCCGATGGTATGGCTAGCCTGACTTGTGAAGCATAGTCGAATGGGGACTCTATCTGTTCCGTCTGGCAGCTGAACCGGTCAAGTCCAAGTTCATCCATAATATAATCGAACGACTGGCCGACAGAAAGGGTGGCTGATGTAATAACAGCACTTTTCTTCTGGTTGAAGAAACCGTCCCTCAGATTTCCTGAGACAGTAATCGGCTGAGAATAGACAGTTGTCGCATTCTGCATCGCTCTGCCATCCAGCTCAACCCAGACAGCACAAGCTGTATGTTCGGCAAATATAGTTTTCCTGATGCTTTCACGGACATCCCCCAGCTCGCCGATGCAGGCTGAGACTTCCTCCAGCAGCGCCTGATCACCCGGTGCCAGTTCGCCGGATGAAGGCAGGAGCTGCTGAAGCCTTTCTTCCAGCGCTGTGATAAGGTCCAGGATAAGAAAAGAAAAGCGCTCTGCTGACGCCTCCACAGCTTTAAAATCCCGCGGGCTTATGTCAGTGAGACTGAAGCTTATTTTGCTGGATGCATATTTCCTTGCTTTCAATTTCCTCTTTCCATAAATACCCACCAGCTTGAAAAATTCATCCATCTCATACTGAAGATCAGCAACCAGCCTGTTGAGCTCAAAAGGATGAGGAGCACCATCCATAGCGGCCCTGCCTTCAAGCAGCCGTTCGAGCTTATAGAGGAGCTGCTTTTGTTCATAAAGTCCGATTTTTCCAAGCAGGAGACGGAGAGATAAATAATCAATATAAAAGCCAAAATGCTTTCCGGCCGCCTTGCTGAACTGATGTCCTTCATCAATGACTGCATAATCATAGGAAGGGAAAACATGGGTTTCACCTGAAAGACTGCTCAAAAACATAGCATGATTGGTGATGATCAGGTCTGCATTTTCTGCGCTCTTCCTTGCTCTATTATAAAAATCCCTTGATTTCCAGCCTGATTCACTGATGAATATGCTATCCCCATTTTGTATCTTATTCCAGAAAACAGCACCGCCGCTGGAAAGGTTCAGTTCATCCACATCGCCTGTAGCTGTTTCAGTCAGCCAGACCAGTATCTGCATTTTTGTAAGTGTAGTATCATAATTATCATCCGCTTCATTCAATGACTGCTCAAACCGGGCAAGGCTTAAATAATGCTTCCTGCCTTTTAATAGCACAGCACTGGCCGGGAAGCCCAGAATTTTTTCAAGCAGGGGGAGGTCCTTCGAAATCAGCTGTTCCTGAAGCTGGACAGTATAAGTGCTGATCAGCACCCTGGTTCCTTCCTCCCTTGCAAAAATGGAGGCCGGAAGCAGATATCCAAGCGTTTTCCCTGTACCGGTGCCTGCTTCAATCAGGGTATGCTCGTTATTTAAAAAGGATTGATAGACAGCATCCATCATGGCAAGCTGGCCGGGGCGCAGTTCATAATCCGGAAATGCCTTCTTAAGCATATCCTCTTTTTCCCGGCTTCCAGCGGGATAATCAGGAGCCGGCTGGCGGCTTGATGCTGCCTCCAGAACCTCCCCTGCCTTTATGGCGATTCCATTATGTATTTCAATCCCTTCAGGAAGTCTCTCCGCTGTCCCTTGCTTTTCGAGGAGGATATCTTCCAAAATTTGATCAAGGTCGCTTTTCAGACCTCCTGAAAGCTTCAGAAGCTGTTTGATCGTCGTCCGGGGCAATTCCTCCAGCCGTTCCAGGAAGATGTGAAGCAGTTTTGCTGTGGCATAGGCATCGCTGTCCGCCTGGTGAGGCCTGTCATGCACGATCCCTTCTTTTGCAGACAGGTCTGACAATTTATAGCTGTCAGAGCAGGGCAGCACCGTCCGTGCCAGCTCAACCGTATCGATGACCGGCCCATAAAAGCCCGGGAAGCCTGCATTCAGAAGCTCTTCCTGCAGAAAGGACAGATCGAACAGAACATTGTGCGCCACAAAATAGGCATCCTCCAATAGCTCCATCACTTTAGGAGCTATTTCTGCAAATACAGGAGCATCAGAGACCATGCTGTCATTGAGCCCGGTCAGCTCCTCGATGAAGGCCGGAATCTCCTTCCCGGGATTGAGCAGGCTGGAATATTGATCAATGATCTTTCCGCCTTCCATGACCACCGCAGCGAATTGAATGATTTTATCGCCCTTTTTGGCGCTATTTCCTGTAGTTTCCAAATCAACTACTACATATTTATTACTCATCGGTTACACCTCAAACATTCAGTCATTCAAACGGTATCACAAAAGCGGAAAATAAAAAAGGTAAACAGCCTTGCCTGTCGTTATTTTTCTTCCCTTCCAAGCAAGGTTTATTCAAGAATCAAAGGCGGAGAACAGAAAATCGGACCGCTGTAAAAAAGGCTGCATCGCCATTTATGCAATGCAGCCCATAAACCATATAGATGATGATGCTCAGAGAATGGTTGAAGCAGGCTCAGCATGGAGCAGCTCTGAGATGGTATTGCCTTCTCCCATAATGACTACCTTTGGTTTATGGGAATCTACTTTTTCCTCAGGGACAAGGGCATAAGAAATGATGATGACTGTATCGCCGACCTGTACAAGCCTTGCTGCCGCCCCGTTCAGGCAGACTACGCCGCTTCCCCGTTCTCCCGGGATGATATATGTTTCAAATCTAGCCCCGTTATTGTTATTGACGATTTGGACTTTCTCATTATCAGACATTCCTGCCGCATCCAGCAGGTCTTTATCAATTGTAATGCTGCCCACATAATTGAGATTAGCTTCTGTCACCTTTGCACGGTGGATCTTTCCATTCATCATGGTGCGGAACATGTCTTTTCCTCCGATCAGTTGTTAGACTGCAATGATTATATTATCTATCAGGCGTGCATGTTTGAATTTCACGGCAAGAGCAATGATGATCGTACCTTCTGTTCTATCTATCTCTTTTAACTCCGGATAAGAAAGAATCTCAGCATAATCGATGCTCCCGGAGCTCTCTCCCGTTATCCTGCTGCGGATGAACGCTTTAAGCTGCTCAGCATCCTTTGTACCTTCCGCAATCAATCGTGCTGCTTCTGACAGGCTCTTAAATAAAACCGGTGCTTGCTTCCGCTCTTCCGGAAGCAGCTTTACATTCCGCGAGCTTTTGGCAAGGCCGTCCGGCTCCCTTACCGTTTCCCCGCCTATGATCCTGACAGAGAAATTCAGATCATTTACAAGGCTCTCTATCACTGCCAGCTGCTGTGCATCTTTTTTCCCGAAATAAGCCTTATCCGGGGAAACGATATGAAATAATTTAGAGACAACCGTTGCTACTCCATCAAAGTGGCCTGGCCTGGATTTACCGCACAATACATCGGTCTTTCGGTTTACGACTACTGAGACGGAAGGAATGCCTCCGGGATACATGTCTTCCGGGCCTGGACAGAAAAGGTAATCGGCCCCTTCGGCTTCTGCCAGATGGGAATCCCGTTCAAAGTCCCTCGGATAAGAGTCCAGATCCTCTGCAGGGCCAAATTGAAGCGGATTCACAAAGATGCTCAGGACCATCACATCATTTTCTTCTCTCGCCCGCTTCAGCAGGGAAAGGTGCCCTTCATGCAGATATCCCATTGTAGGCACAAACCCTATTGTACGGCCTGCCTTTTTTTCATCCAGCATTAACTGCTGCATTTCTCCTGGTGTTGTAATGATCTTCATGATTTTCCTCCATAAAGTCCTGCCAGCTCTTCCTCTTTCATCGTATAGCTGTGCTCTCCGGCTGGGAATAATCCTGCCTTCACTTCAGTGATATAGGTTTTCAAGCCCTTCTCTGCTTCGTCATCCATGTTTGCATACCGCTTGACGAACTTCGCAATCCTTTCTGTCCCGTACGACAGCAGATCATGATAGACAAGGACCTGTCCATCCGTCCCCGCTCCAGCCCCGATACCGATGACAGGAATCCTCAGGATAGAGGAGATATCTTCAGCAAGCTGTTTTGGCACACATTCAAGAACAAGCGCAAACGCGCCCGTCTCTTCACATCTTTTAGCTTCGCAGATTAGCTTTCTGGCTGCTTCTGCATCTTTACCCTGGACTTTATACCCGCCAAGAACACCCACTGACTGGGGAGTGAGCCCAAGGTGGGCGCATACAGGGATGCCTGCTTTCGTTATGCTTCTTATCTTGTCAGCCACTTCTTCCCCGCCTTCGAGCTTCACTGCCATCGCGCCTGTTTCCTGGATCAGCCTGGCTGCATTGAGCAGGGTATCACGTTCAGGGAGATGATAGCTCATGAAGGGCATATCAATGACAATAAAAGTATTGGCCGCCCCTCTTTTTACCGCTTTTCCATGATGGATCATATCTTCCATCGTTACCGGGATGGTCGAGTCATATCCCAATACCGTCATGCCAAGCGAATCTCCGACTAGGATCATATCCATTCCGGCTTTTTCTGCCTGCCTGGCTGCCGGATAATCATAGGCAGTCAGCATCGCGATTTTTTCGTTCTTTTCCTTCATCTTTAAAAAATCCGTTGTTTGCTTCATCCTTCTTCCTCCCATTCGCAAGTACGGGCCTGAAAAGACCCGCCTCAAGACTCAGAGGAGATAAAACAATTGAACAACAAGCCGGCATATAAAAAAGGATCCCTCAAAAATTGCAGAAGGATCCTGTCGCGTCTTGGCTTCATTATTCGTTTCATCCCTCTGTCCCGGTCCATATGCTGGATCTAGGCAGAAACTATTCAATATAAAAAATGATAAAAAGGTGCAGTTCATTTATGATACTGCCCATTTGAATTATATCAAAAATGAAAAAAGTTAGCTAATAAAATCATGAATCCAGTTCAATATCAGCAGAGTAGACATGGTGGATTTCCCCAGCTTCATCTTCTATTCTAAGGACGCCTTCCTCAGTGATCCCTAGAGCCTTCCCGCTGATGCTGCCTGATATCGTCCTTGCCGTAATCTGCTTCCCTATGCTGACAGCATAGCTTTCCCAAAGGAGCCGGATCGGATAAAAGCCTTGTTCCATATAAAGCTTGTACAAATTCTCCAATTTCTGCAGGACAACCCTGATCAGCTCTGCCCTCGAAAAATTCCCGCCCTTTTCTATCGCCAGGGAAGTCGCTGTGCCCCTCAGCTCGTCCGGATAATCCTCAAGCTGCTGGTTCACATTGATGCCGATCCCGATGATGATTGAGAATATGCGGTCCGCTTCCGCCTGCAATTCTGTCAGGATACCTGTGACCTTCTTGCCCCCAATCAGAATATCATTCGGCCATTTGATCTGGGGGGAAAGGGCCGTACATTCCTCAATGGACTGGACGACAGCAACCGCTGCAAGGAGGGTCAGCTGCGGTGCACGCGGGAGGGGGATCTCCGGCCGGAGGATGACGCTCATCCAAATTCCTGTATATTTCGGGGAATGCCATTTCCTGTCCATCCTCCCCCTGCCGTTAAGCTGTTCTTCCGCCACTACAATCGTACCTTCAGGTGCATCATCGTACGCGAGCCTGTGCGCGATTTTCTGCGTCGAATCCACGCTTTCCTCATAATGGATTTCCGTACCGAGCAAGCTGGTTTTCATACCCAGGCGGATTTCATCGGCAGTCACCTTCTCTGTTGTCTTCACTATCCGGTAGCCTTTCCTCCGCACCGCTTCAAGCTCAAATCCTTCGCGCCTCAACTCTTCAATATGCTTCCAGACAGCAGTCCTGGAGCAGCCGATCAGGTCTGCCAGATACTGGCCGGACAAATATTCTCCATTGCTCTCCGTAAAGGCGGCAAGCAATTGTTTCCTCAGCTCTGATTGCACTCCAGCCACCCCCTTATTTCCTCTTTTTTATTTGCCAGACGTCCGGAGATAATGCTTTTTTCAACCTGGCCGAGCAATTCCTTCACCCAGGGCCCGCCTGGCTTCTGGAACCATTGGATCAAGTCATTCCCGGTAACATCCAGCTCCTTTGTACTCCGTATCGGAAGTGAAGCATATAAACGGGCAGGAACTTCCGCATCGGCACTGTCATCCCCCGCCGCCGCCAGAACCTTCTCTGCATTCCCGGCTGCCTCTGCCCCTGCCTCATAAACCGATTCAAGTGTCCAGCTCCGCTCTGAGCGGTACTGAAGCCAATAAAGGATCTTGCATATATGCCTGATCTTTTTGACAGGCATTTTCCAGCTTCTCAAAAAGGCTTCTGCGGTCCTGTAATCATGGCCAAGACCTGCTGACAGCAGAGTCCATCTTTCTTCGGATACAAGCCCGCTGCCCAGCTTTCCGGCAAATGATATCAACTCTTGCTTTTTCCCTGCCAGTCCTGGAAGATGCTGTGAGAGGCCTGTTTCTGCCATGATTTTAAGCGCCATAAAGCTGTTTTCGCCCGCAAGCAGCTTTTCAAACTCTGAAAGCTTTCTTTCAACCGCTATCTTCTCAAGAAGATAAGCTTCAGAAACCAGCGCCTCATAAGTCTCTCCATCTATTTGGAAAGAAAGCTGGCTGGCAAAACGCACGGCTCTCATCATCCTTAAAGCATCTTCGTAAAATCGCTCCAGCGGATTCCCAACGGTAGCGATCCTTTTGCTGCGGATATCCTCCTGGCCCCCGAAAGGATCAATGATGCGGCCGTCCTTTGCCATCGCCATGCTGTTCATTCTGAAGTCCCTGCGTTTAAGATCCTCATCCAGGGAACGGATAAAGTCCACCTTAGACGGCCTGCGGAAATCTTCATAATCCGACTCAGACCGGAAAGTGGTGACTTCATAGCTTTCCCCTGCGTAAAGCACTACGACCGTCCCATGCTCTATTCCGACATCCGCTGTTCTGGGGAAAATGCCTTTGATTTCCATCGGGGTGGCCGAAGTCGCTATGTCCACGTCAGAAATATTCTTTCCCAGCAGATAATCCCTGACAGATCCACCTACAAAATAGGCTTCATAACCGGCTGCTTCGATCCTTTCCAATACAGGTGCCGCCTTTAAAAAAACCGGATTCATATTATCCCTCATTCAACATTTCAAAATAAAGTCTCTCATACTCGCTGACTATTTGTTCGGCGCTGAACTTTTCCCTTGCAGTCTCTACTGCCCGATGTGAGAAGCTTGCATGCTTATCGGCATCCGCCAGCAGCCCGGCTGCTTTTTCCGCCATGCTCCCGATATCGCCAAGTTTGCAGATATATCCTGTTTCGCCGTCTGAGATCACTTCAGGGATTCCCCCGATATCTGTTCCTATGCAGGGAACACCGCACGCCATGGCCTCAAGCGCCACCAGGCCGAAGCTTTCTTTTTCAGAAAGGAGGAGCATCAGGTCGCTGATGGAATAAAGCTCTTCCACTTTATCCTGCTTCCCGAGAAACAGCACCTTCTCCTTCAGCCCGAGTTCTTTGACCTGCATGCAGACATTGGACATTTCCGGGCCGTCGCCGACGAGGAGCAGCTTGGCAGGCATTTCCGACGCAATCCCGGCAAACACCTTTACCACATCCTGCACTCTTTTGACTGCACGAAAATTAGAGACATGGATGACCGTTTTTTCATCTTCAGCTATTCCATATTCTTTTTTCAGATGATCAGAGTCAGTTTTCTGGTACACTCTATGGTCTATGAAATTATAGACAGCCTGAATTTCTTTTTCAGGATGTATCAAATCATTTGTTTGTGATATAAGAGATTTGGAAACAGCTGTCACCCTGTCAGACTTCTCGATTCCAAAGCGGATGCTGTCTTTCAGTGACGGCTCATATCCAAGGACCGTTATATCTGTGCCATGAAGCGTAGTGGCAATCTTTACATCGCGTCCGCTCATCTGCTTGGCAAGGATTGCACATACGGCATGGGGAACTGCATAGTGTACATGCATCAGATCAAGCTTTTCCCTGTTGATCACCTCAGCCATCTTGCTGGCCAGGGCAATATCATACGGCGGATATTGGAAAACAGAATACTGGCTCACTTCCACCTGGTGATAAAATATATTATGATACATCCGATTCAGCCTGAAAGGAAGGCTGGAAGAAATAAAATGTATTTCATGCCCTCTTTCGGCAAGGAGCTTTCCAAGCTCTGTAGCGACGACCCCTGATCCACCGACTGTCGGATAGCAGGTGATCCCGATTTTTAATTTTCTTGTCATGCTTCTCCACCCAATAAATCTTTATGTATTAGTACCGGCTTTTTAGACAGGAAGCCTTCAGCGTACTTAACTCCCGCTTCTCTCCCATACAGCCTTTCCCTTGCTTCTACATTTTCGATATAGCCATTTACAAGCGGAGTGTCTGCTGAATCCTCCGTCCTGACAAACTGGCTCTCATACGCCCTCAGGCTCGCAAGCTTTTTGTCCATAAAATCTGACACATCAATGATAAAATCAGGCTGATGGAAGCCGTTGATCATATAGAAATGAAGCCCGTTAACTTTGTGCGGGGCTAATCCGCTTTCAGGGTCCGCCCTGCGGATCCCTGCTGAAAATGCAGCTTCTTCCACGATTTTTGCACAGTTGCCGTGATCCGGATGCCTGTCTTCAAAATATGGCGCAAAGATGACAGCTGGCCTGTAAGTTCTGATCATCCTCGCGACAGCAGTAATAGCCTGTTCATTCAGCAGCAGCCCCCGGTCTGGCAGTCCAAGGTTTTCCCTGACAGAAACACCCAGGATGCCGGCTGCCCTTTCCGCCTCTTTTTTCCTGGTTTCTACAGTTCCGTTAGAGGAAAGCTCCGCACCAGTGAGGTCGCAGATGCCAATCTTTTTTCCTTCTGCTGCATACTTGGCAAGCGACCCTCCCATCCCGATTTCTACATCATCGGAATGGGCTCCAAAGGCAAGGATATCCAATTTGTCCTCTATCATAGAACCTCACCGTCTTCGCTCTTCACTATTTTCCTCCAGTCCAGATCGCCTCTTTCCAGGCCCTTTACAAGCAGCTCAGCAGTACCCATATTGGTGGCCAGCGGGATTGAATATACATCACACAGGCGGACCAAAGCTGAAACATCCGGCTCATGCGGCTGTACAGTCAGCGGATCCCTGAAGAAAAATACGAGATCCATTTTCTTATTGGCAATCAGTGCCCCGATTTCCTGATCCCCGCCGAGCGGGCCTGATTGAAAGCGGGTAATTGCAAGACCTGTTGATTCCATGATCCTTGAGCCGGTCGTCCCTGTTGCAAAAAGGGAGTGTCCCGCCAGAATATCTTTGTAGGCTGTTGCAAAGCGGATGATATCGTCTTTCTTTTTATCGTGTGCAATCAAAGCGATGTTCATCATATCCCCCCTTTATTCCATGATATTTTCAAGTCCGTAGACAAACAGGTCTGTTTTCATAACAGTCTCTACAGCAAGCTTCACACCGGACATGAAAGAGGCCCGGTTATATGAGTCATGCCTGATCGACAGGGTCTGGCCATCTGACCCGAACATCACCTGCTGATGGGCAATCAGACCAGGAAGTCGGACTGAGTGGATGCGCATCCCCTCGTAATCTGCACCCCGCGCTCCAGCCAGCGTTTCTTTTTCGTCTGGATGCCCCTGCCCTTTTGCATCCCTTGCTTCAGCCATCATTTCTGCTGTTTTCACAGCTGTACCTGAAGGAGCGTCAAGCTTCTGGTCATGATGCAGCTCAATGATTTCCACATCACTGAAATAGCGGGCTGCCATCTGTGAAAACTTCATCATTAGGACAGCCCCAAGGGCGAAGTTTGGGGCGATGATGCATCCCAATTCTTTTTCCCGGCATGTTTCTTCCAGTTCTTTCAGATCTTCCTTGCTGAAGCCGGTCGTCCCGACCACGGGCCTAACTCCATATGAAAGGGCAGTCCTTGCATGGTGCATGCCTGCCTCAGGGGTTGTAAGGTCGATCAGTACATCAGCTTCTGTCTGCCCCAGACAATTGGCCAGGTCTGTATAAATAGGCACATCTGCTCCAGTGAATCCATCAAGGTCACTGAGCATTTTCCCTTCGAATTTATGGTCTACCACCGCTTGAAGGGAGAAATGCCCAGTATTCAGCACTAGCTGAACGGCTTCCCTTCCCATCCGGCCGCGAGGTCCCGCAATCACAATTTTTATCTTATCCATCAGAATCTCTCCTACTCTTCAATTCTTGTCCAGCGGTCTTTATCCCGCGTATTAAATTTATTCATGACCCTGTCATGGGCTTCCTGCAGATCAATATTCATTGAATTGGCAAAGCAGATAAGGACAAAAAGCATGTCCCCCAGCTCATTTTCAATGGTATTGTCGTCTTCGGTCGATTTCTTTGGCTTTTCCCCGTAATGGTGATTCACTTCCCTGGACAGTTCACCCAGCTCTTCCGTCATCCGTGCAAGCATCGCGAGCGGACTGAAATATCCTTCTTTAAATTGGCTTATGTATCGATCAACCTCAGCCTGGAGATCTTTCATCGTTTTAAGATCGGATTCCATCTGGATTAGTCACCTCTTCCTTCCGCCTTCCTGAGGCTTTTGCATAAAGCAGCAAATTAGGCTTATCTTATAGACAATGGATGCTTTTTCTCTATCATGTTAGCCTAATGGAACAGCTTTTTACAAATATTTTTGACCGTCCGGCAGCTGGTATTCTGTCCGGCTTATTATTGCTCTGTCATCTTTTATTTTATATAATCTTATGGGTGATAAAAACAGGAAAAGAGGGAAATAAGTGCAAAACGGATTAAAATTCAAGAATATATTATTCATCCTGCTCGGTTCAGCAATCTTTTCTTTTGGAATTGTTCATTTCAATATGCAGAACAACTTGGCCGAAGGCGGTTTCACCGGCATTACCCTGCTCCTTTTTTTCCTATTTGAATGGGATCCCTCCTATACGAACTTATTGTTAAATATACCATTATTCTTTATAGGCTGGAAATTGCTCGGCAGGAATTCCTTTTATTACACCATGATCGGCACGTTCAGCGTCTCCCTGTTTCTGTGGATTTTTCAGCGCTATCAGATTGACATGCCGCTGAAGGAAGACCTCACTCTTGCCGCTCTTTTTGCCGGTGTTTCCATCGGCATTGGCCTCGGGATCATTTTTCGTTTCGGCGGAACAACCGGCGGGGTCGATATTATAGCGAGGCTGGCCCATAAATACATCGGCTGGAGCATGGGCAAGACAATGTTTCTTTTCGATGCCTGTGTCATCACATTATCGCTCATTTTCTACCTGACATACCAGGAAGCGATGTATACGCTTGTCGCCGTATTCGTAGGTGCCCGGGTGATCGATTTTATGCAGGAAGGCGCCTACGCCGCAAGAGGTGCGATGATCATATCCGATCAGAACGAAGCCATCGCCAGCAGGATCTTGAAGGAAATGGATCGAGGGGTGACAGTCCTGAAGGGGCACGGCTCCTTCACCAAACAGGATCGGGAAGTCCTTTACTGCGTAGTTGGCAAAAATGAAATCGTGCGGCTGAAAAGCGTCATCACCTCCGTCGATCCGCATGCCTTTGTCACAGTCAGCATCGTTCACGATGTCCTCGGCGAAGGTTTCACATTGGACGAAAATAAGAAGCCGATCGAGCATTAGAGAAACGGAGGGCGTTATTCACAAAATAAAGAAAACCAGCCTGAATGGCTGGTTTCTTCATTTTTTTAATCCTGCCTCTGCATGCCTGTAAAGATCATGATCAAGCGCAATAGCTCCAGAACCGCAACAGCAGCGGCTGCAACATATGTCAGAGCAGCAGCGTTGAGGACCTTCTTCGTTTCCCTTTCCTCATCATTGCGGATGACACCAAGTGAGACGACTTGATCCATTGCCCTGTTCGAAGCATTGAACTCAACCGGGAGGGTAACCACCTGGAAGAGGACGGCTGCCGCCATGAAAATAATCCCCAAAAGGAGAAGGCCGCTCAGCTCTGCAAAAATACCCACCATGATCAGCACCCAGGAAAAATTCGAACCAATGCTCGCAATCGGCACCAGCGAATGGCGGACCCGGAGGAATGCGTAATCCTGCTGGTCCTGCATGGCATGGCCAACCTCATGGGCAGCTATTGCAGCTGCAGCGACAGAATGGCCATGGAAGTTCTGCGATGAAAGCCTCACAGTCTTGGTCCGGGGATCATAATGGTCTGTCAGATGTCCCCTCGTTTCCTCAACATTGACATGATGCAATCCGTTGGAATCCAGAATCCTTCTTGCAACCTCGGCACCCCTCATATGTGAAGAAGCTGGTACCCTGGAATATTTGTTATAGGTGCCTTTTACCTTGAACTGCGCCCAGATCGGCACGAGGATGATGATCGCAAAGTATATCAGGAAATCCATGTTATTCCTCCCATTCATCTCTCTGCTGTAATTTAATCTATTGTATTTTTTCTGCTGAATGGTGTCAATTTTTTAGCTCTCTTTTTCTGCTCTTCTCTTTGTCCTGGTCACCCTTATATTTTCTCCAGCCGACATAGGATAATGTAAGGATGATGATGCTTCCTGTAGAAATAATGACCCACCAGAGCGAAGGATCGGCCTCATCGTCAGTCATTTCATCAAAAAGCGAGGATAAATCTGCTTCAAGGGCATCCAACTCCTGCTGGCTCGAGGTCTGGCTCACCACCTGAGGCCTGTAATGGTCTATGAAATTGACCCTGGTATCCAGCTGCTGAAGCCTGTCTGCCTCAAGGTCCACTTTAAGGGCAGGGTAGATGACGCTGTATAAGGTCAAAAAGGAATTCAGGCCTGAATGGAAAGCCTCGCTGTCGCCTGCATGGGCTGCCTCCTTCATCCCCCCGAACACATCCATGATCGGATCCTCCATTTCCGTCCATAAGGGCTGCCTGCTTGAGGTGATTGCATCAATAACCAGCCTGAACCTTGTTACCCTGTTCATCCGCTCTTTATGGTTCATATCAATGCTGGCCGCTGCTTCCACTGCTTCATCATGAGCATTGGAAACGATTCTAAGCTCATCCATATTGAACGGCCTTGCCTGTAAATTCCCGGATAGAAACTGGTCCGAAAAATAATCCAGTATCTTTTTTGCCTCTTCGTATTTTTGGATTTTGACCATCTGAAGAGCTTCATCAGAGAGCATGTCAAGTTTGTCCATTGAAGAGGAAGGCTGCTCTGCATATGCATATATGGAAAAAGGCATTAAAAGATAGATCAAAAACATGGATACGGCAATTTTTGCTTTCAATATTGTCCCCCCCTGCAATTACTATTAAAAATGTATGAGAGGTTGGACAAGGTTAGACCAAAAGTTCGTGCTAGGCAGGTATCAATTTTAAAGATGTCCGTGTTAAACTTTGCTGTTGAGTTGGTCATTCAGCCGGATTTTCCCCACACCCGAAAAGAGGTGTAAAATGGAGTTTTACACCCATGATTCCGAAATCAGCATGAAACACTAACAAAGCCTAAGAAAAAAAGCTCCCAAAATGGAAGCCTACTCAATCGTCAACTTTGTCCGGCCGGGCCTGATAGAGAACCAGTACACAAGGAACAGGGAGAATATACTCAGCCAAAAAGTAAAATAGCCAATCTCCGGTGTATATAAGTTCAGCACAGGATAGCGCGGAAGCATAAAGAATACATAATCAATTACATCATTATGGAGCGTCCATACAGCAGCGATAATCAGATGAATCCACTTGATACGGTAAAAGGGGGAATACAAAATTCCCTGGATTGCCATCGCAGCGTGGGATCCGATCAGCATCAATGCAATAGGATCGAGTTCGCCCGTCACTTTAAACACTAGCAGATTCATCACCACTGCCCAGACACCGTATTTAAAAAGCGTCACGGCTGCCAAAGCCTCTAAAAGAGGCCAGTTCCTTCGCATCAGGAAGGCAGCAAGGACAAAACAAAAAAACAAGCTGGCCGTCGGACTATCAGGAACAAACGCCAGAAAATGCGTCGGTGTATCCTTCAGCTGCCATCCGTACCAGTAATACCCATACACCGTTCCGGCAATATTGACCACAAGGAGCAGCCATAATACCGAGCGGTTCCCCAAAATAGGATAAATCCACTTCATACCATACCCTCTTCTCTCTATCATTATGGCTATATTTTATCACAGAGGAAAATAAAGGGGGAACTTTCCGCTATAACGTGCTGCGGCTGGCTTACACCAGCCTTAATTGCAAACCGCCGGATAACTGTGCCCGAAGATTGATTTTCCCCTTAACAGCAGGATAATAGACAAAGACTATTATTATCTAAGCGGCTGTTTAATATTGCATAAAAAAGAAGCCGGCAATTTGCCGGCTTCTCTTCTATTATTTACTTTCAATGCTTGAAATGAATTCAGAAAGCTTTTGAAGCTCTTCGTCAGTTCCTTTAAAGATTCCGGCAGGCATGGCACCTTTACCTTCTTTAGCGATCTGCGCCACTTCTTCAGGAGAAAGTCCTGTATCGATCAAGGCCGGAGCACCGGCTCCTCCTGCCAATTCACCGCCGTGGCAGCTGATGCAGCCTTGCGCTTCATAAATTTTATAACCTTCTGCTTCTTTATCGATCTCCGCTTCAGCAACGATCTTACCCTGCTGCTCTGCAGCTTCCCAGTCGTGGTTGGCTACAGATTCCCAAGTAAGATAGAAGATGCCTGCAATGGCAAGCAGCATGAAACCAGTTGCTAGAGGACGCTTAGATGGGCGCCTTTCAGGGCCGCGGTCGATAAATGGAGCAAGCATCAGCGCTCCAAAAGCCAGTCCGGGAATGATAAACGCCCCGATGACGTTATATGGTCCTGAAGCATATGTGTACTTTAATAGTTGGTATAAGAACAAGAAATACCAGTCTGGAAGCGGAATATATGCTGTATCGCTCGGATCTGCTATTTTTTCAAGCGGAGACGGGTGAGCGATAGTCAAACATAGATATCCGATCAGGAAAACGGCGCCGACCATCCATTCCTTCAATAGGAAGTTGGGCCAGAATGCCTCCGTTTTGCCAGGGTACTCCGAGTAGTCTTTCGGAATATTCGGTTTACGGTTCACAGGGACACGGGAGTCGCCTACAAACTTCATACCTTTTCCACGATGCATTGAGCATTCCCCTCCTTTTCAGTTAGCAGTATTGAAGTTGAATTTTACAACGGTCCAGAAATACCCTGCTTACGGATCATCAGGAAGTGGGCACCCATCAATCCGAGGAGAGCTCCAGGCAGGAAGAATACATGGATCGCAAAGAATCTTGTGATCGTCTGGGCTCCGACTATGTCAGTGCTTCCAGCCATCAGCGCTTTCAGCTGCTGACCGATCAACGGTGTTGATTCAACAATTTGAATGGTAACTTTTGTTGCAAATAACGCTTTCATATCCCAAGGAAGAAGATAGCCTGTCAGGCCGAGCGCCAGCATGACGAAGAAAATCAGCACTCCGACAACCCAGTTCAGCTCACGGGGCTTCTTGTAGGCCCCTTGGAAGAAAACACGTAACGTATGTAGGAACATCATTACGATGACCAGGCTCGCACCCCAGTGGTGCATACCGCGGACAATCTGCCCGAAAGCAACCTGATTTTGCAGATAATAGACAGATTCCCAGGCATTCTTAATATCCGGCACATAATACATTGTCAGGAACATACCGGATAAAATCTGGATCACTGTGATAAAGAAGGTCAATCCTCCAAAGCAGTAAACGAAAGCCGAAAAATGATGGGCAGGGTTTACGTGCTCAGGTACTTCATGGTCTGCAATATCCCGCCACAAAGGCGTAATATCCAAACGTTCATCGACCCAGTCATAAATTTTGTTTAACACTTATTACGCCCCCTTTCGCGCTTCTGCTTTTCCTAATAATAGGAAACCATCTTTTTCTTTTGTAGGATACACGTCCAGCGGTGCTGCCGGCGGTGTTCCAGGCACGTTTGTACCATCCTTCGTATAAAGCCCGCCATGGCATGGGCAATAGAAGTGGTCTGGATTTGCCTTGTCTTTGTTCCAGTCAACAACACAGCCCAAATGCTTACAGATAGGAGATAAGGCAACGATCTCCCCGTTTTCATCCTTATAAACCCACGCGGTGTTCGATACCTCTGAAGTATACCAGGCATCCTGCTGTTCGAATTTAAAGTCGACCCGAGTAGGTTCAGCAGTGATTTCGCTTACTTTTTGCGGTGTCGGAATGAAGTCTCCTCCCTCGCTTTTCTGCAGTATAGGATCCACGGCAAAACGGACCATCGGCATCAGCATGCCGGCCGCCATGAAACCGCCTACACCAGTAAGTGTATAGTTCAGGAATTGACGTCTTGAAACACGATGTTTGCTCATACATTTCCCCCCTCTATCATGAAATCAAGTCCAACGGACAAAATTCTACACAATATAAAACTAGGACATAACAATGATATATCAATCTTTGGGCAAGGTCAATAAAATCTGTAGGCAAACCGGCTGTTCGCGGCGGTTTTCCAGGAATTATTCACCAGCCTGCCATTTTTGTACAAATAAATTCATCAGCTGTTTGACCTGGTCTTCCAGTACAGAGTTTCTGTAGGTATCGTCCATATGCTCCAATGGCAGTGATGGCAGCCAGAGCAGAGATCCTCCAAGATCCCCTTCAGCCATTTTCCACCCGCTGTCCGAGGTCAGATAGAACACATGCTTGAAGCCGCTTTCCAGGATAGCGGACTCCCATCTCTTCAGCTCTTCGAGATGCTCATAAATGGCAGAGCCAGATTTTAGGTAGGAAAAGCCCGGCAGCATCATAAGCCTTCCTTTAAACTGCCTTTCCATCTGATAAGAGAGCAATGTGACAAATTCAGCCATCGAGGCAGCCTGCTTCATATCCTCTGTGAATGTCACGGGCAAAAGGGGGACGACAGCTGTGTCAACATACTCTTTTGATTTTAAATACATTTCAATATCCTGCGGAATCCACTTCATTTTCACCACTCCAAATCGTATAGCTTGCCTCATTATTTTACCATAACTTCCTTCTGCTGCCGAAAGCATTGCTAAAGGGGCATCCGCCCGGATGCCCCCTTAACCAGTCCAACTATTTTTTATGCTTTCACCATAATCATCTTCAGTTTTTCAGTGAGGTGCTTAAATGTTTCTTTATCGCCTTTATCCAGTGATTCATCGATCAGCTGCATCAGTTTTTCTCTTTGAAACTTAGCCAGGCTTTCTGAAAGGAAGCGTTCTGCGATCAAACGGTCCTTCTCGCTGACCTGGAGGGTCTTTGGCATGAAAGGATTTTCCTCAAGTACAGCCGCATACTGATGGGCTTTGTTGGAGGCATGAAAATTGAGCTGGATGAAGATATCTTCCTCCCTGTTCAGCCTGATATCATGGAATGATTTCTCGGCATCCGTTGTCATGACATTCTCTTTGTAAAAACGGAAAGGGACTTCATCAACGCAATGAGTTGACATCACGAGGCCTCTTGGACAATATTGTGCCTGCTCCACAAAATGCACCCGTTCCATAAGCTGGTCATGGCTCATCAAATAATTTAAAATCCAAACGCATTCGCGCCGTTTCAATTGATAATGGTTTAAGAACCAGCGGATAAAATCTTTTTTCTCGCTGACAGATACAGGGGTTGCCACCATTTGTTCCCTCCTCTGCTTGCAACTGAATTTTTGTTATGCCTTTTCTTACATCAGATCGCCGCTAAGCCTCTGGACAATGTCGAGATATTCTTCATTGCTCGGATCCTGCTCAAGCAGTTTCTTAAAAATTTCGGCAGCCTCTGCCCATTTTCCTTCCTCCATCAGAAAATATCCATAGTCTGACAGAAAGTCTGACTGATCTTTAAAATAAGTATATGCTTGCTGGTATTTGTTTAATGCCAGGGAATATTCTTCAAGCTCCTGAAGGGCAGATGCCGCGTCCCAAAGGAATTGGGGCTCTTCCTCTTCCTGTGCTTCCATCGTGTCAACGATGTCAAGGACATCACGGTACCTTTCCTGCTTGATAAAAAGCTTGTTGAGTGTCAAAGCCGCTTCGGTGAACTCAGGATCCAGGACGAGTGCCATACGCAGCATGTCCTCTGCCTCGTTTTCGCGGGCAAGCTTCAAAGCAAGCCTTCCGCCATAGAAAAACAAATCCTTATTGAATTCATCATGCTTGATTCCTTCCTGGACTGCCTCAAAGCTGTTTTCCAGCTCTTCTTCACGCTCATAGGCCCGCGCGAGGTGCAGATACAGGGAATGGTATTCAGGATCAAGTTCCTTCACTTCTTTGAACTTTTCAATGGCAGTCCTGTTGTTCCCAGCCTGAAGGGCGGTGAATGCGTAGCTGAAAAGGGTATTGATCTCCAGCCTGGCTTCGAGTGCCTTTTCATAAAAGGGAATCGCTTCCTCAAATGCCCCGCCGGCACTGAGTGCCTCGGCCATTCTCTGATTCACATTCGTTCCGGCGATTTCCTGGCTTGATTCAAGAACTTTCTCATATGACTTGATTGCTTCTATGAATTTCCCTTGCTCCAGATATAATTCACCAAGTGCAAAATCAATGATGACCTCTTCATCCAGAATGGACTTAGCCTTCAAAAGCTTTTGCTCGCTTACCTCATATAAGCCCTCCATCTGGTACAGATCAGCTAAAAGGAGCAGTGCCTGCGGATAGCTTGGGTCCTTCTCAGATATCCTCTCCAGGACGAGCATGGCTTCTTCTTCATTCGCCAGATCAATATGAAGCTCAGCCAGGAGGACAAGCAGTTCGCCTTCATCCGGATAGGATTCAAGCAGCCTTTCAATCAATGCCTTTGATTCCTCAAGCAATCCAAGCTGGAACAGTTCCTCCCCCAGCACAAATCTCTCCTCATGGGAACCGCTGTCCAGAATCTGTGCATAGTCCCTCAGTGCTTCTTCATGCTGTCCATTTTCTAATAGCGAAATTATTTTATTAACTTTGTCCATTGTTATTTCCTTTCATGACTAAAGATGGTTGCAGATATCATATGAAAACAGGCTGGGTTCAGCTGGCGGAAAGATCCGCTTGAAGCCATATTGCTGCATTAAGGCTGGATGACTGCCCAGTCCGTTATACTGTAAAAAAAGCCGGAATCTTTATTATAACACGCTCTCCATAGCCGGGACAGAATCTGAAATATCCGCCTGCCCTGATAATTGTTCCCTTATGGGCTGTTATGGCAAGTCTATGATTATAATAATGAAAGAGCTCCGATTCTTCAATGTTTCTGTCTCCTCCATCCTTTACGTATAAATTGTAGCTTACTTCGCCTCCTTGCCTGATATCCCCTTTATGGGGGCAGATGCCCATCAGGGCCAGATGCTCTCTTGCGATCGGCTCTCTTTCCTGCAATTCTTCCCCGAGGTGCGCCAGTTTTTCTTTGGCCATCAGCTGTTTCCAAAAATGCCGAAGCGCTTTCTTTTCTTTTACATCCGCTGTTTTTAAAACAGGCACAAGCGGGCAATTGTATGGAAAAACTGCTTCCCTTATCCATCCCCAGGGAACCGCCGACAGCTCTTCTTTGCTTTCAGCCTCAACAAAGATGGCCGGTATTTTTTCTGTCCGGCATTTTCTGATGAAAGAAGGCGACAAGAGCCTGGCAGGAACTTTGACAGCTATCACATAATCGGCCGGAGAACTGATCAAACTTGACTTTACGGTTTTTATTCGGGAAAACAGCCGGGATTCCTGCTGAACTTCCGCAAAAGTTAAAAAAGAAGTCATCCCCTTCATAAGCATTTCGTTGATAAAATAGCTTTTCTGCTCTGAAAACGGCCTGTCCAGCGGAGGTGCAGGATCATACATGACTTGAGCAGGCGCCATAATATAATCTTCCGCATTCATTTTCATTAACGAATAGCGGGGAAAAGAGTCCCTGATGCTGGTTATTTTCCCTCTCTCCACCAGCAGTGAAGCCTTCTGGAGTGTTTGCTGCTTGAGAATATTGGCGTTTTCAATAATATATGCCATAATACCACCCTTTTAAATGGTCTTATGACAAGCTATGAAATAAAATTAGATTTATGTTTGAAAGTTTTTTAGCCTGGGAGGGTGTATGGGAAAGGAATGTTTGACAGGCTGGAAAGATTGCGGAAGATCAGTCCAGGATTACAGCAATAAGGAGCAATCTTTGTTAACAGCAGAACATGGCTCTCTTAAACTCGCTTTAACAGGTATTGATTAGCTTCTATTCGATCCAAGGCTGTGCTGTAATTTGTACACTCATGCTTTAATTAACTCCATTTAATGCATGACCCCGCTCCAATTCTCCAGCTCATGCATTGATTATGAAACCTGACCAATTAAAATCTTTCCACTCACGATACTAACCTGTCACGGGAACCTCACAGCCGGCCATTTCCCAAATCACGCAAAAAAGGGCCCGGTCGTCCCGAACCCCACGTTTATTAAACTTCCTTCCCTTATCCGATCAGTGACTCCAGATGGGCAAAAAATGCCGGATAGGAAACCGAAATGGCTTCAGCGCCAGAGAGAGAGACTTCCCCTCTGCAGATGGCGGCACCAATAGCGAGCATCATGCCGATTCTGTGGTCGCCATGGCTGGAAACATTTCCGCCTTTCAGCGGAGTCTTTCCGTTGATGACCATACCGTCAGCTGTTGCCTCAATATCCGCTCCAAGCTTTTTCAGCTCATTGACGACCGTATCTATGCGATTGGTTTCCTTGACTTTCAATTCCTCAGCATCTTTAATGACCGTTTGCCCCTCTGCCTGCGTTGCCAGAAGCGCGATTATAGGAATTTCATCGATCAGCCTTGGAATGATGTCTCCTTCGATGACCGTTCCCTTTAATTGAGAGAATCGGATGGTGATATCTCCAGCAGGTTCTGCACTCCCGTTATTGTACGGAATAATGGTCATGTCCGCCCCCATATTTTGGAGAACTTCTATAATGCCCGTCCTTGTCGGATTCAGGCCGACGTTTCTGAGGACTATTTCACTGCCGGGAATGATCGCACCAGCAGACAGGAAAAAGGCTGCAGAAGAAATATCCCCGGGAACATGCACCTTTGCCGCTTTCAGCTTCTGCCCGCCCTGCAAACGGACTTCCCGCCCCTCTGAAACAACTTCTCCTCCGAATTGGCGGATCATCCTCTCAGTATGGTCGCGCGTCTTTGCAGGTTCTATAAGAATGGTTTCCCCGCTTGCCTGGAGACCGGCAAACAAAAGGGAAGATTTCACCTGGGCGCTTGCGACAGGCAGTTCATACCGGATGCCCTTCACCTCGCCGCCCTGGATGGAAAGCGGAGTAAATTCTCCGTTTTTTCTTCCTCTTATTTGTGCACCCATTTCTGATAAAGGGATAGAGACGCGTGTCATCGGCCTCTTGGCAATCGACTCGTCGCCCGCCAAAACAGCATGGATGGGGAGACCTGCAAGAATGCCAAGCAAAAGCCTTATTGTAGTGCCTGAATTCCCGACGTCCAGAACTTCACTCGGCTCCTTAAGCCCTTCAAAGCCTTTTCCATCGATGATCATTTTGTCTCCCTCGTTTGTGATTGAAACACCAAGCTTGCGGAAGCATGATACAGTGCTTAAGCAATCCTCCCCCATTAGGAAGTTGGTTACTTCAGTCCTGCCTTCTGCGATTGCGCCAAACATGATGGAGCGGTGGGAAACGGATTTATCGCCCGGAATATCAATTTCGCCCCGGAGGCTGCCTGTATTTGTTTTCAATATAACTGGTTCCATTCTTCATCACCTTTCGTCAATTGCTTATTATGGCCCGGCAGAGGTTTCATAGGCGGTATAATGATGAATACATGCTGCCGCCCGGTCCCTGTCCTCTTCCGTCTGGAAACTGATCACAAGCACACCATATATCTCTTCCCTTGTCTCAAGGATTCTGATATTGGTTATGCTGATCTCCGCTTTGGCCAGATAGCCGGTGATTTCAGAAATGACCCCGGGATAGTCGGGGACATCAACGAATAAATCATAAAATGCAGGGATTGCACCCTTCTGCTTCTGGGGCAGGTCATCCCTGAATTGCTTGGCGCCCTCAAAATACTGCTGGATATCCTCAGAGCTTTGATTTTCCAGCATCACTGCCACCCGCTCCATTTCTGCCTGCCAGCTTCCCAAAAGCTTGAGGAGTACTTCCTTGTTAGCAAGAAGGATATCCCTCCACATTTCGGGGCTGCTTGAGGCAATCCTTGTAATATCACGGAATCCCCCTGCAGCAAGCCGGGGAACGAGCTCATGTGAGCGGCTTTCCTTTTCAGCCTGATGAACGAGCGAGGCTGCTATGATATGGGGAAAATGGCTGATGATGCCTGTCAGATAATCATGCTCTTCCGGTGATACCTGGATGAATTTTGCTTTTGTCCCTGCAAGCCATTCTTTTAGCGCCATGATATCCTTTTCCTTAACATGGGGCTCAGGCGTTAGCAGATAAAAGGCGTTCTCGAATAAAATTTCCTTCGCTGCGATCACACCGCTTTTATGGGACCCTGCCATCGGATGGCCTCCGATGAACACGATTCCCTTTTCTTTGAGGCCTGCAGCACTTTTGACAACTTCCGCCTTTGTACTTCCTGCATCAGAAATGATCACGCCTTTTTTCAGATGCATTCTGCCCAGTCTGGCAAGTATTTCGGCAGTTACCTTTACAGGCGCAGCCAGCAGGATCAAGTCCGCCTTTGCTGCCCCTTCTTCAATGCTGTCCTCGGCTTCATCAATCACTCCCAGCATCCTTGCGAGCCTGCATTGCTCCGCATTAATATCAAAACCGGCAATAGATGCTTCTTTATGCTGCCGCTTTATGCCGAGAGCCAGTGAACCGCCTATCAGCCCGAGGCCGATAATGAATACGCGGCCTTTCATAAAATCACCGCCTTTGCCGTGCTGCTCTTTTCTTATCCGGCCTTACCCCTTTGTGTGCTGATCTTACAGGGCTGCCGCTGTTTCCTCCAAAAATTGGCCGATCAGTTCCATGATTTCTTCATTCTGCTCCTTTGAGCCTATTGTGACCCTTATGGACTGCGGGCAGCCTAGACCTGCACCCGAGCGGACGATATAGCCTTTTTCCAGCAGATATTGAAAAACTTCATTGGCATCCCGCTTGAAGTCAATCAGGATGAAATTGCCCTGGGACGGATAATAACTAAGACCGGCCCGGTCGCAAAATGAATAGAACTGTTCCAGTCCTTCTCTGTTCCTGTTCCGGCATTCTTCAACATATTTCTGATCCTTAATCGCTTCAGCCGCAGCCATCTGCGCAAAAGTATTCACATTAAACGGCTCCCTCGCAGGCTCGAGCGCCCTGATAACATCCTCCCCAGCGATGCCATACCCGATCCTGAGGCTGGCAAGACCGTAGATCTTTGAGAAGGTCCTGAGCACAATCAGATTACTGAATTTTTCCAGCAGGCTCACTGCATGATAGTAATCATCAGCGACTGCATACTCGCAATAGGCCTCGTCAAGTACCACAAGTATATCTTCCGGCACCTTTTCCAGGAATGAAACCAGACTGCTTTCGTTTATATAAATCCCGGTCGGATTATTCGGGCTGCAGAGCCATACTACAGATGTATTTCCATCAATGGCTTCAAGCATCGATCCTAAATCATGGGCACCGTCTAACAGGGGAATCTCCTTCACTTCAGCCCCTTCAATCACCGCATTGTGCTTGTACTGCGGAAAAGTCGGTGCAGCCATGATCGTATTCCTGCCAGGCCCGAGCAGGGCACGCGAGATAATCTGGATCACTTCATCCGAACCATTGCCGAATATGAGCTGTCCTGGTTCAGTTCCAAGGTGGGAAGCCAAAGTGCTTCTCAGCTCGCCTGCATATCCATCTGGATATTTTGCAAAAATGCCTGAGCTTTTCTGAAGGGCTTTTGCTGCTTCTTCAGAGCAACCAAAAGGGTTCTCATTTGATGCAAGCTTCACAATCTTTTCAAGCCCATATTGTTTTTTTACATCTTCAATAGATTTGCCTGGCTGATATGGTGTTAAATCCAGCAATTGTTTTTTCCACTTCATTTTATAACCGCCCCTCCAACTCTTCTTTTCGCTACCTAATTAAAGTGATAAAGAACTTCTTTTATTTTATCATAAGCGCGCCTGTCTGGTGAGAGGCAGAATCATTTCTTTTCCAGGTCGGGCCTGAGGACAACCGCTCCCCCAAGATAAACATGGCTGATCTCCTGCTGGCTCTTTTCTGTATTTAAATGGATCATAACGCGGATGCAGAGCGGCAGGGCATTCTGTACAGACATTTCACGCATGCACATTACCGGTACGTGCTTCCAGCCATCAAGTGTCCGCATTGCTTTGGCAGGGAACCCCTGGTTTATATCATCTGTCGCTGAAATGAATACAGAAGCAACATCTTCCGGGGCTATGCTGTTTTCATCTATCATTTTCTTTAACAGGAGCTCTGCTGATGCTGCAATCTCTTCTTCTGTGTTCGATTGCACTGTAATAGCTCCCCTGACACCTCTGATCATTATTCAGCCCCCTTAACGGCAAACTGCTCCAGCGCTCCCATAAGCTCCCCGTCAGGGATTTCTGAGAGAACCGGATGGCCGATACTATCAAGAAGAACAAAGTTCACTGCTTGGCCGATTGCCTTTTTATCCTGCTTCATCCGAGACAAAAGTTCTGCAGGAAGAAGTCCGGCTGGCAATGAAATGGTATACCCCAGGCCCATCAGCCAGTCTCGGAATTGCCCGAGTTCGAAATCGAGTCCGCATTTTTCTATGCTTAGTTCCAGGGCATACAGCATTCCGATGACCACTGCTTCGCCGTGTGTCATATTGCCATATCCGGATTCTGCTTCGATCGCGTGCCCGAGTGTGTGGCCAAAATTCAAGAAGGCCCTGACCCCAGCTTCCTTTTCATCCTCGGAGACAAAAGCATTTTTTACCTGTATGCCTTTCGACAGAATGAACATCCATTCTTCATCCTTAATATCCTTAAGCGAATGGATATTGTCTAACAGCCAGATGTAAAAAGAATGATCCTTAATAAGTGCGTGCTTAACCGCTTCTCCAAACCCGGACCTTATTTCCTTATCGGGCAGCGACTTTAAAAAATCCAGGTCATAGACAACAGCTTCAGGCTGATGGAAAGCACCAATCATATTTTTGCCTCCAGGATGGTTAATTCCTACCTTGCCTCCCACTGCACTGTCATGCGCGAGTATGGTTGTCGGCACCTGGATGAAAGGGATGCCCCTCATGAAGGTAGCTGCAGCAAAGCCGGCGAGATCTCCGACTGCTCCTCCTCCAAGAGCGATGACAGCCGATTTCCTATCAAGTTTATTTTCAAGAGCAAAAGTTAAAGCTGCATAATAGACGTCAAACGTTTTTGCTTTTTCCCCGCTTGGAACAATATGTATAGAAGGATTAAATTCAGCAAGGGCTTCTTTCACCCTGCCAAGATGCAGGGTTGCTACTGTCTCATCCGTTATAATCAGCAGGCTGGTCAGGCCGGGAAGCTTCTCTCGCAGCAAGCCGCCCAGTTCTCTCACAGCCCCGGCGCCAATCAGGACAGGATATTCTTTCGAAGGGGTTTTAATGGTGATGGTTTCCATTAAAATTCCCTCGCATATTTCCGCTGTGCATTCACACTCTCAATCAGAGCATCCATTCTGTCTGCATAAAACTGGCCGCATATAGCGGAGGCCAGCTCCCAGGCAACAACATTTTCTGCGACAACTGCAGCAGCAGGGACAGCACAGCTGTCAGAGCGCTCAATGCTTGCAGTGAATGGCTCTTTCGTTTCGATATCTACACTCTGGAGCGGCTTATACAGGGTAGGAATCGGCTTCATTACACCTCTTACTACAATCGGCATCCCTGTAGTCATACCGCCTTCAAATCCTCCAAGACGATTGGTTTTCCTGGTATAGCCATCTTCACTATTCCAGGCTATCTCGTCATGGACCTCGCTTCCAGGCTTGCGCGCAGCTTCAAAGCCCAGTCCGAATTCCACTCCTTTGAATGCATTGATGCTTACGATAGCAGCAGCCAGCTTTGCATCCAGCTTCCGGTCATAATGGACATATGATCCAACGCCGGCAGGCATTCCTTCAACGATTACCTCGACAATCCCTCCGATCGAATCGCCATTGGCTTTTGCGTCGTCGATGGCCTGCATCATCCTTGGCTCTGCTGCCGGATCAAGGCAGCGGACTGGAGAGTTTTCTGTTTTTTCTTTTAATTCGTCTAAGCTTTCATATGAAGCAGAGGCAGATTGAATACCGCCGATTTCAACTACATGTGAGGCGATCTCAATTCCCAGCAGACTAAGCAGCTTCTTAGCTGCAGCTCCTGCTGCCACCCTGACTGTCGTTTCCCTGGCAGAGGAACGCTCCAATACATTGCGCATGTCGCGGTGCCCGTACTTGATGGCGCCGTTCAGATCAGCATGACCTGGGCGCGGCCGTGAGATTTTCCTCTTTATTTCGCTTTCTTCTTCAGGAGAAACCGGCTCCTGGCCCATAACTTTTGTCCAGTGCTTCCAGTCATTATTCTCTACTTCAAGTGCGACCGGTGACCCTAAAGTGTAGCCATGGCGGATGCCCCCGGCAATTTGCACGGTATCCTTTTCAATCTGCATCCGCCTTCCGCGGCCATGGCCTTTCTGCCTTCTGGCCAGTTCTGCATTAATATCTTCTTCGAGCAGCGGCATCCCTGCCGGCAGCCCTTCAATAATAACGGTCAGCTGAGGACCGTGTGATTCACCTGCTGTTAAGTATCTCAAAACTCTTTCCCCCTTCAACTCATTAAAGGATTATGTACCAATATATCACACGCACTATGATTAGCATAGCAAAAATTAAGAATTTTTCAGACAGCTGCCGAAAAAAACACTTTGGCCTCTCCCGGCAAGCTCCCATCCAGTTTTGCCGTTGATGCCATTTTAGCATGCCACCACCAGCACTACAAAAGCAAGGGCAATAAGAACACCCTTCTTATAATAGAAAAAAAACCATGAAGATCTCTTCACAGTTTTACTTCCTGCTATTTTTTTCTGTAAAAAAAAGTATCCTCCGTAGCCAGTCCATACAAGCCAGGATTAAAAATCTGCTCTGTACTGCCTACAAAGAAAAGTCCTCCGGGCTTCAAGGCTCCGCTGAACTTGTGGTAGAGCCCATCCTTTGCTTCTTCTGTAAAATAAATAAGGACATTCCGGCATACGATTAAATCATACGGTCCTCCAAAGGGATCAGACAGCAGGTTCTGTTTTTTAAAGACAACAGTCTTTTTTATCTCGTCTGATATTCTGTAAAGGCTTCCTTCTTGCGTAAAGTACTTCTTTTTCATTTCAATAGGCATCTCATTCAGGGATCTCTCCTGATAAATGCCTGCCTGCGCTCTTGCCAGCACCTTTTCGTCAAGATCTGTGGCTAGCACCTGGATTTGGGAGAGCGGCATGAATTTTGCCAGGATCATGGCAATCGTATACGGCTCTTCGCCTGTAGAGCAAGCTGCACTCCATACCTTCAGCCTGCCTCCCCTGGCAGACATAGCAGGCAGCAGCTGAGTTTCGAGTATGTCCCACCTTTTCGCATTTCTGTAAAACTCAGATACATTAATAGTCATGCGATCAAGAAACTCATCCAGCAATTCTTTATTCCTGCTTAAACCCTGGTAGAAATCTGAAAAAGAATGATATCCTTTTTTTTCGTATAAAGATATAAGGCGCCTTTTCATCTGCGCTTCTTTATAAAGTGAAAGGTCGATTCCTGTCTTTGCTTTAATCTGTCTGATAAACTCCTGATATTCCCCCGGCATTTCTGTTCTCCCTTATTGCTTATTTAACTCTAGTATAGCTGAAAAATGGGACAGGAGAGTGATTTTTTTGCTAGATTCCGCCAAAATATGTGTATGCGGTTACAAAAAAAGACACTTGCAGGCAAGTGTCTAAGATGGATTAGTTAACCCAGTCATTAATCAGTTTGGAATATCCGGCAATCTCGGATTCATTGAAGAAAAGGCCGATTTCACGCTCTGCACTCTCTGGAGAGTCTGATCCGTGAATAATATTCTTGCCTACAGTTACGGCAAAATCTCCGCGGATTGTCCCTGGGGCAGCATCCTTAGGATTTGTAGATCCCATCATCTGGCGGGCTGTCGCAATAACATTTTCCCCTTCCCAAACCATTGCAAATACCGGTCCGGAAGTAATGAAGTCAACTAGTTCACCAAAGAATGGGCGCTCTTTATGCTCTCCATAATGCTGCTCAGCCAGTTCCTTTGTAATAACCATCAATTTACCGCCGGCAAGCTGAAAGCCTTTTTTTTCAAAACGGCTGACAATTTCACCGACAAGATTGCGCTGGACGCCGTCAGGCTTGACCATTAAAAAAGTTTTCTCCATTGTCTCCACTCCTAAAATCTTATGTATGAACAGCTCTATAATAGAGACATCCATGGAGAATAGTATCATTTTTTCGACAATTCTGCAACCGCTTAAAACTTTCTCTTGCCGATAAATTTAGCAATATCCCGGAGCGATTTTTTAGCCTTGTTTTGCGGAAGGGTATCAAGGACTGCAAGCGCCTTGGATAAATATTGGTTGCTGACAGCAAAGGACCGCTCAATTGCGCCCGAATTTTTAATCAGTGATATCACTTTTTCAATTTCTTTTCTATCCATTGTTTCATCCACTTTAACGATTTCTCTGCGGATTTCTTCATCCTCCATGGCAAACAGGACAGGCAGCGTAATATTCCCCTGGAGCAGGTCTCCCCCTGCAGGCTTTCCAAGCTCTTTCTCCGTGCCCGTGAAATCAAGAATATCATCGGTAATCTGAAAGGACATGCCCACATAATAGCCAAATCTATACAGCTTCTTATGGATGCTTTCATCAACTCCTGCTGCAACTGCCCCAAGCTGGCAGCTTGCCGCAATCAAAAGTGCCGTCTTTCTTTTGATCCTCAAAAGGTAGTCCCTCAGGTTCTGATCAAAGCGGTATTTATCCTTGATCTGCTCAATTTCACCCACACAGACTTCCACAATCGTCTTTGCCAGGATTTCATGTGCCTCCGGCCGCTCGATCTGTGTCATCACTTCAAGGGATTTGGCAAAAATATAATCGCCTGTATACATGGCCGTGCGATTGTCCCATTTCGCTTTGATGGTAGGTTTGCCCCTTCGCAGCTCTGCATCATCAATGACATCATCATGCACCAGGGATGCCATATGGATCAGTTCAAGGGCTACAGCCACTTTTTTTATCTCGCTGATATCATACGAACCGAATTTTGCAGACAGCAAAACAAAAACAGGACGGATTCTTTTTCCTCCTGCCTGCAGCAAATGCATGGATGCATTTCGCAATAAAGGAGACTCTGCCTGCACGGTCTCCTCTAATGACTGTTCAATAATATTAATGTCAGAATCTAAAAATGAATACATCATCTTTAATTTCATCTTGTATCCACCCAGCTTTAATCATGTTTGCAAGCCTGTTAATCGACGAGCAACAAGTACTTATTTTCTCGGGGCCCGCCAATCACGGAAAGCCCCATCTTTCTCCGGCTGCAAACAGATGCAGAACTTACTTCAAGCCTGTATGGACAGCAGCGACTCCTCCGCTGTACGGCTTGAAGGCTACATTTTTGAAGCCTGCGCTCTCAAACATCGCAGCAAGCTCCTTCATGCCTGGAAAATCCCTTGCCGACTCCTGGAGCCAGGAATATTCTTTATAGCTTTTCGCAAACACCCTTCCGAACAGCGGCATGATGTAGCGGAAATAAGCATAATAGAGCTGCTTGTAGCCGAACATGGTCGGCTGCGAGGTTTCCAGGCATACTGCCATCCCGCCCGGCTTAAGGACCCTGTTCATTTCCCTCAGAACCTGCATATAATCAGGGACATTCCTCAGTCCGAAGCCAATGGTGACATAATCAAAAGAATTGTCTTCAAATGGCAGCTCCATCGCATTGCCGTGAATGAGCTCCACCTGGGACAAATTCCTGCTTTTCACCTTTTCCTCGCCGATCTTCAGCATATTTTTACTGAAATCCAGCCCTTTGACTTCACCATCAGTACCGACGGCTTCTGCAAGCGCAATGGTCCAGTCTGCAGTCCCGCAGCAGAGATCCAGAGCTTTCTGCCCTTTCTGGACGTTCATCTTTTTCATGGTATCTTTGCGCCATCTCTTATGCTGCTGGAAGCTGATGACAGAATTCATCTGGTCATAGTTTCCGTATATCTTCTCGAAAACGCCGTGTACGCGCTCTGCTTTGGATTGTTGTTCCATAAAAGTCACCCTTCTTCTGCAATGGATTTTGTCATGGGCTGATGCTGGTCAAGAATGGAATGGATTCGCTCCTCCAGCAGGCTATTAAGGAAAGGGACAGCTTTCATGCCTTTGTCAATCAAATCTTTAGAGTGATCGATATAGCGGTTGGCTATCAGAAGAAGATATCTTTTCTGCTCAGCAGACAGGTCGGCAAGCTCTTGTTCCTTTTTTGGGAATACAAGGCGTTTAAGCCGCTCAAACAGAAAGGATGTTCCGTGATCCAGATAGCGTCCCCTTTCTTCCATGAGCCTCTTCATCAGCAGAAGGTGGGATGACAGCTCGATCCAGGCCGGCTTGTTAAAGCATCCTGCGATTTTTGAGAACAGAGAAGACTCTATCAGCCTGACACTTTCCATCAGTCCTTCTACATTTTCTGTTTCATGCTGGTAGACAGAGATTTTGTGCTCGTTCACTTCTTTGATGCCGTCCGACAGCAGACGGATCATGCCAATATCCTTTGATTCCGAGAGAATCTTATAATATAAGCTGCTGTAGTAAATGCCGGCCAGGACAGTAAGCTGCCTGTTTTTTTGCATTTCGCCGGCAATCTGTGTATTGCTGACCTGTTCATGGGTATCAAGGGCGACTTGTATAAGCATGGCTGTCACTGAGTAGTCATTCTTCTGCTTCTGAGTCAATTCAGCTTCATTGAGCATGGAGACAAGTAGGAGCAGCTTATCCTGATCGATAACCGGCTCATCAATATATTTAAGCAGGTAGGGGTGGAGAACCTTTCCCTCAATCTGCTTCCGGACATATTCCATATTTATTTTAATATCCTGCAATCTGATCACCCTTGTTCCCCGAAGGTCATTTATGTATTTCCTATGATGCCTGTGCATTCTTTTTATATAAGGCGGTGCTGGTCTGGGCGCTACCCATATAGCATTCGCCAATAGGGGCCATTTTAATATTGTCCACAATGAAACAGAGACAATTATATCATAAAAGGGGTAGCCGTGGCAGATTATATTGAAACTTATGTTCCGCCAGAAGCAAAAATGCCAGGCTTAAAGAGTATCTGGAAATTTATGGTGATGCGCTCCTATTTTTTCGCTTCGCTTTCCACTTCTCCATAGCATGTCATGATGGAGGCATTGCCCCTGATTTTTATCGCTGAAGTATGCTCAGTGAATTGGGCGATCATGACTTCCCCTTTATCAAGTTTTTCAGAATGGTGAAAGCGCGTGTCTGAACCTCTGGTCAGCCCGATCACATTCACGCCGTCTTCCTTTGCTTTAATTACCACATAGTCTCCTGCCGGATTATTTCTCGTTTCCATATCCTTCACTCCTTCAAGCCGCCATCGGCCAAGATAAAAGGCTAAAAGCAGTACTTTCAGCCTCAGGGATGCAGATTAATCTTTAATTAATGAAAGGACTTCAGCTCTCGCCCTGGCATCCTCTGCCAGCACACCTCTTACAGCAGAAGTGACAGTCTTGGAACCAGGCTTTTTAACGCCTCTCATCGTCATGCACATATGCTCGGCCTCTACAATGACCATTACACCGTGGGGCTCTAATTTTTCCATAATAGCATTCGCTACAGTAGAGGTGATCCGCTCTTGCAGCTGCGGCCTTTTTGCCACGGCCTCGACTGCCCTTGCAAGCTTGCTGAGCCCTGTCACCCTGCCATTCCTGGGGATATAGGCAACATGGGCCTTTCCAAAGAAAGGAACCAGATGATGCTCACACATGCTGTAGAATGGGATGTCCTTTACAAGAACAAGCTCCTCATGCTCTTCGCCAAAAATAGTTTCAAAGTATTCTTTGGGATCCTGTCCGATCCCCATAAAAACCTCTTCATACATCTTGGCCACACGCTTCGGTGTATCGAGCAGGCCTTCGCGGTTAGGGTCTTCCCCGATTGCTTCTAATATAGAACGCACCGCTTCTTCGATTTGGGCGCGGTTGACATTTGCCATAATTCATCCTCCTAAACCATATCTCTCTAGTGCCTTTACCCCTACATATTAGCATATCCATTTCCAAACAGGCAAAATACAAGGTGCAGGCCTTGGAGTTCCCATAAAAAAATAAAAGGCCGCGAAGAAATTCGCGGCCTTTTGCTCAAGCATAAGCTTAAAGCACGGTATGTACTTATTTAACAGCGTCTTTAAGCGCTTTACCTGGTTTAAAAGCAGGAACTTTGCTTGCAGCGATTTCGATTTCATCACCAGTCTGCGGGTTGCGGCCCTTACGTGCAGCGCGCTCGCGGACTTCAAAGTTTCCGAAACCGATCAATTGTACTTTATCACCATTTTTAAGTGCGTTAAGAATAGTATCAAATACAGCGTCAACTGCTTTAGTAGCGTCCTTCTTAGAAAGCTCGCCAGCTTCAGCAACTGCGTTAATTAGTTCTGTCTTGTTCATGCCTTTCACCTCCTCCCAAAAATCTTGCCCTGATAAGGATCTTATCATCATTTGTAAACAAATTTACGGAATTCTATACGTCGTGATGATTGGCATACCTTATATTAAATGAACGGCATGAAGATTTCAATCTTTTTTGCTAAAAAACCTTAATATATAAGGGTTTTCGCGGCCACGACGGTAATTCTGTTAAAAGATTATCATAATCATCTGGGCTTATCAAGAAATATTCATTAATTAATGGTAATCTTTTCTTATTTGAAACAAACTTGTAATAAGACACCCCTTTTTGTTACCCAATCCACTCATTTTCAAAACATATAACATTTTTTATTCAATGGGCTCACTTGGTGTCTAAATGGATTTCTGACATATTCAGCCGGGGATTCAGCACCGTAAAGGTCTGGAACAGTACTTCATATGAATGATTCACCAAAAAAATCAGCGATTTTTAACTCAGCCAATGTAAAGTTCCCTGCTCCCAGTTGGCCATGCTTAAAAAGATACGCTAAAAAGGGCAGCTTCCGCTGCCCTTAAGGTTTTGCATTATAAGATGATGGCAATCAGGCCGCCGGAACCTTCGTTGATGATTCTTTCCAGCGTTTCCTTCAGCTTGTATCTGGCATTCTCAGGCATGAGGGAAAGCTTCGCCTGAATTCCTTCTCTTACGATGGAGCTCAGTGAGCGGCCAAAAATATCAGAATTCCAGATGGATAGAGGATCGTCTTCAAAATCCTGCATCAGATAGCGGACAAGCTCCTCGCTTTGCTTTTCAGTTCCTATGATCGGCGCAAACTCGGATTCAACATCCACCTTGATCATATGGATGGAAGGCGCAACTGCCTTCAGGCGTACCCCGAAACGCGCGCCCTGGCGGATGATCTCCGGCTCATCAAGGCTCATATCAGCAAGCGATGGTGCCGCTATGCCGTAGCCGGTCTGTTTAACCATTTTCAGCGCATCAGAAATCTGGTCATACTCAGCTTTTGCATGGGCAAAATCCTGCATCAGTTCAAGCAGATGATCCTTGCCGCGGATTTCAACCCCCACAATTTCTTTCAAGATTTCATCATATAGGTCATCCGGGGCAAACAGGTCGATTTCTGCAACTCCCTGGCCCATTTCTATTCCGGCAAGACCAGCCCTGTCTATGAATTCATAGTCACTGAAAAGGTGGACAACACGGTCTACATCCCGCAGCCGTTTGATATCCTTGACTGTTTCCTTTACAGCTTCCTGGTAGCTTTCGCGAAGCCAGTGATTCTCACGCAGAACCATCACCCAGCTCGGCAGATTGACATTCACTTCGAGCACCGGGAATTCGTACAGTGCTTCACGCATTACGCTCAATACGTCAGTTTCTCTCATGCTTTCCACGCTCATGGCCAGCACAGGTATGTCATATTTCTCAGACAGCTGGCCCCTCAGTGCTTCAGTGTTCGGGTGATGAGGCTGGACGCTGTTGACAACCATGATGAAAGGCTTGCCGACCTCTTTCAGCTCCTCAATGACTCTTTCCTCGGCCTCCAGATAATTGGTGCGCGGTATTTCTCCAATTGTACCGTCTGTTGTAATAACAACGCCAATCGTCGAATGCTCCTGGATGACTTTTCTTGTCCCGATCTCCGCAGCTTCATGGAAGGGGATCGGTTCTTCATACCAAGGTGTGGTAATCATTCTTGGACCATTTTCATCTTCATAGCCTTTGGCGCCTGGCACTGTATAGCCGACACAGTCGACGAGCCTGATGTTGACATCCAGCCCCTCTGCAACCTGGACGGCAGCTGCCTGATTTGGGACGAATTTGGGCTCCGTCGTCATGATGGTTTTTCCTGCCGCGCTTTGTGGAAGTTCGTCCTGTGTGCGCGCCCGGTCTGCCTCATTGCTCATATTCGGAAGCACCACCAGCTCCATGAACTTTTTGATAAACGTGGATTTACCGGTGCGGACGGCACCAACGACTCCGAAATAAATATCACCGCCTGTTCTTTCGGCAATATCTTTAAAAATATCTACCTTTTCCAAGTGATCCCCTCCTGAATCTTGAGTTAGTGGGATAATATTATCCTATCATTCAATTATTTTTGGACATTATATATTTATGATGTTGTCCTATTTCTTTATGACAGTTTTTTTATTTTTATCCCCTTACTCTCCCGCATTGAAAAAGCCCTTTCTCTCTATACGCTGGAATTTTTGCTTTTAAAAAAGAAAAACCCTTCTCCTACAATATATTTTGCAGAAGAAGGGTTATGACTATTTCGCCAAAAAGATTGGTTCTCCTTTGGCATTGATTGTATAGGGAAGCGAATAGGCAGGAACAAAGAGGGATTCTTTCCCAAGGAGTGCGCGTATGTCATCGCCTTCCTTATATCCGTGATCCTTGTGTTTTTCCAACGCTTCATAGAGGTCAGGCAGATAGTCTACGTAAACGTCTCCATTTCCGGATACAACAAAGTGGAGATTGCGGCTGGTATACGGACTTACAGCCAGCGGCTCCTCTTTAAAGCCGAGGGCTGCATAATCGAGTGTATAAACATTATCGGCGATCTTTTCTTTATATGGCGGATAGCCCTGCAGCTTAATGCGCACTTTAATATCCCTGATAGACTCAGCCATCCTGAGGTCGAAGAGCTTGACTTTCGGATCTTCTTCCGCATCCATGATCACGTACTGGAAGATGCCTCCGGATTCAAAGCTATTGCCTGGCGGCTCTGCCATATATTTTGGCGTGATTTTATTGAAATCTATCGGATATTTCTGGTAAATAGGTGTATTTTCCTCCCTCGTCTTTATTGGAAGGATGCCCCCATTGTCTTCCTGAAATTGATCAACAGCCGACTGGACAGAATTGACCTGGTCCTGATATGGTGTCTGATTCTGCGAAAGCTTGTCCTCCGGATACATGCATCCGGCAAGCAGAAAGGATAAAACCGCTGTCATAGACAGCATGGCTAGCTTCTTTTTCATAGATTCCAATCCTTCAGGTTTGTAAATTTGTTATTCATTGGTAGGTCCGCTCAAAACGACAAACAGGATGATAAGCCCGGAAACAATCATTAACAGATAAGCAATTAGGGCAGATATGAATTTAAGCGGTTTATTGTTTAATTTATACCGGCTCAGATAAATCAATAATATTGATATGAACATGAACCCCATTGAAGCTAAAGATACCCACATCTTCATTAAAGCAGGCGACATTGTCTCACTCCCTTTTCCGAAATGTATTATATCATACAGGCTGAAAATGAATCAAAAGCATTTCGCTTAAAATGCTGGCGCCAGCCTGGATTTTCCCTGTGAATCAAAAAAAAAGAGCCAAAGCAAAGATGGGGCAATCTCTGCTTTGGCCTTATGCGACTAAATAACCCATGCACCCTGTTCATATCACCAGTTTGCTTCGTTGCATTGTATGCAGGAAGTTCCTTTCCCGCATCCTCGAATGCCTAAATTTTGCTTTTGCCGCAAAAATAATTATCTTCTGTTGCAGCAAATTATATAACTCACTTGTCCACCCTGTCTTCAAGCACGTTAGCAAGGTCTTCCATTTCATGCGTTTTTCCTCTTGCCATCAGCTTGTCGACGGATTCTTTCGGGTCGGCTCCATTAAACAGCACTTCATACAGCGCTTCCGTGATAGGCATCTTCACATTATATTTTTCAGCCAGCTGATATGCAGCTTTCGTGGTTCTGACGCCTTCTACAACCATTCCCATATTATCAAGGACTTCCTGCAGGCTATGCCCCTTCCCGAGAAGGTTTCCTGCTCTCCAGTTGCGGGAATGAACACTCGTACAAGTGACAATCAGGTCGCCGATTCCGGTCAATCCCGAGAAGGTCAGCGGACTTGCGCCCATTTTAGTGCCCAGCCTGGCAATTTCGGCAAGCCCCCTTGTAATAAGGGCCGCCTTGGCATTATCTCCATAGCCGAGGCCATCGGTGATCCCTGCTGCCAATGCTATGATATTCTTCAGCGCGCCGCCGATTTCCACGCCAATGATATCCGGATTCGTGTATACCCTGAAGTTATGGTTTATAAAAAGGTCCTGCACATGCTCTGCCGCCTCATTATTCTTTGAAGATACAGTGACAGTTGTCGGATGGCGGAGGCTGACTTCCTCAGCATGGCTTGGACCGGAAAGAACCACAACGCTGCCGAGGGCTTCACTCTTGAATTCTTCCTCGATCATTTCTGATATCCTTAGCAATGTATCCGGTTCGATGCCTTTGCTGACATGTACGATAGTGAGGGGCTCACGCTGAAATTCGTTAATCCTGCCGGCGACTTCCCTGATGGCCTTTGTCGGCACCGCCAAAATCAGCGTGTCAACACCATCAAGGGCCTCTTCCAGTGAGCTGAAGCCTTGAATGCCTGAAGGCAGTTTTATATCAGGCAAATATTTTTGATTGGTGTGCTGTTCATTGATTTCCTTGATCTGTACAGGGTTATGCCCCCAGAGCCTGACTTGGCGGCCATTGTCAGCCAGCACCATGGCGAGTGCCGTGCCCCAGCTGCCTGCACCAGCAACGGTTACCTTGCTCGATTGATCCAGCATACAATCACACCCTTTTTATTTTCTTTCCCGCGCAAATATTTTTATTGGAGTACCTTCAAATCCAAAAGCATCTCTTATGCGGTTTTCCAGGAAACGCTCATAGGAGAAATGCATAAGCTCAGGATCATTGACAAATACCACAAATACAGGCGGCTTGACAGCCACTTGAGTCGTATAGTAAATACGCAGGCGCTTTCCTTTATCGGTAGGCGTTGGATTCATCGCCACGGCATCCATGACAACGTCATTCAGGACGCTCGTTTCCACACGCATGCTGTGGTTTTCGCTTGCCTGGTTGATCTGCGGAATCAATGTATGGATCCGCTTCTTTGTTAAGGCAGACAAGAAGACGATCGGAGCATAGTCAAGGAATTGAAAATGCTCCCTGATATTCGTTTCAAACGCCTTCATTGTTTTTTCGTCCTTCTCGACAGCATCCCATTTATTGACGACAATTACAACAGCGCGGCCGGCTTCATGCGCATAGCCCGCAATCTTTTTATCCTGCTCCAAAATGCCTTCATCAGCATCAATGACAACAAGGACGACATCTGAACGCTCGATGGCCCTTAAGGCTCTCAGGACACTGTATTTTTCAGTGCTTTCGTACACCTTGCCTTTTTTCCGCATCCCGGCTGTATCAATGATCACATACTGATCCCCATTGTAAGTGAGCAGGGAATCGACAGCATCACGCGTCGTGCCGGCAATATTGGAAACAATGACCCTCTCTTCCCCTAAAATAGCATTGACGAGGGAAGATTTCCCGACATTAGGGCGCCCAATCAGGGAGAACTTGATGACATCATCGCCATAGTCCTTGTCCTTTGTGTCAGGAAAATGCTTTGCTGCTTCATCAAGCAAGTCCCCAAGCCCCAGCCCGTGGGAACCTGAGATCGGAATTGGCTCGCCGAATCCAAGGGCATAGAAATCATAAATCTGGTCGCGCATATCCGGGTTGTCAATTTTGTTGACCCCAAGCACTACAGGTTTCTTTGACTTATACAGTATTTTAGCGACTGCTTCATCAGCTGATGTAACGCCTTCCCGTCCATTGGTCAAGAACAGGATGACATCAGCTTCTTCAATGGCGATTTCAGCCTGCTGCCTGATCTGCTCCAGGAAAGGCTCGTCTCCTATATCAATCCCGCCGGTATCAATGATATTGAAATCAAGATTCAGCCATTCAGCTGAACTGTAGATTCTATCTCTGGTCACACCAGGTATATCTTCGACAATGGAGATCCTTTCTCCTACTATTCTGTTGAAAATCGTGGATTTTCCGACGTTAGGACGTCCTACAATGGCGATAACCGGTTTTGCCATGAACATCACCCTTTCACTTTTATATACTTTAAACACTGCTCGAAAGAGTCAAATGAATTGCTTTCATCATCATCCTGATTTCTTCAGGATGGCCCGTGTATAAAATAAACCCTTCCTGTTTGCAGAAGGGCCTAACCTAATCATTTTATCAAAGAGGCAGAATCCCCGCAACGAAAACATTGGAAGAACCATCAATGCTTGACAATTACATACATTTCATCTGTCAGAGCGTGGGCAATTCCGTCTAAAATGGCTTCAAGATTGGCAGCCACATGCTCCATCTCTTTTTTGTCGTCACAATGAAACACAGCCGCCCCTGAAGGTGCCTTTTTTGGGTTCGTCGTAATCACTGCCAATATAAATTTCTCAATGACCATTTCCGTTCTTCCTTTCCCGTTCAGACGGCATCCTGATGGCATTTTCAAGCGTCGGAACACTGCCGATCACTTTGATGGCCCTTTCAATGTCCTTCTCCTGGGGCAGAAGAAAAACCCCGACTCTTCCATCATCCAAGTCTCGCTTGGCGAGAGGGACGAGCGCAGGTGTGCCGGAATCCCTGTACACACCCATCGCGATTGAGACATCGTGAAGGATCGCCTGCCTTTGTCCAAGGTTGGCGATGGTTGAACGTGCGTCAAAGGATTTTGGCTTTAAGATGAATCCCATCCCATACCTCAGCACTTCCTCCTGCCTCGCGGGAAGCCCGATATTCATGATATAAATATTGTCTACATAAAGGCCAGCTCCATCAAAGCGAGGTTCCACATAGTCAATTTCCACTATATCCCCGAGCCTCCCCCCTGCCATGAGCTTTTTGGATAAAAGCACTGACAGAATGGCCGCGATGATGCCAGCCCATATATTAATGACAATATAGCAAAGGGTGCTGATCAAGGACGTGAAAATCACAAGATAATTCCGGCTTTCAAAAGCAACGGCAATTCCCTCAATATAGGTTTTGCCCCTGGAAACCAATTCATAGGAATCCAGTTCTGCCAGGGTATTCCTTTCCATGTTCCTGACCTCACGGAACTGGCTTGCGGCAAGAGTCAAGAAGGTCACCGCTGTAAAATCCTGCTCCAGAATGGAAGGGACAGCAACCGTCCCGAGAGCCGCGGCTATGAACCCGAGGGCCAAGTGTATGATTTTACCATGCAGATATGTCGGGTACTGCCGGTAATCCGTCCGCAGCATGTACATCCTTGTGGCCGTTCCAATAATCAGGCCAAATACAATCGGGTATGTATAATCACTCATAATATCTTTTGTTTCTCCTTTTCCAGATTGGCTGCCTGCCGCTCTAAATATGCTGCGAGTCTGACAAAACCCTCCCACAGAAGCAATGCGCATGCTGATATAGCTGCCATATCGAGAAAAGAAAAAGACCACGCCTCATAGGCAAGGGACAATTTCTCCAGTACCAGTGAAAAGAGGAGATCGCCCTGAATGGCACCTGTCAGCATGGCTGCAATCCTTTTCCTGCAGCCGGC
Organism: Bacillus infantis; assembly: GCF_050107595.1. Lineage (GTDB taxonomy): Bacteria > Bacillota > Bacilli > Bacillales > Cytobacillaceae > Bacillus_AB > Bacillus_AB infantis_C. Next base: position 158,402 of record NZ_JBNILH010000012.1, read on the forward strand.
AAAAAGCACGGCGGACAAAGCAAACATGATGGCTGCCAGCATCCATTCTTTTTTGAAAACCACCCAAACAGGATCAAATAGAGCAAAAAGCTGAAAGCTTGCATAAGCAAGCATGATCATAAAAACTGAAACAAAAAAATAAACAGCTTTAAGTCCTGTTATGCGGGCAGCCTCGGCATAGCAGCAAATCAAAATGAAAAGCCCTGCTGCTGAAATATGGATACTGCCCAGAGAAATTGTATAAGGCGAAACAATAATGGCAATCAAAAGGCAGGCAGACAAAGCCGTCCTTCCCATCTGCTGTCTTTTCATAAAAAATGCCGCTGCAATCCAGCAGCACCAGGCGCCCATATAAAAGTAAAAGCCTTCCACACCACCACCACCTATCATTTCCATTATGGGTAATAGTTATGTACTTTAATCTTTTTTACATAAACTTTTGTCCTTGTTTCATCTTAAATAAAAGGGGGTGTTAATCATGGGAAAAGACAGACAGGAGAAAAAATTAAAAGCAGGGGAAAGAGTGGAGTCTGACCGCGACCAGGCCCTACACTATCCAGGGGCGACCAAGCTTCAAAGCCCGGAAGAAGCCAGGAGCATGAATGACTCTAAGTATAGCTAGAAAAGCGGAGGGCGCTTGCTCAGCCCCGACAAGCATAAGACACACAAGCATAAAAGGCGTTCTTTGCCTTTAATTCTTGGGTGGCTTATGACTCGAGGGGCCAGCACCCGGAGCTGGACAATAGAAAAGCGGAGGCGACTGTTCAGGTGCGACAAGCATAAGACGAGCAGGACGGAAGGTTGTTCTTTAACCTTCTGGCCTGCTTGGCTTATGACTCGAGCACCTAGGAGCCGGAGCTGGACAATAGAA
>NZ_JBNILH010000013.1:0-108407 GCF_050107595.1 Bacillus infantis
TTGCATGTATTAGGCACGCCGCCAGCGTTCGTCCTGAGCCAGGATCAAACTCTCCATATAAGAGTAAGATTTAGCTCTGATAAAAATAAGATTAACGTTGACGTTTTTGTTCGTTCAGTTTTCAAAGAACAATCTCGGTCGCTCGTTTAAAGCAACTATATTAGAATAACATTTCTAACAGCCTTCGTCAACAACTTTTTTCAACACTTAAGTTGAAAGCTTCTGGTGAAAACGACTGCTCACCTATAGTAACACCGATCCTGTATATACGTCAACATCAGAATAGACGTTTTTATACATGAAATTTATCCCATTTATAAAGGCCGGCCGCTGTCTGCGGCCGGCCTTACAATACCATTATATTTATAGAAGATTATTTCTTAATCGTAATAATATCTTCTTCTTTTATATCTACGCTGCCGGTTTTATTAATAACAACCGTTTCGCCTTCAGCCAGATTAGTAAATACAATCGGCGTCATAATGGATGGTGCATTTTCTTTTACAAAATCCAGGTCGACCTTCAAGAGAGGCTGTCCTTTTTCCACTCTGTCATTTTCTTTAACGAGTGTTTCAAAGCCCTGGCCTTTCAGGTTGACTGTGTCGATACCGACATGGATCAGGATTTCGCGGCCGGAATCTGAAAGAAGGCCAAGAGCGTGTTTCGTCGGGAACAGATTGACTATCTTTCCGTCAACCGGAGAAACGATTGTCCCTTCACTTGGAATGATCGCGAAACCATCTCCCATCATTTTACCAGAGAATACAGCATCCGGAACATCTGTAATCGGCTTTATTTCTCCTTTAATAGGAGAAATAAAGATATCTTCTCCTTTGTGCTCAGTCTGCAGCGCTTCTGGATTTACTTCCTCAATTTGCTGCTCAACACCTTTTTCAGGAGCCTTTTCTACCGGACGCGGTTTTTTGCCGCTCATAATATCCTTCATTTGGCCTTTGATCGTTTCAGATCTCGGACCGAAGATTGCCTGAATATTGTTTCCAACTTCAAGTACACCAGAGGCACCGAGTTTCTTCAGACGGTTTTTATCTACATCTTTAATATCATTTACAGATACGCGCAGTCGCGTGATACATGCATCAAGGTGCGAAATATTTTCCTGTCCGCCCATTGCTTCAAGTATTTCGTATGGAAGATCTCCGCCTTTGCTTGCTCCTCCAGCCTCTTCCTCTTGTTCTTCAACATCTTCGCGTCCAGGAGTCTTAAGGTTGAACTTGCGGATCGCAAAACGGAAGCCGAAGTAGTAGATAACTGCAAAGACAATACCTACCGGGATGACAATCCATGCGTTTGTCTGAGGATTGATCAGACCGAACAGGATATAATCAATCAAACCGCCGGAGAAGGTCATGCCAATTTTTACATCTAATAGGTGCATTGTCATAAAGGACAATCCGGCAAAAATAGCATGAATACCGAAAAGTACAGGAGCAACGAATAGGAATGAGAATTCCAGCGGCTCAGTAATACCAGTCAGGAATGAAGTCAAAGCTGCAGAAGCCATCAGGCCTCCGACAATCGCTTTTCTTTCCGGACGGGCTTCATGGTAGATCGCCAAAGCAGCTGCCGGAAGACCGAACATCATGAACGGGAATTTACCAGTCATGAAAGTACCAGCCGATAGATCTTGAACACGGTCCTTGATTTCAGCCATGAAGATCCTTTGGTCACCACGCACCAATTCACCTGCATTTGTTGTATATTGCCCAAACTCATACCAGAAAGGCGAATAGAAGATATGGTGCAGCCCAAAAGGAATAAGAGAGCGTTCAATAACACCAAACACAAACGCTGACAATGTCAGGTTGGCGTGAACCATGTTTTGAGAAAAAGCGTTAAGTGCAGATTGGATTGGAGGCCAGATGATAATCATCAAAAGCCCAAGAACTACTGCACTTGCAGCTGTCGCAATAGGTACAAAGCGCTTTCCTGCAAAGAATCCTAAGTAAGACGGAAGCTCAATTTCAAAGAACTTATTATACATGGATGCTGCGAGAATACCCACAATAATACCGCCGAAAACACCAGTCTGGAGAGTCGGTATGCCCAGGACATTGGCATATTCCATACTTCCTTCAAGGTCTTTCGCTTCAATGCCCAAAACGGTACCCATCGTTACATTCATAATCAGGTAACCGATGATGGCAGCAAGGGCGGCTACACCTTCCCCGCCTGCAAGGCCGACCGCAACGCCGACCGCAAATAAGAGGGCAAGGTTGCTGAAGACAATATTACCGGCGTTTTCCATGACGGAAGCGACCATTTCCACTCCGCCATTTTCCAAAAATGGCGCTAAATCCAGCAGCGCAGGGTTTTGCAGGGCATTACCGAAGGCAAGCAGGATACCTGCAGCCGGAAGAAGCGCTACCGGAAGCATCAATGCCTTGCCGACTTTTTGCAAGACACCAAAAGCTTTTTTAAACATGTGAATTCCTCCTTTTTTTATAAGCTCATAAAGCGTTTCCATTACTGAGCACAATTAAGCAGAAAGCAAAAAAGGCATGAGGAAAAAATAACCGAAAAAAGCTGTACAGGTGTATAGTACCCATAAAACTTGTTTTCAATTATCTAATCACTCATGCCTGATCGTATCAGTAACACGTAATTATGATATCTATTTGATTTTCTTTTGAAGCCTCTGCAGGTGCATCGTCAAATACACCGCTTCTGCATCAAAAACCTTTTTTCTCAATGCTTGCTGCATCACTTTAATGAGCTTCCAGGAAAGATTGTAACACACAGGATACTCTGACTTCAAGAGGTCTGCAATTTTTTCTGGCTCTTCCACCTGCTCGCCGGTATGGACCCTCTCGATTGTAAACCTCAGATGCCGGACAAGCCTCATATAATCAATGCTTTCTTTATCGATTTTTATATCAAGCTGCTCTTCAATCATATTAACCAGATGGGTCACAAGCTGCGAGTGCTGGTTGACCTCGGAAAGATTCCGGTTCATGACGGCACTGTGGATATGGAGGGCGATGAACCCAACTTCCCCTTCAGGCAGGTGCACCCCCGCCCTTTCTCCAATCAGCTGAACAACATCCTTGGCGACATCATACTCGAAAGGATACAGCGCTTTCGTTTCAATCAGGAAGGGATTTCGCATTTCCATGCCAATGGACAGCCTGCTGACAGCGAACATCAGGTGGTCGGTCAGCGCTACATGGATATGCTCATTCAATTCTGAGTTAGTCCGCTGCTTGATCAGTTCAAGAGAGGAAATGATAACATCCAGCAGTTCATTGTCCACATGCGGAAGAAGCTTAATATAGTTTTCCTGCTCTTTTTCATTCTTCAGGATAAAAAGCTTTTCTACAGAAGCTTCATCAATGAAATCACCTTTCTTATGGCTGAAGCCAATCCCCTTTCCTATAAGGACAACCTCGCCGTGTTCCCGGTGATGGCCAATCAGTACGTTATTGTTTAATGCCTTTTTCACTTCAAGCGTTTTCATATCCTCTTCCTCTTTTCAGTCTCCATCAAGTAGTTTCATGTTATAAAAGACAAAATCGGAAGTCAATAAAAAGAAAAGCGGAGGGCGCTTGCTCAGCCCCGACATGCTTAAGACGACCAGAGCAAGAAGCCTTCCATCACCCAAAAATGAATCTTCACTTTCCCTGTACACAAAAACAAAAAGAGCCCCCAAAAGGAGGCTCCCCAAATAATTATTTCAAAAAGACAAAGTAAAGGACAAACACTGCAAACAGGAAGTACATGATCGGGTGGATCTCTTTAGCTTTACCTTTTACAATCATGGTGATTGGGTAGAAGATAAAGCCGATTGCGATTCCGGTTGCAATGCTGTATGTGAGCGGCATGGCTATGATCGTCAGGAAGGCTGGAACGGCGATTTCGAATCTCTTCCAGTCAATCTGTCCAAGCGACGAGACCATCAGGACACCTACAATGATCAGGGCCGGAGCTGTAACCGGTGCTGTAATTACATCGAGCAGCGGGAAGAAGAACAGTGAAAGCAGGAAGAACGCAGCCGTCACAATTGCCGCGAATCCTGTCCTTGCCCCGGCAGCCACCCCAGCTGATGATTCGATATAAGATGTTGTTGTTGAAGTTCCAAGTATGGCTCCCGCTACAGTGGCACAAGAGTCAGCCAGCAGTCCTTTGCCTGCGCGCGGAAGGATGTTCCCCTTCATGAGACCCGCCTGATTAGCGACTGCGACGAGTGTTCCTGCTGTATCAAAGAAGTCAACGAACAGGAACGTAAGAACAACGACAAGCATTTCTGTCGAAAAGAATGAACTGTCGCCAAATGCTGTAAAGGCAGCTCCGAATGTAGGCTCAAGGCTTGGTACAGCCCCTACAATTTTTTCAGGAGCATTGATCAGTCCGAAGATCATACCGGCTAGAGCAGTCACTGCCATCCCGATGAAGATACCGCCCTTGACGTTTTTTGTCATTAGGATGACCGTAATAACAATACCGAAGATGGCCAAAAGGACATTTCCGTCTGAAAGATCGCCAAGCCCGAGCAGGACGGCATCATCATTGACAATGATCCCGGCGTTCTGGAACCCGATAAAGGCGATGAACAGCCCAATTCCCGCTCCTACTGCAAACTTCAGTTCAGCAGGAATGGCATTGATTATTTTTTCCCTGATGCCCGAAAGCGTGAGAAGTATAAATATCAGACCGGAAATGAGCACTCCGCCGAGTGCATGCTGCCAGGAGATCCCCATCGTCAATATGACTGTATAGGCAAAAAAGGCATTCAAGCCCATTCCCGGTGCAAGGCCGATCGGATATTTAGCTATCAGGCCCATTAAAATTGACCCGATGGCAGCAGCAAGGGCTGTCGCCACGAAGACTGCACCCTGATCCATCCTCATGCTGTCAGGAAGATCCGGAACCGACTGCAATGACAATGTGAGCGGGTTGACGGCCAGGATATAGGCCATTGATAAAAAGGTAGTTAATCCGCCGATGATTTCGCGGCGGTAATTCGTGCCAAGCTCTTCAAATTGGAAATACTTTTTCATTCTTTTCCCCCCTAGTTTAAAAACCAAATAAAAACGCCCGCCGGTTTCCGGGAGCGTGACAACAGGTTCCTGCCTATAGGGGGAATTTATAATAAGTTCAGTAAAATGATCCCTATAAACATTTACCTCGTAGTCAAGCTATTTACGGCAGCTCGGTAGAAACTTTCAGGCCATATCCCTGATATTATACGACGTAATACGACATATTCAGTTCTTCTTCATTTTAGCAGGAGCTCTATTTTCAGTCAATAAAAAAACGAACATTTTTCATGTTCGCTTTTTTATCGTTCGTATTTTTACTCCCACTCAATCGTTGCAGGCGGCTTGCTTGTAATATCATACACAACACGGTTAATATGATCCACTTCATTGACGATTCTGGTGGATATGATCTCCAGCACATCCCATGGCACCCTTGCCCAGTCTGAAGTCATTCCGTCAATAGAGGTTACTGCGCGGATTCCGATCGTATAATCATAGGTACGGGCATCACCCATCACTCCTACGCTGCGGATATCAGGAAGAACGGTAAAGTACTGCCAGATATCACGGTCAAGCCCGGCCTTCTTGATTTCGTCCCGTAAGATCGCGTCTGATTCCCGAACAATTTCAAGCTTTTCGTCTGAAATTTCTCCGAGTACACGGATTCCGAGGCCAGGTCCAGGGAATGGCTGCCTCCATACCACTTCATCCGAAATGCCCAGCTCAGTGCCCAATGCCCTGACTTCATCCTTGAATAAAGTATTCAAAGGCTCGATCAGTTTAAATTGCATATCCTCCGGCAATCCTCCGACATTATGATGGGACTTGATTGTCTGCGCAGTCGCTGTGCCGCTTTCAATAATATCGGTATACAAAGTGCCCTGGGCAAGGAACTCAATTCCTTCCAGCTTGGCCGCTTCATCATCAAACACATAAATGAATTCATTCCCGATGATTTTCCGTTTCTGTTCCGGATCGCTGACACCTTTCAGCTTGTTGAGGAAGCGGTCTTTCGCATCAACTTTAATGACGTTCATGTTGAAGCCTTCAGAGAAGGTCTTCATAACACTTTCGGCTTCCCCTTTCCGGAGCAGTCCATGGTCGACGAAAATACATGTCAGCTGATCGCCGATCGCTTTATGAATGAGGACAGCGACAACAGAAGAATCCACTCCGCCGCTCAGTGCGCATAAAACCTTCTTGTCACCGACAGCCTGGCGGATTTTTTCTGTCTCGATTTCAATGAAGTTCTCCATTGACCAGTCGCCTTTGCAGCCGCAGACGCCAAAGACGAAGTTCTTCAGTATATCATTTCCATATACAGAATGGCGGACTTCCGGGTGGAATTGAACCGCATAAAGCCCGCGCTCTTCATTGCTCATCGCAGCGATTGGGCAGGAAGGATTGATTCCATCAACAGAAAAACCTTCAGGTGCTTCTGTAACAAGGTCACCGTGGCTCATCCAGACTGTCTGTTCATTCGGAAGTCCGGCAAAAAGCTTTGACTCATGTTCCATTGTCAGAACAGCCTTGCCATACTCTCTGTGCTTCGCGCGCTCTACTTTGCCTCCGAAGTGCATGGTCATCAGCTGCATTCCGTAGCAGATGCCGAAAATAGGCAGGCCAAGCTCAAAGATCCTTTCATCGCATCCGAAGGCATTTTCGCCGTACACACTGTTCGGGCCGCCGGAGAAAATGATGCCGCTCGGGTTCATTTCCTTGATTTCTTCTGCAGTGATTGTGTGGGGATGCAGCTCGCTGTATACCCCAAATTCGCGGATCCTTCTAGTTATCAGCTGATTGTACTGACTGCCAAAGTCAAGCACGACAATCATTTCCTGGTTTTGCAGTTCTGTTTTCCCCGTCAAATCTGTCCACCTCGGTTATGTTATTTTTTCTTATCCTGCTCTCCCGGCCCTTGCTTTAACCGCAATCCGAAACAGCATTCCTTATCTCCAGCTCCATATATCCGGTTATCGTTGTCCGGCTGACTTGCCGCGTGCCTGTCCAGCACTCGCCAAGTCAAACAAAAAACCGGAACTCTCCTCCGCAAATACGCTGAAGGCAGAATTCCGGTTTTTTAAGCATAAATGCCCTAAAACGCTATTTAGAATGACCTGCCTTCATAGTCAAGTCATTTAAGGTGACCTGGTAGAGACTTTCGAACCGTATTATCGAGGATATATGAAGGTGCATATTAAATTATGATTCTCGTGAACATTGTATCAACAGGTCATTTTTTTGGTCAAGCTATTGTCTTTTTAATTAAATTTTCCCACAATTCCCTGGTCTCTTCCCAGCGTCCTTCTTCAAGGCGGCCTCTGTACAGGACCCTCTCGTACTGGGCAGTGATCCTGCTCATTTCCTGTGTAGAGAAGAAATGATCGATATACGCAGCATATTCCCTCAGCGTCTGGTCCTGCTTCCTCTTCAAGCCGTAGCGTTCAAGCTGTTTGAGCAGAGTCAGATACGCTGAAACAAAGCGGCCATCCTTCTTTTTCATCCGCCTGAACTTCCAGATAAAATAGGCCGGGAGCCATCTGGACCTTTTCAGGTAAGCCGCCGCAGCGCCTGCAGCAAGAAGCAGGAGGATCAGAGACAGCGCCTTCCAGGAGCCAGCAAAGAATCCTTTTATCTTTACACCCAGGTCAGCCAGCGTAAAGGATGATGCCGTATCGCTATTTTCCTCCGGAGATTCGGGAGCAGCCGGCTCCTCTTCCGGCTGAGCCTCAGTTTCTGCCGTATCCGTTTCAGCTGTGTCTGATGACTGAGTATCATAGGAATACTGGACATTATTTGAAAAGCCCTGTGTCGGCTCAAAAGGAACCCAGCCAATCTCAGGGAAGTAAACCTCAACCCAGGAATGGGCATTATTGTTCGTGACTTCAAAAACCCTGCTTGTTGCGCTTTCCCTTGCCTGGTATTCTCCTTCTGTATAGCCTTTCACCCATCTGGCAGGGATGCCGAGGCTGCGAACAAGTACGACCATTGAGGAAGAGAAGTTATCGCAATAGCCCCTTTTTGTATCAAACAAGAATTGATCTACATAGTCGTCGCGGGCACCGGGAACGGCTACATCCGTCTGGTCATAGGAAAAGCCTGACATCCTGAAGTAGCGCTCTATCTCTCTTGCTTTATTGAACCAGTTCGATTCTTTGGCTGTTATCTCCACTGCCAGCTCCTTCACCCTTTCAGGAAGATTATCAGGCAGCTGGGTATACCTCTCAAGGAAATTACCATCCAAGGTCTGGGTATCCCCGGACTCCTGGAGTGCAGAAACACTATATTTCGGCACCTCATAGCTCACACTGTATTCCTTCAGGGGCATAGGCTGGACAGCATAAACTTTTTCAATAGCCGGATCAAGCTCAAAGCTCACGTCCCCTTTGGGCTGAATGCTCTCAACACCAAGCGGGTATACAATATGCGGAGATGATTGATACAAATATACTGAACTTGTTTCCGGATTGGTTGTCATCCCCTCTCCGGAAAAAGAAGAAATCGGCACTTCATCTTCCTCAGTGAACGGGATGCGTTCTTCCCCTTCTTCGGAAGCAAGCCATCCCTTGCCTGTATACACATCCTTTGTTTCAACCTTCCAGTAATGGCGCGACTTCACTTCAGTCCGGAAAACAGCCTGGTTGTCTCCAATGAAGGGTCCGCCAAGCCTGGAATCATCGACTCCATAGCCTACCCTCGCAACAGAACCGCCTGGTCCCTCCCCGCTGTTCTGTCCATATGATTTTATATAGGGAACAGGATCAGGCCAAATAGGCGCTGCCTTTGGAGCGGCAAGGCCGACAGCCACACTCAGGGCAATCATCACCGCAAGCGGGGCCATCCATTTTCTGGAGAAAGTCCTCTTTTTCAGGATTGTCTCCCGCTCCATGAGCCTGTGGAATGTCAGGATTCCCATTACACCAAAACCGGCAATCACAGTACGGACAATGGCGCCGTCTGCCTGGTAGGGAGTAAAGGTATCAAGCACAGTAATATAGGTCAGTGTCATAAAGAAGAAAATAAAGATCTGCCTTCTATTAATCAGCCAATATTGAAGCAAATAGGTCATCAGCCAAATCAGCACAAAGAACAGAAGGCTTCTGAACAAGTCTGTGAGCTGCGGCCATTCGGCTGCCGACACATAGCCCAGATTTTCTTGGATATCCAGGAAAAATGGCAGCACCCATTCCGGTGAAAAAAAGGCTCCCTCATAATAAAGATAATGCAGGGAATAAAGGATATACAGGCACTTAATAAAGCCGCTGACCACCATATTTACATGAAAATAATACATAACAAGGCCAAGAACAATAAACAAAATAAACACAAGGATGTTGGAAGTATCTGTCAGCTGCTCTAGAGGGCGCATCCACTCCCACAGAAGGAGGAACCCGAACATATATAAAATGACAGAAGTCATGCTGCGTCTGTTCTCATCTGCCCTCATCCTCTATTCACCTCCGAAAATGCCTCCGAAAATTGACCTTCGTGGACAAGCACAACCTTAACCCCGCGCGCGTTGGCAGAAGCCCTCAGCGCGATTTCCTCCTTGGCTGCGGCCTCACGCTCATTTTTCAGCAGAAAAATGGTAACGGCATTTTTATGGGAAGCATAGTAACTGGCCTTTTCCACCAGCCTCTTTGTCAGCTGGGCCGTGATCAGCATGAGCGAGACATTCTGCTGGGCGAGGAAATTCTCCGTTTCCAGCACCCGGTCAAAGGAAACCGGACAGTCATCCTTCACTTTTGCCAGGTGGTAAAAGAGCTGCTGCTGCTGCCCTTCCCCGCCTCTGACAGGAAATGCCGCCCTTTCTGCCCCCATCGTGATCAGACCGGTCTGGGCGCCCTTGCGGAGGATACCCCTGATGACAGAGGCTGTAAAGGATACAATCCCCTCAAACCTTTCGTCAGGGGCGCAGTCCATCATAATATACACGTCATGTGATTTCCGCTGCTCAAATTCCTTTGTCATGATGTCATTTCGCCTGGCGGTCGCTTTCCAGTTGATCCAGGAAAAACGGTCTCCGGGCTGATATTCCCGAATCCCGACTGCCATGGAAGTATCCCTCTGGACCCGTTCCTTCGATGCAGTCATTCCCTGGTCATAATGGTTGTCGGCCGGCTTATATATGAGCTCTTCATAAGCGGGATAAACTATGATCCGGCCCTCCAGCTCCACAAGCTTCTCCTTTTCAATCAAGCCGATCGGATCACCCGTTTTCAGGCGGATATTCTCGAAGATATGCTCGCCGCGCGGCAGTCCATCCACTTCATACTCAAAAGAAACCTCCCGCTTGAACCAGGGGAAAACAAAGGACTTTGCCTTATTCCCTTTTGAGGAAAAAGACAGCGCCTCATTCAGGCAGTCCTCGGCAATGAGAAAAAACAGCGGGAAAGAGTTGTCCCGCTTTAATGTCACTTTTACCTTCAGCTTCTCACCGGCATTATAATCCGTCTTTACAAGATCCCTTTCAGCCCGGAAGGTGCCGACTGAATAAAAGGACAAAGCAAGTCCGTACAGGGCAAAAGGAAGAAAGCTGTAAAAAAGGAACCAGCTCACAAACCCGCCCTGGAACATTGCATAAGAAAATGTGGTCAGAATAAGGAGAAATAATACAATCAGCTTCCAGACATTCTTGCCCAGATGTATCAGCTGCTTCATCTTACTTCACAAGCCTTTGGACAGGGACGGGCACCCGCGCAATTACGCGGTCCACAACTTCCTCGGCCGAAATGCCTTCAAATTTGGCCTCACTCTTCAAAATGATGCGGTGGGCCAGCACAGCAGGGGCCAGATACTGGATATCATCAGGAAGAACATAATCCCTTCCGTACATGAAAGCAAAAGCCTGGGCTGACTTCATTAAAGCGATTGACCCGCGCGGGCTTGCTCCAAGATAGACACTGCTGTGGGTCCTTGTTCTGTTGGCAATATCGACAATATATCTTTTAATGGTTTCATTCACATGGACTTCTTTAATCTGCTGCTGCAGCTCCCTCAATTCTTCAAGGTCAATGACGGGCTCCAGCTCATCAATCGGCGGCACCTTCTGCGCGCGGTTCAGCACTTCCATTTCTTCGGCGACTTCGGGATAGCCCATTTTCATCTTCAGCAGGAAGCGGTCCAGCTGTGCTTCAGGGAGAGGATATGTCCCTTCATACTCAATCGGGTTCTGGGTTGCCATGACAAAGAACGGCTTTTCCAGCCTGTGCGTCACCCCGTCAATGGTCACGCTGCTCTCCTCCATCCCCTCAAGCAGGGCAGACTGAGTCTTAGGAGAAGTCCGGTTGATTTCATCAGCAAGGATGATATGCCCCATGATCGGCCCGGGACGGAACTGGAACTCCATTTCTTTTGGATTATATATAGAAACGCCTGTCACATCTGACGGAAGCAGGTCGGGAGTAAACTGGATACGGCGGAAGTTGGCGCCAACCGATTTTGCCAGCGCCCTTACCATCATTGTTTTTCCAACGCCCGGGACGTCCTCAAGCAGAACGTGTCCGCCTGCCAGAAGTGCCACTAGGCTGAGCTCAGCCACATTGCGCTTTCCGATCATAACCTTCTCGATATTATGCAAAATCCTTTCAGCCGCGGGATTCATTTGATCGCGCATCTATATCCCTCCTGTATTATGTCTATTAAGCAGGCCAAAAGGCGCGTACTTAACATCAATTTCTCTTGAATTATGATACTAATAACTTATATTCGACAGATTCCATTAAAAACCTGTAAAAAATACGTACCTGGGAAAATATTAAAAAGGAAAGCCAGCATATCTATTGTAGGTAATTTTCAAAAATATGTAAAATGGAAAGATTTCCGGACATGCCGGAGATATTCAGGGGCAGTGAGGATTCAAAGATTTCTACTTTTCAATGAATATGTATTTCCCCGCTCAAGATGATTTACAAGCTTAGTAATGTGCGGTATCAAAAATTAATGAAAGCATGCCCGCAATAGGCAGGGCATGCTTTCACGTACAATTAATCAAACGTTTGATTAACGATTTTCCCTTAACTTTTCCATCCGTTCAGCCCAGTCATTGATCTTCTGGTCGATCCTGTCTACCTCATCATCAATTTCCTGATGCTTGCTGTTGATGATTTCTTCCTGCAGCCCTTCCAGTACCTTTTCATGCTCTTCTGTCTTTTTGAGAAGCTCCTCTTCCATGGCGGCATCGATCAATTCATTTTCCTTCAGGTTGGCAATGGCATCCCGGATGCGCCCGGCCTCATTCCTGATTGCGTATCCAAGTCCCATGCCCATCTGATCAATGTCCATCTTCTGGAATGAGACGGCAAATGTATTTTTGGGAGTCGACCACTTAACCCCAATGATGTCTATCAGCCCAGGCACCCACTCATTGGAGATGCTGCTGTTCAGCTGATCGGCATTGTCGGCGCCGATATACTCGCCATTCCCTGCCTCAGCCACCTTCTTGAGCTGATCCTCTGCTTTTGCATCCACATTAAAACCGATGATATTCACCTTCCGGCTTTCATTGGTTTCAGCAAACAGCCTGGCTTCCTCCACCGGATTCCCGTCGCAGGTCTCCGCTCCATCGCTGACAATATAAAGGGTAATATCCCCTTCATAGTCCATGCTGGCCTTTCTTGCAGCCTTAATGGCACCGGCAAGCGGGGTCCAGCCTTTCGCCTCAACCCCTTCAACAGCGTTGAAGAAAGACTCTTCGTTATAGGACTGAAGCGGATAGACTTCATCAATTGTCGTACAGGAAATCTGTTTGTCCTTGTCCTCCTGTGTGCCAGCATGCCCATACACATAGAGGGAAACATCATTTTCTTCGCCAATGGTCTTAGCAAAGCTTCTGACTGCACTCTTGGCAATCTCCATTTTCTGCTTGCCGTCTACATCAAGCAGCATGCTGGAGCTGGCGTCAAGGAGGAGAAGCGCCTTCCCGTTTTCCCGCTCTTTGCCGTTTTCAGATTCTGATGCCTGCTCCGGCTCAGGCAGGAGCGGTTCATCAAATTGCGGCTCATAATCCATGATCCTGCCAATGGATTGCTGATAGGCACTGTTGCCGAGATAATAAAGCAGTGCCTTGAACATCATATCCGGATCATCCGTTTCCTTTGTGACCTTTTGCATGTGACCCTCAAAGTCCTCCCTGATCCCTGAAAGCGTATTGAAATCCGGCCAAAGCGCGGTTTCCTTCTCATAGCTGAAGTCCTTTGTCAAAAGGCCCGGCTCTGCATTCCGGAACTCTTCCACCGTAGAAGGAACCACAACAGTGCTTATTTCATCTGTGACTTTACTGCCTTCTTCTTCATTGTCCCTCCCGGCCTCTTTTTGATCAGCCGAACCAGCATCGGACTGGGCTGAATCCGCCTTGTCCACTTTCTTTTCACCAGAGCAGCCAGCCAGTATACACATGACGGCCAGCATCAGCAGCATGTATTTTTTTAGCATCCTTCAGCCTCCCTGATCAAATTTCTTTTTCAAGTGTCAAAGAATGTTCCTGCCTTTGCTGCGGGACCCTGAAGCCTAAAGCACCCGAGATAATATATAAAATACTTGGCACGAACATCAGAAAAATCGAAATCGGAAAGCTCAAAACGCCAAATGCAATCATCAGCCCCCCAAATAGCTTGTGATCCATCCTGTTTACCAGACAGGCGACAATCAATGCTCCTGACTGGATCACAAAAAATAATAGCGTGACAATAAAGATAATGCCCCCCGCCTGCTGGTCGTCTGAGGCAGCTGCCACAAAAGCAATAATAAAACCTAAAAATGAGAACAAAATGCCGATGATGCCGCCCACCAGCCCTAACACAAATTCCGCTGTCCTTTTCACTCAATCCAACTCCTATGATGATGCATTTAGTAATGGTATATGATTATTGCCTTCCATAATTTTACGTTTACCACTCTGTTTCGTTTCTGGGCTTCTGGTCCTGTTTTTTGAATTTCTTTTGGTGATTTAGGCCTATCAAGACACGATATTCGCTGTATTATTTCTTGCCTTAAGCCAGGTCCCCCCAGGAATGCTATTTCACCCTAAAGTAATCTTAGTATCACCCCTGCTGCCATTAGCAGCATAAACACCGCAACGATTCTGATCCCTGCCCAAACCGCTTTTCCGCTTACCCGTTCCCCCTCATACCTGCCAGCTGTCCCATCTATTACAGCAATTCCAAGGCAGCAGAGGAAAAGCAAGCAAAAAAACAGCAGATTATATTTTTGCTCCTGAAAATCAATCAGCCAGTTTTCAGATACTGTATAGGCATAAATGCCAAAAGAAATGATAACGGCGAGAAAGAAGAAAAGATTAATTTTGGCAAGGGTTTTTTTCTTGATAAAATCAGCTCCCTTTTGATTAGCCATATTATTTTGGATAATTTTTACATTTATAAACCAACCTTGTATTCCCTTTTGCTGGCTGATTAAACACTAAAAAAGAGCTCTCCTTAGAAAGCTCTTTCTGGCATTCTATTATTCTCTCACTTATAAAAGTCCCATAGAAATCCGCCACAGGAGAAAGAAGACAGCAATCGAAAGGCCGGTATATACTGCTTTTTTACTCACCTTTTTCCCCTCATCCCTAAGAGAGGCTGCGCTTATGCCAGCAAGAATGAGTCCGATTGAAGCTAACACAACAAATGTGACAATCTGGTTGAAGTACTTTTGTGTATCAATAATCCAGTTTTCCTGGATTGTGAAGGCATAGATGAGGAATCCTCCGAGTACCAGTATCGTATAAACGGCTGCAATGCGGGATAGTGTTTTTTTGTTCATTGAATCCCCTCAAGTTAAACAAGTACTACACTTTTCAAAAAGATAGCAAGCACAGTAAGACCAGTTATATTTGTTTTTCTTAATGATTAAAATAATCCAATAGAAATCCGCCAAATCAGAAAAAATATTGCGATTACTATCCCAAAATAGATAGTCTTACTGTTAACTTTTTTATTTTTATCTCTATCACCTGCTGCATCAATTGAAGCTAATAGAAGGCCGATGACACCTAGAATACCAAAAATTAACAATTCATTGAAGTGTTTCTCTGTATCTATAGATCCGCCTTCCTGCACGAAGTAGGCATATACGCAAAAGCCTCCTAAAACTAGAAACGTATAAGAAACTGAGATATAGGTGAGTACCTTTTTATTCATAGCCCCCTGCCTTTCTTTTGCTAGTTGTAGGTTTCACCAGTGATTAGACCATTATTGCTTTGAGTCCTATTACTGCCTGTGGATTTGCCTTGTTCCTTATTATTGGTTTCCACATTTTCCTTCTCCGTAGCATCTCCCGAACCCTCTTGTGAGGTATTATTTGTATGATCATCGGCTGGTGGTTTATCTACATTCTTATCTACATTCTTATCTACATTCTTATCTACATTCTTATCTACATTCTTATCTACATTCTTATCTACATTCTTATCTAGGTTGTCTTTACCGGTATTTTCAGGAGAGTCAACGGAATTAAGATCAGTTATTTTTTCATAGCCCCATTTCACAACCTCTTCTGTACCTTTCGTAAGGCTCTCATTAAGAGCTTCATGTCCTGCACCAATGAAATTTAATGACTTCTCAACAATAACACTCAATGCCTTTGCAGAGACTATCGAAACCCCAAGCCCTATCAAGAAGTTCTCAAATGACCACTCACCATTTTTCAAACCCTCTCCAATGAAGTTTTCTGCACCTCCATAAAGACCCGTTAAACCTATAATAGACCAGCCTAAAACTTGCCCGGAAAGAATAATAGGACCTAGAAGTGCTCCAGAAATGCCGCCTACTATAGTATCAAATAGCAGATTACCTAAATCAAATTTTTCACCTGAGAGCAATGTACTAAATACCGAACCGGAGAAACCGCCAATTAGACCGATTTGAGCACCTTTTAAAATTAACTTAAGGGCATTTGATGCAGTATAAAACCCCTTAAGCTGCCCCCATACCGGACGCATCTTAAACCAGCGCCAAGCTGCAGCACCCTTTCCCCGCAGCCAGGGCCATGCTGTCCTGCTCATCCAGCGCCAGGCTGCCTGGCCTCTGCCAACAATCCATGGCCACGCCGTGTTTCTTGCCCAGTTCCAGGCAGCAGGTCCTGCCGTATGGCGGAGCCATGCCCAGCCGGCAGCGAAAGCCCCGGATGCATAGCCTGCATAGGCGAGAATCCCGCCGACAAGCGAACTTCCGAAAGCTCCCCAGAAATTATAGCCGTCGCCTGCAAGCCATTGATACAGGAATCCCCCGGCAAGGGCGCCAGCTCCTACAATGGCGGCAACGACAAGAATCGGAACACTGACTACCCCTGTTACGACAAGTATCGCAATGGCGCCTACAATAATGGCGGTTGCTGCAATTGCGGCCACAATGGTCTGGGCCCATTTATTTTCAGCAAAGAAATTCTCAATATCATTCCAGACGTTCCCGGCCCAATCGCCGAATTCATCAAACTTCTTGCTGGCATAGTCCGTGAAATCATTCCACTTTTTGCCTGCATAGTCCGTAAAGTCATTCCACTCATCAGCGGCCCATTCGCCAAATTCCTTCAGCCCGTCTATAGCGCCGTCCTTAATATCTCCCAGTTCATTAAGTGCCTTTTTCCACCAGGGAAGATCAGCATCGCCTTTGACCGGTTCCCCGGCCGTTGCATCATCTTCCTTTGTTTGACTGAGACCCTGAGGCCCTGTTTCAACCTCCGAGACGTCAGCCAAAGCTGGCTGAAGCACAGCCATCTGGACGAAAAAAGCAAGTAAAAAGACTATTGCTAACTTTATTTTGTTTTGTGGTGCTGCCATAACAGTATCACCCTTTTAAAAAGAAATAAATCCTGCTTTCTTCGCAATCTAGCTAACTTTCTTTTTAATCACAAACTATATTGAAGCCATCAGGTTCGCCAATCCTGGCTGATGATTCAGCCGAAATGGCAGGAACACCCTCATCCGGAACAGTCGTATATTCCCCTTTTCGTTCAGTCACCGCATAATAGCGAAATTCTGCCGGAATAAAATTAAGCGTACTCACCTTATCATTCTGGTTCTCTTCAGCAAATTTATCAGCTTCTGCCTTGGCATCTGCTTCATTATCCCTTACAGCCTTGCAGGCAATTTTTCTTACCCCTTTTTCAGCAAAGAAGAATTCCATTGCTGTGCGGGCTTCCACTTCAACCGAATGATCCAGCAGCCAGCTGATAATATCTCCGGGCATTGAGCGCCCTTCATAATTAGCTTCCATAGCTTCCACAAATTCAGAAAGAAGCTCAGCTTCAGACTTCGGCTCACTTTTTTCGCCAGACTCATCATCGCCCTCTGCATCGCCTGCTGCCGCTTCCTTGAAGGCTTCCCAGGCATCCCCAAGCGCATCCAGCTCTTCCTGGGTTTCCTCCTGGAGAGTCTTTTTCATAAAAATGGTCGACGATTTGGCCGCTGCCAATGCTGCAGAATCTGCTCCTGTCTGGGTGACTCGTTTATTAATAAAGACACTCGAGAAATCAAAAAAGACCAACGAAAAGAAAATGGCAGCCATAAGCATTCCCACTATGAGGATAAGCATCCCGCTGCCTTTCTCGTTATTAATGAAGTTCCATATTTTCCTAGTCTTCATCAGGCTCTTCCTCCATCGGCATGACAGCATCTACAGTGAAGGAAAACTCCATATCAGCAATGATAGGCAATGCGATTACAGGTGCTTTTGCCTTCACTTCAACTCTGGCCTCATCTGTACCCGGGCCACCGGATACTGCCACTTTAATGCCTTTGGCCGATTTCTTTGTGACATTTGCCCAGTCAGGATTGTGGACAGCAGCGGCCCGGGCCCCGTCACGGGCCGCGGACTCAGCTACAACAACCGAAAATGCAATCAGCGCCACTTGCCAGATAATAAGCATCGCCAATATGACAAGGGGGAACATAGCTACAAATTCTATAGCCTGTGAGCCTTTTTCATTTTTAATATGCTTATTAAAAATATTCTTCACCCTACTCACTCCGACTTTTAATTATTCAACCGCCAGTTCCGATGTTGCCAATTAATTCTCCAAGCTTATCCATGATTGTCTGCCCAAGAGTTGAGTTACCACTAATCCCAGAAGCAATCGCGCCCATTACCGCCAGCACAACCAGCCCTAAAGCGACCCATTCAAGCGCCTGAGCACCTGTCTCATTTTTCACATAGCGGTTGTAAACTCCATTCACTTTAGTCCAAGCTTTAATTAACATAATTTATTCCTCCTGATTTTTTTTTATTTATACACCCTTCTTATTTAAAGAAGGAATCAAGCCCAAATGCTGATGGATTATAAAAGATATTCAGTGCCAGGAGCCCAATAATAAGCCCGAATACGGCAGGGGCTACAAAAAAAGTTGTAACCAGCGTGATCTGCGGGCTGGCCTTCGCTGCCTTCTCTTTCGCAACAAAACCCCTTGTCGCCCGCAGATCATCCGCCTGCAGCTTAAATGTCCTTGAAACCGGAACCCCCAGGGAAGAGCCTTGTATTAGACCATTGACCAGAGAATGAAGCTCCTTTGAAGAATTGCGGTCCATCAGGCTGTTATAGGCTGTAAGACGGGGAACCCCAAGTTCTACCTCTTTATTAAAGCGGTCGATTTCTTCGCTCAGAGGTCCTTCAAATTGCTTTGTAACCTGATTCAAGGCCCCATCCAGGCTGACACCTGCCTGAAGGGTGACACTGACTGTATCCAGGAAGTCAGGCATCATAATGCTGATCGTCTCCTGGCGGTATTTGGCCTTGAAGTGCAGCCAGGCGCTCGGCCCGAGAAAACCGGCAATGATAGATATAAGCAGTACCTGCAGGCTGAAGGGCAGGCCGATGATGACATAAAGACATCCAAAGCCCAGCCCGAGCAGTGCCAGCACAAATCTGAATCCGTAGAAGTCCCTCAGCTGCAGCCCCAGCGGGTTTCCCGCTTCCTTCAGCATCTGGCTGTGTTTGTCGATATCGGCGAAAAAGGGATACTTCATGCCGACCGGCCCGGCCTTGATGCCCCAGCGGACAACAGGCGCCAGCAGCCTTTCCCTCAGCGGAGCTTTTTGTTTCTTCTTCTTCGGATTATAGCCCTGCGAGACAAGAAGGTTTTCTTTCTTGGCAATGAACAGGTATAAATAAATGAATCCAATAAACAAAAAGATTAAGATGGCAGTAACCATAACGATGGCAAAAAATCCTAATAGTTTCATAGGCTACACCCTTATATTCGTAATTCTTCGGATTATGATGAATGCCATGAAGACAAGCGATGAAAAACCCAGGAATAGCAGGAGCCCCAGCGGTGTAAACAAAACATTCAGGAATCCTTTAATAAACAGATTCATCATCATCGCCATCAGGAAAGGCATCACTGCAAGAATATAGGCAATGGACCGGCTCTCGGCTGTTACTGTCTGGATTTCCTTATGCACGCGGCTTCGTTCTTCCAGTGTTTCTGCCATAGAGGAGAGTACCTCTGCCAGATTGCCGCCGACCCTTTGCTGAATCAGGATTGTACTGACAAAGATATTGATATCATTGCTTGCGACCCGCTCCCTGAACTCATTCATGACTGTTTCAAGGCTGTCTCCAAGTTTAAATTGGTAGTCCATCCGCTGAAACTCTGTCCCGCTTGGATCCTTCATATCCCTTCCAACCATCTCGATGGCCTGCGGGATTGTCTGCCCGGCCTTTATCCCGTTTGACATCATCCGGCATACCTCTGGAAGCTGTTTATTGAAGCTGTCTGTCCTTTTATTTCTCCTGGAATTCAGATAGAATCTCGAGCCCAGGGAAACAATCAGATAGGCAAACAGAATCGCCATCAGCATGTATAGGCCCAGGACAAAATGATTTACGAAGGTGAGCAGCGCCAGCAGGAAAATGTAGATGCCCATATACTCAGAAGGCTTTAACGATATGTCAGCACGCTCAAGCTTCCTTGAAAGCTCCTCTGCCAGCTCAGATCGGTCATATTTATCTCCGACCAGCAGGATAAAACTTTTCCTTTCGGCCTTCCTGTCTATATCAAACCAGCCATCCACCCGCTTAACCGTTTCCCGCGTACCACGGCCGGCAAAAATGTAAAACAGTCCGATGAGGAATGTAAAGATGGCTGCTGCCAGCAATAGAAAGGCAGGATTCATCGCAGTGCACCTTCCTTAAAAATCTTCTGATCATAAGCAACTCCGAATGAAAGGAAGCGCTGATAAATGCGCGGGATATATCCAGTCGGCTTAAACTCACCTACGATTGAGCCGTCTGCCTGGGTCGCCTGCCTTTCAAAACGGAAGATGTCTTTCGCAATGGTTGCTCCCTCTTCTTCCACAAGCTCGGAGATATTGACAATTCTTCTTTTCCCATCCGAAAAGCGTGACGTTTGTACAACTAAATCAAGGGCCCCGACAAAGTATCCTCTGATGACATCAACCGTTAATGGGAGCCCTGACATGATGACCATCGCTTCAAGCCTGCCAAGTGCATCTTTTGGGCTGTTGGCATGGATGGTGGTCAATGATCCTTCATGACC
Source organism: Bacillus infantis (assembly GCF_050107595.1). GTDB lineage: Bacteria > Bacillota > Bacilli > Bacillales > Cytobacillaceae > Bacillus_AB > Bacillus_AB infantis_C. The sequence continues at coordinate 20,491 of NZ_JBNILH010000013.1, forward strand.
TGTGTTCATTGCCTGAAGCATATCTATTGCTTCAGACCCCCTGACCTCCCCGACAATAATACGGTCAGGCCTCATCCTCAGTGCATTCTTAACCAAATGACGGATGGTGACTTCACCTTTGCCTTCCATATTCGGAGGACGGGCTTCAAGGCGGATAAGGTTATCATAGGTAAACCTTAATTCGGCCATATCTTCAATCGTGACAATCCGTTCACCCTGAGGAATAGAATCTGACAAAACGTTCAGGAGGGTGGTTTTCCCGCTGCCCGTTCCGCCTGAGACAAGAATATTTGCCTTTGCCTGGACAGCTGCCTGCAAGAAGCTTGCCATATCATTGGAAAAGCTCCCAAATTGCATTAAGTCATCCAGTGAAAAGGGATCTTTCTTGAACTTACGGATGGAAATGGACGGTCCATCAACACTGATCGGAGGGATGACGGCGTTTACCCGGCTTCCATCATGCAGGCGTGCATCGACCATTGGTGAACTTTCGTCTATCCTTCTTCCAAGCGGCGCTATGATCCGGTCAATTATATGCCTGACATGCTGGTCATCCTTGAAACGGACGTTTGTCCTTTCAAGCTTCCCTTTCCTCTCAATAAAGATTTCCGAAGCCCCGTTGACCATGATCTCCGTAATATCTTCATCCCTCAGCAGCGCTTCCAGCGGGCCGTATCCCACAGACTCATTGATGATCTGCTGGATGATCTGCTCAATCTGTTCATTTGGAATGATGACCTTTTCTTCATCAATCATTTGTTTAACCAGACGTTCAATTGTTTTTTTCCGTTCGACCGGAGAAAGGGTGGTGATATTTTCCAAATTCGCTTCTTTTATAAGGCGGGTTTTGTAATGCCTGACCCATTTGTCCACCTGGGAATGGTCGATGTTCCACTCCCTCTGAACAGCTGTATTCTTGGCGCTTAGTATAGAGGCTTTTTCAACCCAGGACATGCTATCACCCCTTTATTCTTTTGAGCAGGTCTTCGACATACTTCTTCATATCTTTTGATGCTTTGGTGGTGCCTTTGTCTTTCTTCTTTTTATAAAAGCTTTCGCCCATATTGATGAATGGCTGAACAGCAAAGAAATCAGCCGTTATTTTTCCATTGATTTCCCTTCCTGTTATCTTTTCAATATCCTTGGCAGTCAGCTCGGTTTTCGCATTGCATCGATTAAGCAGGAGGGAGTAGTCGCTGCCCCTGCCGATCTGGAATCTTTCAAACAGTTCCTCTGCATATTTATAGGAGCGGAGCCCGAGGCTGTCAGGCGTCATAATATAATGAATATGGGTTGCTTCATTCAAGCCAGTAAAGGTTACACTGTTAATGCCTGAAGAAAGATCGAGAATAATATAATCATATTGGTGCCTTGCGGTCCTGATCATCCTGCTGATAAGCTCATCAGGTATGTTTTCTGCCTGTGCCGGATTCGATGGCCCTGTCAGGACCGTCACACCTGTTTCTTCATGTATGCTGGAAATGTTCTGAAGGTGGCGCATATCCATTTCATCCATAACAGGTATCAAATCATAATAAGAGCGGAGGGGCTGTATGCCAAACAGTACATCCTGATTGCCGAATTGGGCATTAAGATCAACAAGCAGCACTTTGCATTCATGGTGAATGCTTAAGGTCTGGGCCGCGATTGCCGACAGCAGGGTTGCCCCGCTTCCCCCTTTTGCACTGTAGAACGCATGGACTTCGCCGGTACCGTAGCCTGCCTCCGTTTCCTTCTGAAATTTGTACTGATTCTTCGCTTCTCTTATAGCCTGCTCCAGCCTCGCTTTTTCTTCCGGGAGAATAATAATATCCTTCGCCCCGGCAAGCAGCCATGTTCTCGCCTGTTCAAAATCATGATTTTTTGTCAGCCCTATCATTACGCTCCCAGCTGTGGATTGAAGCTGACTCGGACTTTCGACGGTATCAAGATCCACAAATATAAAATGATAAAACTGCTGTTCCCGAAAACTCCGCTTCCACTCTGAAACAGTGGCCAGATCGATATTCTCATCGCTGATATAATGGGGAAAAGAATCGCCCCATGCGTTGTCTTTCGTGATCAGCAAGCCTTTATATATACTCACGCTTTCGCATCCTTCCAGAACGTCAATTTAGTCTAGGTAAAAAAGCAGGTGCTTTTTTATTTCTTGTCATCATTCTCAGTCTTGGCAGGGGAAGATTTGGACTCTGCCTCCTTAGCTTTTGAATCGGCTTTTTCTTTTGCCTCAGCTCCCTGCTTGCTTTCAGCCGGCTTGCTTCCAGCCTTATTTTCAGCCTTTGCTTCGGTGCTGCCTGCTTCTTTCTTTGCAGAAGCGCCCGCCTCTGCATCTTCCTTAGCCTGTGTTTCTTGAGAGTCAGGCTTCTGCTCTCCCTTTTTCAGCTCCTCAGTTCCGGACATTGCCTGGTTGACCCTTAACACCCGTATCTGTACGGCTGAATTTTGATAATGGATGACACTTTCTGCCTGATCGATTGATAGTGATATCTTAATTCTAGGCGCGCCTTCCTCCTGTTCTTCTACTTGCACAACCGGTATATTTTCAAGAATCCTGCTTGTCTTCAGGGCACCTTTTATTTCTTGAGTGACTATAATGTCCACCAAATCTCCCTCAGCAACAAGCTGGTCGATTAATACAATTTCAGTTGCGTTGAGCCAGACCACGCGCTCATCGGCTGGAATATCCAGCTTCTTTCTGACAAGCGTGCTTGTCAGAAGGTCTCCTTCTTTCAGATCGATGACAGTGATGGCCTCTTTAAGATCCTTTTCATCGGTAATAAAAGATTCGTAGGCGCTGCTTTGGGGCAGTTCTACCCACTTAATATCTGATTCTTCTATTTCATGATAGGAAGTGATATCCTTCGAGGCTGCCGCCACTGCAATGGTCTTCCCCAGTTTTTGCTGGGTTTGATTGATTTGGACTAGTATAACCCCTGCTGCAATGAGTGCCAGCAAAAAAGAGAGGGTCAAAAATATGATGGCTTTTCTTTTAGAGTCTATCATCTGTCTGTCACTCCATGACTTTCATTAATGCCGGGCCGCGGGAAATCTCCGGCTATCAATATATCTACAACATCATTACTCTGCGGCAGGCCCGTCTCTTCAATTTGGTAAAAGTGAGCATTTGATGCGTCCACATCCAATTTTGCTCTTGAGGTCAGAATCATATGGCCGGCCTGGCTGCTGCGGACAATTTCCTCAACCATTTCTTTCTTCTCCCCTGAAAGGATGGCTTTGTCCTGCTGGCCGTTAAATAGATAATATTGCTTATGTTTCTTTTCTTTAAGAATTAAATAATTGCCTGACTCACTGTACTTCTTATTATTCACAATGGTCAGTTTCCTGAAATTAAGGCTGCCTGCATCAAAGTATTCTTCCAACGTCCCTTCAGCGGCCATTAGCAGAAGATAAACAGCAAAAGCCTTATTATTAGAACCATCGATACCAACAAGGCGTTTATCCGGATATTTCCAGTTCATAAGGCGCTTAATAGCCCCTTTATGCGTGGTATAAGAATCATAGATATATAGCATTTCCTTATTCTCTTCCATAAGGGAACTTAGTTCTTCAAGCTCCTGGTCCCTGCTTCTCATTTTAATGGGCAGCTTACGTCCAAATATGCCGCTCTTTCCTTTTTCAATGGCTTCCTCCAGGCTGCTGTCCTTTTTCAGCTGTGTCTTTCGGACATGAACGCCCTTAAGAAGCTCCTTTGGCAATCCCAGTGATTCATCGACTATGATATACATACCTTAACCTCTTTCTATAGGTCGGCTTTTTGCCTTAATCCATCTGGTCAAACAGCTCTTCCCTTTTTGCAGTGATCTTTTCCTGGGCAGCTTCTCCATACCTCTCGCTGTATTCATCAAGGGCACTTAAGCGCTCATCGGCCAGATCCCTTATCACCTGTGCATCCTCTGGTTTTACCTTCTCCTGCTTCTCAAGCTCCTGAAGCATCCCTCTAAAAATTTCATTTTCCAATTCAGCTATATCCATGAAGGTGCTTTCCAGCTTTCTCGCGTCTTCACGGAGTTCCACACTCCTGAAATTGATATCAATGCCGTTCAAGGCCTTTTGATTGTTTTTCTGTATAGATGAAATGGCTTCACCCATCAGTTCCTGCAGCGTGTTGGTCAGCTCCAGCTTAGAATTGACTGTATAGTATTTTCCGTTTCCTGCTTCTGCTGCTTTTTTAAGCTGTCTTTGACCCTCATCATCCACATCAAATCCAATAATGTGAACTTTCACATTCAGATCAGAAGCTGCCAATTCCTTCGCTTCTTTTACCGGATCTCCATCACAGGTTTCTATCCCGTCACTTACGATATAGAGGATATTTTCAGTATCCTCTCCTGCTTTCGTCTTTAAATCTTCATAGCCTGCCTTGATGGATGCCGCTAAAGGCGTCCAGCCGCTCGGTTTGAACTTTCCCAGTGCGGTCTTGAATGAGTCCTGTTCATAGGTATTGGTTTCATACATGACCTCGGTGCTTGCACATGACATGGCTTTATCCTTATCCGATCCTGTCCCTTTATGGCCATATGTCCGCAGAGTCATGTACGTGTCTTCCGGAAAACCTGCAGCAAATTCCTCCACAGCTTCCTTGGCAAGATTCATTTTCACACCGCCGCTCACCTGTCCATTCATGCTCCCGCTTGAGTCGATATGAATAGCAATATTCTTTGCCTTTTGCTTCTCCTCCTGCCCTCCGTATTCACCAAAGTCAGGCTCATAATTGACCAGCGCCTCATTGACAGCGGTATAGTCAAGGGCAAACAAATGCACCAGGCCGTTATAAACTTCTTCAGCAGACATGCCTTCAGTTTCGAAATCAGCCATCAGCTTTTCCTCGCTCATTTCGGACTCTTCTGACACCTCACCCATCGCTTTTTCTGATATTTCACCAATCTGCTGTTTGACTATTTCTTCAGCTGAAGTCGCCGCTTCTGGATAGTGGACTGGTTCTTTCTCTGTTTTTTCCTCTTTCCCCGCAGACACAGTTTCTGCCTGCTGTGCAGATTTTTCTTTTGAAGATGATGAATCTTCCTTTGAGCAGCCGTTAATAACGATCAGTAATGCCAAAAGGAATACAAAATGAAATTTTCGCAAAGATAAAACTCCTTCTCCCACTATTTAGATTATTAACAAAAATGGCAATAACTACCTGGTGTATACCCAGGAATGCCCACACCAATTCACTCTTTTTCTAAAATTTTCTTTTTATTTACTATATATTTACTATCATGCGTTCACATTTCCGTCAAACCCGCTGCTGGTTTTGTCGATATTTGTCTGTAAGTTTCTACCTATCACCTCTTTAAATCGAGATTTTTTTCCGAGACAATAGTAGGAGATAGGTGCAGGAAAAGAGATTTATATAGGGCATCCCTTTATTAGGTTTTAAAATGGTTATATTACAATTGTTAAAGTTTATGAGTCTTTTGGATTATTTTTTAGGGAAATGTATCTAGAAACTGTTTTGACGGTTAAGATTTATATGAATGTCTTATATGTGAAAAATTTGCAGAGTAATTTTTCACTTTATGTAAACGTTTAACTCAATAAGAATAATTCATGGTCTGCCAAAAGTCTGTGTTCTCCAATTATCGGCTTCTCAAATTTAAAGCACAGGCTCCTTTCTATTCTTAGTCAGAAAAGAGCACCTTCCCGGAATAAAAAAAGGTTCCGGCAGAGGGAACCTTTTTTTATTCCGGGTTTCTTCTTAGAATATAGAAACTATCTTGAAGTGAGAATATATGTTTTAAGCTTATTCTGCTTTAATTTACCCGCAGGCGCTTCCCGAGGAGGAAGGGCACCAGCCGCTTGTACATTTGGGTGGCGCTTTTGCTACAGCTTTAAGGGGAAAGCCTGAACAATTGCTTAAACTAAAGCCGGCCTCCAAAGCCTTTCAAAACCAGCCATATTAAGCTGATCATCAAGGGCGAGTTTGGATAAGACCTGCACCAATAAAAAAGCCCGTCTTCCAGACGGACTCCTATCACTATTCATTCCTAATAAATCTTTCCAGCTCATTTATTCTTTCTCCATCCAGCATGTAGGAAACACCCTTGCTCTCGCCGGATGCTCCATTCAGCGCGATGTTCAAGTCATTCAGCAGCGCTTCCACATAGGCATGGGCCTGGAGTAGCCTATCACTTGGCTTTTTGAACTGTTCTTCATACTTGAGTGGATTCTCGTTTTTAAGGCCTAAGTGAGCATATCTATTTTGATGCTCCTCATAGACGATTGCTGCCGCATCCCTCAGGTTTTTCAGATCCTTTTCAATGGCCATGCCCTCTGCTTTATAATTCGTATCCAAACTATTAAAAATAAGAGCCGCGCCTATCCAATAGTACATTGCCGGGTCATCATGATATTGTTCCGGTACTCCATTCTTATATATTTCATCGTATGATGCAATGTATTCCTGGACGTTTTGTGCGTCCTGCCCAAGTAACCCCTCTTTATTCGTCCGGTCTTCCCACGCCTTTTCATCGACGGCAGCATCGCTTGCTGCAACGGCATCATCTGCTGCAGAAGGCGTGCTTTCATTGTCAGCCTTCTCCTCTGTTTGGCTTTCCCCTGCAGCCTGCGGAGATTTGTCTATTTCACTGTATACGAACGCTCCTCCTCCGGCAAAAACAAGCACAGTAGCGGCATATAGAGCCAGCTTTTTCACGAAGATCCTTTTAGCTTTTTTTTTCGTTCGGGAAATATTCATTAAAACGTTCCTCTTTTCATTTTCGGAAAAAGAGAGATCTCCGTAGGTTTCTTTATCAAGCCTTTCTTTCAGGTAAGGAAAGTCTTTTTCGCTCATCGTTCAAACCGTCTCCTTTCCAGCTCTTTTTTTAATAAAAGCTTGCCCCTTCTCAGCCTTGTTTTGATGGTTGATTCATTAAGGCCGATCACTTCACTGATTTCCTTCAGCTTCAGCTCTTCGTAATAAAAGAGGAACAGAATTCCCCGATACTTGGCAGGAAGGTCCAGCAGAGAGTCTGTGACAAGGCTGCTGGTGCTCTGATCCATCACCTTCACTTCCGGGCTCTTCTCCTTTGACTCTACCGTCAATTTGCTGAAGGGGAGGGTTCTTCTGAAGGCATTGCTTTTCAGCACATCCTTTGAACGGTTCACCGCGATCCGGTAGATCCATGTTCTATAAGAGGAATGCTGCTTGAATGAATCTAAATGATGATAGCAGTTCACAAACACATCCTGGGCAATGTCTTCTGCCAGATTAATGTCCTTCACATAAGTAAAAGCGATCTTTTTCACCATATCCCCATAGGCATCCATAAGATCTGCCAGTATATCTTCCTTGGCCTCTGCATCTTGCTGTGCCGATAAATGAAGCTCATAATTCAACCATTAGCACCTCCCCTTTGAAAAATTCAACCTTTAGACGACAAAGAATGGAAAAGGTTTCAAAAAGTTATGGATCACTTCATGACCAATGGGATTTCACTCTGACCCTTTATTTGATATCCTAGTACATATGCCAAGAAGGCAGCTTAGGAGTGTTAAAAAACATGAACAAAAAAGACATCGCCCAAATTCGGAAGCAGTTCAAGATCAATAATGATCTGCTAAAAATCTCCGATATTTTTAATGTGTATATCATGAAGGATTCGAGTGACATTTTTCATTATCAGAGCCAGCCTTTTGAAATGCTGGATCAGGAGCAGCAGGAACTGTTTCTGCACAATTTTAAAAAGATGCTGGCCGGCCAGCTCGATGAGAAGCTCTTTGAATTGAAGTTCCAGCGCGATGCGGATAACAGCAGCCAGCTGATTCTCCATCAAGGGCTGCTCAGCAGTGATGTGGAAGGCTGGGCAGAGCAGATGCTCAAGATTGTGGAAAAGCTGCTTGCAGTCAGGCAATATGAAAAGGATATCGTCATCACATTCATCCGCGGGGAATATTACAAGCCCACGAAGCGCCGCAATGATGAAGCAGAAGAAAGCGAACGGGATACCGTCTATTCCCACCCATTCATTCTCTGCAGCATTAATAACACCCAGGAGCCGAAGAAGGAACTGCTTTTTGACTATGTTGAAAAAGAATTCAGATATCACTTTGTCATGGATCCTATCATCAACCTCAATGCCCCGCTCTCCGGGTTCTTATTTCCATGTTTCACCGATAACGCGGCAGATGTCAACCATGTTCTCTATTCTGCAGGCAAGGTCCACGAACCGGACCACCTGTTCATAGAGGATGTGCTTAACGGGGAAGAAACGATGACAGCCCAGGATGATAAAATTGTCTTTGAGGAAATTATCAAGGACGTTACAGGAGATCAGCTGAGCACCTCTGCACTCTCCACGGTCTATGAGGAAATCAACCGCATGATTGTGGAAAATGAAGAAGAAGAGCCGCCAAAGCTCGACTCCAAAGACGTAGAACGTGTTCTCAAAATGAGCGGCTTTGAAGATATTGATACCGAAAAAGTCGAATCATCCTATCAAAAGATTATCGACGACGACAAATATGAAATCAAAGCCAGCAGCGTCCTGCCGAAATACTCGTCAAAGTCCATAAAAATCAGCACCAAAGTTGCCAACATCTCCATCAGCCCTCCTGATCTGCGGTACGTGAAGCAGATTGTAGTGGACGGCAAACGCTATTTGATGATTGAGGTGGAGGAAGAGACAGTGATTGAAGGATTTACGATGATTCCGGAGGCTTTTGGCGGGGGAGATACAGAAGAATAGATCAACAAATTAAAAACCCGGTATCCTTTTGAAGGGAAACCGGGTTCTTTTTTTTCCGCAATACACTACGGTTAGAAAATTATTTTGGCAAAACGATAGACAGCTATTTAAGATGACCATTTAAATGTTACTGCACTATTTGACTGTAAACTATACGAAAAATATTTTCCGTCATAGTTCATTTGAAAGGATGCATCACTTTCCCCTGGGTTGACCATTATTAATACAACGGAGTCATCAGGATTTATAAAAGCAACTGATTCAAGATCTCCCTTGTAGCTTGTTGAACCTATTCTGACAGCTCCAGGATCTATAAATTTACTGGCATGTCCGATTGCATAATACTCAACATTCCTTTTTACCTCTCCGCTTTTCTTATCTATGGTTACAACACCTCTGCAATTTGTACAGCCTCCATTGGCTGGTTCCCCGCTTTCATCAAGTGCCAGATTCCATAATAGGACTGTTTTTGCCCAGTTGCGTGTTCCTCCGATCAGTAAGTTAGTCATATACCAGCTTAAATTACTGCCAAAGTCCTTGCTCCAATCCCCTCCGCTGCACTCTGTCAGATAAATGCTTTTATGACGGAATGCCTCGTGGACATCTGACATGCTGGAAGGATCCCCTTTATAACAATGATAAGCAGTACCATCTATAAATTTGCTTGTCTCTTTATCTGCAAGTAATGTGCTGGCATAATTAAAACCCTCATTCCAATTGTGGTCATAGCCTATTATTTTTGTCGCTATGTTATTCTTTGCAAAGGCAGGGCCGAGAAATTCCTTGATAAACCTGGATTGTTCTTCAGCGCTCATACTCATGCTGGGATAGGATGCTGAGGTAAACAGGGGTTCATTTTGGATGGTGATGCTATGGATGGGGATTCCCTTATCCTGATAGGCTTGAATATACTTCACAAAATAATCGGCATAGGATTGATAAACACTGTTATTCTGATAGTCCAGATACCATCCATTCAATGTCCTTTCATACTTCATCCAAGCTGGAGCAGTCCACGGAGTGCCAAGCACCTTTATTTTTCCATTCATGGTTACCAGGTCCTGCAGAAGGCTTATAACGTCGGCATCTTTTGCTACTGAGAAATGTTCCAATTTATAATCCTGTTTTGTTTCGATATCATTGTATGTATAGCTTGATGGATTACCTTCTTGATCAACAGAGAAATCTGAAGCACCAATCGTGTGTCGGATGTAATTCATATGGATGCCGTCCTTCGTAAATAAATCTTTGATCAGTAATTCGCGCTGCCCAGCACTCATGTGATGGTTAATCAAGTATGCAAAGGATCCTGTAACCGCAGCTCCAAATCCCTCCATCGTTTGAAATGTGACATCAGGATTTACCTGAATGACAGGAGTGTCCGGGTTAGGCTCCTCTTTAAAAAACAGGGGCTCTTTATGTGTTAATAGATTTTTCTGATCAGCTGTTGTTAACCACGCTTCAACTTTTTGCTCTTCAGCTGGATTCATGAAAATAAACAAAGCAATGATAGTGCCCAAAATGCCTGCTGGTAATAAAGCTTTTATAAGATGGATAGAAATCCCTCCTTAAAAAAAGCCGGGGGTACCAGACCCCAGCTTTTACGAATCAACTTATGGAATTCGTACACTTCCTGTGAAGCGAATATCATCAGATGAACTGCCTGCATAAATCGGAACCTCCCCAGATGGTGTAACCCATTCATCAGATTCTTCATCCCAGTATGAGAATGCTTTTAGATCGAGGATAATTTTCACTCTATCCTGTTTACCTGGTCTAAGCTCTACTTTCTTAAATCCGGCAAGCTGTTTGGATGGTGTAGCCACTTTGGCTGGCAATTTGCCTGCATACACCTGCACAACCTCAGAACCAGCAGCATCACCGGTATTGCGTACATTCAGCTCGACACGAATATCAGTATCCTTATTCTTTCCTCTTGTTCTTGCCTTAACTTTTACATTTTTATAGTCAAAAGTGGTATAAGATAGGCCGTGCCCAAATGCGAAAGCAGGTTTGATTCCTTCTTTTTCATAGCCTTTATACCCGGTGAAAATACCCTCAGAGTAGTCAGAGATCCCATTTACTCCCGGGAACTGATTGTCATCGGAAAATGGTGTACTTTGTTCATCAGCAGGGAAAGTGATGGGAAGCTTCCCTGATGGGTTCGCTTTGCCAAACAAGATATTGGCTATGGCATTTCCTTGTTCCTGCCCGGCAAACCAAGATTGAACGATGGCCGGCACATCATCCTGCCAGTCCATTTGAACAGCTCTGCCGCTCATTTGTACAACAATTGTATTCGGATTTGCTTTAGAAACTTCTTTAATCAGCTGTGCCTGGTTATTTGGCAGATCAAGGCTTGAATTATCTACATAGCCCTCACTATCATACGTACGAGTTACGACAATCGCAGCATCTGAATCTTTTGCCAGATTAGCAGCTTCCTGAATTTTAGAATCGACAGCGTCTTTTGGCGGTTCCCAGCCAAAGCGGACCATCGCTCCAAAATCTTGAGCATCTCCTGCTTTGCCTGTGCTGTACTCAATACGCACTTGATGCTTTTTACCTTTGGCCAGCGATACTGTTTTCTTATTTGTAACTAATTCTTTGCTGTTATTATCAATTAAAAGCTTATGATCGAGGTATAGCTTGCCTGTCCCAAGACTGGACAGGGAAAGTACATACTCACCATCAGCTGGTGCTGTAATCTCACCAGTCCAGCGTGCTGACATCTCTCTATTATAATCACCAGGCGTTTTTGGAAGCTTAGGTGATTGTGCACTGAATCCTTCATAGTTGTAGAAACCTAGATTAAGATTCACTTGTTTGTCTGTACGTGTAAGAGATGGTTCACCTTCAAAATTAGTATTTTTCCAGTATTCTGCTTTCAATCCTGATTCGTTCTCATTTCCATCAGAACTTAAAAGAGATGATGGAACTGCTGATGGGCCTGGCAGGATATCACCAGCACTGATCGGATCACTGCCCTCAGCATAGGCCACCTTTGCACTTTTCCCTACATAGTTCTTGATTCCTTCAAGAGGACTGACTGTATATGTTGGGTTAACCAGCGAGCTTCCACCGCCTGCAGCCGAAGCATTATCCGCATCCGGGCCGATAACTGCAATGGAATCCAGTGCTTTTTTATCCAGTGGTAATGCATTTTTATCGTTCTTCATTAGTACCATGCTTTGTTCAGCTATTTCTCGCGCAGTCTTGCCATGCGCAGCAGCCGGAATCTGTTTATTTTGAACTGGATTGTCAAATAATCCTTTACTGAACATCTGCGTTAAAATACGGGCAGCCATATCATTGATTCTTTCTTCTGAAACTTGCCCGTCTTTTACTGCAGCCAGCAGTTTTTCTTCCCATAATCCAATCGGAGCCCCTGGTGTCTCTAAATCTAAACCGGCATTCGCTGATTTACTCGTACTCAGATTAGCACCATAGTCACTCATGACAAAACCTTTAAAGCCTATTTGGTCTTTAAGGATCGTTGATAATAACGTTTCATTTTCACATGCACTTGTGCCGTTTACCTGATTGAAAGAGCACATCACTGAGCTTAAATCAGCATTTTGCACCGCTTCTTCAAATGGCCGTGCATAAACTTCTTTAATTGTCCGTTCACTTGCAGTCGAATTGATGGTAAAGCGGTCTGTTTCCTGGTTGTTTAGCAGGTAGTGTTTGGCTGTTGCCATTACAGGGTAACTCTGAATTCCATTGACATACGGTACAGCCAATTTGGATTGAAGTAATTGATCCTCACCAAGTGATTCAAAGTTACGCTCACCCCAAGGAAAACGGGCGATATCTAAACCAGGGCCCAACACAACATTATGGGTTGTATTAAACGCCTCATTGCCTAACAACTCTCCGTAGGTTCTTGCTGCTTCCACATCCCAAGTTGCGGCCAGAGCAATTGGTGCAGGCAGCGCAGTTGATATTTTATCCTGAACTTCAGGGTTTGCAATGCGAATACCAGCCGGCCCATCCGCCATCGTCAGCGCTGGTATGCCCAGCCTGTCCATTCCTTCATTATAAAAACCATAATAATTATTAAGATTCCCCGTAACAAAGGTTACTTTTTCCTCTAATGTCATCTTCTCTAATAGCAAGCTTGCACGTTTTTCCGCTGAAAGAGATGAATTCATCCATGGTTTGCTGCTTTCAGCAGCAAAAACAGAGAAGGGTGTAACCATAAAGCTTAAGACTAATGTCATCATGATTAGCAGGATTTTCATTTTTTGTTTTTGCTTCATGTTGTCCTCCCATTTTCCTTTATCCTTTGCAGCCTTGTTTTGCTTCATTAATTAAATTCTTCACATTTCCAAAACCACATCCTCCAATCTAACGTTAGCTTAAAAATGCGTCAATGCTCTTCCAAGCCACTGGATTAAAGGAGTCAAATTACCTAGCAGCCAGTTAACTGCTGAGCTGACAATCGCTTACAATAAATCCGCAAACGCCTTCATAACGTATAAAAATCATTCAAATTAATTACATGGCGGGGAATTGTTTCAAAACTAATGTCTTTAGTCATTCACATTGATAGATTTGTTTTTGAATAATCATGATGATTATACAAGTGAAATACGAGGTAGTGATTTTGACCTAATAAGAAAAATTACTGCAATAATAAAGGATGATATTTCAGTAAATGTATAGAAAAGGAGATGCTGCAAAAAGTCAGTTCAGCTTTCGTAATAATCTATAATTTTGCTTCTTGGTGCGGCTATACATTTTATTACTAATGGATAAAACAAAAAAGAAGCTTCCCACAAGTTTGTTCAACTTATGAGAAGCTTCCTTTTATAATATCAATGTTAGCTTTTCACTTTCAGTAAGCCTTTATATACTGAAGGGTGAAGCGGCTGATTACATCATGCCCCCCTAAGTGAATGTGTGTATAGTCGTTAACTTGATGTACATAGAGTGCGGTTTATCAAGGTTTGCTAATTTTTTCTGTAACATTTTTAAGCGTGTTTTACCGTTTATCACTGAATTGCGTTGGTAAAATGTTAGCATTTCTTCTTTTCAAACACCGCTATATTTTTTCTTAGCTTTGGAACATACATCCATAAGAACAAAGAACGTGACAACATAAATAAAATGAAGGCTAGCCATAAACCATCATTTTCGTAGAGCGGAATGAACAACCAGTTAGCTATAAAAAACACAAGTAATGCAAGCATGATTGAGTTTCGAACAAATATTGGCTCGGTCGCACCCGAAAAAATACCCTCTAATTGTGCATACCAAAATCCAACAAGAGGAAAAATGATCATCCATATTAAAAGTGAAATTGCCGTCTCTTTAACAATAGGTATCGTCGTGAATAATGAAACAATATGTTCACCAAATAAAAAGATACAAATTGAAAGAACGATTGCAGATAAAATCCCCCATTGTGCAGATAAAGTAAAAGCTCGCTTATACAAAGCTTCATTTTTTCCACCAATTGCTCTACCTATTAAAATACTTGAAGCATTTGCAAAGCCTCCAAAAAAGTAGGCCATCAGATAATGTATTTGCAATATAACAGCATTTGCAGCTAGTGTGACCTCCCCCATACTTGCCCCTTTAGATGTAAAAATTCCGGTCATTGTTAAGAGGCAAATTGTTCGTAAAAACAAATCACGATTCACTTTTAACATTTTCATAAGAGGGGCAGATTCTATAATCATGTTTACTTTTATTTTTGCAAGATTGATTTGTTTAGCTCGGTAGATCATCCACAACCCAAATATAACGGCACTGACTTCAGCAATTAATGTGGCACCAGCAACCCCAGCTACACCCCATCCAAAACCAAGTACAAAAATAAGGTCAAGTATAATATTTAGCACATTCATAAAAAACTGGGTAGCTAAAGATAATCGAACCTTTCCAAGCCCTACCAGCCAACCAATGATAACGTAGCTTAACAATGTAAACGGTGCACCCCAAATTCGAAATGAAAAATAAGTTGCAGCATAACCAGTGACCTCTTCACTCGCTCCAATAAAATATATGGCAGTCTGTAAAATGGGATATTGCATAAGAATAAAAAATAGACCAAACAAGACCGCAATGACCATAGGTCGTAAAAAAGTTAAGGTTATTTCTTTTACGTTGTTTGATCCTTGAGCTTGTGATGTAAACCCCGATGTGCTAACACGAAGAAACCCTAGTAACCAGTACATCATATTAAAGATTAAAGCCCCAACGGCAACTCCACCGATAAAAGATGGATCAGGCATTCGTCCAACTACCGCTGTATCAACCGCTCCTAATATAGGTGTAGAAATTCCCGATATAATGAGAGGGATAGCTAGAGACAAATACTCCTTATTTATACTAACATCGGTTTGTTTTTTTATAGGTTGTATTACTGGTTTCATAGTCTAATTCACCTTTTATCCATTTCATCATGAGTTTAATGTAATCACAACTATTAAAACTCATATGCTATCCGTTTAATAAAAAAAAGTCACCCCATCCAATATGTTGTGACACTGCATCATAGTTTTAAATCTGGTGAAACATATCTACATAACGCTTTATACCATTTTCACACGAGTTGGAATAGATCGAAACCGTGGGTGTTCAGCTAGTATGGAGTTTCTTAAACGTATAACAGCAGGGTGCTTTGATAGAAAAAATTGATCTTTTGAATCGTACATCTCTATCAATTCCCCTTTTTCAAGGACACCAATTTTATCAGATATTGAAAAAGCAGCTTTAATATCATGGGTAATAAAAAGATAAGATAAACCGAAGTCATCCTTTAATTTGCTTAATAATTGTAAAATTAAGCTTTGTGTTACCATATCTAAACTGCTTACCGCTTCGTCAAGCACGATTAACTTTGGCTTTAGTGCGATAGCTCTAGCAATATTAATCCTTTGCAGTTGTCCACCGCTGAATTGATGAGGATACTTTTTTAAATCCTTTTCACTTAATCCTACTCTTTCTAAGAGCTCAATAACCTTTCTTCTTTGTTCGCCGTCAGTTAATTTCTCATAGTTCTCTAATGGCTCGCTTATAATACTTTCAGCTGTCATCCTAGGATTTACAGATGAATAGGAGTCCTGAAAAACAACCTGCAGGTTTCGGCGCATCTTTTGTTGCGCTATTTTGCTCGCTTTATATATGTCATTTCCTTGAAATAAAACTTGACCTTGCTGTGGACGTTGTATCCCAAGAATTACTTTTCCTAAAGTACTTTTTCCAGCTCCGCTTGTACCTATTAAGCCCAAACAAGATCCCTCTTCAATAGTAAAAGAAATATCATTAAGAACATTAGATGAAAGAGCTCTAAACAGCTTCTTAGAATTAAAGCTGAAATTCACTTGATTTACCTGCAATAAGCTCAATGATTTCACCTCTCAGAGTATTTAACCGGTAATCATAACGTATAAGTATAGGGTTGCTTCTCAGTATATAAAGTAGGCCTGTTCTTTAATAACTTCTTTGTATATTCATGACTAGGATTATCAAATATATCAAACACATTTGCCGATTCAACAATTTTACCATGGTTCATCACTATTACATTGTCTGCCATTTCTGAAATGACTCCAAGATCATGTGAGATGAGTAGAATAGATGTACCATACTCGGAGCGAACCTTATCTAATAGTCGAAGAACCAGTGCTTGGCTATGCAGATCAATTGCTGTAGTTGGCTCATCAGCTATAATAACAGAAGGTTGTAAGCATGTAGCCATGGCAATCATCACTCGTTGAAGCATGCCTCCACTCAATTCGAAAGGATAGTTTTTTAGCAATTTTTGAGGATTTTGCAGATTTATACTTTCCATCATATTAATCGCAAGTTCCCTTGCATGCTTATTATTTAGTGAGGTATGAGATTTAATCGTTTCAACAAATTGATGCCCAATTGTAAACACGGGAGTAAAAGCATTCATCGGATTTTGCATAATAAAAGCTATTTCTTTGCCGCGTATTCTTCGCATTTCTTTGTTTTCCAGCCCATTTAACTCTCTACCTTGTAGTGTAATGCTCCCCCTAATATCTAGATTTTTCTTATTGTGAAGCTGCAGGATAGACATACTTGTAACGGTCTTGCCACAACCGCTTTCTCCAACAAGGCCTAGAATTTCCCCTTTTTTCATTCCAAAGTTAACGTCCTGAACAAGTGTGGAGAATCCCTTTTTGTCTCTTACTTGCACATTTAAGTCTTTTACATTTAAAATGTTTTGCTCATTTGATTCCATTATTATCAAGTCCTTTTTCACTAGCGGCGTTTAACACCGAACCGTTCTGAGAGTGATTCACCAACTAAATTAAAGGTAACAACAACCAGCATGATCATTAATCCCGGGTAAATCATTAAAGCAGGATTTGTTCTAATATACGACTTTCCTTCATGAATCATTGCACCCCACTCGGGAATAGGTGGCTGCACACCTAAACCTAAAAAGGACATGGACGATAGATTCATAATAGCCCAACCCATTTCTAATGTTCCAATCACTGCTAGTGGCGGTATAACATTCGGAAAAATATGTTTCTTCATAATAGTCCAGGTAGAAGAACCACTAATTTTAGCTGCAGTAATGTAGTTCTGTTCTTTTAAGCTTATTACCATTCCTCTTATAACCCTCGCATAATAAACCCATTGTACAAGGATTAACCCTAAAACGACTTGTTTTAATCCTGCTCCCCAAATACCAACGAAACCAAGAACAAACAAAAGACTTGGAATTGCCATAAGACCATCACCGAGTCTCATTAACAATTGATCGATCCAACCGCCTTTGTACCCGGCAATAATTCCAATAATTAAACCTATACCTAGAGCTGAAATAAAAATGAGCATAGCAAACCCAAGTGAGATTCGAGCTCCAAATAATATACGTGAAAACGTACATCTACCTAAGTGGTCTGTACCTAATGGATAATCTATAGAAGGCGGTTGTAATTTATGAGCCAAATTAACAAGAACAGGATCATTAGGTGCAAGCCACGGGGCAAAGATTGTGATCAAAAGCAACATTAAAACAATTACCGAACAAAAGACAATCACAATTTGACTTCTAAAAGTATCACGAAACTTCGCTATCATTGGTGTTGACTTCCTTTTCTTGAAATACGAGGATCAATATACATTTGAATAACATCAACGAATAGGTTACTTATTAGGAAGATACCAGCTGCTAATAGCACATAACCTTGTATTACAGGGACATCACGGTTAAAAATAGCCTCTATAAAATATCGGCCAAATCCTGGCCAAGAAAAGACGGCCTCTACAATAATAGCACCAGTCATCAAGTTCCCCAGATTCATTCCTAGTCCAGTAATCATAGGAGAAATAGCTATTCGAAGTACATGTTTTCCCAGTATAACCTTTTCATGAAGCCCTCTTGTCCTTGCAAAGAGCACATAAGGCTCTTGTAAATTTTCAAGAACGCTAGCACGTAACAGACGAGTATATAAAGCTATTAAGGGGAATGCCAACGTTAAAGAAGGCAGAATTAAATGTTTCCATGTTCCCGTACCTTCTACCGGGAAAAAATCTAATTTTACTGAAAAGAAAAATATGAATAAATACCCGAGCCAAAATGATGGAATAGAAGCACCAATGAAAGAGAGGAATCGACTAAAATAGTCAATTCCACTGTTCTTCTTAACTCCTGCTAAAAAACCAATAGGCACACTTACTATAATAGCGATCAAGAGACTACCAACGGTTAACTGAACAGTTGCTGATATACGTGAAGATATCTCTTCCCACACAGGCTTATTCGTAATATACGATTCACCAAAATTAAATTGGGATATCTGAATAACTGAGTTTACATACTGTACAAGAAGAGGTTTATCTAAGCCAAATTCTTGCCTGATTTCAGCCAATAGCTCTTCTGTTGGCTGGATATTTGCAGCAGCTAAGTATGCTTCAGCAGGATCTACTGGTGATAGGTGAATCATTCCAAATGTTAGCAAAGTAGTTATTAGAAAGATTGGAATAATAGTCATAATTCGTTTCATCATATAAGTACCCATTAGAAAAACCCCTGTCGCTTACTCCTCGATACTAATACCTGTAGTAGGATGTTCATCTCGATTAGCAGGGAATGTAAAATTAGAAACACCTTTTTGATAAATTGCAATTTGCTTAATATAAGAAATCGGTACAATTGCACCTTGCTCTTGTAATGAACTCAAAATGGATGTATATAGTTCCTGACGCTCATTTTCGTCAGTTGTTTGTTGAACAGCAGCAATCTGGCTCAATAACTCATCTTTATTAGGATAAGAAGATATCGCTTCTTTAAATCCAAACCCTTCAGTTGCAACTGCGTTTACGAAAGCATGCGGGTCATATGGAGCACCCCAATTACTATAGAAATTCATATCAAATTCATTTTTATTAAATCTTTCGACTTGAGTGGGAAGTTCAACTCCTACAATGTTTAATTTCACGCCAATTTGCGCCCACTCAGATTGTAGTGCTTCTGCCATTGTTTTTTGAATGGATTCAGCAGAATTATACATTAACTCAATTTCAAGTGGTTTCCCGTCTTTTTCACGAATATCTTTTCCATCTGGTATCTTCCATCCTGCATCATCTAATAATTGCTCGGCTTTATTAACATCATAATCAACTGTGGTTACATTAATATTTGAAGTGTAAGGGAAGTTACTTGATAAAATATAGTCAGCCTTCTCTTCCAAACCAGATGTCACACCTTCGACGATTGCTTCCTTATTAAAGCCATAATGCAACGCCTGACGAACTTGGATATCTGAAAGCGTATCCCTATTCGTATTCATGACCAGTATTCTAGTTGCAACTGGTTCAGAAATACTACTCTCATAAGAGCCTGTAGATTTTAATTCATTAAAAGCATCTATACTAATAATGCCTTCACCAAATATAAGGTCTAATTCACCTTTCTCAAAAGCCAGTACGCGTGTTTCCGCATCAGGAATTACTTTAACCGTGACTTTCTCTATATCAGGTAATTCTCCCCAGTAATTTTCGTTATGCTTGAAAGTCGCAAACTCATCTACTTTATACTCATCTAATACCCATGGACCTGTTCCAACTGGTTGTGCTATACCTTTTGAAGTGTCGCCGTCTTCGGGGAAACCTGCTTCTCCAAGGAATCGCACCGGACGAACAACAGCTAATTCCTGAATTGTCGGATAATACGGCTCTGTTAATGTAAACTTAAATGTATGTTCATCCAGGACCTCTGTATGATCAATTAATGAAATAAATCTTAACCAACTATGTCTTTCTCTGTGGTCCAAAATAGTATCAAAATTCTTTTTCACAACATTAGCATTAAAACTTGAGCCATCAGAAAACTTTACACCTTGACGTAAGTTAAATACATACTCTTTTCCATCTTGGGAAATCTCCCAGGACTCTGCTAATTGTGGTTTTAACTCTCCTCCATCTTGATAACTAACTAAAGTTTCATAAATCATGGATTGAGCGAAAAGTTGAGAAGGATTGTAGACATGTGGATTCATTTCACCTATATCTCTCGGCCAAGCAAAAGTAATCATATTGCTATTTTCACTAGTAGAAGAGGAATCTTCTACTGTTTCATTTGAATTTGAACACCCAATTAAAGTCATAGCTAAAATAAAAATCATTGTAAACATGAATAAAGTATTATTTTTAATTTGATTGAACATAAAATATCCTCTTTCCATTGAAATTGATAACCATTATCAATGGTAAAACCCAACCGGTTAATTGTCAATAAAATCTTAATTTTTAAGAGATTTTTCGAATACAAGAAGCTTTCTTGATAATTTAATTGTTCTAACCAGCAGAGTTGAATAATTGGTTGAATTTATTTAGCGTTCACCTAACACGAAAAAGAGGCTCTCAATAGTTTGGATAACTAATGAGAGCCTCTTTATTTGGCAATGTTAGCATTTTGTCAGCAAGACTCTTCAATCCTTGATCCGGCAAGGATTTGAGAGGTATGTTACATCATGCCGCCCATTCTTTTGGACATATAATAGGAAGAAACACGGATAATAAAACCCTATCATATCAATGTTTTTAGACACTTAAATAGAATAATTTTAAATGGTATTGAAAAATCATGCGGACAAACATGCGGACAAATTTCTATCTTAGAACAACAAAAAAAGCCCTTTTTAATAAGGGCTTGGATTATGAGTGCTGTAATCAGAATAATTCTCTTCCTTGCCTATCCTTAAACCAATCAATCGCTTGTTGGAAAGAACTTATGGGCGAACGGTACTTGCTCAAATTAATCATATCGTTATGAATGAGATCCGCTTCAGAGTGAGTAATAATTCCCTTATCAAATGCTTGGTAAAGAACACCAATACTACCCAGCAACGGGATACTGTTTCTTTTACAAAACCTTGCAGCGGCTCTCATGTCATCACACCCTACGGAATAACCATTAACTTTAGCAATTGATAAGACCGCTGATTCTCCTGGTCCAAATTGTCGTGTCAATGCGCCAAAGGTAGAGATAATTTCTACATGGTTTACGAAATCAATTGTAAATTGATTCAACCACCCTGCTTTTAAAGCAACATCAAGTGGAGTTTGCATCTTAGGCACCTGCCAACATTCAGTAAGGACATCATTTGGAATGATGATATCACCCCCAAATAACTGTTCAAGTATATCGAACCTATTTGTAAAACCATATCGAGACACAATACCCGTATCGATTACTAAAGGTGGGGAACTAAGCATAATCTTGTTCCCCCTCAAAAAGAACTGAAGAATCCTCTTCAACTACTAATTCTTCCAGTGAAGTATTAATATCACCAAGAAACTCTTCTAATTTCTTCTCGCTAATTTCATCGTTTTTAAAAGCAAACATCGCCTTCTCTATATATACTTGGGAATTGACCTTTGCACCATCCTTTTCGTAAAGATGCATTGAATAGCCTAGCGCTGAAGCTTCCCTCATGATCCGTATATTTTCTTTCATATCTTCATATTGGATTCTTGAAATCTGGCCCAAGTTATACACACGGTTTAACATCGCTTGCCAACTAACATTAAAGTACTGTTGAAGGTATATGATATCCCTATAAGTTGTAGGTTTTTTTCCGTTTTCAGTCCTCTTCAAAAGGTGCTTTAGGATACCATCTTCAGGCATTAAGAAGTGAGAAGCAAATTGATCAGCAAGTTTCTCAATTTCAAGGTCCTGGTTATACTTATTAACAGCGCATACCCCGCCCATGATATGGGTATCATATAAAAAGTGAGAGAGTTCATGAGCAGCAGAAAATATTTGATGCCCTAAAGTTTTATTTGAATTAATAATAACCAGGTGGGCATCTGCGGTCTTCATAAACATGGCTGATGCGTTACCTTCAAATGGTCTTTTAAAGAGATAAATCCCCTTATTTTCTAATAAGGAAAATATATTTGAGACAGGTTCATCACCTAGACCCAATGTATTTCGTAACTCATTTGCCCTGTTTTTGGCTGTTATTATAAGATCCTTCATTTAAATCTCCTCGATTATTTGATTAAGGTGTCTTATATTTATCAATATCTTACGAGCCCAATTTATCGTTTTTTGATCTCTTTCTTCCAGCTCATCTGCTCGAAATGCCAATTTGATTTCTACATTATCGTCGTTATCTGTATCCATTAAAAAGTAATCAACAGAAAATCCATATTGTTTTGCCATAGATGTTAATAAAAGTGTATCAATGGGACCAGATCCTTTTTCCACCGCTATAAGTTTCTGCCTGCTTATATTTAATTTATCAGCTGCCTCTTGCTGAGTATATCCTGAAAGATCCCTTGCTTCCTTTAATCTCACTCCTAATTGTGCGTGAGTAAGCATATTATCTCTCCTTAATAAAATTTGTTATTTGCGTACCCATATTGTACACATATACAAACATAATATACATTATTTTATTAAAAAAGTCACGTTTTCATTACAAACATTTGTTCCGATTTTACTCTCCTTACATTCTCATAACCTACCCTGTTTACTCCACCTTGAAAATTCCCTGAAAATTATCATCTAAGAATGCTGCCATTTTGTTAGCCTGAAAAGCCCATGTTTGCCCTTTACTCTTAGGATAAAAGACAAAACCACCAGATTCAGAATCGAGTAACTTGCGGAAACGAGTGGGATATAAAACATTCTCCTTGATCCATTCACTTTTTCGATTTACCCGCGCTTCCAAGTCCTTCATGTTCCAATAAACTCCCATGAGTTCGTGCTTTTTAAGCTCTTCCCATTCCACTTTTGAAATAAGAATTGAATCTTGAGGTATCGGTATAGATAAGCATACTTTAAACTGCTGCATCTTTTAACTCCTTTCTATCAACCCCAAAAATCCGTAAAGTCCACCTGGTAACCGTCTTCTTTTAAAGCCTTTATTATCTTCATTCCATTTTTCAAACTCGGTGTATATTCTTCCGGCTGACATAGCCTGCTGAGCGTACTCTTGCTTACTCCGCTTTTCTCTGAAAGTAGCTGTTGAGAAATTGAGTTTGAATCGATAAAGCTTCCAAATTTAGATCGTCTTTTACCTAATCTATGCATTAAGATCACTCCTCCCCATTAGGTTCGATAAGCATGTCTAAAAATCCTACAAATAAAAATTTGTTTTATATTTAGGAAACTTGGACAACCAGTCCGGCATAGGCTCTTATCAAGGTAGCTACCAAAGCAGCAAACAGAAAATGAACATGGTTCCAACCAAAGTATTTACCAATGTACTGTTATCAAGGTTTTACCCTTATCAAGATTAATATGAAAGTAAATAAAAATCTGTTTAAAGGGAGCGAGTGAACGGAGTGAACAAAGAGCGACCTAATGCCCATCTTCAGCAGATTTTATACATGAATATCCGAAAAAACTTTTAAGAAAATTATTTTAGCTGTCCTAGCTGGTCAGCCGCGGCTAAGTGCTTGGAATCAATGAATAGCGAGGGGATTTCATGCTTGTTTATTGAAGAGGGGCCGGATGGCCATATCAGATTGTATATTTGAAGGCAATTTGGTTGCTGAAAATTCAGCCGCCAAAAAAGGTAACTCAAAATTGAGCACCCCCAGAATTCACTGCCGGATTTCCGACTGTGAGCTGTGAAACCATTGGACACTTCTCCTCAAAAGTGAGGAGATCATTCACATAAAAAGGAGAGATCAACATGTTATTTTCACCTACGATCTTATTGGCCGGCGCCGCGACAATCGGCCTGGCTGCCCTGGATAAAACGCTGAGTGATTTCGGCTTTCATGGACTTAATACGGCTTTAAGATTACTCATCCCCATTGCAGCATTTGCAGCTGGCATCTACTTTCTTGAAACCAATCCACTGATTCACTGGATAAAGCTATGAGCATGTGGACGAAACTGAAGGCCCGGAAGAAGCTTGTCGATTCCTTCAAAGCTGCTGGCATATACCTGGGCCCGGACGACCGCCGGATCTATCCTAAAATCCACTCTGTTTCCACTACCGGACATTCCACAGAATTTACCTTCACCCTCCCGGCCGGCATTAACCCTGGGCTATTGAAAAAGCATGAGTATGTCTTTCATCAGAAGTTCGGGAATCAGCTCGAGTTCAAGGGAGAATATAAGAATTTCACCTTAACTGTTTATGCCAATGCCCTTCCGGCCGTACTCAAATACAATCACAGTTCATTCCTTCCACAGATTGAAGGACATTCCATCCCTATTGTGGCCGGCCAGGATGCAAACGGCAGCATGGTTGTATATGACATGGTAAAGAATCCACATCTGCTCATAGCCGGGGAAACAGGGTCCGGAAAGTCCACCCAGCTGAGAAGCGTTCTATCAACCCTTATTCAAGCGCTGCCGCCCGACCGGCTCCAACTATACCTATGCGACTTAAAACGGTCAGAATTCCACCTTTTCCGGCAGATAGAGCACGTTCAAGGGGTATATGTCTCCCCGGGCGAAATGATTCCCATTTTGCAAGAATTACAAGGAGAAATGAGACATAGAGGCGATATGCTGGATGCTCATGAGGTGGCGCATGTTGACGACCTGCCAGAACCGCCCCCTTACATTATCCTTTGTATTGACGAGGTGGCCCTGCTGCAAGATGAAAGAAAGGTCATGGCTTTAATCGAGGAAATCAGCGCCATAGGGAGGGCCCTGGGAGTATTCCTGGTCCTCTCCATGCAGCGCCCGGATAGAAAGGTACTTGATGGGAAGCTGAAAAACAATCTTACCGTCCGGATGGGCTTTAAGTGTGCGGATCTGATTAACTCTCGGATTATCGGGACCCCGGGAAGTGAAAAACTGAAACAGGAGGGCAGGATGCTGCTGAAGCTTCCGGGGCTATCCGGCTTGCAGGAGATACAGGCGCCATACCTGAGCATACAGGAAGCCAAAAAGATATTGGAGCCTTACAGGTGCCTAACAGTCAAGGGAGCAAAAAAAGGCCCTTCAAAGGCTTCTGCTAATGTGATTGAATTGCAGGAAACTGAAACCGGCATATTTGAGGTGTTGGACGAATGAAAACGAGGGACATGGCGATATTAAAAGACCTGCAGCGCTTCCGGTGCCTGACAAGGGACGATATTATTGATCTGCACTTCCAAGGTTTAAAGCAGCCTGTTACAAGCTGTAATACGGTCCTAAAACGCCTGCGGAGGGATGGTTATATAGAAGTGAGTAAAGAAAGGCAGCCATATATCTACTTTCCGGCGCCGGCCGGCATAAAGAAGGATTCAGCCAAAATTCCTCACTTCCTGAAGATAGTGGAGTTTTATAGGGCGGCCGAAAAATGGGCTACCCCTAAAACCTTTATTGTTGAGCCTAAGTATGGGAAGGGTTATATGGAACCGGATGCCTTCATGATCTGGAAGCGCGCTCCTTTCTTCGTGGAGATTCAACGCTCTGTATATTCGGATAAGGTGATGCAGGAGAAAGTAAGGCGTTATGAGGCTTATTATCACAGCAGGGAATGGGAGAAGGAGCCTTGGCAGCCGGAGAAGAAGGCCTTTCCGGTTGTGATTATGGTGACAGATACCAGGTACAATTTAAGTAGCTCATGTGTACGATTTATTCAAGTGCAAAGCTTAGAGCAGCTGCTAGCAATGTACAGCCCAAAAACTGGAATTAATATTAACGGCAGCTTAAAACTAAAGACATCATAAAAAAGCGACTGTTCTCAGGTATAGGAACAGTCTTTTTTCTATTAAGAAATAATTAAATGTATGTTTTAAGCATGGCATATTTATTTCTTTGATATTGGCAAGTGAGCGTGCTCTTGTTAATACACTGTAAGGCGAACCATAAAACACAAAGAGGGCCACCTTGGAGGAGGTGACCGGTAATGGATCTTAATGCAACTATTGAAATAATAAGGCTTTGCTTTGAAATTTTCTTCGGTACTGCCGCTTTCTTGATGCTGTTTATAAACAAAGATTAAGAGCCTTTGCGAGACCCGGCCAGGGGTCTCGTTTTTTCTTTGGTCTGAGTAGCAAAGGAACACTAAAAGGAACGTTCGTGGGAATATTCCATTCATCATTCTTTTCAATGCGCAAAACGTTGGTTTACTGCGGCTCATTGCGCTTCCTTTTCGTGTTCTTTTTCGTGTAATACAGTGTATGAAAAAGCGCTAAAAATAATACAAAATAAACTAATATAAATTATCCGGCAATTATTACCTTACAGCTCATCATTGATTCATAATATTTTTTTCATTTCTCTTTTGCTTTAAGCTGACGATATTGTCCGTATTTTTTGGTTCCTCTGTAATTAAATATCCTGGATCTAATCCAAGGAGTTCCTCCACTTCATTTCGAAATAAACTTAATCCATAATGCTGAGACAATTTTTGTATTATTTCTTCTCCGGTAGCATAATCATTCTCAATTAATAGCTCCACTGCCTGCTTCATAGCTTCCGGTTCTTGAACATCTTTAATGTCATCTAGTGGTTCTAATTTCCGCCATCCCTGTTGACTGATCGACCGTTGCATATATTGATACGAACTTTGAGATATGGCTCCCAGTTTATAAGCTCGCATAACCATAGCACCGATAGACACACCCCACTTTCTCTTTAGCAACTTATAATATGAAAGATCAGTTGGGTGTATAGAAACATCTTTTAAAAAACTTTCTTTGGGTAACAAAAATGCGGCAGCAAAATCATTTGCTTCTTGTTCGATTTGTTTGAATTCCTCTTTACTTAAATCATCTAAGTTCAAATAAGGATCGTGCAAAACCTTGTGGCCAAGTTCATGCGATAAGTCAAATT
Organism: Bacillus infantis; assembly: GCF_050107595.1. Taxonomy (GTDB): domain Bacteria; phylum Bacillota; class Bacilli; order Bacillales; family Cytobacillaceae; genus Bacillus_AB; species Bacillus_AB infantis_C. Next base: position 47,431 of record NZ_JBNILH010000013.1, read on the forward strand.
GCCTTCTAAAAAACGAATTTTTATCATTACCTAATATTATGGAATAATACTGTTTTCCATTAACCTCATGATGAGAACCAAAAGCATCGATTGTTTTCTTCCCTAAATTTATTGAAGAAAGTACAAATCCTTTAGTTTCTAATAAATAAACAACGTTTTTTATTGGTTCTTCTGAGATTCCCCAGTGTTCTCTAACCTTTGACGCTATATATTCAATATCATCTAATTTAGATTCATCGAATTCGGGTAAATCTAATTCAGGAAAGTCTACATATTCCTCCAACAGAGATCGAATAATCGTTAAATATTTTACCCTGTCATACTGCATTTCTCTCTCTTTTTTTCCAGTTGTAAGTAATGAGCGAAAATAAGTATTGCCAGTTTTAACTTCAACGGATTCTTCATAGAAGTATTCTTTCGGGAATTGCAATATACGCGTTAAATTGAACAGGGCCTCAAATGTAGGTATTGCTTTATTATTTTCATACTTTGACACCATTTGCTTACTTACCCCAAGCATCTCAGCCAATTCTGTTATTGTCATTCCACGAAAGATTCTTCCTTCTCTTACTCTCTGCCCGTTAAACTGACGCTCCGACAATTGTATTCCTCCTTATTGAGGAAATAATTAATTTATGCCTTCCTCTTTTTTCTTGTCTGCTTTTTTCTTCGGTATTTTTGATGTAGTAAGATCTCTCATATTTTTTATGGAGTCCTTAACTTTTGCTATAGGTCTTCTCTCGCTGTCAACATCCATATCTTGTCCATTTGAATTTAAGATATCACTATAATCTTCGCTTAGGTATGCAGACCAATCTTGTTTATCAACAAGCTCAAAAAATTTACTGTATAGCTTAGCTTCCACACCTGTAACTTGTTTATCTACCTCTTCAGAAACTACAAACACCACTTGCTTGACTTTAGGATAGTCCTCGCCGAGAAGCTTACGCACTTCTTCCAACCGTCTCATTTCATATTCCTCGGTTAGCGGAGCAAAAAATCCTAATTGCTGATTATCTAAACTTCGGGGTTCACCATTAATAGTCACGAAAGCATGAAAATAGTGAATGCTTTTTTTTCCTAATTTCTTAACAACCACTTCCATGTTTTTCTCTTTTGAAAAAACAAGCAGATTGCCAGAATTTAAGTCCAAGAGGCATATAAAAGCCCAAGTCCCTCGCTTCCTTTCAAGAACTACGAGATCGTGATCAAGCGCAACCTCTTTTATTCTTTTGAACCGTACGTCCCAGGCCCCTCCATTTCGGAAATTCCCCGTATATAATCCATGCTCATTTCTTATATCATTTAAAACATGGTTTGGCGAGGTAGTGAACGCTTTTACAAGATTTCGGATTACAGTTGTGTCGATACCTAAGCTAAGACTCATTGCTTCAACTCCCACTTGTAGAATATATAATAATATTACTACATTTTAAGAGAAAAAGTAAACCAAAACATCGTGTTTTATATATTTTTTCCACAATTTTATAAAACGGATAATTTCTAGAGTTTGCTGCCGATTAATGATGAACCATACTAGGAACCAAAAGTTAGATAGCCCTTACTTTTTCATTCGATTCCCTCATATGATCCCTCCATATCACTTCTTACCAGTAATTAGGATGGCAAATCTCATAAACCTTATCCTTCCCTAGCAAATTAATCATGTATTCTACCATCCCATATTTATGGCTAATGGATGTTCCATATCTAAGCATTCTTTTGTATTCTATATCTAAGGGGTTCTCTGTACTATCCTTAATAAATCCCCCCACATCCACAATCCAGAGATCTCCTTGTTGATCTATCATTACATTACCAAAATGTAGATCCCTTGGCGTCCATCCGCGCTTTAAGCATCCATCAAAGAATTCTTCGACTTTCTCACCGTGCTTTTCAACATCATAACGTACATTGAACCAAGAATAACCCGCGCAGTAAAAACCCAATTGAACCCCCTGTATTCTATCCATTATGAGCCAATCTTCTCCAAATTCATGTACCTTCGGAATAAAGGGTAATCCTTGGAGCTGCTTGAGTATCTTTCCGGAATTTTGTATATGGCGACCAGTGGACTTCTTTAAGACTAATTCATCGCTAAGCGCATAGACATTATATTCATAACCGGGAGAACCAATTTGTTTAAGGTTAGAGATATTAACACTTTCCAGGGAAAAAACCATTGTGATCGCTCCTTATTGAAAAACTAGCCCTCGCTTACAGCAAAGGGCTATGAAATTAGTCTATAAAGCTTTAATATCTTCAAAGGTAAGAGGTGTAGGCTGATCATGGACAATTTTTTCGCCCACTTCTATTACAAAGTCTTCGCCTTCTGTTAATGTCTTGTAAAAGGTTTTCTTATTACTGTTTGGATGACTTATCCCCGGGACCCATTGTTCAGCCATTTGCCACATTGCTATTGATTTCACTTCTGCAATGCGTTTGGACTGATCCTGTTCATCGTAAAAAAACGATGCTGTCCCCTGAAAGGCTGGCTCTTCAGCCTTAAAATATTTTTTCACTAGTTCAAATACATTCTTCTCCATAGGGCCCTTGTCTTTTTTGAATAGGCTGAAGTTAACCTTTGCCTCGTCAGTCTTAGGAAACACTTTGTAAGTGTAGCTGCATACAGGAAACAGTGCTTCTCTCTTCGCAATTTCTATTTCAATGGCGCGCATTATTTTTTACCTCCTTCTTTTAAGGTTTCCATAGGCATCTGGAGTTGCTCGAGTACTTTTAGTACTTTGGTTAAACCTTTCTGTGCTACTCCTGCTCGTGTTCCTTCAGGGGTGGTCCGTAAAAGCTTTAATCTATAATCAAGTTTAATTGGGGCTTCTTCTCCAATTTCCGCATCGGCAATGATCTGAATTTGATCAGGTATGCCTTTCATACTTTCCATTTTGGCGATTGAATCGAGTAACGGCAGAACCTCTTTTTCCATATGTTCAACCTGGTCCTGCAGCTTCAGTTTTAGTTCATTTAGTTTCTCGTCAAATGCTAACTGTTCAACAGCAACGTTCCGTTTTACTTTTTCTTTATGTTCCTCTGGTATCGCAGGCTCATTTAACTGATTAAACTTGATTTTTCTTCCCAAGGATCGTTCCTGCTTTTCCAGCTCATCATATTCCTCATCTGTCTTAGCTAACTCCTTGTACTTCTTTACCAGCTCGAGTCGTTCAGCTGTTTTTAGCTGCTTTCCCAAAAGTGCTTCTTTTTCTAATACAATTTGAATTGCCTTCTTGGATTCTACAAAGTATTGATTTTCGTCAATTAAATTTGTGTTTGCCATCCGTTATAACCTCCGTTTAATAGTTTTTAGGGGTCCCCCCCCCTACATGCGTGAAAATTACGAGTAAATCTGGAGAGTCGAGTCCCCCTCCCGGTGCCCTAATTCCGAAAAAAAACCAAAATAAAAAGAGGGGGGGAGTCTTTCGCCAAAAAGATTTAAGTGAATTTTTTCAACAGCCTCTCATCCAACTTCCTGATGTAACTCCGAATGTCCTCATGTGCCTTGTTCATTGTCCGATAAAGCAAAGCAAGCTTTCTTTCGAGCAGCGTTATCTCCGTCTTGACCCAGGCTGCTTGCTCAGTCTTACGGTTATTAACCAGGATTTGATAGTACTTTTCCTTCTTGTTCAGCCCAGCCAGCAGCTTCTCGGTTTGCTCTTCCCACTTCTTGATATTCTTGATGTGGCCTTTTACTTTTTTGCTGAAGAATAAATGATGCATCATCTTGATCACCACCTTCCAAGGATTTAACAGTTAGGCTTTGTGCCGCATCAATTCATCCACATCATAAAGACCAAATAACACAGCCAATTTGTCATATGCTTGGCGCTTTATTTTGTAGTAGAATGATTCGCTAATGCCCATGTCATTAAAGATTTCATAGTCATAAACTGCCTCGTCATCAACCATGTATCGCTTGATAATGATCTGCCTTTCCTTGCTGTTTAAACGATTGACAGCATCCTGGATGGTTTGGATATATTCCATCCTCTCGCGTTCATAATCCACCTTTTCAATGGCTGCTCTTTCAGCCCAGGAGCTGCTTGATGGATCCGACTGGCCGCCTGGTACTAATGAATAGGATGCTGTTACTCTCGGCAGCTTGTCCTCTGGTATGCTGAGCAGATATAGACGATATTTTTCCAATGCACCTTCAACCTGCTTTCTGATCTTTCTTCTTTCATCCCGATTAGGGATTGTCTCCCGTCCCACCAGACAACACCTCGCATGGTAAATTTCAGATGTGATAAGCGATACAGTGTCCTGATAAAATCAGCTTCCATAAACCGCCACCTTTGTGCTATACTTTTAGCAGGTTGGACGGGAGAGCATCCTGTCTTATGAGATATTCTGTTTTGAGCCTTCACTATTCGCAGTAGTGGAGGCTATTTTTTTTGCCCTGCAGCATTTCTTCCACAATTGATTCAATATCGCAGTGAGTGATAACACCGGATCCCTTTAATTTCCCAGCCAAGTAAACCAGGTACAGTGCAAAGCTTATATCTCCAAATTGCTGCTCCATCTCTTGATTGAAGATACGCTTAACCACTTTCCTTTCTGCTGGTGTTAAAAATCGCTGGGCCCCAATACGTTTCCGCAACTGCTCATAAGATGTGATTTGTTTTTTTGACTTTGCCATTGCTTATCACTCTCCATTTTTTTTATTTGGTTTCCAGAACAACTCTTTTACCGTAATATCGCGCTTTCTTGATGTAATAGCCGGTTGCATGGTATGGACTATCATCATCAATGCAATGAGCTCTCACATGGCCAGCCTCCTTGCCGTGACGATGAAAATCTGCGCAGTGCGGGCACCATATAGCCATGCAACCATCAGAAGTTCTTTCAATCCCTAACAAGACTGGTGCATCGAATTTTTTCTTATTTGCCAAAATGAGCATCTCCTTTATGTTTTTATTTACTGACACAACCGACACAACCGACACTGTTTTTGTAAAATCCCTATATTTTTTCTTATATATACTTTCTTTTTTCTTTGTCAGTTGTGTCAGTAAAAAATAAATAATAGATTAAAAGCCTTATATACCAAGGGTTTGCGGTACTGACACTTAAAGTTTGAATGCTGACTGTACTGACGCATCTTCTGGTGGTGGAAGCATCCCGATTCCCTGATATCCTCTGTCACCGTTAGAACCAATTCGGACTTGTTCAAAATGGCGCCCTTCTGCATTCATCTTTTCTTTGAGACTAGCTAAAAAGGCTTTTTTACTCAGTTTGTCATTTTCCTCCCCGTTATCCCGACACCAATATTCATAAGTGAACCAAAGGTCTTTAGTGGTGGCTTTTTTAGCAGGTTCGATAGTACAGCACTCTGATAAAAACCCTTCGAGATTGTCCATTTCAGTTCTGTATTGTTTGGTTGCTGCGATTACTTCAGCTGGTAGCCCCAAGCCTTCCTTTTGATATTTCAAACAGCCTTCCACAGCCCAGCGAAGTATGCCCGGCAATTCAGCTTGTAACTTTTCAGGTAATTTTTTATCCTTTTTCTCTTCTGGTATAGTTACAGTGAAAGGGATTAGTCTGATCCTTCGCCAAATTCCTGTATCAGTTCCATCAATGTTTGGCATGTGATTAGTGGTGAAGAAAATTTTAAATTGCGGTAGATATTCAAAGAAGTCCTTGTGCATGAATCGGGCCTTAATTGTTTCTCCACCTGTAAGCTGCTTGATTAATGATTCTGCAAGCTTTTTCCCTTTCTCACTTTCTACAGTTGAAACAAGTCGAGCTCCTTTTAGTGCAGCGATATCATTGTTTATCCTTTCACTGTTTCGGACCATGAAAGTATCTGAGTTTGCTTGACTAGCATAATCCCCCAGCATTTCCTTGATTGTATTAATGAATGTGCTTTTCCCATTTCGTCCGGATCCGTAAAGGAAAAACATTACTTGCTCAGTCGTGTCACCCGTAAGGCTGTAACCAATAATTTTCTGCAAGTAATTGATTAGCGCCAAACTTTCTTCACCTTTATCGTTTTTCATGATGCTTTTTAGAAAAGCAATCCAGTTAGGGCATTTTGCATTAGGATCATAAACAACCGGGGCAATTTTAGTGATTAAATCCAGCCTGTTATGCGGCAACAATTTTCCTGTCTTTAAGTCGATTGTTCCGTTTTCGCAATTGAGCTTCCAAGTGTCGCTATCCAACTCCTGGGGGAGTATAGGGATTCCTTTTTCTGATTTAGCTAAGGAAATCATTGACATAATCTTTCCCATAGACTCTGATCTGACAGCATGTTTAACTAAGTCAAGATCCGAATTTTCCATGTCATATGCTGACTTTCCCATATAGCGGACAGTTTCTTTTGCAAATAATTCAACCTCATTTGTTAAATCTTGAAGCCATCTATTTCCCTGCCAAACAAACCAGCTTGCGAATGGTGGGCAATATCTTAAATTTTCACCGTGCCTGTCAATTAATCGCTCGGCATTCCCTAAATCGGTTTTCGGAAAAGACTTTTTTTGTTTTTTCTGTTTGGAAGTTCCTTTTGGGCTTTCACGTTGGAAATCTTCTCTCACAGTAGGGGTTGATTGGATAGCATTCTCTATTGTCATTTCGCCATATGTACGGCCATCTGAAGAATGCTGCTTGTCCCATTTTTCTCTATACAATCCGGATTCTCGGAACATCGAATCCATTTTTACCGAATCCTTGTTAGTCCAAAAAGCAAGATGATTGCACAGGGATAAATCTGTGGAAGAATGATCTCCATTTGTCACCTGGCCATCGCATAGTGATCGGATAGCCAATCCATTTGCACTGCGGAACATTCTTTCCCACAGTTCTGCATTCGATAAATCTTGAGTGCTGTTTTTTACTGCCTTTTTATAGGTTTTAGCCTTGTTTTCTTTCTTCGGTAGATATTTTTGAAATAACAGCTTTAGTGCATCTGGTCTTTCCACAACTTCAGATACATTCTGTGAATTTCCAGTGAAAGTGAAGAAGCGACTGTGTCTATAGACTTCCAAACCTATTGAAGTATTTTTCTGACCGGTGCTTGATACCTCTGAAGGAAGTTCCCCTTTAACAATGATGTGGATCCCCTTACCGCTTGGCGAAATCTCTGTATAGCTGTTCATCATTTTTGAAATCTCTTCAGCTGAATCATTGTATTTTCCGTCAGCAATACATTTATCAATATCAATGCCAATAAAGGGATCTTCTTTTGAGAAAACAAAGCCGATTCCATCAAAGCCGCCATTGAGATAGGTTTCTTCAACTTCATTAAAGGTGGACCAGGTGCTCTTATCATTAGACTTAGCAGGTTTTCCATTAATCTGGCATGGTACCTTTGTTTGTTTTTCGCCCCTTCCTTTGAGTCGCCAAAGGACCCATTGATCAGTGCGCTTTAATTCTTCGGGTATATTGCTAAAGTTAATGTTCTGTTCACTCACTTTTCATCAAGTCCCCCTCCTGTTTGAAATTGAGAGTGCATTAAATGCTTTTTTCCTTCTCTTTCTGGGCTTCTACTTGATTGGTTAAATCTGTTGAAATCTTTTCTAGCTCATGTATTTGCAATTTCCAATCACCCATAGCCCCACGGATAAGTTTCCAAAGCATTCTCACCGATCTCAGATGTTCTTCAAAGTAAAGCTTTTCTTTCCCTTGGTCTGCGGAACCCTCCATCCCTTCTAAAATGCGACCCGCTAAGATCTCGATATCCCTGAGATTTAAAAAGTGAATACCTGTAGATCCTAATTCGAGATACAAGTCGAAGACGAGGTTTTCGATGGTGTCAAGGTCTTTGTTTTCTTCAATTGCATGTTTCTTCGCCCATGCTTCAGTGACCCAAAGATCCGCGGCACACTCTACACATTGATAAAGGTATTCTCCGAAGTTCTCCTGGCCCATGAACCTGGCCTTTGTCTGGTTATAATCTTTTGGCTTGCAGCTGGGACATTTATCATGAATCAGAATTGGTAAATTCATTTATTTTTTCCTCCTTCCAGTAACCGGGGTAAAGCTGTTTCTGCTAAGAAATCTGAAAAAAACTGTGGATAGTTTCGGCTCATTATTCATGCCTGAACTCCCTTCTTCCTTATCTCAATCGACCATTGATCAATGTATCGCTGGACCTCTCCCCGATGGAAAAGCCACTTGGCACCCAGGCGGATTTTGGGGAAATTGGGATCCTTGAGAAATTCCTTCTCGACTGTTGGCCAGGACAATGAAAGCATTTTACATAGTTGTTTCGAGTCCATTAGCATTGATTCAAATTGAATTTTTTCAATGCTCTTTCTAATTTCCTCCTGGTACAGAGCCTTCAATTCCTCCTCGTTCACTTTAATATCGATCATGACTCAACCGACTCCCTTTGACTCTTTGTAATCTTAAAGTTTACATCATCGATAAAAAAAATTTCTCTTGGATCTTTGTTAAACACTTCGGAAATTCTTAACATTATTTCACCGGAGGTATTTCCGCCCTTTTCAATCGTTGATATAGTAACCTTCGATACGCCTACAATGTTAGCTAATTCTTGTTGAGTCATATCAAATTGTTGACTTCTCCGGAGGTATTTAACGATATTTCTCACTTAATCACCTCGTCACGTTGTAATCTTATAGTTTACAATTTTATCTTATAATTAATTTTGTTAGGTGTCAACTGATAAATTACAAAAAAACTTTATTTTTGTTATCCTATGATTTACACTTAAAAGGAATTAAACACTTTATCTTTGGAGGGTATCATGAACGAATTCGGGCAATATTTAAGAGAACTGAGAGGAAATAGATCTTTAAGAGAAGTGGCAAATGAAGCTGGAATCAGTCACACCTATATTCGGAATCTAGAATTAGGGAAAATGAAAGAACCCTCCAACGAAGTAATTACAAAGTTAGCAAAAGTATATAAGGTGCCATATTATCATTTAATGGCCACGAAAGTTAAATTGACGGATTATCCTTACAGCGATCCTGAAGCGGAAGAATTAGTCGAAGAAATGTTTGATCTTCATAAAAGTTTTGAGCGTTACCAACTAAGTGGGACATACTTAGATTTAAAGAATATTTTAGAAGGTGACTATTCAGTATTTTATGATGAAAAAAAATTAACTTCGGAGCAAAAACAAATGCTATTAGGAATATTAAAAGTGGTAGTAAAGGAGGGGTGACAATGGCCCAATTCAGACAACGCGGAAAATCATGGACTTACATTATTGATCTGGGATTTGATCCACTTACTAAGAAACGACAGCAAATATCCAAAGGCGGTTTTAAAACAAAGAAAGAGGCTCAGGCTGCAGCCCGCATTGTTGAACTTGAAAAGCAGAATGGGACACTTGTAAAAGAATCAAAAATCTCTTTTGAGCAATTTGCCCTGGATTGGCTGAAGGCTTATAGCCGCAGTGGAGTAAAAATCAGCAGCGTGAGAGCCAGGGAAAAGGAAATGAAGCATTTTACTAGTGTATGGGGCCCCTTTCCGGTTGGCCGCATTACTAAAAAGATGTATCAGGATCGAATCATTGACCTTTCAGAAAAATACAGCCGCAACTATGTGGACGGCATACACTCCACAGGGCGGATGATCTTTAGGCAGGCTATTGAGTTTGGGATTGTCAAGATAAACCCTACTGAAAACTTCAGGCTGCCGAAACAACAGGCAAAAGTCGAGGATTTGGAAAAGGCTGAAGAGGAATACAAATTCCTGGAGAAAGAGGAACTGGCCGGCTTTCTGAAGCTTTGCCATTCTGACGGTTTAGAAATGGATGCCCTTGTGTTCACCGCATTGTCCTACACTGGCCTCCGGATCGGGGAGCTCCTTGCTTTAAAGTGGGCAGATATTGATTTGGAACAAGGGAAGCTACGTGTGACAAAGACCCTTTATAACCCAAACAACAATTATTTGAATTACCAGCTGCTAACTCCAAAAACGACCGGATCCATCCGGACAATTAAAATAGATGATTTGCTGGTAAACATGCTGAAAAAGCATAAGATTAAGCAGAATGAAATTAAGCTGAGAAACAGTATGATTTACAAAAATGAGGGCTTTATATTCGCCAGGGAAGATGGCTATCCACAATTAAGGAAAGTGTTTGAAACGAGGTTAAAACGGCTGCTGAAGAAAGCTGGGATTGAAAAGAACATTACACCTCATTCCTTCCGCCACACTCATACCTCCCTGCTTATTGAGGCTGGTGTAGGTATAAAGGAAATACAGCAACGCTTGGGACATAGTGACATAAATACGACAATGAACATTTACGCCCATATGACCGCCAATATGGAAGAAAAGGCCTCTCAACAGTTTAGCAAACTGATGAAAGACCTTCTCCTCTGATTGGTTCTTCTTTTGTCGTCCTATGCGGACAATGATGCGGACAAGAAAGGTTTAAATATAGCTCAAACCTTGATATAACAGGGTTTTCAGTCCCTAATTACATCATGCCGCCCATCTTTTGTTTCACTTTCATATCTTTTCAAACCCTTTCAAACACCAACTTTTTATTATGTTACTGCTAATTGAATTTCGTTTAATCACACTTCTTTTTATTTTGTTTGTGATTTTTTTGTGACTTTTCAATAACTTCTAGTCCGCCGAAACATAGCACACAGAGCCGAATGTAGTCCCAATTAGTTGGGGACCCTTCCATTTCGAACTTGATTATTTTTTTGATTCAAAGTAAAAATAATACCTTCCAAGCCTCAATTAATCTAAAATGAAAGAGAAAATGAACTATTTAATCCTACTTTTAACAATCATCTTTATGGCTGGTTGTACCAACACCAACATCGAAAATGCATCCAATACAGATATAGAAGCAGTTTTACAAGAAGTAACCACAGTTGAAACAAATAAGAATAATGAAGAAGAGCGATCGTTCCAATTGCGGAGGAAGCATCAACCCAACCAACTAATGAACTGTTCTTAGGATAAAAACTTATTGAAATTAATTGAACGAAAAAACATTTGCCTCTATGGACGATTTGTGCCAATTTGAAAATTGATTTCTTAGAGGAATATCTGAAGTTACTGTTCATATTCACCATAAAAATTGTAAGCTGAAAATATATTTTTTTCACTAATGGGTGCGTTTCTTCAATAAAGAGATTGCACCCTTTATATTGATTATAGGAGCAGTGATTAAAGAAGAAATGCTAGAGAAGAATTAAAGACCTCTAGTCTCTATCATGGTATTCGTTTTGTAATTGGCTAAGGAAGAGAAGTATATCCAAAAGCAGGGTTCCTAAGTTTTTGACAAAGAAGAAATTGAATTACTTCGCGAAAACTAGAGAGAAGTGTTTAATCAAAAAATACCATTTGTAAATTTTTGTCGATTTATATTTTCCAGGAAATTTCCTTTTTTTCAACTTTTTGCTAAGTTTATATTGTAGTATTAAGTAGATCAATATTATATTAAAAACAGGAGATGATAGGGGTATGAAAAGTATTAAAGTATTTTTAGCTTCTTTTTTATCAGTATTATTTATGGTGTTAGTTCCGTTGTCACAAATTCATGCAGCAGAAGGAAATCAGATTGGAAAGGAAATTAAATTTGAAGATGGAATTACTGCTAAAACCTTAGAAGATAATGAAGAAGTAAAAAAGGTTGAAACTAAAGATGATAAAAACATTTATATTGCAACATACTATAAAAAAACTGATGAAATGAAGTATGAAACATATGATTTAAATAGAAATTTAATCGAAGAGGAATTAATAACTGATAAAGCATCCTCTGAAGAGTCATTAAAAGTACAAGCTTTAGCAGCGAATGGAGAGTTAATTAGAAAAAGAACATTAAAAGATGTTTACGGTTACTGGGTTTATCAGAGTGGTAAAAATATCGTTTGGGTTACAAAGCTTCGTGATGGTGTAGTGAAAAATCCAGTGGAAAAAACCACAAATAGAGTTGATTTAAAAGATTTTAAAGGATCAGTAGATACTTTTATGAATAATAAAGATCAAGTGGTAGTTAAAGTAGGTAGTGGAATTATCGCAACAATTGTTGCATTATATGTAGTACCAGAACCTACTTGGACCAAAATATTAGCTGGATTATTAACAATTGTTTCCTCCGCAATTGCATATGCAGAAGGTAAAGCAATGTATAATGCATACATGGATTCTAAGTTGTATTACGCTCGAATTACTATATGATAAAAAGGTTGTAGATGTATGTTAATAGAATTAATAGTAATCTCAATTTTGTTTTTTATCTTACTTATGGTTTCCATAAGTAAGATACGTCAAAAAAAGTCCTCAGTATTTTTAACAATTTTGATTGGTATTTTATTTGGTGGAAGTGTCATCTACTTATGGTGCTGGTATTTATTTCTCTAGCCCATTGGGTTAGGAGATTATAACTCTTCCTATAAAAGAATCCTCGGAAGCACGCCTGAAACGCCCTAAATTGCGTTTTAAGGCGTTTTTTTTACAAGAGAGACTTCTATCGATGGTCAGTAGTCCTCGTGTATTGTTTGTCTATTTGTCTGTCTAGAAACTTACCGGGCCGGTCCCCTACGAGTTGGATTTAAAGATTTATTTACACCACTATGTCCCTAAATAAAGGAAGGTACAGACCAATTCAATAATCTTCGCAAAAGCCCCTCTCTACAAGAAGGGCTCTTTATTATAGTGTCACTTTCGCCTTCTCATTCGGCAGGAAGTTCACGTATTCAGAATGTACCCAGCCGCCAACCCTGAACCATCCTTCCTTATATTCACTTACTTTGTATTCTCCTCCTGGTTCCAAGTCACGGATCACTTTGCTTTTGTTGTCCGGCTCTTCTCTTAGCACTGTGTTATCCAGAACTTTTAGGACACCAATTCTACCTTCTACAGGCCTTGCCTTTAAGCGTGCGTCTGCTAGCTCCAAGTCGTCATCCCCTTTCTTTAATGGTTGAACAATACGTCCAGAAAGGACATCTTTATAACTCCAAGTATCTCCGGGACAGTTTTTCCATGCGTATCCTGGGCACTCTTGGTGGCCGATTGTCCTTTTCATGTTCGGCAGCACTTTATAAAGGTCTCTGTTCAATAAATAAAGAGACTCCAATTGTTCAGGTGAGGGTACTTCTGCTGCCCCCTCTTTCCGGAAGTCTCCAATCAAGCAGGTACCAATTGAACGGGTATTTGTGTTGCCGGCATGGTAAGTACGGCGATCAAGGTCATCGCACTGATAAATTGTTCCGTCTACTCCAATAACAAATGCATAGGCAATTCCTGGCCATCCATTCGAGTCAATATGATAATCAGCAAATCCTTGTGGAGTAGATCCGCCCAGGTGCTGGGCAGTCATAGAATGATGGATAACATGCGTATCTTTCACGGCAGTCCCTACATATGGGTAACTTCCGTTTCTCCTAATCGTTTTCCGGATATCCTTGTATTTCGGAATACTACTTATTGCCATATCAAGAACTCCTTTCATTCATAATAAAAAGCCGCCCGAAGGCAGCTTAGTATGATGTACTCTTAGTATCTGTTGTTTGGTACCGTTACTTTTACGACTTGATCTTTAAAACCGGTAGCTGAAAAAGTTATTTCATAATCTACAAAATCCACATCGAAGCTACTTCCATATCCAATATTAGTCGTGCCTATTACTCCTGGCTCATTGATATTAAAATGAGAGAAAAAATCTCTTACAAGATCAAATTCCTTCACTTTAATCGAATAAATATTTTCTCTCCATTCAGGATTATCAGGCGTAAAGGTAAATGAAAGAAGGCCTCCATAATGTAAATTTAATGCTGTCAGTGCTGGTGGTTCGCTATCCTCGTCTTATGAATTATAACGAGACTTCACCGTACGGGCCACTTTCATGGCATACGGCGATCCGTCAACTGTAATCCTTATTCTTATTTCCCCAATACTATTTTAATCCATAATATTTAGGTATAGGAAGAATTTATTTACAAATCTTACCTCGTAGTACCTGGTCTATTATTGCCTATTTCAAAAAGTCCTGTTGCGGCTAATCCTGCAAAGGCTCCTGCCCACAGTCGGAGAACAATATCCAGGTCTGTAAAAGGCGATGCAGCTGCACCGATTGCTAAACCAACAACCAAGGCAATTAGGGGCAATAAATTCTTCGGAAGATTCACCGTCCGCTTAACCAATTCCACGCAAGCCAGCACAATTGGCAAAATGATTGATGCTAAGATTAATATTGTTTCCATTCAAATCACTCCTACTGAATTAATGTGACAATGGCTGCAATAATTCCAGCCAGGCTGCCTGCACCGAAAACACCAGTCAAAATCTTTTCCCTCGTATCCATCTTTTTCATTTTCAAATCCTTCTCAGATTGGGCATCGAACTCAACTTGTTTTAAAACGTGATCCGCAAACGGTTTTAATAGTTCCCGGGTCTCCCTTCCGTCTTTCATAACGGTTAATTCTAATTGAGCCTGTCCTTTTTGAACTCCAATCAAATCAGCTTTCAGCGCTGACATTTCCTGTTTAAACTGTGCGTTTTCTAGTTCTAAGGCATCTAGTCTCGGCAGTACGTTGGTATTTATTACTTCATCATGTTTTTCTAACATTTCTTGCCCCTCCAATGTCCATTGCCCCCCCTTAAACGGTTATCTATTTTGTGCATAAAAAAACCTCACCAATAAAGGTGAGGCTTTGGCTCGTATTTAATTGAGATTTATACTCACTGTTTCTTCACTCTGGTTTACATATGATACAGAAACATAAGGTTTTTGGAATGTAATAAACTCTTTAGTGTGTGTACCTGACCATGCAGAATTATTAGTAGAACTTGTCCCAATTCTAGCATCAAACCATCTTACATTTTTAATGTAGGATCCTGTTTGGAAGTTAGTACTACCCCCTGTTTGGGCTATAGAGGTTACCCTTTTAAGCTCATTGCCTGAACCACTTTTAGTCCATCCGCTAGCATCAGCTTCTAGAGTAATAGTTCGCTTGACCCCTTTTGTGTCAATACCAGTAACCTGAAGAGCTACCTTATTATCAGAAGCAACATAGAATTTCATGAATACTTCTTGATTGGACTTAAACCTGACATCTGTTTTGCCTGATTCTGGCCTACTTCCGTTAACTCCAACAAACGGGGACCAGTTATCATAAGTTGGACTATGCTGAAACCCTGCATCCACTTCAGTTCCGCCATGTGATCCACCAACATAAGCATAAGCCGTGTCAGTACTATTACCATATTTAATATTTGAGCCTCCAGGAAGATACACATAAGTGGACATCCAAGAGTAACCTGCATTGGAAGCAACTTTACGATAAGGGCCTGTAGTAGTTTCACCAGCAGCATTTGATTCTAAAGGAATTATAACCAGTAACAGTGTAAGAATTGATAAAAAGCTAACTAGTTTTTTCATTTTTCCCCTCCTAGATGTAATAGTACTCTAAATAAATCTGACGAAGAACTTAGACAATGAAAATTAATAAGGCGTGAGGTATCCAACAAAATCATTTTGTTTTTCATGACGTACATTTTTCAAATAGAGTCTGTAATTTCCTGCAGGAACTTTTATTGAATAGTTTATATCTGGATCTGTATTATGCAAAGTTCCACCAGTCTTTCGGTTACCGTTAGAATCTAACACATAAAACTCAACAGCCCATCCCCAGTTAATTCCTACTTTAATATTTAGGTTACCTGGTGTATAAACAGAAGTCGTAGATCGGGGAGTAGTTATGTCTCCTTTAAGTGTAACCTCATAACCTGCTGCTGAAGCCGACGAGTTAAATGCAAAAGTAACAGCTGCCAAAAGCACGACAATTAAAGGTATAAACTTCTTCTTCATTCTAAAACCTCCTTTTGCATACATTATATAGCATATTTTGTAATAAAATAGGAATAAATGTAAAAATAAGTAATACTGACTATTCTTATTAGTTATATATTCATATTGTTCATCAAATACTGGAGTTTGGTGTCAGAAAAAAACCCCACCTAAATGTAGGTGAGGTCAAATATTAATAGTGCTTGTTACCGTTTGCTTCTCTTACTTTAACACTTGTATCAATTTGCTCTCCATCAATGTCCTTGATTTGCGAATCTGGAGTAAACTCAATATACGTACTATCAGCAGCATCTGCATAAGGGTCATGAAGTAAATTAAAGAAATGTAAGGTGAGAATTTTTCCGGTTGAATCAAGAGTTATTTTACTAATGCTTCCATCAGCTCCATATCCCCCGATTACATCTCCGATAACGGTAAATGTCCCTATATTATAGGAGACACCATTTAATTCTACAAATTCAAGATTATCGAATTCTTCTTCTGCACGAAGGTAATAATCGTTCCCTGGTATAACTTCTCCACCCTTTGTAAGTGCAAAATTTATTGTAGAAGGATCTATTTCTTTACTGAACGTTATTACCATTTCGTCCCCATCATCGAATTGTCCTTCTACTCCAGTTGCGCCATTTTTAAAGTCAATGCTTGATACAAAGAATGATGGAGTTACTGGTATACCATTGCTATTCTCGTCTTATACCTTCTCTATATCTTGGATTTATAACGAGCCTTCACCGTGCGGGCGACTTTCATCGCACACGGCGATCCGCCAGCTTAGATCTTAAAACTTATTTCCCCATAATCAATATCGGCCATTAAATGGTTATGTTTAGATTTATAAAGATATCTTTCATTATCCACTATTACTTAAGCCTTATAAGCCCCCCTCTCTGTATTAAAAACCCTTACTTGTTATGGTTTTGTATTCGTCAGGTGTAATTTCTCCATATGGATTGGAGTCAGTCTTTACAGCCAAGCGGAGTTGATCTGCTGTAACCCATTTTTGGTTGAAAGCTAATTGCCAAAACGCCATTATCAAGCACCTCCTTTTAATTGCATAACTTCTATTTTCAAAAGGGAAACCTGCTGTCCAACACTGTTCAGCAAAGCTTCCCTTTGAATGTCCTTTAGCTTGGCCAAAGCCAACTGCTGACCTAAAGTCGCGATCTGCTCATCTTTTGTAAGGCCAGAAAAAGCCTTTTGCAATGTTCCAAGTTCTCCGTTTTGATTCCTTATATATCTTTCAATGGCCATTATTCAAGCACCCCGCTTATCAAATTAATGGCAGCCGGCGAAGTTGTATCTTCCCTGGTAAGCTTGAGTTTCAGGATAATCTTTGACTTTGCCTCTGTAGCCTGGTAGCCGAATTCATCCTCCATGCTGTCTGTGCCACCGACCGGGGCCGAATTAGTCAAAGTCATTGGTACGAAGTTCTCCTGATCGTCCGGTCCAGTCATTGAAATTTCGGCCTCGATGCCTAAATCCCCAATCTCTCTCTGAATCCAAGCGATGACTTCCTGCGCCGAACCGGCAGGAGGAGTAATTTCATAGATGGCAACCGCAGCCTTCTGTGGAGTGCTGTTTTTGGTTTTCGTAATTGTCCGCAGCTCGGTATCCTTGGCGCCATAAATGTCTTCTGCCTCAATTTCTATGGGATTGCTCCCTTCTGCCAGGTCCTTGATGTCAATATCAAATGACCATTCACCTGGCACATCCTCATAGAACACAACGGCCTCACCGCTGTTAAGGAGATAAGAAAGCTTTACTACATCGCCCTCAGGATCCGTAACAGAGCCTGTTACTCGGAGCTTTTCAGCATTGATGCTGTTGGAAATGGGTTCTATTGCATTGAAAACGAGCTCTGGAGCCCTGTTAGGTACAACAAAAAAAGTCCTCACTGTATCAGGGGACTTTCCGTTCTGGTCATCTTCACTCCATACTGTAAGGGTATGTTCTACCCCTCCCGCCAGCTCTCCAGAAACAATAT
Organism: Bacillus infantis; assembly: GCF_050107595.1. Classification (GTDB taxonomy): domain Bacteria; phylum Bacillota; class Bacilli; order Bacillales; family Cytobacillaceae; genus Bacillus_AB; species Bacillus_AB infantis_C. The sequence continues at coordinate 65,178 of NZ_JBNILH010000013.1, forward strand.
TTTCACCGTCATACAGGAATCCCTGCCTGAAGGTGAGCTGCTTTGAAAACGTCAATGGAGTGGATCCATCCGATACCTTTGCATCGATGGTTTTATAAGGACCGTTATTAATTTCGTATTTAACGCTTAAAACATTCCCGTTGTCGGTTTCAACAGCATTTCCCTCGATTGTAAAGACGCTGGCTTCGTAAAGCGTTTGGCTGTCTGACATGTTAAGCGTTAGGGTCGGCGCTGCGTTGTGAACAATTTCATATTCAGGTGAAACGGAATATGGTGAATATAAGCCTCCGGAGTCCTTAGACCTCACTCTGAATCTCGCCCTGTTTTTTGTTTTGTCTGAAGTAATAGTGTAGGGCTTCTGATTACTTTGAAGGCTGGTATCGACATTCACCCATGGAATATTAGTATCTCCAGCAGAGTATTCTATTTTTTGTAATTCGTAAGTTACTGGACCTTCTGCATCAGTACTCACTCCAAATGCAAAATTGTACGTTTCCCCACCCTTTAAAATCATTCCGCTTGCCGGGCTTGTGAATGCGCCGGGCGTGGATGGGGCGGTGTTTGCTAAACCTTGCCTTTCGTACCACCAACCGTCAGAATTTCTCGCGTTATTTGTATACGCGTTATATTCTGCGTTTATATATTCAATAAAAGAGCCTTTTGAATACTCTGTACGGACGGACGCTGTGACCTTGTAATAAATGAAACTTCTATAACCGCTTCCGCTATTCCCTCCGCCTATGTCTATTCTGCTGACATTACTTCCGGTCTTAAAATAATAAGTCCCGTTAGGCAAATCCCGCAGTGTATTAGATGTCGAATAACTTGTAGGCTGCGACAACACAATATTATTAGATGAATCTATTGTTGCCGCTTTGTATAGGAGCTCATTTCCATACGCCAAATATCCTGCCATGTCAATAAGTGAATAAGGGGTATACGAATCGCTAATATCGTATGTCGTATACCTGTTGTCAGGCGCTAAAAAAGGCACTTGTTTGGAAATGGCGTGAAACTTCGCCCATTGATATAAAGCCATCTATTAAACCCCCTCACTAACTAAAATGGTATATGTTACCCATTCACCTATACGAATCTCACCATTGGTGCTATCGCGAATCACGCTTGAACGGGAGATCCTGGCCCCTTTTTGGTAGTCATTGACGAGAGCAGCCACATTGAGAGTGTTTTCGCCTACAGACGTTATAAAAACCTCTTCATGGTTCACATCGTCCTCTATTGTCACCTGTGTTTTCGGAAAAAAGGTGCCGGAAACCATATCGATAGAAAGGGTTGTTGCCCCTGCCTGTGCTGGCTGCGTCATATCTGCTGCTGCATCATCAAATATCATTCGGTTCGGAGTACCCTCAATCGTATCTAAAAAGGATCCGTTGCTTCCGGGTGCCCTTCCGTCCACTTCCAGCTGCAGCATGATTCGTTTATCATTCCGATCTAACTGCTCGATGGAGTTAGAGGCTGCTTCCCACCAGTTTTCTTTTCCAGTGATGGACTTCATGATATACGCCACACTATTTAGAATGTCTGATAGTGTACCCGAGCCTCCTGTAGCTCCTGCTGAAGGGTTTAGATTCCGGATTGCCTCTGGGTGTGCTTCGGTATCAGTCTTTTCAAGGTGCTCATCGAAATCCACCTTGCTGACAACCCCTAATGGATTAATTTCTGCTTTGACTTCCGATGTGGTTCCGATAACCACAGTAATATCAAATTCATTATTAACCGCTGTAGACCCGCCCGCTGGTGGAATATAATCCGCGTTGTTCGCAGTCGTCACGGCATAGAGTATTTCCTCGCCGGTTTCATCAAACGCAAAGATTCCAACCTCTCTGACGAAAAATCCCTGAGAAAGACCTGCATTTGTAATATTGGTCCGTATGTGGCACATCCCACTCTTATCAGCTTGAATATGAGTGATTGGAAGGTCCAGCTTTGGGCTGATCAAATCATTCAGCTCTTCCAGGTTAACTTCCTGGGAAACCTCGCCATCCCCGAGCTTTGCCTTTGTAAAATGAAGAGCCAGTCCAGCCTGGGTTTTAGCCACTAATGCCCGGCCTTTTGCCGTAAGTATAATGCCTTTATATTCAGCCATTTGCGCTCACCTCCGCATGTATCGTTGTTCTATTCCAGGACGAGATGTACCCGCCGAAATATTGCTGCCCCTTTATATCAGGCATGTTGAATTGGACCGGCTCAATGTGGGCTTGTTTGTACTCAGAGATAAATCCGCCGGCATAAAGGTTCATATCCAATTCCGATTGTATATTTAAAATAGTCCGCAGATGTGCGGGTTTAATATCGTCAATTATCTGATGAAACATGGGAAGATTAGAATCCTCATACCCTTGATTTTTCTCTATGTTAAAGACTATTCTCCCATTAAATGATACGGATATTTTCGTCTTAAGAATAGCTGAAGTGACATTTTCTAATATCAAATGGTCAAGTTTGCCGTTTGCCTGCAATTTAGCTTTAATAACAGCCCGTCTGTCTTCATAGGATTTCTGTAGTGCAGTTGGGATTTTTAATTCCTTCTCATAAAGTTCTAATGCCCAAGTGGCTGTATCAATGGATGATTGTTGACGGAAATCATCCAATTCTATTTCTAAACGCTCGAATTCACTAAGTTCACTGGTTATTATCTCTTGAAAAACTTTGCTTTTCTTGAGATAGGTCGGGAGGTAATTAAGCAATGGAAATCTCTCCTAACACAGCGACTTCATCTTCTGCCACTGTAATGTTGAATACCCCATCGTTAACTAAAAGCTGAGAGTAATCTAATATTCCTGTACTGTTTAATATCATGCTGCCGATTTGTGCATAGGAGACAAATCCTTGTTGGAAGGCAATCGCTCTCAAATATTCCATTAGCTTTTCAGAAACGCTTTGCTGAATATCCAAAAGGCTAAAACCAGCCTGTAATGTCCCTATAAAAGAAATATTAATTGTGACTGCATTTGCACTTACAACTGTACAGAAGGATCCAAGTGAAGATTGCCCTTCTCCCAAACCTGCAGCCTCTGGATCAATATACTCCTGGACTGATGCAATTAATTCCTGGTCAGCAGGTTGCATATTTGAATCTATGATAACAACCTTCACCGTGTTGTCCCCATTCCATAACGGAAAAACGCGCGCGTCCCCCACGCCTGTAACTTCTTTTGCCCAATTCCTAAAATGAAATTTATTATTACTGGTGCTGGGGGTCTGAATTCTTTCAAAATATCTCTCTAACAATGCTGCGTCAGTTTCTGCTTCGTACCCATCCGTAAAGGAGCTTGGATTGGTAACTGAAATAATCCCTGGCAAGGTCACTGGAATAAACCGAATAGCATTGGCAGGAACATTGCCCACCGTTCCATATTCATCACACTCAAACAAAACCAGTGCTTTCCCCGAAGAATCTACAACCTTAACTTCCATGCTTGAATAGAAAACATTGTCTGACGCCACTTTGTCTCCAATATTAACGACAGAACCAGGCAAACCCGTAATTTCTACATAGTCGCTCGCCTTCGTGGCACCTTTCCTTTTAATACCGGTACGTTCAAAGATCCTCTGTTCCAATTCAGTGCCTGCCAAGTTTTCAATACTCAGCTTATCCTTGGCGTTCTCAAGGCTTGTACTAAACTTTTCAAATTGAATGGCAGCTGGCTTAGTGGAATCATAAATGAATGAACCCTCAGATTTATCATAGGTATCAGAAACATCATTAAGCATTTCTTTGTGGATTTCATCTCTTGTCAAGTTATTCACGAGAATAAATCACCTCTTGATTTAACGAGTCTCCATCAGCCAGAATGACCTCAAAGGAAATGCGCAGCAAAGATTTCTCCCTTTCAACCCTGAAATCTTCCAGGGAATCTATCATGGGATGCCTTAGTAAGGCCACCGTAATTTCCCTTTTTTGTTCTGATTCAATAAATGGGAGTGAAAACGAATGTCCTATGATTAAATCCTCGATAATGACACCGTATTCCTCTTCACGCTCTTCTTTTTCATATATTTCAAATCGAAATTTCTCTGTTTTCAATACTTTATTAATCCACACCTTAAGTGCCTCTTTCCCTTCAACCGGCACTAACTTTCCGTTTCTGAAAACAAAATCGCCCTTGTCAAAATCAAATAAAAAAGACTTGCCGCTATAGCTAGTCTCAAGATCTTGCTCTTCATCCTGAAGCTCCACCTCTATCTCCGGAAACATCTAAAATCACCGCCTTGTCAATTACTACAAATGATTGGCTATTATGGGAAGGAATCAAGATAACGTAATCATTCTTTACTATTGTGTCAGTCCATGTTATTTTCCCTGAAGAAGTAACCATTTGAGAGTCAACGTTTAAAGAGGCAATTTCATGTGAATGAGCGCTTGCTACTTCAGTTTGACCACAATCAGTATCCCTGAATTGAAGGTCTGCCTCACTTATCTCATACTCCCGGTTGTACCCACTCAGAACATGGGCAGAAAAAACTAAATGAGATTTATCCAAGATGATATTTTTATCTAATTCAATCTTAATATCTGGGAAATCAGCAATAACCTTTCCAATAAGATAACCTTCGTATGGAACATTGTTTCTTTCTTTGAACATTTTTGCTAATTCTATATAAGCCCTCATTAGGCCACCCCCAATGAAAGCGACATTCGGTGTATTCCATTACTAAATGAATGAGTACAATCAGTAATCAAATAGTCTCCTACAATTCCTGTCACTGGTTCATTGATTCGCAATATCCTGCCGGACCTTACATCGTCATTACCCAGCAATTCCAGGCTGTTCTCTTCGCGAATCACATTCAGTTCCTTGAGCAACTGGCTGGCGATATTTTTTGCCTTAGCCATATCTTTTTTATCAACCGTTTGAATTTCTTGAAGAAGCCCATACTTTTTGATGTTTCCTGCATTTTTTGCTTCGGCAACAATTTTACTCACTTTCTCACCCTCTGAGACAATTAAGATACTGTTTTTCATTTCTTCAATGGACTGAGTTCGGGATGGATTCCCTATCAAATTGATCCTTGCATTTATCATAAGGTCCCTTTGCCTTTCAATATGAAGGACTCCAGCTCGCATTTCCAACCTATACTTTGTGCCCGTTTCATTAGTGGCTTGTTCCAGAATGTCCTTGATAATGTCGCTAATTACATCTTCCTTATAAATCTTTGAAATCCGGGTCGGGATACCAACAATTTGATTTGGAATGCTATACTCAGTCAGTACCTTTTGAATAGCCTCACTTGCTGCATGCTTATTAAACTGGATGATAGTTTTGCTCTTGTTTAAATAAAAGGCATAGTCAAAGCAGATGTACTTCTTGGGGGATCTCCCACTGGTACTTTCCGAAATTACGATGCCTTGGAATAACACCTTTCCATTCTTTAAGGTTACAGCATCCCCTATGGAGACTACTTTTTTAGGGAATTTTGGCATATCGGAGTATGCCAGGTTAAATTCTAACTTTGCCCCTAAAGCATCAATATTGTCGCTCCAGCTTAAATCACCAACCAAATCCGTGATATTAGAGCCATTTACATACAATTGATGGACCATCATGTCACCCGTGGAAATCTGTATTCTTTTATATCCAGAGTAAATTGAATATCACCGGCTTGATCGAATCCGTGAGTGAAATTATCTATGGTTATGGCCAAATTCAATAACTCTTGGCCCTTTTTGTTAGTTATAACTACACGTATGGGAACCCTTTTCTTTCTCCATTTTTCAAAGAATGTGACAGCCTGGTTTCCGAGCACTGCACTCTTGGCAAAGGGATATCTTTTCATTGGAAAGAAGGAAGAGATGCTAAATGATACTAACCCTTTTAAACCAATTAAATTCAGTTCGCCTTGCTGAATGGTATCAAAAGTTTCATTCGTTTGTGGCGAATCCCATGTGAGATCAGGAGGGACAATAGGCAATTTGAGAATTTCTTCACGGTTATTAGCAGAAAAAACAATGTCCATCGCAATACCTCCTCTTTACAAGTTTGCCAATGCTAATTTTAATTCAGGAACTAATTCATTTATTACTTGTGACACTGTTAATCCCTGTGGATAGACTTGGAGGATAACAGTATTCTTTTTGCTCGACTCTTCCGTGTGGTTCACATATTCGTTTTGAATAGTAGCCGACCCATTTCCTTTTCCACCTATCGGAAGGGAATCAATATTATCAATGGTTACTCCCTGCTGCCTAAGTTTTTTAGACTGTGACGCCGGTATTATCATTTCATCCTTATGAAGCTCAGCAACATAACCATTAAACGGTACCCTATTTAAACCTGTAGCATGTGACCCGTTAAGGAAACCTCCAACTTTACTAGTTACACTGCCCAGTGTTTTGCCTACTGTAGATACCCATTTTGGCATTTTGAAATTAGTTATTGCGCTTTTAAAACTTTCCCATTTTTCCAAAGCGCTTTTTACCCATTCTACAATTGCACCGAAGAACGCACCTGCCTTTTCTTTAATGGTGTCAAAGTTTTTATATATTAATATTCCCGCGGCTACTATGGCTCCAAATGGACCGGCTGCTAAAGCTAATAGTGGATTATCAAGAAGCCTTTGCCATAGTTGACCTGTCTTTTCTTTGATTGTGTCCCAGTTCCTATATAAAAGAACTCCTACCGCAACAACAGCGCCAATAGCAATGGCTATCCACCCCAGAGGAGACATAGCAAGTACCGCATTCAGAGCCCCTTGTGCAAACGCCAAGCCTTTCGTTACACCGCTCCATATCGTTGTGGCAATGGTCGCTACAGTCATAGCGCCTTTATAGAATAAAATAGCCCCTCCAACTCCGTACACAACTGGCTCAATAGTCCCCCAGTTATCATTAATGAAGTTATACATGCCGGTTGCCAGGTCAGTGACGCCAGCAATGCCGTCTACAATTCCTGGCAACCCAACGTCTTTTAGCCAAGTGAGCGCTGGCTGTCCTCCCTCAAAAGCTGATATCAACCAATCCTTCAAGGAAAGGGCCTTTTCTCCCAGATCAGCCATTACACCTTTAACGCCATCGATAGTGGGCCGGTTATCAGCTATGCTTGCTTTAATGTTTTGGAATGCGTCTACTACCCAGTCTTTTACTGTGACAGAAAAGGCTCCCAGACCAGCAATCCCATTCTTTACTCTGTCGATGGTGGGCTGATTGCCCTGTATTACGCTCCTAATGCTGCTAAACGCTGTAGTGCCAACACTCTTGACTTTATTAAATGCATTTACACCTTTATCAATAGCCCCAAGCATAAATCCTTGAATTTTAGGGATTTGTTTAAAGAACCATCCGGCAAATTGGGCTTGAAGAGGTAAGATCTTCTTACCAATCTCCTCTTTATAGTCCCCCCAGGCATTCTGCATTTGCTGAATTTTCCCCTGATCGGTCTCTGCCAAAGCCTTATTGACTCCACCAACGTTCATTTTCAGAACTTCTGCCAGAGTGGCGGCCTTCTGGGATTCAGACCCAAATTTCAAAACTTCTTCTTGTGCTTTCGTGAAGTTGATGCCTGCCCTAGAAAGGGCACCCACTTGTCCGTTCATGACTTTTCCGAACATGTTCCCAATATTCACGGCATCTTGCTGGGTAGCACCAAGGCCCTTCTGTTGAGCAATCAAATCAGCCATTCCTGGCATAAGTTTTTTAAGAGTTTCGCCCTGTAGCTGGAAGGTAGCCAATTGTTGAACACCAGATAACTGGACTTCGTCCCCTATTACCCCCATATTTTGCACTTCTGAAGCATAAGATTTTACACTTTGGATATGCTTATCCGTTACACCCTTTGTGTTTTTCATAACGGCGGCCAGTTTTGTTTCAGCATCAATTTGGGCTTTGGCAAGTTCAACTGCTTCATTCTTAAAATTATTTAATGACTTTAATCCCACGTAAGCAGCAGCTATGCCGGCAGCACTTTTAGCCACGCTGGAAAAGCTTGAAACTGCATTGTCTTTAAATTTCTTCACCTGGTTTCCGGCATATTTCATCTGCTTGTCAAAACCCTTTACGCCTTGACTCGCCTTTTTCATATTGGCTGAGAAGTCTTTATCCTTCAATGTCAAAATCGCAGACAATACTTTCTTGGCCATAATCTCACCTACCAAAAAAGAGACGGCTACGTGGCCCTCTCTTCATAATAAAGCTCCATACTAGACTCTAATAAGAGCTTTTCGTCCACCCGTAGATTCAATAGGTAATCTATCGCAAACCCTTTCTGGATATAGTGATGGAGAAAATAAAAGTCTCCATCACTTTTAATTAGTTTTTTAGATCAGACACCTTTTTGATTTTTGAGTGATAGCCCGCCAGTTCCATGCCTGATCCGCTGATATGTGAAATTTCTCCAACTTCAAAAATTTTCTCCACGATATCATATGGTTCCGCACAGCCAAATTCTTTGTGGAGCTCAGGATCCTTCAGATTAGGCTCTGAAACAATGTTGTAAACCATATGGATATCCGCCTGCTCCTGCCTTTTTTCATCATTAGCCATTTCCATGCACTCCAGGCATAGTGAGCGCTCTGGCTTACGAATGGTAATGCTGCCGCCAAGTCGTTCAATAAACAACTCTTCCGTTGTATCAGATTTCACCTGGTATTTTTCTTTATTTTGAATCAGTTGTGTAAGAGTAAGCTTTTTCACTTGTTCTTTCATTCGAATTCTCCTTTTAGGCTGAAACCAGATCGATAGGATCATAATCAGCGAAATTAAATGGCAACTCCTCCGTACCAAGGGCCTTTTGCTCAAATTTGAGCAACATGAACTCATTAAACGTTACTTCTTTAATAGCTACTCGTTCGCTTCCAAACGCATCTGGATCTGCAAGTTTGCCTACAAGCGTCACATCCGGAGTTTCTCCACGCTTTAATGCCTGTGCCATTAAAATGGCTCCTCTGCTATATACCTTTTTTACTGTCATGGAGCCTTCGCCGGCCCATCCGGTCATTTTCTTATGGGTGGCCAAGTCTTCCGCCATGTTGACGTCTTCAAAGTTCACTGTGACCTTTGCTTCAAAGCTCTCTATGTCGGTCCATTTCTCTCCATTAACCCAGACAGAACCGAAAGTGCCATTCATAACCCGATTACTCTTTACTTGCGGCATATTACTCCCTCCTTAAATAGCAATCTGGAAGTCCAGGTCTTCCATTGCGTCCACAATTTTTATATTTCCTGCAGCAAAAACAGTGCTCTTAAATGAATTATTTTTGACCTTTTGATCATCCCATTCAGTGGTATCGGTACCGATGCCTTCCCACGCTAAACGTTGGGCTGAAACATTAACATCTGCTCGGTTATCAAACGAAGGATCCAGTATGCTGTCTCCTGCTAATCCTTTAAAATAACTGTTTACAGAAATGAAAAATAGGACCTGATTGTCATAAGTATTGGGTACTTTCCCCACATATGAGTTGTTGAATGTATCCCGAATATCATCAGTAACCATTTCCATGACCTCAAGGATTTTAATCTTTTTAAAGTCCTCCGTCTTTTCAATAGTAGTAGATGTTAGGCTGTTAACCCCCCTGGCAATCTTAACCTTTTCCCCATCATTGATTAGAATCAGTTTTCCGGAGTCAATATCCTGGTCGGGGTTGTCACTTTCTTTAACGCTGTCCACTTCATTCAAGACAAAGTAAGTGGAAGACCTGGTAAAGGGGAGGCCGGCGAGCACGCCTGCTATACGGGCACAATATTCTTCTGTTGTATATGTCCTGGCACCAACCTGAATGTCATCAGTGGCAAAGTTAATAATGCCTTCATGATCAGCTTCAGCATTCGGAAGGACAGCCTTAAAGGTTTTCTTTTCATTTTCCCTCTTTGCCTTTATCCACGTTTCAATATCCGGCACTTCAGTGCTTAAGATCTCAGGGATTGCAAGGTAATTCCACTTCTTGCTTCCTAATCGCGCCAAGGCTGCATTGAAATCTGTTGCCTCCGTTCCAACCCTCTCGCATATGACTTTCTTTGGTGTGCCCTTCATAACCAGCTTAATAAAATCAGTATTTTCTGGTGACCAATCATTTCCCTTTATTTCTTCAATATCTTTATATTCCTTTGAATCAAAAGTGCTCGTGTCATCTCTTAGTATCAAAGAAACGATTCCCATAGCAGACCGCAAAATAGCACTTACAGCCTTTCCTTTAAACTCAATGTTTATTTCCGGTAATCCCATGCCACTCATCCTCTCTTTAACAATAACTCTTGCATTATCTGAATGTCTGATCCGTTCTCTAAACGGCTAGGCCTTCCATCAAAAAAGTGAATTTCAAACGAGAAGTCCAATACACCGTCGACAATATCTGAGACTGATTCTTGAATGTTCAAATGGCGATCAGCTACATGAAGCTTCAAATCGAAAAGTTCTTCCAGCTCTTCCTGTACACCTAGAATTTCAGAAGAGTAAGAATATCGATCGCTGGGGAAGTACAAGATGCGTATAGTTAGATTTTTTTCCACTTGAGTATCTGTTGAAGAACGCTCCATGTCATCCAGCTCAACAAAAAAGGAAGGCCGTTTAAAGCCTTCCTTCACGTCATTTGATTGGATTTCTATTTGGAACTGGTTACTCAATAGCGTATTCACTGCCAATTTGATGTCCTTATAGCTGATCATAGCTTTCCACTCTCCAGCAAATCATCCAGCCACGCATCCAGCATTTCTTCCATCTCTCCGGATTCAAATTCCCCCATCGATTCCTCCAGAACATGCTTTCCTTTTACAAATCCCAGTTCCTTGCCGTTTTTATCTTTTTGAATGTGGCCATGCTCTACTAAGTGGGCATGAGGGGAGGAATTATACACCCTGACCACAAATTCATCTTCTTTCGCTTTAAAGACCTTCCCTCTTTTCCATCCCTTATGATAATTACCAGTCAGCTTTTTGACTTGGCGCCTCGCTTTGCGGGCAACATGGGTTCTGGCTTTACTCCCCATTTTCCGCATGATTTTAGGAACCTCTCTTGGAAGCTCTTTTTGAGCTAAGGCCAGCAGCCTTCTTTCAAAATCGCTCAACCCCCTGATTTCCATCAATCCATCACTTCCGTGCAAAAGATTTCAAGTGTCTCGTTTTTAAAGTAGGGATTCAAGATATACTTAATTTCAAAAAGGCTTTCCCGGAACTTGATTTGCATGTCCTTTGTGATCTTCTTGCCAGCCACATATCGAACAATGATTTTATGGGTCACATTTGTCAGGATGGTTTCTGCTTCCTGCCTCTGCATAATTCCTGTCTGGGGAATGATGGCTGCATATAGGGACATCGTTTGTACATATTGATAACTGGTTTCTTTCAGTTCGTTGGTGACTTTCTGATTTTCAAGAACGTCAATCCGGTGATTCAGTTTACCTGGATTCACTCTTCATTCTCCGGCTTAATCTCTTCCCCCAAGTAACCCTTTTCTTGCAGCTCCTTGACCCTCTTAGCATCCCCTTCATCGTAAGGATTCTTAGGCAAATACTTTTCTTTACTGCCTTTATCCCTGAAAGGCCGAATCACTTGGTATGCTTTCTTTTTCGCCATTATTTACTCCTCCTTCAATTGGCATATATTGCAGTTGTGTCAATATGGATTGAATAGAGAACCGGACCTTGTCGCTAGGTCCGGTTCCAATTAATTCACGGTTTTCATACCAATCTGTTACAAGTACAAGGCAAAATAACTTTGCCTGTTTATTGGACGAATCAAAGGCTTTTCCAGTTGCTTGAAGCAGGTACGATTCCGCAGCACCGATAAGCATCTCAAGCGTCTCATCCTCTTCGCCAGCTTCATCATCCAGTCTTAGCCACCGTTTGGTTTCACTCACTTCTATGATCATAACGATCTCCTTTTCCTGCCTCCTACACAGTTGGAGTAATATCGAGTTGGCCGAACACCGCAGCCCCTGTGTCCCATGTTTTAATATCATCACGCATGAGGGCCCTTAGATCCGTGGTATCGCGCTTGAAAGCATCTCCGCCTTCTTTTGTGCTGGCCAGCTCGTAGAACTTACGGGAGAACAGGACAATCAACTGTTTTAAGTCCCCCATAATAATAGGCGCTGTCCCTGCACCTGTATCACTTGCCAGTTGGCGATTGTTGACCACCACAACCTGGCGCCCTTTAAATAACTTTTTCCCTGGCTGTGTTAGATCATCGACAAGCAAATAACGTCCAGTAGAATCTTTCAGGCCGTCTAAATGATTAAAGCCGTCTTGATTCGTAAGTATAATGCTGCTTAATGAAATCGCTGGATCCAGCTTAACATTCAGTGCAGAGCGCACGTCATCAAAGTCAGCCATTGGGGCCTTTGTTAAAGCATTTAGTTGGCTGAGAATCAGGGCATTTCTTGTTGCCACAGCTTTCTTTCCAATCCAGGTAGAGACATAATTGATTACATTCTGATCACTGTCAGCCAGCAATTCGTTGGTGATTGGAAGAATGCCGCCACGTTTTTTTACAGCATAAGAGAATGGACGGAATTTCGGATTGTCCATTAGAGGAATTTCATCATATTCCCCAATGACCGGGAATGGGGTTAATTCAGCATCAGCCTCGATCACTCGACTGCCAGACAGGGCTGTAACGGTTTCCACTGTTACATACTGGGAGAGATCAATAAACTGGCGTTTGACCTCATTGATTCGAGTTTGAATATCCTGCGGAACAATGAGAGAGGAATCTCCGTCTGACTGTCCAGCTGCCCCGCCTTCATTCATAACAGCACGCTTCTCATATTCTGAAATGATGCTTCTTTCTTCTGAGGAAACATTCTTTCTCCTTAACCCTTTTAAGAAAATCTGCCGATATTCTTTTTCAAGCTCGGCATCTTCTCTGGATTCCAAGGAGCTAGGCGGATTTGGGTTAAGTGGGTTTGCACCAGCATTATCTAAACCGCTGCGTTCCTCATTGGATAACGACTTTTGAATATCAATCTTCTTCTGAAGGTTGCGGACGTCCGCCATCCTTTTTTCAGCATCGTCTGTTTTGTCTTCAGCAAGTAATGTACGGACTTCCTGTTTCATTTGATCCAGTCGGTTTAATAGTTCTCTCAATTCTTTCGGCAATGTAATTCACTCCTAATGTGTATTTGAACATAAAAAAAAGAGCCCTTTTATAAAAGCTCTAGTTCTAATTCTAGTTTCCTTTTCCGGTATTCCTCTGAAGCTCTTTTCTCCTCAGCCTTAAAATCATCCAGGGATCGGATTCCAACTTCATTCGCTGGGTAGGCAGGGAATGCGACCGGGCTAATCTCATACAATTCGGCATTGAGGATTGAACGTTTATAAATTTTTCCTTCTTCTCTTTCTTCTGATGACCACTTATCTTTTGTAACTTTCATCCCAAAAGAGATTCCATCCACATCTCCGCGCTTGATTAGCTCCCATGCATCGTTTCCTACAGAAGTGTTTGGAATGTTTAATTCGAATCGGAGCTCACTTTTGGTATTTTCAATCTGAAGGCTACCACTTTTGGTGTTTCCCAGTACTTGAGAGGTGTCATGCGACCAGAGTCCGACAACATCCCTGCTTTTCAAACTCTCATCAAATGCTCCGGAAGAAATCTGTTCAATAATGACATCCCCGTACCAATCGCGCATTTCAGCCGAGTCTGTATCGTATTTAATGGCCCCTGTAATGGTCCTTGTTTCGGATTCTTCATTCGTCTCCCTGATCTCCAGTTTCACCGGAAGAGCCCTCATCTCCTTCGTCGTCTTCGGCAGCTTTTGATTCATTGTTTTCACCACCTTTCGAGTATTGTTGGCCAGCCATTGTTAAAGGAATGACGTTCCCATTAAACAGTAATTGGTCACCGCCTGGCATTGGCGGCTTTTCCTCCAGAGCCCTTACTTCATTCGGAGTAATAAATCCTTTTTCAATCCCTTTTCCATAAGCCTCATATCTGGTTTTAATATCACCGCGCAATATGGCATCCACATTAAACCGGCAATAAAAACCCTGCTCAAGCTCACTATCCAAAAACAGTTTCCAGTCCATCTCCTGTTCGTATGTCGTAAGCGAAGATTGGAGGGAATCAACATAAAATTCCCGTTGCTGGTTCTCAATATTGGTATGTGTAGCTCTTGAAAGGTCATTTAATTGGTGTACCTTAATGCCAAACGCATTGGCAATTTGCCGGATTGTCATTTGGGTGTTTTCCAAGAATTGGGCATCTGCCATATTTAAAGAAATCGGAGTGAATTGATAGCCAACTGGCATAAGTGCAATCCTGTGACTATTTTTCAGACCAGAAGACATTTCCTCAAAATTCTTACGGAATTCCTCTTTAGCACCAGGACTTAGATCACCCACATATTGCACTAGACCCTTAACCTGCAATCCCTGTTTAAAGAAATTATTGATAAATTTATTTGAAGCAGCAGCATTTTCTAATGTAGATTTCATGTAGTCCAATGTTGGAATACCGATAAGCCCATTAAGCGTCAAACTGCCTTTGAAGTGTAAAATTTCTTCTGGTATGAGTTTTCTTTTTTCAGTTGGGCTTACTTCAATTTCATACCATAGCTTGGTTTTTGAGGTTAAAAAGTTTGCATTATCCACAACTACTTTTACCTTTGCCGGGTCCAACGGCCATAGGCCGATAACTTTGCCTGTCCTTTTATCGTATTCGATGTTGGCATAGGCATTTCCCATGCTCCGGTGCGCCTCCATGACCTTCCAGAAGTCACTGGCACTCATATAAGGGTTGGGTCGAAGTTTAAAGACCTGCTGCAAGTAGTGCCTTGTCCCTTTTTGAATACCGTTTTCATCTTCTTGGTAGACCTTCAAGGGCAGTTTCGAGACAGATTCAGACCGTATTCTTAAACACGCGAACACGGTATCAATTTTTAGAGAGTTTAAGCCTTTTACATTTACTTCCCCCGGCTCAAGCCCCAAAAGTTCCAGGAGTCGCTGATCGTCCTCATTCAGTTCCAAGGTTTCTCTTTTTTCTAAAGTTTCTTCGCTGTTACCGAAAAAGTTTCGTACAGAATTCCAAAGTTTCACATTTCCACCCCCTCCTTAACCCCATAGTTTCTTGAGAAAATCATCATCAGCAAATTCAGAGACGTCTACGCTACCCTCTGCTGAAGACATCGCAAGCTTCCAAGCATCAATAATGGCATCTACAGGGTCAATCCGCTTCTGCTGCAGGTCCTTATCAAGCTTTATTTCACCAAAAGAATTGGAAACTGTCTTTGCATTGGTGACAGACCAGGTAAGAAGTTCATTTGCTTCGTCGTATCCCACATTGCCTGCTTCGACTTCCAGCCGGAAATCCACCGTTGGATCATTTAAATTCCTTGCAGATTGTGTAATTGACACCGAATCAATGCCCAATTCCTCCAAGTCATTTAAGAAGGCAGATGCATTATGAGGATCATAACCGATCATTTTCACTTCGAGACTGTAATCTTCAATCAACCTGGCCAGATAAGAAATAATGTATTTATAATCAGTCTTTATCCCCCCAATCGTCTCAGTGGCGGTGAGCAGGCCTGCTCTAATCCACATATCATAAGGGGCTTTGTCTGATTTGATATGCTCAGCCACCCGCTTAATTGGTATAAAGGAGTGCGAATGGATAAAGTACTTCCTTACGTAATTTTCTACATAGGGGAATATAAGTGCCAAGCTCGTCAAATCTCCCCCGCTGGATAGATCAAGCCCTGCATAACACGAAAAACCCTTGAAATCTTCAAGAGTCTTTTTGCTTGCGCTGCTTTTCCAGTGTTCAAGATTCATATATTGGTTGTCGGCAAATTGGACCCACTGATTTAAGGACTTTGTAAGGAAGTTCCTCATGTCTTCTCCGCTCATAGCCTTTGCTTTTA
Source organism: Bacillus infantis (assembly GCF_050107595.1). Taxonomy (GTDB): domain Bacteria; phylum Bacillota; class Bacilli; order Bacillales; family Cytobacillaceae; genus Bacillus_AB; species Bacillus_AB infantis_C. Next base: position 80,993 of record NZ_JBNILH010000013.1, read on the forward strand.
TAGCTTCCGCACGAAGGCTTTCCAGCGTTTGATCTGTCCATAATGGGTTAGCTTTCACCCAATTGGTCTCATCCCATACATCATCATCCTTATCCAGTTCACAGATAAAGACAAACTGTGTTTCATCTGCCACTACACCAGCAAGTATCTTTTTACAGTATTCGTACAAAGCAAAGCATGGAGAATTTAAATCAAAGCCTGCTGTCGTGATAACTGAAATTAAGCATTGCTTTAATTTTTTCGTTCCATCTGCAAGCAGCTTATACATCTGATTATCCTTATGGAGATGGTATTCATCGACACTTGCAAAGTAAGGTCTGAATCCATCAATAGACTTTGTATCTCGTCCAAGCGCCCGGATTTCTCCATGTGATAAATTGCATAAGATCTTGCTGGCATAGTCCTTAATGGTGTAAAGGCCTTCCTCATAGTTGTCGCCACACAATTCTGGGTCAGCATTGATAAATTTGAAGCACTCTTTCAAAACAATCCGTGCTTGCAGCTCTTTTGTGGCCGTGCAATAGACTTGTGGATAGTTATACCCGTCAAAATTGCCATAATAGAGTGTTGGAACAGAATTCCCCAATGACTTTCCATTTTGGCGTGCCACCTGGATATAAGACGTTCTAAACCGGCGATATCCGGCCAACGTCCTCCATCCATGCCAAGAGCCAAAAATAAAATCCTGGAACCCATACAAGCAAAGTGGCTGCTCTTCCTCGCCTTCAGCAATTGTCAATGTTTCCGCAAATTCGATAATTTCATTTGATTTCTCACTATCCCATACATATGGAAAATTCTCTGTATCCTGCCGCTCCAAGTCCTTTAAATGCCGGTTACAAGCTTGCCTCTGGGACTTACCCGCGGGTATTTTCCCCATACATATATCCCAAGCGTAGGAAGTGACGCGATCGATCACTTCTGCCCACCGCCAAACTTAGCAAACTTACTCGGAGGCTTATCTTCTTTCTTGTCCGGGACAACCAGCTTGCAGCGAGAAGAAATAGTGAGCCCCAAATCACTTGCAGCTACTCGGCACTGCTTGAAAAGTTTATCCTGATTAATTAACAGTTCCGAATAGGTTTCATTGGAGATAGTTTTTGTACCTTCGTCAACAATTTTGCCCTCTTTATCTTTCTTGACATATTCTACTTCTTCCGTTGGAATCATGTTGATCAAGGACTCCGTGACTTCTAAGTACATCTTCTTTGCCAATAAAAAACGGGCCAAGGCATCCACATCGAGATTTGTCATAATTCCAATCTGAATGAGTTGGTCCGAAATTTTTTTGAACTCCCTTTTTAATTCCTTAGGCAGATAAGTTGGAGCTTTGACTTTGTCGCTGGGTGCTTTAACTTCTGTAGACTGCCTCTCAGCTATCTCTTGTTTGGTTAAGTTCTTTTTACCCTTATGTAGAATCAAATCTACTGGCTGTCTGGGTCTGGGCATCCAAATACCTCCTTTCCGAAATTTTATTTAGGGAGTTTTTGCGCGAAAAAACGGGGGATGCGGTCTTGGGCGATCTGCCCGAAAATTTTGAAATGGGCCCCACCCCTTCACCTATATTTCCTTTTATCATCTGCCGTCTTGATTGCGTGGCACCTGTTACATAATGATTGAAGGTTATCAAGCACCAACCTTAACTCCCAGGCTTCTTTGATCGGTATGATATGGTCCACCATGTCAGCCAGTGTGATAGTGCCTTTGGCCAGGCAATGCTGACATATACCAAGGTCTCTTGTCAGCGCTGTTGTTCTCAGCTTTCGCCAGGCCGAGCTCTTATAGAAGGTAGCAGACTCTTGATCTCTTCTGTATTTGTCATAAAGCTTGTGGCGTTCACTTTGCAAAGGTTGGCACCGGTCACATTTATCTAAGGAGATATCAATCGCTTTGCCGCAGCTGCACAGCTTCAACATTGCCATTTCTGTTCTCTCCTCTTACTTTCTTCTTATGGATCCATTTACTCTTCTATAGGTAGCACGATTCTTTCCCATGATTTCTTCCCAATCCTTTCTGGTCAATTCATTAGAAGGTTTTTTTTGCTTGGACCGTAACCGGCTCAGTTGCTGCTTCTGTTCATCAGATAAACGATCAGCAAATTTTGTTCCCAATATCATCACCCTTCTTTCTGCAAAATAAAAAGACACCCAGATGGATGCCTTAATTAAAAATCATATTAATAATCGGTCTAAACACTTCGCTATAATTACCAAAGGTTAGATATAAAACTACCCCTATTCCACCGCCAAGTTTAACGAGGTTATTAGGCACTTTTATTACAATAAAAAGTAATACAAACAAGCTTAAAATAGGAAACAACGGATCCACTACTGCACCTACTAAGTATCCTATAGTCTCTTTAAACTCAATTAAATTAAAATTCAACACCATTCCTCCTTTATCTATAATTATCAAAGAAAAATAACAATTGAACAAACATTATAATTCGACAATTCAAGATAATAAAAGCATACCCGAAGGAATGCTTTTATTCATTACTTTTTTAGTTTTTCACAACGGAAAATGATTTGAAGATTAATATCTAAGTTAGATAGATACATAAAGAATCTGTCTACTACCTTGTATGAATAACCTTCTATAGAAATCACTTCACCCGGGTTTGGTATTGGAGCCCCGAAGTTATCGTATATCATTTCATTTTCATGAATAGGATCTCCATACTCATCATGAAACACCAATGCAACTGTCACATTATCACCTCGCTTTCATTTTATAATTATCAGCGAAAGGCGGTTTGTGGACAATTCCTATCATTCGTCAATTTGTGACAAGAGCTTGAATTAAATACCCAGTTATTTGGATAACTTCCATTCCTCAATCTCGGAAGACAAGTCATTCCACTTTCTTATATTTGCCAAAGTAAATGTTTCTGCTTTAATCTTCTCCCACCTATCAATTGCATACTCTTGATTTAAAATATACTTCCTGTCCTTAAGGATATTCAAGGTGCTTTCCATAACCTCAGTTCTCGGTCCCATTCCCGATTCTTTGTTGCGGCTTATAAGTTTTTCGTTTAGGATAATTGCTTGCCCATGAGTAGAGAGTTCATTTTTAAGATGATAACTCACTCTATCGGCTAAACTTAATATTAAAAACTCTTCACTTAAACCTGTATCTTGAATTAAGAATTGTAATCGTTTTTTGATTTTTTCTATATCATCCTTTTCGTCTACATCTAAACCTAAGTCAAAGCCTACAATAACCAGGGTTCTTTTAATAATTGATTTTTCAGTTACTTCTTTAGACCACCTGCATAACGATTCGATAAAATTTTGAAAAAATAGGTTGTTAGTCATTACTCTCACTCCTTCATTACAAAGATTCTACAAAAAGAGTGAATTTCCTTCCTTATACAATAAAAAACGACACCCGATTAAGTGCCGTCTTGATATATTTCGTTAATACCATAATAACAAGGAAGTCTTAAAAATATCGTTCAAGATTCTGCCATAATCCTGCCACGATTAATACTCCTCATTTACCATTATTGTAAAAAGTATTTTCAGGTTCCTGACTGAAACAAAAATAGTGGTAATAAGCATATAAATCCATAGCAAAATAATTATCCACCACCAGATATTAATGTTGAAATCTATGGGAAGATTAATTATTGAAGATATGACCAGCAATAATACTCCGATAAAAATAATAAAAAACTCAGTGACAACAGCAGCACAAAAAAACGTCATCATAATTTCGAATAAAGTCTTTTCAGGAAACTTGGTACTGCGTTCTCTCCGAAGATCTTCTAATAATTTTGAGCCTGAAGTTGCTAAAACTGAGATGCTCGCAATGTTAAATCCCGCCAGTATTGAAATAAAAGTTAAAGTTTGATTGTTGATGTCTTTAATGCCTTTAAGGACAGTGCTCGAGGAAGGATCAATAGAGACAACTAACCACATTATCAGCCCTGTAAGCAATAACGGTATTATGAAATCAAAAACTTTTTCTGATCTTGAAGAAAATCTTAGATAGTTTATTGACACTTCAATTGGGAATTTATTAGCTTTCCAGAAAAGCTGGGTCCGTTGGACCATTATTCATCCCTCCATAGCTCTTCCCTTTTTCGACCTACATCTTTAACTTTATTATATAAATCATCGGAGTCAATATTTTTCTTTTCATCAACTTCAACATTTAATGTATACTTCTCAGATATCTTGCTTAAGTAAACCCGTTTAAATTCTCCTTCTTGTTTTCCTATAACCTTGATATTGTTTACCCCTTTTATAGGTGCGGTTGTTCCTCTTGGCTTAATTTTTTCAATATATTCACCAATCTTCTTTAATCCATCTTTCTTATATTTTGACTGCATAATTATGGTAGCGTAGTTCGCCTCAAACTCTTTAGCCTGTTGTCTGGCCCTCGTCATTAACTCATTCTCGAAAGAATTAGTTTTCTCAACAGCAAGTTCGATTTCAATCTTTGATACCTCATCCAATCTATTTACTTCGTCAATAAAGTCTCCTCTCAAGAGAGTACGGATAGAAAGATCGTGAATATCATGATTTTCCATGTATTCTTTCCCGAATTTAGCAAAATAATCTTCTACTTTTGATCTAATTACTTTCATATCACCTTGGAGAAGTAATAGCCCGTCGCTTTGTCGCAGATAAAAGTAAACAAACTTTTCTTCTCCTTCCCTCGGCAACTTATTATTATCTCTTTGTGCAAGTGTATCTACGTGTCTTAATTTCCCAACATAGCCATACTCAGCATATAAGAATCTGCCAACTAGATAATTATGCTCTTCTTCCTTACCATTCACTAAATATTTTTCTGCATACTCGTCTATTTGATCCAGTAAAATAAACCAACCGTTATGAATTTGTTTTATATCATTAGGATTATTATCCAGAATGTCAGCAACTAATTCTTTGAAATGGGTAGCATTCCAAAAGTCTCTGTAATATTCTTTTTGATTCTCATCTTTCCTAATTTCTTGAAAATCAATTTGGTATCCATAAAAATTTCTTTCTGCCATTTCTTTTCCCCCAGATATTCCCTTTTGGTTTTTATGATACCATAATACTCAATTCAGTTCACCATATCTTATATTTTGTGTAACTGCCCGAAGGGCTGCACCCCTTGATACAAGTGATAAAATCAGACTACTTAATTTGAGTTCCACATTACACTTTTTATGATTAACTGAATAAAACAAAAAGAAAAAAGCGATAAGCAGGCTATATTTTAAACCTGCTCATCGCTTTGTCCATTCCATCCTGGTTAACGCCAATATACTTTAGCGTAATATCCGGCGTGGAGTGGTTGAAGATTTCTTGAAGCATTGCTACATCTTTTGTCTGTTGATAAAAATGATATCCAAAAGTTTTTCTCATTGTATGAGTTCCAATATCCTTAAGCTTAAATTTAGCTGCAGCCTTTCGAAGTATTTTATAAGCCATACTTCTTCCAATAGGCTTATTCTCTCCCTGCCGGCTTTTAAATATATATTCATCATCTGGCTGCTCAGTAATACACCTTTTTAATTCGCGCCTCAGAGCCGGAGTAATTAATATCCATTTCTGCTTACCGGTTTTTTGTTCTCGAATGATAATGTGTTTGTCCTTCACATCACCTACTTTTAACTTTAGGATGTCTGAAATTCTGAGGCCCGTATTGATTCCCATTAAGAAAAGGAAATAATTACGTTCACTCTCCTCCTTCAAGTATGCCTTTATGGCTTCTACTTTCTCTATATCACGTATTGGCTGTACATAGTTCATGCTCCATGTACCTCCTTATCTTCATAGATCTCAATCCGGAGAGCGAATGCCAATTTGTAAAAGGCCTTTGATTTATAGCGGTGATATGTCCTCTCGCTCATATGAAGCTCGCTGTAGACCTGGTAATCAAAGATATCATCATCATTCATATACCGGCGAATGATAATAGCTCTTTCCTTATAGCCAAGCCTATTGACTGCAGCAAGGACCCTGGTAATGTACTCCGTCCGTTCCCGGTTATAATCCACGTTATGAATGGCGGCATTCTCAGTTGAGGAATTGAATTTATTTGTAGTCGAAGGTGGTACAAGTGAAAAATTTTGAGTGACAGAAGGCAATTGATCTATTTCTTGAGATAGAAGGTAAACGCGGTATTTTTCTAATGCCTCCTCCACTTTCCTCTTTGTTTCATCCCGATCAATGGCTGCTAAATGAAATTCTAATTGTCCCATTATTTCCCCTCCATTCCAAAATAAAAGGACACTAAGCAAACGCATTAAGCGTTCAGCTAGTGTCCCTGGTTGTTCCAGTAGACTTATAATTTATGGGTGGAATTTAATTCGTAGTGAGATACCTTGCCTGATTGCCAGGCAATCACTTGCTTGCCATATCCATTTGGCGGACTGCTCACAAGAATAAGTTTTTCATCTTTTACTATATAGGTAGCATTTTTCTTTAAGTCTATCTCTGCAACCATTCTCAACAAATCCATGTTCACCAGGATTGCCCCCTATGATATAATTTAGATGGGTAGCCGGGGGAAATCCTGGCTTTTTTTATGCTCTTTTCGACTTTAGGCTGCTTTCATTTGCTTTTTTAGATCTCCACTTATAATCTGGACTCGTTTGAGCTGAGCCCTTTCTTGAGCCCTTCTTCGGTTGCTTGATAGGATACTTGGCCACGTATGCTGCTAATTCTTCTTCAGTCATATACCATACTTCAATTTTCCCAACCATAACTACACTCCTTTTTGTTGGATGCCATTTACAAACAACTAGTTTTTCTAATACAATTTACCTACACTAATCTTTATTGAATCTAACTAGTACCTTTTGCTGGACATCACCGATGAATAACTGGTGTAAAGTCAAACAGACCTTTGACTCCACACCCGAAAGGGGTTTAGACAGCCCTTCGTGTTTTGCACGTAAATAACGCTTAAGGGAAAGTCGCAATTTTAATTAAGATACAAAGTGTGGATATGTCTTAACTGGACATAGTCTTTTGTGTGACAATGCATATCTGCATCAGCGGAAATCGGATATGGAAATCACACGAGCAAGGGCTAACCCTTAACATTTCATCAAGAATGGCTCTTGCTTTGCTATTTTTTCGTATAGTTCATTAAACTTTTCTGTATTCCAGCAACTCCACTGGTGTCATTTCATAATCTTGCTGTGTCCCATCATTGCAATATTCATAATGAATAACACCCTTTAAATCCTCACATTTCACCCATATCAGATTATCAACGGAAGGGTTTTCGATTGGCTCAAATAAAGCATCGTATTTTCTTCTGACCCTCATTCGACTCACTCGCTTTCCTTCACGTATAGTTCACTATTTGTCGTAGTGTCTCTTTACTATTTCATTTAAGAATGGGTTTTCCATATAGTAAACTGGATAGTCCAAATCACCCTGTTCTGTATATTTTTTGTGAGCACTACGGACAACGCCTTTTGAAAGGACTCCAGTTTTCCTCCAGTCAGTGATTTCTAAGAAGCCCTGTTTTAATTCTTCATTTGATAGCTCACTAACTATTTCATCAATCCTTTTCATAAAATCCCTCCTTAAATGCACGGTATGAGTCACTCCCCCCAGAAACCTCATGGCTAAACTCTATATATGGGCTGCTGCAGAATGGGCAATAAGTAGGCTCCTTGCCATCCTTCACAGAAAAATCTTCTCCGCATTGGCAGCTGTAGACATCTCTCAAGATATATCCCTCCTAGAAACCTTATATCGGTCATTTGCTATACACATTTCCGGAAGATTAGCTCTTACCAAGGCATCTGGAAAAGCTGGTGGTACTGAATTACCTACTCTTCTTATTTGATCAGATTTGGTACCGATCTGGTGAATATAGTTCTTAGGGAAACCCTGACCGGCAAATAACTCATGTGGCTGCAGCATCCGTAACCCAATATCCGAGATGGCGTATCCATTTGATTTAACTGCTACCAGACCGAATCTATCTCTGGTAGTGATGGTGTGCAATGGCTCTTTTAACCCTTGCCCCACCCCTTGACCGTAATATTTCATCAGGAAGGCAGTCACTAATCCAAATCGGTTGCCTCCCGCCGTTATGGTATGAAGTGGAGTTTTTAAGGAAAGCCCCCTTACCTCATTACTGGATTGTTCTGTGTAATAACTGATTAAGAAAGCCGCCTTATGTTCATCTGGCACCATAAAGGGGTTTTCATCCTCAAGAACAAACCTTTCAAGGCCTCTTTGGATCCGTTTCAGAGTGTTAGGTACTAAAGGTTTCCTTCGGTCAAATATTGACGGTACTCCAATGGACCAGTCGATAATTTCGCTTGATGTTCTCCAAGGCTTTTTTCTTCCAAGCTGTACAGCCGGACTCTGCGGATCTCCATGAGTAGGCTCCGGCCAAATTATCTTCTTCCCATCACAGCGTGCAATCATAAAAAATCTTTTTCTTATGGTCGGTGCCCCATAATCACAGGCCTGCAACTCCCTAAATTGGACTTCATAACCTAATGATTCCAAAGCTTTTACAAAGCTATTGAACGTGACACCCTTCAATTCCTTTCGTGGTTTGCCTTTGCTATCCAATGGGCACCAATCTTTGAATTCCTCTACATTCTCAAGCATGATGACCCGCGGCTTTACTGCAATAGCCCATTTAACCGCTATCCAGGCTAAACCTCTGATTTCCTGTTTAACAGGTTTTCCACCTTTGGCTTTTGAATGATGCGTACAATCAGGACTGAACCAAGCCAGCCCTACCCTGCGGCCGCGGCAGGCTTCTTTCGGGTCCACATCCCAGACACTTTCGCAATAATGCTCTGTATCTGGATGATTGGCCTTGTGCATGGCAATGGCAGCCGGATCGTGATTGATTGCAATATCTACAGATAAGCCAGTAGCCATTTCAATTCCTGTGCTGGCACCGCCCCCGCCGGCAAAGTTATCGACTATGATTTCTCTAAAGAGATCGAGCTGTTGCATCAGAGTTCCTCCTCATCAACTGAAGTTTTGTTCCAAGCACTCATTGCAGATAAAGCTTAATAAATCATCGGGCTCCCCGGGAGAAGCTTCCCCTCCGCACATCACGCAGCTGTTTTCTGGGCAAGTCTTTTCTTGCGCTGTGCTCATCGTTTAATCAGCCTCAACATCTTTTTCGGCTTATCCGGGGGCCGCCTGCCTTGTCCCATTCTGGGATAGCTGTTTTCCCAGCGCCTTTCCCATTCCTTCAGTGCGTCAGCCTCTCCCTTAGAACACCTGATATGTAGCTCGTATAAGGGGAGCTTTTTAATTTCCGTACGCCCGACAACCCTGAAAAGGTTATGCTCCTCTTTGCATTTCACAGAGCAATATTGGACTTCATCAGAAGATATGGAGAATACCTTCTCACAGTTAGAACATTGACTCTTTTTGCCAATCAGCAGCTTCACGGATAACCCTCCTTTCTAGTTCAGCGATCGCCGCATTTCTGTGTATTACCGTTCGTCTGGCCAGATAATATAACTGACCGAGTGTTAGGTTGTTCATGGTGATCACACCTCAATATCCATTGAGATTTCCCGCCCAAAGTTACATGCCATGTCAATGTACATTCGTTCAAGGTCGGTCAAGGTGGAGTCCGACAGTTTCTTATGGTCTTCAGCATTAGAGTGACCGGACTGAATAAGTCGCTTTATGATGAACTGCTTTCGTTTTTGAACTTGATCCATAAGTATCGCCATGGTTTACTCCTCCTGGGTCCTATACTTTTTCATCCGCTCCTCCAAGGCTTTTCGCTTTTCGGCTGTAGCCTTGTCATCAACTGCGGCTGGTGCAGCCACTGGCGGAGGAAACTTTGGTTCATCAAACCAGTCCGGAAGCTGTTCTTGGCGTACCGGAGCAAAAGGTTTTCTAACACCTGTTCTGCGCTTACTAGATTGCTCTTGGTGGGCCATGATAAGAGCATCGGCCTCTTTGACACTAGTAATCTTCTTTTCAGCCCAGTTGATTAATATCTTCTCAACGTAGCTCCAGCTTTTAGCTCCACGTTCGACGGCTATTTTCATTGCTTTAACAATTAGCTCATCATTAAGATCATTGCACCAGCTGCTGATTTTTTCTTGGATGTATCCTCCAATGGTTCCGAATCCATTTTGTTCAAAGAATCGGAATGGATTTTCATGAGCAGGCGCGGGCCCCTCTTCTTCTTCTTTTTTATCTGTAGTAATCTCTGTAGTAATCTCTGTATTTGTCCTACGTTCTGGCGTAGGAGGGTCCTCCGTTCCAACGTAAGAGGGTGATACGACAGAGTGTGGGAGGTCGTCCCCATTTATTGTATGAGGGGGTACGTTAGAACGTAGGAGGGTAATATCGATTTCCTCATACGTAATCTTTTTGATATTTTCAACCACCGGTTCCAAATACATGACGTTGTTAACAGAAATGCCAGAAGCAGCTTTTATGTCTCGAAATTGCCTAACAACCAGGTTATGCTCAACCAAAAAGTCCATTGCTTCTTTAACTTGCCGCTTCGTGAAACCGAATTGGTCGGAAAATGCCTGATAATTTCTTTGTAGCATATCGGCCTTAAACTTTTTCTTAGTTTCAACAATCTGCCCAGTAAGCTCGTCCCTTACAACAGTGGGACGATACCAGTAGACAATGTCACTCAATAGTGTAATTGCCACAAAATTCGGTTTATTATTTTTAAAAGTGATATTTTTGTACCACTGCATAGGTACAACATTACCTTGAATATTTAACTGGTTCATATCGTCAACTGCGGAGCAACCTGTTACCACTTGAAAAACCGCCTTTCCTTATGAATCTATAAGATCAGTAAGATTATTGTGATCCATTGCATACCATTTTGTTTTGTCCATTGGATTCTCATTAAAATTGTTGCTGATTAAATATCCCTTCTTTTCAAGTTCTTTTATTGTTCTTCTGATTGTGCTCATTGATAGAAAGGGAAGTTCTCTAGCAAGTTCTTCATAGGTTTTAGCAATCCACCGATTCTCTAAAAGATAATGCTTACTGTCGCAAATCAGATTATTCAGATGGGTTAACAACACGGCTTCATTCAAACTCAATTTACCGGCTATTAAATAAAGATGATTGATTTCTAACTTTTTCATTTAAATCCCTCCATGACTTATTCTGTTAATCAGAATAGCACAATCGGTGGCAGCAACATGTTATCGATAGGACTGGAACTACTCTATAAGAGTTTGCTCATCTTCCTTCTCTCCTTCCTCAACCCGATTGCAAAGGGCAAATGCACCCTCAATGGATATCAAAGCGTAATCTGGGTATCTAGTTAAATATTTCCGCACACGGGTTAAAAAAATTTGCTCCGGCATAGTTCCTTGTTGATCCAGAAGCCATTTTGGGAGCAATACTTTTGAGTGGTAATCTAACAAATCAAGTCCTCCACCTGTTCAATAAAAATGTGGACATAATGGTCTTTATTTGCCGGTATAGTTTCTTTCATTCCTTCGGCTATATCCATACACTCTGACACGCTTTCAGCAGGCACGAATGCTGTATGGACAGTACAGAATGATTCATTTATCCTAATATCGAAATCGACCGAAAAGAGCATATTTTATTCCCTCCTTTCACAGCCTCAGACAGCTTTTCCGTGTTGCTTTTTTCTAAGTGCGTGGAGTTTTGCGGTCACTGATGGCGAGGACCGGTGCAGCCTCATAGCAAGGTGTGAAGTTGAAAAGTGCTTAGAATGATTTAGGAGATAAGTTTCTTCCTCTTTTGACCAGCTGCCTGCTTTCAAAGGCCTTTCATCAAAAGATTCATCAAACTGTTTTAAGTTCCCAACGAGCCGAGATGACAACTCTTGCATTTTTTGGCCGATAGGACATTCCCTTATACAATAGGTCATGTTATCGTAGCCATTACGATACTCGCAGGCGCCACATTCAGAAGATAATAAATTGTTGATTTCAATTCGGATTTCCTTTTTTTCTTGGCGGGTAGCCATTGACTCTTCCCCTTTCTGCTATATTCGGTTCGAACCGTAATGGCCAGGAACAATCAAAGGGTAGAGGAGGGTAGAGATGACTCCTCCTGGCCATTACGGCAAGCCCGAATCTTGCCGCAAAACAGAATATATGTTAATGTAGTCTTATCCCAAAATTACTTTTTTAAAGGCAGTGAGTGTTCAAGCACTTGCTGCTTTTTTCTTGCCAATTTTCGGGCCGTTTGTGTACTGGAAGTTAAAACGGATCCTCTCAACCTCTGCCCCCAGCAATCTATACTGTTCTGATTCATCCATCCTGCCCATTTTCCGAAGCTGTTTTCCGTATTTATTTAAAGACTGTGTGACATAGATCATCTCCATTCCGTCCAGTTCCACTGAAGGTTTTGCTCCCTCCACCTTATTGAAAGCGATATCGAAAAGACGTTGCCCCATCCCCTCAAGATCCTGCTGAAAGGCTGTCATGGCTGTAAGTATCATAGAGTGATTGTTGCTGTTAAACTTAAGTATCTGTTTCAAATTTAAGACCCCTCTCTGAATTCTTGTACGCTTCCCATAAGCTCCAACATCTCTTTACACTCATATTTACAGATATGGAACTCCTCTACGATAACCTTTCTCTTTTTAGACATTGAATAGTATTTTACAGAGCGAGCAGTCGAGAATAAGACAGTAACAAAGACTTTTTCGGTGTTCACTATAATTTTGAAGTCATCCCTATCCCCTTTTGCCCTGGCGACATCATCACTGATTTTTTCTTTAAAGTCAGATCCGAAAGTATTAGAGGCAGTTTCTAAAAATTGTTCAACGTTCTCAACAGTTTCCTTGTTTTCGAACATTTTCTTTTCCCCCCGTTATTTCTGTTTTCATAAAATCAATTACAACTATCCCCATAAGGACAGCAGCTAAGGTTAACAGGTACCAGACGATTGCGGACAACTCTTCACCTCCATGACAGTTAAAAAGGGTTCAATTAAAACCAGCAAACCAGACTCCCTACTAGAGGCAATAGCTGTTGGATAAGATTGATACCGTCCATTCCATATAAGAATGCGACTGCGATCTCTGGTGTATTAGTTGCTTGAATCCATTGTAAAAAAGTGTGCATATCCGGGATCTTCCGGTCTTTTTCATACTTAGAAACGCAAGACTGAGTGCGATTCAACTGATGTGCTAATTCTTCTTGTGATAGACCGGCCCGTTCCCTGCATGCTTGCAGAACAGCGCCGAATTTCATTACGTTCACCCCCTTTCAATATTCCAAATTGGAATACTCAATCCTGATAAAACTTGCTAACATGAAGGTAAATAAAATCACATAGCCTCTTGCTCATAAAATTTAGTGTTTTGCTCAACCCAATTGGTGTGCTGCTCTATCCATTTCATAAGCAGGTGTGTTGGGATCCTAACGCCGAACTCTCTGACAACCGGAAAATCAGGTCGTCTCATAAGTTCTGACATGGTAGTTGCCCCGCACTTGAGAAACTCCATTGCTTCGGTCCTAGTCATAATCGCCGGGGCAGAAAACTTAGCTCTACCGTCTTCTACTCCTTGCTCATATGCCTTTTGAATAAGTGCTTTTAACTGAAGGCTGGCGATTTGTTGTTCAAGATCTCTGAGATTATTTTGCATTTTAGAATCCCCCTTAAGCTGTATTGACTCTAGTTCTCGAAACGTGAACATTTTGCGTAAAAAAAAGCGAATTAATTTCAACTCCCAAAACCTTAGCTATTTCCGGTAATTTTTCAGCACTTATTCCTTTTTTTCCTGATTCAATTTCACTGATAATTGAAGGGTGTTTATACCCTATTTTCTTAGCAAAATCAGTTTGAGTTAGTCCTTTTTCAACTCTCAACTCTTTAATACGGGTACCAAGTTGTTCTTTCATAACGACACCACCTTACATTCTCGTTTTGTGAACCTTGTACCCTGATTATATATTCTCGTTTTGAGAATGTAAAGGATTTTATTCTCATTTCGTGAATTATATTTCTCACATAGAGAAATGGTGGTAGTATGGAAAAAGAAGTGATTATGGTAGGAGTTGTTCCAGTATGAATTTTGGAGAAAGATTAAGGCAATGTCGGGATAAAAAAGGTTACACTCAAAAATTTGTCGCTGACAAGATCGGAATCAAAAACAACACACTATCCAGTTATGAATCCGGCAAAAGGCAACCCGATTATGATACATTAAAAAAATTGTCCGATTTATATGAAGTGTCTATTGATTACATACTTACAGGCAATAAAAGTTCTAATTCACCTGATGAAATGTGGAAAGATTTTCTTGACCCAAAAACTCAGGTATTCTTTAAGGATTTGATGGATGCTCCAGAAGAAAAGATTGAAGAGCTTATTAAGTTTTGGGAGATAATCAGGGATCGAGACAAAAAATAATAAAACACTAAGTACGTGTTTTGTTTTTACAGTGGTTGGTAAATAAAATGATAATTGGCCCTCCCCTGGGCTTTTCTTTTAACCAAAAAACGAACATACATTCCCAAGTGTGGAGGATTTTATGAACTACCCAACATCCTTGTTAGAGGACTGGATAAAAGACTTTTATTATGACATTGGAATCTTTCATCCTCATCAACTGGACCTTACTGAAATTGCATATAGATTAGGTATGGTAGTTAGCTTTGAAAATATGTCCAGTCGCATATATAAAGAGAAAGTTATTATTGATGAAAGATTACCCACTCAAGAACAATGGGAAGACTTTGGTCATGAATTATGCCATGCTCTGCGCCATTTCGGTAACCAAATGATTATGTCAGAGGAATTTTTGCAACTTCAGGAGTTTCAGGCCCGTTATTTTTCTTTACATTTTTGCATACCGACATTTATGCTGCAAAATTTAAAATTTCCTTTTACACGCGGACAAGCTATTCATTTAATTGCAGAAACATTTAAGGTGACTTACTTGTTTGCAAAGAGAAGATTAGAAATGTATGAGAGCAAAATAAGCTCAACATTTTTTTATGAAGAACTCTATAAAGCATATAAGGAGTGAGTGACTTTGGCATATTTCAGTAAGATTCCTTCCAATAACAAGCAAGGGTATAAATGGAGATGTGTCGCTGATGGTCCTCCGGATCCTGTCACAGGCAAAAGGCAGCAGATATCCAGACGGGCAGATACGAAAAAAGAAGCTGAAAAAAAAGTGATAGAAGCCATACGTAAATTGGAGGATGATGGAATTGATGAGAAGAGAGTAAAAAAACTGCATTTTGAAGATGTAGCTTGGGAGTGGCTCGACATATATGCAAAAGGCAAAGTCAAATCCAGCACAGTTCGCGTCCGCCAGAAAGAAATAAAGATATTATTAAGGTACATTGCAAAGGTGAATATTGATAAAGTTACCACTAGAATGCACCAAAAGATTTTAAACGATCTGGATGACCAAAATTACGCAAAGACAACCATTGAAGGTGTTCACGTTACTGCGAATATGATTTTTAAATATGCCATTAAAGAAAAGATGAGGAAAGATAGCCCATGCACTGGAGCTGTAATTCCCGTCAAAAAGCTGACGGTTGAAGACATTGAGAATAAGAC
Organism: Bacillus infantis; assembly: GCF_050107595.1. Classification (GTDB taxonomy): domain Bacteria; phylum Bacillota; class Bacilli; order Bacillales; family Cytobacillaceae; genus Bacillus_AB; species Bacillus_AB infantis_C. The sequence continues at coordinate 96,487 of NZ_JBNILH010000013.1, forward strand.
CATTGAGGAAGAATACCTGGAACGCGATGAATTGTTCGAATTTCTGGAGGCGGTTAAAAAGAATGGACTGGAGTGCGACCTAGAACGCTTTTATTTACTCGCCTTTTCCGGGATGAGGTCGGGAGAACTTTGTGCTTTAAAATGGTCTGATATAGATTGGGAGACAAATGAAATTCGTATCACAAAGACACTATACAACCCCGAAAACAACATGAAGAAATATGAACTGACTCCACCAAAGACACCCGGATCAATACGGACTTTTGATATTGATGATGACATTATTGCCTTGCTCAGAGAGCATAAGAAAAAGCAAAACAAAATCAAACTGGCCAATAGAACTAAGTATCCTGACTATCACGATGCTAATTTTATTTTTTGCAGAGAAAATGGATATCCTTATATTCAAAAAAACCTAATTGTTCGAATGCAAAGGATCTTAAAAAAGACTTCAATCGAAAAACATGCTACTCCCCACATTTTCCGACACACACACATTAGTATGATGGCTGAGGCAGGAATCGACCTTCCGACTATTATGAAACGAGTAGGCCATGATGATATGAAAACGACTATGAGGGTTTATACACATGTTACTAATAAAATGAAAAAGAATGCTGCCGAAAGGATTAAAAATCACTTCAGCAACATTCTCCAAATCACAAAATCGCAGGAATTGTGAGCGATATGTGACTTTTATTGGATTGAAGGCTATCTAAACCGCCCTCAACCCTTGGTATATCAACGTTTACGGGTGGCTGATTACATCATGCCGCCCATTCCGCCCATTCCGCCCATATCAGGCATTGCAGGGCCGGCATTTTCTTCCGGCTTGTCAGCAACTACAGCTTCTGTAGTCAGGAACATAGCCGCAACAGATCCAGCGTTTTGAAGGGCTGAACGAGTTACTTTAGTTGGATCGACGATACCAGCTTCGATCATGTTTACCCATTCGCCAGTAGCTGCGTTGAAGCCAGTGCCTACGTCTTCGCGCTTCAGGCGGTCAACGATGACAGAGCCTTCAAGGCCAGCATTGTGGGCGATTGTGCGTACAGGCTCTTCCATTGCGCGAAGCACGATGTTGACACCAGTCGCTTCGTCGCCTTCAGCTTGAAGGGAGGCCACTTTATTGTATACGTTCAGAAGGGCAACGCCGCCTCCGGAAACGATTCCTTCTTCTACTGCAGCACGAGTAGAGTTCAGGGCGTCTTCGATGCGAAGCTTGCGCTCTTTCAGTTCAGTTTCAGTTGCAGCTCCAACCTTGACAACTGCTACACCGCCAGCCAATTTAGCAAGGCGCTCCTGCAGCTTTTCACGGTCGAACTCAGAAGTTGTTTCTTCCAGCTGGGCGCGGATTTGGTTCACGCGGCCTGCGATTTGAGCGCTGTCTCCAGAGCCTTCAACGATTGTTGTGTTTTCTTTGGAAACAACCACTTTAGAAGCGCGTCCTAAAGAATCGATTGTCGCAGATTTAAGATCGCGTCCAAGCTCTTCAGTGATCACTTCACCGCCAGTAAGGATAGCGATGTCTTCAAGCATAGCTTTGCGGCGGTCGCCGAAGCCAGGAGCTTTAACAGCAACAGCATTGAATGTGCCGCGAAGTTTGTTCACTACTAGGGTAGCAAGCGCTTCGCCTTCCACATCTTCAGCTACAAGCAATAATGGCTTGCCTTGCTGTACAACCTGCTCAAGAACGGGAAGGATTTCCTGGATGCTTGTGATCTTTTTGTCAGTGATCAGGATATATGGATTTTCAAGGACAGCTTCCATTTTGTCAGAATCAGTTACCATATAAGGAGATGCATATCCGCGGTCGAACTGCATACCTTCTACAACATCCAATTCAGTTGTGAAGCCTTTTGATTCTTCGATTGTGATAACGCCGTCGTTGCCAACGCGCTCCATTGCTTCTGCGATCAGCTGTCCGACTTCATTGTCAGCAGCAGAAATTGCAGCAACCTGTGCAATGGACTCTTTACCTTCGATTGGCTTGGAAATGGACTTAAGCTCTTCTACAGCAGCTGTAACAGCTTTTTCAATTCCTTTGCGGATGCCCATTGGGTTAGCACCTGCTGTTACGTTCTTAAGACCTTCACGGATCATAGCCTGTGCAAGGACAGTTGCAGTTGTTGTACCGTCACCGGCAACATCGTTAGTCTTGCTTGCTACTTCAGCTACAAGCTTAGCACCCATGTTTTCGAATGCATCTTCAAGCTCGATTTCTTTTGCGATGGTAACACCGTCATTTGTGATAAGAGGTGAACCGAATTTCTTCTCAAGAACCACGTTGCGTCCTTTAGGTCCAAGAGTAACTTTTACCGCATTTGCAAGGGAATCCACTCCACGCAGCATGGCGCGGCGGGCTTCTTCACTGAACTTAATCTCTTTAGCCATTGTAAAAAAACCTCCTCAAGTATTATGGTGTGTATAATTTCCGGCGTACGGGGGCTATTAGCCTACAATTGCCAGGATATCGTTTTCGCGTAAAATTAAGTATTCTTTGCCTTCGTATTTTACTTCTGTACCGGCATATTTTGAGAAGATAATCGTGTCGCCAGCAGCAACTTCCAGTGCAACACGCTCGCCATTCTCAAGAACGCGCCCTGTACCTGCAGCTACAACTCTGCCTTCCTGAGGCTTCTCTTTAGCTGTGTCTGGCAGTACGATGCCGCTTGCAGTCTTTTCTTCCGTTTCAACAAGCTCGATAATAATACGATCACCTAGTGGCTTTAACAAGTGAAACAACCTCCTCAAATCTTTTATGTAGTTATTTATTAGCACTCTCATCCAATGAGTGCTAACACAATTATTATATTAATGAATCTTCACTTTATTTGCAAGTGGGACGCATAAAAAAATTTGTTAAAAATGTGCTGCTTCTATGTATAAGGCTGTGTGATACTGAGCTTCACACGGATGAGGCAAAATGAACATGGAGTACTGACAAAGCCATGAAAAATTGGCCAACCCTTTTAGTATATGGAGGAGGATAAGATTTTATTCTATCTATTTCATTACGGCGCCCTCTTATTTGTGATAAATGCTCATTATTAGTAGAATGGTATGTATGGCATGTTTTTAGATAAAGGAGAATAAACTTTTGAAGAATGAATATTGGATAATCCTGATTGTTTATATAGGCATGCAGTTATCGAGCTACCTTGGAGTTCCGCTTTTTGCAGTGATCGGAACTATATCCGGCGGCAGCCCGGCGGAAGTGCAGGCACTGTCTGTAGCCTACTGGCTTGTTTTCAGCTTTACAGTTGCCCTGATACTTGTGCTCTTCCTGCTGCGGAAGGAATTTAAATCAAAGGAGACGCTTGACCGCAGTGCTTCGTCCCCGCTTGCTTCTATCGCCTGGGCAATTGCCGGTGTCTTCCTGGCTTTGTTTGCACAGTCGCTTGCAGCTAATATTGAGAATCTGATCGGCATTGAAATGGGCTCTGAAAACACCCAGCAGATCATCAGGATCATTGAGACCCTGCCGCTCGTCGTGATTGTCAGCAGCATCATCGGCCCGATTCTTGAAGAAATCGTCTTCCGGAAGGTCATCTTCGGCGCCCTTCATAAAAGGATGAACTTTTTCCTGGCGGCCCTGATCAGCTCAGTGATTTTTGCATTTGCGCATCTTGAGCCTGAGCATGTGCTTCTGTATTCTGCAATGGGCTTCACATTCGCGTTCCTGTATGTGCGGACCAAGCGGATCCTAGTCCCAATTTTTGCGCATGTGTCGATGAATACATTGGTAGTCATCATTCAAATGAATCAGGATAAACTACAAAAGTGGATAGAAGAAATGGAACAAATTCAAAGTTTTATTGGGGGATTTTAAATGAGGCAGTCACCGCTGTTTTCCGGATTCATCTATATATTTCTGGGCGTGCTGTTTACTTACTTCGCGATTCAGAATATAAATGAAACCGGTGAATGGGGATTTTTCACGTATCTGCTCGTGCTTCTGGCAACTTTTGATTTCGGTTCAGGCCTTCGGATGATTGCCTTTCACTATAAGATCAAACAAATTAAAAATAACCAAAAAAAATGAGCCTCATCTCAGGCTCATTTTTTATTTGGTTTCCATTTCCTTTGCCCGCAGCTCTTCGGCCTCCAGCACTTTCTTATACGAAAACCTGGAGATGAAAATGCTCAGTTCATATAAAAGCAACAGCGGCACTGTTACCATCATATGCGACAGCAGCTCAGGCGGCGTGATAAAGGCCGCGATGACAAGCAGCACAAAATACGCATATTTACGGATGCTTGACAGGAACATCGGTGTGACAATGCCAAGCCTGGTCAGGAACATGATGACAACCGGCAGCTGAAAAAGGATCCCGAACGGAATCGTAAGCTGGAACAGGAACTGAAAATATTCATTGATCCCGATCACCTGATTGATATCAAGCCTGTCCGCAATCCGGGTCATGAAGTCCACAACAAACGGAAAAAGAATAAAGTATGAAAATGCCACCCCGCCAATGAACAATATCACAGAGACGGGAATATAGCTCAGTGTGACCTTCCGTTCCTTTTCATACAGCCCCGGACTGATGAATGCCCAGAATTGGTAAAGGATGACCGGAGATGTCATGACAAAAGCTATGATAAAAGCAAATTGCATATAAATTTTGACTGGATCCGTCAGGCGGAATGCGTTCATCGTCAGCTCTTTCGCTTCATCGGCGCCCTGCAGATACACAATCAGAGGCTCAGCGAGGAAAAAGCTTAAAATCATCGCGCAGAACAAGAAAACGACTGTCATGACAAGCCGTTTTCTTAATTCGCCTATATGTTCGTAAATTGTCATATCCTTATGACTCATACATATTACATCCTTATGTTACTTAACTTCTTTTTTCTTCTCTTCATCTTCGTCATTCATAAGCCCTTTGGTAGCGGATTTGAATTCACGGAGGGTATTGCCGGCAGCTTTTCCAAGCTCAGGCAGCTTCTTCGGTCCAAAAATCAGCAAAGCGACAAAAACAATAAGCAAGAGGCTTCCCATTCCTAAATTCATCATTGCGCCTCACCTCCCTTTATCTATCATATTGATGATACCACTAACGCTTGTATAATTCTATCCGAAATGCTAACTTTGCTATAATTGTCACATTCCGGAACCTTACTCTTCTGCTTCCGCTTCCTGAAGGACTTCCATAGGATAATGCTTCAGGAAATAGACCAGCGACTGCAGCTCCACAGCCAGGTCGATATGATGTACCCGTATGGCAGAAGGAACAGTGAGCCTTGCCGGTGTAAAGTTGAGGATGCCCTTGATGCTTCCTGTTACAAGCCTGTCCGTTATGGCTTGTGCAACCGGCGCCGGCACAGTCAGAATAGCGACTTTAATGCCGTGCTCTTCAGATATTCTTTCCAAATCATCCATATGGAAAACAGGCACCCCGCCAATATCTGTGCCTACTTTTCCGGCATCAACATCAAATGCTGCTTCTATCTTTGTATTATTATTCTTCAGGAAGTTATAGTTCAAAAAAGCGGTCCCAAGGTTGCCTACACCGATGAGGGCAACCTTTGTTACTTCATCCTGGTCCAGTGTCTTGCGGAAAAAAGACAGCAGATAATTAACATTATAGCCATAGCCCTTTTTCCCAAGCGCACCAAAGTAAGAAAAATCCCTTCTGATTGTAGCAGAATCCACCTTCACAGCTTCACTGAGCTCCGCCGAGGATACTCTCTGTTTACCTGAAGAGTGGAGATTCTTTAAAAATCGATAATACAGCGGCAGTCTCTTGGCTGTTGCCTGCGGTATTTTAATGGCTTCATTTGACATAGCTTTTCCCCCCACCCTGCTGATTTCTATTGTATTTGTCTGCTATTCTTTTTTGAAGTCCCCATTTTTTCCGCCTGTCTTTTCAACAAGATAGGTCTGGCCGATAATCATTCCCTTATCGAGAGCCTTGCACATATCATAGACTGTAAGCGCACAGGCACTCGCTGCTGTCAGCGCTTCCATTTCGACTCCGGTAGACCCTTTTGTCCTCACCTGGGCAGAAATATTAAGCCGGTAATCTTCTTCTTCTGTTTTTTCCCATTCAAAAGAAATATCGATGCCGGTCAGCGGAATGGGATGGCACATAGGAATGATTTCCCACGTCTTTTTGGCGGCCATAATGCCAGCTACCTGGGCCACTGCCAAAACATCGCCTTTTTTCATGCTGTTGCCGGTTATTTTTTCGTATATTTCACTGTTAACCGTTATACTTGAGTGAGCAGATGCAGTCCGGACAGTCTCGGGCTTGCTGCTGACATCCACCATGCGGGCTCTGCCCTCTTCATTAAAATGTGTGAGTTCTGACATTCATAAACACCTCTCTAAAGAATCATACACTATTTTAAATAGGTATGTAAGCTATATTGTATGATGTTTCACAAATTTCATCTTATTGCTGTGAGAGAATGAATGCGATACACTAACCTTTAGAATACAGAGGTGAGAACAATGATTTTACTTCAAGTAAATCAGCTGTCAAAGTACTTTGGAGCTGACTTGATTTTATCCAGTATAAAGCTTGAGGTGCAAACGCGTGACCGGATTGCCCTGGTAGGCAGGAACGGCGCTGGCAAATCAACGCTTTTGAAAATAATAGCAGGGCATATGTCCCATGACTCAGGCGAAATCATCAAACCGAAAGGCGTTACAATCGGTTACCTTGCACAGAATACAGGGCTTGAATCAGCTCTTTCCATATGGGACGAAATGCTCTCGGTCTTCAAGGACCTGAGGGAGATGGAAACGGAGCTCCGCCGGCTGGAAGAAAGAATGGCAGATCCCGGCGCATTCAATGAGCCCGGTTCCTACGAGAAGATTCTTAAGGAATATGATCTGCTGCAGGTACAGTTCAAGGAACAGGGAGGCTATCAGTATGAGGCCGATATCCGCTCCATCCTGCACGGACTGAATTTCCAATCCTTTAGTTATGATACAAGAATATCTGTCCTGAGCGGAGGGCAAAAAACAAGGCTGGCTTTGGCCAAATTGCTGCTGACCAAGCCTGATATCCTGATCCTGGACGAGCCCACCAACCACCTGGATATCGAAACCCTATCCTGGCTGGAGCAATATCTGCAGGGCTATGAGGGAGCCATTCTTATCGTTTCCCATGACCGGTACTTCCTTGATAAGGTCGTCACACAGGTATACGAAATAACCCGCCAGCAGATTTCTAAGTTCCCGGGCAATTACAGCTATTATTTGGAGAAAAAGGCCGAGAACTATGAAAGGGATATGCGCCAGTATGAGAAGCAGCAGGAGGAAGTGGCCAAGCTGCAGGACTTTATCCAGCGCAACCTGGCACGCGCCTCAACAACCAAGCGGGCACAGAGCCGCCGGAAGAAGCTTGAAAGAATGGAGCTGATGGACAGGCCGCTCGGCGATGAGAAATCAGCCACTTTCAGCTTTGATATTTTAAAGCAGACTGGCAACGATGTGTTGAAGGTCCACTCCCTGGGGGTAGGCTATGATGGAAAAAAGGTTTCAGCGGATATTTCTTTCCGCATGTCCCGCGGTGACAGCGTCGCACTCGTGGGCCCCAATGGTGTAGGCAAGTCGACCCTGCTGAAGACCATTATTAAAAAACTGCCGGCGATTGGCGGCGGGATTGATTACGGGTCAAATGTAGAGATTGGCTATTATGACCAGGAGCAGGCTGAGCTGAAATCCAATAAGCGTGTCCTGAATGAATTATGGGATGACTATCCGCTTCATAATGAAAAAGAAATCCGCACAGTCCTGGGCAATTTCCTTTTCTCTGGCGATGATGTCTTAAAGCCAGTATCCGCTCTGAGCGGAGGAGAAAAAGCGCGTCTCGCCCTTTCGAAGCTGATGATGCAGAAAGCCAACTTCCTGATCCTTGATGAGCCGACAAACCATCTGGATCTCGACAGCAAGGAAATACTTGAGAACGCCCTGATAGATTTTCCGGGCACGATTTTATTCGTATCCCATGACCGCTATTTTATTAACCGGATTGCATCAAAAGTGCTGGAGCTGGAAAACAGCGGAGCAACGGAATTCCTCGGGGATTACGACTATTATGTGGATAAAAAGCAGGAACAGGCTGAGCTTCTGGCGTTGGAGACAACAAAAGAAGAGAAGGCTGCACCTGTAAAAACAGATAAGCAGTCATATATGCAGGATAAAGAAACAAAGAAGCTTGAAAGGCAGAAGATGCGAAGGCTTGAAGAAATTGAAGCACAGATTGAACAGCTGGAATCATCTATTGAAAATTATGAACAGCAGCTTTGCGAGCCGGAAATCTATCAGGACCACGAAAAAGTTTTAGCCATCACTAAGGATAACAGCCAGGCTAAAGAAGAACTCGAACTGCTAATGGAAGAATGGGCTGAGCTTGCTGAATAGGCTTTCATTTTAATCAACAGAACCAGGCGTCCACAGCCTGGTTCTTTATTTAGGTTATTCACATTTTTATGCACAGACAGAGTGTATATTTAACTGTACTCCACAGGGTTTTCCACATTATCCACATTTAAAGATGTTTTTATCCACATTACCCACAGTTTCAACAGGTTTCCTAATAGTTATCCACATCTTTATCTGTTAACAATAGATTCAGAAATTTAAATCTGTTGATAACATTACTGGAGGCATAAAAAAGCCGGTTCACCACCTTTGCTAGGCTATGAACCGGCTAGATAATATTAGTTATGAAGAGAGAGGTCCAATCCTGGATTGGCGTTAAGTGCAAGGTCTGACCGGATCCCTTTTTCGAATAAAATGGTGCCGGCAGCAGCGATCATGGCTGCATTATCGGTGCAAAGTGAAAGCGGAGGAATCACCAGCTCGGCTTCCAGAAGGCTGAATTCTTGCTCCAGTGCAGCACGCAGCCCTTTATTGGCAGCCACTCCACCGGCAAGCAGCACTTGTTTTACTTCGTATTGTTTGGCCGCTTTTACCGTTTTGGTTACGAGCACATCTATGACACTTTCCTGAAAGCTTGCAGCCAGGTCTTCAGGCGCAATTTTGATGCCTTTTTGCTCCGCATTGTGTACGGTATTGATGACAGATGATTTAAGTCCGCTGAAGCTGAAGTCATAAGACCCTTCCTCCAGCCAGGCCCTCGGAAATTGGATGGCCGGGCTTCCCTCATGGGCGAGGCGGTCAATATGAGGGCCGCCGGGATAAGGCATCCCAAGAATGCGGGCAACTTTATCATAAGCTTCACCCGCCGCATCATCCCGCGTTTCCCCAATTACCTCAAAATGGCCGTGCTCTTTCATATATACCAACTCAGTATGCCCTCCTGATACGACAAGCGATAAAAGCGGGAACTTCATCTCTGTGATCAGGCGGTTAGCATAAATATGGCCGGCAATATGATGAACGCCGATCAGCGGCTTATTATGGGCAAAAGCAAGGGCTTTGGCGGCATTAACTCCGATGAGCAGCGCCCCCACAAGACCTGGTCCTTCCGTTACAGCAACTGCGTCTATTTCCTTCATGGAAATCCCGGCCTGCTGCAGGGCTTCTTCCAGTACAAGCGTCACCTGCTCTACATGATGGCGGGAAGCAATTTCGGGAACGACGCCTCCAAACCGCTTATGGCTTTCAATCTGCGATGCCACTACATTTGACACAATTTCCGTCCCATTTTTAATGACTGCAACAGCTGTTTCATCACAGCTTGTCTCAATTCCTAGAATTAATGTATCTTTATTCATCTAAATTCACCCACATTACAATCGCATCTTCCTGATTGTCTGTATAATAGTTTTTCCTTATGCCGCCGTCTTGGAATCCCAGCTTTCGATACAATGACTGTGCAGCAATATTCGTAACTCTTGCTTCAAGTGTCATGGTGACAGCCCCCAGCTCTTTGGCTGCTTCCACCATTTTCTTCATCAGGGCCTCTCCAAGCTTCCTTCCCCTGTACTCAGGGAGGACAGCTATATTGGTAACATGCGCCTCATCTACAACTATCCAGGCTCCGCAATAACCTATAACAGCATCATCAGCCTCAAGTACAAGATATACCGCAAATTGGTTTTTAGTCAGTTCATTGATAAAAGCATCCCTGCTCCACGGGAGCGTAAATGACTTATGCTCAATGACCATCACCTGGTCGATATCTTCCTCTGTCATAAAACGAAATGAATAACCCATGATCTTATTGCCCGGCTTCCGGCTTATTCTTGCTTTCCAGCCATTTTGCTTCTGCCTCTGCCAAACGGATATAGTTTGGAACAAATGTATGGACATCGGCGCTTTCTTTACCTTTTCCTAACAGTGCCAATTCAGAAGGCCGCGGATTATAATCAGTCATGCCTGCAAATCTTGCCTGGTCCCCAAGCGTATTTGCTAACACTTCTTTATGGAGAGGAACATCATTTCCTGTAAACAGGACAGGCTCATCGTATTGCTTCAGCCTTTCCGCCCAATCAGCAGATAATAACAGCTGATCTTCAATAATGTTCACAAGCCTGCCCGCTTCATACCGGTAAAGTCCTGTATACACCTGCCCCCTCCTGGCATCTGTCAAGGGAGATACAAGCCCGTCAAAGTAACGTCCCGCAGAAGCGGCGGACACTGCAAGGCTTGAGACACCACTTAGGGGAACCTGCAGGGACCAGGCCAATGTCTTGGCTATCGTAACACCGATCCGGACACCTGTGTAAGACCCAGGCCCTTGTGCAACAACGACTTTTTCTATCTCTGCAGCAGTCAAATCACAATCCCTTAACAAGGTTTCAATCGCAGGCATGATCCGGACAGAATGATTTTTTTTCAAATTCGTTATATACTCGCCTATAACCTTCTCATCATCGATTATGGCTATTCCCAGCACATAATTGGATGTGTCAATCGCTAATACCTTCATCCCAATATCTCCTTACATAAATCCTCATATCTAACGCCATATGGTTTAAGGATCAGCATTCTGCTTCCTGCCTCACCGTGCCGGATATCAATCTGAAGCCTTTCTTCCGGAAGCTGATCTTCAATGAGATGGGCCCACTCGACAACGGTAACACCCTTGCCCTCAAAATACTCATCAAACCCAAGATCCTCAAAGGAATCCTCTACACGGTACACATCCATATGATAAAGCGGCATACGGCCCATATATTCTTTGATGATAGTAAAAGTGGGGCTGCTTACATTCCGCTGGATGCCCAGTCCCTGGGCAAGGCCTTTTGTAAAGGTCGTCTTCCCTGCACCCAGATCTCCCTCCAGGGTCAATACATCACCCGGCATAAGACGCTCTGCAAGCCTTTTTGAAAAATCCATTGTTGTATCCGGGCTGCCGGAAACAAACTCAAACTGCTTCATATTATAGTCACCTTTATCAGTAAAGTAATTGTTTATGAAAAAATGGAAAAATTATTCGGTGGACCTTATATATATTATATCTTATATAAGTGTACATGATTTTAAGGCATTGGGCAAAAAGACCGGATGCAGCCTTTTTCTTGGCCCTTAAGTACGTTTTCAGCAATAAAATAAGACCCGGCAGGTTGCCGGGTCTTCATATTTAAGCATAAAAAAAACGAAACTCCGTTCCGTCTGGTAAACTTCAAAATTATTAAAATGGCGGTCCCGACGGGAATCGAACCCGCGATCTCCTGCGTGACAGGCAGGCATGTTAACCGCTACACCACGGGACCGTAATAGCAGTTATTATAGCCTTAATCTGCTGTCATCCTTATGTAAATGGATTATTGCGGGGGCAGGATTTGAACCTGCGACCTTCGGGTTATGAGCCCGACGAGCTACCAGACTGCTCCACCCCGCGACGATAAAAGTATTATTAAAACAGCCCGGCAGCGTCCTACTCTCACAGGGGGAGAGCCCCCAACTACCATCGGCGCTGAGAAGCTTAACTTCCGTGTTCGGTATGGGAACGGGTGTGACCTTCTCGCTATCGCCACCAGACTATTTAGAT
>NZ_JBNILH010000014.1:0-89040 GCF_050107595.1 Bacillus infantis
CCTTACAAGCAGAGGGTCGGCGGTTCGATCCCGTCATCCTCCACCATATTTGCCGGTTTAGCTCAATTGGTAGAGCAACTGACTTGTAATCAGTAGGTTGGGGGTTCAAGTCCTCTAGCCGGCACCATTTCCTTTACTGACTTGTATAGGAATGTGGAGGGGTAGCGAAGTGGCTAAACGCGGCGGACTGTAAATCCGCTCCCTCCGGGTTCGGCGGTTCGAATCCGTCCCCCTCCACCATTTTGAATAAAAAACTCCAGATTTGGACAATCTTATAAATGTCCTTTTTATTTTGACCGGCAGGTCATTGATCATTGGGCTATAGCCAAGCGGTAAGGCAACGGACTTTGACTCCGTCATGCGTTGGTTCGAATCCAGCTAGCCCAGCCATCCGAGCCATTAGCTCAGTCGGTAGAGCATCTGACTTTTAATCAGAGGGTCGAAGGTTCGAGTCCTTCATGGCTCATCATAGCAGGGCATACCTTAGGATATATACCCTAAGGTTTGTCTTAATGAATGCGGAAGTAGTTCAGTGGTAGAACATCACCTTGCCAAGGTGGGGGTCGCGGGTTCGAATCCCGTCTTCCGCTCCAATATACGGGGCCTTAGCTCAGCTGGGAGAGCGCCTGCTTTGCACGCAGGAGGTCAGCGGTTCGATCCCGCTAGGCTCCACCATTACTACATACATCTTACCTTAAACTCTGCCGGGTTTAAGGTTTTTTATGTTTAAGAAGGTTATAAATTCTAACGGCGGTGGTTGAACATAAATTCTGAATCTGTATCCAGCTGGTGTTTGCCGGGGATGATCAGATTGTATGCGATATGATTCCGGCTGCCGGCCTCCTCGGAAATTTTCTTCTATTCTTTTTATCCTTTTGATTTTTCAGAAAAGTACGCATATATATGCATGATTTTGTCGAGTTGAGTCATTGCTTTGAAAGCGGTTAAAATAAGAGCAGAACAGGGGTGAAGGAGGAACATAGAGAGATGAAAAAACTATCGATTATCGGAATGCCGATGGATCTTGGACAAATGAGGCGGGGCGTTGATATGGGGCCAAGTGCTATCCGCTATGCCGGTGTAAATGAACGCCTGAAAACTTTATTCGAGCACATTCATGATCTGGGTGATATAGCGATTGGACGCCCGGAAGTAGAGATAGATCCGGATACTAATCTGAGAAATCTTGAGCTTATTGCAGAAAAGACCGGCCAGCTGGCAGAAAAGGTTGATGAAGTAATCATGGGTGGTTCATTTCCTCTTGTGTTAGGCGGGGACCACAGCATTGCCATCGGGACGCTTGCAGGTGTGTCACGGCACTATAAGAACCTCGGCGTCATTTGGTATGATGCCCATGGAGATCTGAATACAGCAGAAACATCGCCTTCTGGAAATATCCATGGCATGCCGCTGGCAGCTTCGCTGGGCATCGGTCATCCGCTGCTGACTGAGATTGGCGGCTACTCACCAAAGGTCAAGCCTGAGAATATCGTCATCATTGGGGCAAGAGCCCTGGATGAGGGTGAAAAAGAGCTTGTGAAGGAGAAGGGCATTAAAGTATATACGATGCATGAGATTGACAGGCTCGGCATGGCAAGAGTGATGGAAGAGGCAATTGAGTATCTGAGGGACCGGACTGATGGGGTTCATCTATCATTGGATCTGGACGGGCTGGACCCCAACGATGCACCGGGCGTTGGAACGCCGGTCATCGGAGGCATAAGCTACCGCGAAAGCCATCTGGCGATGGAAATGCTGGCAGAAGCTGAGCTGATCACTTCCGCTGAATTCGTGGAGGTCAATCCGATCCTCGATGACAAGAATAAGACGGCATCTGTAGCCGTTGCGCTGATGGGATCGCTTTTCGGCGAAAAGCTCCTTTAAAATAGAAACAAAAAACGGTAACTTGATTTTCAAGTTACCGTTTTTTGATTAAATGATTGTATTTGTTCAGCAATGAATCCAGCCTTGTACTGGCTTCGATTACGTGATGGCTGGACAAAGAGGTACGGGAAGCTAGCTGGACCATTTCCTTGCGGCACTTTTCAATATCCTGCAACAGTTCTTGAACGCCCATTCACAAAAAACCTGCCTTTTCCTCAGCTTAATTAGTCCCTTTATACCCCAAATAAAACTTTTTAAACATGAAGAAGTAAATTTTTGTTAAAATAATAGTTATTGAGAAATTTTATATAAAAAACGAAACCTTTTCCGCTATCGATCCGTAATATCGTATAGCCGCATTAGAGCGGAGGTAAATAGAAATGGAAGCAATCGTAAAGAAAAGGATCAAACAAGTATTAAAAGGCGATCAGAATGCTTTTGGGGAAATTGTGGAAATTTATAAAGACAAGGTGTTCCAGCTTTGTTTCCGTATGCTCGGCAACCGCCATGAAGCGGAGGATATTGCCCAGGAGGCTTTCCTGCGCGCATATGTTAATATTCAAAGCTTTAATATCGATCTGAAATTTTCCACCTGGCTGTACAGAATCGCAACCAATTTATGCATTGACCGGATCAGGAAGAAAAAGCCCGACTATTTTCTGGATGCAGAGGTCGCCGGGACGGATGGATTGACGATGTATTCTCAGATTGCAGCGGATACCAGGCTGCCCGAGGAAGATGTAGAGAGCCTGGAGCTTCAGGAAACCATTCAAAACGAAATTTCCAAGCTTCCTGAGAAATACAGGTCAGTAATTGTGCTGAAATATATCGAGGAGCTTTCTCTCAACGAAATAAGCGAGATTATGGACCTGCCGCTCGGGACGGTTAAGACCCGCATACACAGAGGCAGGGAAGCTTTAAGAAAGCAGCTGCGTCATGTGTAGAGATGGATGGCTATGCCATCTTCTTTTGCAAAGATGAATGCAGCTTATCATTTTAAGAGGGTGAGAACTTTGAAATGTCCAGCAGAGATTGTCGAGTATATGCACGAGTATCTAGATGAAGAGATCTCAGCCGAGCATGAACAGCAACTAAGGGAGCATTTGAGCAGCTGCGAAGAATGCCGCTCTTATTTTCATGAATTAAAGAGAGCTATTGCACTGGTGCAAAGCACTTCACATATACAAGCTCCGTCAGGCTTCACAGCTGGTGTGATGGCGAAGCTTCCGAAAGAAAAGAAGCAGGTGGGCTTCCAGAGATGGTTCAGACATCATCCATTGCTTACTGCTGCTTCCCTGTTTCTCGTCCTTATGATGGGAAGTGTCGTCTCCACCTGGAATAAGGACCATAATTTTTCGGTCTCCAAACAGCCGAACCTGATTGTCCAGAATGATACGGTCATCGTGCCGGAAGGTGAAGTAATCAAGGGCGATGTTATTGTCCGCAATGGCAAGATAAAAATAGAAGGCCAGGTCGATGGCGACGTGACCGTCATCAATGGAGAGCAGTACATGGCTTCTGCAGGCCATGTGACTGGTGATATCAAGGAAGTGAATGAAGTGTTTGAGTGGCTCTGGTATCATATCAAGAGCCTTGGCAAAGATCTCGTGAATGTATTCGATGAGAAAGAAAAAGAGCCTGCAGCAGGCTGATTGACTAGAGAGAGCAAATCCCTGTCAAAATAGGAATATCCGGATAAGCGGATATTCTTTTGGCAGGGATTTTCTTTTTGTGAATTAGAAGGCCCGCCAAGGGTTTTGCAATATATGCCATGCCCATATCATTGGTTTTCAGAGTATTTATGATATAATATGTGAGTTACATACATTGAAAACAAAGCTAATGCTTTTTGGAAAAATATATTTGGAGGAAGGGATAATGTCGTTTGCAGATTTCTCAATTTTGAAATACCTGGCTAATATTGTTGACATTCTCCTTGTTTGGTACGTCATCTACAAGCTGATCATGATAGTGAGGGGCACCAAGGCCGTCCAGCTCTTAAAAGGGATCTTTGTCATTCTGATCGTCAAGGTGATCAGCGACAAATTCCAGCTGCAGACGCTCGGCTGGATGATGGAACAGGTTCTGCTATGGGGAGTCCTGGCCATCATCATCATATTCCAGCCTGAGCTCCGGAGGGCGCTTGAGCAGCTGGGGAGGGGAAGATTCTTCTCAAGAAGCAGCTCCCAGGAAGAGAATGAACAGGAAAAGATGGTGGATTCCATCACAAAGGCTGTTGATTATATGGCTAAACGCCGGATTGGCGCCCTGATTTCGATTGAACGTGAAACAGGGATGGGTGACTATATAGAAACAGGCATCCAGCTGAATTCAAAGATTTCGTCAGAGCTGCTGATCAATATATTCATACCGAATACACCTCTTCATGACGGTGCAGTCATCATCCAGAGGAACTGTGTGGAAGCTGCAGCCTGCTATCTGCCTCTCTCCGAGAGCCCGTTCATCTCAAAGGAACTCGGGACCAGGCACAGGGCCGCCCTGGGAATCAGTGAGGTCACAGACAGCCTTACAATCGTCGTATCTGAGGAAACAGGCAGCGTCTCACTGACTAAAAACGGCGAGCTTCACAGAAGCCTGAGCTCTGAGGCATTCAAGGAGCTCCTATCCAATGAATTGATTGTCAGCCAGAAGGCGAAACAGTCTTCTTCAGCCCGCTGGAATTGGAGGGGGAAGAAAAATGGATAAGCTGATTGATAAGCTGGTGGACAACAGGTGGTTCATGAAAGCAGTGGCCCTTGTCCTGGCTTTGCTCCTTTTTGACGCCGTCTATGATGGATCGGACAATTCAAGCGAGGTTAATGTTCCGGGGGACCAGGACACGGAGCTGATTGAAGACGTTCCGGTCAAATCCTATTATGATACCGATAATCTTGTCGTCACCGGAGTTCCGGATACTGTGGATGTGAGGGTGTCAGGGCCTAAAAGTCATGTCCAGATCGCCAAGACACAGCGGGACTTTGAAGTATATGTGAATTTATCTGATGCGGAAGTTGGCGAAAAGCAGGTCCGGATCCTTGTAAGGGATATTTCGGACCGCCTTGATGTAACGGTTGAACCCCGGTATGCAACGGTCTCTATCCAGGAAAAAGTGACTAAGCAGTTTAAGGTCGAGCCTGAATTCAATCAGTCCCTGCTTGGTGATGGATATACATCTGGAGCACCGTCCGTTAAGCCTGATACTGTCAAGATTACGGGCGCCAAGGATGTGGTCGACCGGATCAGCTATGTGAAGGCAGCACTTGATGTCAAGGGCCCGGTAGAGGAATCTGTCACAGGAGCTGCAAGCATCAGGGTACTTGACAGGGATATGAATAAACTGAATGTAGCTGTAGATCCGGAGACGGTGGAGGTTACCGTGTCTGTGAAAAGCCTCGCCAAGACCGTGCCGATCGATATTGTCCGGAAAGGGTCACTGCCTTCAGGTGTGACGCTTAACAGTATTGAACTGGACAAAACTGAAGCGAGAATTACGGGAAGCGAAGAAGCGCTCGGCCAGACAGAAAGAGTAAGAGTTGAGATTGACCTGGGCAAAATCACCAAAGATGGTGCTCGTACCCTTCCGGTCATCATCCCGGACGGCATCACATCCGTTGATCCGAAGACAGTAGAGGCATCCGTGAATGTGACAGCGGAAAGCAAGGAAGATAAGGAGGATGCCGGCTCAGAGGAAGATGAAGCTGAGGCGGCGACTCCTCCTGCAGAAGAAACAAAGAAGGATGAAACCAAAACCTTTTCGAACCTGCCGATTGACCTCACCGGGACTGCAGAGGGATATACCGCGGCTTTCGCTGATGGAGCAGGAAGAACAAATCTGTCTGTGCAGGGGCCCGGCAGTGTCATCACTGGCCTCGGATCTTCAGATTTCAATATATTTGTCGAGGTAAGCAGCCTGCCAGAAGGGGAGCATGATGTGCCGGTAAAGGTCACTGGCCCTGATAATGTAAGCTGGAAGCTATCAAGAGAAACAGTGAAGGTTTCTATCACGAAAAATAACGAAGAAGCTTAATTAAAATGTCACTATGGTTAGAAGGAGCGATTTTAATGGGTAAATATTTCGGTACCGATGGAGTACGAGGGATTGCAAATAGTGAGTTGACCCCGGAGCTGGCTTTCAAACTGGGCCGGTTTGGCGGATATGTGCTAACAAGAAATGAGGACCGCCCAAAAGTATTGATCGGACGTGATACACGCATATCAGGGCATATGCTGGAAGGGGCTCTTGTCGCAGGACTGCTTTCCATTGGGGCTGAAGTCATGCGCCTCGGCGTCATTTCAACGCCTGGAGTAGCGTATCTGACAAAAGCCCTGGGTGCACAGGCAGGTGTCATGATCTCGGCTTCCCACAACCCTGTAGCTGATAATGGGATCAAATTCTTCGGTCCTGATGGCTTTAAGCTTTCAGACGACCAGGAGCTGGAAATTGAGGCTCTCATGGATAAGACAGAAGATGAGCTTCCGCGTCCGGTAGGGGCAGATCTGGGCCAGGTGAATGACTATTTTGAAGGCGGACAGAAATATCTTCAATATCTGAAGCAAAGTGTTGATGAAGATTTCTCAGGCATACATATTGCACTTGACTGCGCGAACGGGGCTACTTCTTCACTGGCAGCACATTTGTTTGCAGACCTTGATGCCGATCTCTCCACAATGGGCGCATCCCCTAACGGCCTTAACATCAATGATGGCGTAGGGTCGACGCATCCTGAGGCACTTTCGGCTTTTGTAAAGGAAAAAGGGGCGGATGCCGGGTTTGCTTTTGACGGAGACGGAGACCGTTTGATTGCTGTAGACGAAAATGGCGACATCGTTGATGGAGACCAGATCATGTATATCTGCGGAAAGTACCTGAAAGAGCAGGGCCGTCTGAAGCACAACACAGTTGTGTCCACAGTCATGAGCAACCTTGGCTTCTACAAAGGGCTTGAAGCAAATGGGATTGAAAGCATCCAGACTGCAGTCGGAGACCGCTATGTGGTGGAAGAAATGAAAAAAGAGGGCTACAGCCTTGGCGGGGAGCAATCCGGCCATATTATCTTCCTTGACTACAACACAACCGGTGATGGCCTTTTGACGGGCCTTCAGCTTGCCAATATCATGCAGGCGACCAAAAAGCCGCTGTCAGAGCTTGCGAATGAAATGAGGAAGTTCCCGCAGACACTCGTCAATATTAAAGTCACAGACAAGCACCATGTAACAGACAATGATAAGGTACATGCTGTGATTACAGAGGTTGAAAATGAAATGAACGGAAACGGGCGCATCCTTGTCAGGCCTTCCGGCACCGAGCCTTTGGTCCGTGTAATGGCTGAGGCGCCTACAAAGGAGCAGTGTGAGGCCTATGTGGAGCGCATAGCCGCTGTTGTCCGCGAGGAAATGGGTTTAAAGGAATAATAGAAGGGAAGATATGCATAGAGGAACGCTTTGGCGCCTCTGTGCATATTTTTTTATATGGAGCTCCTGAGGCTTCATGGGAAAATGTGTATTTTTTATGATATCAGTTGACGGATTCTCGCGTGGTGATGTATGATTATCCTGTTTTTGCAACCATAGTGCAAAGCATATTCAATAATTGAAAGGTGGGTCGTCAGGGTATACTTTTAAAGCGCCTGAACTAGCCATGAGAGGGCTAGTTGACGAGGAGGAGGTTTATCGATTTTTCGGCGGATGCCTCCCGGTTGATCAAGCACAACCGAAAATCCTTCTTTAAAGCATCAAGGCAACTTGGTGGACAAAGAGGGGGATATGCTTCTGAATAAACAAAAACTAGAGATAAGGGGGCAAGTATGCCCTCTAAAAAGGCTTCTTGCCCCCTTTATTAGGGAGGACACAGAAGTATGTGCGGAATTGTAGGTTATATCGGAAACAGTGATTCAAAGGAAGTATTGCTAAAAGGCTTGGAAAAGCTTGAATATAGAGGCTATGATTCAGCAGGCATCGCCGTCATGAATGAAAACGGCGTCCATGTTTTCAAGGAAAAAGGCCGCATTGCCGACCTGCGCAGCATCGTTGATGGAGATGTGGAAGCCCACACCGGGATCGGGCACACGCGCTGGGCGACACATGGCGTACCGAGCAAAAAGAATGCCCATCCTCACCAGAGTGCTGGCGGACGCTTCACCCTCGTACACAACGGTGTCATTGAAAACTATGATCAGCTGAGACGCGAATTCCTGAGCGGTGTAGAGCTTCAGAGCGACACTGACACAGAAGTCATCGTTCAGCTGATTGAGCTGTTCGTAAATGAAGGAGATGCAACAGAAGATGCTTTCCGCAAGACGCTGCGCCTGCTGAAGGGCTCTTACGCTTTGGCGCTCCTTGATGAGCAGAATGATGAAACAATCTTTGTAGCGAAGAACAAGAGCCCGCTCCTTGTCGGCCTTGGCGACACATTCAATGTGGTGGCGAGCGATGCAATGGCTATGCTTCAGGTGACAGACCAGTATGTCGAGCTGATGGACAAAGAAATCGTCATCGTCAAAAAGAACGAAGTCATGATTCAGGATATGGACGGACAGATCATTGCCAGAAATCCTTACACAGCAGAGCTGGATGCCAGTGATATTGAAAAAGGCACATA
This sequence comes from Bacillus infantis, assembly GCF_050107595.1. Classification (GTDB taxonomy): domain Bacteria; phylum Bacillota; class Bacilli; order Bacillales; family Cytobacillaceae; genus Bacillus_AB; species Bacillus_AB infantis_C. The sequence goes on from NZ_JBNILH010000014.1 coordinate 8,483, forward strand.
CCCTCACTATATGCTGAAGGAAATCGACGAGCAGCCGCTTGTGACACGCCGCATCATCCAGAAATACCAGAATGCAAGCGGGGAATTGGTCATCGACCAGGATATCCTTGATGCGATGAATGAAAGCGACCGGATTTATATCATTGCAGCTGGTACTTCTTATCATGCCGGCCTTGTCGGCAAGCAGTTCATCGAAAGAATGGCGAAGATTCCGGTAGAAGTCCATATTGCCAGCGAATTCGGCTACAATATGCCTCTTCTGTCAGAAAAGCCGCTATTCGTCTTTATTTCACAGAGCGGTGAAACAGCTGACAGCCGTGCCGTGCTTGTAAACATCAAGGAGATGGGCTATAAAGCACTGACAATCACGAATGTACAGGGTTCAACCCTTTCCCGTGAAGCAGACTATACCCTGCTTCTTCATGCAGGGCCGGAAATCGCGGTTGCTTCAACAAAGGCATATACTGCCCAGCTGGCTGTTCTTGCCATCCTGGCAGAAGTAACAGCGAAGAGCAAAGGGCTTGGACTGCCGTTTAACCTGGTTCAGGAGCTTGGCATCGCTGCTAATGCTATGGAGGTCCTCTGTGACAGCAAAGAAGAATTCGAAGCGATTGCCCGCGAATACCTGGCAACAACACGCAACGCTTTCTTCATTGGCCGCGGTATCGACTTCTATGTGGGCCTTGAAGGCTCACTGAAGCTGAAGGAGATTTCTTATATCCAGGCTGAAGGCTTTGCCGGCGGAGAATTGAAGCACGGTACCATCGCCCTGATTGAGGAAGGTACACCAGTCATTGCCCTTGCTACACAGGAAAGCGTCAACCTGAGCATCCGCGGAAACGTCAAGGAAGTTGTATCCCGCGGCGCCAACCCATGCATCATCAGCATGAAGGGGCTTGAGCAGGAAGAAGACCGCTTCGTTATTCCAGAAGTAAATGAATTATTAACACCTCTTATCTCTGTTATACCATTGCAGCTGATCTCTTATTATGCTGCCCTGCACCGCGAATGCGATGTAGACAAACCGCGCAACCTGGCTAAATCTGTTACGGTTGAATAAGCGGATATATAGTTTATTGAAGGAGGCTCCTTTCTGGATGCCTCCTTTTTGCATAGCTGTGGAAATGTAATTGATCAAATGTTTAATTAAGGGCAGTCATTGTATTGCTGCCACCGTATAAAAGGTTTTAATTAAACGTTCGATTAAGGAAAGCAAATGGTGGACTGCTGGTGCCAAGTGTATATGGCTTTAATCAAACGTTTGAACAAATAGGCCCGGAGTAAAGAGACAATCTTAATTTATCTGCTGGCAACCCTGTTTATTCCGTTTTACATTATTCCGGCTATAGTGAAGAAATTTTTAGGAGATCGAATGAATGGACTATTTTTCTTGAGCTTGGTTTTTGAGCAGAGGTTAAAAAAATGGTGTGGCTTTTATGGGAGTTTAACGAAAAAAAGGGTGAGGGATAAAAAGAAACTGGCCCATTTGGCAGGAGGAATGTAAGCGGTTCTTGGTATTGTTCTCATAATCGGCTGCACAGGGTTCACCGAAATTTCTAATCATACACTGTGCAGCCATTATGATGGGGCTCGTATTTTATGTGAACAGCAGGATGGCAGAGTGAATAAGGAGGGAAGCTGCCCCTCCTTATTCTTCTCCTCCGTTAAACCATAGGAGAGCATCATCATCAGGATCGCCGTTATAGTTGATCATGATTTCTTCATCTTTTTTAATATCCTTGTAAGCATAGAAATCAAAAGAGTGATTTTCGAAACTGATTTCATAATCGGCATTCGGCTCATAGGAATGGTTGAACAGCATTCCATACCCAAGGAGAAGGGCAGAATGGTTTGTCCCATACTCAAATACATAGTCAGCCAGCCTGGTCTTCTCAATATATTTATGTTCTTCATTTGGATAGGCAAGTACCGGGGCTCTGTGGATCAGCTCTCCCTTTTTGATATCACGGGTAGCGAACACACCTTTATTGGTTTCGTCATCGGTAATGTTTGAGATTCTAACTTCGATCAAGCTTTTCACCTTCGCCTTCATAATCTGTCAATCCTAGTCTGACAGTCTTGGGGCAAAAATGCAATCGCAGGAAGCAATTGGATGGCAGTCTCAGGGTTGTGCAGAGGCTGATTAGATACCAGCCCGGGTGTTTGTATGGTAAAGTAATCATAAATGCAAAGGAGGAAATGCAGATGCAAATCACTGATCAGGCACGCGATATCTTAAAGCAGATGTTTGAAAAAGAAAATGCCCGGAATATACGCATATATTTCGCAGGCTATGGCTGAGGACAGCCAAAAGTAGGACTGGCTCTGGAGGAGCCGGAAGAGGACGATAATGTTTCAACAATCAATGAAATCAAGGTGGCAATCGACCCGATCATTGAACCGAATGTAGAGGACCTGGTCCTTGATCTTAGCGGAGACAAGAAAGGCCTTGTACTGCTGGGGAATACGGGCAATTGCTGCTAGAATAAGAAAGCATGGGAAAGAGATTCTGCTCTTCCCATGCTTTTTTTGCTGTTCCTGGCAGGCACAGGAGCAGCTGCAGAGCATGAACTCTGTTCTTATGAAAAAACCATGCAAATACCCTCAAATTGTACTATAATGAATACCAAAATCAGGATAACGGGAGGTGGATATAATGGCAGAAACATTCTGGCTGCCGGATACTGGAGCGGCTCATGCAAAGCCTGTAAGAGGAAAGGCGATACTTTGCATGGGGAGAAGATTCATATAATCGCCCTTACAATGTGATCTCATTTCTATTACTGGCTTTGCCCCTTATTTAAGAAACCATTAAAATAAGGAGCTGGCCGAAATGAGCTATGTAAAAGCAGCCGCTGTTTTGCCTGAAGAGCTGATAGCGGAAATTCAGAAATATATTCAAGGTGAGATGATCTATATTCCAAAGCCTGAGGCTGCCCGGCGAAAATGGGGGGAGACCTCCGGGGGGCGGGAGCAGATTGATGCACGCAATGAGGAGATCAGGAAGGCATTCCGGAACGGAAAGCCGGTCGAAGTGCTGGCGGACGAATACTTCCTGGCCAATGAAACAATTAAAAAGATAGTGTATTCAAAACAGAAAAGCAGGCAGTAGGTACACTTTGGTTCAGAGTCATTCTCTGCCTATACCCGGCCGCTGGTTTTACTTATAATTATCTTGAGAAATCAACAGCCTGATCCGGGACAAAATAGGAGTGAATGAAATGGAACCGTTTATCCGGAACGACCAGTATAATTTTATAAAAGAACAGGCAGCCCACCTTGTGAACGGGCACAGCTCTGTGAATGACAAAGGGGTTTTGAATGCACTGAGAGCCATCACCTCTGAGAAGGCTAAAGCACTGTTTCCAGAGCTCACTGCTGAGCAGGAGGAGCTTCTTGCCCCCTTGCCTGATATAAAGGACAGGTCAGAGGCAGACCGGTTCCTGGAAGGCCTGCAGGATTATATCATTCCATTTCCGGCAGTGAGCGAACAGGCAGCCAGAAAGCTGTTTCCCAAGGCTAAAAAGCTGAAGGTGCCTGAAGCCGGGCTGGAAGAGCAGAAAGGCATTTCCTACTTTTCCTGGGACGACAAAGGCACTGGGAGAAGGTATATGGCCGTGCTGAATAAAAATAAGCTTGCCGGCTTGTCAGGAACCTTCAAGCCGATCAGCCAAAAAGGGATTTGTTCCATTTGCGGCAAACATGGAGAAGCAGGACTGTTTGTTTCCCAAAAGAAGGGCGCCGTTCAGGGGACTTACGTAAGAAAAGGCAATTATATTTGCAGAGACACCATGAAGTGCAACCAAAACCTGACCAGTCTTGAGAAGCTGGAGCAATTTGTTGAGCTGGTGAAATAGCATAATAGAAAGACAGGGGCCTGGTTACAGGTCCCTGTCTTTGCAGTAAAGCCCGCGCTGGGGCAGTTCTAAAGATCTTTGCCTCCGGTTATTGAAGCTGATCATCCTTATAATCAACGTAAAGGGTGCCATTCTGCTGGACTTCAGCGTAAAAGACATCAGACAGGGAGGCGCCGCTTTGCTGGAGCTGGTCTTCAATCCATTCCTGGGAAAGGTTTAAGCCGTCAAGATTCTGGGAGACAAGCTGGCCATCGGAAATGACGGCGGTGCCGACCGGGTAGGCATCTTTGGGCACCGGGTTCCCCTGGGCTGCATGGCTTTGCGTCAGCGGGCGCTTTCCTTCTTTTTTGAGCACCGACAGCTTGCCGTCCGTCTCAAAGACCGCATAGTCTGCATCTGAGATGGAGAAGATATTTTTTTGCCTGAGCAAAGCGCTTAAGGCATCAATATCCAGTCTGGCTTTGCGGAGGGAGTCTTCCATCACCTTGCCGTCTTTTATGACGATCAGCGGCTGGCCCTCCAGGAATACCCTTGCTTTCCGGGATTTGATATCAAGATAGCCCATGAGGATGGTGAACGCGGCCCAGCCGGCCAGGGCAATGACCCCATTTCGAATGGTTACATTCGGGCTGAGGACAAGGTTGGCTGCAATAGAACCGATGGCAATGGCTGATACAAAGTTAAAAAAGGTCATTTGGGCAATTTCTTTCCGCCCCATCAGTCTGGCAAGCGCAAAAAGCACAAGAAAAGAAATGGTAATCCTTATAAGCACTTCTGGAATATTCATGGTCCACCTCTATCGGGTTATTTTTATAGAGAAATTGAATCTTTAGTAAGAATTCACCCTTATTTTGGCAGGGTAATATCTTTTTATACATAAAAAAGAAAGAGGGTTGGAGTAAATGCTTGAATTATTGCTGATCCGCCATGGCCAGTCAGAAGCTGACCTGCTGGACGTGCATGAGGGCAGGGCCGATTTTCCGCTGACCGGTTTGGGCAGGAGGCAGGCGGGCCTTCTGGCTGAGTTTATCACTGAACACTATCCTCCTGATATCATCTGGGCAAGTACGCTGAAAAGGGCCTATGAAACAGCGGCTATTACAGCTGATAGAACAGGGTGCAGGCTGAGGACGGATGAAAGGCTGAAGGAATTCAATAATGGCGTTCTGGCCGGGATGTCCCGGGAGGAAGCGGGCATCCGTTATCCAGAACCGCCTGAGGGCAGAAAGCCGCATGTACGCATCGAGAAGGGGGAGTCGATGCTTGAAATGAGATTCCGGGCCGAGACCGTTCTATCAGAGATCCTGGATGATGCTGAACAAAAAGGGTATAAGAGGGTTGCCGCCGTTTCGCACGGCGGACTGATTTCCATGCTGATCCTGGCGCTGCTTGGGCTGCCCAATACGAGCCGCCAGCTCTTTGCTACAGGAGATACCGGCATTCATTTGTTCAGGCTGGACCATAAAAGAAGAGTGGCCATGTTTTTGAACAGCCAGCGGCACCTCTCTGATGAGCTTTTGGGATAGGAGGGGACAGGATAGCCTGTTCCTTTTCTTTTTCCCATAAAAAGGGGATTGATTCTCTATTTTCGGTCTTTCCAAACCGGGGCGGACGAAGTATGATAATTCTATCAAACTGAAAGGGAAGACAATATGGCGGGAATGAATCTCCTTTTCCTATTTGCAATCAGTGTCTATAGTCTATGGGGATTAGGGCATGATCCTTTCTCGAGCCTGCTTTCGGGTGATGAGAAGCGCTTTGAAATGGTGGTCCTGGAGGATGGCAAGGTTTTTTCGAAAGAAAAGCCTTTTGAGCGAAAAGGAAAGCTCCTTGGAACGGCCGCGTATCTTCCATTGGTGGCATCGCCGGCCGGCATGCTGCTTTTCCGAAGGTTTTTCCGGATGGATATTATGCTGGAAAAGCTGAGAATCCTGCTTATACCGGTCTTTTTTCATTCTAAGTTCTTTATCGCCTCCTCTGTTAGTAATAGATTAAACTAATCTGAAAAAAGAGGTGCGGAGATGAGGAATTTAGGCTTTGGGGAAATTATGGTCATTGTTTTTGTTGCGCTGCTTATATTTGGACCGCAAAAGCTTCCGGAGCTTGGAAGGGCTGCCGGCAATACGCTGCGTGAATTCAAAAAGGCAACAAAAGGCATCCTGGAAGATGATAAAGAGAAAGAAAAATAAATAGATGGCAGGACTGCTCCGCCGAGTGAGAGCTCATATTAGAAGCTTTTGCGTGCGGGGCAGCTGTTTTGTTCTGGAGGAAAATGATGAAAGAGATGATTGTTGCCCTGATATTGGGCATTGTTGAAGGTCTTACTGAGTTTGCGCCCGTTTCGTCTACCGGCCATATGATTATAGTGGACGATATTTTATTAAAGTCAAAAGAGCTTTTCTCAAAGGAAGTAGCCAATACATTCAAGGTTGTCATTCAGCTTGGGTCGATCCTTGCGGTGGTGATTGTGTTCAAGGACCGGTTTATCCAGCTTTTAGGGCTGGGTAAAGGGGGGAAGGAACAATCGGATGGACCGAGGCTGAAGCTTACGCAGGTAATTGCAGGCCTGCTGCCTGCGGCGGTTCTGGGGCTTCTGTTTGAGGATTATATAGACGAGTACCTGTTTTCGGTTAATACAGTGGTAATCGGCCTGGTGGCTGGCGCCCTGCTTATGATTGCAGCTGATTACTATTCAAAGAGGAAGCCGGCCATCGAGACGGTGGACAAGATCACTTACCGGCAGGCAATCCTCATTGGATTGTTCCAGTGCATCGCCTTATGGCCGGGCTTTTCACGGTCAGGCTCCACAATCTCGGGCGGGGTGCTGCTCGGCCTCAGCCACAGGGCAGCCTCTGATTTTACCTTTATCATGGCGGTGCCTGTCATGCTTGGGGCAAGCGGGCTGTCGCTTCTGAAAAATTGGGAGTACTTCACGCCTGATGCCATCCCATTCTTTATAGTCGGCTTCATCAGTGCCTTTGTGTTCGCCCTGGCATCAATCCGTTTCTTCCTGGCGCTCATTAACAGAATCAAGCTGGTGCCGTTCGCCATTTACAGGATTATCCTGGCAGCTGTCATTTATTTTGTATTTCTGTGAGGCAAAAGTACAGTTCCAGTATTTAAATATTTACAGAAGATAGGTTCATAGAGTAAAATTAAAAAAAATTTATTGAAAGATACGCTTAATCTTTTAAAGAGCGGGGGATCCAACCGGCATACATCTGCCTCGGGGTGAATCCTTTACAGGTAGGGCACTCTCAAAGCCCGAATCCGACAGCTAACCTCGTAAGCGTTATTTGGGAGGACAAGTCTGCGTAAAAACACAGAGGTCTCGCTCTCTGTGTTTTTTTATGCTAAAAAACAGATATTTACTAAGGAGGCTTGCATGATGAAACTATCAACAAAGATTATCATCGCTCTGATTGCGGGGGGCATTGTCGGCTTATTATTGAATCTATATTCTCCCGATTTATTTGAAACACTGAATACGTATTTATTCACTCCACTGGGGAAAATATTCCTTAACCTGATCAACATGCTCGTGGTGCCAATTGTGTTCTTCTCCATCACTCTTGGCACAGCCGGCCTCGGGGATCCTAAAAAGCTCGGAAGGATTGGCCTTAAGACCATCTCTTTCTTCCTGGCTACTACTTGTATGGCATTGATCATCGGGATCGTCTTCTCGTATATCTTCCAGCCGGGGAATGTCGGTACGTTTGATACTGCTGGTGCAGAGTTTGAAGCACAGGAAGCTCCGCCTGTATCTGAAACTCTGCTGAATATCATTCCGACAAATCCGATTAAGGCATTTACAGAAGGAAACATGCTTCAGATCATCACATTCTCTGTTTTCGTCGGCTTTGGTCTTACTATGCTTGGCGAGAAAACCAGAGGCGTCCTGAAGCTGTTTGACCAGGGGAATGAGCTGATGATGTATCTTGTGAACCTGATCATGCGTTTTGCGCCATATGGAACCTTCGGCCTGATCGTATCGGCAGTCGGCACCCAGGGGGTTGATGCCATCAAAGCGATGGGACTGTACATGGGCGTGGTGCTTGCGGCACTCATCGTCCATACACTTGTGACGTACGGAGGATCGGTATACTTCCTGGCCAAGCGCAGCCCTATCGAATTCTTCAAGGGCTTTGCCCCGGCCATGAGCGTGGCCTTCAGTACATCGAGCAGTAATGCCACACTTCCGGTTTCCATGAATGTGGCACAGAAGAACCTGAAGGTGCCTGAATCGGTGAGCAGTTTTGTTCAGCCGCTTGGTGCGACAATCAATATGGATGGAACGGCGATCATGCAAGGTGTCGCAACCATCTTTATCGCTCAGGTATATGGCCTTGACCTGACGTTCACGCAGCTTGTGACGGTCGTCCTGACTGCCGTCCTTGCGAGCATCGGTACGGCAGGTGTGCCGGGCGTCGGCCTGATCATGCTGGCGATGGTCCTTCAGTCTGTTAACCTTCCTGTTGAAGGGATTGCTCTGATCATCGGGATTGACAGGCTTCTGGATATGACCAGAACAGCGGTTAATATTACAGGCGATGCTGCTTGTGCAGTTATCGTCGGTGAATCCGAGAAAAAGAAAAACAGGGAATTAACCTGATAATAAGCAAAACACCGTCCGGATAAGGACGGTGTTTTTTTGATGGACCGGGTGAACGCGGGACTCTCTTATGCAGTCGGCTCGGCCGCTTCTTCTATTTTTTTCTGCAGGAGAAGCTTTTTGAGCTGCGGCTTGCTTTTGCGGCTTGCCAGGATATACAGAACATCCCCTGGAAGGATGATGGTGCTGCCGGCCGGTGTGATCAGTTCATCATTGCGGATGATGGCATTCACAAGCGCACCTTTTGGAAACGGGATATCAATCAGGGTCTGCCCGATGATCTGGGCATCATCCTCCATTTCGTATTCAATCATCTCTGCATCGGCTTTTCCGATGGACACAAGCTCAAGCGAATGCATGGGCGTCGTTTTTTTCGGACCGGTCAGCTTCAGTTTAGCTGCGAGCGCTGTAATGGTTGAGCCTTGGATAAGGCAGCTGGTCAGGACGACGAAGAACACGACATTGAAGATCTGCTGGCTTCCCTCAATTCCTGCAAGAAGGGGAAAGGTGGCCAAAACAATAGGGACAGCACCCTTTAGTCCAGCCCAGGAAAGGAAAATAAGTTCGTTCGTTTTATATCCCATCCGAATAGTGGACAAGAAGACGGCTGCAGGCCTTGCGATCAATATGAGGATCGCAGAAATGGCAATGCCTTTCAGGAAGATATCCAGGCTGAACAGCTCTGAAGGGAACACCAGCAGGCCGAGAATCACAAACATCATAATCTGCATCATCCAGGCAAATCCTTCAGAAAAGCGGAAGATGGTATGCTTGTAGGCAAGCTCCATGTTTCCAATGATAATGGCAGCGATATAGACGGCCAAGAGCCCGCTTCCGCTTGCAAAGGCTGTAATACCATATGTTAAGAGTGCAAAGGCTGTGGCAAAAACAGGATAGAGGCCGCCAGAATCAAGATTGATGCGGTTAAGGGCAAAGACGGCCAATCTGCCGAAAATCAGGCCAAACAGAAGGCCGATGCTCATCTGGAGGAAAAAAGTTCCGATCAGCGACCAGATGCTTGCTTCCGGAAGGGTGATTAATTCAATCATGGCGACTGTCAGGAAGACAGCCATCGGGTCATTGGAGCCAGATTCTGCTTCAAGAGTTGCGCCGATCCGTTCATCGATATTCTTATCCTTGAGGACAGCGAAAACGGCAGCAGCATCTGTTGATCCGACAATGGCTCCGAATAAAATCGATTCAAGCCAGCCTGTCCCCAGAATGAACTTCGCTGCGGCTGCAACAATTCCGGATGTGAGGATGACGCCGAGAGTGGCGAGTGACAAGGATGGGAGGACGACAGGGCGCAGTGTTTTCCACTTAGTCTGCAGGCCGCCTTCAAACAGGATAATGATCAAGGCGAGGACACCGATCAATTGGGCTGTGCGGGCATTGTCGAAATAAATGATGCCCAGTACGTCGCTGCCCATCAGCATTCCGACTGCCATAAACAGCACGAGGGAAGGAACACCGAGCCGCGAGGAGAATTTAGTCGTCAGCACACCGGTGATGAACAGGATGGCCGCAAGCAGAATGAATGTATCTGTATGCAAAACATTAATCATTATTTATCAGCTCCTTTTCTATAAATTGACGTCGAGAGTGACAGATGGAGGGTTCTTAGGTGAAATCCCCAGATAGCTATAGGTTTCTGATGGGGAGGATTGCTGGAGCCTCTTTTGGATGAGTGACACGGCAATGCCTTTTGAATAAGCATGATAGCCAAAGGTTTTTCTTAGTGTGTGTGTGCCGACAGGCTCTTCAATGCCGGCGGCCCGGGCAGCCTCATTAATAATCCGGTACGCCTGTACCCTCGTGATTGAATTATGGGACTTCCTTGACTTAAAGAGCGGGTCTTCCCATTTGAGGTCATTCTCCTGGATGCATGTATGGAGGGCTTCACGGACCTGCAGATTGAAATAAATAGGGGGGAAGCAAGCTTCAGAGGTATGCAAATAGGGCAGGATATTTCCGCTTTCATCTGCGGCGTCTTTTACCCGGAGATGAAGCAGGTCATTGATGCGTATTCCGGTGTTGATGCCAAGCAGTAACAAGCAATAGTCCCGGGATGAGCGGGATTGGAGCCATTCCTTCATAATCAGGATCTTCTGTTTATCAGTTATTGCACCGACTGTTTTCATTAACTCACCTCCAATGTAACTTAATCCTATTATAGCATATGGTTATGTAACATGAGAAAGAATAGAACCTGCTTTGGCATCCAGCTCAGTTCTATGCATATGGAAAAACATGAAAAGTCAAAGTGATTTTGTTACGATAGAAAGAAAATAGCCCGGCTCATAATCACTGGAGGAACCATGTTAAAGAAGTTTATTATGCCTATCATTTATATAAGTGAGTGGGTGGTGTTTGTTTATACTGTCCTCTTTATGATTGTTTTTAATCTAACTTATTACGTTAACATGGTCATAATTGATATGCCTTGGGAAGAACGTACCTCCCTGCCTTTTATAAAGACTGTGATTTTCATGACAGGTGCATGTATGGTTTGTTTCCTTTATATCAAATACTTGAATGGAAGCAGGATTTATAAAAATGTTAAAGATATCCTTTGGGGTATTCTGTTTGGAGTAAATAGCCTGCTATGTATCCTTTTGCTGGGGATGAGCCTTATTTTTGAGCTGCCTATTAATGAACGGGTTCTACTGGCATTGGCCCTCATTGCCAGTGCAGGATTTTTTTTGGCGTGTATCAGAAGCCTGTTGCTTTCTTATATAGGACGCTCTTTTTCATCCAGGTAACAGTACAGCCGACATGGTGATCAGCGCCATATAATAAGCGCATGGACATTAACATCCATGCGCTTATGAATATTTTGTTAACAGGGCATACCCCTTTTAAAAAGCTTCTTATAAGAATTTCACACAAACAGGATATGGAACAGAAACATCCTTCTGCAGCAGGGATAGCCTGCCGCTTTGTGCATCGCGGGCGAACAGGGTGAGACTGCCGCTTTCCTGATTGGAAGCGACAATATATTTCTCTGAAGGATCAAGCACAAAGTCGCGCGGCCAGTTTCCTTCAGTGGAGGTATGCTCGATGAACTCCAGCCTGCCGGTTTCCTCGTTTACTGAGTAGACAGCAATGCTGTCATGTCCGCGATTGGCTGCATAGACAAAGCGGCCGTCAGAGGAAATATGGATGGCGCTTCCCTGGTTATTTTCGCGGAATGTTTCAGGGATGGCCGGTACGGTCTGGATCTCTTTAAAGCTGCCGTCATTCGGGCTGTATTCGAGCACGAGGACCTCGGAGCTGAGCTCTGTCATGACATAGGCAATATTCCTTTCGGGGTGGAAAACAAGATGCCGCGGTCCGCTGCCAGGCTTTACATCCAGTTTGGCCGCTTCCTTCAGCTGCCCTTCATTTAATTCATAGGTAATGATTTCATCTGTCCCCAGGTCAACGGCGGCAATATAACTCTCATCTGGCGTAAAGCCTGCATAATGGGCATGCGGCTTTTCCTGGCGGTCTGCGTTTGGCCCTGTGCCCTCATGCTGGGCAACCGATGAAGCTGAAAGCAGGGAACCGTCCCCAGTCAGTCCGTAGGCTTCAATCGTACCTTTATGGTAATTGGCTGTCACTGCAAGGCTTGAATCTTTATTTACGCTGATATGGCATGGAGACGCACCGTCAGACAGCTGGCGGTTCAGTTCTGTAAGCCCGCTGCCATCACTGATGGAGAACGCAGCGGCGCCGCCCTGCGTCCCTTCCTTTACGACAGAATAAAGGCGGGTTTTGTCTTCGCTGATTGTCACATATGTAGGGTTTTCAAGCTCTGCGGCGAGCCTGATGTTTTCAATCCTGCCGTTTTCTGTATTCAATTCAAAAGAATAGATGCCTTTGCTGTCGCCTTTTGTGTAGGTGCCGATAAATCCGGAAAAAATATGGTCCCTCATTACTATTTCTCCTTTCAACATGCGGATTGCCTCTATTATATCATGAACCTTTTCAGTGTATTCAGCAGGGCAAAATGAAAAAGTCAAAGGACCTGGCGGGTTAGTCTGCCAGGTCCTTGTTGGCCAGCTGAGCCCTTATCCTTTAGGATAGTCTGAATTTGGCTGGCGCGGGTCAGTATAATCGCGGTTCACTTCATCTCTAAGCCTGTCTTCATCTGCAAAGGGATTGCTTACCACCTTATCGCTTAGAGGGGTATTGGGGTCAATATTATCATCCGTATATGGGCGTTTCTGATCATTGTGGTCCTGGAATGCACTTTCGCCTTTATCCAGTTCACCCGGATTAAGCGGATCGACTATATAGTTGTCATACCTATCTTCCTGGTCCGTTGCCCGGATGGCTGTATTCCTGTCTGTTGTGCCAACGAAATCTTCGTCAGTACGGCGGGCATCATTGACAGCTCCTCCGGTGAAGATTGTTTCATCATCCGTCAGGCGGTCGCGATTCCGATCGTCAGGATCGACGAGGATCAGAATTCTGCCCTCTTTTACCTCTGCTTCATAACGGTTGGCTTCCTCTTCCGGAATGCCCATGCCGATCAACGCTCCTGCAAGTCCGCCTGCCCCGGCACCAACCGCTGCCCCGGTCAGTGTTGCAGCAATCGGACCCGCCGCAACGATCGGTCCAATTCCAGGGATTGCAAGGGCGCCGATGCCCACGAGCAGCCCTGTGAGCCCGCCCAATGCTCCGCCGGCAGCAGCGCCAGCCGCAAGGCCTTCCTCTGTCTTCGTCCCGGTTTCTTCACTCACGGCATCAAGATCATCACGGTTTTTGCTGATGACCGAAATGTCTTCAGCCCGATAGCCTTCCGCTTTCAGCCGTTCAATTGTTTCAACCGCTTCATCCTCTGTTGCATATGAGCCCACTACGCGTTTATTATCATCTGCCATGTTCATTCCTCCTTATTTATCTAAAAACTGTTCTAGTAGAATACATACCCTTATGTGAAAAAGACATAAACCTAAGCCCGCCTGAAATATATGCCAAAGAGCCGCTTCATGCGGGGCCAGGAGGTCAGCATTGCATTACTGCAGGGAAATGCTATGATATAATTGTCAGACTTTTTCATGGGGGAAGGGATTGCATTGAGGAACGAATTGCTTAAGATTGGCACAAGAATAGTAGAGAGCAAAGAGCAGCTCGTCAATCACATATTTGAACGGGAATGCCCTTTCTATAAGGAAAAGCTTAAGAAATCGACTGTTGCCAGAAAGCAGATAGCTGAATGGCGCAAAGCCTTGATTCAGATTCTGGGTGAGTCATTATATATGGATCAGGAGGAAAGCGGACGCAAAATTGAAAAATGGGCCCGTGAAACAGGAGAAACTGCGATAGAGAATGGCGTTCCCCTGGACGAATCCCTGCGTGTGCTGTCCCTGTTCCGTTCCGTTATCTGGGACATCTTCACTGAGGAGCTGGAGAAAAATCAATTTGCTGCTGTCACGATGCTTGATGTCAGCAAAATCATCAACCCGCTCCTGGATGAGGTCGCGTATATATTCAGTAATATTTACATGAACTACAGCACGAGGAAAATAGAAGTAGCCCGGACTGCCCTGCAGGAGCTGTCCGTTCCGGTTGTGCCGATTTCAGCGGATATTGCCGTTCTTCCGCTCGTTGGGGAAGTGGATACAGAGCGCGCAAAATTCATTATGGAAAAATGCCTGAAAAACAGCTCAGAGCTTCAATTAAAGCAGCTGTTCATTGATGTTTCCGGCGTACCGATGATAGATACGATGGTTGCCCATAATCTGTTTCAGATTGTAAAGTCATTAAACCTGATCGGCGTGAAGGCAACGATGACCGGAATACGGCCGGAAATCGCCCAGACGATCGTGGCTCTCGGAATAGAATTCCGGGAAATCCCGACAAGGGCAAATCTTAAGCAGGCGCTGATGTCAGCGGGATTCGAACAAACTAAAAGGTGATATTTGTGTGAAACTTATATATAAATGGGGAACGAATTAAATATAAAGTGATACACTAATGATATACAGTTGAAGGGAAATCTATTAAAAAGCCTTCTGCAAAAGCGGGGAGTCGAACATGAAGCTGGGATTAATCATCGTTATCGCCATAATCATTCTTTCTTTAATTTTTACCCTTATGCTGGCCGGCAAAAGTGATGCTGACTACTCAAAGTCAGCCAGGAAAAATACGGTCAACCTGACTGTGATTTATGCAGTAGTCATTCTGCTTTCGATCATCGCACTGGGTGTTTATATTAAATGGGGGGTTTAAAAAAGTGAAGCGGTGTACGCTTCACTTTTTTAGATTGGCTGACTGCCATTGTCTCTGCACCTGTTTCTGTGCAAGGCGGGCAATTTCCTCTTCTTGAGTCCCTCTATGTGCGATTACATTTGTCATATAGTTTTTTCCGCCGTGATTAACGGTTACAGTTACTTGTACCATGTTTTTTTATTCCTTTCTTAATGATATTTTAATATAGTGATACCATTTTAAAAGGAAAGTGAAACCTGTTTGCTTAAATTATTGACCCATTCTATCACTTAGAATGGAAGGGACATTTCCCTTCGATCGGCTTAATGTCATCGCCGATGAAGTATTGCTTCCATTCCCTATGTTCAGGGTCTCCATAGTGGCTGATATTCGGATGCTTTGGCAGTCCGTCCCACTTTTCCACTCGTTCCCTGACTTTCTCCCGGGACATGATTCCTCCTTTAGAAGTGCCTTCAAGCCCCTCAAAGATTCTCCTCGGCTGGAAGCCCAGCACAAGGCTGTTTCCGAGATCCCTTGTTTTCCGCTGTTTATAGGCAGGCGCGTTTCCAAACACGAAGAATGGCTCTTCTGCAAAAGAGAATGCCCATAGATGGTGGTCCGGGTCCTCAGGATAATCTTTTGGCCAAGGCTTTTCATCCTGATCATGAAGATACTGCAGGATGTTCCAGAAATATTCGCGGTAGTAAGGAATGTCCTTCTCTTCTTTTTCCGGCTCCACAAACACAAACAGCCCATGGCGGATAAGCTTGGGGGCATCAAATAGGTCAATGAACTGTTCCAGCGCCTTCGGAAGCTGTGACCAGTCGTCCTGTGAAATATACGCATAGCGCAGCTCCCCGCGGTTTTCAGCAGTCATGCCGAAATAGCAGGGGAAGGTCTTGTCTGTGACAGTTTGATGGAAGGTCTTATATTCTTCGATGACCCAGGCAGGCACAATATCAGGGTTGGTCATATCTTCTTTTTTCAGCAAGGCTTTTTGAATTGTTTTCATAATCTGCTCTCCTAAAATGATTTTTAGAAGCCGGCTTCCGCAGGAGGCCGGCTTCATCTCATGCTTTAAAAAACTCCTCTTTTCTGTTGTTGCTATTCATCTCTGTTTTCATTCATACGATTATGCTCCGGATTTATCGGATCATCACTGTCAGGCGTCATCGGCCGGGCAGGGTCTGAATCTCCAGCTTGTTTGCCCATAGAGGCATCTGGAGTCATTGATTCTTTAATTTGGGTGGTGCGGGCATCTTTATTGATGCTCGTCTGCTCAATTTTACGGTCAAGCTTTTGCAGGTACTTAGCAGCAAAGTCCCTTCCGCCCAATCCGAAGGCAAGGCCAAAGGCGAGAGCCAGTCCGCCGAGGATAAGGATAAAGGCAGAATTGACGATAGAATGGGCGACGCCAAGCTGGTCCAGGGCCATAAAGATGGAAACGGCTACGATCGCATATTGCGCCACAGATGATAGAAGGCGGAAATGAGGGCCTTCCAGCAGGCTTGAAAGCAGCTTCTTTACCAGGGTTCCGAGCCATAATCCTGCGCCCAGAATGACAAGGGCTGCAAGAACATGAGGCAGATAGGCTATGACACCGGTTGCCAGTGTGACAAGGAAGTCGAGCTTCAATAGGTTCAGAGCCTGTACAACAAATAAGAGGACAACAATGATTTGGGCAATATAGCCTATCAGCTGGGAAATCCCGCTTTTAGCAGCCCCGGTTTTGTTTCTTTTGAATCCAATGCTATTAAAATATGAGTCTGCGCCGATTCGTTCAAGCAGGCCGGCAACCATCTGCCTGACCCATTTTCCGAGCCAGATGCCCGCAAGAATAAAGGCGATGGCGACAATGATATTCGGGATCATGGTGAGGACATCGTTCAGCATGGCAATCGCAGGCTGTGATATTCCTTCCAGATCCAATTCTTCGAGTGCCGCGATTACGACCGGGATCATAATGAAGACAAAAACAATATAGCCGGCAACAGATGAAAGGGTGGTCCCTTCAAACAGCTTGGACAGGCCGAAACGCCCGACAAGCTTTTCCGTACCGATGCTCTGCAGGAAGCTCGTGACAATATCACGGACCAGCTTAGCGATGAACCAGCCGATAAACAGAATAAGGGCAGCGGCAAGGAGTTTAGGAAGGAAAGCCAGAATATCATTGAGCATGCTGGCAAACGGTCCGGAGACTCCCTCGAGATTCAAGGCTGACAGCACGGCAGGAAGGGAAATCAGCAGGACCAGATAGAATACAATATTGGCAGCTTTATCGACGATATTGGAGGAGTCGTGATCTCCTTTAATGAATTTATATTTGTTCAGTGTTTCATGGACGCGAAGCGTTCTGCCTCCACGCTTGATGAGAAACTTGAGGGCGGATGCCGCCAGCCAGGCAACCAGCAGGATCAAAGCTGCCTTTAAAATGCTTGGGATGGCACCTGTAATTGTCGAGAACATGCCTACTAGCGGAGTAGCCAGGAAGCTTAAGTTTAGGATATTGAAGAACCAAATAAAGACAAAAATGAGGATGAGAATATAAACGATTTTGCTTATGATTTTCTCAGGGGAATACTTTCTGTTTCCCGACTCGGCAAACAGTTTGTTATCAAGATTGGTTTTGCGGAGGCCTTTCAGGACCGCCTTTTCAACCGCCTTTGCAATGATCCATCCCAACAGGAGGACGACTAATGCCAGCAAAAGGTCGGGAAGCTGGTTCAGATAGCCATTCCAGCCATTCCAAAATGCATAATTATTATCCAACTAGATCCACTCCTTAACATAGATATTTACATTTACCCAGTGAGTTAGCAGATAAACAGGGTTCAGGCAGCTGAAATGGAAATAAAGTTTGAAAAAGCAAAACCTTTTTCCTATGGAGCAGTCTAATATTCAGGAAAACAAGAGGGGGATCGATCAGCTTGGAGCATATTGTCCGCAAAGCCATAAAAGGGGATGATGAGGCTTTTCTTGATATCATCCGTTCCTGTAAGGCGGAGTTGTACAAAACCGCACTCGCCTATATGCGAAATGAGGAAGAAGCTCTTGAGGCCGTGCAGGAAGTAACCTTCCGGGCTTACAGGAGCATAAAAGATTTGAAGCAGCCTGCCTATTTCAAAACGTGGATCATCCGTATTATGATTCATTACTGCTGCGACAGGCTCAAGAAGCAAAACAGGCTTGTATATAACGAACAGCTGCTCCTCGCAGCAGGCGGAGAAGAGGATACTCTTCTATTCGAGGTCCAGGATGCAATGGAGTCGCTCGATAACCGTTCCCGTGAACTGCTGATGCTCAAATACTTCCACGATCTGAAAATCAGGGAAGTGGCTGCCCTGTACAACCGGCCGGAAGGAACTGTAAAAACATGGCTTCATAAGGCGCTGAAATCATTAAGGGAGAAGCTCGAGGAAAGCGGGGGGAAGACGGATGTTTGATAAAGAAGAAAACCAGCTTGAAGCCATAGGTGAGCGGTATCAGGAATTACCTGTGCCGGATGAACGGCTGGAGGAAGCAATCATGAGAGGTTTCCGGCAAGCCAAAGCTGCTTCCCCGAAGAAGCGGTTCATCAAAAGGAGCTGGCTGCCCGGTGTTGCGGCCGCCCTGCTATTGCTCGGATTTTTGACCAGCATCAGAGTTTCCCCGGCCTTTGCCCATTATGTCGCAGAAATGCCGGGTATGGAAAAGCTGGTAGACCTCATCCGGTATGACAAGGGCTGGATATCCGCCGTGGAGAATGACTATATGCAGCCGCTCGGCATATTCCAGGAAAAAAACGGAATCCGGGTCACTCTTGATGGTGCTATACGGGATGAACGGGGGCTGGTTGTATTTTACACAGTTGAGTCAGAGGAGAAGCAGGTGCTTCATACAAATAGTATTCATATCACTGGTGGTGATGGCGAAGAGCTTCCTGTCAGTTTTTCAGGTTCTGGTGACAGCTCTTACACGGATGAACCAGTAAAGTCTGTCAATGGAACAGTGGACTATTTATTCAGTGAAGACTTGAAAGGGAAAGAGTTTAAGGCAGCGGCAGAAATCAAAACAAAGAATGGCACAGAAACATTCGAAATTGATTTTCCGGTTGAAAGCCCGACAGTAAAGAAAAAAATATATCCTTTAAATGAAACTGTATCCATTGAGGGACAGAATATCACATTCAAGGATGTCACCATCTATCCATTGCGCGTGGCCATCCATGTGGCATTTGACTCGGAGAACAGCAAGAAAATCTTTGCTCTCGATGATTTGCGGCTTGTTGATGAGAATGGAGAAGACTGGTCTGGCATTGCCAATGGCGTGACTGCACAGGAAATAAAGGAAACTGAGCATATTATTTATCTGCAAAGCAACTATTTTAAAGAACCGAAGGAGCTGTATCTGGCCCTGAATAAAGTGATGGCCGTGGATAAAGAGGATGCGGAAGTGGTCATTAACACTGAAACAAATGAGATCGTGAAACAGCCAAAGGGCAATAAATTGTCGGGTGCAGTCTTAAATGGTGCAGATCTCTCTGTCCAGGTTCGCGCAGGGAAAGAATACAATCATCAGCTCTTTGCAGCTGCAAAAGATGCAGAAGGCAGGGACCTGTATGGCGGCAGATCATTCTACCGCGGAAGCGAAGGCCTCTATCAGGAGGTTGGCCTGGCCTTATCCGAGGAAGATCCTGCCAAGTATAAGAATCCCATCAGACTCGAATTATCAGCGTTTCCTTCCTGGATAGAGGGAGAGGTGAAGCTTAAGCTGGAGTAGAAGGCTGCTTAACACATTATATTAAAAACCAGGCCGGAACAATGAGTTCTGGCCTGGTTTTGTTGTGTGCATTCTGCCGATAATAAGGAGGTGCCGCCTTATTAATTAACTTAGGCAATCGCCCTCAGCTTTTCCCTAGCCCAACAATACATCTTCACCAGGATACCGGATCTTTTCCGGTTTTTGTTTGGCAAAGGAGAAGGCGAGTGTGAGCGGGCCGAGTTTGCCCAGGAACATGATAAAGATGATGATTTCTTTTCCGATTTCCGACAGATCGGCAGTTATTCCCATGGACAGGCCGACGGTTCCGAAGGCGGATACAACCTCGAAAATAATTTTAATAAATGGCAAATCCTCCGTGATGGTCAGGAAAAAGATGGCGATAAAGACGAACAGGATGGAAATCATCGAGATGGCCAAGGCTTTTGTCAGATAGTTGACGCTGATGGTGCGGCGGAAAATGACGATGTCTTTTTTGCCGCGTATGAACGTGATGACAGCCATGATAATGATGATAAAGGTCGTCAGTTTAATTCCGCCGCCGGTGGATGCGCTCCCCGCGCCCACAAACATTAACAGCAGCATATACAGGACGGTTGCATCCTCAAGCCCGCCGATGTCAACGGAATTGAAACCGGCTGTTCTGGGCGATACAGCCTGAAAATAGGATGCCCAAAGCTTTTCCCAGCTGGTCAGATGGGCGAGGGTCTGCGGATTATTGTATTCAAGATAAAAGATGATGGCCATTGACACGATATTGACTGCAAAGGTGCCCACAATCATCATTTTGGAATGGAGCGACAGCCTTCTGAATTGCTTTGATTTCCACAGATCGGCCAGTACGGTAAATCCAAGTCCCCCGATGATGAAAAGCATAGAAATCACAATATTGATGACAGGGTCGCCGACAAATTGGCTCAGGCCATCCGGCCAGAGCTGGAAGCCGGCATTATTGAAGGCAGAAACAGAGTGGAAGAGGCTGTAATAGAAGCCATCCCACCATCCGTACTTCGGAACCCATCTCAGGCAGAGAAAGAACACAGCGATGGCCTCGATTGTAAAGGAAAAAATAAACAGATAGCGCACGAGGCGGATGACCCCGCCGACCGACGTCTGGTTCAAAGCCTGCTGCAGGACGAGACGCTCCTTGAACCCGATTTTCCTTCCGAGCATCAAGTAAATCAGCACAGCGAAGGACATGATGCCAAGACCTCCAAGCTGGATAAGAAACATGATGACAGTCTGGCCGAACAGAGTATAGGTTGATGCCGTATCAGCCACTGTCAAGCCTGTCACGGTCATGGCCGAGGTGGCCGTGAACAGGGCATCAATCCAGGAGACGTCTTGGACTGTTGAAAAGGGTAGCTTAAGCAAAGCTGCCCCCAGCAGGATAAAAAACAAAAATATAAAGGTCAAAAGCTGGGGCGGCGTGATATTCAGGTACTTTCGCTTCATGATCGGTAGAGCTCCTTTTTCCTCAGATGGTGAAAAGTAAATTTATTTTTGGCCATAAAAAAACCATTCTTATCCACGGAAAAGAATGGTCAATATGTCTATTGGCCTTTCTCTCAATATGCTTACGGAGTTAGCTGCCGGATTAGGAATTGAGAGCTTCCTTCCTGGCCTGCGCCAGGATTCACCCCGGGCAGGCGCAGACAGCCTCCTGCCATATTGGTTCCCCCGTTCTTAACATAAGATTCAGCAAAGGTATGAAATTCAAGTTGATTATAATCTATAAAATACTCCCGCTCATTCGCAAAGTCAATCAGGAAATTGTGAATTTTTCCTATTTAAAAAACCGTGCAGAGTGCACGGCTTTGCCCGGTCTATTTTTCCTCCAGATGAATTCTTCGGTAATCATCCTCCAGAATGCTCATCATAATGGAATCATGGTACTGGTGATCGTAAAATAAAGCCTCGCGCTGGACGCCTTCCTGCTTGAATCCAAGCTTCTCGTAGACATGGAGTGCCCGGTCATTATAGACAAAAACGTTCAGCTCGATCCTGTGCAGATTCAGCACACCGAAAGCATAGCCAAGCATGAGCTCCATTGCTTCGCTGCCGTAGCCGCGCCCCTGGTTCTCTTCCTCACTGATGTTCACACGGATATTGGCATTGCGGTTGGTGCTGTCTATATCCTGAAGGGCGATATCACCAATCACTTCATTCGTTCCATCAAGGACAATCAATAAGAGGATGGAAGATGAGTCCTCCGCTTTTTCTTTAATATAAGAGAAGATCTGGTCTTTCGAAAAGGCTTTTTTCAGACCGGTGAGCTTTCTTGACTGTTCATTATAGAGCAGTTTCACATATATATCCGTATCATCAGTACTGATGGGCCGCAGATAAATCCGCTCTCCCTGCAGGAACCGTATTGCATCCATTCGTACTCCTCCTTGTTTTCTCTTAAATACAATATAATCCAATCCAGCTCATATAAAAATAGATACTTTTTCCCTTTCATCAATTTATACATCAATAATAATTGAAACATCAAAAGTTGGGTAAATGTAAAATGTAATAGCAGTACACTGTTCGGAAAAGGGGGCCTTGGCCAGGATGGAATTTAGAAAAGGTATGCTTGTTTACAATGGAAATGCCGGGCAAAAAAATATAGAAAAGTCGCTGGCAGCCTGTGTTCCGATTTTGTCTGCAGAACTGGATTCACTGGTTCTGCTGCCAACCAAAAGGGAAGGGCATGCAAGGGAGCTTTGCAGGGAATATGGATCTGAAGTGGATGTTGTTTTCATCCTGGGCGGAGACGGGACGGTACACGAATGCATCAATGGATTGGCGCCGCTCGAGACCCGGCCGGCCATTGGCATATTGCCTGGAGGTACTTGCAATGATTTTTCAAGAACATTGAACATCCCCCAGAATATCCGTGATGCGGCGCTTAGCATGGTTGCAGGAGAAATGAAGCCGGTTGACGTCATGCAGGCAAACGAGGATTATTTTCTCAATTTCTGGGGCATCGGCCTGGTGGCGGAAGCTTCGGAAAATATCAAGGCATCAGAAAAAAACCTGTTCGGGCGGATCAGCTACTTCCTGAGTACCTTGAGGACGATTAAGGAAATGGAGCCATTCCATGCGTCTCTTATTGTTGATGGGACGGAGATAGAGGAGGATGCTGTCATGATTCTCCTGGCCAATGGCCATTATATAGGGACCAATGAACTGCCTTTCAGGAATCTCTATTATAATGACGGGCTGGCTGATATATTTATTGTGAAAGATGCCAATCTTGCTTTAATGAAAGAAGCACTTACAGAAGACAGCATAGAAGACAACGAGAACATCCTTCATTATAAAGGGAAGGAAATACAAGTAAGGGCAGACAAGAGGATGGAGGCAGATATGGATGGAGAGGTGTATTCGGCGACTCCCTGCCAGATCCGCGTCCATCAGGCACATGTGCAAATGATAAAGCCAGGGCAGCTCTAAGGGCTGTCCTGGCTTATGGGTGTATCAGAATGCTCGTTCAGCGCTCCGATTTCTTTCAGGATAAAATAAAAACCGCCTGCCGATACAATGGTAAAGCCCCAGTTCAAAATCTGCCTCAGAACGATTCCCTGGTCAAAGGCATCGACGCCGTATTTTCCAATGAGCCAGACCTTAATGGAGGCGAGAAGAATGAACTTCAGAGCAAAGCCCGCCGTGATCAGACTGAAGATCATCAAGGTTTTGCTTTTAAAGAAAACTTCCTTCATGCTGCCTCTGTCTTTTCCCTGTAATTCCATAAAATCCAGAGTGAAATAGAGGAAGACTGGCTTTTTCAGCACAATTGTCAACAAAAACAGGCAGCCCAGCACATAAGAATAAATGACATTATTCCATAAAAGCTGGAGGGCTGACCCGGCAATTACATCGATCATGGTGCCGATCACCAGGTTCGAGAGAAGGAAGAGGCCGAATAAATTGACTTTCTTCAGCTGGAAGAAGCGGTACAGTGTATAGATGATGCCAGGCACGGATGACAGGATCATCGCCAAATAATCGCCGAGCACATCCCGGCCGTAATTCCAAACAACAAGAGGGAGCACAACATAAAAAAGAATGTCGAGCACCATTGAATTTTTCTGCATTTATTTTGTTCCTGCCTTTACAAAGGATTTCCTGTCATAAATATTCCCCATAAAAACAAGAACTCCTTTATTTTCTTATTGGAGTATACAAAAAAAGAGCCGCCGGGCTCTTTAATTATGCTATGAAAGCTTTCAGCATCCAGATTTTCTTTTCCAGATCTTCAATCAGTCCGATAGCAAGGTCTTCTGTGACCGGGTCGTTTTCTTCCTCAGCGAGTCCTGCCAATTCTTTTAGTTCTGTGCTGATCGTGCTGTAGTCTGATATAAGGGCAGCGACCATTTCTTCTGCTGTTTCTTCACTGCCGTTATCCTTGATAGACGCATGTTCAAGGAACTCGCTCATTGTGGCAATTGGCCTGCTTCCTGCTGCCAATGCCCGTTCCGCGATTGTATCCACATTCGCTGCCGCTTCATTGTAAAGCTCTTCAAATTTCCCGTGCAGGGTGAAAAATGCAGGTCCTTTTACAAACCAGTGAAAACGGTGCAGTTTTGTGTAAAGGACGCTCCAGTTGGCAATTTGTTTATTCAGGCTGTTTGTTAAAGTCATAAATATTCCTCCTCGTTTTGTCTGTAGTTATATTATATCAAATATTAATTTATAATCAATACTTATTTATAATTATTATAAATAAGTATTGATTATAAAAAAACGGCCATTCAAGGGCCGTTTTCGATCAGACAGTTTTTTTCTTTTTGCGCATAACCAGATAGATGATATACACGATGACGATCAGGGCTCCGCCTATGAGTGTAAGCATCCCGAAGTTCTCTTCAATGAATGGCCGCGCCTGGGCGCCAAGCACCATAATAAGGGCAGCTTCAAGAAAGAAGCGGGCGCCTCTGCCTATGATGGACCAGATGATAAGGGTCCGGAGCCGCACTGTTGTAATGCCGGCGAAGATGGTAAACACTTTATAAGGAATTGGGGTAAAGCCTGCGATAAGGATGGCTACTGGCCCGTATTTATTGAAATAGTTCTCGACTTTCTGGATTCTTTCTTCAGAGATGATGAACCGCAAAACAGGGCGGCCCAGTTTTTTTCCAATGATCCATCCGAGAATGGCGCCCAGGACGGATGCCACGGTTGTAATGAACGCATACCAGATGACGCGGTCCGGATTGGAAATGCCCATTGGGATTAATAGTACATCCGGAGGGATAGGGAAGAAGGATGAGTCGGCAAAGGATACAAAAAACAATCCAAAGATACCATACTCCATAAGCCATTCTTCAATCGTGTGAATCAGTTCTGACATAACGGATCTCCTTTAGCAGCTTCGTTAAATATCCTCAAGCCCCTTGTACAGAGCTGAAGGACAGCACAGGAGAAGTATATCATTTACTGTCTGCCAAGTCATGCAGGAGTCCGATAATTACATTAATTTTCATAAAAGGCAAGGGGGGCTTTATCGCTGGCCGGCTGATCCGATTTGTCTTTTTCCGGATAAGAATAATAGGGTATACAGCTGCCTGGCAAGAAGATAGATAAATGCCCCGATAAGGATGGCGAAAAGGTCAAGCCAGAGCCCGTTCTGGTATCTTTCAGGCTGCTTGAACCAGTCAAGCGATGTCAAACCCGAGATAAAAGCAGCCGGGACGAGGATGACCACCCAGGGGCTCTGCAGCCACTTCACTTTATAAGCCTGTGACACAGCTTCATACAATACCTCTGCGATCCCTGCAAGGAAGAACACAAGCATATAAGTGGTAAAAAGGTAGCCGGGTTCCAGGCCGAATTCATACTGCGGATTATAATACACCATAGCCTCGTATGATAGGAGATGAAGGGCAGCCGTCAAAAAAATCGTGCTGAAGAGGAACCTGACAATTTTATAAAAAGGAAAAACGGCTTTCTTCAGCTCTGAGCTGATTCTTTTCTCATTCCCGAAGCATCTGATTGCTTCCCCGGCTGCATCCTCTTCGGACCAGCCGAAGGCCATCAGCTCTTTGGCATGCTCTTCAAGATGGGAAGTCATTTCCAGCCTCAGCTCTTCCCGTTCAGCATTTTCCATTGGCAGATCATCAACGATATGATCAATATATTGGCCGATATTCTTCATGAGTAGCCCTCCGAAAATTTGTGGATTAAATCGCTGATTTTGTTCCAGTTTTTGAGCTTTTTGTGCAATTCTTTGCGGCCGTCTTCGGTAATGCTATAATACTTCCTCCTGCTGGCTTCAAGTTCCTGATGCCAGTAAGAGGTGATAAAACCTTTTGCTTCCAGCCGCTTGAGAGCCGGATACAGAGTTCCTTCATTCATGCTGTATGCTTCATCGCTTTTTTTGCGGATTTCCTTTGTCATTTCATATCCATAGCTGTCTTTTTCAGAAAGAAGGGATAATAAAAGTATATCAATGCTTCCTTTTAAAAGTTCTTTATCCACGAAGTGTACCCCCAGGTTCATTTGTATACATTGTACTTCAATGTACATTGTAATACAAGGTAAAGGGCAGAGGGTGATGAAATCAGTTACAATGGGTATAGAGATAACCAAAGGAGTTTTTATATGGAATATTTACTTTTCTTATTGCTGGGCGGAGTGATCAGCGTCCTGTCCGGCTTCTTCGGAGTAGGAGGAGGATTCATCCTGACGCCTGTACTGCTATTGATCGGGTTTGGCCCCCTTGAAGCGATTGCTACCAGTCTTTTTTTCTCGATTGGCACTTCTTTGTCAGGGATCGGCGCCCATTTCCGTCTGAAAAATATACTATGGAAGGAAGGGGCAATACTTGGGGTGAGCGGTATGCTTGCCACCCAGGCCGCCAAACCGCTGGTGCTGTTACTGAGTGAAAAGGGGCTTGATGCAACCGTTATACCGGCATGCTATATTGTTTTGCTTTCCTATTTCGCGTTCACCATGTTTCGTCAGGGCAAAAAGTCGAATGAACAGTCCCATGAGGGCAAACCATCCCTTGCGCGAATGCTGCTGATTGGATTTTCAGGCGGTTTTGTTTCGGCAGCTTTAGGTGTTGGGGGAGGATTTATCATGGTTCCCCTGTCGATTGCTTTCCTGGGACTGCAGCCGAGAAAGGCAGTAGGGACAAGCCTGTTTGCTGTCCTGCTGATTGTAAGCACTGGATTCCTGTCGTATGCATCTGCTGTGGAGATCAGCTATCTGACTGCCATCCTGCTAGTTGCCGGCGGCCTTGTCGGATCACAGGCTGGCGCATGGCTGACCAATTTTTATAAAAATAAGGACATCAGCCTGCTGCTTTCAGGGTTGTATATCGCGACTCTCCTAAGCGTCGTTTTCAAGCTGGTCCATCACAATCTGATCGGAATTATCCTGCTAAGCCTATTTATTGCTTATTTCTTTTTCCTGTCCCTGTCGAAGATCATCAGGAAGAAGGAAGCAGAAGCATAAAAGCGGGAGGGGGGAGGGCGTTTTGCCCTCCTCTTTTTTACATTTTCTTTGGCGCCGCAATCCCAAGCAGCCTCAGTCCTTCCTCCATGACAAGAGAAGCAGCCCGGACAAGGCTTAGTCTTGTCTCAAGCCCCGGCGTATCATCCAGTATCCGGATCTGCCCATAATATTTATTAAAGCTTTGGGCCACATTGATGATATATTTGGCGATCACTGAAGGCGAATAATGCTTTTGGGCTTCTTCAATCTTCCCGGGAAAAAGGCTGAGCTGCTTGAGCAGGTCCCAGCTGTATGGATCGCTGAGCCCATGCTCCATTTTGCCGGCTGTCCCGGCCTTTTGAAGGATGGAGTGTGCCCTGGCATTTGTGTACTGGATATAAGGGCCGGTTTCACCTTCAAAGGTGAGCATCTCGTCTAATGAGAATTCGATATGGTTGAGGCGGTCGTTTTTTAAATCGTGAAAAAGGACAGCGCCGATGCCGACAGCGGCAGCAGTTTCTTCCTTCTGGTCATGCGAAGGATTTTTACGGCAGATATTTTGATAGGCCAGATCGACCGCTTCTTTCAAAACATCTTCGAGCAGGACGACTCTTCCTTTTCGCGTCGACATTTTCTTTCCGTCTTTCAGGTAAAGGCCGAAAGGAATATGATGCATATCATCTGCCCACTGGAAGCCAAGCTTATTCAGAACCAGCTTCAGCTGCCTGAAGTGAACTGACTGCTCCTGGCCGACGATATACAGGCTTTCGGAAAAGTGATAAGTTTCCTGCCGGAAAATCGCAGCTGCCAGGTCGCGGGTTGCATACAGGGTGGCTCCATCCGATTTCTTGATCAGGCAGGGAGGGAGGCCGTATTCTTCCAAGGGAACCACCTCTGCTCCATGGGATTGGATGAGGAGATTTTGGGACTGGAGGAGCTCTACGGCTTTATCCATTTTATCGTTATAAAAGGCCTCTCCGTAATAGGAATCAAAAGAGATGCCCAAAAGATCATATATCCGGTTGAACTCTTTCAATGATTCCTCCCTGAACCAGCTCCATAGCGCAATAGCCTCTTCATTACCCTGTTCAAGCTCCCTGAACCAGCGGCGCGCTTCGTCTTCGAGGCCAGGATCTTTCTCTGCCTCCTCATGGAAACGGATGTAAAGCTTAAACAGCTCGGCAATCGGCTTTTCTTTTACAGTGCCGGGACTGCCCCATTTCTTATAGGCGGTAATCAGCTTGCCGAATTGGGTTCCCCAATCGCCGAGATGGTTGATCCTGATGACTTCATAGCCGCATTTTTCAGCAATCAGGCTGATGCTGTTTCCGATGACTGTTGAACGCAGATGGCCCATTGAAAACGGCTTGGCAATATTGGGGGCTGAGAAATCAATAGTGATAGTCTTTCCTGTGCCTGCGCTGCTATTGCCGTATAGGGAGCCGGCTTCAAGAAGGGACTGCAGGATCTCCAAGCCAACTTTCTCCTTCGAGAAGAAAATATTCAGGTACGGGCCGTGTGCTTCTGCCTGGTCAATGAGGCTGTGCTGCAGCTTTCCGGCGGCTTCAGCAGCGATTACTGCCGGGGCCTGCTTCATTTTTTTGGCAAGGGTGAAGCAGGGAAATGCCAGGTCGCCGTGCGCCGTATTCTTTGGCACTTCAATCAAGCCGGCAAGCTCAGCAGCTGTAAGCCGGTCTTCAAACAGTTCCCAAAGCGCTTCAGTAAAGATTGCTTTCAGTTTGATCATGGGATCTTTCTCCTTCTTGTTGATTTAATTGAACACAAAAAAGCCCGCCTCTTATAAAAGAGACGAGCCTGTTATACCCGCGGTGCCACTCTGATTGTCCATAGGACCTCTTGACATGATAACGGGGGATTGCCCCGGCAGGACCTACTTTGACTTTCGGCCCGGCATCTCCGAAGTGCGCTTCATAAAAGGGTCCCTGCAGGCTTTCACCATCCCTGCATCGCTTCAGGGGACGGCCCTTTACTACTCTCTTCATCATTGATTGACTATATCGCTGCGTTGAATATTACACGTATTATATCCTATTGTATAAAAATTGCAAGATTATTGTGAATCGGATGAAAACATATAGGTTTTATGATGGAAGCGGATGCTGAAGATCAAGCCCATCGCAAACATATTTCCCATCAGCGAGCTTCCGCCATAGCTGATGAAGGGAAGCGGTATCCCTGTGATCGGCAGCAGCTGTATGGTCATGCCGATGTTCTGGAACACATGAAAGGTGATCATACTGATGATCCCTGTACAAATATAAGTATTATAGGGATCCTTGGTTTCCATGGCCGTCTTGGTTAAATGATAGATTAAGAGGAAAAAAAGGCTGATGACGACGCTTGCTCCAAGGAACCCATATTCCTCTCCGATAACGCTGAAGATGAAATCGGAATGATTATCAGGAATATTGACCTGCCTGTCGCCGACTCCTTTTCCGGTAATAAGGCCGGAGCCAATCGCCTGGAGCGAGCGCAGGAGCTGGAGGCCGGCAGACTGCCTATAGCTCTCAGGATCGAGCCACGAATAGATCCGGTCAAACTGGTAAGGGTCGACCTTAAGATATTTCTCGATGATACTTGGTGCCCAAATGACCAGGTAAAGGACACTGGCGGCAAAACCGATGCCTGCGCTGTAAATGGGCAGCAGAATCTTCCATGAGATCCCGGAAACAAAGATGATCCCGAGCATGATGGCAATGATGACGAGGGCGGTCCCCAAATCCTCGACAAGGATGAGGCCGAGCGGCAAAGCGGTCACAGCGCCAATCTTGATCAAAAGATAAAAATCGGTCTTCAGTGTTTTCTGGATGAATTTCTCGTGGTGAGAGGCGATCATCTTGCTGAGCGCCATGATCAGGAATACCTTAACAAATTCGGATGGCTGTATCGAACCGACATGGGGGATGACAAACCAGCTTTTTGCTCCTTTAATTTCGGGGGCAATTGTGCCTGGAGCGAGGGCAAGCGCCACAAGCAGGAGGATGCCGAAAGCATAAAGAATCCAGGAAAGCTTCCTGAACTGGTCGCTGTCGAAATACATGGTCACACCAGCGATGAAAGTGCCGACACCATACCAGAAGATCTGCATAAGCAAGAAATTTTTATCATATTGCTGCAAGGTTTGAGCACTGTAAATCGCTGTACAGCTGACTATGGCAAATAACATCAGCAGAAAGCTCAGCGTCCAGTCAAAGCGGTCGGAAGGCTTAAGTGAACGATCCATTATAAAATACACCCTGTTTCATTTCAGTTTGGCCATTGTTTATATAAGCCGCCCTTCTGCAGGGGGGCAAGTGGATTCTGGCGAAAGTCCGGTTTCATTTTTTGAACAAGTAAAGTGTTTAATAGTATAGACGTTTTCGGCAGGTATATTGTTTCCTTAAAAGGGGAATTTTTCAACTTAAATAGAGTATTTATGATGATTCGGCTTTTCTGCTCTATCTGCTGATGCTTTATTGGCAAATGAGAGAGTACCGTTATTCTTGCATTGTACAGTCCACCATAAATTGGAAAAAGACCACTGATTTATATTTTTATTAAAACTAAGAAATTTTCAATGTTTTTTGCTAAAATAGGGATATTGTATCCGGACGGGCATGGCAGCTGAAGCGTGAAGAAAGGCTGTGCACTTTTATAGATCAGAAGATGCTTAAAAACTTCGACAACTGTTCAGCCCCGCGCTCCATCGGCTCAGAAATCATCTTTTTTATTTTTATTCGGAGGTTCTGCTATTGAAAAAGAATCATAACAGCTCGCGTGATCTCATATATGTCCACTTAAATGAACAGGAAAATTATGTTCTTTCATACGGCATTGAATTTGAGGAGTTTGCCCGTTCACTGTCAGATGTAATGGCAAATATCCTGCTGCTGAAGCACGGATTTGATGATGGGGAATTCAACCGGCATACGCTCCTGGAGTATGTTCCGTATGAAAAGATGAATAAGCTGCTTTCTGATGAAGTCTATAATTATGGGGATTTCTGCTGGATCGATTTCGAGGAGCTTGATGGGCTGAACGAGCTTCCAGGCCAGACCATTGCAGAACTATTGTATCTGGGACATCTAAAGGAGCACCTGAAAGCGCCATTTTATAACTATCTTGGCAACCGCTTTGTTTATCTGGCCCATGATGACGGCTGGTATAACAAGACCTATTACCGGGACATGGCTGATTTTTACCGCCTGCTGAGCCAGCTGATTCCCGAAAAGCTGAGCGAAATCAAGCCGGAAAAATCACTCCTCGGCCTGCGGAAGAAAGGTTCCTTCCCGCCGGTGCCGCAAGAGGCGATTTCCTACATGAAGGATATGATGAGAGAAGGTGCGGTTATCTCCATCAAACAGACCGATCAAAACCGTACGCGGATTGAGATCCCCATCTGGGTGATCGGCGATTTTGCCAATATGGACGACATGTACGAAGAATACGAAAGCATCGCAAAAGAAAAATGCGAAGCCAAACTCGTTTTTGATAAAAAAACACGAGAGTGGAAGCTGTATGCGAGATGAGGAAAGCCCGGCAGAAGTGCCGGGCTTTTGTTTTTTGGTGGAATCTTTTTTGATGAATAGAGGGTGCCAGTGAGCAGAATAAGACCCTCTAAAAGAGTTTTTGTGAAACAGAGGGTGCCAGTAAGCCCGACTAAGGCCCTCTAGAAGAGTTTTATCAAAACAGAGGGTGCTAGTGAGCCTGACTAAGACCCTCTAGAGGAGTTTTATCAAAACAGAGGGTGCTAGTGAGCGCGACTAAGGCCCTCTAGAGGAGTTTTTGTGAAACAGAGGGTGCTATTGAGCCCGACTAAGACCCTCTAAAAGAGCCTTAGCTAAATAGAGGGTGCCAGTGTCCGTTCACTCTTCTGCACCTCAAATCCCCCCGTTAACCGAAAATACCCGCTCCGGCATTCCGCCCCGCCTTGCCTTAATAACGCAAATTCAAAAGAACATCCCGGATCGCTTTATCCTCCATGATCGTATCTTTATATTTCTGTGTAATTTCGGTAAGGGCGACATCATGATAGAAGAACTCAGCAAAGAATTTCACGAGCGGCCTTGAACGGGTCGTAATGGCATTCCATTTGCCGGCTTCCATGCCGGCGAACAGCATTTCTTCTTCGTCGATGATGGCAATCCTGCTTCTTTCGAGTGTTTCGTGATGCTTGTCCGGAATGAGGACCGAGACGGACGGAAGGCTTGTTTCGATATTTCCGATAGAGTGGACATGGATGTTGACGCCATCTTCATGCTTTTGTTCAAGCACCTCCGTGTACTTCTGCAGATCATCACCCCAGGCAGAGATGATGATTGTTCTTTCCGCCCTGCCGAGCATTTCCTCCAGCAGGGAGAGGATGGAGTGATTATCCTTCAAGGTCCACACCCGGTCATCCGCGACAGGTTTTTTGACGGCTGCCTCCCGCAGCTCCTGGACGCTGGTTTCGAAATCTGCTTTCAGCCTGCTGATCACCGATTCTACGGGAAGAGCGGTGTACAAACGCTTTTTTTCTACCGTCGTTTCAAGGATGATTCCCTTCTCAGCCAGGCGGTGAAGCACTTCATATACCTTTGAGCGGGGGACGGCAGAGAGCTTGACGATTCCTGTGGCATCCAGCGGCTGGTCCGCGGAAATAAGCGCCTGATAAATTTGGCTTTCATATTGGGTAAATCCGAATTGCTGCAGCATAATTGGACTCCTGAGTCAGTTTTCCTTAATAATAGCATATCTTTTCCGCCAAATCGCACTGGGAAAAATAACACTTGCACCACGCTCTATAAAAAGTTACCATTGTGGTGGTAACTAATTGAGAGGTGTATAAAATGGATAAACGTGTGTATCTTTTGACGATCGTTTCCTTTGTAGTGGGGATGGTCGAGCTTATTATAGGAGGGATCATTGATCTGGTTGCGGCCGATCTTCATGTCAGCATCGGAAAGGCCGGACTTTTGATCAGTGTCTTCTCGATTGTATATGCTGTCGCAGCCCCGATTCTGCTGACAGCGACCGGAGCTGTGGAAAGGAAGAAGCTGACGCTCATGGCCTTGCTCGTTTTCCTGGCAGGAAATATCCTGGCTTTCCTGAGTCCCAGTTATAGTATTCTTTTTCTCGCAAGGGTCATATCCGCGGCAAGCGGATCTTTGCTTGTTGTGCTGTGCATCACGATTGCATCGAATATCGTGCAGGAAAAATACCGTGCGCGGGCGATCGGCATTGTGTTTATGGGTGTGAGCGCTTCCCTTGTTCTTGGGATCCCTGCGGGGCTTATGCTTGGAAATGAATTTGGCTGGAGGGCGCCGTTCCTGCTGATTGCAGTCCTGACTTGTTTGTCGATAGCAGGGGTGTACTTTTTCATGGACCGTATTGAACCGAAAGCTGCCATATCCATCAGGCAGATGTTCGCTGCCCTGAAGAACCGGAAGATTTTATTCGCCCAGCTGGCATCGTTCTTATTCTTAGCAGGGCACCTGACGCTGTATGGATATTTGACACCTTTTCTCAAAACAGTACTCGGCATGGACGGAAACTGGGTAAGCATCATGTATCTGCTGTTCGGCATTGCAGCGGTCGCCGGCGGCGGTGCAGGCGGATATCTTGCCGACCGCTTCGGGACAAAACCGACAATCCTGGCCATTATCATACTGTTTGCGGCTGCACTGTTTTCAATTCCGCATACTGCTTTTTCCCTTCCGCTTTTCATTGCGGTCATGATTATCTGGAGCATGCTGAGCTGGGCAATTACACCGGCATTGCAAAGCTATTTGATAGAGTCTTCGCCGGAAACATCGGATATCCAGCAAAGCTTGAATAACTCAGCTCTGCACTTTGGGATTGCCTTTGGGTCTCTGATCGGGGGCATAGTAATTGAACAGGCTTCAGTCGAGTGGAACGCTTCGGCAGGAGGAGTCTTCATCCTCTTCGCGCTTGGCGCTGCCGCTGTCTCGATGGCAGGATTGAAGAGCAGGCGGCCGGCAAGAAGCAGCAGGCCGACCGTCTAGCAAAAAGGGCCCGCCTGGTCTTCTTCCGGAAGGCCCTTTTCTGCTAGTTTTCAAGAAAAAATAGTGTATAATGGCGATAGCGGAAAATTTCATACATATGCAGAAACAGGTGTTTTTCTTTGAAAGACTTAAAAGGGAAGTTGGTGCCATTCCAACGCGGTCCCGCCACTGTAAATGGGAGCAAGCTGCAGAAGCCACTGTACAGGATGTATGGGAAGGCGCAGCAAGCATTGACCATGAGCCAGGAGACCTGCCTGATTCTTATGCACCCATAAACCTACGAGGATAGGGAGGTGTACGGCAGCCTTTTGGAATCTTTTATTTTGAATCTGCGCACGCCGTGCAAAGCATCTCCATGTTTATTGGGGATGCTTTTTTTGGTTCCGAAGGATGCTGGTCCCGTTTTGGGCATAAGATCTTTGCAGCATGAATTTTACGACACTTATTCTACAGGGGGATTTACCATGAAAAAGCTTTATTCATTATTATTCAGCATGCTTTTGGCAGCGGGTATTCTGTCAGGCTGCGGCGATTCAGGGGCAGAGCCTGAAAAGGACAATGGCAGCAGCACTGAACAGACAGAGACAGAAACAGAAAAGGCTGAATTTCCGGTTACAATCACAGATGCCGCCGGTGAAGAAGTTGTCATTGAAGAAAAGCCGGAGAAGATTGTTTCCCTGATCCCAAGCAACACGGAAACTGCGTTTGCACTCGGTTTGGGAGAAGAAGTTGTTGGGGTATCTGATTATGATAATTATCCGGAAGAAACAGCAGATAAAGAAAAGATCGGCGCAATGGAATTCAATGTTGAAAAAATCATCTCCCTTGGCCCGGACCTGGTTCTTGCACACGCTTCAAGCGCGTATAATTCAACAGCAGGATTGCAGCAGCTGAAAGATTCAGGCATCGCTGTGCTGGTTGTCAATGATGCCCAGAGCTTTGAACAGGTATATGAATCGATCGAGATGATCGGAACCGCTTCAGGCGCCAAGGAAGAAGCAGAAGAAGTGATTGCCGGCATGAAAGAGAAGATAGAGGCAATCAAAGAAAAAGCTGCTGCTGTAACAGAAAAGAAGAAAGTGTTTGTAGAGGTGTCTCCAGCGCCGGAGATTTATTCGCCTGGGAAAAATACATTCATGGATGAAATGCTTACGATGATTAATGCAGAGAATATTGTAAAAGAAGAAGGCTGGCCAAAGGTAGATCCTGAAGCGATCATCAAGGCAAATCCGGACGTAATCATTACTACTTCCGGCTACCGGAATGAAGATGCCGTTGCAGAGGTGCTTGCCCGTGAAGGCTGGCAAGATGTAAATGCCGTTAAAAACAAGCAGGTGTTCAGTGTGGATTCAGATACAGTAAGCCGCTCCGGCCCAAGGCTTGCTGAAGGAGTAGAGGAATTTGCCAAAGCTGTCTATCCGGACGTATTTAAGTAAAAATAAGCTGTCAGCCTATGTGCTTGCAGCCGCTTTCCTTGTCCTGTGCATGCTGGTGGGGATTTCAATCGGTACAGTCTCTGTGCCGATTCCTTCTATCATTAATATAGTTGGATCTAAGCTTCTGCCGATTCAGCTTGATGCCTCGGTTGACCCGATGCACAGCAATATCGTGATGAATATCCGCCTGCCTCGGGTCATTCTTGCCGGGCTTGTAGGAGCTTCCCTTGCTATTGCGGGGGCAGCCTTCCAGGGCCTGCTGCGTAATCCGCTTGCAGATCCTTATACGCTGGGTGTTTCATCCGGTGCGTCTGTGGGTGCTGTGCTGGTGCTGTTTTTTCAAATATCTATCCCGTTTGCCGGACTGTTTACGCTTCCTATTCTCAGTATGGTATTTTCATTCTTAACCATATTTGCCGTGCTGTTTTTTGCAAGAAGGATTGACAGGGCCATGAAGGTGGAGACCATCATCCTGACAGGGATCATTGTCAGCTCCTTTCTGGGCGCGCTCATTTCGCTTATGATTGCCCTGACTGGCGAAGAGCTCAGGCAGATCATCGGCTGGATCATGGGGAGCGTTTCGATGAGGGGATGGGCCTATATCCGCATTATCCTGCCGTTTTTCATAATAGGAAGCCTTCTGTTAATGATGAATGCGAAAGAGCTGAATGCTATGTCATTTGGAGAAGAACGGGCCCAGCATCTGGGTGTAAATGTGCAGAGAAGAAAAATGATGGTCCTTGTGGCGGGTTCCATTTTAACAGGCGCAGCCGTCGCAGTGTCAGGCACCATCGGCTTTGTCGGCCTCGTAATACCGCATCTGACAAGGCGGCTGTGGGGGCCAGACCATATCCATCTGCTGCCTTTGTCGATGATGACCGGCGCAGGCTTCCTGATTCTTGCCGACCTGGTCGCACGGACGGTCATCTCGCCGACAGAGCTGCCGATCGGCGTCATTACGAGCATCATCGGAGCGCCTGTGTTTGCACTCATTTTGCTGAAAAGAAGAAATAGGAGGGCGGTCTGATGCTGAGCATACAAGGATTGACCGGCGGCTACGCAGACGAAAGCATTATTAAAGAGGTCAGTTTTTCAGTAGAAAAAGGGGAGCTGTTCGGCATCCTGGGCCCAAATGGAAGCGGAAAGACAACTCTCTTAAAAATGCTGAGCGGCATCCTCTCCTACAAGAGCGGGAGCATTTCTGTCAAAGGCAGGCCTTTGACGGAGTTCTCTGTGAAAGAGCTGGCAAAGGTCATTGCGGTGCTGCCGCAGCATTCATCACAGTCTTTTTCTTATACAGTCAAAGAAACGGTTTCTTTAGGCAGATATGCCCATCAGAAGGGATGGTTCCAGACCTGGTCTGAAGAGGATGAAAAGACCGTCCAGCGCGTGATGGAACAGACCCGGGTCGCAGAGTTCAAGGATCATTATATCCACGAGCTGTCCGGCGGGGAGAGGCAGCGGGTATTCCTTGCCCAGGCGCTGGCCCAGGAGCCTGAGATCCTGCTTCTGGACGAGCCGACCAACCATCTTGATCTGTCTTTCCAGAAAGAGCTGCTTGACCTGCTGCGGACATGGGCGAAGGAATGCGGGATGACTGTTGTTTCCATTTTCCATGATCTGAACCTTGCAGCACTGTATTGCGACAGGCTGCTTTTAATGGAAAACGGGAAGGTAGTCGCGGCAGATGTCCCGAATGAGGTGCTCCGCGAAGACCGGATCCGCACAGTCTATCAGACGGATATTATGAAGCATGCCCATCCTGCTGTCCCTGCCCCGCAGATGGCGATCCTGCCAGGGGATCCGAGTGCTGAACCGGCCGCTATTGGCGAAGAAGATGTCCAGGTATACAAAGACCATGTGCTTGTGAAATCTCCTTTCCCGCTCCGGACGATGTCCTCCGGGGTGGCAGGAGCAGGGGTCGGCTGGCACAGGCTGTTTGTTAACCGCCAGGTGCCGAACCATTATGACTGCAGCGACCACCGGGCAGAAATGAAAGAATATTTGCGGGAAAACGGCTATGAGCCAGGCGAGACGGTCGGCATGATGACAGCTGTCCAGGTGGCCGACGCTAGCTATAGGCTCTATGAGTCCGATGGCTTTTCTCTCCTCGCAGTTGTCACCGCGGGAACAGGGAATGCTGTTGACGCTTCCCGCAGCGGCCTGCACAGCTTTGAATTTTCTCCAGGCACGATCAACACATGGATCTTCATCAACGGAAACCTGACGGAGGAAGCCTTCATTCAAAGCATCATGACAGCCACAGAAACAAAGGTAAAGGTGCTTCATGACCATCATATTGAGGATAAGGTGTCAGGCACCCTGGCGACAGGCACAAGCACAGACAGCATCCTGATTGCTGCTGCCCAGTCAGGGGAAAAGCTGGAGTTCGCAGGAACGATTACACCGCTTGGCAAGCTGATCAGCAGAGCAGTATATGACTGTACAGCTGAAGCGCTCCATAAATACCGGAAGAGGGTGTCATCATGATTGTTTTTCATCTGGCTGCCCTTACCCTTGCGTTTCTGCTGGATCTGCTTATTGGAGATCCGCCTAAATGGCCCCATCCAGTCCGGTGGATCGGGTCATTTATTCTATTTTTGGATAAAAAATGGAACCGCGGCGGAAAGCGGAAGGTGAAAGGGGTAATCATGGTCCTGACTGTCCTTGGTGCTGTATTCCTTGCTGCAAGTGCCATTACATACACCGGCTATCACATCCATCCGCTGGCAGGAATCATAATCGAAGCTATCCTCATTTCCACCACAATTGCACAAAAAAGCCTGAAGCAAGCGGCGCTCGAGGTCTATAATCCGCTTCATAGAGAAAACATATCTGAAGCACGCCTGAAGCTTTCCTATATTGTCGGGCGTGATACAGAAAAGCTGGAAGAGCCGGAAATTGTGAGAGGGACGGTGGAAACGGTTGCAGAAAATACGAGTGACGGGATAACTGCCCCTCTATTTTGGGCGCTTATCGGCGGAGCACCTTTGGCTCTCCTGTACCGTGCAGCCAATACCTGCGACTCCATGGCAGGCTACAAGAATGAAAAATATCTTGAATTTGGCTGGGCCTCTGCCCGGCTCGATGATCTGCTGAACTTCATTCCTGCCCGGCTGACCGGCCTCCTGATGCTGCTTGGGAAAAAGCCGGAGCATTCCAGCTTTAAGGAAGCATGGGACATTCTCCTCCGGGACAGCAGGAAGCATCCGAGCCCGAACAGCGGCTGGGGAGAAGCAGCAGCTGCAGCCTTGATGGGCGTCCAGCTCGGGGGCATCAATTACTATAAAGGGATCGTTTCTGACAGGGCAAGAATGGGTGACCCTATTGTTATCCTGGAAAAAGGCCATATATTGTCCGTCATTGAGATTATGAAAAGGACATCTTTATTATTTCTATTATTCTTATGGCTGGGGGGAATGCTCTTTGAATTGGCCGTCACATGGATCCAATCCGCAGCATTTATTTAAGGCACTTGGGCTGGGGGAGCCATCGGAGCTGCTGGACTATAGTGCCAATATCAATCCTATGGGGCCGCCTGAACGGTTAAAGGCAGGCTGGCATCAATTTTTCGAGAATCTGCCGGTTTACCCTGATCCTTTTGCTGCAGACCTGACTGCAAGGCTTGCCCAAAAGGAAGGTGTCGGGAAGGAATATGTACTGGCCGGGAACGGTGCCTCTGAGCTGATTAGCCTTGCAGCGAGGCTTCTGGCCGGAAAAAAAGTCATCATCGTTCAGCCGGCTTTCTCTGAATATGAACAGGCCTGTGAGGTGAATGATTGCGAAATCAGCTATTTTCAGCTGGATGAGGGGGGCTGGGAGCTTGATGCAAAGAGGCTCTGCGAAGACGCCAAAATAGCTGATGCCCTGTTTCTCTGCAATCCTGCCAACCCGACAGGCAGATACTATGGCCGTGAAGATATCATTTCATTATTAGAGGGATGCCCTGAAACGCTCGTCATCGTAGATGAGGCATTTTATGACTTTCTACCGGAATATGAACCTCTCGTGCCGCTGCTTTCAGAATACAGGAACCTCATCCTGCTCCGGAGCATGACGAAGATGTTCAGCATCCCGGGCCTGCGGCTGGGCTATGCACTGGCAGACCCTGAGCTGATCAGGGGGATGGCCCGCTTTCAATACCATTGGAGCATCAACTCCGCTGCCCAGCAGGCAGGGCTGATTTGCCTGGATGAAGATCTATACATAGAGGAAACACAGATTTATATGGAAAAAGAAAGAAGAAGGCTCTTTAGCTTTTACAAGAATAAAGGCTTGCTCGTGTCCGAATCGAAAACCAATTTCTATCTTCTCCGTGACCCGGACCTTGGTGATCAGGAAAAGCTGTTTTACTTTTTGCTTGAAAAAGGGTTTGTCCCCCGCCATACCTATAACTTTCATGGGCTATCGGGACGCTGGCTGCGGTTTGCCATCAAAGGGCCAAAAGATAACCAAAAGCTGATGGAGGCGATCAACGAATGGACAGGTCAGAAGGACTGATATTCATCACAGGCGGCGTCCGCAGCGGCAAAAGCACCTTTGCGGAAAAAACAGCAGAGACCCGAGCCGCCTCCAATGGCCGTCTTCATTATATTGCGGCAGGGAAGAGCTCGGATGAAGAAATGGCCGAGCGGATCCTGCTGCATCAAAAGCAGCGGGATGAAAGCGGAAGCGGCTGGAGGACCTGGGAACAGCCTGCAGGAATAGGGGAGCTGGCTGCCGCTTTTACAAAGCAGGATGTGCTGCTTCTGGACTGCCTGACCACTTTATTGAATAATGAATTATTCGGCACAGGCAGCAGGTGGGAGAGTCCGGCATTCCAGGAAGCGGTCAAGGAGCGGATCCTTGCTGATATCCAATCCCTGAATGAGAGTGCGGGAGCATTAATTATTGTCAGCAATGAAGTCCAGTATGAACCGATTGAAGCAGGGAGTGTGTCCCATATATACGCCAGGCTGCTTGGACAGCTCCACCAGAGGATTGTGGGGATGGCAGTCCAGGCCTATCTTGTGGAAGCGGGGATCCCGCTTCTTATGAAAGGAAGGAAACCATGAAAGGCATCATGATACAGGGAACGGCTTCAGATGTGGGGAAAAGCTTTATCGCTACTGCTCTCTGCCGGCTGCTGTCCAATGAAGGCCTCAGGGTGGCGCCGTTCAAGTCTCAGAATATGTCCAATAATTCCTATGCGACGGCGGACGGCAGGGAAATCGGCCGGGCACAGGGCATTCAGGCAGAGGCGGCGAGGACTGAAGCAACAGTCTGGATGAACCCGATCCTGCTGAAGCCGAAATCTGATATGAGCTCAGAGGTGGTCCTGCTCGGAAAGGCTGTTCAAACCTATTCCGGCCGCAGCTACCGTGAGAATTTCTATGAAAAGGGCCTGGCTGTGATCCAGGAATCATTGAAGAAGCTTGAAGCCGATTTTGATGTCATTGTTGCAGAGGGTGCCGGGAGTCCGGTAGAACTCAACCTGAAGGATCGGGAGCTGGTCAATATGAAGGTGGCCGATCTTGCTGATATCCCCGTCATCCTGGCAGCGGATATCGACCGCGGAGGCGTGTTCGCAAGCATCATCGGCACCCTTGAGCTGCTCACGCCTGAAGAGAGGCTGCGGGTGAAGGGTTTGATCATCAATAAGTTCAGGGGCGACCCGGATTTGTTTGCGGACGGCATCTCCTGGCTGGAGGAGCGGACAGGGATTCCTGTTCTCGGCGTTCTTCCCCATCTTGAAAACCATATGATTGATGGAGAAGATTCCCTTTCCCTCGAGGGCGGTTTTTACAAAAGGGCTGGAGGAAGGATTGATATTGCCGTGATCCGGCTGCCGTATATTTCGAATTACAGTGATATTGAACCTTTTTTCTACGAGGAAGATGTGTCAGTGCGCTGGGTGAAGGATGCAGCGGAGTTTGGAGAACCGGATGCCGTCATTATCCCCGGGACAAAGAGTACGATCCATGATCTGCAGTTTCTGAAATCTTCCGGCCTGGACCGTTCTATTGCCTGTTTTGCTGGGGAAGGCGGCAGGATTGCCGGTATATGCGGCGGCTACCAGATGCTTGGGGAGCAGCTGTATGATCCTGAAGGGACCGACAGCGGTATGAAAGGCTTTAAAGAAAAGGGGCTGTGCCTGATTGCGGCTGATACGACCTTTTTCAGTGAAAAAATAACCGTCCAGGTGAAGGGTACGTACATGCCATCTGCAGGGTTTGGCAGCGGCAGTGTTGAAGGATATGAGATTCATCTTGGCCAAACAGCCAAAAAGGGCATAGATACAGGCAGGAGTTTATTTTTAATGGAAGATGGCCGGGAGGAAGGCTATAGCGGCGGAACAATAATCGGTACCTATCTGCACCATGTTTTTCATAACGACAGCTTCAGAAACAGATGGCTTGGCAGCATCCGGAAGGAAAAAGGCCTGCCGCAAAAGGAGCCTGTACGGATCGGAGACATGAAGGACGAACGTTTTGAGAAACTCGCCAATGAGGCAAGGCAGCATCTTCAGTGGGACAAAATCAAAGAAATAATAGGATATGAAAAAGCATGAAAACCATTAAAGGGCTTCTGATCAACATTCAATTTTTTACAAGCATTCCGGTGCCGATGCAGATTCCGATGGATAAAGCACATTTGAAAAGGGCCGTGATCACTTTTCCAATCCTCGGGCTTCTTCAGGGACTCTTTTACAGCCTGGTGCTGTATGGGTTCCTGGAATGGACCCCGTTTTCGCCGCTTGCCTCGGCATTTGCCCTATGGCTTGCGATGATCATCCTGACAGGAGGAATCCACCTGGACGGCTGGATGGATGCAAGCGATGCCTTCTTCTCTTATCAGGATCGGGAGAAGCGGCTCG
The DNA here is from genome assembly GCF_050107595.1 of Bacillus infantis. GTDB lineage: Bacteria > Bacillota > Bacilli > Bacillales > Cytobacillaceae > Bacillus_AB > Bacillus_AB infantis_C. The sequence continues at coordinate 50,632 of NZ_JBNILH010000014.1, forward strand.
AAATCATGAAAGATCCCCGTACAGGTGCGTTCGGTGTTCTTTCGGTCATTGTGCTTCTTGCCGCGCGCTTTCTGTTCATATATGAAATAGCGCTGCAGCGGGAGCCGGAGACATATTGGCTCATTGCCCTGATTCCGTTTCTCGGAAAGCAGATCATGGGTGTCCTCCTGATGCAGGTGCGCCCGGCAAAGCCGGAAGGACTGGGGGCACTGTTTCAAAAAGCTGCCAGTTCCTCAGATCTGGCCTTTTACCCGGCAGCAGTGCTGCTGGTGTTCTTAGTGTATGCTGTGGCGGATATAAGCCTTGCAGTCCATGCGGCGATCCTGCTCTTGGCTGCAGCAGGCTTTCTCGCATTTGCTGCTGTAAAGTCGGTTAAATGGTTTGGCGGAATTACAGGGGATGTACTTGGTGCATCTGCAGAAGGAGCTGAATGCTTTTTATGGATGGTACTGTGGCTGTTACATTATTTCGCCATGTCCTGACAGAAAAAAACAAGCAGCATGCCTATCTCGGCTGGACAGATTCTCCTTTGTGCCCTGAAGAGAAGAAGCGGTTTGAAGCCTGGGCACAATCACTCCCGGAGTATCCCTTCATTTTTTCAAGCGATCTGGGACGCTGCCTCGAAACTGCCAGCCTTTTGCCCGGAGGGGAAGCCCGAGAGCTGAAGGAGCTGCGGGAAATGAATTTTGGCAGATGGGAAGGCAGTGTCTATGAAGAGCTGAAGAATGCCCCTGCCTACCAGGCGTGGCTCAATGATCCTTTTGTTGCCCCGATACCGGAAGGCGAGGATTATGGGCAGTTTTCTGAAAGGGTCATGCATGGCTGGGGAAAAATCAGGACCAGCCTGATCCGGCATAAAGAAACAAGAGCTGCTGTCGTCACGCACGGCGGGGTGATCCGGCAGCTGTTGACCAGGCTTGCGCCAGAGGAAAGGCCATTCTGGGAGTGGAAAGTCCCGCATGCCGGCGCCATCACACTTGTCTGGGAAAACAATGGGTTCAGGAGGGATGAAAGATGCACTTTATTATTGGAGGAAGCTTCAACGGGAAAGCTGCCTGGGTGAAGAGGCAGTATGCAGAAGAAAAGGCTTCCTGGCATAGTGCCTACAAGGGCGATTGTTTTCCTGAAGGTGCTGGTGCAGCGACAGACTGTGTCATTATGGAAGGAATCGAACGGTGGATCCGCGAAGATATAAAGAGAATGGATAAGGATCAGGCAAGAGCCTTGTGGAAGGAGCGGCTTGATGATTGGCTCCGCTGGGAAGCCGGTGTGCAGGAAAGAAAACTGGTACTGATCGGAACAGATATCACAAAAGGGATTGTACCTATGGAAAAAGCAGACCGGGATTGGCGGGATGCCTCCGGGTGGATATTCCAGGATGCTGCTGAGGCTGCTGAAAGGGCAGATCTGATCTGGTATGGCATCAGCCGGAGATTAAAATAAAAGATAGGGGAAATGAAAATGAGGATTTATACAAGGACAGGCGATAAAGGGCAGACAAGCATCATTGGCGGCCGGGTGGACAAAGATGATGTCCGGGTTGAGGCCTACGGCACAGTCGATGAGGTGAACTGCTTTGTCGGACAGGCCATGACTGAGCTGGATGAAGGGATATTCAAGGATGTACTTGAAGATCTGGAAAAGATTCAGCATGAGCTGTTTGACTGCGGAGGAGACCTGGCCAATGTGTCGTCTAAAAGGGAAATGAAGCTTGGGCAGGAAGCCATCGATTACCTGGAAAGCAGGATCGATGAATTCATTGAAGAAGCACCGGAGCTCGAACGCTTTATCCTTCCAGGCGGTTCGAAGCCGTCTGCTTCCATCCATATAGCAAGGACGGTTGCCAGAAGGGCAGAGCGGCTCATCGTCACGCTCATCAAAACGGAAGAAAAGGTTCCTGAAGTTTGCCTGCAGTATATGAACCGCCTCTCGGATTATTTCTTCGCACTGGCAAGGGTGATCAATTTCCGCCTTCAAGTGAAGGATGTGGAATATGTTCGGAGCGCGAAGGTTTTCCGCGGCGGGAAGCGCAAGGAGAACTGATTGTGAAAAATAAAAAGATGATGCTGGCTGCCTTGTTCATAGCTTTTTCAGCCATTGGGGCAGCTGTCAAAATTCCGGCGGTCATAGGGAGTGTGGCACTCGATTCCTTTCCTGCCTTAGCTGCCGCTGCCCTGCTGGGGGGCGGGGCCGGCAGCGTGGTGGCCGGGCTCGGCCACCTCCTGTCTGCACTTATCGGCGGTATGCCGCTTGGGCCTCTTCACTTTCTTGTTGCAGCTGAAATGGCCGTTCTGGTTTGGGTATACGGAAAACTGTGGGGAAGCGGCCGGAGGAAGGCGGCTTTCGTCATTTTTGCAGCAGGCAACACATTTGCAGCACCGCTCCCGTTCCTTTTTTTAATGGGGACTGGTTTTTATATCGCGATCGTCCCTTCCCTTCTGGTTGGCTCGCTTCTAAATGGTTTGCTGGCTTTCTGGGCAGTTCCGCGCATCAGCCGGGTGCTTGGTGAGAGGCTGAGGGAAGGGGATGTGCCGGAATGAGGGACGTATTATACATACCGGGCGGAAACGGGGAAACCCTGGTCATTAGCAGCGACAACAGCGGCGGCATTGGCCTGAAGGAGGCTGACCATGTAAAGGTCCCGTATGAAACGGTTGCTTACTTTGCTTTTCGTACGGCTGTCATGGAAAATCTTTCAGCCGGCGGTGTTCCATTTGCAGCCGTCCTGCACAATTTTACAGGGGACGAGCATTGGAATGCGCTTGCCGGGGGCATTGAGAAGGGTGCACAGGAAGCAGGGATTGAAGGCTTGACTGTCACAGGAAGCACAGAAAGCAATTTCGATCTCATCCAGTCGGCAGTCGGACTGATCGTTATCGGAAAAAAGAAAGGCCGTCCTGAAGATCCTCCCTATTACACAGGCCGGGAGAAGCTGGCTGTCATCGGGCTGCCGCTTGTCGGTGAGGAGGTCCTGAGCAAAAAAGAGGCAATCGCACCGCTTTCTCTATTTAAGGAAATCAGCAGGATGGATGGGATCCGTACACTGCCTGTCGGCTCGAAGGGAATACGTTATGAACTGAACCAGCTTTTTTCCAATAGGGAATTCACTAGAGATAAAGTTTCCTGCAAGGGCGTGGACCTCTTAAAATCAGGCGGGCCTTCCTGCTGCTTCATCGCCTCCTATCCTGAGGAGCTTGAGAGAGTAATTAAGATTAAAGCGGGAAGCTTTCATCATCAGCTTGAGATCGACTAGAGGAGGAATGAAACTTGCTTGATTTATATTTTGTAAGGCATGGGGAAACAGAATGGAATAAAGCCGGGCGGATGCAGGGCAGGCTTGATTCAAATTTGACTGAAAAGGGGCTGGAGGATGCTGAAAGGCTCGGGGAATATTTGCGGGAGATGCAATTTGACGAAATCATCTCAAGCCCGAGCTCACGAACCATCCAGACAGCCGAAAAGCTTGCCGGAAGCACTGCGGCCATCCGTACGGACGAAAGACTGATGGAAATCCATCTTGGCCAGTGGCAGGGAAAAACAGGCGGCGAAATAAAAATGCTTTTTCCTGAACAGTACGGCTATTACTGGAACGAGCGGAAAAGTTTGAGAACCCGGAGGGGGAAACCTTTCTGGATGTGAAAACCAGGCTGGCCGGGTTCCTGCAGGAGCTCGGGGACAGCCGGAGCACAGGGAAAATCCTGATCGTCACCCACGCGGTTGTCATCAAAACAGCGGTCATGCTGGCCAATAAGGTGACAGTCAAAGAAATCTGGGAGCCCCCATTCATTCATGGCACAAGCCTCACCCATATGACATACAGGGACGGAGTGCTCGAGCTTGTACTCGCCGGCGATCTTTCCCATATCGGAGCCCCAGGCTGAATGCTCGTGAAATTTATCAGGTGCGGAGTTGAGTCAGGTTCCAGGGAAAAGTTCAGCATCGCCCAAATGGGATGGGAGCCATTGAAGCACGTCCCCGGTTTTATCCGGCAGTTCGGCGGCTGGACCAGACCGGAAGGGGATGCCGATGCTGTTATCTTCGGTTTGTGGGAGAGCAGGGCCAGCTACGATTATTTTATGTCTAGTCTGCATGATAGTCTGATAGGCGAATCATCACAAGAGCGGTATTTCCAATCTATTTCCGTAGTACTTTATGAGGTGGATGAGGATATGGTTCATGGGGCGGCCGCTAGCAAAGGGCTCTTGGACATTCTTGGGGAGAAACTGGGCATAGAAACCCGTGAAGTAGAGCTTGCCGAGGCGTGGGAAGTACAGGCGGCAATCAGCTGAGAGTCTAGGACCCTCAGCTTTTTTTAGTGGAAATTTAAGTCATGTACAGAAAGGAAGCTAATCGAAGCATGAATGGCAGGAAAGAAGGCCGTCATGTATAGAAAGAAGGTTAATCGATGCAAGACTGGCAGGAAAAGAAGGGAGTCATGTATAGAAAGAAGGTTAATCGATGCATGACAGATAGGAAAAGAAAGTAGTCATGTATAGAAAGAAGGTTAATCAATGCATGAGTGGTAAGAAAAGAAGGTAGTCATGTATAGATAGAAAGAAGGTTAATCGATGCATGATTGGCAGGAAAAGAAGGCGGTCATATATAGAAAGAAGGTTAATCGATGCAAGACTGTTAAGAAAAGAAGGGAGTCATGTATAGAAAGAAGGTTAATCGATGCATGATTGGCAGGAAAAGAAGGCGGTCATATATAGAAAGAAGGTTAATCGATGCAAGACTGTTAAGAAAAGAAGGGAGTCATGTATAGAAAGAAGGTTAATCAATGCATGAGTGGTAAGAAAAGAAGGGAGTCATGTATAGAAAGAAGGTTAATCGATGCATGACTGGCAGGAAAAGAAGGGAGTCATGTATAGAAAGAGGGTTAATCGATGCAAGACTGTTAAGAGAAGAAAGTAGTCATGTATAGAAAGAAGGCTAATCGATGCAAGACTGGCAGGAAAAGAAGGCCATCATGTATAGAAAGAGGGTTAATGGATATGCGGGAAAGGCAGCAGAAACAATTTTCTCTATTGAATACAGGGATTCATTTTGTTATACTTCTAACTAACGATAGTTAGGGAGGCTGAGGAAGGATGACTTCACAGCAGATCAAACAAGCAGCATTAAAGCTTTTTGCTGAAAAAGGATATGAGGGAACGCCGCTCTCTGCCATCGCCAAGGCGGTTGGCATTAAAACCCCTTCTTTATATGCGCATTTTCCTTCAAAAGAAGAGCTGTTCCTGTCGGTTTTCCGGGATACGGTTTCCTTGGAGCTGCTCACAATTAAGGAAGCCATGGAAGATCAAAGCTCTGATAATGCTCTTGATACGATTAAGGCGATTTTTGATGCACTGACCGAGTTGAGGGAAGAAAATGAGAATATCCAGTTTTTTAAACGGGCGATATTCTTTCCGCCGGCTGATCTCGGCCCAAAGCTGAAAGAAGAATTTTTTGAATATGAAAAGCATTCCACTGACATGCTGCAGGGCCTCTTTGAGCACGGTAAAAAAGAGTCGATGTTCACGGCGGCCGGAAGCGGTGAAATGGCTGCTGCATTTTATTGCCTGATTGACGGGCTTCTGGTTGAACAGCATTATTACAGCCAGGAGGAATACAACAAACGGAGAGAATCGGCATGGAGGATCTTCCTGGCCGGAATCATCATGAAGAAAGAGGGGTAGCATCAATGCCTTGGGTATATTTATTTGCAGCAGGATTATGCGAAATAGGCTGGGCTTTCGGGCTTAAGTATTCAGAAGGGTTCACAAAGCCATTGCCCGCTGTCATCACGGTTATATTGATCATCATCAGCTTTATGCTGTTCTCCAATGCGATGAAGACCATCCCGATCGGAACAGCTTATGCAGTATTCACCGGGATTGGAGCGGCAGGGACTGTAATTGTCAGTATGATGTTCCTCGGGGAGCCGGGCGGGGCTGTGAAACTTTTATTCCTGGCGCTGCTGCTCGGCGGCATCATCGGGCTGAAAATGACCTCCAAAGATGAAGAGACGGAAAAGGGGGCTGAGTAGGCATGTCATGGTTTTATTTAGTATTGGCGGGCTTCGGCGAAATAGGTTTTGTCATTTTCATGAAGCTGTCAGAAGGCTTTACCAGAAAAAAATATACAACCTTATCCGGGTTATCAGGCTTTATCAGCTTTTATTTTCTTTCCCGGGCACTGCTGGAGATTCCGATTGGCACCGGCTACGGAATCTGGACAGGAATCGGTGCAGCCGGAAGCGTGCTGCTTGGCATGCTGTTTTTCGGTGAATCCCGGGACTGGAAACGGGTTGTATTTATTGGGATGATCATTGGCGGTGTAATTGGCTTAAAAACGATCAGCTAAGCAGAGGCAGCAGCTCTAAAATATAGAGCTGTTGCTTTTATTTCGGCTGATTCTACCTGGTTTCAGAGTTATTCTACCTGAATTCTTGTTTTTTCTACCTGAAATCGGCTGGATTCTGCCTAAAAATAGTGATAATTTTTCCATATAACATTTATTGCCAATTTACCTCGTAAAAAATTCAAAAAATTATAAAAAAACCTTGCATAAATGCTAGAATATAAGAAAAAAGGAGTCATAACCTATGTACCACCTGTTAACCGACAGTTAGCAACCCGATAAGGGGACCGCCTTCCTTCTATTTTGCCGAGTTAATGAACAATAGACAGGAGGAGACGGAATGAACAGAGCATATTTTGATTTTTTAGTAAAACAAGCCGAGAAGAAATTTACAGGATGGGACTTCTCTTATCTGACGGAAACAGGGAGGATGGCCTCTGAGCCGCTGGCCTGGAATTATACGAACTTGGTGCTGCCTGAGATGCTGAATGCGGCATCCATGCTGGATATGGGCACCGGCGGAGGAGAGTTTCTTTCCTTATTATCCCCGCTTCCGTCTTATACAGCTGCCACAGAAGGGTACGGGCCAAATATAGAGATTGCAGCAGAACGTCTAAAGCCGCTGGGAATAGAGGTTTATGAGGTAAAAGATGATTCGGTGCTGCCTTTTGGTGACCGTTTGTTTGATCTCGTGATTAACCGCCATGAGTCTTATGATACGCAGGAAGTGAACCGCATCCTGAAGCCCGGCGGGGTCTTTATAACCCAGCAGGTTGGCGGAACGGATAACTTAGGGCTGAACCGTATGCTCGGCGCTAAAGAAGACTTTGGACATGCCGGCTGGAACCTGGAGAAGGCCATTCATCAGCTTGAAGCTGCCGGCTTTCATATTATGGAATCTTTTGAAGCATACCCTTATACAAGATTCTATGATATCGGTGCCATTCTCTACTATTTGAAGGCTATTCCCTGGCAGATAGAAGGGTTTACTGCCGGGAGATACGAAAAAAAGCTGAGGGAGCTGCACGTGGAAATCCAGCGGACGGGCTATGTGGAAGTCCGTTCGCACCGCTTCATAATAAAAGCACAAAAAAATAAAGAAAAGCCGGCCTGAAAAAGACAGGCCCGCTGGAAGGAGCTTAGTATGGACTTGAAGCTGGGCTATATCATTTTATATGTTGAAGATTTGGAAAAGACGAAGCAGTTTTATGGCGAACTTCTCGGTCTCGAGCTGAAAAATGAATTTGGCACCTACATAGAATATGACACAGGCAGCACGATCCTCTCCATGAACACACGGGAAAATGTCCGGGAGCTGACAGATCTTCCGGTACCGGCCGGGGTCCGGACAGAGCAGACGATGGAGATTGGCTTTGTGACGGAGGATGTGGAAGGGACAATTGATAAGGCGCGCAAGGCGGGAGTCCGCATTTTGCTGGAGCCGGTGAAAAAGCCCTGGGGACAGACTGTCGCTTATATGGAAGATCCGGATGGGCATTATATTGAGATTTGCACACCCATCGGCTAAAAATGCCTGGCCCTCTTTTTAGAGGGCTTATTTTTTTGCGTGAGCAAGATTTATCCGGTTAAGTATTTCGAAGAAAATCGAAGAAAAACGGGGGAAACTCATTAATTCGGCGCTTACACCAGCTCTTGTAAATTATCTGGAATATGGTATGATACTCTATGTTTTTGTCGGCCCGGACTTTGATGAGAGTTCAAAGTCACACTATAAATCCAATAAACTAAGGGGTGTTCATTTGAAAGGTTTATCAATTAAAGAACAATGGTTTGGCAATGTCAGAGGAGATATCCTGGCCGGGATTGTCGTAGCGCTTGCGCTCATTCCCGAGGCGATTGCTTTCTCCATTATTGCAGGTGTAGACCCGATGGTCGGTCTCTATGCTTCTTTTTGCATTGCGGTCATTATTGCATTTGTCGGGGGACGGCCGGGGATGATTTCAGCGGCAACCGGGGCCATGGCCCTGCTGATGGTTACGCTTGTTGCAGACCACGGGCTTCAGTACTTGTTTGCTGCCACCATCCTGACCGGAATCATTCAGCTGCTGCTGGGTGTCTTTAAGCTGGCCAGGTTTATGAAATTCATTCCAAGGTCTGTGATGATCGGATTTGTGAATGCGCTCGCCATCTTGATTTTTATGGCACAGCTTGAACAGTTTGTTGATGCTACATGGGTCATGTATGCCATGGTAGCCGGTGCGCTTGCCATCATTTATTTGTTTCCGCGCATGACAAAGGCTGTCCCATCGCCGCTTGTTGCCATTATTGTCATTTCTATCATTGCGATAACGACAGGTTCGGATGTACGGACAGTAGGAGACATGGGAGAGCTGACAAGAAAGCTTCCGGTCTTCCTGATTCCGGATATCCCGCTGAACCTGGAAACACTGAAGATTATTTTTCCTTATTCCCTCGGCCTGGCCATTGTCGGCCTGCTTGAGTCACTTTTGACTGCTTCCATCGTCGATGATATGACCGACACGGAAAGCAACAAAAACCGTGAAGCCAGAGGGCAGGGGATTGCCAATATCATTAACGGATTTTTCGGCGGGATGGCCGGCTGTGCGATGATTGGCCAATCCGTCATTAATGTAAATCAGGGGGACGAGGAAGGTTATCTACCTTAACAGCAGGTGTGTTCCTGATGTTCCTGATTCTGGTCCTCGGCGACCTGGTCGTCCAGATTCCGATGGCTGCGCTAGTCGGAGTCATGATTATGGTATCCATTGGTACATTTGACTGGACTTCTCTCCGCAATATGGCAAAGGTTCCTGCCACCGATTCGATTGTAATGGTCGTAACGGTTGTGACGGTTGTCTTTACCCATGACCTGTCTAAAGGCGTCTTTGCGGGAGTGCTCCTGAGTGCGATATTCTTCGTTGCCAAAATCTCAAAGGTGAAGGTGTCAACAGCCCTTGATGAAAAAGCAGGCAAACGCACCTATAAAGTGACAGGACAGCTATTCTTCGCCTCTGTCACTGATTTTGCCGGCAGTTTTGATTTAAAGGAAACGGCGAAGGAAGTAGTCATCGACCTTTCTGAAGCACATGTCTGGGATGACTCTGCTGTAGCTGCCATTGATAAAATTATGATGAAGCTCCGGGAAAATGGAACAAGCGTCCAGCTGATTGGACTCAACGAGCCGAGCCTGCATCTGGTTGATAAGCTGGCTGTCCACAAACAGGATGGCGCCAAGCTTTCCGGCCATTAATATAAAAAAAGGGAAGACATCCTAAATGGTGTCTTCCCTTTCTTTATTTTAGGCCTTTTTAATCCTGACGAATTTCCGCCTTCCAACTTGCAGGATCAGCTCTGCCTGCAAAGAAACCTTCATGTTAATATCCTCAGCCTTTTCGCCATTCATCCTGACACCGCCGTTTAGAACCATCCGCCTTGCTTCGCTCTTGGAAGAAAAGAGGCCGGCAAACATCAGCAGCTCCAGCAGCTCTGGTCCTTCACCGCCAACCCATGTAAGGTCGGGCATGTCTTCCGGTATGGAGCCTTGCTGGAACACGCTTTTGAAATGGGATTCTGCCTTGCTGGCAGCTTCATGTCCGTGGTACATGCTGACAATGGTTCTGGCAAGCTGCATTTTAGCGTCCCGGGGATGAAGCGCCCCTTCTTCAAGTCTCTGCTGGATGGTCGCCTTCTCAGCGAGAGGCAGGCTTGTTGCAAGGTTGAAGTATTTCTCCATCAGCTCATCTGGAATCGACATGGCTTTGCCGTACATTTCCTCCGGCTTTTCGTCCACCCCAATGTAATTGTTCTTGGACTTTGACATTTTCTCCGTTCCATCGAGCCCTTCCAAAAGAGGGACAAGGATTACTACCTGCTTTTCTTTGCCATAATGCTCCTGAAGATGCCTTCCCATGAGGACATTGAAATGCTGGTCATTGCCGCCGAGTTCAATATCGCTTTCGAGCATTACTGAATCATAGCCCTGCATGAGCGGGTAGAAAAACTCATGGAGGGAAATAGGCTTCCCTGCCCCAAGCCGTTCAGAAAAATCATTCCGCTCGAGCAGGCGGGCCACAGTGATTTTGCCGGCCAGCTCGATGACATCCTGGAGATGGAGGGAGGACAGCCATTTGGAATTATAATGAAGCTCGGCCTTGCCCATATCAAGCACTTTGCCGAATTGCTGGAAGTAGGTTTCCGCATTATGCTTTACCTCTTCGTCGGTCAGCTGCTTTCTTGCTGCAGATTTCCCCGTCGGATCGCCGATTTTTCCGGTAAAGTCGCCGATGATCAGCTGGATGGTATGGCCATTTTCCTGGAATTGCTTCAGCTTATTCAATACGACCGTATGGCCCAGGTGGACGTCAGGTGCGGACGGATCAAGCCCGAGCTTCACCTTCAGCGGATTGCCGAGAAAGAGTGATTTGGCGATTTTATTTTTCAGCTCCTGAGGGGGCACTACATCCTGAGTGCCGCTGGTGTAAAGCTGATATTGCCTTTCAAGCTCCTTTTCCTGGTTGGGATTCAGCTTTTCTATAAAATTCTCCATGATATATCCTCCTTATGTTTTTTGTTTGCGGCACTTCCTGATGAGTTTTGAATGCACAAAAAAACCACATCCCTGTAAAAAGGGACGTGGTTTTGCACGCGGTACCACCCTTGTTGAAGACATTTGTCTTCCGCTCGTTCGGATAACGGACCGTCCGTCCTTTGCTACTAAGGTTCACAAAGAATGTTCCAGGAGGTAATTCACGTTCGCTTTTGTACCGGTTCGCACCAAACACCGGCTCTCTTCAAACAGGGAAGCAAACCCTACTGATTCCTGTCATAACTCATCTATTTAGTTACTGTTTCTGGATGTTAGAAACAGTTTAGATGATTATCCAGGAGATGTCAAAAGTATTTTCAGACTAAACAGCTTTTGCTTCATTTTTGAGCGGAACGGCTTTCTTTCCGCTTGCTTTGTCTGCCAGGATTGTGATGGCACCGTCACCTGTTACGTTGCAGGCAGTGCCGAAGCTGTCCTGGGCAAGATAGAGGGCAATCATCAAAGCAGTCATTGTCCCATTAAAGCCAAGCATAGATTCCAGCAGGCCGAGCGCAGCCATGACAGCTCCCCCCGGAACGCCCGGCGCGGCAATCATTGTAATCCCGAGCATCATAATAAACGGGAACATCTGCCCGAAGGATACTGCTTCACCCTGCAGCATAAGAACAGCAATGGAACAGCTCACTAGTGTGATAGTGCTTCCGGATAAGTGGATCGTTGCCAGGAGCGGCACAGCGAAATCTGCTGTTTTCTCCCGTGCGCCCAGCTTTTTGACCTGTTTCAGTGTCACAGGGATTGTAGAAGCAGAAGACTGGGTCCCGAGCGCAGTGAAATAAGCAGGAAGCATTGACTTCAGCAGGTAGAAAGGATTCTTCCTGGCGGCAGCCCCTGCTGCAGTGTACTGCAAAAACAGGAATAAGAAATGAAGGGCAATAATCATGATAAATACTTTTGCAAATACACTGATGATGCTTCCGACTTGTCCGCCGTACGTCATATTGGCAAAAATTCCGAAGATATGGAAAGGCAGCAAAGGAATAATGATTTTTTCGATCAGCATTTCAATGATGCCGCGGAAATCATCCATCACATTTTGCAGGGCATTGCTTTTCAGGCCGGCAAGTCCAAGCCCGATTGTAAAAGCAAGCAGAAGTGCTGTCATCACGCCCATGACCGGCGGCATGTCCACCTGGAAAAAGGGAGCAGCGAGCGCTTCCTCTGGATTTCCGAATTCTTTTAAGCTCTGATTCTTAAGCAGGGCAGGGTACAGGCTGACAGCGGCAAAATAGGCGGCTGTTCCCGCAGCGATGGTAGAGGCATAAGCAAACCCTGTCGTAATGCCGAGAAGCTTGCCGGCACCCTTTCCCATTGTCCCGATGCCGGGAGCGATGAACCCGATGATGATTAAAGGGATGGCAAAGCCGAGAAAGTTTCCGAACAGGCTGTTGAATGTAGCGAACAGCCTAATGGCTCCTTCTGGAGAAAAAGAACCAATTAAAATGCCTAAAGCTATTGCAAGAATAATTCTGGGGAGTAGTCCTAGCCGTTTCATCATTGTCCTCCTTGAAAATACATTTGTTTGTATAACGTGGATTATACAGTCGTATACCTTTCTTGTTAAGTGGAAATTTTTAAAAATAATAAGTAAAAATATTCTATAAATTCAAATAATAGCATCTAATAAACTATTTGAGAATAATTCCTTAGAACCAGTTACCCGGGAGGCTGGAGGATTTAAGGGGAATGGGTTGCAAATGGGCATAGGAAATCATACATATATAGAAAGCAGGGCAGACTGGGAAAGAAAAAAATTCCTGCAAATAACAATAGTCAATCACGCCTTTTTCGCTTTTGGAGTGGTAAAATGAAACATGTGATTGAATAAATGGAGGGTTCCTTTTGATGAAAAAGAAGCTTGGATTATTATACGGCGGAAAATCCGCAGAGCATAAAGTATCAATGCAGACGGCCCTTGCTGTCATTAAAGCCTTGGATTTGGAGAAATTTGATATATATCCTGTTTACATAACCGAGGAAGGGGAATGGGTGAAGGGCCCCATGCTTGAAGCGCCGGCAGAGAGCGTCAAGCAGCTGGAATTCTCCCAGGGAGAGGCTGTGTCGCCTGCAGCCCTGGCTCCGGCAATGTTCAAGTCATCTGAAGAAAGCAGCTTTGACGTTATCTTCCCGCTTCTTCACGGACCAAATGGTGAAGACGGCACGGTTCAGGGGATGCTTGAGCTCCTTAACCTTCCTTATGTCGGCAATGGGGTGCTTGCCTCATCTGCAGGCATGGATAAAGTCATCATGAAGAATATCTTTGCCCAGGCTGGCCTGCCGCAGGTCAACTATGTATGGTTCGTCCGCAGCGAATGGCAAAAGGCTGGGGAAACAGCTTATGAGAAGGTAGAAAATGAACTTGGCTATCCTTGCTTTGTCAAGCCGGCCAATCTTGGGTCCAGTGTAGGGATCAGCAAGTGTTCAAACCGGGAAGAGCTGGCAGCAGCATTTGAAGAAGCGTTCCAGTTTGACCGGAAGATCATTGTGGAGGAAGGCGTAACGGCCAGGGAGATTGAGCTCGGCGTCCTTGGGAATGATGAGCCGGAATGTTCGGTGGCCGGCGAAATTGTACCGAAAAAAGACTTCTATGATTATAAAGCCAAGTATGAGGATGGCGATACAGCCATGATCATTCCTGCTGAAATTACAGAAGAGGAATACAGCACACTGAACGAGATGTCGATCAGGGCTTTCAAGGCCCTTGACTGCTCCGGGCTCGTTAGGGCAGACTTCTTCCTGACACGTGACGGCAAGGTCATGATCAATGAGGTCAATACAATGCCTGGCTTTACGCCGTTCAGCATGTTCCCGCTTCTTTGGAAGCATACTGGCGTCGAATATCCGCAGCTGATTGAAAGGCTGGTAAACCTGGCTATTGAAAGACATACGGAAAAACAGAGCATCAAACATACAATGTAAACTTTTAGACAGAGGCACGGCTATGTGGGCCGTGTCCCTTTTCTATTAATAGAATCAGTTAGGAGGCGCAGCAGATGATTCAGCGTACAATCGCTAAGATTGCCGGGATGATCCCCGTTTTAAATGACCACTCGGCTTTTTCTGATGTCAGCATCAAGGGAGTATCTATAAATTCAAGGACAATGGAGCCCGGCAACCTGTTCGTTCCTTTCAAGGGGGAACAGACCGATGGGCACCGTTATGTAGAGGATGCCCTTCGAAAGGGGGCGGCAGCTGCACTTTGGCAGAAGGATGTTCCGAATCCGCCGCTCCATTTGCCGATCCTTGTGGTAGAGGACACGCTCAAGGCGGTGCAGCAGCTGTCAGAGGCGTACCGGAATGAGCTGGATATTAAGGTGGCCGGGATAACAGGCAGCAATGGAAAGACGACAGTGAAGGATATGACTGCCCGTCTACTGTCTCTAAAATACAAGGTCCAAAAAACAGAGGGGAATTATAATAACCATCTTGGGCTGCCCCTTACCTTGCTATCTTTGGAGGAAGATACTGAGGTTGCGGTCCTTGAAATGGGGATGAGCGGCTTTGGGGAAATTGAGTTCCTGACAAAGCTCGCCCGTCCGGACGTGGTCATGATCACCAATATTGGGGAATCACATCTCCAAGATCTCGGCTCAAGAGCGGGCATTGCAAAGGCCAAGCTTGAAATCATTGAAGGGCTGAAGGACGATGGAATGATCATCTATCATGGGGATGAGCCTCTCCTGAAAGACAGGCTTGCCGGCTACAGCGGCCCGGCAGAAATCCGTTCGTTCGGCCAAAGCTCTTCTAATAGCGTCTATCCTGTTAAGATCAACCAGGAAGAGAAGGGGAGCGTCTTCCAGACGAATCTTTCAGATATGGAGTATCATTTGCCGGTGCTCGGTGTCCACAATGTTATGAATGCCCTCTGCGCCATGGAGGCTGCCCGTTTCCTCGGCGTTCCTTATGAGCAGATGAATGAAGGATTTGCTTCCTTGAAGCTGACGGCGATGAGAATGGAGCTTTCGGAAGGAAGCAAAGGCGAAAAGATCATCAATGATGCCTATAATGCCAGCCCGACTTCAATGAGGGCGGCAATCGATCTCGTGTCAGAGCTTTCAGGATATAGCAGAAAGGTGCTTGTGCTGGCTGATATGCTTGAGCTTGGAGATGATGAAGTGAGATTTCACCGCGAAATCGGCCAAGCGATCGACCCGGAAAAGATTGATTATGTGTTAACGTTCGGAGCCCTCGGCAGCATTATCGCGGAAGGGGCACAAGAGGCGTTTTCAGAGGAACGAGTTTTTGCTTTTTCTGAGAAAGGTCCATTAATCGAAAAGCTGCAGAGCCTGACGAGTGAAGAAACAATTGTGCTGTTTAAAGGATCCAGGGGAATGAAGCTGGAAGAAGCAGCTGAAGCACTGAAGTGATAAGTCGATATAAGGAAAAAAATCCCTGTTTCACATGAAACAGGGATTTTTTTATTGTATAGGAATTTATAAATTGTAAGTCTTGTGGATAAATATCAATTCTTGATCAACGTCCAGCAGCTGCGCCGAGGTCACAAGCCAAACCTCCCAAAAAGGCAAAGAACGCCTTTCCGGGAGGTTCGTCTTGAGGCCCCCAGGATGGGGCTCATGCAGACGCTGCCACAGGACGTAGCGTTCTTAGTCTGCGTTCCTTAAGGGTGATCAAGGCGCTTGCGCTTTTGTTCTTACTATATGGGTCAAAGACGCAAGAGCTGAACAATAGCCAATACTGCGCCGACAGCTATAGGGGAAGCGGTCAGAAGGGTTAAGCTTCCCCCTTTATTAATATAATTTTCAAGCGGATTGGCTGCAGGTGATGCCAAAAAAGAGAGAATTCTGTCGAAACTGCTCTTTTTCCTGGGGATTTCCGGTATATCTACATGGTAGGAATCCAGATGCATTTTTAAAAACGGTTCCTGTTTTAATAATTCTTCTGCATCATTGGGTTTTTCTTTGTTCAATTTCATCCACCTCCAGGACAGCTTTCAATGTTTTTATGGCATGATGGAGCCGTGATTTCACCGTGCCGACAGGGATGCCGACAACCTCTGCAATCTCTGACTGAGGCATATCATGATAATAGCTTAAAATAATGACTGCCCTCTGTGCCTCAGGGAGGCTGGAGATGGCTTCCCGAACCGTCATCTTATCTGCCTGGTCCATCTGCCCTTCAGATGAGGGGAGCAGGAAAGGCATCAGCTTCTGCCATTTTTTCCGCCTATTCAGTTTGGTGATCATTAAATGGTAAGCGATTTGAAAAAGAAAGGTTTTAACGCCTGCCTTCTTTGGGTCATAGCTTGCTTTTGACTGGTGGAGCTTCAGGAAAGCGTCCTGAACAAGATCGATGCTGAGCTGCTCTTCTTTCGTGAAGCGGAACAGAAAAGCATATAAGGGAGATTTAAGCGAAAGATACAGCTGGTCAAATGCCTCTTCACTCCCTTCCTGGAAGGCTATCATAAATTGATTGGCTCTTCCGGTATGCTCAGTCATCCCGCTGAAGCTCCTTGACCCCTTTGATGACCATGGACAGTCTTGAAATGAGATAGGCGGTCCCGACAATCACCCAAGCCTGGCCCTGGTTTGTGAAAAATTGGACAAAAGGATTTTCGATTGTGCTTCCTCCGGAGATCATAAAGTTTAAAATCTGGATGCAGATGATGCTGTAGGCGGCCACTCCGATCGCGAGACCATCGAAAACATTCCAGCGGAGCAGGACAGGCGACTTGCGGAAATTGATCTTGCCATTTTCTTTGACGATATATTTCCGCTGAAACGGAATGGCGATAGAGAAGATAATGATCATGATCAATACGGTGACAATCATTGAAACGGTGAATCCAGTCCCCATTTAAGACACTCCCTTACTTGCATTGTATCTATTATACAAATGAAAGGGGAGGGAGGTTCAATGGGAAAATAAAAAAACGGCGGAGGCCGTCTTTTTTGAAAATATTATTGCAGAAAGGCAAAAAGAGTTTGAAAACCTGTTGATTGGAGTGCAAGGCACGTAGACTCCTGCGGGAGATAGCGGCAAGGCTGAGACCCCGCAAGAGCTTGCTCTGAGGAGGCTCAGCGTCGCCCCGCGGAAAGCGAAGTGCCTGGAACGGGTATCAACAGCCCCCTTAAAAGCAGGAGATACCTCACACAACAAATAAAAGGTTTGCCTATCCTTTGAAACAATCCCTTTCCCGGCTAAGTAAGAAGCTCATAGATTTCATTCAGCTTATTGGCTCTTTTGTAATCCAGCTCTTCTTTGGCGTGCTGGATTTCAGGGGGGAGTATGCTGTTCAGGAAAGCGGCTTCCTGCTCGGTAAGTCTGCTTACAAACGCATTATCTCCTTCTGAAAGATCGTCAGTGATCTTAAGGTACAGCTCCCGGCATTCATGAGAGCGGTCCGTGTAATTGGACAGCAGTTCACGCAGATAGCCCAGCGATTGGTTCATGATCCTCACCTCATTATTGTAGTCCCTTACTAGGATGGTAAGTGGATAAATGAAATATGTGCTCCGATAGATAAATGTTTAAAAGAATTTTTAAAGGGTAAATAAAATGAAAAATCCGGCCTACCCCCATAATCCAATTTGCCGAAGAGAATGTTATACTAGAGATAGAAAAGCCGGCCTGAAAAAGGCGCATATAAGAGGCATAGGAGGTTTCGTATGAGAGCACATTATCTGGATATTGACCGGCTGCTCGATGAAACCAGTGAATTACAAGAAGAGAATATATTTTATGCGATAGGCCAATTCGAGATAGACAAGCTCCTGGAGAGCACCCGGGATTGGTGAATTCATTGGTTCAGCCTTTAAGGCAGCACTTATGACAGCATAAAGGATTATACAAACTGGGGAAAGATAGATACAAACAAAGGAGGCTGCCATTTTTCAGGCAGTCTTTTCTTTTATGATGCCTGCCTTTGCCGGGCGGATAATTTTTGTTGGAATAATACTCATGCCAAAGTGTAAAATAAAGGAACTGTGAGAGCAAATCATACAGACGAAGGTGATGGGACATGATCGGCTGTCTTTGTATACATGGATTTACAGGTGCTCCGTTTGAGCTCGAGCCGCTGACGGAGTATCTCAGGAAACATACTGCGTGGGAGGTTGCCGTTCCTACCCTGCCTGGACATGGGGACAGGCTGCAGCTGAAAGGCATTGAGTATAAAAAGTGGATAAGCCATGCTGAAGATGAGCTGCAGAAGCTGATGGAGAAGTGTGATGAAGTCTATGTGATCGGTTTCTCCATGGGCGGGATCATTGCCAGTTATCTGGCGGTGCACTATCCGGTAAAAAAGCTGATCCTCTTAAGCGCGGCCGCCTATTATGTGAACCCGAAGCAGCTTGTGAAGGATATAGGAGAAATGATAAAGGACACCGTTAAAGGGAATCTTTTCAAGAATGAAATGTTCCTGAGATATAACCGGAAAATCAGGGAAACCCCGATTGCAGCCACGCTGCAGTTCAGGAGGCTGGTGTCCTCTGTAAGGCCGATCATTAATCAGATCCGGATCCCTACCCTGATTGCCCAGGGAGAAGTGGACGGAGTCGTCCCGCCGCGCAGTGCCACGTACCTATATGAAAATATAGGTGCATCGTCCAAAAAGCTCATTTTTCTAAAAGAATCGAAGCACCTGATCTGCCACAGCGGCGAATGTGAAGGGCTGTTCCAGGATATATTGGAATTTCTTCAGCATGAGGCATAATTGCCAGGGTGGGCACTTTATTGCAAAGCGCCCTTAAAAATGGTAAGATAAACCCTAAAG
The DNA here is from genome assembly GCF_050107595.1 of Bacillus infantis. Lineage (GTDB taxonomy): Bacteria > Bacillota > Bacilli > Bacillales > Cytobacillaceae > Bacillus_AB > Bacillus_AB infantis_C. Next base: position 69,291 of record NZ_JBNILH010000014.1, read on the forward strand.
TGCCAAAGAGAAATTTCTTTGAAACCCGGACATACTCCACCTGGAGAATGTCTTTTTTCACTTTAATATATAGGTATGACTGCAAGGGGCTTTATTATAAAAATTGTTCAAATACTGAATGAAATATAGCCAGCTAAAATAAGCTGCCATCTCCTTTACCGGGTTTCAGCCAGGATCCCTCCACTCAGATCCCGGCAGAGATACAAGATCTTCGGTCCTCTTAGAACACTCCAAAACGCTTGCCTGCCAAGTCTGCTGCAGGAAAGCATGTTTTGCCATGTATTGTCCGAGCGGCAGGTGGCCCTGCTGATCAGACGCTAATCACCATAAATAATTGCCAAGAAACAAAAGGAGAGAATACATTGACAAAGTTTCAAGATTTAGGCATCAGTCCTGCTACAATGAAATCACTAAAAAGAATGGGGTTTGAAGAAGCTACCCCAATCCAGGCCGAAACAATCCCTTTGAGCCTTGCTAATAAAGATTTGATCGGCCAGGCACAGACCGGTACGGGAAAAACCGCTGCATTCGGAGTTCCGCTGATTGATAAAATCGACACAAGCAAGGATGTTATCCAGGGGATCATCATTGCTCCGACCCGCGAGCTTGCAATCCAGGTATCTGAAGAGCTTTATAAGATCGGCTACGGAAAAAGAGCGCGCGTGCTTTCTATCTACGGAGGCCAGGATATCAACCGCCAGATCCGCGCCCTTAAAAAGCCACCTCATATCATCGTCGGAACACCTGGAAGGGTCCTTGACCATATTAAACGCAAAACGCTCCGTCTGGACAATGTCCACACAGCGATCCTTGACGAAGCAGATGAAATGCTGAACATGGGCTTTATAGAAGACATCGAATCCATTCTGGCAAGCGTGCCTGTGGAAAGACAGACCCTCTTGTTCTCTGCTACAATGCCTGCTCCAATCCAGAGAATGGCAGAAAGATTCATGAGAGACCCGCAGGTTATCCGTGTCAAAGCTAAGGAAATGACGGTTCCGCTTATTGAGCAGTTCTATGTGGAAGTCCAGGAGAGAACCAAGTTTGATGTACTGACACGCCTTCTGAATATCCAGTCACCAGAACTTGCCATCATCTTTGGCCGCACCAAAAGGCGTGTTGATGAGCTTGCAGAGGCGCTGAATCTGAGAGGCTTCCTTGCAGAAGGAATTCACGGGGACCTTAGCCAGGCAAAGCGTATGTCTGTCTTGAGAAAATTCAAAGAAGGATCAATCGATGTTCTTGTTGCGACTGATGTTGCTGCAAGGGGCCTTGATATTTCCGGCGTAACACATGTATACAATTTTGACATCCCTCAGGATCCTGAAAGCTATGTTCACCGCATCGGCCGTACAGGGCGCGCAGGAAAAGAAGGAATGGCGATGACATTCATCACGCCGCGCGAGAGATCCTATCTTTCTGTTGTTGAAAGAACGACAAAGAGCAAGATGGAAAAAATGGTTCCGCCAACGCTTGCTGAAGCCCTTGAAGGCCAGCAAAAGGCTGCGGTCGACAAAATTTCACAGGCCATTAGTGCCAATAACCTGGAAAACTACAAAGAGGCAGCAGACGAGCTTCTTGAGCAGCATGATGCTTCTGACGTTGTGGCAGCCGTCCTGAAGATGTTGACGAAAGAGCCGGACGACACTCCTGTCAAGCTGACAGAAGAAAAGCCGCTTCCATCCAAAAGGGACAGAAAGCCTTATGACCGCAGAAGAAGCAATGACAATAGAAGAGGCAGCGACAATAGAAGAGGCTATGATTCCAAAAGGAAAGACGGCCAGTATAAACCAAGGCAGGGACAGGGCGGACGCCGTCAAGGCAATTATTCCAACCGTACGTCCGACAGCAGCCGTTAATAGAATATAGAAAATGGGCACCATGAGTGCTTTAAGCACAAGGGGTACGGAATTTATAACATTCCGTACCCCTTTTTTCTGCATAAAAAGGGAATGATTCTACCTAAAAAAGAACGATTTCTACATAAATTCAAAGGAATTCTACATAAAATACATAAATTTCCACAAACCTCAATAAAACCAGCCCTCCTTTTTTAATAAAGAAATTGGCGCATACTAAGCGGGATAAGGACCATTAAAGGAGGTTGCTCATTGACGATCATAAAGCTTGGATATGTGGCGATGAGTGTGCATCTGCAGAATTGCTCGCCTTCGCAGACCATGACCTATAAACAGTTTTCCGGCATTAAGGACCGGGAAGCAGCCATCAGGAAGCTTGAGAGGATTGCGATATCCAATCTGGAAAACTGCCTGCGCCTCCTGAAGCATAATGCTGCCCATGATATCTCCTTCTTCCGGCTCAGCTCCAAGCTGATCCCGCTCGCCAATCATGAGGAGCTGGCCGATTGGAAATACATGAGGCCGCTGAAGCCGGCTCTGCAGGGCCTGGCGGACTATATTAAAGACCATAGAATGAGGGTTGATTTTCACCCGGACCATTTTGTCCTCCTGAATGCCCTGAAGCCGGAAATTCTGAATGTATCGATCAAGACGCTTTCCATGCATAAGGCTTTGCTGAAGGGGATGGAGATTGAACCGGAGCACCGCTGTGTCCTGCATGTTGGCGGGGCTTACAATGACAAGGAAAAGGCACTGGAGCAGTTCATCCATAACTGGGGGCTGATCCCGGCAGCCATCCAGCAGATGGTCATGCTCGAGAATGATGACACGGCCTTCACCTTGGACGATACATTGTATCTATGCGAAAAGCTTGGCATTCCGCTTGTCTTTGACTATCACCATCATTTGGCCCATTTTGAAAATGAAGACTGGATAAGCAATTGGGAGAGGGTTACCGCGACCTGGAAGCATGCAAAGCTTCCCATCAAGATGCATATATCCAGCCCCCGTTCTGCCAAGGACTTTCGTGCTCATGCTGATTATGTCGATCCTGAGATGTTCATGGATTTCCTGAAGAACATCAAGGGAAGCGTACCGGAAATCCATTGCATGATTGAAGCGAAAAAGAAGGACGATGCCCTTTTCAAGCTGGCGGACTATCTCCGGCGGGAGGCAGGATTAGAAGAAGTGGACCAGGCAGCATTTAAAATATAGCAAGAACTTCCTCCCCGGCTGCCTGATGTCCTGTATACTGGAAGGTATAAAGCCTGAAGGACGGCTTAAATACTAAAGTGCCTTTTCAGGAGGAATTATTTTATGAGCACCGGACCAAGAACAAGGATTTCAAAAAGGGCCCTCCCGGTATGGAGGATATCAGGGGCGATCCATTCAGGCATTTTTGTGCTTGCAATGGGAGGAGCTGCAGCGCTTGCCTTTATTTTTGATGGGCCCGGATGGATTATCCCCGCTGCCGTCATCCTGGCATGCGTGTATATGTATTTTTTTATTCTGCTTTTCCCTTCGCTGAAGTGGAAAAGGTGGCGCTATGAGGTGCGGGAGCAGGAGATCGAGCTTCAGCACGGCATATTCATTGTCAAAAGGACGCTGGTCCCGATGGTCAGGGTTCAGCATGTTGATACAAGGCAGGGGCCGATTCTCAGGAAGTATGCGCTGGCCACTATCGCCGTGTCTACAGCAGCTACTGTCCATGAGATACCTGCGCTTGATATGGACGAAGCAGAAGAATTGCGCCTCTCCATTTCAAAGCTGGCAAGGGTGGCTGATGAAGATGTCTGAGCCTAAGAGGCTGCATCCAATTTCTGCGGTATCCAACTTTTTCAAGCAGCTTAAAGAACTTATTGTACCGTTTTTGGTATTCATTGTTTTCGGATTCAAAAATTCAAATTGGGACCTTTTCTACCTTATTGGCTCTGCAGCAGCCGTCCTCCTTGTACTGGCGGGCGGCATCCTGAAGTGGCTCCGCTTTACCTACCGGGTGGAGGAAGGAGAGCTCCGGATTGAATACGGGGTCTTTGTCCGCAAGAAAAGGTATATCCCCTTTGAAAGGATCCAGAGCCTTGATTTTTCCGAGGGCATCCTGCACCGTCCGTTTGGGCTTGTGAAGGTCAAGGTCGAAACAGCAGGGACGAGCGGAACCCAGGAGGCAGAGGCGACCCTGACAGCCATTACCAAAGCGGAGGCCGCCGCCATCCAGGCGGAGCTTACAGCGGATAAGGCCGTCGGGGACTTAGAGAAGGAAAAGGCCCTCAAAGCCGGGCAAGACATCTATAAGATCTCCCCCGGACAGCTTCTGCTGCTTGCATCCACTTCCGGTGGGGCGGGGGTGGTCATTTCCGCAGTAATTGCTTTTTTCTTTCAGTTTGAAGAGATCATTCCCTATGAAGCTCTTTTTCACCGTTTTGAGCATTTCGCAGAAAATGGCGTAATTTTCATCAGCGGCGCTGTGTTTCTTCTCCTGTTATTGGCATGGATCATCGCTGTCATCGGGACGATGCTGAAGTATGCAGGCTTTACCGTCAGAAGAGAGGAAGATGACCTGGTCATCTCCCGGGGACTCTTGGAGAAAAGACAGCTCACGATTCCCCTGCACAGGATACAGGCGCTCCGCTTCAGTGAAAATCCTGCCAGGCAGCCGCTTGGGTTCGGTACTTTATATGTTGAAAGCGCGGGCGGATCGGCTGTGGATAGGGATAGTGCCAAGGTAATGCTTTTCCCGATTATCCAGGGGAAAGACTTACGGGAGCTGATCGGACATCATCTTACAGATTATAACGCCGGAATCCAGCTTGCAGGACTGCCGAAAAGGGCGCTGCCCCGGTACCTTTTCAGGGGGCTTCTTGCCGCAGCTTTATTCATTATTGTTCCGCCGGCCATCTTTCGTCCATGGGGATTCCTGTCCCTTTTGCTGCTCCTGCCGGCCGTGGTCTGGCCCTTATTGAAATTCAGGGCAGCGGGGTGGCATATCAGCGGCAGCCAGCTGACACTCCGGTATAGGACGTTCAGCAAGCATACAGTCTATATGATGAAAAATAAGGTACAGTCGCTCAGCCTTAAGGAAAGCCGCTTTCAAAAAAAGAAGCAGCTTGCGACAGTGGAATCTGCCGTCAAGTCCGGCTCAGGGAGGTCTGGCGGAAAGGCGGCTGACCTGGATATAAGTGATGCAGAACAGATTTACAGATGGTACTCCAGAGAAAAATGACATCCATAAAGAAAAGCGCCAGCCGGCGCTTTTTCTGCATTATTTATTCCTTTTTAATGAAAGGGCTCCTATAAGAAAACCGGAGATGAACCCGAAGATATGCGCCGAAATATTGATGTTTGGCTGGATGAAGGTCATAATAAGCCCAATGACGGCTATAGTGATGATAATTTGTGAGTTCTCGCGTGACATCAAGTCTTTCCGGAAGTATGCGGCCGCTGCAAAGAAGCCAAACAGGCCGAAAATGGCCCCGCTCGAGCCGACATGCGTGTAGGTGAGCGGCTCAAGCAGCAGGGTGGCCACATTGGCAGAGATGCCGGTGATTAGATAGATGCCGGCAAATCTCGCCTTTCCTGCAATCCTCTCCAGGGCAGGGCCGAACAGGACAAGGGAAAAGCTGTTAAACAGGACATGGGCAAATCCGCTGTGCATGAACATCGGGGTGGCAAGCCGCCATACCTCGCCTTCCCTTATGAATAAATTGACTCCGGCGAGCCTTTCAAATATGTAGGAATTCGGGAATACAGGCAGTACAGTCAGCAAATAGAATAGTATATTCAAAAGCAAAATGATGGAGACAATGGGATAGAAGCAGATGAATTCTTTGAAGCTCTCTGTCCTTGTGAACATAACAGTCCCCTTTCTGTTTTTATCTGTAAAGGAAGGTTAATTATACTATAGCCTGAAAGAGCCGGAAATGGCCACTGCTTGTATACTATTGTGTATGCAGGATGCAAACCAATTAGAAGGATGATGCATATGATTGAAGGAATCGGCATTGATATCGTTGAAATCGAAAGAATCAGCAGGATGGCCAATCGGGCTAAGTTTTCAGAACGTATCCTTACAGAGCGGGAACTGGCTAAATACATCATGCTGAACGAAAAGAGGCAGCTTGAATTCCTTGCAGGCCGGTTTGCGGCAAAGGAAGCTTTTTCAAAGGCTAATGGCACAGGGATAGGAAGCGAGCTGTCTTTTCAGGATATTGAGATATCAAATGACAGCAAAGGAAAGCCATTCTTCAGCAAGCCTGAGAGAGATGGCCTCCATCTTTCCATATCCCACAGCGAAAGCTATGCTGTTGCCCAGGTTGTTATCGAAACCCCGCTGCCGGGAATCCGGTACTAAAAAGCTGTCATAGGCCAAGTCATATTCCCGGAGGTTGTCTCATATATTCATAGTGCGACAGGAGAGACAAGGCTATGCCCCGAATTGCCAGCCGGCATTCATGCGGACCCAGCTGTCCGGGCTTTGCCCTGTCTCTCCTTCAGAAAGCGGAATGCCTGTATGCAGGCAGGAAGCGCACAATTGATGAAATGAGACAGAAGGGGTTGAAGGAATGAAGAAAAGATTGTTCATGCTTCTCGCCGGGTTTTTGGCCATCTTTGCCTTAACTGCCTGTGGAACTAAATCACAAGAGGATGTGGTGAAGGAGCTTGGCGGAAAAGTGGAGGAACTGAAGGGATATAAAGCAGAAGCGAAAATGACCCTTCAGATGGGAACTGAGCCACAGACTTATGCAATTGAGATCTGGCATAAAAAACCTGATTACTATCGCGTCAGCCTCAAGAATCCTGAAAAGAACCAAAGCCAGATGATCCTCCGCAATGAGGAAGGCGTTTTTGTCCTGACACCGGCCCTCAACAAGAGCTTCAAGTTCCAGAGCGACTGGCCGCAGAACAGCAGCCAGGCTTATCTGTATGAGTCCCTGCTGCAGGATATCCTCGAAGATAAAGAGGCGAAATTCAACGCTACTAAGGAACATTATGTTTTTGAAACAAAGACGAGATACCAGAACAACAAGATGCTTCCTTACCAGGAAATCACCCTTGATAAAAAGGATCTTGCCCCTGTCAGCGTCAAGGTTATGGATTCAGACAGAAATCCGCTGGTGACTGTCGACTTCTCCAAGGTTGACTTCAAGGCTGCCCTTGATAAAAAAGATTTCGACACCCAGAAAAATATGACCGGGGCCCAGATTGAGGTTCCAGTCATGGCAGAAGAAGCGGCCAGTGAGGAATTCTCTGTCAAGTATCCGCAGGCTGAGCTTGAAAATGTCAGCCTGATCGATGAAAAAGAAATCAGCATGGAGGACGGCAAACGCTTTATCCTGACTTACGGGGGCGACAAGTCCTTTACGCTCATCCAGGAAAAAGCAAATGTCATGCCGGCAAACACCTCCTATACTTCTGAATCAGGGGAGCCGGTAGACCTAGGATTTACAATCGGGGCGATTGACGATAACAAAATCAGCTGGACCCACGGCGGGGTGGAATATATCATCGCATCCAGCGATCTGACAAGAGAAGAAATGGTCATGCTTGCACAATCAGTGCAGGGAGATGCTGTGAAATAATGGAAAGGCAGATGCCCGGGGACGGGTAGCTGCCTTTTTGTCATTCGTGTGTCCAGCTCCGGCTCCTAGGTGCTCGAGTCATAAGCCACTCCTGGATTAAAGGCAAAGAACGCCTTTTATCCAGGAGCGTCTTATGCTTGTCGCACCTGAACAAACGTCTCCGCATTTCGTGTTGTCCAGCTCCGGGCGCTAGCCCCTCGAGTCATAAGCCACATCAGGATTGAAGGCAAAGAACGCCTTCTATCCTGATGCGTCTTATGCTTGTCGTCCCTGGGCAAGCCGCCTCCGCATTTCGGTTGACATTAAGATTCCAGAGTTTGATAATCGTATTTGTATACTTTTTGCACGGAAGGAAAAGGACGTGAGTTGTAATGGACTATCCCACAGGTTTTTACCGGGATACATGGGCTGAAATAAATCTTGATCATATAAAAGAAAATGTGAAATCAATGAAGAAGCTTCTTCCTGGAGATGTGAAGCTCTTTGCTGTGGTGAAAGCAAACGGATACGGGCATGGAGATTTCCAGGCTGCCAGGGCGGCCCTTGAGGCTGGGGCGGACTGCCTGGCTGTTGCTTTTATGGATGAAGCTCTTTCCCTCAGGCAGAGGGGAATTGAGGCCCCGATTCTGGTATTAGGTGCCAGCAGGCCTGAGGATGCACCCCTGGCTGCATCTGCGGACATAACCCTGACTGTTTTCCAGGAAAGCTGGCTCGAGAAGGCACTCTCTTGTCTGAAAGGGAAAAAACTGGCTTTTCACGTAAAGCTTGATACCGGAATGGGGCGGATCGGCGTAAGGGAGAAGGCCGAGCTGCTTGCCATTGAAAAGCTTGCCGGGCGGGAGGATGCCTTTGAACTGCAAGGCATCTACACCCACTTTGCAACAGCGGATGAGCTGGACGATTCCTATTTCCAGGAGCAGCTCAGCCGATTCAGGGAAATGCTGTCGTGGCTCGGCGAGGTGCCGGAGATTGTCCATACCAGCAACAGTGCTGCTTCGCTCAGATATCCTGAAGCCCGCTTTAATGCCGTCAGGATGGGAATCAGCATGTACGGCCTCACCCCATCGCCCGAAATTGAGCATGAGCTTCCATTCCCGCTAAAGGAGGCTTTCTCGCTTCATGCCAGGATCGTGCACGTGAAGAAGCTCCAAAAAGGGGATAAAGTCAGCTATGGCTCCACCTATGAAGCAGAAGGCGACGAATGGATAGGCACCCTCCCGATCGGTTATGCCGACGGCTGGATCCGCAGGCTGCAGGGACAGGAAGTGCTGGTGAACGGGAGGAGAGTCCCCATTGTCGGACGGATCTGTATGGATCAATGCATGATACGCCTGCCATACGAGGTGGAGTCTGGAACAGCCGCGACCCTGATAGGTGTGCAGGAAGGCAGTATGATTTCAGTCAATGAAATTGCGGCAAAGCTTGAGACCATTAATTATGAGGTCACCTGCATGATCTCCAGCCGGGTGCCGCGCGTATATAAGCAGGAAGAAAAGACTGTGGATCTGAATAACCCGCTTCTTGGCAGGCAGAGCAGGCTGTGAGCGGGGGATATCCCTGCTTATCCCGTTCCAGCTCAGCCATTTCATTCATATTTCAGGAAATAAATGCGTATTAATGCATAAAAGGATATTTTTTTGGCCGATAATACAGAGGAATTGCTGATTAGTCCTTTGCACAGCAGCTGAATAATGGTAATATAAAAAATGGTAGAGATAAAAAATGGTGTGTAGTGATGGTGGAGGTGTATGTTTGTGTCTGAGTCCAGCGCAACAACAGAGATCATGGTAAAGTTACCGCAGCATCTTTTAACCGAGTTAGAAAGCTTTGTTAAGCAGGAGAATGTCAATCGGAGCGAATTCATTTATCAGGCAACGAAAATGTATTTGCGTGAGCGGAAGAAGAGACAAATTCGTGAGTCGATGAGAAGAGGCTACATGGAAATGGCAAAAATTAATCTGACGATTGCATCTGAGGCATTCCAAGCGGAATATGAGGCAGAACACACAGTTGAACGTCTAGTAAGCGGAGGATAATCCTTTGATTGTCAAACGTGGCGACGTTTATTTTGCAGACCTATCCCCAGTTGTTGGTTCAGAACAAGGCGGCGTACGTCCAGTACTTGTCATCCAAAACGACATCGGGAATCGGTTCAGTCCCACAGTAATAGTTGCAGCCATTACAGCCCAAATTCAAAAAGCTAAGCTGCCTACTCACGTTGAAATTGATGCGAAGCGTTACGGTTTTGAACGAGACTCTGTCATTCTGTTGGAACAAATTCGTACAATTGATAAACAACGCTTAACCGATAAGATAACCCATCTCGATGACGAAATGATGGAAAAAGTGGATGAAGCTTTGCAAATAAGCTTGGGTCTTATTGAATTCTAGTTATAAGCACACACGCTCTTTCAGGGGTGTCTTTTTATAACACACAGATTTCGCTGTGTCTTCCGGAAAACCAAGAGATAAAGGATTTGCTTTATCTCGGGTACATATCAAATTTTAACCTACTTAATATTGTGTATCTGCTGAGGACAAGCATGTGTGTTGCTTGTCTTTTATTATGTCTTTTTTTTGCGGGACAGGAAGGATTGCAAAGGTTTAATCATCCGGAAAACGGGTATAATTAAAAGTCTTTCTTCTAGTTCCAATACTTAGAGGTTTTATTTGACTGTGCCTAACTGTTATCATTAAATGGTATATATATATTTTTTGTTTACATTTTTAAATTTGGTTTACAAGTGCCGGGTAACTCCATCTTTAGAAATATTTGTATGTTAAAATGGGGAGGATCAAATGGATAAAAAGGTTTTGGATTATATTCAAGCTCGAAAAGATGAGATCTTCAAGGAATGGGTTAGCAGCACGAAGGAAAACGCGGATGAACGGGTGACACGCGTAGTTTCAGACCAGGTTTTTACAGGTACGAGCTATGAGTTCATCGATTTGATCATATCGAATATAAAGGGGACGAATGAGGAGTTCGCCTCCAAGCTGTCCGATTTTGCCGAAAAAGTAGTCAGGCTTGGGTGGCCGCTTAGTTTTGTGACAAAAGGGCTGCAGACCTTCGGAAAAATCGTTTCTGATGGAATGCAGGAGGAAGGGCTGATTACACCTGAGAACCAGCTGGATATCGTCAAGGATTTTGAGAGCTGGATGACGCCTGTCTCCAATGAAATTGTCGATATGTATTCCTCGACCTGGGAAAGAACCGTCTCCCTGCAGAAAATCGCCCTTCAAGAGCTGTCTGCTCCATTAATCCCTGTTTTTGAAGGTATTACTGTAATGCCCCTGGTGGGCACCATAGATACGGAACGTGCAAAGCAAATCATGGAGAATCTCCTGAATGGAGTGGTCAAACATCGATCGGAAGTGGTTTTAATAGATATAACAGGTGTGCCTGTCGTGGATACAATGGTGGCGCATCATATCATCCAGGCAGCAGATGCCGTCCGCCTGGTGGGCGCCAAGTGCATGCTTGTCGGGATCAGGCCTGAAATTGCCCAGACCATCGTGAATCTGGGGATCGACCTGAATCAATTTACAACGAAGAACACATTGAAAAAGGGAATTGAAGCAGCACTTGAGCTGACTAGCCGTAAAATTGTAGCTGTGGAGGGAGAACAGTGAGAATACCTATATTAAAATTGCATGACTGTCTGCTAGTGTCCATTCAATGGGAGCTTGATGACCAGACAGCACTTCAGTTTCAGGAAGACTTGCTTCATAAGATCCATGAAACGAGTGCAAACGGGGTTGTTATAGACTTAACATCCATTGACTTTATCGATTCTTTTATTGCCAAGGTCCTTGGCGACGTTATAAACATGTCCAAACTGATGGGTGCAAAAGTCGTCATTACCGGTATACAGCCAGCTGTAGCTATTACGCTAATCGAATTAGGCATAGGGTTAGATGATGTCCTTACTGCATTAGATCTAGAAAAAGGTTTGGAGAAACTTCAACAGGAATTGGGGGATTAAACTGTATGGGTATCCAATCCTGCGTAAAAATCATTAATGAATGGGACATCGTAGCAGCACGCCAGCTGGGGCGCAATGTTGCAAAGGAGCTTGGGTTCGGTACAGTGGACCAGGCCCGTATTACGACGGCCATCAGTGAACTGGCCAGGAATATATATTTATATGCCGGACAAGGTCAAATATGTATAGAGAAAATTTATGACGGCGGCAAAGCGGGATTGCAGATCGTAGCAGTGGACAGCGGCCCTGGAATAAATGATATGCGCCAAGTCATGGAGGATGGGTTCTCTACCTCCGGCGGACTGGGAGCCGGTCTGCCTGGAGTTAAGAGATTGATGGACGAATTCTACATCAACTCATCGCCTGGAGACGGTACAGATATAAGAGCGACTAAATGGCTTCGTTAGGGGGAGGCATTATGGATTTCCGAGAAATGATGGAATCAAAGTATCGGGATATTCTAGAGAATTATTTAAAAGACCAGTCAGAACAGACTCTGTATCAAGGTCAAAAATTCAGTAGAAAATCCATTGAACATAAAATATCACCAGAGGAAATCATCAGTCTTCACAAAAGTCTTCTGTTTGAAATTTATCCTGAGCTTCCCGAAAATGTACTTCATTCCTTTGATGTACTGCTTGAAGTGATGATCGGCTACGGACTTGCTTACCGTGAGCACCAGAGCTTAAGGCATAAACAGGAAGAATTGAGGTCCGAAATGGAAATTGCCGCGAACGTCCAGCAGACACTGCTCGGCACGAGCGTACCTGCTGTCGATTCCCTTGACATTGGGGCAATCAGTGTTCCGGCAAAACATATGAACGGGGACTATTATCATTTTGTTCAGGATGAGCATAATAACATAAGCATCGCCATTGCCGATGTCATCGGCAAAGGGATTCCAGCGGCCCTGTGCATGTCAATGATCAAATATGCCATGGACAGCCTGCCGGAAAACCGCCATGAGCCAAGCAGTGTGCTTGAGAACCTGAACAGGGTTGTAGAGCAGAACGTCGACCCGAGCATGTTCATTACCATGTTCTACGGAATGTACAATACGGAAAGCCATCTTTTCCATTACGCGTCTGCAGGCCATGAACCCGGTTTCTATTATAATGCTGAAAAAGATGAATTCAGCGAGACGACTGCCAAAGGGCTGCTGCTCGGGGTCGACAAACGGACGAAGTATAAGCAGTTCGAGAAGGAGGTTCATCCCGGGGACATGATCGTGCTCATGTCTGATGGGGTGACTGAGTGCCGGACAGATGAGGGCTTTATTGAAAAAGATACGCTGATTGGATATATACGCAAATACATCCATCTCAGCGCCCAGGAGATAGTCACAAATATTTATAAAGAACTTGAAAAGCTTCAGCATTTTCAATTGCGTGATGATTTTACATTAATAATATTAAAAAGGAATGTTTAGCGTCTCATCGCGCCGGGTATAAGGTAAGAGCAATTGACATGTTAAGAGGTGGGGTCTAGTTATGAATATTACGATAGATTTGAAAGAGAATGATACACTGGTACAAGCTAAAATCAGCGGAGAAATTGATGCATATACGGCTCCGAAGCTAAGAGAATCATTATTCCCGCTTTCTGAAAAAGAGGCAGTTGAAATGGTTGTGGACCTTTCGGAAGTATCTTATATGGACAGTACAGGATTAGGCGTTTTTGTCGGGGTTTTCAAAAATGTACGCTCCAACAATGGCAAGTTTCAGATTGTCGGCCTTTCTGAACGTCTGAAAAGACTGTTCGAAATTACGGGCCTAGCCGATATTATTGATATTAACAGCCAGATTGAGGGTGGGGTACAATGAGTCAACCGTTTGATTACTTAGAAATGAAAATTCCGGCCAAGCCTGAATTTGTCGGAGTTATCCGGCTGACATTGTCAGGCATTGCAAGCCGAATGGGATTTTCTTATGATGAAATAGAAGATTTGAAGATCGCGACAAGTGAAGCTTGCACAAACGCTGTGCAGCATGCTTATAAAACGAGCGAAAAAGGTGAAGTGGTTATTGGCTTTGGCCTATATAACGACCGTCTCGAGGTAATGGTGGCTGACAGCGGTAAAAGCTTTGACTTCCAATCTGCACGCGAAGGCATCGGTCCCTATGATCAAACGGATTCTGTCGAATTTCTGCGTGAAGGAGGACTGGGCCTTTACTTGATCGAAACATTGATGGACGAGGTTAGAATCCATCATAAAGAGGGTGTGACGGTCTTTATGACCAAGTACCTGGAAGGAGAGCAGGTGGAGAGGGATGCAGAAACAATCTCAACCTAACCAGAGATCCAAAGAAGAAATAAACGAATTAATCAAAGCCTACCAGGAAAACCAGGATGAAGAAGCCCAGGAGATACTGGTAAGAAACTATAAAGCCCTGGTTGAGACAATAGCCAGGAAGTACTCAAAGGGACGCTCTTATCATGAGGATATCGCACAAGTGGGAATCATTGGCCTGCTGGGGGCCATACGCCGCTATGATGAAACCTTCGGGAAAAGCTTTGAAGCTTTTGCTGTCCCGACGATTATCGGGGAAATCAAGCGATTCCTGCGCGATAAAACATGGAGTGTTCATGTACCTCGCCGGATAAAGGAATTGGGGCCGAAGATTAAGACAACGGTCGAAGAACTGACGACCCAGCTCCACCGTTCACCAAGGGTCGATGAAATAGCGGATGAAATTGGGGTCTCTGAAGAAGAAGTACTGGAAGCAATGGAAATGGGCAAGAGCTATCAGGCCCTTTCTGTCGATCACTCCATTGAAGCCGATTCTGATGGCGGAACGGTTACCCTTTTAGATATTGTAGGTAATGTGGATGAAGGATTCGAAAAGGTCAATCAGCGGATGGTACTTGAAAGAGTGCTCCATGTCCTGACAGACCGTGAAAAACAAATCATTCAATACACCTATCTGGAGAATATGAGCCAAAAAGATGCCGGCGACAAGCTTGGGATTTCCCAAATGCATGTGTCAAGGCTGCAGAGAAGGGCCATTAAAAAGCTCCAGGAAGCGATCAATGCTGAAAGCAATAACTCGGAGTGCCTTTCATGACGCATATTGTCAAAGATAATCTTGAGGTCCTCGCTCATCAGACAGCAAAAGAAGGAAAATCCCAATGTGGGGATGGCTATTTTTTTACAGCAACAGAGGAATACTTTATCTGTGTCCTGGCAGATGGACTGGGAAGCGGCCAATATGCCCATGAAGCATCTTCTGCTGTCATCCGGGTGGTAGAAGAAAACCATCAGGAAGATGTTGATACCCTTATGAAGCTGTGCAATAAAGTGCTGGTTCAGAAAAGGGGAGCGGCTGTTTCGGTATTCAAGGTTGATCTTATCAATAAAGAATTTGTATATAGCTGTGTCGGGAATATCAGATTCTTTTTGTATTCAGCAGCAGGCAAATTGACGTATCCGCTCCCAGTAACAGGCTATCTGTCCGGAAGGCCGCAGGTTTTCAATACTCAGCGGTTCAATTATGAAGCTAAATCAAAATTTCTTATTCATTCGGATGGCTTTAATATCAGCGGAGTAAAATCACTGCTAAAAAGCTTTATGCCGATTGATTGTATTGCCGAAGAAATTAAAAGCAAATATTCAAACAGCACTGATGATTCAACCTTTATTATTGGGAGCCTGCTCTAATGAGAGCCGGCTTTTTCTTTTTGTTAAGGAATTTATAAATTGTAAGACTTGTGGATCATGATCAAGTCTTGATCAACGTCCAGCAGCAGCGCCGGGATCATGCGGACGCTGCCACAGGACGTGGCGTTCTTAGTCTGCGTTCCATAAGGGTGATCAGGTCACTTGCGCTAATGTTCGTTTGGGAAACTTCGATACATTTGATAAAATAGTAGTAAATTGAAGGTTGTGGGGGATTGGATTTGGAGAAGATTGCGCATAAACAGGAAGAGATGTTAAAGCTCGTGTCAGCTGAATTGGAGATAAACAGCAAACAGGTGAAAAGTGTTATCAGCCTGCTGGAGGATGGCAATACGGTTCCTTTTATTGCCCGGTACCGGAAAGAGCAGACAGGAGCATTGGATGAGGTGCAGATCCGGGACATTATGGAAAGATGGCAATACATACAGAATCTTGAACAGCGAAAGGAAGAAGTACTGAGGACGATAGAAGAACAGGGAAAGCTGACGCCAGAGCTTGCTGCTCAAATCGGGAAAGCGGTTAAATTGCAGGAGGTAGAGGATCTGTATCGCCCTTATAAGCAGAAGCGCAGGACAAAGGCTACCCAGGCCAAGGAAAAAGGGCTTGAGCCATTTGCTGAATGGATGCTTGCGTTCACTAGAGAACCGGTTGAAGAAAAAGCGGCTGCATTTATTTCTGAGGAAAAGGCAGTGAATACAGCTGAGGAAGCCATTGCTGGTGCCAAGGATATCATTGCCGAAATGGTGTCTGATGATCCGGAAAGCAGAAAATGGATCAGAAGGGAAACCTTCAAGAGCGGCAAAATTGAAACTTCTGTAAAAGATGCAGGCAATGATGAGAAAAAGGTCTATGAAATGTATTACGAATATGAGGAGCCGATCAGCAAAATCGTTCCTCACAGGGTATTGGCCGTAAACCGCGGGGAAAAAGAGGATATACTCAGAGCGGCCATCCGGCCGAATATAGATATGATGCAGAATTATTTGAAGAAAAAATGGATCAAGAATCCTTCTTCCCCCTCAGCTGTACCGGTCAGCGAAGCGATTGAGGATGGATATAAAAGGCTGATCCAGCCGTCCATCGAGCGGGAAATCCGGAATGAACTGACGGAGAAGGCAGAAGAACAGGCCATCCATATCTTCTCGGAAAATTTAAGGAACCTCCTGCTTCAGCCGCCTCTTAAAGGAAAGGTTGTACTTGGGGTAGACCCGGCATACCGGACAGGCTGCAAGCTGGCAGTTGTTGATGAGACGGGAAAGGTAATGGACATTGGTGTTATCTATCCTCATCCCCCGGTCTCTAAAACAAAGGATGCAAAAGAGAAAGTAAAGCAAATCATTAAAACTTTCAAAGTTGAAATGGTAGCAATCGGCAATGGTACAGCATCAAGGGAAACCGAGCAATTCATTGCTGATATCCTGAAGGAACTCAGCGGCGATATTTATTATATTATCGTCAACGAAGCCGGAGCGAGTATTTATTCAGCATCTGACCTTGCCAGGGAAGAATTTCCGAATTTCCAGGTGGAAGAACGCAGTGCTGTATCCATTGCCCGCCGCCTGCAGGATCCATTGGCTGAGCTGGTTAAAATTGATCCCAAATCAGTTGGAGTGGGCCAATACCAGCATGATGTATCTCAAAAAAGGCTGAGTGAGTCCCTTACATTCGTCGTCGAAACCGCCGTAAATCAGGTCGGCGTCAATGTAAATACAGCCTCATCTTCTCTCTTGCAGTATGTGGCAGGCTTATCAAAGACAGTTGCCAATAATATTGTTAAGAAAAGGGAGGAAGAAGGGAAATTCTTATCAAGGGTCCAGCTGAAAAAGATTCCCAGACTGGGAGCCAAAACCTATGAGCAAGCTATTGGCTTTTTGCGCATTTCGGGTGGAAAGGAGCCGCTTGACAGTACAAGCATCCACCCTGAAAGCTATCAGGATGCGGTCAAGCTTTTGGCCAGGCTTGGATTTAAAACAGCTGATATTGGATCAGAAGAGCTGAAAGCAGCACTTGCCGGAATTGATATTAAACAAACCGCGGCAGAGCTTGCTACAGGTGAACTGACACTGAAGGACATCATTGATGCTCTCAGGAGCCCTGCGAGAGATCCCCGTGATGATCTCGCTAAGCCTATCCTTAAGTCAGATGTTTTAAAGCTGGAAGATTTAAAGCCTGGCATGGAGCTTCAGGGAACAGTCAGGAATGTGGTTGATTTTGGCGCTTTTGTCGATATCGGCGTAAAGCAGGACGGGCTTGTCCATATATCAAAGCTGCGGAAACAATTTGTTAAGCATCCACTGGATGTTGTATCGGTGGGAGATGTGGTGACAGTGTGGGTTGACAGCATTGACAGCCAAAAGGGAAGAGTCGCTCTGACCATGCTCTCTGATCAATAATCATTGATAGAAAGGGGGAGTGTCTAGTATGCGCTCCCCCTTTTTTGCCCCTGGGATGGGTAACAGACGTTGCCGCAGGACATGGCGTTATAGTCAGCGTTCCTTTAGGGTGACCAAGGCGCTTGCGCTTTTCTTAATAATTCATTGCAGGTGTTTCTTTCTATAGAAATACCAGCACTGGTTCAGCAGTTTAATCTGGTATCGGTTTTTCTCCAGGAATGCACGCTGAATCTGATTTTGAAACCAAGTAGGCATAGGAACCCTCCTGTAGTAAAATCTGTATATATAGCCTATGCAGGGTAAGGTTGTCACGTGAACCCGAGGTGCTAATAAAACAAAGTAAAAAGGGCATAACAAGAAAGGATACAAAGGAATGAACGATCAGGAACTCCAACTGCTGACCGAAAGGATTTCAGATGAATATTTTCAAAAGCCATTCCGGCACAAAGCGTATTTTAACCCGCGTCTGCGGACAACCGGAGGCAGATATATTTTAAGCACCCATAATATTGATATAAATAGAAGTTATCTCGATCAGCTGGGAAAAGAAGAGCTGATCGGCATCATCAAGCATGAATTATGCCATTATCACCTCCATCTGGAGGGGAAAGGATATCAGCACAAAGACAAGGATTTCAGATTGCTGCTAGAACAAGTGGGTGCACCAAGATTTTGCTCCGCTTTACCTGACAGGCCAAAGAGGAAGGCAGCAAAAATGATTGCCTATACCTGCTCAGGCTGCGGCCAGCTCTATAGGAGAAGGCGGTCGATCAATACCTCGAAATATGTATGCGGAAAGTGCAGAGGAAGGCTCGTGAAGTCAGGAGAATTCAAGCTGGATCAGGTCTAAAATAGTCCTATTAGTTTTTTTAAAAAACATAGTTGACTTTTGGGTTCTGGGTTCTTATAATAGTAAGAGTCGATAAGATGTTAAAGACATTCCGCAGTAGCTCAGTGGTAGAGCATTCGGCTGTTAACCGAACGGTCGCAGGTTCGAATCCTGCCTGCGGAGCCATATGGGGAAGTACTCAAGTGGCTGAAGAGGCGCCCCTGCTAAGGGTGTAGGTCGGGCAACCGGCGCGAGGGTTCAAATCCCTCCTTCTCCGCCAGATACAACCTGGCTCAATTATGGCCCCTTGGTCAAGCGGTTAAGACACCGCCCTTTCACGGCGGTAACACGGGTTCGAATCCCGTAGGGGTCACTTGTAATATATCGTTTCCTATTATTAAAAAATGGTCCCGTGGTGTAGCGGTTAACATGCCTGCCTGTCACGCAGGAGATCGCGGGTTCGATTCCCGTCGGGACCGCCATTTTTCTCAAAAAGATATTGGGCTATAGCCAAGCGGTAAGGCAACGGACTTTGACTCCGTCATGCGTTGGTTCGAATCCAGCTAGCCCAGCCATTTTTTTGAGCCATTAGCTCAGTCGGTAGAGCATCTGACTTTTAATCAGAGGGTCGAAGGTTCGAGTCCTTCATGGCTCACCATTTATTTTCTATATGCGGGTGTGGCGGAATTGGCAGACGCACCAGACTTAGGATCTGGCGCCGCAAGGCGTGGGGGTTCGACTCCCTTCACCCGCATCAGCATTATTTACCAGTTGATATTCAGCTGGTTACCTGATATACTAAATATTGCTGTCACTTATAATGTGCGGTCGTGGCGGAATGGCAGACGCGCTAGGTTGAGGGCCTAGTGGGGGTTAACCCCGTGGAGGTTCAAGTCCTCTCGGCCGCACCAAAAAAACTTATTGACAACCAAGTTCGGTTGTGATAAGATATAAAAGTTGCTTCTTGAATAGAGCAATTGAAAATATGCGCCCGTAGCTCAATTGGATAGAGCGTCTGACTACGGATCAGAAGGTTATGGGTTCGACTCCTTTCGGGCGCGCCATATTTTACGGGGAGTAGCTCAGCTTGGTAGAGCACTTGGTTTGGGACCAAGGGGTCGCAGGTTCGAATCCTGTCTTCCCGACCATGAGTATTTTGATTTTAATATGCGGGTGTAGTTTAATGGTAAAACCTCAGCCTTCCAAGCTGATGTCGTGGGTTCGATTCCCATCACCCGCTCCAATTTATTTTAGAGATTGTTCTTTGAAAACTGAACGAACAAAAACGTCAACGTTAATCTTGATTTTTTATCAGAGCTAAATCTTACTCTTATATGGAGAGTTTGATCCTGGCTCAGGACGAACGCTGGCGGCGTGCCTAATACATGCAAGTCGAGCGGACGGATGGGAGCTTGCTCCCTGAAGTCAGCG
>NZ_JBNILH010000015.1:0-86403 GCF_050107595.1 Bacillus infantis
TGTGTCCAGAAATATCCTTTCAAGTATATATACTCCAGATATAAAGGCATTTACCGTTTGGTAAACAACTATGAAATTCTAAGAAAACATGAGTAAATCGGCGTTTTAGCTTCTTTTATTGAGGGAGGTTAGTGCTATAAAAATAAAGGGTCTACCAAGTAAGATTTTCTTAATAATTGAAAAGGGGGGGAATTTTGTTTGTTTGAAAAGGAATTTAAAAAATTTAAAAGGGATAACTTTGAATCTTACTACTTTACACGCTTGATGCGGTCTCCAAATTTAGAATTCTTTTTCATTTTAGGAATAAATGATGCTAATAATTTTGATGAATACTGGGATGGACGGTCAGTTGAAGTGTTGGGATACCTTGTTATTTATACAGATGTGCAAAGGAAAGAATTAGTAAATTATATATATCTAATTGAAGATGAAATAAAAAATATCAAGATATCATTAAACACACAAAAATGTTTGCTAATGGTATTTGTGCATATGCAGAACTTATTGATATGAATTTTATTATCCAGAAAACTGATGTATATCAAAAAGTCATTGCGTCTAATGTGATAGTTGGTTTTATTAAAAAAGTAGTCACTCAAGATATTCCCGAGTACGTTTTTGGTGAATAAATGCCCCTCATATAACTACCGGGAGCTTATGTTCCAGTACAGCTGCCAAACCAGGTAGCTATTCTTATGTGACTAACGGGGCAGGTTTATTAAATACGACATGCTAAAATTGATGTAACAAAGGCAGGTGGGTACTTTGATTGCATTTAAAGAATTTGCATCGAGTTTTTTATTTATAGTGAGTTGCCTAATATGCGCAATAAGTGCATATTTACTTTATTGGGTAATTATTATGCCTTTACTTGCAACTATTCCTTTTCTTCTTTTTCTGGTTACTGGTTTAATATGCTTCTACAGTTCAAGAAAACTTGTTGCCAAAAAAGAATAATACTCTAATGAACGGGTGTTTGTTTTACAGGGGTTACAGTCATTGTAGAGGAAATCGAATTTATCATTTCGGTGCTCATAGAAATAACCTAAATAGGGCTGTAACATTGGTAGCTTTACATCTTTCACTTAATGAGAGTAAATTCTATAACTAACAGTATTAATTAAGCCCAAAATAGCTAGGGTATCTTAATTATCCTGGTTACCATTTTGGGCTTTTTTATGTTTACTATAAACTGATTTAATTTATACCTAGAATCGCTGAAGAAAGATCTCATTGTTTAGGCAAGTGTCTGGTCAAATGTGGTGACTTTTAGATGACAAGAGAAAAATTTGAGTCAAGGCCATTTTCCTGTCAGTACTCTTAATCCAGATAATCTTTAGGTGTTTCTTTATGGTGATTATTTTTGACCTCAGTAAATATGTTATCTGACTTCCTTATTTGAGATCTTGATGTTCCATTCTGAAGTTGAGATTGATTTGATTCAATTAGCAATTTGAGCATCTGAATATCCTCTTTAGTAGCGTAGTGTTTTTCAGACTTTAACATATATCCTAACTGACCATTCGATTCTATTGTAGCCCATTGCAGGTCAGAAAAATGCTGAATGTTTTGCTGTCTCATTCTGACTTCAAGCATATCAACTGTTAACCGCAGTTTTTTCAGATTGTCTTCATTGATTTGGCCGTTTTCTACTACTATAAGTGATTTCCCATATATAAACGTTTCAAGAGCATTGTATTTCAAAACAATGTACTCAATAAAAAGAAGTGTAATCACCATTAGAAAAGTAATCACCATTGTAATCCAGATGTTCCTGTCGCCAACAGGTTGTATAATCAATGATCCAACCGCTATCATCATGACAGTCTGAGCAACTGTGAGCTGTGAAATTGATTTTCTTCCAGCTAAACGTAGGATCAGGACTCCCCCAATAACGACAACAATGGCTTTCCAAATGAAGTTAAAATCCACAAGCTTCCTCCTTTCCAGACAATCAGTTTTACTAAGGACTCTTTTTCTGCTTCTCTACATTTTCAATGGTCTCTCCGAGGGGAATATTAAATAATCTGCTCTTAGGTTCATATATTTTCTGAGAAGGCCAGAGCCCATGATGTCCTGAGAATAGATAGCTTACTAAACAAGCTACAAAAAAGTACTCTAATCCTTTTCCACCGAACATTTCCATTGCCAACAGAAAAGCTGCTATAGGGGTATTAGTACCTCCAGAAAAGGTAGCAATTAATCCTAGTGCAGCAAGAAATGACA
Source organism: Bacillus infantis (assembly GCF_050107595.1). Lineage (GTDB taxonomy): Bacteria > Bacillota > Bacilli > Bacillales > Cytobacillaceae > Bacillus_AB > Bacillus_AB infantis_C. Next base: position 2,227 of record NZ_JBNILH010000015.1, read on the forward strand.
TAGGAAGATCGATGAACGAGTGTAAGGTATTACCTAATGTTGCCCCGATGAAAAATAGAGGGATGGCCTCCCCGCCAACAAATCCACTTCCAAGTGTTACCGCTGTAAATATCAGTTTGGCTAGAAAGGCAAAGGGAGGTACTTCTTCTTTAAAAGCTTGTTCTAACATTTCTAATCCCCGACCATTATATTCTTGGGAGCCAATTATTAATGTTAATGCTACAATGATCATGCCTCCAAAGAAGGCCCTTTTCATATGGTTTTTCTTAAAAAGCTTCTCGGAGTAATTTTGTATCCCGTGCCTCAACTGACAGTATAAAACACTTATTAGGCTAAAAATAATAGATAAAAGTATAACTTTTAGAAATAAAAGAATAGAAACTTCCGGTATGTCCTTTACAATAAATTCTTCGTGTTTATGTCCCCAAACGGATGCAGTTGTATAGTGACCAACAAAGCTAGCCAAAAGACAAGGAACAAGTGCTTCTAATTTCAGCTTTCCTAAGGCAGCCATTTCCATTCCAAAAACAGCACCAGTAATAGGTGCTCCAAAAGCAGCCCCAAAACCAGCACTGATGCCACTCATAATTAGAATGCTTTTGTCGAGTATGTTTATCTTAAATAATTTATTGAGTGCTTCTGCTACACTAGCCCCCATTTGGACGGCAGCGCCTTCTCTGCCTGTAGAACCGCCAAAAAGGACTGTGATAAAAGTACCGAAATAAACGATTAACCCCATTCTTCGCGGAACCTCTTTTTTTCCATGAACAGATTCTATCACAAGATTATTTGCTTTAGCGGTGTCATTCAAAGTATTATTCAAAAACACCTTTCCAAATTTCGTATATATGTACCCTATGATAACTCCTCCAAGAGGAAGAAAGAAAATAAGCCAATCCCTTTTTACACGTATATTATCTCCTAAAAAATCGTTTGTCTCTAAAAGGGAATGTGTTGTCGAACCGACAACTATACCAATTATGCAGCCAATCAATATCCATTGACCAAGAATTGAAAAGAAGTTTTTACATGTTGTCATGTCTTAACAAATCACCACTTTCTTATTATCAATGATGTTAGTCTTACCTATTGTTTAGAATTAATGAAGTGATATTATGAAAAAAATAGCATCTAATCATAAATTTAACTTAATAATGATGGTTTACATTTTATTTAACAACCCTCATTTAGGGTTATCACGAAGAGCCTTCCTATGTAGTTTAGATTTAACAAAAGGCCTCTCCTTATGGTTATGAGAAGCTAGAACTAAAATTAATAATTCAAATAAATCGACGGCGGGAAGGGCAGGCGTTCAGGGGCCGCGCATTTCATTGGTGAGGATGACCGTGAGGTTTTCTTCGTTATGTGTCTGAATACGAAAAATCAGGTAGTTGCCGTCCATAGCTGCCATGTTGGAGGATTGAACGCAAGCCTAGTTATACCACGGGAAGTAATCAAGAGTGCCATCTTAAATAACAGCGCATCAATCATCGTGTCGTATCAGCACCTAGCCAGGATATTTCTCCCTTGATGTTAATTGGTAAAGGTCCTCCAGCTATAAAGGCATTTACCGTTTGGTAAACAACTATGAAATTCTAAGAAAACATGAGTAAATCGACGTTTTAGTTTCTTTTATTGAGGGAGGTTAATTGAAGATTCAGTTTCGGGATAATAGGTGTAAGTCCCACTTTTGAATAAATTTGTTTAATATTGTTAATTTCGAGATAATGCTAAAGGTAACTTTCTTTGGCAGGAAGTACAATAAAGGGGGAGGAACGTTGATCCAGGAAATCGCCCCAGAACGGTAAGAGTATCCGCCGCAGGCAGAAGGTGCTTGGAGATTGAAGTGAGAAGCAATGGCTACAGCATTAGACGAAGAATAAAACTAACAGCTTTTAAAAATATATATGGAGGGACTAATATGAATGAATATGGCACTCTGTATGAAACAAGTGGCCGCTATGCTTTAAGATTTGAACGTTATTTCCCTTATCGCCGCGAGGAGGTTTTCGGTGTCATCACGAAGCCCAGCGACTTCTCTCAATGGTACCCTTTCGCGACAGGAGTGATGGACCTGAGAACAGGTGGGAAGATTGCCTTTGATGACGGTGAAGGATCAACATATGAAGCAGTCATAACTGAATTTAAAGTACCCTATATCTTCGAATTCCGTGAAGTGGATGATTTGCTGCAAATTTCACTGCTAGAAGAAGGTGAAGGATGTAAAATGATCTTCAGCCATGTTTTTGATGATAAGGAAATGGCAATGTATGTGGCTGCAGGATGGCACAGATGTCTGGATGTCCTTGGCCAGATTGTCCACGGAAAACCAGTTGAATGGAAAGACAATGCAGTTGAGTTAAGAGAATATTATAAAGAAGCCTTTGCTTCCCATTAATTAGCAATTAAAACCGAAACGCTTGGATTTTAAATATCCAAGCGTTTCGGTTTCCTATTTAATCTTAAACAGCTTAGATCTATAACTTCGTGACGTCCTTTCTTTTATCCAATTGGTCCTCTCCCCAATAGCAAATGGCATCTAATACAGGAATCAGTGATAAACCCTTTTCAGATAAACTATATTCTACTTTTGGAGGCACTTGAGGATATTCTTTTCGATGAATTAGTTGATCGCCCTCAAGTTCCTTTAGTGTATTGGTTAATGTTTTAAAAGAAATATTGCCAAGCATCCGTTTCAATTGGTTATAGCGAATCGGGTTATTGTTTAAATATAAAGCATATAAAACGGTCATTTTGTATTTTCCACCAATTAAAGACAAAGTATATCCAAAACCAGTATCCTTCAAATCGCCATTAAATACACAAGATTCTTCTCCCATCAGCACTCTCCTTTAGGTTAGTATCGCACTTAAATTACCGTACTTGTAGAGTGTTATAGCATACAATAAAATGAATGTACACCAAAATAAACCAAATAAGGGAGATGTGAACAGTAATGAAAACAATTGTCTATGCACATCCATGGGAAGGAAGCTATAATCATGCAATCTTAACTTCTATCACGAAACACTTAGAAGCTAAGAAAGATACATTTCAAGTGATCGATCTTTATAAAGATGGGTTTAATCCCGTATTTACTGCTGAAGAATTGGCGCAATTTAGTAAAGGAGAAACACCCTACGAATTAGTTAAGGAATATCAAAAAAAATTGAGCCAGGCAACTGAGTTGATTTTTATATTTCCTGTCTGGTGGTGGGACTTACCTGCTATTTTAAAAGGATTTATTGATAAAGTGATGTTGAGTGGCTTCGCTTTCCGGGAGGATAAAACAACGGGTACTCTGAAAGGGTTATTGACAAATATAGAAAAAACATCTGTGATTTCCACTTCTACAACGGATAAAGATTATATTGAATCTGAAGGAGGAAATGCTATTCAGGGAGTCTTTATTAACCGAACTTTAGCTGACCTGGGAATTAAAAAGGAATACACTAAATGGATTCATTTTTCTGGAGTTAATTTAACAACAGATGAGAAGAGGAAACAGTTTTTAAGAGAAATAACCCAAGAAATTTGAAGTAGAGCGAACTGAAAAGAGGAAGTTCTCTATTGAATGGAAAAGATCCTATGTACCCTTTGTTGATGAGAAACTGACTACGAAGAATTCCCCGATTCAAAATCTGGAGACTATGCAACATTGATACTATAGAGGATTAATGGTCAGGAACAATGATGGCGCTGCATTTACCAAGCATTTTCTAATTTGCCAAGAGTTTGCGCATAACTTGATATAAGTAATCTTGATCGTTCATCAAGAGCGTATCATATAAGATCAGCTGCCTTTACCAGGCAGCTTTTCATTTTCCATAACATGGTCAGGTTAGTGTTAGAGAAAAGGCGATATAGAAAACAATGAAACTTTTTGTTTTATATAGGCGTATTAGTGTGTAAGTAAAGAGGTGAACGTATCATAGGCATTATTGAAAGAAATTGAGAACTAAGGGGGAAAATATGTCACCATTTTTGTTAGGATTAATACTAGGTGCCTTTTTAGTTATAGGGATACAGCAAATTATTTACATTTTAATATGGGTATATACAGGGGAAAATATGGGGATGTTGCGAAACATTAGAACCGCTATAAAGAATCTAAAGCATAAGCAAAGAGAGAAAAGTGGAGAAAATTTTTAAGAAATCGTTGAAGGACAAACAAAGTCGGGAACTGCGTTGGATTTTTTTAATCAACCACTGTGTAAAAAATGTTCAATTGAGACTCAATACAAAATTAAGTATTAAGGTTTTTTTATGAGAGAAATTCTTTCACAATTGTTTACCTTAACAAAAATAACTTTTTGATGCTTATGTTCCAGATCAGCTGCCAAATGAGGCAGCTTTTCTTGTTTTTATAAAAGAGACAGGTAATCGAATAAACCAATTCAAATATTTGGAATAAAATGTTATAATTTATCCTGAAATAAAAGTATAAGGGAGTCGGCAAATGGTGGATAAATTTGTTTCTGGATTTGAAATAGGGTTAAAATTTATTTGGTCGATAATTTCCGCTGAGCCAATGCTAACTTTTACTCTTATATCTTTTTTTATAGGCTCCTTACTCTGGGCTTCAGTCATGCATTTCATTAGGCAACAGAAGATTAGAAAATCGGGCATAATGGAAATTGATAAAATGAAAGGCAGGGAATTTGAGGCCTATTTACAAGTCTTGTTTAAAAGTCTTGGGTATACAGTTCGTATGACTCCAACAACTGGTGACTACGGGGCTGATTTAATATTAACCGTTTCTGATAAAAAAATAGCAGTCCAGGCCAAGAGGTATAATAAAAAAGTTGGCATAAAGGCTGTTCAAGAAGTTGTTTCAGCCAAGAATCACTATAACGCAAATGAATGTTGGGTTATTACAAACAACTACTTTACTGATCCAGCTGTAAGACTTGCATCTTCTAATCATGTAGTTTTGAAGAACAGGGATCATTTAATGAAATTGATGTTAGATATGAATAAGGGTGCCTAACTTGTATACATAAAATTACTGCTGTAAAAGCAGTTTTTTTCTTATTTCAATTATTCTTGAGTGGGTAACAGGTTCGTTTTGGTCTGTGTTGAATTCCTTCTTGCATAAACCGGGCAGTTTATTTAATCAAGAAATAGATTTAAGATATTGAATTAAAAGTCTCATAAACGGGGTGCTTTTTTATGAAGATTATTTGCCGAAAATGTAATGCGGAAATTTCTAAACAAGTTAGTGAATTGGCTGACATATCTTTACTTAATGCAAAAGATGGTGAAGCCTATATACCTGAAGGCTTTTTTATTATCGATAATAGGAAAGAAGTTATAACAAAAGGCTCCATTATAATAAACCTGAAGGACTTAATTAATTCAAACTATCATTCTGATAAGAGCAGATTAAACGGTTGTTGTGGCCATGATGGCTTAGATGGTATAAACAGAGTTTGCTTAAATAACCATGAAATCGGAACGGAAAGTTCAGATTGCTGGATGCCTCATTTTATTGCATTAGAACCTAATCTTGTTGAATTCGTTAAATGATTGGAAAAGGTCTTAGAGTACTATAGGGTGCTTAAAGGAAAGCACACGCCGCTAAACCAGGCGGCTTTTCTTATTCCATAAAAGAGGCAGGCTTTTTCAATAAGGAGTATCGCAGTCTTATCTGGTTACAAAAAAACTTAGGGAGTTTAGTGATGGAAAAGTGGGATTTATATGATAAGCATCGCAATAAAATTGAGAAAAGAATAACCCGTGGAGATGACATGTCATCAGGCGAGTTTCATTTAGTGGTGCACGTATGTATATTTAATTCAAAAGGAGAGATGCTCATTCAGCAGCGTCAGCCCTTTAAACACGGATGGCCGAATCTTTGGGATGTCACTTGTGGCGGCAGTGCGGTTGCAGGCGATACAAGTCAGCAGGCGGCTTCAAGAGAGTTATTCGAGGAGCTTGGCATTCATTATAACTTTGAAAAGATGCGTCCGCAATTTACTATTAACTTTGAACGCGGCTTTGATGATATTTATTTAATTGAATATGACTGTAATTTGAATGAATTGAAGTTACAGACTGAAGAGGTACAAGCAGCAAAATGGGCTTCTAAAGAGGAAATCTTAAAGCTGATCGAGCAAAAAAAGTTTATACCTTATTATGAGAGTTTCCTTGCGTTTCTTTTTGAGGCTCGACATCATTATGGCTCTATTCGTCTTTAAGGTGTGGAATTTTGCATTATAACTCATATAAGGAATTAAGTTTAGAAGACGTAAAATTGTGAGGTTTGTACTTAAAGGAATGGGTGCCTATGTTTCAGAACAGCTGCCAAGTTGGCGGCTTTTCTTATATAGCAGAGGGGAAGGATAGTTGAAGAACCAAAAAGAATATATTATTAAGTTTAAGCAAAGGAGGGTTTGCAAGTGAAATGGCCCCAATGGCTGCAAGGCGGTCCTTTTCTTGAAGTTAGTTTTTTGCTGGAAATAAATCGAGGCAAAAAGCAGCAAATACAAGAAATAATCAATAAGCTGCCTGAAATTACTTATAAAGTTGAAATTGTGGACAATAACATTAATGAACATATAGACTGCTTTGATAAAGGGTATCCCTATGAAGAAGAAAATCTGAAGTGTATAATGACACACTCATTAAGATTAAGATTATATATTTACATAGCAAGAAAACGAAAGGCGACTTTACAAATAGAAATGGTCTCTTCAAATGCACTAATGGCTAATTTCTGGTTTTATGGAGATGAATGTGATGAACCGGCTTGGGATCAAATTGGTGTGAAAGAAGAGGAATTTGAAGTATTTACAGGTTTTCTTAAAGAATTGTATTCCGTATATGAGTATAAAATTGGCGGAATTGCAATTGAACAAGATGTTCTAGAACTATTTGGATACGATGAAACATATCCTAACGAATGTTATCGTTATGAAAACTTGTCTCCTGACCTTTTTCTTAAAGAACCATCTAATTTCGTAAATATTATTTGGAATGAAAAATACAAAAAGCTAATCCATATCCCTTACAAGTACAAAAAGCTTCCAAAGGAAGGGGTCCTTATTGAGACAGGTAGCTTCAGGGACTATACTTAGTGTTCTATATGGCGTTTATGTTAAGGCTTCCGCCGAAACTGGACGGCTTTTCTTTTACCATAAAAGGGGCAGGTTACTTTAAAAATTCCTGTTAGTACTGTGTTACAATTATTGTAAGATTATAGAAATATAGACAAGGTAAAACATTTTAAATCCTTTTTATAAAATTCGGTAATAACATTACTTCTCGTGTTTATATTTTAACTTAACGGATAGGTGCATTTTTCCAAGTAAAGCTGCCGACGGACGTTATTTTGAAGCGCCGGTTTAATAAAATGAAACTGATCTTCTAACTGTTCGTATAAGTAGATAATACCGGTACGGAACCTAGTCAAATATGAGATGAGGTAAGTATAATAATTGGATACCTTAATAGGGGTCGTCATAGTATTAGCATTAATCGGGTTACCTTTACTCGTGTCGACTTGGGCATTAATAAAATTAGTTGACTTAATAAAGAAACGATAGCAAAAGAGAATCAAGGGCAGCTGCCACATTGGACAGCTGCCCTTTTGAACTAAGGTTGACTTATATCCAAATCATCTGCTACCCAGCCAGGCAGCTTTTCTTAATGACAAACGGGGCAGCTCTTTTTTCTTACTGCGTTCAGAAATATCCTTTCAAGTATTTATCCTCCAGATATAAGGTATTTACCGTTGGGTAAACAACTATGAAATTCTAAGGAAATATGAGTAAATTGGCGTTTTAGCTTCTTTTATTGAGGGAGGTTTGTTGAATATATGAAGGGTTAGGAAGGAGTAGTTGCAATGAATAAGGTACTTTTTTTCTTTAGTAATTTAATAGTTGTTATTGGAATCTGTGTATTATTTACTACAAGTATTTTGAATAAAGTACTTCCAATGTTGGGATACGCTGCTTATCAAGCAGCAGCGGCGGGAGGTTATTCTCCAAGTGACTATGTTATGAACTTTATTGTAATAAACCTATTCGCCATTTTATTGATATTAATAGGTGTGATAACTGGTTATAAGATTTATAAAAAAGGTATTTGAAAATTTATTTATCTTTGTCCGACAAACGGGGCAGGTTAATTTAATACACACTATAAAGTGAGCCTTTGGCTTACTAATTATTATCAAGGGTTTGATAAAATTTAGTAGGTATGTGGAGAGGAAATCGTTTATGAGTACGAGAAAAAAAATCATTTGTTCGCTGCTAGTGACGATAGGTCTTATCTTTAGTTATTTGGCACTGCAAAGTAATTTGATGGACACAAAAATAGGTTACTCTTTTGTTGCTCTCATTGGATTTGTAGAGGCTTATATCGTTGCCAAAAGAAAGGAATAAACGAGCTTAGCTTGATACTTCTACTGTCCAGTTAAAGGTTGCTTATAATTCCAGATCAGTTACCAAATGATACAGCTTTTCAATTTTTATAAAAGGGGCAGGTGCTATAAAAATAAAGGGTCTACCAAGTAAGATTTTCTTAATAATTGAAAAGGGGGGAATTTTGTTTGTTTGAAAAGGAATTTAAAAAATTTAAAAGGGATAACTTTGAATCTTACTACTTTACACGCTTGATGCGGTCTCCAAATTTAGAATTCTTTTTCATTTTAGGAATAAATGATGCTAATAATTTTGATGAATACTGGGATGGACGGTCAGTTGAAGTGTTGGGATACCTTGTTATTTATACAGATGTGCAAAGGAAAGAATTAGTAAATTATATATATCTAATTGAAGATGAAAATAAAAAATATCAAGATATCATTAAACACACAAAAATGTTTGCTAATGGTATTTGTGCATATGCAGAACTTATTGATATGAATTTTATTATTCAGAAAACTGATGTATATCAAAAAGGCATTGCGTCTAATGAGATAGTTGATTTTATTAAAAAAGTAGTCACTCAAGATATTCCTGAGTACGTTTTTGAAGAATAAATATTTAATTTCTTTATCGAACTAAAGGGTGCTCATGTTCCGGTTCAACAGCCAAACCAAGCAGCTTTTCTTAAATGACTAACGGGGCAGGTCTATGGAAGAAGGATTTAACTCTTTAATCTCGAAATCTAATAAGAAATCTTATATTAAGGAGCTATTTCAATGGGTTACATTATGGATTTAAGGAAGATTGTCGGCAGCCGCCCTCTTATCATGGCAGGAGCGAGTGTTATTATTTTGGACCAGAACAATAAACTGTTATTGCAATTAAGAAAAGATAATAACTGCTGGGGCTTGACTGGGGGATCCCTGGAACCAGGAGAGTCGTTAGAAGAAGCAGCAAAGAGAGAAATGTACGAAGAAACAGGGTTGGCAGCGAAAAATTTAAAATTGTTTAATGTTTTTTCTGGAGAAGAATTTTATTACAAATTACCACACGGTGATGAGGTATACAATGTGACCGCCACCTATATTTGCAATGATTTTGATGGAGAACTGAGGATGGATCATGAAGAAGTCGTAAATTTAGCCTTCTTTGATCTTGATCAAATCCCTTCGAATATTAGTCCTCCTGACCGGCCGGTGATAAGGGAATTTATTAATGCCTTATTGTTGGGATAACGGGGATTATGTATAGGATAGCTGCCAAATTGGGCGGCTTTTCTTGCGTGACAAACGGGGCAGGAGTAATTAGCAGTTTAAATTTATTGTAGAGGGGGGTTAATATGATAAAAACAATACGGAGCAGTTTAATTGGAGTCTTCCATTACAATGAAGAACTTAATAATTATGAACACGAAGAGGGAAAAATCCATTGGACATTAGACTGTAATAATATTGAAGAAATACTCAAAATTGCTGAACAGGTCTATATAAATTTAGGAGAATTGGATAGAAACGCTAAAAAAGCCATTGCGACTGAATTAATACAATACAAAAATGAATTTTGGCCCGAATATGACGAAAATGATGAAAGTTTAGTTTGGGATGCCGTTGATGCAGGTGAATTTGATACAAAAATTGAAGAGTTTGAAGAAGTAATTACACTTTCCCATATTAACATTAAAATAAGTGTAATTTACTGTGAATATAATGATGGTGGTTTATTTGGAGGGCATAGAATACATGCCTATTTTGACAATGACTTTAAGTTAGTTAAGGCAAATATTTAGTTTATAGAGATCGAGTATGTTTTTGACTAACGAGGCAGGTAAATTTAATAAACACTATAAAATAGACTCGGCTTTATTAATTGATAAGGGTATTTCAATGGCTGATGAAAATACTAAACAAATGTTGTCTCATATGGATGGGAATTTAAAGAAAAAGATGGTGCCGGCCTGTTCTTTGAAAAAGAAGGAAAGAGGTTAATTGCCACCACTCAGATGTGGACTGGAGATTATGTTCTCGTAAAAATTCCGAGTGATTTTAAATGACCTTGAGAGGTACTTTTTCAGAGCAGTTGCAATTAAGTCTTATTCCATAAAGGTAAGGTTAGTTGCATAATAGATGCAAGGAATAATATGAATGGATGTAGAACTACATATTTAAAAAAGAAATATTTAGCTAGCCTTAAGGAGGAATAGCAGATGGATTTGAAATATCCAATTGGCAACTTTCAATTTGATGGTGAGATTACTAACAGTGTTATAAGGGACTGGATCGATGAGATTGAACATTTACCAAGATTGCTGCGAGATGCTGTGAAGGACTTAGATGATGAACAGCTTGATACACCTTATCGTACAGGCGGGTGGACTGTTCGGCAAGTGATACATCACCTTGCAGATAGTCATATGAATGCCTACGTTCGCTTTAAATTGGCTCTTACAGAAACAAAACCTGTCATTAAACCATATGATGAAACGAAGTGGGCGGACCTATCTGATTACAAACTGCCAATCGATATTTCACTATCTTTGCTCGAAGCACTGCATAAACGTTGGACAGACCTTTTGCGGAGCCTAATTCCAGCTGATATGGAAAAGACGTTTATCCACCCATACTCTGGTGAAGTTACAGTAAGTAAAAATATAGGAATCTACGCTTGGCACGGGCGCCACCATCTGGCACATATTACTTCTTTGTGTAATCGTAAGGGCTGGTAATGAACTATGTTAGCTATACCTTTTATAGTAATGACTGCGTTGATCCAGTAATTTAAGATTAATATATTTCTTATTGCCGAGGGGATTTAATGCAAACACTTTTTAAATATAACTGGATGATACGAAAAGACTGGTATAACTGGTGTGAAGATTTAAGTGAGCAAGAGCTTTTGCAAACCCGGACGGGTGGAATGGGCAGTATTTTACATACCCTTTTCCATATTGTTGATGTCGAGTGGAGCTGGATACGTCTATTGCAGGGGAAACCGGACTTTCAGGAAAGTTTTGATCATTATAACAGCTTGGACAAGGTTCGAAAATTGGACGCAGAATTCCACTTAGAAGTAGAGAATTTTGTGAACAACTGGGATGCCAGTATGGAAAATCAATTAATTTACGATACCCTGCCTGATGGAAGAATTGTAACAGATACTTGGGGTGAAGTTATGCGTCATGCCATTGCTCACGAAATTCACCATATAGGACAATTATCAATTTGGGCAAGAGAATTGGGGAGAAAACCTGTTTCTGCAAACCTTATCGGTAGGGGACTTTCCTCTCATTCGACAAAATAATTCGAGGTTGGAAAAGGAAAAAAGCGGAAGAAAAATGCAATGGATTTAGATATGAACTATTTAGGGATTACCACAGGCAACTGCTTATGTGTAATTTCAGCTGCCATAACCAGGCAGCTTTTCTTATTATAAAAGCGGGCAGGTTAGCTGAAAAAGTTATTTTAGTTTTGGTTTCTTTTGAATATAGTAAAAAGGAGATAAGAACATTCTAATCTCCTTTTTTATTTTGCACTAGTGTCAGCACCCACAATGATCAGATAGGTTAACATCTTGAGAAGAATCTGCAACAGGAAAGTTCATCTCTTTCCAAGCCGCAATTCCCCCAGTCAACTCCTTTACTTTGTATCCACGTTCTAATAATAAAGTTGCTGCTTTGGCAGCTGTATTACACCAGACATCCCAACAGTAAACAATAAGTTCCTTATCTTTCGGAATTTCATGTAAACGAACTGGAAGCTCTTGCTGTGGAATGATATTAGCATCCTTAATAGTTATATTTCTTACCTGTATAGGACCGTTTCTTACATCAATCAAAAAGTATTTTTCTGGATCGGCTTGTGCCAATCTCATATAATCCATAGGGCTGATCGTTGCTTCTAACCGTGCATTAAAATAATCAAGTGCGTTCATAAATATGTTACCTCCAGTTTTAAAGTGTAGTCCAGATTTTAATAAGGAACTCCTTCAGCAATTGTTTTTCTTGATCGCTTAAAGGGGCTAATACTTCTAATTCTGTATTGATCAGAAATTGCCAACGTGAATCTAATACATCATTACCTTTTGGTGTAATCAATAGGCTGTAGGACCTTCTGTCATTAGGGTTCTTTGTCCTCTCTACAAATCCTAAAGTTTCTAAATGATCGATATGGCTTACCATTGTTGTGCGATCAATTTGCAGGTTTTCAGAAATATCTTTTTGTGATGAATACGGGTTTCCTTTAATAAATAAAAGTACACCGTATTGTCTAGCGTTGATATCATACGGTGCAAGACCCTCAGCAAACTTAGCCTCCATTCGCTGAAGAACTTTTCCAAGCAAAAAACCATAAGATTGATTCCATTTTTCCAAAAGTAATACTCACCTCCACATATAATCACCTTGACATATAATCAGTTTAACTGATTAATTTTGAAAACGCAAGTAGGTATGTGCGTATTTCTGTAATAAAAGAGTGTAAAAAATGGACAAGTTGGTGAAAAGGTATACTCTAACTATAGGGTGCTTTATGTACCGGGTTGGCTGTCAGTCCAGGCGGCTTTTCTTATTCCATAAAAGGCAGATTAATTGGATAAAAAATAATAATGATAGGGATTTAAAATAATATCTTTGGGGGTTAAAAAATTGTCGATAAATGATAGGGGAAGTGTTTGCATACGTACAGGTCATTTAGAAGATGCTAATTCAATGCTCGATATTCAGAGAGATGTTATAGCAGAAAACAAATATCTTATTTCGTTAGCAGATGAATTCGATAAAACACTAGAAAAACAAAAAGACTGGATACAAAAAGTTCTAATAAATGATAGGGAAACTTTATTCGTTGCTGAAAAAGATGGAAAAGTCATTGGCTTTATAGTTTTCGAATCACCAGATCGCAAGAGGCTAAGTCATACCGGTTCGTTTGAAACAATGATACACAGAGACTTTAGAGGGAGAGGTATTGGCAAGATGCTTATTAGTGAACTTTTGACGTGGGCAGAAGAGAACCCTTTAATAGAAAAGGTGAGTTTGGGAGTCTTTTCGACTAATCATAGAGCTATATCCTTGTATGAAAGTATGGGATTTGCAGAAGAAGGACGGAAAAATAAAGAAATTAAGATAAAACGAGTATGCAGATGACATCCTTATGTTTAAATTCGTGTAACAGTTGTTAAACTAATAGATACATGTTCAAAAACCTTAAACCGGTAGCTGTTCTTATTCCACAAAAGGGGGCATATAAGTTTGATTGATTATTTTGAACGTAAAATCAGATTAAGAGACTTTGAAGTGTGGGATATTCGATTTAGGGACCAACAATATACTTTAGTCATATTAGATGAATTTCGACCTGCAGCATTTGAAGATTTCGAAATGCCAGAGCTAATTTATGAAGATGATGATCAACGTGCCAATTTAGTCTCAGCTACATATTTCTCTAATGAATCTGTTAAAGATGAACATAGAGAAAAACTCGGTGAATTTGCACGAATGCTTACAAATCATCTAGCGTTGGCACATTGTGAAGTTATTATAAAGATGTATCAAGGAAACCCGGAAAGAGCGATAGATCGAATCATGTTAACTAAATTCGGTTTTAAAGAATCCGATATTCCTTTAGAAAAGCTGTGGCATTTTAATCAAGAATAGAGTACGTACTTTTCACTAACGGGTGTTTTGCTTAAGGATAGCTGCCATAACCAGGCGGCTGTTTTTTATAAAAGGGGCAGGGTTATTAATAAGACATTAGTTTGATGTAACAAAGGGAGGCGGGTACTTTGATTGCATTTGAAGAATTTGCATCGAGTTTTTTATTCATAGTGAGTTGTTTAATATTTGCAATAAGTGCATATTTACTTTATTGGGTAATTATTATGCCTTTACTTGCAATTATTCCCTTTCTTCTTTTTCTGGTTACTGGTTTCATAAGTTTCTACATTTCAAGAAAACTTGGTGCCAAAAAAGACGAATAATTCTCTAATAAGCGGTGTTTGTTTAACTTCGAAGGCTTAAGGAATAGGATGAGCTGCCATAACCAGGCGAGTGTTCCTATTCCTTAAAAGTGACAGTTTTATAAATGTCAGAGACAGAAGTGAACTAAATACTGATGGGAACTATTAAATATGATTTATAGGTGATTCCCGCAATAATTTAGCTATAAAAACTTGCAATCATTTTAGCAGCGGGATATATCAATAGTTGTGCAAATAAAGTGCCCAGTAATTTTGTTCCTATCAGCAAAATCACTAAAGCTTTGACATCTCCGTATGGTCTTTTTTTTCTTAAAGCCTGGTCTGTTATAATAGCCGATTGAGGATCAACGAGTAGAGTTAACATTATGGTTGCGATTCCATTTATCATGCCAGACGAAGCCGAGGCAGCTAAGCGGAACTCTTCAGCCACAAATATAGATGCGTAATATGCAGAAACGACTCCTATTGTATAAATAGCTGTAATGGCAGTATTTAAGAGTAAAAAACGCTTTGGTATCTCTTTATAGCGCAGTTTTTGCAGCATATGTTTTTTTGGTTTAAGGGTGCTTTTAGCTATTCTTTTAATATTAGTGACTTGAAGAGCTTCTATTACAATAGAAGGTATAGAGCCTTTCACTTCAAGCTTGTCTACAGCTTTTGAAAATATTCTTAGAAAAGTGGGAATAAAGCCTATGCCTAATAAAGTGCCAATAGTGGATGCTGCTATTACCCATCTTAAACTGGGCAAAGGATCGTAGTCGTTGGCAATACTAGAACCAATGATTATGCCAATTAAAGGGGCCTGGAACATGTTGGCTGTTCTTGATAGTAATACAAAAGTATTAAATAATGATATGGAAAGAGCAAACTTACCGCTCTTAACCGAATTCAGCCTTACGGAATAAGCTAAAGTATCTACAAAGTGAATAATAAGAGTCAAAGAAATGAGAATTAACAAAGTAGTATTCATAAAAAACTCCATGTTTTTACCTAATTATACCACTTCCGAAGCGACCGGATATTCTGATTTGAAGACCGAATAAGTATTTTAACACAAGCGGGGCAAGGCGAAAGAAGAAATTGAATAAATAGGCAGTATTTAAAAGAAGGAATTCTGTTATCCCCAATCAGTATAGCTAGGTAAAGATGATTTATAGGGGGCTCTAAGATGAAAAATAAAAAAAGGAACAGAGGCGACTTTATTAAAGGTACCCTGTTTGAACTAATTGGTGAAGTGGTTTGGAATATATTATTGTTTATACCAAGATTGATATTTCGCTTGATAAGTAACATTTGGTGAAGCACAGCTGCCAATTCAGGCGGCTTTTTTTATATAACAAAACCAGCTGATAGTGTGTCAACATTTTGATTTAAATGGGTGACAAATAGTCAAGAGATACGCGCAAACCTCCCTCAAAAATTTTAAAGATCAAAAAATAAATAATTTAATGAAATATAAAAAATATTTCTCAAAACTGTCTAAGACAAACCGATAAAAGGATAGAACTAAACAAAAAACAAAGAAGCAATGATGATTTTTTCTTATTTGGGCGCTTTGAAAAAATGGGAGCTAGTAGCGCAACCGGCTTTAGGAGGACAATAATTGAAATTTAAAGGAAATCTGCAATTCAAACTGGTTTTTACTTTATCTCTGCTTCTCTTCTTGCTGATATCGGTTAGGACAGCTATAACGGAGATATCAGCCCGTTATCTTGACGATACCCTGGGGATCAATATTATTTCTGCAGGGGCAACTATATTAATAGGTGCTATTGCCATCTATTTTCTGATTAAGTTCTTTATTGACAGGCCGTTGAAGAAGTTAATCAGTTTGGCAAACCGTTTTAAGCAAAATGACTTTACACAAAGAATAGAGTTAAAAACGAATGATCAATTCGAACAGCTGGGTGATGTATTTAATCAGCTGGCAGATAATTTACAAGTGTTAATTAAGGAAATCCAGGATTCGGGGCTTCAGGTGGCATCTACTTCTCAGGAACTATCAGCAACTTCTGAGCAAACTGCCAGCGCCAGTGAACGAATATCCATTACAATGTCTAAGCAATTGGACTCGGCAGAACACCAGGTAAGGCAGATGGATGGAAGCAAAAAGTCCATTGATGAACTGGCCGGAAACATACAGGTCATCTCAGAAAGCAGTCAACTGGTCGAGACATTGACCGAAACGGCTACCGGTAAAGCGGCTGCTGGAAGCAAAGAAATTCAGGAAGCTTTACAGCAGCTAAATTTAATCAATAACTCGGTAGAAAAATTATCAAAGACAATGGAAAAGTTAACAGAGCATTCCAACCAAATTGGAAATATCACCGGTGTAATAACAGCTATTTCAGAGCAAACCAGCTTGCTGGCTTTGAATGCTGCGATTGAAGCAGCAAGAGCAGGAGAACATGGCAAGGGATTTGCCATAGTAGCAGATGAGGTCCGGAAACTGGCAGAAGAATCATCAAAATCGGCGGAACAGATTAATGGCCTCATTAAATCAACCCAGGTAGAAACAAGGGAAGTTTTAGACACCATGGATATGTCGATTAATGAAGTAGCTTCAGGCATACAAAAAGTTTCGACTCTGAATCAGACTTTTGATGATATTAAAGGTTCTATAGAGAAGCTGGAAGCGGAGTTTAAAACTGTTTCATCCAGGACCTATCAGATTGAAAGAGATACAGGGACTGTTACAAAATCTGTATCGGATGTCAGGGACATCATCATGATTTCCTTAAAGAGTACCCAAGAAATCGCTTCTTCCGCAGAAGAACAGCTGGCTTCTATGGAAGAAGTTTCTGCATCAGCGGAATCTTTATCTTCTCTGGCAGAGGATCTAAACTCTTTAATACAGAAATTTAAAGTTTAAGCCAAGGGGACAGGTCCCTTGGCTCTTTTTGAAGCTGTGTGACATGGATCTGTCCCTGGTGGATCACAAGAAGGTTTAAGGTTGTATCAAAAGATATGATATTGTTGATAGAAAATGTATTTAATGACTCTGGGAAAAGCAACGACTCTTATTAATTGGAGCACCTTTTAGAGGTCATATAAAATTTAATGGGGCACGAAAAAAGCGAAACAACCAGAGTATTTAAGACGCGAGTAATACAAGAAATTCTTTTGTGGGTGCAGATGCAGCCTTTTTTTGTACGTAAGATACAGGTTAATAAAACTGGACATAACGGAAAAATGTTAGAATTGAGGAAAAGGATGGAGATAACTTTGAATAAAAAGTTTTTCTATCTCATACTTCAAGTTACAGGTATTATAGGGGTTATATTATTTTCCTATTATTTTGTTTTTAATAAACAAATGATAAGGGTTATCGTTTGGACTGTAATGGTAATATCAATATTACTTCTAGCTATTTATTAAAGGACAACTTAGAGCGAAATGGAAAAGATAATTAAGAATGTATATCTCTCGAGTGCTCAGCTGCACATCGAGACGGCTTTTCTAATGGGGAAGGCCTATAAACCAATCTTAGAAATTGTATTAATAATCGAGGTGATTAGGTTTGCAAACATGCGAGAAATGCACTGCCCATTTTAGTTGGAGTAAAGTCTTTAAATCTCTCTGGGGGAGTTATAAACCTATCCAATGTAACCAATGCGCTACAACACATAAAATAACAATACTAAGCAGGTTGATTTTTGTATCTTTAACTATTCTTCCAATGCTCACCTTCGGTCATTTTCTATCCCCTTTTAGCAACATTCTAGTAACACTTGGCATAGCTATTTTTATTTTAATAGCTGGTTCTTTGCTGGCACCTTTTCTTGTTACTTATAAAGAGTCTAAGTAAGTATAATTATAACAATCCTGTGCTTATGCTCCAGATCAGCTGCCAAAATGGGAAGCTTTTGTAATTTCATAAAAAGGGTGTTAGAGGAGTGAGTACTGTCGTATTATCAAAATGCGAAGTTAGTAGAAAGACCTCAGATTATATGGACTAAGGTTTCTTGGCACACTTTTATTGTTATGGCTGATCAGTATTAAGTGGTTCAATCTGAAGTAGGTTTACTACTTTTCCTTCAATATTAGGTATAGTAAGACCATCTGACCATTCTACTACAACAAAGTACTCCCTGCTTTCCGAAACTAAGTTCCATACTCGTTCATCATCGATAAGGATGGAATACCTTTGATTTGGTTCATTCAGGTTTTCCACTTCAAGAACATACTGAACAGTGGGCTCTAACTCTTTTACTTTTTCATTAATAATAATATTCATTGTTGAAGTATGATAGATTAGTTCCTCAATTTTCTTTATTTCCACAGTATTTTCATACGTAACTCCCGCTATGGTTACTACCAAACATATTGTTACAAGCAAAAGCAGTTTTTTCACGTTTTTCTCCTTCCTACTCACCTGGCCGCTAAGAGCCAAGGGGACAGGTCCCTTGGCTCTTTATGATTTTACTGTAGCTTTCTGCACCCTCGGTGAGTGACATCGATTGCAAATGAAAGGCAGCTGCATCCCTAAGCGGCCCCATTCCTATGATTACTCTGCCTCATATAAATACCGAAACGCATCCTCAATCAGCCCCTGCAAATACTCATCAAAGCTGTTAGCAATCACTTTGAATTCGTCCGGGTCGTGCAGAAAGCGGATGATCTGGCCGGAGACACCTTGGTCAGTTGGATTGAAATCAATGTAAAGACTGGAGGTTCCGCCATTATTCATACAGTCTGAGAAGTGGAGGTAGGTGCCAGGGAGAAGTCCTTCTGGATTGATTTTTGGGTCGACGTCCTCTTCTTCATATTCGGATAGATAGGAGATGTCCACCTCTTCTTTTGAGCTTTCGAGCATCTGCTGAGCGGATAGCAGATAATAGGGATATTTCCCGTCTTCAACATCGGATCCTAGGATACAAACGGCGATTTGATCCTCGCCATATTTCCTGAAGTAGGTGCCATCGATATTTTCGAGGAGATTTAAGAGTGATTCCGGGCAATTTGGATAGTGTGATTTTAGTGTGCTGAGGTCCTCTTTGGAAGCACCTGACGCTTTATGCAGTTCGTTTAATTCCTCCGGTGATAGATGTTTCTTTAGCCCTTTTAAGAAGCTGTTGGTCAATTCCATTATCTTTTCCTCCTAAGAATCTTTTTGGAAGTGAAATGAGTCTGATAGAGTGATATTAACATATATTGCCTGGGGAGTGGGGGGAATCTTGGATGAGCCTTGAAAAGAGCCAGGGGGTCTGACCCTGTGGCTCTTTTGAAATGAGCCAGGGGGTCTGACCCTGTGGCTCTTTTGAAATGAGCCAGGGGGTCTGACCCCGTGGCTCGAAAAAGAACACCCAAAATGTGTGAATTTTTGCTAATATATAAGGTACATAGAACAGAAGGCGAATGGTGCCCAGATGAGTATTGTGAAAGATTTTCTGCTGCAATTTACACTCATGGTGATCCCGATTTTTAGTTACTTTACGTTTATTCTGGAGAAGGTGAAAGAGGACCGGTCCATCAAGATGTTCATGACTATTTTATGGGGATTGTCCATCGTGTTGTGCATGTCGTTTCCCGTGGAATACGTAGAAGGGGCACGACTCGATATCCGGTTTATCCCTCTTTTATTTGGAACGTTATACCTCGGAGTATGGTCCGGCGTGTTTTTGACAGCCATGATCATTTTGTACCGCCTGTCTTTCGGGATCAGCATGGGTTTTTTGACTACTATCATTGTGTTAATCATTATGCTCCCGGTCATTTTGTCGGTTCAGCGAGTATTTTTACGTGTGAATAAGGGTCGAAGGATCATCATTGCAACAGGATTATCGTTCCTGTACTGTCTCTGTGGCATGGCAGTGTCCGGGATCATGAATGGCTTCTCGATCAACGTGTTGAAAGTTCAGGGTATTCATTTGCTTTTTACGGTTGCCGTTACGTGGTTCTGTACAGTATTGGTTGAGAAGATCCGTGAGAACCACCAGCTCAGGCTAAAGGTCCAGGACTCGGAGAAATTCAGGGTGATCAGTGAACTCACCGGTGTGTTTGCCCATGAAATCCGCAATCCTATGCAGGTGACCAGGGGATTTCTTCAGCTTCTTGATGACCCCGATCTCCCTTATCCCAAAAGAGAATACATCAAGCTTTCAATTGAAGAATTAGACCGGGCCAATGAAATCATCAACGACCTTCTTACTTTCGGCAAACCGTCCATCAGTACATATAAAGCAGTCAATGTCAGTGAACATTTAAAACGTACAGCAGCGCTGATTCGAACTTTCAGCGTGAATCAGCAGGTTGAATTTCAAACCGACATTCAGGATGACTGCTGGATAAAAGCAGATTCCCAGAAGCTGAATCAATCCCTGCTTAATATCTTAAAAAATGCAGTGGAGTCCATGCCGAATGGCAGCACCGTGTCGCTTTCATGCCATCAAACCGCAGATGGACACATCAGGATCGTTGTCAAGGACCAGGGAATCGGCATGAACCTGAAACAGGTCCAGCGCCTTGGATCGCCTTATTATTCTCTCAAAGAAAAAGGAACAGGACTCGGGATGATGGTCAGCTACCAAATCATCCATTCCTTTAAGGGGAAAATCAGAGTGGTAAGTGAAGAAGGAGTGGGTACAGAATTTATTATTGACTTTCCAGGTGTTGAACCATGAGCCAGGGGGACAGACCCCTTGGCTCTTTTTGTGGGTGGGCCAGGGGGTCTGACCCTGTGGCTCACTCTACGACAATACTTCCAACATACTGGGCATCGCCTTTATCTGTGTCAAGGTCAAACACAATCATATATTCACCAGTTTCTTCTGGTAAGTAGAAAGATTGCCCTTTTTCTAATTTCAGTTTTGTCTCACTGCCGTTTTTCCAAACGGAAACACTGACTCCATCGGAATCAAAATGACCATCTTCAAGGCGGTATTGAACTTTCTGGCCTGAATTGAAGTACATCACTTCTTGTTTCTTAGCTAACGCTTGAACATCCTCCGTTTTCTTGTTGTATTGTTCGTCGAAAGCCCACTCTACATTCGCTTCTTCTAATGCCGCTTCTTGGTTAATATCATCAGGATTAAATAGAGAAACTGATGGCGGGGAAAAATCATAGTCTTCTCCAAAACATCCGGCTAAAACAGAAACAAATAGCAAACATGCAACCAATCTTAAAAACCTCAATTTAAATCACTCCACATTTTTTTGTGAGAACCAGAGGGACGGACCCCTTGGCTCTTTTTAAGACTGGGCCAAGGGGGCATCCCTTGGCTCGCTGTGGAACTCGCGGCAACTAAAGCGTTTCATCCAATCTCAGAATCTTTGACCGGGAAATTAAATAAACAGTGCCTAAAATATCAATTTTGTCTCCCTTAACACGCACAGCACAATCCTTGTTCGAAGCATAGATATTCATTTCTTCTGATAAGGGCGAGAGTTCACTTTGAACGAGCGTGAGATTATGTTCAAGGTCAAAATGAGAAAGGACGGCAAAATTGTCAAGGCCGATTCCATTGTACAGAGTGCTGTCTTCAACGTTATAGCCAAGGTTTTTCGAGCATAACCATTGAGCAGACATATTGATTGCACCAGCGCTGGCTCCCATTACAATGGCTCTGCTTTTTTTTATAGAGTCCGACAGCTCATATTCTGCGAGGAACCTATTTAGTTCAACGGTATTTCCGCCTAATAAGAAGATTACTGAAGTATTTTTAATTAGCGTATGGGCCTCTTCCTTGGCGATACTATAATTAATCAAATGATATTCTTCAAACATAATACCTGCCTGATCTAACCACGAGCGTTCAGCGGCACCGGTTTCTTCATAAATTGATGGATTTGAGCTAATCATAACAAGCGATTTTCTATTGATTATATCCTCCTGCAGCACTTTGCTCAGACTCTCAGGAAAATGATTGTTAAACCAGCCTAAATAGTAGTGAGTTTTCATATGTACCTCCGTAGTAGAAAAGAGCCAGGGGGACAGACCCCTTGGCTCTTTTTGAGACTGGGCCAGGGGGTCTGTCCCCCTGGCTCACCCAAGCCCCGACTTCCTCAATGTATATCCTGAATAACCTTCTCCAAAAATTCACCCATCCGCTTAACAGCAGGCTCGGAGAAGTCGAAGCTGACTCCGGTTTCTTTATAGATATCTGCGATGGATTGATTGTAGTCGGCACCGGCGCCTTTTTTAAATAATTCCACGGCTTGCTCCGGGTTGTTGTGATAGTTCTCAAGGATTTGCAGAGACCCAAGCATGGAGATGGAGTATTCGATGTTATAGAAAGGCACTTGGAAGTAGTGCAGGGTGTCTGCCCACAGAATGCCTATTACGTCTTCGAGACCGGATGTGTCGACCGGGTTCAGGCCATATCGTTTAGCGATTTCAAAGTATTTTTCATCGCGCTCTTTGGCGGTGTGATTTGGATTGGTGTACATCCAATGCTGGAAGAGGTCTCCTGACAATGGGCCGTACAGCATGGTGAATGCCCGTCTCAGTTCTTCACGCTGTGCGCTCTTGAAGTCTTCTTCTTCCGGATAGAAGCGGTCGAGCTTGTCGAGTAAAAGCAATTCCATCCCATGGGAATAGAGTTCCGCCACTTCCATGCGCTGCTGGTATTCTTCGAGAGGACCGTGCTCAGCAAACTCGAGGTATCCATTCACTGCATGGCCCATTTCGTGAATAAGGGCGATCAGTGAGAAGAAGGATGGGCTGAAGTTTGCAAATACAAAGGTATCTCCTGAAACAGACAAGGTGGTGCAGAAGCCGCCAGGGCTTTTGCCTTTCCGGTCTCCAAGATCCAGCAGCCCATTTTCTCTCATATAATCGAAACGCTCTGCAAAATACGGATCCGTCTTGCCCAGCATTTCAGAAACGCCATCCATAAGATCAGATACCTCTGTATATGGCGGATTCTTCATCAATTTAGCGGTGTTATCCCAAGGACGATAGGTGTCAACGCCAAGCTTGGATTTGAAAACCTCTGCGAGGCGGTTCCAGGCAGGGATGATATGCTTTTCAACATTTTCATGAAAGTCATAGCAATCCTGGATTGTATATTCACGGTTTTTCACTACAAACATATAATCGCGGTAATTTTCAAAGCCTGCATTTAAAGCGATTTGGTGGCGCAGCTGAACCAGCTCGTCCATAATGCTGTCCATATCGGGCTTGATTTGGCGGTGGGCTTCCAGCATGGCGTAATAAGCTTTTTCCCGGACACTTCTGTCCAGATTATCGAGCTGGGACTGGATAAATGGATAAGGTTTTTCCTCGCCATCCCATTCAACGGTCAGCCCTGCTATGATTTCGCTGTACTTCGTAGAGAGCTCCTGCTCTTTTACCATCAATGGGATATTTTCTTCTCTGAAAAGTTTAACCTTGGACTCGCGAACGCGGCGCATCAAGCCGTAACGCTTGTCATCTAATTGAGCGGCATACGGAGAATCACAGAATTTCTCATTCAGCTTTGCTTCATATTTCATCAACAGCGGCTGGATGACCTGCTGATCGTGAAGATAAGTCGATTTGATATCCGCATCCTCTGTGTCCCGGTAAAAATCAACCTGGTGGCCAGTCATGGCCTCATCAATTTTAATTCCTAATTCTTTTTCAGCCTTCAGCCAATTTTCCAGGTCAGATACGGAGTCGAGCGGAACCTCAAGTAAAGCTTGAAGCTGAGCTTCGACTCCTGCTGCATCCTGCAGATCGATTAATTCTTTATAATAATTGCGTTTTACATCTTGTGACATGAAATAGCTCCCCTTACCCCTTTAATTTTTTTAATTGTCTCAATAATCATATTATAGAATTCCAGCTATAATTTCTAGCTTTTCAGACTAATGCTTTAAAAGATTGTGTAAAGGGTAATATATATGTATAAACTTTGAGAAGATGGAGGATTGTTAAATATGCTAAAACAAGAAGAAATGGAAACGCTGAGAGAGCTAATCAAAGATGTGGATACGGCCATGCTGACAACAGTCTCTGAAGAAGGACTGGTTTCCCGCCCGATGAAAACGCAGGAAGTCGAGTTTGATGGGGACCTATGGTTTTTTACCAAAAAAGAGACGGATAAATATGATGAAATCTTACATGACAAAGATGTCAATGTTGCCTATGCAGGCAAATCCTATGTCTCTGTCCGCGGCAGAGCGGAAATCGTTGAGGATATAGGGAAGAAAAAGGAACTGTGGAGCAAAATGTATGAGAAGATTATGCAGACTTCTTATGATGACCCGAGCGTCGTGCTCATCAAGGTTAAGGCGGAAGCAGCCGAATACTGGGAAAGCGGCAGCTTCACGAAGAAAGCGGTCTTTATGCTGAAGCGCATTACAGGACAGGACGCAGAAGAAGCGGGAGTTAATGAGACGGTTGAGATGGATAAGTGAGCCAAGGGGACAGGTCCCTTGGCTTTTTTTGTGGGTTGTGCGGGGAGCCAGGGGGTCTGTCCCCTTGGCTCTTTTCGTTTGAGCCAGGGAACCTGTCCCGGTGGCTCGGGCCAGGGTGTCTGTCCCCCCAGCTCAATATGTTATGCTAATGGAAGTGATACGACAATAAGAGCAGGATAACGTTCAATTATGAATGATAAGGGTGAGTTTAGATGGCTAAGATAGACCAAATGCTGCAGATTCTTTGGATGCTGAGCTCGGGGAGGAAGGCTACTGCTAAGCAGATGGCTGAGAAATTGGAGGTCAATATCAGGACGGTTTACCGGTATATTGATGCTCTTTGTTCGAGCGGTGTCCCGATTATAGCGGAGGGCGGCCATCATGGCGGATATACGCTTTTGCAGCAATTTACAGAAAGTCCTCTCCTGTTCAGTGCAGAGGAAAAGACAGCCATGCTTCAAGCAGCTGCTTTGGCGAATGAGGCTGGATATTTTTCAGGAGAGGCATTGAAGTCCGCTGCTTCAAAGCTGGCCCTGTATTCAACCTGGGAACAGGAAAGCCTGGTCAGGCAGCGTGTGGAAGGGCTGGATGTGATCGGTTCTGCCCCAGAGCTGTCTGCAGATTCATTATTAAAGGAGCTGGAGCAAGGGGTCATCAAGCAAGTCTCGATGGAAATGGACTATTATACTGCCCGTGAAGACCAGCCTAAGCGGAGGAAGATTGACCCATACGGTATTGTTTATTGGAACGGCCGGTGGTATCTGGTTGCATTTTGCCAATTGAGGAATGAGATTCGCAGTTTCAGAGTGGGAAGGATGGCTGGTGTGGCTGAAACCGGCTCCTCCTTTAACCGTCCAGCAGATTTTTCAGCCAGCGGATTTTTTATGAATAATCTGCTTCCGGAGAAAAAACAAACGCAGGAATTTGTGCCCTTTGTTGTCAGCGGCAGCACCAGCGCACTGGATGACTTTTGCCAGCACTGGTTTTTAGGTCACCATCTGACAAAGCGTACCTCAGCACAGGCGGAGTTTCTTATGGAAAAAGAAGCCCTGCATACTTATGTGCCGTACTTGCTCCTGCCTTATGGCCAATCGCTTCGAATTTTAGAGCCGGCCAGCTTGAAGCAGAAGATGCTGGTTGTCTTAAATGAATTGGCAGATTTTTATCAGAAATAAGCAGCTAGACTGACAAGGGATGTCAGTGAAGTTTTTTTATAATGGGGATCCAATGACTGAATAAGGAGACCTGATAATGCAAAAAAGAAAAGCTTATCTTTATGTTTTTGATACGATGTCAGACTGGGAGGCAGGGTATCTGATTGCCGAGCTGAATTCAGGCAGGTATTTCAGGAAAGAGCTGGCGCCTATTGAGGTAATAAGCGTTGGTGTGGACAGAAATGCTGTTAAGACAATGGGCGGGTTGCGTATACAACCTGTTATGTCTATAGAAGAGTGCAGTTTGAAAAGTCATGATATTTTAATTCTTCCGGGGGGAGATACCTGGCTCGATCCTATTCACGAGCCCATACTGGAAGAAGCCTCAAACTGTCTGCAAAAGGGAAGCACTGTTGCCGCCATCTGCGGTGCAACCCTGGGTCTGGCAAAGAAGGGGCTGCTGGATGCAAGAAGGCACACAAGCAATGATCTCTCATACTTGAAAGCCGTCTGTCCCCTATATGCGGGAGAAAAACTTTATCAAAAGGGGCCGGCAGCAGCAGATGGGAATTTGGTTACGGCTTCTGGCATAGCCCCCTTGGAATTTGCTGCAGAGGTCTTGAAACAGCTTGGTGTGCTCAAACCGGAAACATTGCAGGCATGGTTCAGGCTGCATCAGAATCATAATCCGAAACACTTTTTTGAGCTAATTGAATCTGTGCAATGAGCCGGCGGGACAGACCCCTTGGCTCTTTTTTTGAGATTGGGCCAGGGGGTCTGACCCCTTGGCTCCGACTCTGCGGCCTAATATTTTGAATTTTCAGCTCTGTGTAGGTAATATATCGGTAGTGAGAGAAATCCTGAAAGGGAGGAGAAGTTTTGGAGGAATCTTTGATTAAAGCAGATGATTATGTGACGCTGTGGGGGATTATTGTGGTGTGGGCTTCGGCGAGTATTATTCTGGAGCAGCGCTACAGCTGGGCGGCGAAGATCTCTGGTGCGATTATTGCCCTGATTGGTGCTATTATTCTATCTAATACCGGAATCATTCCAACAGCGTCGCCAGTGTATGATGCGATCTGGACATTCATCATTCCGCTCGCCATTCCGCTGCTGCTGTTTCATGTGAACTTTAAGAGAATATGGAAGGAAAGCGGGCGTCTGCTGATTATTTTTCTGATCAGTTCAATCGGGACGGTTGCCGGGGTGATTATTAGTTTCTTTTTACTGAAGGATCATATACCTGTCCTTGATAAACTCGGTGCCATGCTTAGTGCTTCTTATATTGGCGGCGGGGTGAACTTTGCAGCCATGGCAGCTAAGTTTGAAGCGCCTGGGGGAATGGTTTCTTCTGCAGTTGTTGCAGACAATTTAATGATGGCGATTTACTTCATCGTTCTGATGATGATTCCGGCTGTGGGCTTTTTTAGAAGACGCTTTAGGGCTCCGCATGTGGAAAAGGTGGAAAGCGGAGGAATCAGAGAAGATGGGAAGACACTCGCGGAAAGCTTTTGGGAGCGAAAGGATATATCTTTGAAGGATATTGCGTTGTCTGTAGGAACTGCTTTCCTTCTTGTGGTGGTTTCTTTTAAGATCGCAGCATTCATGGACGGATTGATTCCTTCCGGGGAGGGTACTTCTTTCTTTTTAAATCTACTGAATGGATTGTTCGGTGACAATTACTTAATGCTGACGACCTTAACATTTCTGGCACTTGCGTTGTTTCCGAGATATTTTGAGTATATTAACGGAAGCCAGGAAATCGGTACATACCTCATTTACTTGTTCTTCGTAGTTATTGGGATTCCGGCATCCATTCCGCTGATTATTCAAAATGCGCCGCTGCTGCTGGTATTTGTATTCATTATTGTAGTGGTGAATCTGGCTGTGTCATTGACTGCTGGAAAACTGTTGAAATATGACCTTGAAGAAATCCTTCTGGCCAGCAATGCCAATGTCGGCGGCCCAACAACTGCGGCAGCCATGGCCATTGCAAAAGGATGGAAGGATCTGATTGGACCGATTCTTGTTGTCGGAACGTTGGGGTACATTATTGGGAATTATGTTGGGACTACGTTGGGGTTGTGGTTTTCGGGGTTTATGTAATGAGCCGGGGGGGACAGGTCCCTTGGCTCTTTTTGTGTTTGGGCCAGGGGGTCTGTCCCCTTGGATTTCTTTTGAACAAAACTACATTTTACCTCGGAATAAAAATTCCTGTCAATTATAAATTTGTAATCCACCCAAAAAATGTTATGATAGCTTTATACGTGTTTTGGCCGTATCCGGAATTCCGCTGTATTGTTTTGCAGATCGAATTTCGGATATTTTTTTAATTTCCTTTTCAAACTGAAGGAAACTCAAACAATTGTGCAGCCTTTTGGGAAAGTTAGTCAGATGAAAAACAGTTCCTGGGTTTTTCTACAATACAAGGAGGATTAGAATAATGAATCTAATCAATAAGAAGGTTACGCACAAGCTGTTTGGTATGGGGAGTATAGTTGAACATAATGACACTAGTATCGAGATACATTTCGCATCGGAAAAGAAGAAGTTTGTTTTCCCTGATGTATTTGGAGAGCACCTGGTACTGCATGATGAAATGATGGCTAAATCACTCGATGTGATTATACAAAATAAGGAAAACGAGCGAAGGGAAGAAGACAGGAAGAAGGAAGAAGAGAAGAATCGATATCGGAAAAGTCAGGAACTCCGCTTGGGATATGAAAAACTGATGAAAAATCATAAGCTTCATCCAGAATCACAAATGGTTTTTTGGTGTGATGCAGAAGAACAGGATAGTTCTTTTTCAGAGTGGAAGGTTTTTTCTGGTGTTATTAAGAGCGGCAATAACAAGGGGAAGCCAAACAAACCCAGCCGCCTGCACCAAAACAGCGCTGTTCTGCTTACAGCAGTAGATCCCAGTAAGCCTGAAAAAGACAGGCGTATCTTAGGTGTCTACATGGTGAAGGAGAAGTTTGTTGGTAAGCTTTGTGAAGATGGAAATATTCCGGCTCATTCAACATACAGACTCCAGCTTACAGAAGAGGAATCTGAACAAATGCCCTTCTGGGAATATTATGTGAATGAAAAATCCCCTCAAAAAATGACATGGAATTCAGGGAAATACCGATACTTTGAAAACTCATGGATGGCTCAAACTTTGCGTGATATAGTGTCGTTGAAAAGTGACCCAAAAGAGCGGGAGCATGCACAGCAATTTTTTGAGCATTTTTGTAAGATGAATCAAATAGTCGAGCAGGA
The DNA here is from genome assembly GCF_050107595.1 of Bacillus infantis. GTDB lineage: Bacteria > Bacillota > Bacilli > Bacillales > Cytobacillaceae > Bacillus_AB > Bacillus_AB infantis_C. The sequence goes on from NZ_JBNILH010000015.1 coordinate 31,325, forward strand.
TTTGCCCAAGCCTAATGGCGCGTTAATGCGTATTTAGAGGTGAGGGAGCCAAGGGGACAGGTCCCTTGGCTCTTTTTGTTTGTGCCAGGGGGTCAGTCCCTGTGGCCGAGAGAGCCAAGGGGTCTGACCCCCTGGCTCTTTTTGAGTTTGGGCCAGGAGACCCGGCCCCCTGGCCCGGGCAGGTTCCTTGCTTATAAAAAATTTCTGTACTATAGTATGTCGAGTCAACAATTAATGCCTCAATTAGTTGGGCAAAGCCATATGGGAAGAGGAATAATCAATCCCAGACGCTTTGGTTCCAATCTATAAAATCAATAGAGTTTTCAATACAAAGGAGTGTTCATGATGGAAAACTATCAAGAGCTTTTGAATAAACAACGCGCCTATTTCCGTTCAGGAGAAACGAAAAGCGTTTCTTTCCGACTCCGCACATTAAATACATTAAAATCCCTTGTGCTAAAGCATGAACAGGATATCGTTGATGCTGTGAAGCAAGATTTGAATAAATCCGAGCTTGAAGCGAAGCGTGCCGAGGTTGGACTTGTCATCGGTGAGATTGACTATATGCTGGAAAATCTTGAAGAATGGGCAGCAGTGAAAGAAGTGCCGACACCAGCGTCCCATGAAGGCGCCAGAAGCTTTATTAAACCTGAGCCGTTTGGCTCCGCACTGGTGATTGCACCTTGGAACTACCCGTTCCAGCTTGCTGTGACACCGCTTGTAGGCGCTATTGCTGCCGGGAACACAGCCGTGCTGAAGCCATCGGAACTTACACCGAAAACATCTGCGCTGCTGTCTGTTATGATTAATGACAACTTCCCTGAAGAATATCTTCGCGTGGTGGAGGGTGAAGTAGAAACAAGCACTGCCCTTCTGAAAGAAGACTTTGACTATATTTTCTTCACAGGCAGCACAGGCGTTGGTAAGATCGTAGCGGAAGCGGCGGCCAAACATCTCACGCCAACGACGCTTGAGCTCGGCGGAAAAAGCCCGACGATCGTGCATAAAGATGCCGACCTTAACGAAGCCGCACTGCGCATTGTGCGCGGAAAATTCGCCAATGCCGGCCAAACATGCGTGGCACCGGATTATCTTCTCGTCCACAGCAGCGTGAAGGATGAACTGATGAGCAAGTTCAAAGAAGTCATCACTGCGGCTTTCGGTGAGAATATTGTTGAGAATCCAAACTTCGGGCACGTTGTCAGTAAGCGGCACTTTGATCGCCTTGTCGGTTTCCTTGACAACGGAAGCATTGTGACAGGCGGTCAGCATAACCGCGACGAGCTTATCATTGAACCGACAATTCTTGATCACATCTCATGGGAGGATGCCGTCATGCAAGATGAAATCTTTGGGCCAATCCTGCCTGTTATGACCTATGATAACTTGGACGAAATCATTGAGCCGATCATGAACCGCCCTAAACCGCTCGCTCTCTACCTATTCTCAAATGATGAATCGGTACAGGACGAAATTCTTGGCACAATCTCCTTCGGCGGAGGATCCATCAACGATACCATCAACCACATGACGTCCCACTACCTTCCATTCGGAGGCGTAGGCGCGAGCGGCATGGGAGCCTATCACGGGAAAGCTAGCTTTGATACATTCACTCACTTTAAGAGTGTGTTGAAACGATAAGAAAGAGCCAAGGGGGACAGGTCCCTTGGCTCTTTTTGGTTTGGGCCAGGGGGTCTGTCCCTCTGGCTTAAGACGAAGAGCCAAGGGGACAGACCCCTTGGTTCTTTCTCAGTTTTGAGCCACGGGACCTGTCCCTATGGCCTAATCTTATCCAAAATAAACGCATAACATGCCGCAGTTTCTTTCAAGTGGTTGAAACGGCCTGAAGCACCGAAGTGGCCGGCACCCATGTTGGTCTTGAGGACAAGGGTGTTGTTATCCGTTTTCAAGGCTCTTAGTCGTGCAGCCCATTTGGCTGGTTCCCAGTATGCAACCCGCGGGTCGTTCAGACCGGTTGTGATATACATATGCGGATAGTTCTTGGCCTCTACATTGTCGTAAGGGCTATATGATTTCATATAAAAATAGTCTTCTTGATTTTCAGGATTGCCCCATTCATCCCATTCCAGGGTGGTGAGGGGAATGGTTGCATCGAGCATGGTTGTGACAACATCGACGAACGGAACTGCCGGAACGGCCACCTGGAACAGATCACCGGCCATATTGGCCACTGCGCCGACGAGCAAGCCGCCCGCACTGCCGCCGTAGGCTGCCATCTGACTTGAGGATGTGTAGCCTTGTTCAACAAGATACTTCCCGGCAGCAATGAAATCGGTGAACGTGTTCCGCTTGTTCTGCATCTTTCCATCCTCATACCAATTCCGTCCCATTTCGGAACCGCCGCGCACTTGTGCCGTGACATAGATGACCCCTTTTTCCAGCAGAGGCAGGCGATACGGATCAAAACGCGGGTCGCTGTTTGCTCCATATGATCCATAGGCATACAAAATTAATGGTGCAGGCCCATTGTCCAGCGTACCTTTCCGATAAACAACGCTCAGCGGGACTTGGACTCCATCCGCGGCAGTCGCCCACAGCTGCTCTTGCTGGAAGAGGGACGGATCATATTCCCCGCTGACAGGTGCAACTTGCAAAGAGTTCCTCTCGCCCGTTAGCAGATTCAGTCCGTATATGGTTTTTGGCGTAACCAAGGACTCATATTGAAGAAGTGCCTCTGCTGTTTCATAGCTTTGGCCGGGTAAAATGGATACTGTATAGAGAGACTCATCCCATTCAATACGCTCCAGCTCACCATCGCGCAATACCCAAATTTGCGTCAGCCCGTTCTCACGGCCAGAAAGAAGCAGCGCATCCCGAAACGGGTACATAGCTTGAAGATAGCGATTCTCGCTGTGTTCAACAACTTTTTCACGTGAAGAAAGGTCATCGGCCGGGCAGCGAAGCAGCTGAAAGTTTAACGCATCCTCATTGGTCAGAATAAGCAGGTTATCTTCCCAATGCTCGACACTGTATTCTATTCCCTCCCGACGCTCATCTATTAGCTGCAAAGGAGTCAACGGGGAAGAAGCATCCAACAGGCGAACCTCGCTCGTCGTCTTTGACCTGGAATGGGCAAAAATATATTTACCGCTTTGCGATTTAGACACATACAAAGAGAATGTTATGTCTTTCTCTTCATATAGCAGTTCATCACTGCTGTTTTCACTTCCCAGTCGGTGCCGCCACAGCTGGTAAGGCCGCTGACTTTCATCAACTGTTATGTAGAAAATATACTTTCCGCACTCACTCAACTCCATGCTGCCATGGATAAAGACATCCGGAACTTTGTCCGGCAGCAGCTCACCTGTTTCCAAGTCCTTCACATAAATGGTATATCGGTCGGTGCCATCACGATTCTCCAAATATGCCAGGCGGTTATGATCTGTGCTTATACGCTGCAGCGTTACACTTAAATAATCACCCTCAGCGGCTAACTTGTTCAGATCCAGTATCACTTCCTCTTGTGCTTCCGTCAGCTGCTCGCGGTTTGCTGCTTTCTTGCGTGCATATATCGGATACTGCTTGTCTTTGTCCAGGAAAGAATAGTAGAAGTACGGTCCATGCTGCACCGGCACCTTCACCTCTGAATCTGGAACACGGTCAACCATGCTTTGATAAAGCTGCTCGGTCTGCTCCTCCAATGGGCGCATGATTTCATCGTAATAACGATTTTCTTCCTCCAGGTAAGTAATGACCTCCGGATTGTTGCGGTCCCTCAGCCAATAATAGTCGTCCTCGCGCACATCCCCATGCAGGTTGTGCGGGTGGGGAATGCATTTTGCAATAGGTGGTTTCATTGGGATTCTCCTTTCGTTGTTGGTAATAGTTTCGAGGTGGTGGGGGGGAAATCCTCTTTTTGAGTGGAGGGCTGGGCCAAGGGGACAGGTACCTTGGCTCTTTTTATGACTGGGCCACGGGGCCTGTCCCTGTGGCTCCGCTTCATCGGTTATAATAGAGAAAACGCTGCTTGTTTTGGCCAATCATAATTTAAGAATGGGCCAGGGGACCTGTCCCCCTGGCTCACCACCAAATAGGAAAGGGGCGAAATTCATTGAAATCATATATTCTAAGAATAGAATTAGAAGGGTCGAACCCGCTAATATGGAGAAAGGTCATTATGCCAGCGGGAGCAACGTATAAGAGGCTTCATGATGTCATTCAGAACGTAACCAATTTTCAGAGTGGGTACCCTGATGAAGGTTACCACCTTTTTGAGTTTGACCTGATTGAGGATCAGAGGATTGTTACAGATAATGAAGAAGCTTATCTTGAGCATCAGCATTTTAAGAAGAACAAAGCCATGTATGAAGAGCGGCTGAAATCAATGCCAGTGGAAATGTTGGATTTTGAGAAGAATTATCAGGAAAGATTGAAAATTGAAGTGCGCAAGCCTACCGGTTTAAAGATCGATGATTATCTGGAGACGTATAAGGAAATCAAATATTCCTATGATTTTGGTGATGGCTGGCGTTTCAACGTGAAGCTTGAGCAGACTGTAGATGACTACTACTTTGGTTTTCCAACCCTGCTTGATGGAGCAGAAACAGCACCTCCTGAAGATGTGGGCGGGATGCATGGATTCTATGAGTTTCTAGAGGCTTATCGGGATGAGAAGCATCCAGCACATGAGGATATGAAAGCCTGGGCCGAATCGGCGTATTTCCGGGAATATAACTCTGCCTCCATTAATAGAAGATTAAAAGGGCTTCATTATAAGAAGACTGAGTGGGCTAAGATTAACCACGAAAGATACGAGGTTATTGAGGATAAGTATAGGAAGTAAAACCAGGAAGAGCCAAGGGGACAGACCCCTTGGCTCTTTTTTCTAGACTGGGCCAAGGGACCTGACCCCCTGGCTCATTTCTTAGCCTGACCCGGAGGCATCTGCTTCACAGGCACCTGCAAACTAGCTTCCAGCCCATTATATGAAACAAACACTCTCGTTTTCCCTTTCTTACCAGCCTTAATTGTCCCCCCTTCAACAGAAATAATAGACTCATCTTCACTCCTAAACACCAACCCAGATGTTATCACCTTTTTAGTGCCGTCAAAGTAGGTGCCTTTCACGATAAGTTGTGAAGATTCGCCTTCTCTTAACGAACCAGGGCCTTCAACAGTAATCGATACCGGATTCGCCGCCAAGGCTCCGACTGTTCTATTGTCTGTGCCTGCAGTGTTGAGCAAGCTCTCTGGTGCAGGGCGCAGGAAGTTGCCATAAAGAATGTTTCCATCTTCGTCTCTTGCAAATTTCTCGGGAACTTCTACACTGACAAAGTCTTTCGCAGTAATGGCGGTTCCTTTGCTGTTGATGGTTTGTGTTCCGTCATAAAAGAAATTTGTGTGGTCCTTGTTACCTGACACAAAGTCTTCCAGCGCACCGGATTTTGTGCGGAAGGAGAGGTTGTTTTTAAAAGTACCTTGTTCTTCCGATGAAAAGTACGGGTTGATTCTAAAGATATAGTTGAAGCGCTTGTTATCAAAGGATGTATTATTTTCGACGATCATTTTTCCAGGGCTGAAGTTGTCTGTGAACCCGTCCATATTATTGTCGAATGCAAGGTTGTTCCGGAGGATATGGGCAACGGGCAGGCCTTCGCCGCCGACTTTAAAGCCGCTTCCGGAGGTGCCTTCCGTGTTGTAGCCACTGCTGAGCTTGCCATTGGAGTAGGATATATTTCCTTCGATTGTGACTGGCATATTGGCGCCCTCATTGGTTCGGTTGTACAGGTCCCAGCCGTCATCGATATTGTGGTGGGCAATATTGCCTCTGAACACATTGCCAACACCGACACCCAGTTTGGCTGCAAAGCCGTCTGCATTGATATCAGACGCATCGCGGTTATCATGCGATTCACTGTTTAAAATTAAATTATGTTTTGGCCATAAGTCAGGGTTTGAGCCGCTGCCGCTGATATGGAACCCGGTGTCGCCGTTATAGTTGAAAAGCATTTGCTCAATGATATTATGATCCCCGCTGAGCCTCATGCCGGTCGAAGCCGATTTGGTAATCTGAATGCCAAAAATTCTCCAGTAGTCTGCATTCAATTGCAGAACATTGCTCAGTTTTCCTTGGCCATCAATCACTACTTTTTCACCATTAAAAGCGGCCAATATTTTCATCTGATCCTTTGTCCCGCTATATGCCTTCTCAATCTTGACCACATTAGCAGGGGTATAGACGCCTTCACGCATAAAAATAGTCTCACCAGGGAGAACATACTTAATTGCTGTTTCCAGATCGATTGGATCCTCGATCGTTCCTTTTGCTGAACTGCTTCCATCAGGGGAGACAAACAAACCTTTGCCGCTGTTGTAAATCTTCTTTGTCACTGTGATCTCTTTTGTAATCGGAGACGTTGATGGACCTTCTGCAGGTGTATAGGTTACGCTGAATTTAGCTGTATCCTGCAGCAGTTTTGTATTGAAGGTGTAAGCTTCATTTGCTTGAACGGCAGCGCTGCTGACGACTTCCTCGCCACCTTTCTTTACAGTAACCGTTCCGTTATAATTGGCACGCACCTTCAGATCATAGTTTTCAGAACCGACCTGTTCTGCTTAAACGATATTCATTGATGGACTCGCAGGTGCAGGCTGTACTGGCTCTGACGGGACTGTATGGGCTTCGCTCACCGTCAGCTTAGCATTTTCAATCGTCATTTTGGCATTTCTTGATGCATAAAACCCGACATACATATTGTCAGGATCGATCACCTGAACTAAATCAGCGCCTTTGACTCTTTGTTCAAACGTTTTCTCTTCACCTGTATGTGTAAAAGTGGTAGACATAATGAGTTCTGTATCTGTTCTTTCAAGCTTTACTTTTACCGGTGTCCCGATCGGAAGAGCGTATTTCGAATCTGTTGTGAACCCTGAAGCCTTTAGCTGGCTTCCGAGATTGCCCCATGGATACTGGACCCCTGTCCGGTAGATGGGAGAAACACCGTGACGCATCATGCCGACGCCAAATATATTGGAAGCTGCCGGAACTTCTTCATAGCCCGGAATCATTGGATCCTGCCTGGCACCGCCAATGGCGTCACGCACCATAATCCCGGCACCTTCCTGGCCGCTCGGATTCGCGCCAGTTTCAGGCCCAAGCTGGTCGATCGTCATGTCTGCTTCCAGGACGAAATTATCAGTGTGAGGATTAAGCTTGGCATAGTAAAAGGTCAATCCATCGTGCCCGGGAGCAAGCTTACCGCCGCGGCTTTCCAATGTGATTTTTCCATCAATCGTGCCTGGATTTTCCGGCTCTGCATAGTTTGTGCCAACTTTCTCAGGCAGCACATTGGCTGAAAAATTTAGATCGGTTGATTGGCCAAAAGTGATGCTTTGCCAATTGAGGCTTGAAACATCCGTAATTTCTTTCTTTTCTGCAGCAGATGCCATCGGAGCTGAAGCCGATACCATCAGCAAAGCAGCCAAGGAAACACTGCGTAATTTAGAAAGCGTTTTTAAAAATATCCACTCCTTTTAAATCTCATAATGGTGCGCCAGGACTTGTAAATGGGACAGATTTTTTGAGTTTCATTGAGGCTGATCAAGCAGTACCCATGGAAGAGTTCAAAAGCTATGTAGAGAGGCAGTCCTACTGTACATAAAATCACTCCATAAAGAAGAAAACAATCACCCTCCTCCTGATTCATAGGTCTATTCTATAGAAGAAAAAATTTAAAACAATTAAAAGATTTTAGATAATTGTTTGGGATATTTAGATATTTGGGCCGGGGGGTCTTTGAGCCAGGGGGTCAGACCCCTTGGCTCTTTATTGAGACTGAGCCAGGGGGTCAGACCCCCTGGCTCTCCAATGCAGGAGTTTTTAACTCTGGGTCGAATAGATATGATGAATGAACCAGGGACTGCGTGGCTGCATAGCCTGTCCCTGCAGCTAAAGAATGGAGGTGCCAAATGCCTAGACAGGCAAGGAAGAAGAGTATGACGGGCATATATCATGTGATGTTAAGGGGGATTAATAAGCAGACGATTTTTGAAGATGATGAAGATAGGCGGCGATTTATTTATACGGTACTGAGATATAAGAAGGAATATGATTTCGATCTTTTCGCCTACTGCCTTATGGATAACCACGTTCACCTGCTGCTGAAAGAAAAAGAAATAGCACTATCAGATATAATCAAAAACCTGAGCTCAAGCTATGTTTATTGGTATAACACTAAATACGATCGCTGCGGCCACCTGTTCCAGGGCCGGTTCCGAAGTGAAAATGTTGAAACCACACCATATTTCCTCAAAGTACTTCGCTACATTCACCAAAACCCTCTGAAAGCTGGTCTGGCCAGGACTGCATACTCCAGTAAATGGACCAGTATCCATGATTACACTTCTCCATCAAGCCCATTAAGCACCGCGGCTGTCCTTAAGCTATTCTCCAAAAACAAAGACGAATCCATAACCTTATTCAAAGAATACATGAATGCACTAAACCAAGATGAGTGCCTGGAAGATACTCCATCTTCGCGTAAAACAGATGAACAGCTGATCAGCTATATACGTGAAATCGGAATTCATAACACCAGTATGCTGCAGCAAATGAACAAACCAAAGCGAAATACGATTTTAAAAGAGTTAAGAAAACTAGAAGGAGTCTCTGACAGGCAATTATCAAGAGTTACGGGGGTATCGAGAAGCGTAATTCAGCGGTTGGATTGAGGCCGCAGGGCCAGGTCCCGTGGCTCATTTGGGGAAAGAGGGCCAGAGAACCTGCCCCCCGTGGCTTCCCGTGGCTCATTTGGAGAAAGTGGGCCAGGGGGTCTGACCCCGTGGCTCCTCTGCTAGGTGACCTGACCCCGTGGCTTCCCCGAAAAGTGGGCCAAGGAACCTGACCCCCCGGCCCAAAATGAGCGAAGGAACCTGCCCCTCCGGCCACACACCCAGCCCGCCAAATTCCCCTTTGATTTTTCCCAATCCTTGTCATATAATAAAACTAACTAAGGATGATAATCATTATCAACTGAAATGACTGTTAATAGAGACAGAGAATTAAGAGGATAAGCTATGAAACTATGGGTTTTGACAATTGCAGCTTTGGTTTTGTCTGGTGTGTCGCTTTTTATTGGGGCGATTGATATCAGGGTCAGTGATTTGCTTGATTGGGAGTCGGATGAGGCGCAGATTTTCCTGATCAGCCGGGTGCCGCGGTTGATGGCGATTATTCTGGCTGGAGCGGGGATGAGTATTGCGGGCTTGATTATGCAGTCTCTGAGCCGGAATAAGTTTGTGTCGCCGACGACGGCCGGTACGCTGGATGCAGCGAAGCTGGGGATTTTGATTTCGATGCTGTTTTTTACGAATGTGACGTATACGCAGCAGGTGCTTTTCAGCTTTGCGTTTGCTTTGGCGGGGACATTTGTTTTCATGCAGATTCTCGACCGGGTGAAGTTTAAGGATGTTATTTTTGTGCCGCTGATCGGGATTATGTATGGGAATATTTTATCCTCGATCACGACGTTTTTTGCTTATGAGGCAGACCTTCTCCAGAATATTTCTTCCTGGCTGATGGGGAGCTTCACGTTAGTTATTTCAGGCCGTTATGAGCTTTTATACATAAGTGTTCCAGCGGTAATCCTGGCGTATATTTACGCGAATAAATTCACGGTGGCAGGCATGGGTGAGGATTTTGCGAAGAACCTGGGCCTGAGCTATAAGGTTGTGCTGAACCTGGGGCTGATCCTGGTTGCCATCATTTCTACAACTGTCGTGCTGACAGTCGGTGTCATTCCGTTCCTTGGCTTGATTGTGCCGAATATCGTTTCGCTTTACCTGGGCGATAATCTGCGCAAGTCCATCCCGCATACCGCTTTATTGGGGATTGTTTTCCTGCTCATTTGCGACATCATCGGGCGGATTGTGATCCATCCATACGAGATTCCGGTCAATGTAACAGTGGCAGTAATCGGCAGTGCGATCTTCTTAATTATGCTGTTTAGGGGGAGAGCATATGCGAAAAAATAGTACGAAACTGATATTCCTTGCCGTACTGGCCATTATTAGTATATTATTCTATGCTTTTTACGATATAAAAGGCGGCTTTGACTACGCCTTCCCAAGGCGGATGATTAAAATAGCAGCCATGGTGATAACAGGAACGGCGATTGCGTATTCGACGGTCGTGTTCCAGACCATTACCCATAACCGCATCCTGACGCCTTCGATGATGGGGCTTGGCTCCATGTATGAAGTGGTGCAGACCCTGATCTACTTTTTCGGCGGGTCGATGTCTGTCTGGGTGCTGAATAAATATTTGAATTTCGGGACTGCGATTTTTGCGATGGTCTTGTTTGCGCTCCTGCTTTATCGCTTCTTATTCAGGGCTGATAAATATCCTATATATCTGCTTCTGTTAATCGGGATGATCATCGGGACGCTGCTCGGCAGCCTTGTGACCTTCTTGCAGGTTATCATCGATCCAGTCGAATATTTAAGTCTTCAAAGCCGCTTGTTTGCGACTTTTACCAATGTGAAATCTGATTTATTAATGATTGCAGCAGGCATCCTGCTTGCAGCGTTCATTTACGGGTTCCGCATCATGGGGCAGCTGGATGTGATGTCGCTTGGACGCGACAATGCGATGAATCTTGGGATCAACTATGACCGAATGGTGATGAATATTCTGATCCTGTCGTCCGTGCTGATTGCCACTTCGACCGCATTAGTGGGGCCGATTACGTTCTTTGGCCTGATTGTAGCCAATCTTTCATATCAATTTTTGGTGACCTATAAGCATTCTGTGCTAATACTGGGCGCCAGCCTGATCAGTGTCATTGCCCTGGTCGGCGGCCAGTTCCTTGTAGAGCATATCTTTGAACTGCGTACCACATTAAGTGTTATTATCAACTTTGTCGGCGGCGTTTACTTCATTTACTTATTATTAAAAGAAAGTAGGTCAGCAGGATGATAGAAATCAAAGGACTCACAAAGCATTTTGGCAAAAAGCCTGTTGTGGAAGATGTATCAGTGACAATTGAGCAGGGGACGATTACGTCGTTCATCGGGCCGAACGGTGCTGGTAAATCAACACTTCTTTCGATGGTAAGCCGTTTACTGGATTCAGACACAGGTGAAGTTCTGCTGGATAAAAATAATATTAAGAAATGGAAGTCAAATGGATTCGCCAGACGCGTTTCTATTTTAAAGCAGTCCAATTATATCAATGTCCGCTTGACCGTGCGTGAGCTGGTTTCGTTTGGCCGCTATCCGTATTCAAAAGGCCGTCTGACTGCCGAGGATGAAAAACTTGTGGAGCAGGCGCTTGAATATATGAATTTGCTGGAAATGCAGGATCAGTTTCTGGATGAACTGTCAGGCGGGCAGAAGCAGCGGGCGTTCATTGCCATGGTCATTGCACAGGATACGGATTATATTTTGCTGGATGAACCGCTGAATAACCTAGATATGAAGCACTCTGTTCAGATAATGAAAATTTTGCGCAGGCTTGTAGATGAGCTTGGCAAAACAGTTGTCATCGTGCTGCATGATATTAACTTTGCGTCTGTATATTCAGACCGCATTGTCGCCTTGAAAAATGGGAAGCTCGTGAAGAACGGCAAAACCAATGAGATTATCAATTCCGATGCATTGCGGGAGATTTATGATATGGACATACCTATTCAGGAGCAGAATGGGTGCCGTATTTGCGTTTATTTTAACTCTCATGCTTGAAAAAATTATGAGCAATCCCTGCAAAATAGTCTACTAGAAGGCTATTTCGCAGGGATTGTCTTTTTTTTACAAAAAATCAAAATTATTTATTAAACTAGTTGACTTTGAGATTTGGGGCATCTATAATGAGAATTGTTATCAGTGATAATGATTATCATCATCAAATATCAAATACATAGCAAGGGGAGAAAGACAGATGAAAAAATGGAAATTCGCGAGTGCTCTTTTAGCTGCTTCATTAATGCTTGCAGCATGTGGATCTAACGAGGAAGCTTCAGGTGAAAAAGAAGCTAAGCCTGCAGCTGAGCAGACTTCTGGGGCAGCTGCGGAGCAGAACGGTGCTTACCCAATGACGGTATCTCCGACAGTGGCTTCAATTGAAGGGGATAAAGGCGGGGAGTCTTATAACTTTGAAGATGTAGAATTTGAATCAATGCCAGACAATATCGTCGTATTTGACTTCGGTTTCCTGGATACGCTGGATGCGCTGGGTGTTGAAGGAATCACAGGCGTTGCGAAAGACAATACTCTGCCAGCACATCTTGAGAAATATTCTTCTGATGAATATTCAAGCGTCGGCGGTTTGAAGGAGCCTCTCCTTGAAGACATCGCAGAACTGGATCCGGATGTTATCTTCATCTCCGGGCGCCAATCAGCATTCTACGAAGAACTGAAAGAAATCGCACCTGTTGTGTTCGTCGGAACTTCTCAGGAAGATTATTGGGGCACATTTGAGTCATCTGTTGACCTAGCAGCAAAAATGTTCGGCAAAGAAGCTGAAGCAGAAGAATATCTTGCAAAAATCGATACAGCTTTAGAGGAAGTTAAAACATTGTCTGGAAACTATGAAAATTCATTAGTGACTATGTATAACGAAGGGAAATTATCCGGATTTGCTGAAAACTCCCGCTACGGCTACATTTACGATATCTATGGATTCAAGCCGGTAACTAATAATATCGAGTCTTCATCCCACGGATCAAACTTCGGCTTTGAAGCAATCCTGGAATTCAACCCGCAGGTATTGTTCGTCATCGACCGTACAGCGGCAATAGGCGGCGAATCTAATATCGATAAGGATATGGAAAACGACATCGTCAAGAAAACAGAAGCATACAAAAACAAAAAAATCGTATACCTCGATGGCCCGCTTTGGTACCTGGGCGGCGGCGGACTCCAGTCTGAGCTAGCGAAAATCGAAGAGATTGTAGCTGAGTTGAAATAAAAGTGAGCCAAGGGGACGGTTCCCTTGGCTCTTTCTGAGATTGTGCCAGGGGGACAGGTCCCTTGGCTCTTTCTGAGATTGTGCCAGGGGGGACAGGTCCCTTGGCTCTTTCTGAGATTGTGCCAAGGGGGACAGGTCCCTTGGCACTTTTTTGAGACTGGGCCAGGGGACCTGTCCCCTCGGCACATAATTGAGTGATTTCATTGAAGCGGATAAATCATTATATTGATTCAGTGTTCTATAAGGAGGATTCCCTGCTGGAGGAAGTTCTTTCATCCATCGTGGAAAATGGGATGCGGTCTATCTCTGTTTCACCTTCCACTGGAAAGCTGCTGACAATGCTTGTCTCTATTTCTGGGGCTACAAATGTACTGGAAATCGGAGCGCTTGGAGGGTACAGCGGAATTTGCCTTGCCAGGGGTTTCGACGCAGAAGGAAAGCTGACTTCCCTTGAATTGATGGAAAGCTATGCAGAGTTGGCCCATAGCAACCTCGAAAAAGCGGGCTTTGGCGGGCAAGTAACTTATTTGACTGGACCGGCTTTGGAAAACCTGGACCAGCTCGTCGATGATAATAAGAAATTCGATTTTTTCTTCATTGATGCAGATAAAGAGAATTACGAGAACTATCTGGAGCATTGCATTCAGCTGGCAGAAAAGGGAGCATTGATTGTTTGTGACAATGTACTCGCAAGAGGCACGGTAGCAGACGAAAAGGCAGAGCGCACACGCCATACTGAATTTATGAAAAAGTTCAATCAAGCTGTTGCAGACCACCCGAGATTGGAGTCTGTACTGGTGCCGATTGGGGACGGGCTGACGATATCTAGGGTGAAGTGAGCCAAGGGGACAGGTACCGTCGCTCTTTTTGAAACTGGGCCAAGGGGTCTGTCCCTATGGCTTACTAATTGGAGGGATATAAATGTTTGTACAAATACGCAAATGGACATTAACAGAAGGAAATGCTGATAAGATTCTTGATCGTTTTCAAAAGAAGCCGGGTGATGGGCCGTCGCTGATTGAGCAGCGAGAAGGATTCATAGGCCGTGAGCTGATGGTGAATAATGCCCGCCGCGGAGAAGAAGAGGTGGTCATGATCATCCGCTGGGAATCTGAAAAGGCATGGAAGGCATGGGAGAAGAGTCCGGAGCATATTGCCGGGCATAAGAACAAGATTAAAGAGAATGGCGGGAAGCCGCCGAAGCCTGAGTATGTAATTGATATGGAAGTTACTAATTATACGGTGGTTGAGTGAGAGCCAGGGGGACAGGTCCCTTGGCTTTTTTTTGGAATGGGCCAGGGGGTCTGTCCCCATGGCTCGAGATGGGCCAGGGGACCTGTCCCCTTGGTACAAAAAAAGAAGCAGATTATCTGCTTCTCTCACATGCAAAATTATCATGATCGCGATCATGTTTTGAATCATATGCCGGATGGCTGGAGTCCACTCCATTCGGATATACTTTCCTTAATTCTGTACAATTCGCAAATGATTCTGTCTGGGCTGCTGCCTGCTCAGCAGCTGCAGCTGCCTCGGCGGCTTCTTGTTCTTTGCGTTTACGCTCGGCTTCCAATGCGGCTTCCTGCTCCTTGCGTTTACGTTCCGCCTCTAAAGCAGCTTCTTGTTCTTTTCTTTTACGTTCTGCTTCAAGTGCAGCTTCCTGCTCTTTTTTCTTTTTCTCTTCTTCTAATTTTTGCTGTTCAGCCTGCTTTTGTGCCTCTTCTTCAAGGCGTTTTTGCTCAGCAGCTTTTTTGTCCTCTTCCTGTTTTTCCTGTTCAGCTAATTTAGCGGCTTCCTCTTTCTTTTTCGCTTCCTCAGCTGCCTCTTTTTCAGCAGTATCTTTGTCAACTGTTGCTGCGACCTTATTTACGTTTAGATCTGCTGCGCTTTCCTTCTCAGTTGATGTAGCAGATGGAGAAGTCAGTGTGAGAATGAATGCTGAAATCAAACCCAGGGCAATTAGATATTTAGATTTGGAAAACTGAATCTGGCCTCGTTGATAAAGTTTATTCAAAAGATATCCCACAAAGAAAATGATGATGCCTATCCATGCTCTTTGGGATCCGACTAGACAAAATAATAAAAATAGAACAGAGATGATCAGCAATATTAATCTTACAAACTTCAAGATGTATCCTCCCTATGTGTAGTAGAACCATAATACCATACATTCACTTTGGGAGAAAATGTATTTTTTTCTAAGGGGTTTTATTAAAATGAAGTAGAGAGCCAGGGGGACAGGTCCCGTGGCTCTTTTTAGAACTGGGCCAGAGAACCTGTCCCTGTGGCTCTTCATTTATGATACAGTGATATTAATAGTAAAAGAATTGGATAGAAGGCTGGGAATGACAATTAAAAAACTAATCTTGTTAATCTTATTTTGGCTTCTCATTATATTTTCCGTCACAGCCCAACTTTCAGAAGAATTCATCCTGTGGCTAAGACCAAATGCGGTTTCTCTTATCGATGAAAGAATGAGCTATACCTTCGGTCCTATGTTAATAAATTTCATAGTGGTATTTTTATTATGGAAAAGCAAAATCCGAAAGAATTTGCTTCACTTATTGCTGCTATGCAATGCAGTTTTTTTCCTCTATTATATTTATTATCAGTTTGGGGATATGGGTCTTGGTAAGTTTAGGTGAGCCAGGGGGACAGGTCCCTTGGCTCTTTTTAAGATTGGGCCACGGGACCTGTCCCCATGGTTCAAAACAAGGGATCTGTCCCATATTGAGGTGCTTTATGATTAAATTAACTAGAAAAATACCAGGGTATATCCTAAGCTTGGTCTTTGGGTTATTGCTGGGGGCAATAGCCAAGTATTTGGATACAGTCTCTGTTGATGGGCGTTGGGGGAGTTATTTTCTAAGCTATTTAGCGGATATTTTTACGAGGCCCGGCATTTGGGTATTGACCGGGACGATTTTGGCTGCGTATAGTAAAACATTGTTACGAGCGGCTCTGAATACGTTCCTGTTCTTCATCGGCATGCTGATAAGTTACTATGTGTATTCTGCCTATTTATTCGGCTTTTTTCCAACGAGTTATTTTCTTCTGTGGGGCAGTGCAGCTATTGCATCGCCTTTCTTGGCAATTGTTGTTTGGAAATCTAAGAATGACCCGCGTCTAGCGTTTGTCCTGCCAGCTCTCCCGATGGGACTTTTATTAAGCCTTTCCCTGGGAATAGGTCTATTTTATGTGTATGTATCTTATGTAGAAGAGTTAATGATGTATATGGTTCTAGGCATCATTTTTTACAGGACAGGTAAGCAAATGGCTATATCCGTTATACTTTCATTCGTTATTGCTATTATTTTCGGCCTTTATAGTCCAATACAATTTTGAGCCATGGGGACAGACCCCTTGGCTCTTTTTAAAGTGGGCCAAGGGGTCTGTCCCCATGGTTCCCCTTGGCTCTATCCCCCCAGCTTCTCCGGATTCATAGTAATATAAATCTCCGCAATACAATCATCAAAGATCGAAAAGCTTATGGTGCTGTGGATGTGCCCGTCCATATAGTTGACCATGGCAGGCTGGCCATTGACAGTGGTGAGAGTGAACTGCACTTCATGGGGTAAATTACGTGTAATTCCTTGTAAGAAGGCCAATACCCGCTGGCGGGTGAGAATCGGACGTACTGCGGCTTTGACTTTTCCGCCGCCGTCGGAGTAGAGTGTGACATTTTCTGAGATGAGTTCGAGCAGGTCTTCTGTGCGTTCTGTTTGGAAAGCGAGGATGAAGCGCTGGATCAATGATAGATTCTTTTTATAATCCAAGCTTTCTCCTTCAGCGGCAGCCATCTTCTGCTTGGAGCGGCTGAACAGCTTGCGGCAGTTATCTTCCGTTTTTTCAATCATTCTGCTAATCTCCCCATACGAAAAACCAAATGCCTCCCGCAGCAGCAGAACAGCCCGCTCATGAGGGGTGAGATGCTCCATCATCCGTAAATAGGCGATGCTTAAAAACTCCTTCTCCATAAAGATTTCCGAAGGATCGGTGCGAGGGTCCCCGGCCTGCAGGAGGGGCTCTGGATTCCATGGACCGATATATTGCTCTTTTTTTACCTTGGCGGATCTTAAAAAATCAATGCAGCGGTTTGTCATCATTCTGCATAAATAAGCCTTCTTGTTCTTAACTTCCAGTTCAGGCAGCTGATAGGCCCGGAGGAAGGTTTCCTGGATCAGATCTTCTGTTTCCGAGATGGAGCCTGTCATGCGGTAGCCGAGAGAAAATAATAATGGCTTATACAGCACATAATCTTCATTGCTAATTTGCATGCTTTACCCTCATTTCTTTATCAATCACTTCCAGAGCAGCCTGTTGTCCGCTTTCCGCTGCAGCCTCTGACAGTATGAAAGACGGTGAGGCCCAATCTCCGGCAGCGTAGAGCCCGGGGAGGATGGCGCAGCCGCGGGAAAATAGCGATGCGTCTTCAGCCTTTGGCAGGCGGGCATTCACCGTTATTTGCGGAAGGCATCTCTTCGTAATGATATATTTCTGCCAGCCAGGCTGTAATACCTCTAAAAAATTCTCGAGCTTCTTTTTTTCTTCCCTAACATCAATGGACTCATCAGGATGATGGTATTTCAGGACATGGAGAATGGTGCTTTCTCCTTTTTGTGACAGCCGGGCGTAGTTAGAGTGAACAGAATAATAGTAGGGTGCTTCGATTCCCATCGCAAATAAATTTTCCGGATTGGGGAGCTTGGTTAATGCAACATCCAATACGGCCGCTTTGATAGGTTCAAAATGATTGAAAGGGAGCTTGCCGGATTCGCCGAGCAGACCATTCAGTGCTTGAGGGGGGCCGCTATAAATGATGTTATTGCAAAGGACGGGTTCATGATTGTGGACGGACACCTGCCACTGGCCGCTGTCCAATGCAATCAGCTGATTCACATTTGCACTGGTCCGGATCTGTACATTGTTAGTAACCGCCTGGTTGTACAGCTGGTCAATAATGGATTGCCATCCATCATCCACATAGATCACACCGCCCATGCCGATTTGCATGTGGGCCAGCATGACACTTGCACTGATTTGTTCGGGGGCATGGGAATAGCTCACAAGGCGTCCAAGTGTAAAAAGAAGTTTCTGGATGTTAGGTGTTTGTGTGGTTTCTTCCACGAACTGCTGGAAGGTTTGATTGCTGTATTGCCCTGGGTGCAGCTTCTGAACCTTGCGCAGGATCCCTATCCATTCTATTTTTTCTTTCCAACTTAGTAGTTTTGATTGAAGGACCCCATTCGGTGAAAAAGGCGCCGTAAAAGATTCGTGGCCATCCATTAACAAGCCGCCTAATTTAGGCGCACGGCCATTGATCTCCACACCCAATTCTTTGAGGATGGGCACTGCCTTGCCTTTTTTATAAAGTGCATGCGGTCCAATGTTAAAATAATGCCCGCTGATGATATCCGTTTTCGCACGTCCTCCGGCAGATTTCGCTTTTTCAAGCAGCAGAGTCTTCATCCCTGCTTTTCCAAGAACAACTGCGGAAACAAGACCTGCTAAACCGCCACCTATGATGACAGCATCCCAGTGATTCTGAGTCATAAATATCCCTCCTGTATTAAATTCATTCTCAAGACGATTGAAGGGGGAATTTTGTGACCAGAGGGCCTCAGATCTTTTTGGGGGAGCCAAGGGGACAGGTCCCTTGGCTCTTTTTGAAATGGGCCAGGGGGTCTGTCCCCGTGGCTCAGACTGGGCCAGGGAACCTGACCCCATGGCCCAGCACAAAAAATGTTGTTTTTCATGAAACAATTTCCTTTTTCATCCGTGTATACTGCAGAGGGAGGTGGCGAATGGCGAAGTTGTCTTTGGATGGTTTGTATGAGGAGTATGCGAGGGATGTGCTGCGCTATTTGCTGTCTCTTTCAGCGGATCGTGCTACTGCGGAGGATATGATGCAGGAGACGTTTTACCGCGCGTATTTGCATATTGAAGATTTGCATGAGGAGAAGGTCAGGCCATGGCTTTTCCGGGTTGCTCAGAATGCGTATATAGACCATATCCGGAAGCGGAAAAAAGAAAGCATTACATCTGATGAGTTTTTCACTGGGCTGAAGGACACTGGAGCATCTATGGAGCATCGCGTTTTTCAGCAGGAAAAGCTGGGTGAGGTGATCGAACGGATGCAGAGGCTGCCGGAGCCGCAGAAGCAGGCATTGCTTCTTGTGACCGTGCATGATTTTACATACAGGGAAGCGTCAGAAATCTTAGGTGTATCAGAATCAAATACAAGGCTGCTGGTGTTCCGTGCGAGGAAGAAGCTGCGCGATTTTGAGAGGGGTGAAGAAGATGAGTGAGGATTTTAAGAAAAAGCTTGAGGATTATAGTAATGGGCTGCTTTCTAAGGAAGAAACTGAAGAAGTGGAAAAAGAATTGGATAAAATGGAATTATATCAATCCTATTTAGATTCATTGATGGGGTCGGAAGAGGAAACGGAAAAGGGACCTTCGATTGAGAAGAAGCTGGTCAAGAAAGGAAAGTGGAAGGCCCGCCTGCAGAATGCGTGGACGGCTTTATCATTGCTTCTGCTGTTTCTGATTGTGGGCTGGGTTACTTCGGCCATTTTTTATTCATGGGGAAAGCCGGATCGGCAAGAAATATATGCAGATGCCATTAAGGCGGCTGTAGAGACAACCCAGCCTAATATTAGGATAGGTAGCACAGGGATGAACACTGGTGCATTTACCATGACTTACGATGGGGAACTTCGCAAAATGATAGGCAGGGAGGAGGAAACTGTTGATCGCTTCAAGACAAAATTCCTTCTTGGATGGTTTTCGTTTAGATTGCCGAATGGCCTATCAGATCGCCAGCAATTCTTTTATCCCGAGAATGTAGTGAACTATAAGATTACGGACGGCTTCGACCAGCTGGAAAAGTTGCCCAAGGGAACTGTCTCGGAATTATATATCACCTTCACAGACTATATGAGCACAGACGAATTTTTAAAAAAGATGGAAGATAAAGAGATGATGCCCGTCTGGATGGCTGCAGATACTGGGAGAGAAAATGAGCGTGAGAGCAATCCGATAGGTCCCGATGAGCCATTTGGCTTCCCTTATTTAGGCTATGGCTTCCAATCTGACTTTAAGAAAGTTTCGAGAGAAGAGAAAAAAGGATTATTAGTAGGATATTCTACAGAAATTAGCGAAACAGAAAGCATAGACTCATATGGTGATGGTGAAAAAAGGGAAGCCGAATTCTTGAAAGCCCTCCACTTGATTGAAGAATATCAACGCAGGACCCGGTCCCTCCACTGGCAAACAAAAGAAGAGCTGAAAACCAAAGTCGATTATATTGAAGAAAATGGCGTCCGGCTCTACGGGGCTGTTGTGACCGGTCCATCAAAGGAACTCTTGAAGCTAAAAGAGGAAGATTGGGTGGGGAGCGCGAAGATAGGGGAGAAGCGGCTGTGGAATTGGTAGTGGAGCGGGACAGGGAGCCTGTCCCTTCGTTTCTAAAGAAGCTTATTTTATTGTTTCCATTTCTTTATCTGCTTCATGATATAGAAGAGATTTTAACGGTTGAGGAATTTCTCGGCATCCACTCGGATATCATTCCATTTCATGTGACAGCAGCGGAATTCTCGCTGGCTTTTACGCTGTTATGGGTCGTGGCTTCGATTGGCTGTTTTAAAGCGGCAGGCGGTAGAACCTTTTTAGGGATGAAGCCAGTTGTTTTTATCTCCTTTTTAATACCGGGAATTCTGCTTGCCAATGGAATTGGCCATCTTTTTCAATTCATTTTTTTCAAAGGCTATGTGCCTGGGATTGTGACCAGTCTATTAATCATCTTTCCTTATTCATTTTTCACAGCAAAGCAACTGATTGCTGAAAGGCTGCTGACAGTAAAAAGGTTCTTAGGGTATCTCATCCTGGGATTTATTTTGCAGGCGCCGGCGGCGTTGGCTGCGCATTTTATATCGAAATTAATTTTGGGGCTGTTTTGAGCCAAGGGGACAGACCCCTTGGCTCGTTTTGAGACTGGGCCAGGGGGTCTGTCCCCCTGGCTCCTAATTAGGAGGCGAAATAAGTGAGAAAGATCATTCTAACGACTGAAAGTGGCGCTGATTTACCGGCTGATTTAACTGAAAGGTATAACGTGCAGGTGGTTCCGATGCACATTATTATGGATGGAACGGATTATTTGGATGGCCATTTGCCGGTTGAAGATATTTATGATTATTATGCACGAACGAAGAAAATCCCCTCCACGACGTCGACCAATGCCTATGAATACGAGGAGTTTTTTGCGAAGATAAGAGCGGATTATCCTGATTGCATCATTATCCACATCGGCTATACTAGCAAAGCATCTTCTTCTTTTCAGAATGCCGTGATCGCAGCGGAAGAGTTTGAAGATCTGTTCCTGATTGATGCCCTGAACGTGACAGGCGGACTGGCGGCCGTTGTCATATACGCAGCAGAACAGCTGGAACAAGAACCTGGCATTGAACCTGCAGCCCTGGTTGAAAAAATTGAAAGCATCGTGCCGAAGTCCAGGCTTGCTTTTATCCCGGGCAGCCTGGATTTTTTAAGAGCGGGCGGGCGTGTAAGCAATATGGCGTACCTTGGCGGAACACTATTAAAAATAAAGCCATGCATAGAATTAGTTGACGGAAAGCTCGTCTCAACGAAAAAATACCGCGGGAAAATGAGCACTGTGGCTGAAAAACTAATGCAGGATTATTTAAATGATTACAAGATTGACAGAGAGCAGCTTTACTTCATTTATTCAATCGGCCTTGATGAAACCATCAAAAAGCGGATGGACGAAATCGCGGCAGATGCTGGATTCAAAAACGTAATGTGGATCCAAGCAGGCGGCATGATCTCCACGCACTCCGGCGCCGGCGGCTTTGGAGTGGCAGGATTAGAAGTGTGAGCCAAGGGGACAGGTCCCTTGGCTCTTTTTGAGTTTGGGCCAGGGGGTCTGTCCCCGTGGCTCATTAACAGGTATAATTAGGAAATTGAGGGGGGAACGTATTGATCATCCCAAAGAGAGTGAATGCTGATTTACCTGCAAATATTATTCAAAATGATTTAGAGTCGATTGTTAATTGGTTCGAGAAGCATCAGCGGTCTCTTTATGTACTAGGCTGGTCTTATCTTGGGAACGAACAGCAGCTGGAAGAGCTTTATTACCAGTCCATATTGAAAGTTCAAATGGATCTTCCTAAAGTAAAAAACAAATTGTCATTCGAGGCGTGTGTGACAGCAATTTTTATACATAAGTGCAGAGAGTTTGCGGCCGCAAAGAGCTCCGACATTTCACAAGAAGGCGGACAGCATGATGAGCTATTCCAGACTCTTAGACAGTTGAACGGGCAGGAAACAGAGGCACTGATATTTACATATATCAAAGGGCTATCGATTGAAGAAACAGCCAGTCTGCTTCAGATTTCACAAGAACAAATGAAGGACCTCCTGGCTGACGGAATACAGTCTTTAAGAGAAAAGCAGAGTAGCGGAGAGAACTTTAACGGCTGCCCGGAGTATCAAAGACTTTACTTGGATTACCTCGAAAGAAACCTGGAACGCCCAGTGAAAATCGAGTTTGAAAAGCATGTGTACCACTGCCCGGATTGCCAGGAGGATCTGGCTTCTTTTCAGGAAGTGATATTGCAGTTTACAGAAACACTAGAGGAATTCCAGGTGCCGGCCGGGTTTATGGAGGGCATCAAGGGACGTATTGCTGATGCGGAAAAAGGCAGGCAGCAAAAGATTGGCAAACGGAATAGAATTGCTTTTATTGCTGCCAGCGTCTTTGTTTTAGTGATGTGTACGGGTTTTTTCACAGGGGCTTTTGCGGATGCCTATTATAAGTGGACAGAGGAAGACCCGGAGCTGCGGGCTTTTCTCAAGGCAGACCTGGGGGAAAGGCTGAACGTTGAAGCGGAAAGCAATGGGGTGAAAATCAAGATTAAGAGTGTGGTTGCTGATGAGTTTCAGACGCTGATTTTTTATGAAATCGAAGACACTGAGGATAATAAACAATATGTTATCAATTATGGGGACGGTTTGTCTGTAGAAGATGAACGGGAGATTTTAAGTAATGAAATCTATCCCCAATACCAGCCCCCTGATCCGGATTCGGAATTAAATAAGAAAAAACAGAATGTCTTCCATGGAAAAATCAGTCTTCCGCCGCTAAAAGAGGATAGCAAGACGCTCAACCTTGAAATATCAAAATTGGCGAGAATAGCGGGTGATTCCTCACCACCAGCTGACATCAGCTATGATGAATCCAGTGATTACGAAAAAAGAGGAGACTGGAATATAAAAGTACCTGTAACAAAACTGCCTTCAACAGAGTATCCAATGGAAGAGAAAATAAATATTGAAGGAATCTCTGTTCAGCTGGAAAAACTGATCATTGCGCCAACGTCCACTGTTCTGCAATATGTCATCAAAAACGAACAGGAAGAGAAAAGGATAGACATGATTGATTTTATCCGCCTGGAAATGAACGGTGAAAAGCTGAAGTTAAATCCATATGGCGGCGGCTATGCAACAGGTTCATGGGAAAGTTTTCAGTCATACTTTGAGCCCATATTTGAGACTGAGACAAATGAAGTGGAAATCCACTTTAATAGGGCCTATCTATCAATAAACGATTATAAAACCATTGCCCTCGATGCTTCAAATACTTATCCTCAAACCTTTGAATATGCAGGCAGCACAATTAAGATTGAGGAGCTGGACATCGGAAGGCCCACTACAGTGGTCATCAGCAATAATGAAATTAAAAATCGGGCGTATGAGTCGCTGCACTTCAATATTATGACAGAAGAAGGCGACAATCAATCAATGACTATGAGCTCTGAAGGAGTCTTTGTTGATAAAAATGGCGAAGAGTACGACATGAAGAAAATAACGAATAGCATCTATCTGGAACTCGAAAATCCCCGTCATTATATCACTTACGAAAAAATAGAAATACCCGGGGACAATATAGTCCCTAAAAGCCTAGAAATCTACGGATACAGCACAACAAGAAATCTGGATAATATTATAAAAGTTAAGCTGGATAAATGAGCCAAGGGGACAGGTCCCTTGGCTCTTTTTGAGACTGAGCCAGGGGGTCTGTCCCCTTGGCTCTTTTTGAGACTGAGCCAGGGGGTCTGTCCCCTTGGCTCTCAACAAGCAGGGAGGAGTATGCTAAATGATTAGAAATGCAGTTGGAGCCATCGTATTTCAGGGAGAGGAATACCTTTTGGTATATAAGGTTAAAAGAAGTTCTTTAAGGGATTCTGATCGGCATTTGCAAGGGGAGTGGGACTTTCCTAAAGGCGGTGTAGAAGAAAGTAATGAAAGTTTGAGGGCTGCAATCTTAAGAGAGCTGGCAGAGGAAACAGGATCTGCTGAATATAGGGTTATAAAGCAGCTGGATGAAAAGATCTGTTTTGCTTTTGATAGGGAGTTTACAGAGAAAACAGGCTGGAGCCGGCAGGAAACGGTGATGTTTGTGGTTGAGTATTTGGGGGACAGATTTGAATTGAAAGCGGAGGACAGTGAGATTGATGGAGTTGAATTTTTGGGGAGGGATGAGGTGCTGGAGCGGCTGGCGCATGAGGAGAGTAAGGTGTTATTTGCTGAGGCATTTTGAGCCAAGGGGACAGACCCCCTGGCTCTTTTTGAAACCGGGCCAAGGGGACAGACCCCCTGGCTCTTTTTGAAACCGGGCCAAGGGACCTGACCCCCTGGCCCACCGAATCTGGGCCAAGGAACCCGCCCCCCTGGCCCACCGCCCTCACCGCACCCCCAACAACCCCCGATTAATCACCCCATTAATAATCTCCGCCATCTCCCTGGGACTGTGATCCATTCCATTGTTCAGCCACTTTTTAATCGCATGGATGCTGCCGCTGATGATGAAGGTGCTTAGGTATTCGGAGAGGTCTTCGTCATAGGCGGTGTCTGCAAGCCAGCTGGTCATGAAGACCTGATGGGCGAAGTTGATGACTTTTGTTTCGAAGGTTGTGTTTGTTTTTTCGTTGAGGAGGGTGGTGCATACTTCGTGTTTACTGGCGAAGTATTCGAGCAGCTTTTCAATCATTTGGAGGGCCTGGTCTTCTTTTTCAAAATTATATTGGCTCATATAGCCCTGCATATCCTGGATGATTTCGTCTTCGATGGTGTCCAGGAGGTCATATTGATCGGTGTAGTGGGAATAAAATGTGGAGCGGTTGATGTCGGCGAGACTGCAGATTTCTTTGACGGTGATATAGGAGATCTGCTTGTCCTTCAATAGCTTCATGAGGCTGTCTTTCAATACCATGATCGTATATTTTTTGCGTCTGTCCATTTTGGGAGAGGTCATAACCAGTTTCCTTTCTTTTTGCGTTTTCCAACACTTTTAATCATTATGTTGGGAATACCACGGAAGTTAGATAACTGTTCGTTGAATAGGCAACACCGTGTTTATATAATGATAAAGTGTATAGAAAAAAAGGGCAAGAGAGGGTGAACACGCATCAATATTGCTGCACGAATACTTAAACAAAAAAAAGCCGTTGCCATCACGTTTGCAGTTTTGACTGTGCTTTGCGCCCTGGCGCAGTTCACTGTGTCGGTGAACTATGATATGAAGGAATATCTGCCGGAGGACGCTCAGTCGACTAAAGCCATGGAAGTGATGGAGCGGGAATTTGAAGGAAATGTCCCGACGAACCGGGTGATGATGCGGGACATGACCATACAGGAAGCTCTTGCTTTCAAAGAAAAGCTGGCCGCGATTGACGGTGTATCTGATGTCATGTGGCTGGATGATGTGATTGATATCAAGGCCCCGCTTGAAATGGCGGACCCGAATACGGTAGACGACTATTACAAAGATGAGTATGCCTTGTTCTCTTTCAGCATCCGTGAAGGAGAAGAAGTTCAGATTACCGATCGCATTTATGACCTAATCGGCGAAGATAATGCGATGGCGGGGGAATCGCTGAATACGGCCACACAGCAGAAAATGGCCGGGACGGAATCGATGTATGCGGCCGCCTTTTTGGTGCCAATCATCATCATTATTCTGGTGGTTTCCACGACATCATGGGTGGAGCCGCTGCTGTTCCTGACCGCTATCGGTGTGTCGGTGCTGATCAATATGGGGACGAATATTTTTCTCGGGGAGGTTTCCTTTGTCACCCAGTCGGTCGCCCCAATCCTGCAGCTTGCAGTCTCGCTGGATTATGCGATTTTCCTCCTGCACAGCTTTAACGATTACCGGAAAAAGGTGGGAGATCCTCGGGAAGCAATGGAGCTGGCGATGAAGAAATCCTTCTCCGCTATTGCAGCCAGTGCGTCCACGACCTTCTTTGGTTTCATCGCTCTTGCTTTTATGGAGTTTGAAATCGGATCGGATCTTGGCATTAACCTGGTCAAAGGGATCTTACTGAGCTTCATCAGTGTAATGGTGTTCCTGCCGGCATTGACGCTGCTCTTTTATAAATGGATCGACAAGACGCAGCATAAGCCATTGCTGCCATACATCCGCGGCAAGGGGAATTTTGTACTGAAGTTCCGGGTGCCGGTTCTATTGATTGTCGCCATTCTGATTGTCCCGGCCTTTCTTGCGCAAAGCAAGACCAATTTCACTTATGGAGTTGGCGAATTGCCGGAGTCGACAAGGGCGGGGAGCGATTTTGCGAAAATTAAAGAAGAGTTCGGGGAAAGCACGCCAATGGTCCTGCTTGTACCGAAAGGGGATACGGCCAAGGAAGAAGAGCTGGTCGGCGATCTGGAAAAGCTTGACCATGTGACGAGTGTCATGGCGTACGTCAACACCGTCAGTGCAGCCATCCCTCCAGAGTATCTGGATCCCAGCATCACCGAACAATTCTACTCGGAAAATTACAGCCGGATCATCCTGCAGACAGATACGAAAACAGAAGGTGACGAGGCGTTCCAGCTGATCGAGCGGGTCCAGGGTACTGCTGAAAAACTGTACGGAGATAAGGTTTATTCAGTCGGGGAAAGCGTGACACTGTATGATATCAAAAACACGGTCAAAAAAGACAACACGCTGGTCAATCTGCTGACTCTCTTGACGGTCGCATTCGTACTGTTTGTAACCTTTAAGTCGATCTCGATTCCATTAATCCTGCTGCTGACCATTCAGACAGCCGTCTGGATCAATCTGTCTGTCCCATATTTTACAGATTCTTCATTAGTATATGTCGGCTATCTGCTCGTCAGCATCATCCAGCTGGCCGCGACTGTCGACTATGCGATCCTGCTGACGGATGCCTATAAAGAGGACCGGCAGGAAATGTCTGCGCTTGAAGCGGTCAAGAAAACGATGGATGAAAAAATATTCTCGATCGGCATTTCAGCCTCCATTTTATCAAGTGTAGGCTTTATCTTATGGATTACGTCATCGAATCCTATCGTTGCCTCAATCGGGCTGCTGCTTGGAAGGGGAGCGCTGCTGGCCTTGATCATGGTTGTGTTCTTCCTGCCGGCGTGCCTGCTGATCTTCGATAAATTGATCATGAAAACAACATGGAAAGCAAACTTTTATAAGGAGAAGTGATGATGAGGAGAATAAGAAAACTCTTAGCTGTCTTTGCCAGCATCCTGCTCATGATGCCAGCCCTGCTCGTTTCAGCTGATACAGCGGGCAGCAAGTCAGGGGCAGAGATTTCCCAGGAAACGGGGGAACTCTCCTCAAAGGACGAAGTGGTGTATGCAAAGCTCAGCCCTGCAGGTGAAAATCAGGAAGTTTATGTGGTTAACATTTTAAATATTGAAGAACCTGGGGAAGTGACTGATTATGGCCCCTATACGAACCTGAAAAATCTGACGGACATGTCGCCGATTGAGAAGTCAGACGCAGCGGTGAATGTGACGGCTGAAGAAGAAGGAAAGTTTTATTATCAGGGTGATTTGAATAAAGCAGCCCTGCCATGGAATGTTTCCATTTCGTATACATTGGATGGACAGGAAACCGCACCGGAAGAATTGGCTGGAAAAAGCGGCCATGTGCAGATTGAGATTCAAACCTCCCGAAATGAAAGTGCAGAAGCTTCCTTTTTCGAGAACTATCTGCTGCAGATTTCCTTCCCGCTGAATGGGGAGAAATTCACCAATATCCAGGCTCCTGACGGGATGATTGTCAATGCCGGAAAAAACAAGCAGGCGACATTCACTGTGATGCCTGAAAAAGAGGGGAAACTGACCCTTGAGGCAGATGTGGCGGATTTTGAGCTTGAAGGCATTGATATCACAGCGATTCCGTCTTCCCTCCCGATTGACGCACCTGACATCGATGATATGACGGGTGAAATGGATACACTGACAAAGGCAATCAAAGAAGTCAATGACGGAGTGGGGCAGCTGCAGAACGGAGCTTCGGAATTGCAAAACGGTGCCGCCAAGCTCAGCAAAGGCTCCAGGGAGTACCAAGATGGCATAGTGGCGCTCAATGGCTCTTCATCTAAGCTGGTCAGCGGCTCCAAGAGCATTGAGCAGGCTTTGCAAAAGCTGAATCAGTCCTTGAGCGGCGGCGCTGGAGATATGGGGCTCGGCGATTTGAAAAAGATGCAGGACGGACTTTCCCAATCCGCAGCCGGCCTGCGGGAAGTGTCCAAGAACCTGGCAGAATTGCAGCTGGCCTTTAGTGCCTCTTACAATAGCTTGAATGAAGCAATGGATGGCATTCCGAACTCTGAGATATCCGAGGCACAGATCGAGCAGCTGAAACAAAGCGGCGCCGATCCGAATGTGGTCGCGCAATTGCTTGAGACCTATGCAGCTGCTAAAAATGCCAAAGGAGTCTTTGCAGCTGGGCAAGGCAGCTTTGCCGCTGTCAGCGGGACATTGCAACAGGTCAGTGGTTCTCTGACAGGAATGGCCAAGAATCTGGATTCTATGGCAGCAGGACTCTCGCAGGCACTGAACAGCTCAGATGCTGCCGATGCGACGGCACAGCTTCAGGCAGGCGTTAATGCTCTTGCGGCCAATTACGAATCCTTCCATTCTGGATTGGAGGAGTACACTGGCGGATTGAGCAGGCTGGCAGGTTCATATTCTGAACTGCATAACGGTATTGCAGGCATTGCTGACGGAACAGGGGAACTCTCTGACGGTGCAGCCGCACTCCACGGCGGGACTGCTGAATTATACGAAGCTACCAGGGATCTGCCTGAACAAATGAAGGAAGAAGTTGAAGGGATGCTCGAAGAATATGACAAAAGCGACTTCAAACCCGTTTCCTTCGTATCGCCTAAGAACGAGAAAGTGAACTCCGTTCAGTTTGTGTTAAAAACAGAAAGCATTAAACAGGAAGAAACAAAAGAAGTTGAAAAGCTTAAAGAAGAGCCGCAAGGGTTTTGGGCCAGGTTGAAGGCTTTGTTTTCATAAGCCAAGGGGACAGACCCCTTGGCTCTTTTTAATACTGGGCCACCGAACCTGTCCCCATGGCTTTTATTGGGACAGAGTTATGAGGTGACTGCATTTCTATCAAAGTATTGTAATAGAGGGGTATATTGGATTATTATAATGATAAGTTAAAATATGGAAGGTGAGAAATCTAAAATGAAAAAATCCAGTGCTCTAGTCATTTCATCCTTATTGATTTTAAGTGTTTCCTTCTCTATGAACGCAGAAGCTAAAACACCGGCAGCTGCCAAAACCTATAAAAACTGCACAGAATTAAATAAAGATTATAAAGGAGGAGTAGCCCGTTCTTCTTCTGATAAAAATAAGGGCGGAAAAACTAAATATAAACCATATGTCTCCAAGGCTCTGTATGATGCAAATAAAACAAAGGACCGGGATGGCGACAATATAGCTTGTGAAAAATAAAAGCCAAGGGGACAGACCCCTTGGCTCTTTTTAATACCGGGCCACGGGACCTGTCCCCATGGCTTAACAAATTTAAGTCAGCTGCGGAACATTGAATTAGGTCTAATGAAACAAATAATTTGATATTTTGCTATAAAAATATCTAAAATAGGTTTTGAACAATCATATATTAGGTATATGGATATAGGTATAATGATACATGAAGAATTCAATAAGGTTAGGGGCTAGAACAATGGATAATAACAACAAGTCGGGAACTTTCAAAGAAATCGTAAATGTTCAGCGCAGTATAAAAGTTAAAATGATTTTTGCGGTGATTGTCAGTCTGCTGATCAGCACGCCTATTTCCGAACTTATCAACAGGCAATTGAAAGGTGTTTTTGACGGAAGCTTTGGCGTCATTGTCAGCACCTGTGTGACGCTGCTGGTGTCGACATTAATCATTTCATTATGTACGACATTCCTGGTTACCAACCGTCTGAAAAAGGTGCTGGAAGCAACAAAATCCGGGGCCGAAGGGGATCTGAGCATCCAGATTAAAGATAGATCCAGAGATGAAATCGGGCAGCTGGCCTCATCGTTCAATGTGATGATCGATAATCTCAGGCAGGTGGTTGCGAAAACAAATGATACCGCCTCCAAGGTCTCTGCTTATTCGGAAGAGTTCCAGGTCAGCACAGAACAAAGCAGCGCATCTGTAGAGCAGATTTCCGCCACCTTTCAAAACATTGTATCCGGTTCCGAATATCAGGTGAATAAAACACAGGAGCTTCAGGACTCTGCAGGATTGATTAATGATGAAATGAAAAGTATGGCCTCGTCCGTTCAATCAGTCTCTAAAATGATTGCCGAGACGAACGCCAAGGCAGATATGGGAATGAAGCTGATTGGCAATACCGTCTCAAAAATGGACTTAATTCAAGAGTCTGTTCAAGAATCATCCAGCATTGTAAACCTGCTGGGAAACAAATCTAAAGAAATCAGCCAAATGGTGACGCTGATCAAAGGCATCTCTGATCAAACCAATTTGCTGGCGCTGAACGCTTCCATTGAGGCAGCTAGGGCAGGGGATGCAGGAAAAGGGTTTGCCGTTGTGGCTGAGGAAGTAAGAAAGCTTGCCGAAGAATCCGGACAAGCGGCCGAAAGCATCAAAAAGCTGGTCGAGAATATTTTAGATCAGACAGCCGATGCCGTTGAATCCATCAATAAAGGCACAGAGATTGTAGACAATGGCAGGACTATGGTGAATGAAACAGGCGAAGCATTTAAAGACATTGCAGGCTATGTACATGAAATCGGCAAGCAGTCAACAGACTCTCTGAAAGCGCTTGAGAGTGTAGGGAAAACATCAGCACGTACCGGGGAAATCATCAGGGAAATTGCCGGCATTGCCAGGCAGGCCTCAACAGGTGTCCAGCATGTCGCCGCCTCCCTGGAAGAACAGTCCGCTTCCAATGAAGAAATAACATCTGCTGCGGGAAGATTGAATAAGATGGCCGGTGAATTGAGTGAGGAACTGAGTAAGTTTACAGTGTAATCCTTTTACATAATGAAAGGGAATGGGATCTAATATTGTTTTAGAGAGGAGCCGGCCATATTGGGCCGGCACTTTTCATTTACTGCCGGCAGAAATTATTCTAAACTAAAAAAAACGCCACTAGAACGGAGGGCCGCAATGCCTGCCAAAAAAAGAATCAGAGACTATGGAGTAAAAATAGGGACCCTTCAACCGGGTGCGCGCAATAGCATCACAGATGTGGAAGGTGTAACTGTGGGGCATACAACGCTGAGCGATGCGGACAAACAAACCGGTGTCACAGCAATTGTGCCGCATCCGGGGAATCTTTTTAAAGAAAAGCTGATTGCCGCGACCCATGTTATCAACGGGTTTGGGAAGAGCATGGGGACCATTCAGATCAATGAGCTGGGGACGCTTGAATCCCCGATTATCCTGACCAATACGCTGAGCCTCGGTACAGCGGCGGATGCTTTGATTCAGTATATGCTGGAGCAAAATCCCGAAATCGGCCGGACGACCGGAACAGTAAATCCGGTTGTGTGTGAGTGCAATGATATGTTTTTGAATGATATCCGGGCTGGGTTTGTAGAGCGGCAGCATGTATTCCAAGCTCTGCAGAATGCCTCAGCTGAGGTGGAAGAGGGAACCGCTGGAGCGGGCACCGGCATGCTGTGCTATTCGCTGAAGGGCGGCATCGGGACCAGCTCGAGGCTGATGGAAATGGACCATGGGACATATACGATGGGCGTCCTCGTGCTGACGAATTTCGGCGGTTTAAAGGATCTTCGGGTGAATGGGAAAGCGGTCGGGGAAGAGCTGAGTGAGGCTATCCAGGCTCAGGAGGAGAGGGATAAAGGGTCGGTCATCATTATTGTCGCGACAGATTTGCCTTTGTCGGAGAGGCAGCTGAATCGAATCATTAAAAGGACGGTAACAGGACTGTCCCGGACTGGGTCTATCATTGGGACGGGAAGCGGAGAGGTTGTCATCGGCTATTCGACCGCTGCGAAAATTCCTCATGAAAAACCGGCGGATTGCCTGAAGATTTCCATGATACATGAAGAGGATATTGATCTGGCCTTCAGAGCGGTTGGAGAGGCAACGGAAGAAGCTGTCCTGAATTCCCTGGCGGCGGCAACACGGGTTGTGGGCCGGGATGGGAATGTACGGCCGGCTTTAAGTGATTTGCTGCGGGAGTATGATATTCGGCTGGTGTAAAGAGGCATAAGTTTTGACATATCAATCTCTGCCTTAGGCAGGGTGTTATGTTAAAAACGTTCCTATCTTTGCCAGACACTCTTCAATTATATCGTCTAATAGTTCTGCCTGCGCAGCTTCTGAATGATAGTGCTTTAGAATTCTCAATTTGCGCGCGGTCCAGTCTAGTGATTTTATTTGATCACTCAATATAACCCCGGTTATTGGCATGCCGTCATCATCAGGGGAGATCCCCTCTTTTGGCAAATCAACTTCAAAGGGATAATTTTTCTTTTGATTGGTAATCGGACAGACAGCAATAAATCCAGTGGCTTTATTAAAAGATTTTGGGGTGAGAACGATCGCAATTCTTCTTCCAGCCTGTTTATGGCCAGCTTGTGGATTGAAATCAATTACAACAAGATCGCCTCTCCCTGGTATAGCCTGCGGCATTAAATCAATTCACGCCCTTCGTTTCCATAATCGGCTTCCTTGTGCCGATTATCAGGAGTAATTTGTGAGATTAATTCTTCAAGTGAGTATTTCTTCTTCGGTTTCTTAGGTTTAAGCGTGATGATATTCTCACTTCCAACAACACTCAGTTCCATTTCGGAACCCTGGATAATGCCTAATCTGTCAGCAGCCTCTTTAGGGATGCGGATGCCCAAGCTGTTTCCCCACTTTTGCGCAACAACAGTGGACATATAGTCAACTCCTTTGTTTTGGTTTGTTTTCGAGTTTATGCGCTTCCTGGAATCCATTGTATCACCTCATGTCGAATAAGTATATACATAGTATATACACATGATCAAAGAACGATACACATAAAAAAAGCCTGTCCCCAGATGCATTTATTCCGGGGCAAGGCTCTTAATTCTGCTCAATCAATTCTCTGTACTTACTAATATTAGCTTCACTCAATACCCCAGCTTTATAAAAATGATTTGCATAAACAAACAGCATCATCTCATTTTCTTCTGTAAACTCCAATTTCTCCATGATTAGATTGATCGTCTCTGCATTC
Source organism: Bacillus infantis (assembly GCF_050107595.1). Lineage (GTDB taxonomy): Bacteria > Bacillota > Bacilli > Bacillales > Cytobacillaceae > Bacillus_AB > Bacillus_AB infantis_C. Next base: position 64,802 of record NZ_JBNILH010000015.1, read on the forward strand.
TCTTCAGGACTGGTGTACATGGTATTCCAGGCGCGGACCTGCTGTTCAGGGATTCCGCTGAAAATGGCAGCTTCAAGCTCTTCCGGCGGGACAGGCTCCTTTAAGTGCGCGTACGGGTCTTCGTCGATGTCAGTGTAAATGAAGCTGATCGGATTATATTCCTCCAAAGGATAGGTGAATTGCCGGCTTGCGGTTTTAACCACTGTGTTTTTCTGATCAATTTCAAGCTTCCCATCTGCTAAAAGAACAGGTTCCTCCAAACTGCTTACCTCGCTTATCACATCCGGCGCAGCCAGCCAATAGCGCTGATTCTGCTCCAGCTGTGCGATATATTCCCCAATCGGCATATCTTCTAATTTTCCTTCATCTTTTAATCTCGTATAAAGCACCGGGCGGTAAAAATACCGAACTGTCAGGTCCTTCATATGAATGGTCCATTGGACATCCGGGCATTCAAACAGAACACGGAAAGCGAAGCCGGCAGCGGTTTTCTGGAGCTCATAGTAAATCAGCCATTGGCCGGTCTGCAGCTGTCCCGCTGATTCCTCCTCAATAATATTATGGAAAGTGAAGTGAATATAAGGCTTGGTGGAAAAACCGCTTTCTGTATTGATATAGAGATGAAGATGGTCATTCTCCCGCTCAATTCGCTCAATGATGGCGTCATGGAGGCTATCAGCAAAAACCTCTTGGACAGCAGGTGATAATAAAGCGACTGCCTGTTTAGTCTGCTCATTTGCTGCATCCAAAACCTGCTCAAACTCCCTGTCACTATTGCGCATCCACTGAAGATAATCCTCGCGGACAGATTTTGGCAGCGCCGGTTGATTTAGCGTTCCATTCTCAACATAAGGAACAAAGCGGCTCGGGAGCACAGTCAGCAGTTCTGCTTTTATATTTTTCAGTTCATCTTCCAGGCGGGAATGAATATCTTCTCCTTCCTCTTTGGCTTCTCTTAATGCGTAATCCCAATCAGAGTCCGTTTCAGGAATGGGAAGGAGGTTATGCTTTAAGAATTCTTCTTTGGCTTCGGTTGCTAAATTCCACATCATGACACCTCGAATCATTTGGTAAAAATAGTATACTATACATTTTCATTGATATGGATATCTAGTATAAAACTCCAAATTGCTGTGATGCGCAGCCATGGCATGTATCCCTGTCAAACCGATGCTCCTTGGCAACCTTATCACCGCAAAACTGGCACGTCCGGTAGTGCCGTTTTCTTGTGTTAATGGTCTTAAGCAGCAAATCAAGCATGATGGCCTGCTGTTCTTCTTTGTTCAAGGTTTGAATGGCTTTCCAGGATAACGAATGTTTGGTATAAATGCCAGGCTCCGGGGCCGGAATAGGCCCATCCCATTGTACAGCCTCATAACCAAAGTCCAGTCCTGCCTCAGTAAAACGGATATAAACTTCTGGTTCATCGGCAAATCCTTCAAGCTTAAAATAAGCGGTCTGATGATCAGTAAAACTGTTAATGAAGTATTGGTCATACAGGGATTCAATCCAGGTGGAAACCTTCATTTTAAATAATTTCATTGTGAGCTTCCTTTTGGCTTTTTCCTATTATTATAGCATTCTTGATAGTTATGTGACGCTGATCATCCATATCATTTCAGCACTATATGATATATTGGAATCTATACATAACCCATTAGATTTCTGTTTAATTGAAACAGGGCCAAGGGGCCTGACCCCTTGGCCCAAACTAAGCCGAGGAATCTGACCCCTGGCTCAAACCAAGCCAAGGGGCCTGACCCCCTGGCTCAAACCCGCCCCCCCATGCTGTTTAACCCGCCAAACTATCGGCAATAATGCATAATGAAGAGAATAATCTGCCCTGCAACCAATATCCCAGTTGAAACTATCCTCCTCTTCGATTAATATATATGGTGTTGAACTAAACAAACGAAATCGATGATGAGGACAAGTAGCTGGTGCTGTAATCTAAAGCGAGTCAGGGATGGTGTGAGCCTGGTGAGGATGCATGAGTGAAGAACACCTCTGAGTTCTAACCGAAAAGGCTCACTGAGTAGGCTTAGACGTGTCCGGGACGTTATCTGCCGGAATTGATAAGCTGGCCGCCTATTGCGGCAATGTGGGTGGTACCGCGGAAGCAAAGCCTTTCGTCCCTTTTAGGGGGACGTAGGCTTTTTTTTATGAACACTATTTTTTAGGAGGATCAATCATGATTAAAGCAACTGTTAAAGAGCTGTACAGAGATCCTGAAGCCCATTTGAATGCTAAAGTACGTATTACCGGCTGGGTCCGTACTTCCCGCGATTCAAAGACTTTCGGCTTCCTTGAAGTCAATGACGGCACTTTCCTTAAAAATGTCCAGGTCGTTTACGGAGATGAGCTGCCGAACTTTAAAGAGATCACAAAAGCGGCAATCAGCTCTACTGTTTCTATAGAAGGTTCTATCGTTCTGACGCCTGACATGAAGCAGCCATTCGAAATGAAAGCCGAGCAGATTACGATTGAGGGGAAATCAAACTCAGATTATCCGCTTCAAAAGAAGAAGCACTCTTTTGAATATCTGAGGACGATAGCGCATCTTCGCCCGCGCACCAATACGTATTCAGCGGTTTTCCGGATCAGGTCTTTGGCATCTTATGCGATCCATAACTTCTTCCAGGAAAAAGGCTTCATCTACGCTCAAACTCCTGTCATCACAGGAAGTGACACAGAGGGTGCAGGCGAAATGTTCCGTGTTACAACCATGGACATGAACAATGTCCCTAAAACAGATGAAGGGGACGTTGACTTCAGCAAGGACTTCTTCAACGGGGAAGCCAATCTGACAGTCAGCGGGCAGTTATCAGCAGAAGCTTTTGCTCTTGCCTTCCAGAAGGTGTATACGTTCGGGCCGACTTTCCGGGCAGAAAACTCCAATACAACACGCCATGCGGCTGAGTTCTGGATGGTTGAGCCGGAAGTCGCATTCGCAGAGCTGCCTGATATCCTTGATCTGGCAGAAGATATGATCAAGCATGTCATTCAGTATGTGCTGAACGAAGCGCCTGAGGAAATCACATTCTTCAACAGCTTCATCGATAAGACTCTTATCGAAAGGCTGAATACAGCGCTGAATACTGAATATGCACGCGTGACTTACACGGATGCAGTCGAGCAGTTGAAGCAATCAGGCGAGAAGTTCGAATATCAGCCTGAATGGGGAGCAGACCTGCAGACAGAGCATGAGCGTTATTTGAGTGAAGTCATTTACAAGCGTCCTGTCTTTGTTACAGACTATCCAAAAGATATCAAAGCTTTCTATATGAGAGCGAATGATGATGGCAAAACAGTTGCCGCTGCAGACCTGCTCGTGCCGGAAATCGGCGAGCTGATTGGCGGAAGCCAGCGTGAGGAGAGAGAAGAGCTTCTTTCACAAAGAATCACTGAGATGGGCATGGACCTGAAGGACTACTGGTGGTACCTTGAGCTCCGCAAATATGGCGAAACGAAGCACTCCGGATTCGGAATCGGCTTTGAGCGCCTGATCATGTATCTAACAGGCATGAAGAACATCCGTGACGTTATTCCTTTCCCTCGTACTCCGGGGAATGCAGAATTTTAATTCTCAGCGAAATTATTTTAAAAAGCCTGTCTGCTATGCCAATAGCGGACAGGCTTTTTCTATTGGTTTTCAGTAAGCCGGCAGTGGAGGCCGGAACCATTTTTGAGAACCGAAATACACTGAAAGCATTGAGAGCCTAAACGCAGGACGGGGGAAGTGACAGCATGGGAATCATATTAGCCGTTTTCTGTGCCATAGCTTATTCTTTCAACTATATATTCATCCAGCTTGGCATGAAAAAATCACCGCAGGATAATGGCAGTTTCCTGTCTCTGTTCATCTGTGTGCTGACCGTGACGGGGATTTACGGATCGATGTTCCTTTTCGGAGAAAAAGAGATGGGGCCAGTAAGCTGGATCGGAGTCTCTTTTTATATGCTGGCAGGTTTTTGTACGGTATTTCTGGGCAGGACCCTGCTGTTTGCAGGTATTCGAAAAATAGGCTCCTCCAGGGCGGCAGCACTGAAAAATGCTGCTCCGGTATTCACCATTATCTTGGCTGTCCTATTTTTGGAAGAACAGATTTCCCTTCTGGCCGGGAGTGGCATCCTGGTAATCCTTACTTTCCTTTTTCTGCAGGCAAGATATGACTTTCGTTCTGCAAGCGATCACCCGAAACAAAAGGATAAATCGGGATTCATGCTGGCACTCGCTGCCGCCATCTGCTTTGGCATTGGGCAGGGGCTGAGAAAATTAGGCATCATGTACGATTCTGACGCAGTCTTGGGTTCATTGATAGGCTCCGTATTTGCCCTGTTTGTTTTTGTGTTGATGGAAATGGGCAGGAAGCAGCTGAAGCTGACATTGGCGCGGAACTTTAGAAAGATTAATCTATATTTTGTGGCAGCCGGCATTGTGACAGGGCTTGCCCAGGTCTCTTTTTTTGTCTCTCTGCTCTATACCAATGTATCGTATGTCAGCACCATAGCAGCAATTGAGCCGATTATAACGATTATCCTGGCCAGAATACTGCTGGCGGGCGAAGAGAGGATCAATCTAAGACTGATTGTCACAGCTTGTGCCGTCTTCCTGGGGACGTTTATTATCGTTATGGGCCAGTGACGGTTAAAATGGTTGCAGCAGGTGATAAGAAGCTGGGGATAGAATAAGGATACTAACAGACAATTGCTGTATCAGCCATTATGTATATAAGGAACATATTGATGATGCAGGCAATCTCTCCTGCACGGCGAGTGCCTTTTAATCTTGCTGTAACGGAGGAGGGGTTCTGCAATCTCAGATAGGACAAGCACGATAACAGGAGGACTGAAATGATCAATATAGGGATAATCGGAACAGGCTGGTTCAGTGAAGTGCACGCAAAGATATTGATGGAAATGGAAGAGGTAAACCTGACGGCAGTTTGCGGAACAAGCCTTCCAAAAGCGATGGGCTTTGCAGAAAAGTTTGCCGGGATGAGAGGATATGATGATGTTGAGGAGATGCTTGACGGGGAGCGCCTGGATGCCGTTTATCTATGCGTGCCTCCCTTTGCCCATGGAGAAATTGAACTTCAGCTGATCAAAAGGGGGATTCCTTTCTTCGTTGAAAAACCTGTCGGGACAGGCATGGAAGCTCCTGAAATCATATTATCCGCCCTCAAGGAAAAGCCGGTCATCACTTCTGTCGGCTATCATTTCCGCTACCGTGAAACAGCAGCAAGATTAAAAACTGAGCTGGAGGATGCGGTCCTTGGGATGGTGACCGGCCAATGGATGGGTTCCATGCCGCCTGTCCAGTGGTGGCGTGATTTTGCCAAATCAGGAGGGCAGCTGGTTGAACAGACTACTCATATCATTGATTTTCTCAGGTATGCGGCTGGAGAGGTTGAAGAAGTATCTGCAGTCTTTGGAAGCCGGGTATTAGAGAATATGCATAAAGGTGTTACAGTACCCGATGTTGGTGCGGTGACCCTGAAAATGAAGAATGGACCATTGGCAGTCATTTCAAACACATGTATTCTGCCTGAGGGAGATTCTAAAATAGGCATCGATTTTTTTCACAGCAAGGGGATTTTCCAGCTTGATCAGGAAGGGCTGACAAAAAGGGAGAACGGAATTGTAACAGAATGGAAGGATCAGGACAGCCCGTATATATTAGAAGCACGCACTTTTATCCATGCAATCAGGACAGGGGACGCTTCGGGGATTAGATCGGACTATTTTGATGCCTGCCGGACCCAGGAGGTTGCCGCAGCTGCTGTGGAATCAGCCAGGACCGGCAGATCAGTAAGAATAATGGACGATTTTTAGCTTTTCTGGAAAAACGGGTTGCAGGCGGCCTTCACTTGGTCAGAGGGGAAGCGCAGGAAAAAATGAAGGGGAAGCTTGTTTTGGCTTTTCCTTATTTTGTTGTGTAAAAAGTTAGAGATATGTCGATTTTTTACAATAACCTTACATGAATTTAACTTTAAAGTAGTACATTTGGAGTATAGAATTTTTGTTAGGAAGGTATTTTTTTGATGACAACTATGCTGTTTGAATCTACAGAAGATCAAAACTTCCATGTGTTCAATTTCTATCATGCGTTCCAGCCTATTTTTGATTTGGCGGATCACTGTATTGCTGGATATGAAGGACTGATCAGAAGCTTTAAAATCAATAATCCGGAAGTATTATTTGCGTTGGCAAAACAGAATGGGAAGCTGTATGAGCTGGATATTTTTTCGATTTTTCGAAGCATCAGCACATTTGAACATCGAACTTCAGCTGCTGCGTCTGCCAGGCTATCTGTAAATATTTTCCCATCCACATTGCTGGAGCCGGCTTTTTTATGGAAAATTGATGACATAATGAGGAATACATCATTAAAGCCGGAGCAGATAACGTTTGAACTGAATGAGGCCGAATCGGTTGTTTCTTTAAACAAACTGAAGGAAGCTGTCCAAAGCCTGAAGTCACTTGGCTTCAGAATTGCACTGGATGACCTTGGAAAAGGGCAATCTTCTTTGCGGATCGCTTTGGAGCTTGAACCGGATATCATCAAGCTTGACCGCTATTTTTGTGAAAATCTGGAGGAATCTGCAAAAAAGCAGAAGTTTCTTTCCTGGATTGCTTCTTATTTTGTCAGTGAGGGTGCAGCGGTTACGCTTGAAGGCATTGAAACTGCGGAGCAATTAGTGATTGCCAGGCAGGCCGGCATCCCATTGGGACAAGGATATTATCTGGGGCGGCCCAGCACTCATCTATAATTATGTATTGAAATGAAGGTGTCGTTATGCAAGCGACGATTGGAGAAATCGCCGAGAGAGTGATGTTTGTAGCTCCTTCGACAAAATGCGAATATGTGTATTCCATTTTTAAGGAAACACCGGAGATTGAAGGGGTGGTTGTCTGCCTGGACAGCCGGCCGGCAGGGCTGGTCTCGAAGACGAAATTCTATCAGAAATTATCCACTCAGTACGGGTTTGATCTGTTCATGAAACGGAAAGTCGAACTGGTCATGATACCGGATCCTCTTGTGATCGACCACTCTGTGCCCATTACCGAAGCCAGCGCCCTGGCCATGGACCGGACACAGGAGCAGCTTTATGATTATGTGATCGTAACAAAAGAAGACCTGCTGATCGGCATTGTCAGCATCCGGAATCTGCTGATGAAGCTGGCGGAGGAACAGATCAGCATTGCACGTTATTCAAATCCGCTCACAGGCCTTCCAGGCAATTTCGAAATTAAAAATGCACTCAAGAAGGCACTTGCTTCTGAAAAATATACTGTGCTTTATATTGATATCAACTCATTTAAAACCTTCAATGATACATTTGGATTCAAAATCGGCGATGAAGTCATCCAGGAAACAGCAGCGATTCTGAAAGATGAGCTGGCTGCAGGTCCCATCAGCAGCCAATCCTTTATCGGACATATCGGGGGAGATGATTTTATTGCGGTTTTCCCCCATCATAACTATCAAAATATCTGCTCGGCCATTCTCGGAAGATTTGATGATTTTGCCCGTTCATTCTACTCAGAAGAAGAGCTGAAGGAAGGCTGCATCCAGGCAGTAAACCGGATGGGAATCCAGGAAAGCATTCCGCTGCTGGGCTTATCCATTGCAGTCGTGCAAAATACAAATATGAACTTCCATACAATTGAAGAACTGAGCATAGAAGCCGCACGCCTTAAAAAGTGGTGCAAATCATTCCGCAGGAGTGTTTACCTTACCATAGAAGAAAAGGGCCCTTGCCAGGTCTAATGGGGAACAGTTTGTGAAAGGTAAAGTCCTGATTGTAAACGGATGCATTTTTGTCCGCTCTTCATCCCCCCTTATGGATGGAATAGCATTGAACTGTCTGCAAATTTGGAGGGCCGAGGCCTTATTTTCTTTTTATATAAAAACCTATGAATATAAAAGGTGCCTGACCCGGGGCTCCTTTTCTTTATTTTTGCGCTAATACTCCTCAACCCCCCCCCCGCAGAGGGTTTTCGAAAGAATGGCAAAGTGAGTTTATCTTTTTAAAAAAGACAGCAAATACAAGAGATAGGCTGTAAATATGGTACACTGTAAAAATGATAATAGAGTAAAGGCAGGAAATATTATGACTGAAACAAGAAAGCATAAGTCGAACAAACTTAAGTTTGCTATGAGGGTGCTGCTGGTCATCCTCGGGGGAATCATAGCTGCGTATGGACTGGAAACCGTATTGATTCCGAACGATGTATCTGACGGAGGTGTCACAGGCCTCAGTATCGTTGGGGCGCAATTATTTCAGCTTCCATTAGGGATTTTGATCGCGGTCCTGAATATCCCGTTTATCTGGCTTGGGTATAAGCAGATTGGTAAAACGTTTGCGATCCTTTCCATCATCGGAATTGCCTCCCTGGCTATAGGGACAAGCATGATGCACCATACCCCGGCGATCATTGAAGGCGATACCTTGCTTGTCACCGTGGTGGGGGGGATCATCCTTGGTTTTGGCATGGGGCTGGCACTGCGCAACGGCGGTGCATTGGATGGCATTGATATGCTTGCTGTGCTGCTGTCCCGGAAATTGCCGTTCGGGACGAGCGATATCATTCTCTTCTTAAATATCTTTGTGTTTATCTTTGTTTCAACCGTGTTTGGCCTGCAGGGAGCCATCCTGTCAGCCATTGCTTACTTTATCGCTTCCAAAGTCATTCATATCGTTGAGGTGGGACTGAGCGGATCTAAGACTTTCCAAATCATCACCTCTCAGCCGGCTTTAATGGTAGAAACCATTCGCGACCGCCTGGGCCGCAGTGCGACTTATAAAGAAGTCTACGGAGGCTTTTCCCATGAAAAATTCAGGGAAATCACCTGTGTCATCAACCGCATGGAAGAAACCAAGCTGAAAGAAATCATTAATGAAATTGACCCCGATTGCTTTGTTACCGTTTATGATGTGTCAGAAGTAAAAGGCGGGAATTTCAGGAAAAAGGATATCCATTAATAGAAAAGATGCCTGTTCCAGCACAAACTTTGGAGCAGGCATTTTTTATGGAAGGAATTGCTGAGTTTTAATCGAAAGTAAATATTAATATGTAGAAAACCAGGAGGTTATGATGGGAAGATTAATTCATTTTGAGATTCATGTTGATGATATGGAGCGTGCGAAAAAGTTTTATGGGGACGTGTTTGGCTGGTCGTTTCAGGACTGGAGCGAATATGCGGGGATGCCATACTTTGGGGCAGTAACAGGTGAAGACAGTGCAATGGGGATCAATGGGGCATTAATCAAGCGCCAGACTCCGCCTCCGGAACCCGGTCAGCCAGTAAACGGCTACTCCTGTACCCTGGGTGTAACTGATTATGATAGTACGGAAGCAAAAATCATTGAGTACGGCGGAAAGGTTGCATTGCCGAAATATGCTCTGCCGGGGATGGCGTGGCAGGGTTATTATGTGGATACAGAAGGCAATATCTTTGGGATTCATCAGCCGGATAAGGGTGCGAAATAGGGCAAGTGCTGAAATTTCTGCGTAAATCAAGGAAGAATTTTTATATAGTACTATTTTTGATCCTGACAACTTGGTTTATTTTGTATGACTTTCTCACAAAAAAGGAAATTGAACTTTTATTTAATATTCTTCAAGGTGCTGTGTTTGTGGCTGTATATGTTTTCTTGGATTGGGCCTTTGGCAGAAAAGATAAGCGCAAAAAGAAATAAGGACTTGGGCATTTCCTTGTATGGGAGATGCTTTTTTATTTTGTTTGAACAAAAGGAACTTTTTTCCTTTTTGCTCGTATAAATGGCTAAGGATTTTTTAGCAAAGGGGGAGGCAGGAGATGTTTTATAAGGATATACAAACGGCAGTGACAGCCTTATTTTTCTGGTGGCCATTTCTTCTCCTGTATCAGCGGGTAGCCAACCGCTATCCGGAAAAGAACACTTGGAAAAAGGATATCCTGTCTTCTTTTTTCCAAAGCATCATGATTCTTATGCTGCTGCCAGTGCTGCGATACATTTTGAACTATTTTGGTTACTAAAATGGTTTGTGCGAAGGGAGAGAATTGATGCGGGTCAAAAATATTCTTATCATGGTATCTATTTTTCTGAATATAGGATTAGGCTATTTTGTGTATAAAGAAGTGACAGAACCAGATCCTGCTGGAGTCGGGCTGTCGTTCCGGGAAGCGGTTAGAACAGAGAACTATGAACTTGCGAGAACGCTTTTGGCTGAAGGAAGGGACGCGCATATATCGGAAGACCTGCTGAAACAGATCCATGATATAACGGGAGCCGGTACAAGCTTTCAGACATATGAGCTATTAAGGTTTGAGAATGGAGAAATGGTGCTCTTGTATCTAACTCCTGATGATCGGTATGAAATACAGGATATAGTGATGGTGCCGGAAGAGATGAAAGGGGTGTTTGCTGATGAGTACTAATGGCAGGAAGGGGAAAGCGGGCAGAAGGCTAAAGGCCGCCACGGCTGTCTTTTTTCTATTTGGGCTTCTTATCGGCTGTACAAATACTGATATTGATGCCGGGATAACCGAAAGAGCTGAGCCTCAAAAAGATGAATGGACTAACTTCGAAACGGAAGATGGAAAAGTTGAATTTGTTGTGCAGAATAAAGGGGAGTTTTCTGCAGGTACGCTAAAGGAGATCAAAGAAGAAATCGTCGGCTTTTATGGAGCGCTGCAAAAAGAAAAAATACCGATTTCTCCCCCCTCCAAGATTTATTTGAATTTGCATAATGAGCAAAAGGTCAGCTTCCATAACGGCGGTACCATTAATCTTTATTATGTTTCAGAAGGAAATTATCCTCTCATTCATGAAATGACCCATGCACTCTTTAAGGATGAAAAAGGACAAGTCACACAAGAGGGACTGGCGATTTATATGCAGGATACCTATTCGGAAAGAAGTGTGAATCCTAATTATCAGGAAGATACACATGAAATTACGAAGCATTTAATGTCAAAAGAGATCATGCTGCCTCTTGAAACCCTGCTGCAGGATGACAGATTCTTCTCCTATATAAATTTTGATAAAGACTCATCTTCCCTCAGATGGCTGGCTTACATAGAATCCGCTTCGTTTACAAGGTATCTGATAGATGAGTATGGATTGGAAAAGTTCTTAGAAATTCACGGTGATCCCGACCTTACTACAACGGTCCGGTACGTATATGGAAAATCCCTGGAGCAGTTGGAAGGGGAATGGAAGCAATTTTTGCAGAGCGATCCTTTACCGGACGAAGAAGCGGTGGGAAGCTATGACACTGGTGTTCAAGGAGTTATGAAACATTTGGATGAGAATAAAGAGCGTTTATTAGGTGGGTAAGCAGTCGGTCAGCCTTCAGGCCAGTTGGTAGAAAACCAGCGGAATTGATTGAAAAAATCTGTGAAATGATTAAAATAATGAACAGATTAATTGAATAAAACTGCAGATTAATTGAAAAAAGCTGTGGAATGAGCAGAATGTTCTTTTTCAGGAAGTGAAACAGCTCGCCACAGCCGGGCCGTTCATTGAAAACAAAACTGAGAGTACAAATCACCGTAAAAAGGCAATATCTATACTCTCAGCTCTTATTTATTAATGGGCAGTCATTTCATGCGCTATTTCGTCACCGCTCAAGTCAGAGAAATAATAGGTTGGCCAATGCTCCAGTTCCTTCAGAAGGTCTGCATGTGCTTCATCCCCGAAATATATGTGGTAATGATGGGCTTTTGTCGGGTAGATGCTGTGATCGCTGAATTGGACATGCTTTGGCAGGCCATCTGTGTCTTCTCCTGCCAGATCGAATAGAAAGCGGACGCCCCGGTTGCCGGCTTCATAGTTCAGGATTTCGTAGCCATGATATTCATATTCTCCTGTTTTTGCTTCACCATTTCGGTAAAATGTCATCTTGTTATCTTTGATGACAATTCGTTCAACGTCTGTTTCATAACCGGTTTTATAATAAGCTTTATATTCCTCAGCGGATTTATCCTTTTTTGTTTCAGCTTTGTGTTCAAAAACCTCATCCAGCGTTCCGTCCAGCAGATAAGGATAAACAGACTGCCAGTCGCCTTCCCAGTCAGATAAGGGACGGTCTTCGACTTGATCATCTTCAAATATCCCTGAATAGATTTGTTGTTCTTCTTCTGAGCCGTGGCTGTGGTCATGCTCGTGGTCGTGCCCATGATCTTCCTCGTCTTCATGGTCATGTTCATGATCATGATCATGGCTTTCTTCGGCACTTTCAGTGGATTCTTCTTCGGCGTTTTCTACGGATTCCTCGGATGCCGCCTCTTTAGCAGGTGCACCGCTCTTTTCCTGGCAGCCTGCAAGGATGATGCCTATTAAGAAGAGGAAAAAAATAGAACTGGTAAGCTTTTTGTTCATAAATATAATCGCTCCGATCATTATGTATTGTATAAATCGTAATAATTACTATTTATACCTTACTGAATATACTATGAGCGAAAATATGTGTCAATGTAAAACGTAATTATTTTGATTTATCTTCAAAAAGTTAAAAAAATAATACTAAAGACAACATTATGTGTTATAAAATGGAATTATTGTATACGTTGAGGGGATTATTATAAAAGAAAATTATTAAAGATGGTTATAACCTGTCTTATCAGGGAAATCTACAGGAAATGTATTGTTGTTGAGAGGAGTGTTTTTATGGAGGGCATATGGCTTGAATATGCATGGGCATTACTGATATTGATTGGATTGGAGGGCCTGCTTTCTGCGGACAATGCGCTTGTGCTGGCTGTCATTGCGAAGCATTTGCCTGAGGATCAGAAGAAAAGAGCTATCAATTACGGAATTATTATGGCATTTGCCTTTCGGTTTATCGCGCTTTTTGCCATTTCGTTTATTGCCAATGTGTGGCAGATACAGGCAATTGGGGCGGCTTACCTGCTATACCTGGGATTGAAGCATGTGATCAAAGCGAAGTTTGGTAAAGACAACGAACATAACCGCGATGATCTAAAAGAAGAGTCCCGCGGCAAGGGATTTTGGCCGACGGTGGGGAAAATCGCATTAGCCGATTTGGCGTTTGCAATTGACTCGATCCTTGCTGCAGTCGCGCTTGCCCTTGGACTGCCGGATTCACCGCTCGATGATTTCGGCGGCATGGACGGCGGGCAATTCATTGTCGTAGTCCTTGGTGGAATCGCGGGCTTAGTTCTTATCAAGTTCGCTGCAACATGGTTTGTACAGCTGCTTGCGAAACGTCCGGCTCTTGAAACAACCGCCTATGCCATTGTAGCGTGGGTCGGAGTCAAGCTTGCTGTCATAACGCTGGCGCATGAAGATATCGGCGTCCTAGACCACCATTTTCCGCATAGCACAGGCTGGACACTAGTCTTCTACGGAGTGCTCATAGCAATTGCCCTTATTGGATGGTTTGCACCGCAAAAAAAATCGGATAATGAAACATTATAAAGAGCCAAGGGGACAGGTCCCCTGGCTCTTTTTGTGTTTGGGCCATGGGGTCTGTCCCTGTGGCTCTTTTTGGTGGAATTTATGGTTAACCATATAAAAAGGAGATATACACATTGAAAGAGCGCCATGAAATTCTTTTTAACCAGCTGCAGGCTTATCGGGATGAGATTCTGTTTGTATTAGAGGGAGTGAGTGCCGAGCAGGCCGAGGTGGTTCCCGATAACTTCCGAAATAATATCAGATGGAATATGGGGCATATTTATCTGGACCAATATTTATGGATTGAAGCGCTGACGAAGGAAAAAACACCGGTGCTGGAAGCATTCCGCACCTGGTTCGGCTATGGCTCAACACCAGCTGATTTTACTGAAGAAACGCCTGCATTTAATGAACTTAAAGACCTGCTGAGACAGCAGCCATCGGCCATGAAGGAGGCCTATGGCCACCGCCTTGAAGAAGAGTATCCGCCAACAGAGATGGGAATGCGGACGATTGAACAGGTACTGATCCGGACGGTTTTTCATGAAGGCATGCATCTGCAGGCAATTATGGATAGTCGGAAGTGGCTTTGAGCCAAGGGGACAGGTCCCTTGGCTCTTTTTTTTTGTAGCTGGGCCACGGGACCTGACCCCCTGGCTCTTAAATTGTCATCTTTTTCTAAATAGTTGTTGTATTTATTTTCCTGATAACTTAGAATAAACAAGAATGATAATCATTATCATTAATAATGATTATCATTCTTGTTTATTTGTAAAGATGGAGGTGAAAACATTAGCAATATGAGTACAGACAGAGTTTGGCATCAGAATTTTTATATTCCGATTATCTTTGTATTGCTGTGCGCCATTGTGCTTTCAGCAGTGTATTCTGTGTCGGTTGGCCAGGTTAGTATTCCCTTCAGCCAATCGATGGACATAGTACTGCATGCGCTGAGCAATGGGAAACTGGGATCATTAGCTAATATTGACAGCGAGTCTTATTTAAATATTATTTTGCAGGTCAGGATGCCACGGGTTATATTTGCGCTTCTTATCGGGATAGGGCTATCGCTGTGCGGAGCAGTCATGCAGGCAGTTGTTCAAAACCCGCTGGCAGATCCTTATATCCTGGGGATTTCATCCGGGGCTTCTCTCGGTGCGACATTTGCCATACTCATTGGATTTGGAAGCGGTACATTTTTATCTCAATTTGGAGTGGCATTCAGCGCTTTCGCCGGTGCGATGGTTACGACTGCAGGCGTCTTGGTATTATCAAGCATAGGCGGTAAGGCAACTGCGGTGAAACTCGTACTTTCAGGGGTGGTGATTGGGGCTTTATGCGGTTCATTTTCCAGTCTCATCATCTACTTTGCCAACGATGCTGAAGGAATCAAGACTGTTACCTTTTGGTCAATGGGCAGCCTGGCTTCATCAAGCTGGACGAAGATACCGATCATGGCAGCAGTCATTCTTGCCGGATGCATCCTGTTCCTTTTTCAGCACCGGGTCTTGAATACTATGCTGCTGGGCGATGATGCTGCCATTACATTGGGCATTAACTTAAGCGGCTACCGGAAGCTGTATATGATTGCCACTGCCCTTATTACTGGAACATTGGTTGCCTATGCAGGAATGATTGGGTTTGTAGGGCTTATTATTCCCCATATCTGCCGAGGGATCTTTGGCGCTGACCATAAGCGGCTGATGCTGGGGACATTCCTTGTTGGGGGACTATTCCTAATATGGGCTGATATCCTTTCCAGAATACTGATACATAACGTAGAGCTGCCCATTGGAATTATTACTTCTGTCATCGGGTCGCCCCTTTTCGTTTATATGATTGTCAAAAAAGGCTACAACTTTGGAGGGTAGGATATGGAATTGGCTGTTAAGGAAATGTCTGCAAGAATCGGCAAGAAAGAAGTTGTTAAAAATATCTCCATTCAAGTCAAAAAGCAGCAGTTTGTAGGCCTGATCGGCCCAAATGGATGCGGCAAATCAACGCTGCTGAAAAGCATTTATAAAAGCCTCATTCCTCACACAGGATCCATCATGCTCGATGATTTGAATGTATTAAAAACGCCCCAGAAAAAGATTTCCCAGCAGATGGGTGTGGTGAGCCAGTTCAATGAAATGAACTTTGACCTGACTGTACTGCAAATGGTCATGCTGGGGAGAACTCCGCATAAAAAAATGCTGGAATCAGATAAGCAGCCGGATTATGAAATTGTTGAAGAGGCTTTAAGGCGTACGAATTTAACTGGCTACAAATATCGCAGCTATTTATCTTTATCAGGCGGCGAAAAGCAGCGGGTCATACTGGCGAGAACAATTGCACAGCAGCCAAGATTCATGATTCTGGACGAACCTACGAATCATTTGGATATCCGGTACCAGATTGAAATTCTGAACTGTGTAAAGGAACTGAATATCGGCGTGCTGGCCGCACTGCATGATCTGGAGATGGCAGCGCATTATTGTGATTATCTGTATGCCATCAAAGAGGGAGAAGTATATGCGCATGGCACCCCGGCAGAGGTGCTGACGCCAGAAACGATTGAAGCACTCTATCAAATAAAATGCCAAACCTATATCAATCCGATTACAAACGGATTGGGTTTCGCATACGGAATATAAGGAGGAAACTAAAAATGAAAAAGAGATTGTTGCTTGGATTGGGACTGGCGGCCATGATGACGCTGACAGCCTGCGGGGGAACGGCTAAAACCAGCTCTGCAGAGGAACCGCAAAAGGAAAAGCACTATCCGCTCACTGTGCAAAATGTTACGAAGGCAGAGGGAGGGACCACCTGGGAAAAGAAAGATCAAGTATTTGATAAGGCGCCTGAACGGGTCATGGCAAATACGAGGCCGGCGGCGGAGCTTCTCCTGCATCTGGGCTTAAAGGACAAAATTGCTGCTGTCGGTGCGAGTTTTGGCGCGCCGGATAAAGAGGTAGAAGCAGAGTATGCTGAATTGAATATATTGAGCGACACGTATGTTGGCAAAGAGGTTACTTTAGGGACCGATCCTGACTTGGTCTATGGCCGGGGCGGTTTGTTTGATAATGCTGACTGGGGTGTCGGGACTGTTGATTCGCTTAACGAGATGGGCATCCATACATACGTGCTTGAATCGTCAGTTACCGGGGCAACCTATGATTCAATTTATAAAGATATCGAAAACTTAGGCAAAATCTTTAATGTTCAGGATAAAGCCGAAAGCTTCATAGAAAAGCTGAAGGAGAAAGAAGACAAGATTGCTTCCAGCCTGGCAGAAATTAATGAAGAAAAAACCTTTGCCTACCTGCATACAACTGATCCTAATGAACTGAGTGTGTATGCAGCCAACCAGGAATCTTTCTTTAATGATGTTTTTAATATGATCAAACTGGACAATGTGTTTAAAGAGGAGTCAGGAGAAGTCAGCATTGAAATGCTGATAGAGGCAGACCCGGATGTATTGATCATTCCGACGTGGGCAGATAAAGATCCTGGCAATGCTGAAAAGGTAAAAGAAGGCATTTATAACAATCCAAAGCTATCAAGCATGAAAGCCATTAAAAACAAGCAAATATATGCGGTGGATTACAATTATATGTTTGGCTACGGCTATAATTCCATTGATGGGATGGAGCTGCTGGCAAAAGAGATGTATCAGGATTTATTCAAGTGATGGAAACAGAGGATAACACATCTCATTCAGGAAACATAGAAGGGAGAGGCATATATGGACTCTAATGAACTCTATGATGTAACGATTATCGGCGGAGGACCTGCGGGGTTATTTTCCACTTTTTACAGCGGCTTGCGGGAAATGAAGGTAAAGGTCATTGAATATCAGGAACGATTAGGCGGGAAAGTGCATGTCTATCCTGAAAAAATGATATGGGATATCGGAGGAATGCCGCCGGTTTCTGGAGAAAAGTTAATAGAGCAGATGATTGGGCAGGCCATGACATTCAATCCGGAGGTCGTTTTAGGGGAAAAGGTTATTTCAATTTCAAAAATGGAAGATGCACATTTCGTCCTTGAGACTGAATCTGGTGAAAAGCACTTTTCCAAGACAATCATTATTGCAATTGGCGGCGGGATATTAAACCCTCAAAAACTGGAGCTGGATGGGGCAGAGAAATATGAAATTGTTAATTTAAATTATACAATTAAATCTTTAAAAAGATTTAAAGACAAAACGGTGCTCATTTCAGGCGGCGGACACACAGCAGTCGACTGGGCGAATGAGCTTGAACCGATCGCTAAGAAGGTATATGTTACGTATCGAAAAAATAGTTTTAATGCTCACGAAGCGCAAGTGTCACAGCTCTTAAATAGCTCTGTGGAATGCTTCTTTCATACTGAGATTACCAGGCTTGCCGCCGATTCTAATCGTAATGCCATTAGACAGGTAGAATTGAAGAACCTCTTAACAGGAGAAGTTTCACTTGTTGATGTGGATGAAGTGGTAGTAAATCATGGTTTCATCCGTGAAAAGAAGCTGCTGGAAGAAAGCGATCTGCCAATTGAGATGGCCAATGAATATTATATAGCAGGAAATTCTTACAGTGAAACTTCTGTTCCGGGTCTGTATGCCGCCGGTGATATTCTTGGATATGACGGAAAGGTACATCTGATAGCCGGGGCTTTCCAGGATGCCGTCAATGCCGTCAATGCCGTCAATAAAGCAAAGCAATTTATCCAGCCGGACGCCGCCGGTTATGGCGTGGTCTCCTCGCATAATGATATTTTCAGAAACCGCAACCGCAGTCTTGTAGCCCAATTGATTAAGTAAGCCAGGGGGACAGACCCCTTGGCTCTTTTTGTGGCTGGGCCAAGGGGTCTGTCCCCCTGGCTCAAAATAAAGTCTTGACCTCCCAATATCCATATTTTACAATTAATTTTAATGATTGGAGAGCGATGATGAAGAATATTAGGCATTAAGAGTGTGGCAGAGAGCTGATGTTGGGTGAGAATCAGTACAGGAAGAATGCTGAATGGGCTTCTGAGCTTCCGGGCTGAACTGCTAGTAGGTCCGGCGGAGCGCCTTACCGTTACAAGAGGCTAAGTATTGAAACTGTTGTTTCAGTATGGATAAGTGCGTTTACTTATTGTGAACGAATGAAGGTGGCACCACGGGTTACTCGTCCTTTTTGGAGGGGTAGCCCTTTTTGTATTTCATCCGATTTTGAACTAGGGGAGGCATTATGGCAAAAACGATTTTAACAGGGATAAAGCCTACAGGACAGATTCATTTAGGGAATTATATCGGGGCGATTAAGCCCGCATTGGAGCTGGCTGATTCAGGAGAATACAGGGCGGCTTATTTTGTCGCTGACTATCATGGCCTGACCAAAATCCATGATGGGGCGGAATTCAACCAGTTATCATATGGGATTGCTGCAACATGGCTGGCATTGGGACTGGATCCTGACAAGGTGATTTTTTACCGGCAATCAGACATTCCTGAAATCTTTGAGCTGAGCTGGATATTAAGCTGTTTTGCATCCAAAGGGCTTATGAACCGTGCCCACGCCTATAAAGCCGCTGTTGAAGGCAATAAGAGCGCTGAAAAGGATGCCGACTTCGGTGTGAACATGGGTTTGTTCAACTATCCGGTCCTAATGGCTGCAGATATTTTGATGTTCAAAACAGAGGTTGTTCCTGTTGGGAAGGATCAAATCCAGCATATTGAAATTGCCAGGGATATCGCGGATAGCTTTAATCATCATTATGGCGAAACATTCCTGCGGCCAGAATACAAAATCGAAAAAGATACGGCAGTGCTGCCTGGCTTGGATGGCAGGAAAATGAGCAAAAGCTACAACAATACGATCCCTCTTTTTGAAGAACCAGGAAAACTGCAGAAACTCATCAATAAAATCAAAACAGATTCTTTGCCGCCAGAGGCGCCGAAGGATCCGCAATCTTCCGTGTTATTTATGCTGTATAAAGAATTCGCTTCTGAAGTTGAAGTGGAAAGTATGAGAGCAGCATATCAGAAAGGCATCGGCTGGGGCGAGGTAAAAAAGGAGCTGTTCCAAGCAATGAATAGCTTCATGGAGGAGCCGCGGGAGAAATATAAGGAACTAATGGCCTCACCGGAAACGGTTGATAAAATTTTACAGGAGGGAGCCGAAAAAGCCAGGGCTGTAAGTGCACCGTTTTTAAAAGCAATAAAGAGGAAAATAGGGTTCACTGTATAACTATTTGAACCAGGGGGACAGGTCCCTTGGCTCTTTTTAAGGCTGGGCCACGGGACCTGTCCCCGTGGCACGAAATGAGGAGATATTTTGGAGAATCAAATATCATATAAAATCTGGACAGTTGTGATGATCCAGAATGGAGATAAAGTGCTGCTGCTGGACAGGCAGCATGACCACTTCAAGGGCTTTCTTCCGCCGGGCGGGCGAGTGGAGTTTCCCGAGAGCTTTACTGATGGAGCAATCCGGGAAGTCAGGGAAGAAACCGGTCTTGAAGTGAGTAATCTTGTGTTTAAAGGGATTTCGGAGTTTGTGAATCCGGCGAAAAATGAACGGTATATGATGATGAATTACTGGACGAAGGATTTTGAGGGCGAACTGCTGGAGAATCCGCCGGAAGGGCAGCTGCATTGGATCAGCATCGAGGATGCGAAAAATCTGCCGATGCAGGAAGATATCAAGATGAGATTTGATTTGTTTTTTGAGCCCGGGACATTTGAGATTCAGACGGTTTGGGATGAGGAGGACAATGGGCCAGGGGCAATTAGTATGAAGAGAACCTGAGGAACCAGGGGGACGGGTCCCTTGGCTCATTTTGAGACTGGGCCATGGGGTCTGTCCCGGTGGCATATTAAAGGGGGGCTTAAGATGAATATCACCATCCGCAAGATGCGCTATGAAGATACAAAGCAAGTTCAAAGTATAGCAAAAACAACTTGGAATGCCACATATGAGGGCATAATCCCCTTAGAAGTACAAAATAATTTCATTAAGTTAAATTACAGTGATGAAAGTATGAAACAACGTATAGAACGTTCTATTGTTTATGTTGCAGAGGTTGAGGGGAAAGTAGTCGGTTTTGCAAACTATTCCACAGTAAGGGATGGCGGAAAGGTAGAACTGGCGGCTATCTATCTTTATCCGGAATTTCAGGGCAGAGGGATTGGTACCGCTTTGATACAACAAGCGGTTAAGGAATTAGAAGGTATAAAAGAAATTTATATAAATGTTGAAAAAGATAATAAGATTGGCATGTACTTTTATAAAGCTAAAGGGTTTGAAATAGTTAAAGGATATGAAAAAGAGTTTGATGGATATATCTTAAATCAAGTAAGAATGGTAAAAATAGTTTAATTGCTAACGGGAGATTAAGCTGCAGTCCCCAAATGAGGCAGCTTTTCTTATTATATGAAAGGGACAGGCTTATTTTACAAGGGTAGACTAAATTTTGTTGATTAAAAAAGTAGCTTTCTTAAAGGGGTGGAATTAACTTTGCTTTCCTTTCGCAGCATTGACCTATTAAGAGATACAGAAACAATAATTAAATTTCGAAGAGATTCTTATGTTATCAGTTTTGGGGACGACAATTTATTCGGCGATAATGAAAGTTACCTGAAAAAGGTTGAAAATAGGCTTCTTATATTTCCAGGTGGTATTGTTCTTGTGGAAAATGATGATAAACCAGTCGGACAGGTTGAAATGCAAATTAAGGATATTGATAATAAAAAGATTGGTTATGTTAACCTATTCTACTTAATACCAGAATATCGTGGTTTAGGTTATGGATCTCAATTAATTGAGTATGCGGAACTTTTTTTTCAAGAAAACAATATCAATGAATATCAATTAAGGGTATCAGCTACAAACAGGAGAGCGATAAGGTTTTATAAAAAACAGGGCTTTAACTCTCTGGGGATAGAAGAGGAAGGTACTGTTCCAAGAATCCGCATGCAAAAACTTTTGTTCCCATCTTTATAAGGTAGCGAAGCAATCGCAGGATTTAAAGATTCAGTGAGGATAAGAAGCGAATCGTTCTTAATTAACCTATGGGGCAGCATTCCTGTAATGAAGGAAAATGGGGTTTGAACACAAAAATAACCTCTTGGTAGAATGAGAGAGTCCTGTAGCCGGCAAGCAAAAAGGACTATAACTCAAATACCAGGAGGCACTAAAATGAATTATAACCAGAATAAGAAGATTGCTCAAATTACTTCTCA
>NZ_JBNILH010000016.1:0-74370 GCF_050107595.1 Bacillus infantis
CTCCCATCCGTCCGCTCGACTTGCATGTATTAGGCACGCCGCCAGCGTTCGTCCTGAGCCAGGATCAAACTCTCCATATAAGAGTAAGATTTAGCTCTGATAAAAATAAGATTAACGTTGACGTTTTGTTCGTTCAGTTTTCAAAGGACAATCTTCCAATAGCGCTCTATTGAAGCAGCTCTATTATAGTACCAGTTTAGCAACCTCTTGTCAACATAATTCGATAAAAATTATATTGCGGAAATCATAGATTGATAAAATGAGAAGAAATATAGCAGCAGTCAATGTCGATTGCTGTTCATTTATAATAACAGCACTGTAGAATATGGTCAACAGGAAACGAGATGGAAATTATTGGGTTTCTCCAAAAAACAAGACAGGTGCCCTCTCTTCCTTGAGATGGAACCTGTCTATTGGCAGATCAAAAGTCCATAGCCAGTATTTTTTATTTTTTCAGCAATGCGATTATAGCCGCTGTCATTGGGATGCACTCTGTCCATCGCCACAAGATCATTCTCATTTCCTTTGAATACCTGATATATATTCACCGTCCGAAAGTGATGGTGATCGCACAGCTGCTGCAGCTGCTTATTGAATTTTCTAATCCACCGATCTGCTGTTTCTTCCCTGGGAACAGGATTATAAAGGTTTAGGAGATAAACCATATAAGACTCCGCGGAATCTGATTTTAGTTCAGTAATATGTTCTACAATGCCGCTTAGCTTTTCTGCTGATAAATTCAGGCGCGAAGATATATCATTTTCATTTTTTGTCAGCAGATATGATCTTAATCCCTGAATAAGGTCGTTGCCTCCGGCTGTAATCGTAATTAGTTCTGATTCCGCTAATGCATTGGATACTGCAGGAGACCTGACAGCTTCCAGAACTTCACCTGAAAGGGCTCCCGGCCTAGCATAAGTTTTATGGACAACCCTCCGGCCAAGGGATTCCTCGGCAAGTCTGGCAAATCGCGGCACAAAGCCGGGGGAAAAGAACGAAGCACCTACACCTGCAGTAATCGAATCGCCCACTGCAGTATAGTTCAGCGGAATTTTTTTGACATCCAACCTAATCCCCCCTTCTGATTACGAATTTATTTATTCATATTCAGCCGGGGGCATTTCTGTTGATTGTACGATTAAAATATTATGAATCGTTGCGGCATTCGGCAGGAAGGTCAATGATAAACTGTGCTCCCTCCCCATTCCTCATTACATTCATCATGCCGCCGTGATTTTCAATAACCTTTTTGGAAACTGAGAGCCCAAGCCCTGTCCCTTCATCCTTCGTAGTAAAAAAAGGGTCAAAAACATGGGGCAGAATAGAGGAAGGTATCCCTCTTCCATTGTCCCTGAATTCAATTCTAATAAAGGAGTCAGCTCTTCTGGCAGCAATGATTATTTTGAGCGGTTCGCTTCCTTTAGCCTGGAATGAATTTCTGAAAAGGTTAATGAACACCTGCAGCAATTCATCACGGTCTCCTTTAAAGAACGTTTTATCTTCAATGTCTGTTAATTGATATTCAATTTCCGCATTATACAGCAGCGCTTCACTATTCAGGAATTTCCCGATATAATCCAGAATAAATTCCTTTACATTCAGCAGTTCGCTGGTCGTTTCCCCCGGTTTTGCAATTCTGAGGAAATCTGTGATGATTTTATTGGCCCTGTCAATTTCCGGGATCAGCAAGGAAGAAAACAGCTCAGACACTTCTTGATTTGTCTTGCCCTGAAGGAGCTGAAGATAGCCTCTTACCGTGGTAAGCGGGTTTCTGATTTCATGGGCTATGCCTGCTGCAATCCTCCCTGCAAGAGCCTGCTTCTCTGCTTCCTTTACTCCATTAAGGAACTGAAACGCACCCAATACCCTCTTCACGTTTCCGTTTCCGTCCAGTATAACCCTTGTATTGTTGATTCCATAATTTTTGTCAAGCACTTCCCTGTTAACGATCGGCTTCTTCGTCCTGAGGGATTCGAGCAGATTTATTTTATCATCAGGGATCTTCAGCAGCTCCCTGATGTGGCGGCCCACGATTTCTCCTCTGTCAGCATGAAGGTCCCTCGCAGCTTGGAGATTGCATATGGTTATAAGTCCATTACCATCTATAAAAACAATATGATGAGGAACCAGATCAAGTATAGGATTCAGGAAGCTCTCCAGCTTTTCAAACGATACGCCTTCATCCCCTTTATCCAGGCCAGGCCAATAACCCTGATTTACTTCTGCCCTGTTTTTCAGCTGCAGTATTTCATTCCTTAATCTAGCATTTTCCTGTTTAAGCCGTTGAACTTCATCCATGAAAACATACCCCTTAAAGAGTGCATTATTTCTTATATTATAATGCATTTCTGGACATTACACAGATTCACCTTTAATATCAGGAAAGATATAAACGGCCAGCTTGCCGATCAGAAAGCAGAATAACGTAATGAGCGCAGCTGAATATACAGAACTCCACAAATGGGAAATCGTCAGAACATCAGCCTGGATCAAAAGTTTTTCAAAAAGCCAGGCTCCCGCAAATAGTCCTGCAAATACCATCTTCCTGAATTCATAAATGACTATTACAGCTAATATCAGGCTGTAAATCAGCCAGATTAAGGTGCTGAAAGCCAGCTGATCACGGTCATGCGACTCAAAAAAGCCGGCGTGGTAAGTATGGATCCGGAAGAAGATCACGGTATAAAAAACAGCGGCCTGAATGATTGTGGTAATTGCCATATATACCGTCACAAACCTTACAAAAGGGGAAGGGTTTATTAATGAATCCCTCCATATGTCTGTCACAAACATAGCAGCAAAAAGTATTACGCTCGTGTACCAGGTTCTCCACCAATGCTGCTCATAAACGCCCTCCCTCAGGAAAAAGCTCTCTATTAAAAAAATGCCGGCTATTACTGCAAGCCTCCATAGAAAGCCAATCCGGAAAACAGAGACTGCTGTAAGTACCGCCGGAATGAAAAGTGCCTGTGAAATACTTGCCCCAAATACCTCATCAAACCACTTTTCTTCAAACACAGTCGGCCTGTATGTGTATGCTTTTCCAAGAATAAATACTATGTATTCCAATATAAAGGACAAACCCATTACAAAGAAATAGAGCGGCAGTGATACCCTGATTTCTTTCCTGAAGGAAATAATGATTAAAATCACACTAAAAAATACCAAAGCTGTAAAAAGGTGCATGCCAGTCACTGTTTTTCTTCACTTCCATCATGTCTAAAGGATTTTCCTTTATTTTGCCCGCTGCTGACTGATTTATCCGAACAGACAAAAGCGCAAGCGCCTTGATCACCCCTTAAGGAACACAGACTAAGAACGTTACGTCCTGCGGCACGTCTGCATGGCCAGCTTCCCGGGGGCCTCAAGACCCCGGAAAGGCATTCTTTGCCTTTTTGGGAGGTTCGTCTTGTGACTCGGCGCAGCTGCTCGACGTTGAACAAGAATTGATAATAATCCACAAGACTTACAATTTATAATTTCCTTAACAACAAAAAAAGAAACCAAATGGCCGGGCCATTTGGTTTCCTTATTTTGAGTAGATGCTATTATTAACAACAACTTGAAGCAGCTTAGTCGATTCCTTCATTTCACTGTTGCAAAGCGGGCAAGCCGGCTGATCACTGCTTTTAAAGTTATCACGCAGCCATCCATTGCAGCTGTCAGAAATACATTCCCAGACTTTCACTTCTTCTGTTTTTACTTCTTCGGTATTTTTTCTCCCGAATCCCATTGCCATAAAAGGCACCTCCTCAAAGAGCCGAAGCCCTCGAAAAATAAAAATTCACCCGTTATAAAATAAATGGACTGGATCCTTTATAACAAGTGAATTTAAAGTTAGATGTTATTTCCTGAATTAAATACTTTATAAGTATACAGCATTTCCCTGTATTTGTCAACGCACCATTTTAAAGTCTGTCAGTATGAATTTGCACCCTTTAAGGATGGAAAAAACGGATTTGAAGAAGGATAAGAACAAAAGATTACGCTGGCCTGCATAAAAGTGTATAATACGAATGTCGATAAACAGAAACTACCCAGAGAGGATGATATAGATGGAAATTACAGGACATTTGATTGAAGAAATCATTGATCCTACAGGGATACTTGAAGGGCAGAGGTATGAGTTCCTTTTGGACATAGAAGTTCCGGAAGATGATGAATTATACTCCGAGGAAGGGCTGAGCCTGCGTGTCCTTTTTTACAAAGATGAAACAGGTTCAAAAATCCTCAATTACCACTTCTTTTTTTCTGATGAAAAGGCTCTCGATTTCGCACTCGATGAAGAAGAGGAGAAGATGGTGGAAAGCTACTGCAGGGCGAACCTTCCTGCATAACAGCATTCCCTGCATAAACAATTTAAAGCAAAAAAAGAGCAGCAAGCTGCTCTTTTTTTATTACTCGATTTTTTGGCCTTCTTCAATAATATGATACATAAGATGAGCAAGATGATGGATAGGTCCGTACACTTCCTCTTCCTCTTCTTCCCCTGCTTCTTCACTGAATTCAAGATCGTTCAACTGAAGTGCAGCAAATTGGTAGAAATCCTTCAGTTCAAACGAATAACAGGCACTTGGCTCTTCATTTTCTTCTTCATAATGGAGAACCAAATACGACTCTGTCCCCTCTTTGCTGATCGCATCAAAGTAAATAAAAAAGCCTACGTTTGTATCAAGTTCGAAAAGATGCCTGGTTCCGCCTTCAGTGGCAATATTGAAATCCTCTTCATTCAGCTTACTAACCTTCATTGCTTCTACTTGATCTTCTTTGTGAAATTCTACTGTAAAATTTTTCATTATCCAACACCTCCGGAATCATTACTCTACTTATAATAACCATTCCAGGTGAACTACACAATTAAATGCCACTAATTGCATAATTCTGATGGTTTGCAATTATGTATTCCTCTTCTCCCTCCTTCAGGCTAATATAGATATATACGAGATTGGGGGGACAGCGATGCTGACAGTAAGACAACTGAAAGAAATCAAGGAACTTCAGGATATTTGCGAAAAACATGAAAATTTCAGGCTAAAACTTAATTGGGATATGCTGAAATCAAGGAATATCGAATCAAAAACAGACTTCTTCACTTATCAGGATGGGAGATTGACAGGTTTTTTGGCTCTGTATCCTTTCGGGGCTAAAATGGAGATATGCGGAATGGTTCATCCTGAGCATCGGCAGAAGGGAATTTTTTCAGCCCTCTTAAGGCAGGCTGAAAAACAATTGGCAAGCGCTTCTGAAATACTTTTAAATGCCCCGGCAGAGTCCTATGCTGCCAAACAGCTTTTCAAATCGCTTCCTTGTACGTACTCTTTCACTGAGCATCAGATGAAGTATTTTCACTCAGATATTCTTTCTGAAAAAATAGAGGTCGAAATAAGAGAGGCGTCTGCCGGAGATGCAAATATTTGCATCCTGCTGGATGTTCTTTGTTTCAGCCTTTCTAAAGAAGATGCCACTCAGTTTTACGAGCAAACAGCAGCCGATCATGAACAGACTTTATTCATTATTGAGTACAACGGAGTCCCCGCGGGCAAGGTGAGGATACAGACAGACGGCAAAGAGAGCTGGATTTATGGATTCGCCATCCTTCCTGAGTTTCAGAGGCGCGGCATTGGAAAAAGCGTTTTAAGCAGAATTATCAGGCAGGAAAGGAAACAAGGGAGGGATATTTTCCTGGAGGTGGCCGCCGAAAATAGTAATGCCCTAAATCTTTATACATCATGCGGATTTAAACCGCTTGAATCCCAGGATTATTATGAGCTGAAAATCAATTAGCAGGACGCATAAATGCGGCCTGCTTTTTCCCGTTAAGCTTCTTTATCAAAATAAATGATCTCTGCTGAGAGCTCTTCCTCTGCCCTGATTACAGCAAAAGAAAACCGCGGCTGCCTCCTTTTATCAGTTGGAGAACCTGGATTTATGATAAGAGTGCCGTTTTCCTTTTTCAGGACCGGTATATGGGAGTGGCCGAAGATTAGACAGTCCAGTTTGTCAGCTGCAAAAGCTTCAAGCGCTCTTTTTTCAGTTGTCTTCCCTTTTCCATGCCCATGCACAACACCAATTTTAAAACCATTAATATTAAGGATGAGCTTATCCTTCAGCATTCCCTTGAGCTCTCCGCTATCTGTATTTCCCAACACTCCTTCAACCTTCCCGAAGGATGAGAGTTCCCTGTAAACAGACAAGTCCTGCCAATCACCGGCATGAATGATAACATCCGAAATCTCCAGATATTCAGTGAGAAGCATGGGCAGCACCCTTCCTCTTTTTGGCATATGGGTATCTGCTATGGCAGTTATAAGCAAACCTCATTCCTCCTTTATAAAGCAAAGAAGAGCCCCGCTAGGAGACTCTTCATCATATGAAGTGAATATTATAGTTTCGTCACATTAACAGCCTGCGGTCCACGCTGGCCTTCTTCAATGTCAAATTCAACTTCCTGACCTTCATCAAGGCTTTTGAAGCCTTCAGACTGGATTGCAGAGAAATGGACGAATACGTCTTCTCCACCTTCAACTTCGATGAATCCGAAACCTTTTTCTGCATTGAACCATTTTACTTTACCTGTAGCCATTTACATTTCCTCCTAAATTTCAACAAAATCTTTGGGGCGATGCCCCGCTATATTAATATGGGTAAGTTTTACAGATTTTATAATCATTTTTTAAAAATTTTTCAGGAAAGATATCCCATCCTCTTATAAAATCCGTAAACTCCCCTCAATTAGCTATTACCCCTTCGAGTTAGGAGTAAAACCTGATTTTCCGCTTCTGCCTCTTCTGCGGTCGCGTCCGCCAGCGCCGCTCCTGCTTCTGTCGCTGCGGCGGCTTCTGTCGCGGTCAAACTTCGGCTTTGGCTTTCTTGAGCGGATCGGCTCTACAGCAGTAAGCTTAACTGGTGTTATATCCGGTTCTTTTGTCAGCAGCTTAAGTGCAGCAGCAAGCAAGGTGACTGAATCTGTTTCCTCAAGGAGATTTTCTGCCGATCTTTTATATTCATTGAATTCTTCGTTTTCGATAACCTTCATCATTTTATTAATGGTTGCCTGCTGGCTGCCTGCGATAACATCCCTGAAAGTCGGAATCGGCATCTTCGCCATTTTTGTTTTTGTTACCCGCTCAATGAGCTTTAGATGATCAATTTCACGAGGAGAAACAAATGTTACAGCAAGCCCCTTCTTTCCGGCACGGCCAGTCCGCCCGATGCGGTGAACATAGCTTTCCGGATCCTGCGGGATATCAAAGTTGTAAACATGGGACACTCCGCTGATATCGAGTCCCCTCGCAGCCACATCTGTCGCTACCATAATATCGATGGTCTGTTCCTTAAAGCGGCGGATTACCTGATCCCGCTTATTCTGAGGAACATCGCCATGGATGCCTTCAGCAGAATAGCCGCGTTTAATAAGCCCTTCAACGACTTCGTCCACACGCTTCTTGGTGCGCCCGAACACGATAGCCAGTTCCGGGGACTGGATGTCGAGCAGGCTGCAGAGCACATCGAATTTCTGCTTTTCATGCACTTCCATATAATGCTGCTCAATATTTTTTACAGTAAGTTCTTTAGCTTTAATCTGAACCATTTCCGGTTCTGTCATGAACCTCTCTGCTAAAGATTGAATGCGCCTTGGCATTGTCGCTGAAAACAGCAGCGTCTGGCGCTGTTCAGGAACTTCGCTTAGGATGCGCTCAATATCCTCAATAAAGCCCATATTCAGCATTTCATCAGCTTCATCAAGTACAGCCAGTTTGATTTTATTCAGGCGGATTGTCTTTCTTTCGATATGGTCAATCAGCCTTCCCGGAGTAGCTGCGATAATATGAGGTCCCCGGTCTTTCTTCAAAGCGCGGATCTGTCTGGAAATGTCCTGGCCTCCGTAAATCGGCAGAGTCCGGACGCCTTTCACCTGTCCAATCCGGTTCAGTTCTTCAGCCACCTGTACGGCAAGCTCGCGGGTAGGCGCCAGAACAAGGCCTTGAATCCCTTCATTTATGTCAATCTTTTCGAGAAGCGGAATGCCGAAAGCTGTGGTTTTACCCGTACCGGTCTGCGCCTGGCCAATCATATCCTTTCCGCTCAGCCCGATTGGAATGGCCTGTGCCTGGATAGGGGTCGGCTCTTCAAAGCCCATATTGGAAACTGCTTTTTCAAGCTCTTTGCTTAAATTAAAATCCGAAAAAGTTGTCAAAGTTTAAATCCTCCTTAATTTCTAACCAATTGTTTCTTATCAAATTGTACATAGGGTACAGCAGGTATATATCTAGGCTAACCACTTTCTATCTCTTTTTTACATTTCCGATTCAAATAAGTTTAAACCCCGCCCAAGTGATTATATTTACAGCACAATCAAAGTCCGCCTCATGGGCGGGTTTTCTAGGGGAATGGTGGAAGGATACGAAATGGAGTAAATGAAGGAAAGAAAAGCGTTATTCAGGAGCCTGCTTCTTCTTTTCATAAGTTGCCGTCCGTTTCAATACACAAAAAGGCGATGCATGCTTTGCCATGCATCACCTCATCATTCATGCTATTAGCCTTTAACTACGTTAGAAGCTTGTGGTCCACGGTTGCCTTCAACGATTTCGAAAGTTACTGCTTCGCCTTCTTCTAAAGACTTGAAGCCTTCAGATTGAATAGCTGAAAAGTGAACGAAAACGTCCTGGCCTTCTGATGTTTCGATAAATCCAAATCCTTTTTCTGCATTAAACCATTTTACTTTACCTGTGTTCATGTATAAAAACCTCCAAAAAGTGTTTCACTATAAGTTTGCGGTATAATATAAAAACAAAAAAATCGCAGCCTGCACGTGCTGAAGAAGATAAAATCGACTACCACCAGCGCAGCTACGACTACTTATCCAAATATAAAACGAATCTTAAAGTGTTAAGTTAATATTACTTCATTAAAAAAGACAAGTCAACCTTTTCTTCTTCAGGCATTAACCCCAAGTGTCTTTTCTGCTGCTTCAACCGTATGCTTCAGCAGCATCGAAATTGTGACTGGGCCAACGCCGCCTGGTACAGGTGTTATGGCTGATGCCTTTTCTAGGCAGCTTTCATACTCTGCATCTCCGACATTCCCCTTATTATACCCTGCATCCAGGATAACAGCCCCAGGCTTGATCCATTCTCCTTTTATAAATTCCGGCTTTCCGACTGCAGCAATGACAAGATCAGCCTGGCCAACATATCGGTAGAGATTTTCAGTATACGAATGGCATGTTGTTACTGTCGCATTTCTGTTTAAAAGCAAAGCGGAAACCGGTTTTCCAAGGATAGGGCTTCTACCTACCACTACAGCATGCTTACCTTCAACGGGGAGTTGATAATAATCGATAATTGCCATTATTGCTGCAGGGGTGCACGATGGATATGTACCAAATCCGAGGGCAGTCTGCCCGTAGCCGTGGCTTGTCACACCGTCAACATCTTTATCTATGCTGATGGTTTCAAATGCCTTCCGCTCATCTATATGTCCGGGAACAGGATGCTGAAGCAGGATGCCATGAACTTCCTTATTTTGATTCAGTTCTTCAATCTTTTTTACCAGTTCTTCTGTTGTGGTTTCTTTCGGCATGTGAATTCGTTCAGACCGGATGCCAAGCCGGGCGCAGGCATTCCCTTTCATTCTGACATAAGTTTCAGAGGATGGATCATCTCCAACCAGGATGGTGGCAAGGCAGGGAGTGATCCCTTTTTCCTTGAGATCTTCCACCCTCGGCATCAATCCCTCTTTAATATCATCTGCCACCCGCTTACCATCAAGAATCAATTTTTCAGTCATAGCATACAACCTCCAGGTATAAAATTCAGGCCGCTTTCCCAAAAGGCTAAAGCAGACTGCTGGCTGCCCAGACGACCGGCTATATATGCACGCAGCTCCACTGTGGTTTCTTCCACTATCGTCGTCAGTCACTGCGCCTCTATTAATAATTTTCCTATTTTAATTATATCACAAAACACAGATATTACGAATATATCCATATATAAATGTTCGTATTTATGACACATATAGTTATGTACAACACAGTATTTACTGTTAGTTATTGGTCAATGAATTGAAAAAGGACAGCATGTAACCACGCTGTCCTTTTTATCATATTTGAGGCTATATATAATGTATATTAAATGTAATTTCAACCTAAAACAATGAAAGCCCTGCCTCTCTTCCATCCTTGCGGCTCCGAGACCGCGCCAGCGGGAATCAGGTAAACAATCGGGATAAGATAGCAGCTCTTTAAGATTCAGTCATTTAAAGACCGCATTATTGAATTGAAGCAATCCATGCGAAGAAATGTTTCGGGTTTATAGAAGATGTGCATTAAGAAGAAATCATACCATTCAGGCGGCATCCTGCTGTACAGCAGCCGCATCTGATAATCAAGCTGTCCACAAATTAATTCTTAAAGGTATAAACCTATTGTTGCTAAGCAGTAAAAATCTAAAAGAGCATGATCTGCAAAATGGCGTTCCGCTCCATTCTGCCCGCAGATATCCTCAAATACGTGCTTTACTAGTATAGCACAAAAATGAAGACTGTCAACTAATTGGAAATCAAATAACCGAAGCAGAGCAGAATGATTTTCGCGGCCACGCCAGGCCTTCACGCCGAATCATATTGCCTCCGGCTCTGGTGTGCAATAGGTGTGGAGCTATTACTGTGATGCAATACTTTATGGCTAAAAGATTCGATTCTACATAACAGCAGCAAATCCTTTTTTCACAGACCCTTCCGATACTCGTACAACCTGAAAATAATGATGCAGGCTGCCAGCCAGGCTCCGCCGGCCAGGAAGCCGCCTGCCACATCACTTGGATAATGCACCCCCAAATAGATTCTGCTTAAGCCGATCAGGAAGATGATGAGGACATTTGCGAGGACAGACAAGACCTTTAAGCTTTGCCGCGAAAACAGGTGGACCAATATATAGGCTGAAGCACCATAAAATATAAAGGAACCCATGGAATGGCCGCTAGGGAAGCTGAATCCGGATTCAGTCAGGAGCGGGAGAATATCAGGTCGTTCTCTTTTAAAAATCCACTTTAGCAGCCAGTTGAACAGCGCTCCGCCGCCTGCACCAGCCAGCAGAAACACGCTTAATGCCCATTTTTTATAAACCATGAGAATGACTCCCCCTGCTGCGGCCAGAAACACAAGAAACTTCACAGAGCCCAGGAATGTAATTGAGAACATCAATGCAGTCAGCTGGTCATTGATATAAGACTGGACAAAATTGATGATTGTATGGTCAAAAGCCTCCAGCTCGTTTTCTTTCAGCTCTTCCGCCATTTCGGCAAAGAGAAAAGTAAAAAGCCCAAGAAGAGCTGCAGCAGAAAGAATATACATAAGTTTGATTCCTGTCAGTTTTTTCATGTATGACTTCCTTTTCTTGTTATTGTCCTGTACCTTCTATATTGCCTATTTAGGCAGTTTGTGAACATAATTCGCATATGAATAGGAAAAAACCGCACAAAGGCGGTTTTTCATCACGCTTCTTTCTTTTCCTTTGGCCGTGCAGCAGCCCTTTTCTTGCGCGCGGCCGGCTTTTTCGGTTTTTCGGGTTTGGTATTGTCGATCGAAGCCTGCAATGCGGCCATCAGGTCTGTCACATTTGATTTTGTTTCTTTTTCTGCAGGAGTGACCACTTCTTGGCCTGTCCGTTTTGCTTCAATGAGATCCAGAAGCGCAGACCTGTATTCATCTGTATACTTGTCAGGCTCAAATGCAGTTGTCAGCTGGTCGATGAGCATGATGGCAGTTTCCAGCTCTTTTTCCGTCACTTTGTCCTCGGAAGGGACGTTCGGTACATCGCCGGCTTTCCTCACTTCATCCGGAAAGTGTATAGTTTCCATGATCAGAGTATTTTCAAATACCCTGACAACGGCCAGCTGCTCTTTTGAGCGGATGATGATTTTGGCGAGCCCAACCTTTTCAGAGTCTTCCAGTGCTTTTCTCAAAAGCGAATAAGCCTTTCCTCCCCCATCACCCGGAGACATATAATAGCTGCGGTCATAATAGATGGGATCGATTTCAGCCATTTTAACAAAATCGATGATTTCAACAGCTTTGTCTTCGTTGGCCTGCTTCAATTTTTTCAGGTCCTCGTCTTCAAGAACGACAAATTTTCCCTTTGTGTATTCATAAGCCTTTACAATATCTTCCGGCTTGACTTCTGTTTCACAGACCGGACAGATTTTCTCATATTTAATCGGAGAATGACACTCTTTGTGAAGAGTCCGCAGCTTAATGTCCTTGTCCTCAATTGCTGCATGAAGCTTAATCGGTATATTTACAAGCCCGAAGCTGATGCTGCCTTTCCAGATTGTATGCATCCTGATTCTCCATTCTATTGTCTTTAACTTTAATGTGCGATGATTCATCATTTGAAATGCAAGATAACTTCTGCCAGCGGAGTAGGATTCCCCCCAGAATGGAATAATGGAGGATGAGCCGTTTTAATGGCTAAGGATAGTCGAATCCTGCCGCGGAAAGGAGTGTCACAATGAAACCAATGCTTCCGAGCCTGACCTTTGATGCTCCAGATGCCAAAGGATGGTTTTACGAAGTAAAATACGATGGATTTAGAGCCATCCTTGAGTGGGATGACAAGGGGCTTTCTTTGACAAGCAGAAATGGCAAACCGCTGCTGGAACTTTTTCCCGAAGTCAGGTCCTTTCTCGAAGACAACCTCCAGCTGTTTGAACCTTTCCTGCCTCTTCAATTGGATGGAGAGCTTGTTTATTTAGAAAATAAACATAAAGCACATTTTGGTTCTATCCAAGTAAGGGGGAGAATGCGTTCAGAAAAGAGGATTTTGGAAAAAGCCAGACAATCTCCATGCCGCTTATTGATCTTTGATGCATTAAAGCTTAATGGGAAGAGCATAACAGCATTGGACTATAGGGAGCGTAAAGCCGCATTAGAGAATTTTTTCACATCAGCACATCTCCCGCTTGAGCCTGACGAAAAGAGCACGAGGCTACTTCAGATGATACCTGGATATGGTGATTTTAAAAATCTGTGGGAACAGGTGATCCTTCATGATGGCGAAGGAATTGTGGCTAAACAGGAGAAAAGCAAATGGGAGGAAGGCAAACGCTCAACCTTATGGCAGAAATATAAAAATTGGAAATATGTTTCTTGCTTTATCACTGCTTATGAAAAATCTAATGGTTATTTCTATGCAGGCGTGTATGATGGCGGAAGGGTCCACCCGATCGGCCAATTTATATTCGGGCTAAAGCCTGATGAGAAAAAGGCCCTTATGGAGACAATCAAAAACAACAAAAGAGAAGAAGATGGCAGATTTGTTTATGTTAATCCCGGCATTTGTACAGAGCTAAAGTACCTGGAGATTTATGATGGACAGATGCGCGAGCCCCACTTCCATCAATTCCGTTTTGACCTGAAGCCTGAGCAGTGCACCTATAGCCAATTTGCCGAACAGCAGAAGAATCTCCCCGATGATGTAGAAATCACACATCCTGACAAGCCTATATGGGAAACGCCTGCACTAAAGAAGATAGACTTTATCCATTATCTTCGGGAAATTTCCCCATATATGCTGCCATTCCTAAAAGATAGGCTTCTCACCGTCATCAGGTATCCGCACGGCATTTTCGGGGAACCCTTTTACCAAAAAAACGCACCCGACTATACACCAGATTTTGTTGAAACAAAAATGTCAGATGGAATCAATTATATTATCTGCAATAATCTTAAGACATTTCTCTGGCTCGGCAATCAGCTGGCATTTGAATTTCATATACCATTTCAGACTATCAAAAGCAAAGGTCCGTCTGAAATCGTCTTCGATCTGGATCCGCCGTCCCGGGATGCATTCACCCTTGCTATAAAGGCTGCACTGATGATTAAAGAGGTGCTCGATCATCTTAAGCTCACATCATTTGTCAAGACATCCGGGAATAAAGGGCTCCAGGTTTACATCCCGCTTCCTGAGAATGCCTACACATATGATGATACACGCCTTTTCACTTCTTTCATTGCTGACTATCTGATATCCAAAGAACCGGACCTTTTCACAACTGAAAGAATGAAGAAAAATCGGGGCAGCAGGCTTTATGTCGATTATATCCAGCATGCAGAGGGAAAGACGATCGTGGCACCATACTCAGCCAGAGGCAACCAGTATGCCGGTATCGCGGCACCATTGTTTTGGGAAGAAGTTAATGACCGGCTCAGGATGGAGGAGTTCCGGGTAGATAATGTTGTAAAACGCATCAACAAACTGGGAGACCCGCTTCAAGGTTATTTCTCTGCAAAGGATTTGCAGGCTTTTTCTCCGGTTCTTGAATTTTTGAATGCAGAAAAAAAGACCTGAAAGCTCACAGTATCTTTCTGCACATGAAAAAGAATGCTGCGGCGGCAGCATTCTTTTCTTATCATAGATATTCTTCTATTATTTCACGGGCATGTTCCTGCAGCTTCCCATACTGTTCTGCTTCGGCCTCAAAGTAAGCTTTTTCACCCAACGTAAACGGATTAGGCTGGGCAGGGTCCACATAGGCTTTTACACGGTACATATACGTCGCGTTCCCGATCAGGTCGATTGTATACCCGCCATTTGATTCATGTGCAATACACTGGACCTTTCCCCCATTATTGTACACATCCACCGGCCTTTCAAGCTTATTCATCCCTTGCAGGCAGGATACCAGGGTGGAAGCTGACATCGCAGTTCCGCAGGCATTCGTGAAGCCCACACCGCGCTCAAAGGTCCTCACGTAAATGCTTTCCTCTCTAAGAGGCTTGATGAAGCTGACATTTACTCCATCAGGAAACAGCTCATTCGGGCCATTGACTTGCTCACTGATATCTTTTTGAAGATCTGATCTAATATCCTCTTTGCTGCAAACCGCAATCAGATGCGGATTGGGCACAGCTAAAGCTGTGAAATTAAGCGAATCTGACAACGAGCTTATTTTCTCATCCTTTAATGTCTCCTGATTCAGGATAAGCGGCAAATCACGGATTTGGAAGGAGACTGGTGAAATTTCAACAAGATAGGTTGGAATCTCCGGGAAGATATCCGGCCGCTTTTCAACCTTTAAATCAGCCCTCATGGTTTCAATGATCGCTTCCTTCAAATCTAATAGTTCGCATACATAGCGGGCGACACAGCGCAGGCCGTTGCCGCACATTGAAGCTTCTGATCCATCGGCATTAAAAACCCTCATCCGGGCATCGGCTTTATCACTCTTCATTGTAAAAAGAATCCCGTCTGCCCCCAGTTCAGAATCCCGGCGGCAAAGAGCGATGGCAAGCTCCCGCCGCTGCTCTTCCGTAAATCCATAATTTCTTGATATCTCATCTATCAGCAAAAAGTCGTTTCCCGACCCATGGCATTTCAGAATTTCTATTTCCATTTCAAAACCCCCATTTTCCCTTTAACCTGCTAAATCATCATAATAATAGATTGCCATAAATTCCTCTTAAGTTCAATCCTCTTGCGGACGATATGAGTTAGAATACGATATGGCGGGTATTAACTTATGTGCAGGCCGGAGGTGAGTCAAAGCAATGCAGGAATATAAGTTCAAATTTTTCATCAGCAGGGTTGAAGAGCTTGAGGCAGCAAACGGGTTAACAGAAAAAACAGCTTTTGTAGATACGAGGATCCTGTACGGGGAACAGGAAATTTACAATGGCTCTATCCGGGTACGCTTCAATGATCATGGAACATTCCCCAATCCCGCAGACATAATGGCCGCTGCATCACAGAATTCTTTAAGAAAGCTTTTGGCCGCAGAAGCAAAGAGATATGTCAAGCCGCAAAGACGATGGCTCTGACAAACTTCAAAAGCGCCGCAGACCGGCGCTTTTGAAGTCAGCTGCAATCATATGTAAAGCGATTCTTCGGAAAGCAGACTATTGGTCCATGCTATAGAATCAACATAGATGCGAAAAAGAGCATTTTCTTCTATTTCAAGGCACCTGCTTTTTTCACCGATCAGTTTCCAGTCAGCCCTCTCAACAGCGACCGCAAGATCCAGCACATCTTTAAGAGGATTTTTGATGCCCCTAAGCGCATCCCCTATTTCGTCCTGAAGCGGCAGATCAGTCAATATATCCTCCATAGATGCTCCAAGAATGCTGTCCATCATTGAAAACATTCCTGTTAAAAAATATTGGGCATTCAAAGCCCCTTTCTTTCTTAGAACCGCTATAGATTCAGACATCTTTGCCCTTATCAGGCA
Organism: Bacillus infantis; assembly: GCF_050107595.1. GTDB lineage: Bacteria > Bacillota > Bacilli > Bacillales > Cytobacillaceae > Bacillus_AB > Bacillus_AB infantis_C. The sequence continues at coordinate 16,224 of NZ_JBNILH010000016.1, forward strand.
AATCCTGATCGTTTCCTTCTGCACTGCCTTCTTTTCCAGGGCAGACTCCCTGACAGCAAGCACATAGATCCACTTCTGGATTTCATTAAGCCCCAGCAGAACCGTCGCCTGCCTGATGCTGTTTATCTTGTGCTTCGGCCTGAAAGCCGGAGAGTTGATCAGCCTCAGCAGCTTATAGGAAAGCGATAAATCTCTTTCAATCAGATTTGATATCAAATCTATGCTTGGGTCAGCAGTTGAGAGATTATAGATCATCTCATAATAAGAATGAAAATAGGTCGGAACATCATAAGTTGATACAATTTCAGGTTTTTCAAAAAAGTAGCCCTGAAAATAATCATAGCCCCTTTTTCTCGCATCCTCAAACTCAGCTCTTGTTTCGACTTTTTCCGCTACCATTTTGAGCTTGAGCCGTTTGGCTTCCCGCTCAATCCTCTCCCGCATGCAGGCTGGAGTAGCAAGGAAGTCCACTTTAATTATATCTGTATACTCGAGCAGCTGCTTTGAAAAAGGATTTTCTTCCTGGAGGGCGTAATCATCAAGGGCGATCTGATACCCCAGGTTTTTCAGTTCCCGGCAGATATCAATCAGATAGCTGCTGGGTTCCACCGTTTCCAGTATTTCCACAACAATCTCCCTTGGCCTGAAATAGGTCGGAAGCCGGAGCTTGAGGAGATTTTCGGTAAAATTAATAAAACAGGGCTTGCCTTCGGACAGCCTGTCGATTCCTATATTCAAGAAACTGTTTATAATGACGTCGGCGGTCGCCTGGTCGCCGTTGATAATGGGGAATTCATTCACCTGGCTGCTTCTGTACAGCAATTCATAAGCGAATACTTCTTCCTTAGTGTTAAAAATCGGCTGCCTCGCAACAAAGACTTCCATTTTATAACCTCCGCTGTTATTCCAAATGTTAGGTTGTCTTTATTTTAAAACAATATTTGCCAGTATGTCTGTCGAAGTTTGTAGAATAGTATATTTTATTGGATAATAGAATATACATTCCCCTTTTCAATGGGGCTGTTGTTTTCCGTTCCAGGCACTTCGCTTCCCGCGGGGCGGCGCTGCAATCCCGCAGGAGTCTTCGTGCCTTCCACTGTAAACAACAGGGTTTTCAAAATTTTATTAGAAACTGCAATAAGATGGAAGCACATTATTGAAATTTTAAGTAGTGAACTATTAGCAGTTCTTTAAACTCTCAGCCTGTCATTCTTTCTCTAAATATCGCAATATAGTTAGAATGCAAAAAAGAGGCACGGAATGTGTTAATTCCGTGCCCCTTTTTGTTAACATAGTGCAACGCCAATGATAATGGCGCTTTTTTTAGAAATCAGCTGATGACATGAAACACGAAGTTTGCCAGGAATAGTCCTGCGATTACATACAGAGCAACGGAGACTTCCTTCGCCCTTCCGATCGCGATTTTGAGGATCGGATAAAGGATGAACCCGACGGCTATTCCGTCTGCAATGCTGTAGGTAAACGGAATCATCGCTATGATGAAGAACGCCGGGAAGCTTTCACTCATATCCTTCATATCAAGGTTGCGGATGTTCTGAAGCATCAATCCGCCTATGATAATGAGGATAGGTGCAATCGCACTGTTTGGAATCAGCTTGATTACCGGAATGAAAAATGCCGAAAGCATGAACAGAAGCCCTGTAGCCACTGTCGTAAGTCCTGTCCTGCCTCCTGCAGCCATGCTGGCTGCACTTTCAACGGTTGAAACAGTTGGACTTGTTCCGAAAAGGCCGGAAAGCAGTGCAGAAACTGAATTTGCCTGAAAAGCCCGCTTGAAACGTTCCGGCTTGCCGATGAATGAAACATGGCCGTGAACCAGACCGATATTTTCAAACACCAGGACCATGGTCAGCGAGAATACTGCCACCCAGAACGTTATGGAAAAGAAGCTTTCAAAAGACATAGCCCCGAAAACATCCAGATAATCGCCAAAAGAAAAAGAAGATTCTTTTGCCTGCGATACATCAATATTTCCAAACAGCAAGGCAATGAGCGTTCCGGCAGCAACAGTGATCAGAAAATTTCCCGGGACATTCCGCATAAACAAAACGATTGCCAGCAGGAATGTAATGATCGTCGCCAGCACCTGCGGATCTCCCAGATTGCCTAACGCAATGAGCGAGTTGGTGCCTTTTTCCACAATGCCGCCCTTTTCAAGCCCAATCAGCATCAGGAATAACCCAAGGCCTACAGTGATAGCTTCCTTGAGCGACTGTGGAATGGCTGCACTCAGGGTCCCTGCAAAACGCGAAAAAGCCACGAATGCAAAAACAAGCCCAGAAACAAATACAACCGCCAGCGCTTCCTGCCATGACAGCCCCATAGACTGCACAAGTGTGTAAGAAAACAGGGCATTGATTCCCATTCCAGGCACAAGAAGGATTGGTACATTCGCCCAGAATCCCATCAGGAAACAGCCGACAACCGAAGTGATGATGGTCGCCATGATGGCAGCTTCCAGAGGTATTCCGGCCTCTGAAAGAATGAGCGAATTGACAGCTATGATATACACAATGGTAAAAAAGCCGATCGTACCCGCCATCACTTCCTTCTTGAAGCTTGTTTCATTGGCATCAAGCTGGAATAATTGGTTTAGCATTTTCATTAGTATTACCTATTCTGTTGTATAGCCCTCTCCCTACCCGCTCTCCCTGATAAACAGGTGAGCCACAAAGATATATTTTAGCAGACATTGAGTTCTCTGCCAATAGGAGACCCTTTAATTAGCCATTTCTCTGTAGAGATTACCCATTTCAATCGCTCCTGCGGCAGCCTCCCAGCCTTTGTTTCCTGCCTTCGTTCCGGCACGTTCAATCGCCTGCTCGATCGTATCGACAGTCAGAACACCGAAGATAACCGGGATTCCGCTTGACATGCTGATTGATGCCACCCCTTTTGATACTTCGCTGCTTACATAGTCGAAATGCGGTGTAGCTCCTCTGATGACAGTCCCTAGTGTTATGACGCTGTCATACTTTCCGGAATCGGCCATTTTCTTAGCTGCAAGAGGAATTTCAAAGGCTCCCGGCACCCACACGACCGTTACATCTTCCTCTGCGACACCATGCCTTTTCAAGCTATCCTCTGCTCCGGACAGAAGCTTCCCGGTTATAAATTCATTGAACCTTGAAACAACAATACCAATTTTAAGCCCAGTACCTACCAGATTTCCTTCAATCACTTTTTTCATCGTATTTTCCTCCATTAAAATGTCAGCAAATGACCTAATTTTGTTTTTTTGGTTTTCATATAGTTTTCATTATCTTTTTTAGACGGAAGCTGAAGCTGTACCCTTTCTGATACTTCCAGCCCATACCCTTCAAGGCCGGCGATTTTTCTGGGGTTATTCGTCAGGAGGCGCATCTTCCTTACGCCCAGGTCCCGGAGTATCTGTGCACCTATCCCGTAATCACGGAGATCATCCTTGAATCCGAGCATATGATTGGCCTCTACTGTGTCATAGCCTTCCTCCTGCAGCTTGTAAGCCTTCAATTTATTGATAAGGCCGATCCCCCTTCCCTCCTGGCGCATATACAGGAGGATACCTGATCCGGCTTCTTCTATCTGCTTGAGGGCTGCTTCAAGCTGAGGGCCGCAGTCACAGCGGTGCGAACCAAATACATCCCCTGTCAGGCATTCTGAATGCACCCTCAGAAGCACAGGCTCCTCTTCTGAAATTTCTCCCTTTACAAGGGCGATATGCTCCTTGCCATCCAGTTTATTTGTATAGCCGACCGCTTTGAATTGTCCATATTCAGTAGGAAGCGATATCTCCGCCTCTCTTTTAACGAGAGAATCGTGTTCAAGCCGGTACTCTATCAGGTCTTTGATAGTAATCATCTTTAGATTGAATTTCTCGGCCATTTCTTTCAGGTCATCCACTAATGCCATGGACCCATCGTCTTTCATGATTTCACAGATGACTCCTGCAGGCTTTGCCCCGGCCAGCCGAGCCAGATCAACTGCCGCCTCTGTATGGCCGGCCCTTCTGAGGACACCGCCTTCTTTGGAAATTAAAGGAAAGATATGTCCTGGGCGGGCAAAATCTTCGGGTAATGAATTTTCATCGAGAAGTTTTTCGATGGTCTGTGCCCTTTCAAATGCGCTGATGCCTGTCTTTGTCTCCTTAAAATCTACACTGACTGTGAAAGCTGTACCATGGCTGTCTGTATTAACATCAACCATAGGATGGAGGCCTAGCCTTACTGCAAGCTCTTCTGTAACAGGCATGCAAATCAGACCCCTTCCCTCCTTTGCCATGAAGTTAATGGTTTCCGGCCCGGCAAATTCAGCAAGAGCTACCAGATCGCCTTCGTTTTCCCTATCCTCATCATCACTTACAATAACAGGCCGGCCTTTCTTAAGTTCTGCTATAGCGTCTTCGATTGTATTGAACATGGTTACAGCTCTCCTTTGGTTAAGGGAAGGTATTTCCCTATTCATTCCTGGCGAAAGACATGCCTTCTTTTATTGCTAAAGCTTAGTCTTACGCTGTCACAAAAAGCCGTTTTCTCTGAGAAGTGCCTCCGAGACAGTTTTCTTTTCCGGCTTGGAGGCAGCCTTATTCATAAAGCTGTAAATATATTTTCCAAGCATATCAAACTCAAGGTTCACAGTTTCCCCTGCTTCCTTCCCTCCAAGTATGGTATGGCCAGCGGTATGGGGAATAAGGGAGACTGTCAGGGAAGAAGCCCCCGCTTCAAAAATTGTCAGCGAAACACCATCTACAGCAATGGAACCTTTCCCCACTGCCAAATGGGACCATTCCTCAGGCACTTCAATTTCATAATAGATGGCATTTTCTTCATGCCTTTTTCTAAGAATGCTGCCTCTGGCATCTATATGCCCTGATACAAGGTGCCCCCCAAAGCGGCCGCCGGCTTTCATGGCTCTCTCAAGGTTTACGGGACTATTGCGCTTCAGTTCGGCAAGGCTGGTAGAATGGTATGTTTCCGGCATAACATCAGCGCTGAATTTTCTCGCGGTAAAATCAGTGACTGTCAGGCAAACGCCATTTACGGCAATGCTGTCGCCTATTCCCACATCTTCAAGTATCAGGCCGGCCGATATGCTGAGCTTTAAAGTTTTCCCCTGGTGGACAATCTGTTCAACCCTGCCGACTTCCTCAATTAATCCTGTGAACATGTTGGCCCTCCTCTGGCTGCGGCACTGCAGTAATTTTAAGGTCCGGACCGATGCGTTCGGCTGATTTAAATGCCAAGGGAACGGCTTGATCCATTGAAGAGATCCCTTCTCCCCCTACAAACGGGACTGCTTTTCTTCCCCCTATGATTTTTGGGGCTGCATAGAGAATGATCTGCTGAAATAGCCCTCCCTTAATGAAAGAAGCATGGATTTCAGAACCGCCTTCAACAAAGACGGAAAGAACCTGCCTTTTTGCCAATTCTTCGAGCACCTGGCCTGCTGACACCTCTTCCTCAGAAAGATGTACAAGCTCCGTGCCCAGAGCTTTAATTTTCTCAGCCTTGCTTTTGTCATAACTGCTGCCGGTAAAAATGATGACCGGAGCTTTTTGATCATGCAGGATAGATGCATCATCAGGGATCCTTAATGTGGAATCCAGTATTACTCTTATAGGGTTTTTTCCGCCTCGGGGCAGTCTGGCGGTAAGCTGGGGGTTGTCATGGATGACTGTGTTCACGCCCGTCAATATTGCGTCATGTTCATGTCTTAGCCGGTGAACATCTTCCCTGGATTCTGGAGAGGTAATCCATTGGCTGTCACCAGTTTTCGCTGCTGTTTTGCCGTCGAATGATGCGGCGGCCTTTATCGTTACATATGGTCTGCTGGTCCTCATGAAATGAAAGAATGCGCTATTTATTTCCTCCGCTTCTTCCCGCCTGATCCCAACAGCAACTTCTATCCCTGCTGCTTGGAGCTTAGCGATCCCGCGGCCGGCGACAACCGGGTTAGGATCTATTGAGGCAATGACCACCCTCTTGATCCCCGACTCGATGATCAGGTCTGCACAGGGGGGAGTCTTTCCATGGTGGCTGCAAGGTTCGAGTGTTACGTAAATCTCTGCTCCCCTGGCAAGTGCGTCCGCCATCCGGATGGCATGGACTTCAGCATGCGGGGTGCCAGCTTTTAAATGCGCCCCCATCCCTGCAATTTGACCATCTTTTACCACAACGGCGCCGACACATGGATTGGGACTGGTCTGCCCGATTGTTTTCCTGGCCAGGGACAGGGCCAGATCCATATAATCTTCATCTGTCATATGTACACCCTCTTTTCCTATCGTTCAATTTTTTCTCTCCAGAAAAAACAGCAGGCCCCGTATAGAATCAGTACGGGGCCAAATTAGACATAACGAAATAAGCGTTCGAAACACAATGTTAAAAACGCGGTTCATACATCCATTCCTTCTCCCATCCAGACTATAACTGTCGGCTTTGGAATTTCACCAAATCCACCGTCTTCACTAAGCGTGAAGGCGGGTCACGGACTAAGAGGCATGCCTCATCACCGCCGGTTGGGACTTTCACCCGACCCCGAAGGAATATTATTAATATAATATTAAAGGCATCTTATCACGAATAATCTCTTTCGACAATTCAGAGAGCTTAAGAGCCGCAAATTTCATTTAAAATAGTGCTTTGGCACCTGAAACCTTTGGATAGATACAACCGTATTATACATATTATAAGCAGAAAGGAATATAACAATGCAGGAGACCAAACAACAGCTGCAGTCTGAGCTGCAGAAATGCCAGGAATGGGAAGAAGATCAAAGCGGCCTATGGTTTTGGGAAAAAATCGGCAGGCTTCCGTTTAAAGTACTGGACAAGCTGACCCCAGCCATCATTCAGAAAAAGATGGGTGTTATGCTTGATGAGCTCGGCAGCTATATACAGACGGGCGGCAGCTATTTAAGCACCTCTAATTCCATTATATCTTATTATCCGGGACGGAATGTAAATACTCTTGAGGATACTGCTGTACTTTCTATCAAGGAGATGGACGGAGCAGCTGAGAAGCTGACAGGTTCCAGGAAGAAGCTTGCAGCCATTCAGGGGGCAGGGACAGGGTTTGGAGGATTGTTTACTTTAAGCCTTGATATTCCAGTTCTTCTTGGGATGCAGCTGAAGACCCTTCAGGATATTGCCATCTGCTACGGCTATGATCCGAAAAGCAAGAAAGAGCGCCTGTTCATCGTCAAGGCGCTGCAATTTGTATCTGCTGACATCGTTGGCAAGCAGGCGATTCTCAGGCAGCTGTCCGACATCGATTCGCCGGAAGAGGATGTTCAGCGGGAAATCGCATCAGAGATCCAGGGATGGCGTGAAGTTGTCTTTGCTTATCGTGATCAGTTTGGCTGGAAGAAGCTTTTTCAGATGGTGCCGATTGCAGGGCTTGTCTTCGGGGCATTCATCAACCGTTCAGCAGTCGGGGATATCGGGGAAGCCGGCATGATGCTTTACAGAAAAAGGAAGATCAAGGAGCGGCTGCAGGCAGCAGCACCTGATATTTTGCCGACAGATACAGAAGAAAGGCTTCCATGAACATCATGGAAGCCTTTTGCTTTCTTTTTCTATAAAATCCTTATCTACGGCGCCCATAACCCTGCTTCTGATAATTCCGTCAGAATCTATAAAAAAGCTGGTTGGATAAGCCATAATCTCATACTCTCCCATGACCTGCCCCTTTACATCAAGCGGAATGGGAAAGGTAAGGCCGTTGTCCTTTACAAAGTCCATTTCATCGCCTTTGTTCTTTTCGATAAACGTCATGTTGACAGCCAATATTTCAAAATCCCCGATTGCTTTTTCTTCGTAAAGCTTCTGCATATCAGGCATTTCGGCCTTGCAGGGCGGGCACCAGCTTGCCCAAAAATTAAGAAAAACCCTCTTGCCTTTATAATCACTGAGGCTCACTGTTTTTCCCTCTATATCAGTCAGAGTGAAGTCCGGTGCTTTATTGCCCGGTTCAATCCCCACCGCTATTTCCTCCGGATTCTCCAGCCTTTCATATTTTTCAGCCGGCATCACCTTGTTTACGACCCCTTTATCCTTTAAGACCGTCTTATCAATAACGAATAAAGCCAGCAAAATGATCCCTGTAACAAGAAGAAACTTTTTCATTGCACACCTCGGGCTATTATTAGCATTTTTATATGTCCTTAGCAGGCCTAGCTGCATAGGCTGAATATTCGTGCTAGAACACCATTTTAATATGCTATGAGATCTAAGTAAACAGCCGGCAATAAAAAAACCGGCACGTCGGCCGGTTTGTGTTCGCCTATTTCAGTGTTCTCTCAAGCAGCCAGCTTTCTGCATTCTTCTGCACAAATATAGCATTTTTCTGCACAGTTCATGCAATGAGCTTGTTCAAACTGCTTGCATTCTTCTGCACATTGATCGACTATCCTTGAACAGAGCAGAGTAATTTTTTTTATAAAATCGCTTCCTGACTCAAGCGCCTTGATTGTCAGTGCACAAATATCGGCACTTTCTCTGTACAGCCTGATAGCGTCAGACTTCTTCCCGGCATCTGCTTCTTCCAGGGTTTTCCCAAATGATACCTCACAGGCTTCCAGGCAATCAAGACATGCCTTTATGCAATTTTCATAGCTGTTATCCATCACATTATCCTCCGCTCTTTAGCAGTATACGATCTTAGTGATAGATTCCCTTATATAAGCAGCTCAAACCTGGCTGCTTTCAATCAGCCTCCGTCATTAAATAGCTTGGCGATTGCTGCCAATGCCAAAATCCTCTCCTTAGGTCCAGCATTGCTGTTAAAGGCTATAACCTCCATATTGGGATTTTGAAAAGTTTCAGCCCAGCTTACAGGCATCAGGCCCTTTTGGTAGCTCATTAACTCTTTCCCGCCATCCCATTCAATCTTGCAATCCAGGAAAAATCTTTCCCTCCGGACAGAAAGCGTCTTCTGGTTGAATTGTATGACAGCTGTTCCTCCTGGTTTATGAATGAATTGCATCGTCCCGACATAACGGCGGTCAGCCCTGAAAATATCCACTTTGTTTTTCCTGGACAAAAAAAGGATCATCAGAACGCCTGATCGATTATATAATCCGTATTCCCGCTGAAAGGACCTGGTAAGAAAAGATGGGCACAGTTTCCTGAATAAGGTTACGTCCGAATCTCTCAGCTCTCCCGCCAGCTGGCCGTCAGGTGTGAATAACAGCATTCCTAAAGAAGATGAAGGAAGATGGGAAACCAGCAGGTGATTTTCTCCCAATAGATTTCCCTGAGTTTGGCAGCTGCCCGGCCTGTCCACCGCTTTTGACCTTGATTGATGGACCACACTCATCTGATAGCACCCAAAGCTGTACAAAAGAAAAGGCACAGCTGCCAACACCAGCTCCCTGCCCGGCAGCATAGCCAGGCAAGCCGGAAGGATAAAAATCAGAGGCACAAGCGCTGCCAGGCTGCTATTAAGAGATATATCTGCTAATCGGCTGTAATGCTTTTGAATATTCATCAGCAAGTCTCCCGTGAAGAATTTGTTTGCGGTTCTGCTTTAAATTTATGCTGCTCTTTAATTCTATTAAATGCGGCGGGAAATCATGCTAGGGAATGGGTGGGGATATAAGGGTCTGTGGGGTCTGCAAGCCAGGGATACGCACTAGGACCACTATTTTGAGAAACAATAAAAATAGTAGTTCATGCAAATCTTTCTGGAACCGCTATTTTGCCGAATATCAATTATAGTGGTCACAGCAAACCTCTCTGGAACCACTATCTTGCCGAATATCAATTATAGTGGTCACAGCAATCCTCTCTGGAACCACTATCTTGCCAAATATCAATTATAGTGGTCACAGCAATCCGCTCTGGAACCGCTATTTTGCCGAATATCAATTATAGTGGTCACAGCAATCCGCTCTGGAACCACTATCTTTCCGAATATCAATTATAGTGGTCACAGCAATCCGCTCTGGAACCACTATCTTGCCGAATATCAATTATAGTGGTCACAGCAATCCGCTCTGGAACCACTATCTTGCCGATTATCAATTATAGTGGTCCCAGCAAACCTCTCTGGAACCACTATCTTTCCGAATATCAATTATAGTGGTCACAGCAATCCGCTCTGGAACCGCTATCTTGCCGAATATCAATTATAGTGGTCACAGCAAACCTCTCTGGAACCACTATCTTGCCGAATATCTTTTATATTAGTCCCAGCAATGAGCTCTGGAACCATTATTTTGCGGATAGTCATTAATAACGCTTCCAGCGAAACACCCTGAACCTTTATTTTAAAGAAAGATAGTTTAATAATATATTTGGCTTCTCCGGTTCCAATGCTGCAGGACGCTTACCCTCACAAGACAAAAACCCCTGCCCAAAGCGGGCAGGGATCTGCTATAAACTGGTCTACAACTGGTACAGGTGCCTGTCACCAAATAATGTCACCCAATAAAAGACTGAATCCGCCCAAATTGCCTCTTGGCATCCCTGTAGCCCTGATTGTACAGATGTTCAAGCTTGGCTGGATTCCTTTCCATCCTTCCCACTTCGAGCGGCTCTGATGGCTGGATGACAAGAGTCGTGCCGTTCTGTTCTTCTTCTGCCAGATAGCCCAGTGTCTGGTTGTACAGCCGGTAGCGGTTTTCCATGGCCTTTTGAAGGCCCGTATAACTTGGATATTTTCTTCTTACAAGGAAATGGAATTTTGAAGGCTTTTTCTGATAGCCTTTATTTCTTGTAAGAATGACAATATTTTTCCGGAAGCCGTCCTGCTGGGCTTTTTTCAGCGGAATCGGGTCACTGATTCCCCCATCCAGCAGCTTCCTGCTATTGTACTCTATCTCAGGCGCGATGAACGGCAGGGAACTTGAGGCTTTAAGGACCTGCAGAACATCCTGCCCATAGCCTGCCCTGTTGAAATACACTGGTTCTCCTGTATGGCAGTCGGTCGTGCCTATGACAAACTCAGACTGGCTGTCATGGAACTTGTCATAATCATAGGGGACAAGCTTGTTAGGGACCTCATCAAAAATGAAATCCATTCCAAAGAATTGCCGGTTCCTGAAATAATTGCGCCATGATATATAGCGGGGATCACTGACAAGATCCACATTAACAGTTTTATTCCGTCCCTTCTGGCCGGAAATATACGAAGCAGCATTGCAGGCTCCTGCTGAAACTCCTATTATGTAGGGAAAATACAGATCCTGCTCCATAAAGTATTCCAGCACGCCTGCCGTATAGACGCCCCTCATCCCGCCGCCTTCGAGCACCAGGCCGGTTTCATTGAGCATGTAAAGACTCCTCTCTCTTAATGCCTATTATTACTTGATAATGGATATATTCTAACAAAAAAAATCCGCATCTGTCACAGGCTCCGCCTGATGGCCGCATAAAAAAAGCTGCTGACCCCCTTGAAAGGAATCAGCAGCTTTGCTGTCTTATTTTATCAGACGGAAAACCAGCGGTATTCTGTATTCATTGCCTTCATAAGCTTTTACAGCGGCTACAATGGTAAATACAAAGGCCAGGGCTCCGACAATCCAAATCGTAATGAATCCAATAAGCACGATCATGAGTACGGTGCTAATGATCGTATATACCCCATAAGAGATAAGGAAATTAAAATACTCTTTTCCATGATGGTTCACCAGCTCAGAATCATCTTTCTTTAACAGCCAGATGACGAGAGGCCCCAGGAAGGTCGTAAACAGGCTGGAGATATAAATGAGCGAAGCCATCAGCCTTTCATCACTGCTAGAGTTTTTTTGGTATTCCACTAATAATTCCTCCAATATTAAAAATGATTTCTAATAACTATTACTACGCCCCACATCTAAAAAGGTTTCATTCTTCCGCTTAATAATATTCTTTGACCGCTTCTTTTCCTTTCCCTGTTCTTGTTTGGGACAACTTGAATACTTATTAGTGAGGGCATACATCACACAAATACATGTATATATAAGAGCCTTCATCAATACTTCAAAAAAGAATGTAAAGGGTGATAGGATGCTTTCTAAAATAGAAGCGCTTATTCTGGGGATGATCCAGGGCCTGACTGAATTTCTACCGATTTCGAGCACCGGGCATTTATATCTCGGCAGGCACCTGTTCGGGCTTGATGAGGCGGGCCTGTTCCTTGATACTATGCTGCATGTCGGCACCCTGCTGGCAGTCCTTGTCGTTTACAAAGATGAGCTCCTCCAAATCGTCAGAAAACCTTTCGGCCGGCTTTCTATGCTCCTTGCTGCCGGGACAGTGCCTGCCGTTATTGCAGGTCTCCTTCTCGGGGACCTTCTCGATTCATTGTCAAAATCCGGCGTTACCATCGGGTGGGAATTTTTGCTGACTGGCTTTATCCTCTGGACTGCCGATGGAATGAAAAAAGGCAGGAAAAAGATGGACGATATCAGCATGGGGGATGCCATTTTCATCGGCACATTCCAGGCAGCAGCCATCTTTCCTGCCCTCTCCCGCTCCGGATTAACGATTGCCGCAGGCCTTATCAGGAAGCTGGATAGAGAAACAGCTGCCTATTTTTCTTTTCTTCTCTCCATACCTGCGATAGCAGGGGGGATTGTGATGCAGGCAGGAGAAATGTATGCCGGCCATACCGAAGCCATCCCTTTAGGGAGCCTGCTGATCGCCACACTCTCATCAGCTCTGTTCGGCTATGCCGCTGTAGTCTGGATGATTTCATTCCTGAAAAGAAAATCACTTAAGATTTTTGCTGTCTATGTATGGGTTTTGGGCTTTGCTGTCCTCGCCCTTCAAATGACAGGGATTTTTTAAGGGAGGCATGTATCAGTGAAGGAAATGGTCATTCAGTTATTTGAGTTCCTTTCAAGCCTCGGCTATCTGGGCATAGCCCTTGGATTGATGGCAGAAGTGATTCCCAGTGAAATTGTCCTGAGCTATGGAGGTTACCTGGTTGCAAGCGGTAAGATTCATTTTGCCGGAGCTTTGCTTGCCGGGGTGGCAGGCGGCACCGCTGCCCAGCTTTTTCTATACTGGCTCGGTTATTTTGGGGGCAGACCGGTCCTCGAGAGATACGGGAAATATCTGCTGATAAAAGGCAGCCATCTGGATGCTGCCGAGAATTGGTTTAACCGCTACGGCACCGGCGTCATCTTCACTGCCAGGTTCATACCTGTCGTAAGGCATGCCATTTCCATACCGGCAGGAATAGCAAAGATGCCTCTCAGAACCTTTTTTCTGTACACTGTGGCAGCTATCATCCCCTGGACTGTGCTTTTTCTGCTGCTGGGAATGGAGCTTGGCTCTCACTGGAATGAGGCAAAGGATTATGCCAAACCATATTTGGCACCGATCATCGTCACCGCTGCTCTTCTGCTTGCCGGTTATATGGCTGTAAAAGCACGCAAAAAAGATTGATGCCAATGAAGGAGGCATAATCATGACTAGGATGCTGTTGAAAAATGCGCTTGTCTATCCGATTATTTCAGCACCCTTCAGGGGTGACGTCCTTGTTTCAGACGGAAAGATAGAGAGGGCCAGCCCTTCAATCAAGGGGGATTCCACTGCCAGGATCATTGACTGCAACGGCAGGCATCTGCTTCCAGGCTTTATCGATGTGCATACTCATATGGGGCTTTATGATGAAGGAACCGGGTGGGCTGGGAATGATGCCAATGAAACTATAGAACCCCTCAGTCCTCATATCAGGGCCATGGACGGAGTTTACCCGCTCGACCCTGCTTTTTCGGATGCTGTTCGGCATGGGATTACTGCAGTCCATATTATGCCCGGCAGCGCCAATGTCATCGGCGGAACCACTTCTGTCATTAAAACCGCCGGCAAAAATATTGAAAAGATGATGGTCCAGAAAACGGCTGGCCTCAAAATCGCATTCGGGGAAAACCCAAAGCGGATTCACAGCCACGGCAATAAAGAGTCGATTACCAGGATGGGCATCATGGGGATGCTCAGGGAGGCTTTTTATGCAGCCAAAAGTTCGGCATCACCGGAAGATCTCCGTACCGCCCCCCTTCTCCTCGCCCTTGAACGTTCCATCCCTGTCAGGATCCACGCACACAGGGCTGATGATATCATTTCTGCGGTAAGATTGGCAGATGAATTCAATCTTGATCTGAGGATTGAGCATTGCACTGAAGGCCACCTGGTTGCCGACGAGCTGTCGGGAAGGAATTTAAAAGTGTCCGTCGGCCCGACATTGACAAGAAGATCGAAGGTAGAATTGAAAAATAAAACATGGAGGACATACAGCGAGCTGACGAGATCCGGAATTGAAGTATCGATCACGACTGACCATCCTTATACACCGATTCAGTATTTGAATGTATGTGCTGCCATTGCCATGAGGGAAGGCCTTTCTGAACAGAAAGCACTTGAGGGAATCACGCTGATTCCGGCCAGGAACTTGAGGGTTGAAGACAGGCTCGGCTCAATTGAGCCGGGCAAGGATGCAGATCTGGGCCTTTGGAGCCTTCATCCCTTCCATTTTCTGTCCAAGCCGTCCTGGACAATGATTGACGGAGAATTCGTCTATTCTGAATGATGAATTTTGTCAAAATCCGCTGCTGAATTTTGCTGTAAATTTTTCAAGAAATATTAACAATTTACCTATTTCTTTTTTTATTTTTTTTTAGTATGATACCTTAAGTGGCAATGATTCTGATGAATTTCTGCCTTTGATTAAACACATAATGGAATGCAATAGATATAGGGAAGGCAAATGGTGCGCCACCATCCAATTCAAGGATGGTTCTAGTGGGTTCGATTCCCACCCCGAAATTTTTTAGCAACATTACAAAAAATTTCGAGGGTGGGACCAGGGCTCTATTTGGCATGGAGCAGGACTACCTCGGGCTGGAGGGAACATACATGCTCAAGAAACGCGATCTTCAGGATTGCCATGCTTTGTACGAATTAATGACGCACCCGGAAGTCTTCCCTTTTGTGCGCCAAAAAGCCTATTCCTATGATGAATTTTTATTTATGACCAAGCAGACGATTGAAGCAGAGGAACGCGGTGAGCTTATTTCCCGCACCATCCTCGATGAATGGGGTGCTCCGATCGGCACCATCAATCTGTTCGACATCCAGGATCAGGCCGGGTTCCTCGGCACCTGGCTCGGCAAGCCCTATCATGGGAAAGGCTATAATAAGACAGCCAAGGATGCTTTCTTTGATGAGCTTTTTTATGAAGCGGGGATCGAAACGATCTTTATGAGAATCAGAAATGTCAATATCCGATCTCAAAAAGCTGCAGAGAAGCTTCCATATATTGTTCAGGCCAATGAAACAAGGAAGCATATTTTTGAACAGCTGAACAAGCAGGAAATCATCTACAATCTGTATGAAATTCCAAAGGACTTATATACGCTTCACGTAATGCGGAGCGGAGTCCAGCCGGTACAGGATGTGTCCCAGCTGATGGAGGCATAAGAATAAAAGAAATTAACAAAGCCAGTCATTCCGGACTGGCTTTTTCCTTGTATAAAAAATTACCTTGCTTCCAGAAAAACCGCCTTCAAATACGCATGTTCAAGCCTCTCCACAGGCCATATTGAGGGAGGTACCCTTTTTTCCCGCATCTTCGCCAGTATTTTTGGGGGATATTCAAAACGGCCATCGGCATATTCGAAGGCTGTTTCAATTTGAATATGCACAGTCTCCTCTTGGCAGATTCTGTACTTCTGCCACCTTGCAGCCTGTTCAAGGAGTGAGTGAAACCGGTTCAGCTCATATTCCGGACCTTCAGGGTCGGATGCTGAGAAAGCCATACAGAGTCTCTTCCTTTTCATATCAGCCCTTTGCAGCTGCTGGCTTATTGCTTCAAAATCCCTGCTTGTAAAGCTTTTTAATGATTTAGGGAACATCATTAAGCAGATTTCATCCAATTCCCCTCCCCTCAGGCCTGATGGAGGAGACCAAATCATTTTAAGTTTATTGGGCGGGACGTCACTCTGGCCGCCCCAGATCTCTTCGTCGATGCCAGTGTATGTGAAGACATTGATATCCTGCTCGCATGCTGCAGCATAAAAGGCATCATAGTCGATTGCACTGCCGCATTTAAAAGAGAACAGTTTCCAAGGAGGTGCCAGCCAATTGGACTTGATAATCAGACTAGCCATTAAATAATATTCATGGAGGTGGACAGGAAAGTGCTGGAGCAGATAAATCTGCTGCCGGGCTGTGTTCCCCTTGCTTCCGGGTTTACCCGGAGAGTCAAGGCAGCTTTCCCCGACTTCCTTCCAAATCGTGGTCAGCTTGTTCGCAATAAGAGTTCTCACTATTCCCCGCCCCCTTTCTCTCATCATATGCTTTGCCGCTTTCCAACATGCCTTTAAGAAAAGCGCAGGCGTGCCGCTGCTATTGGCCTGCGGAGCAGGATCAGCTTCCGGAAAGGCCCCGCTGCAGCATTTGTCATAACAAAAGAGACTGCTTTTTTGTGCAGCCTCCCCCTTTGCTTATTTTCCCGGATTTTTCTTTAATTCATCGATATATAGTTTTCTGACAATATAGGTTTTGTATAATTCTATTTTTTTGCGGTCTATCGGATGCTTATTGATCCCCATTTCCTTAAGCTTTTGAATATACCAGCCTTTCGACCCCTGATATGCCACCCTTCATTCTCCTCTCCAATCGCTTGTCCGTATAATATATGCGGAAAGAAGCAGCAGAAGACCTTCAAGGAAAAATTCAGCGGCTCAGCTTTCATCTCTTATTCTTTAGCATTAAGCCTGCAAATTTAACATGCTGATGTTAGACTCGATCGCCCTCCGTGTATGCAGCACCCGAGACCATACCCGTAAAAACTGATTGACAACAGAAACTGGACAAGCCTTATATATCCAGACTATGAAAACTCGATACTTCCATTCCTGTACTTTCGCGTTTGATGTCCGCATAGGTATATATGGCAGACAGGCTTTTTCAATATTGGGTGAAGGGTCCCTCTTTTTCCCCTTTTCCAAGAGAGGTTTATTCAGCTAACAGGAATCAGGAAGTCTTATCCGTATTTGTGACCAGCAAGCCTTAAAATAAGGGGAGAATTTCCGGTTAAGCTGCTGAATTTGGCACGATTGGATGTAAATAAGAGGAAAATTTCCAGTTAAGCGGTGAGGAATTGCCCACTTTCCTGTTTTTTGAATCGATAGAAGGAATTTCTCCGTCTATTTGAGCTACTTTTAAGGTTTTTTCGAAATTAGGGGGAATTTCTCCGCTTATTTTTCAGTCCGTCACAGATTCCCTCATTCAAGTCCGTAGTCTGCTCTTTTATGGCTGGTTGGGGATTGCTCTTAAATAGAGTTTCTTGAATGCCCTCCCACAATAAGCTTATTGAACAAATGGGTGCTTTAATAGCAGCATTGGCCTCCAGAAAGAGTAAATAATCACCTCTTATAAGAATGGCATAATAGCAACAATCTATGCGAAAAGAGCCTTATTGAAAGTTACGCCTTTCAACCTATTAAGTTTTTCTGCAGTTAGTGGTAAAGTGTTTTAATGTTTATCACTGCTTAGTATGGCATCAAGGAGGAAAATGATGAATTACCTGTTAACCGATGATTTTTGGGCAAAGTTTGCCATTTCTGCCGGAATCCTGATTTTATTTTTGCTGCTCCGCAAAGTGTTTACAAGATACATCTTTAAGCTGATTATTGATTTCACAGATAAAAAAGGCATCACCACAGCTTCTTCTATCCTTAATTCTTTCCAAAAACCTGTCAGATGGCTATTTGTAGTAATCGGCCTTCAGCTTGCTTTGCAGTTTTTCCCATATGACCTGATCAGTGACACAGCAGAAAAAAAGCTGTTCCGGTCTGTTTTCATCGTGCTTGCAGCCTGGGGCCTTTTCAACTTAAGCAGCATGACAACAGTGCTGTTCCCTAAATTGATGAGCAGGCTCGATATTAATGTCGATAAGCTTGTTGTCCCCTTTATTTCTAAAATGGCCAAGACACTTGTTATTGTTCTTGGCGGAAGTATGATTGCGGAAGAATGGGGTTTTAATATTAATGGTTTCATTGCCGGATTGGGTCTTGGAGGCCTTGCTTTTGCCTTGGCTGCGAAAGAAACAGTTTCCAATCTGTTTGGGGGAATAGTGATTGTAACCGAAAAACCCTTCACAATAGGCGACTGGATTAAGACCCCCAGTGTCGAGGGAACAGTTGAGGACATAACCTTTAGAAGCACAAAGATACGCACTTTTGCCCAGGCTCTTGTGACCGTTCCCAACTCGACCCTGGCCAATGAGCCGATCATAAACTGGTCTAAAATGGGGAAAAGGCAGATTGCCTTTCATCTTGGAGTTACATATTCAACTTCAAGGGAAAAGCTGCAGACAATCGCAAGACGGATTGAGCTGATGCTGATTGAGCATGAGGAAATCCATAACGATACAATCATTGTGCGCTTTGACCGCTTCAATGACTCAAGCCTTGATCTTTACCTGTACTTTTTTACGAATGTGACCTCTTTTGCAGATTATCTTTCCATCAAAGAAGACGTTAATTTCAGGATCCTGCTCATTCTGGAAGAGGAAGGAGTCAGCATGGCTTTCCCGACACGGACTCTTGTGCTCCAATCAGAGGAGGCACAATCCGGAAGCGGGATTCTTCAGGAAGAGAAGGCATTGCTGCGTTCGTCATGATTCTTACCGGCGGGAAAAATGGCTCGCATCAATAAAGCCGCACCAATCTGGTGCGGCCTTTGTAGTGTTTGAAGGATATAAAGGGTTCGTCCATAGAGAACCTGAAAGTCAGGAGGCATCAGACTGCAGCTTTCTTCTGGCCAGCTCTATAAAAGCGTCTGCCACATGGGAATCCCACTGCGTGCCTTTTCCACTTTCAAGTATGGCCAAAGCTTTTTCCGGCAGCATTCCTTTGCGGTAAGGCCTGTCAGAAGTCATGGCATCATAAGAATCGGCTACGGCGATGATGCGGCCAAAATAGGGTATCTCTTTCCCCTGAAGTCCATCTGGATAGCCTTTTCCATCAATTCTTTCGTGATGGGAACGAATCCCGGGGAGCAATGAAGCCACTTCGCCTGCCGGCTGTACCTGCTTCAAAATGGTTTCACCGATAGCCGGATGGGCCTTTATGAACTGGAATTCCTCGTCAGTCAGCTTTCCTTCTTTTTGCAGGACTCCATCCGGAACCCCTATTTTCCCAATATCATGGAGAAGCGCAGACTGATAGAGCTGCTTCAGCTCCTCCTCATGAAGGCCAAGCCTCTTCCCTATGTCGCGGGATAAAGATGCCACCCTCATGGAATGGCCCGAAGTATATGGATCCCTCGCATCAAGGGCTGCCGACAGCACAGTCATGAAGCTTTCAAGCAGCTGCCGGTTCGTCTCTTCCCTTTGCTTCAGGGCCGCTATCATAATATTAAAGCCTGTGAATACTTCCGAGAATTCGTCCGTATACACATTATCCTTCAAGTAGGCAAAGTTCTGGTTTTCCGCCTCGGACATCAGCGTCTGAAGCCGTGAAATCGGCTCTTCTATATCCTCAGCCATATACTTCGCCGTCAGCATGGCATAGCAAACTGTTATGAAAATGACAACCGCTGCCCATTGCCAAAAAACGGCCGTTTCCATCCCCATTCCTTCAAGCTTGATCTGGGCAGCCACCATAAAAATCAGGACAGGAAGGACACCGATGGCGAGGACTGTCAATCGGAATTTCTTTTTGATCGGAATGGCAGATTGAGTTTCTTGAATGTGCCACCCGCCAGTACTGGCCGATTTTAAAAGGGCCAATACTGGTTTGATCGCGCGGAGTGTCAAGTAGAATTCTACCAGGGCATGCATGCTGGCTACAAGAAAAGCCGCAATGACGGCATATAGCACCATATAAAAGGAGAGCTTAAGCTCTCCGGCTGAGATCAGATAACTTGAAGCAGCTGCTGCCGGCACCGTCAGTCCAAGCAGGTGCGGCAGCATAATCCGCTTGACCGTAAGGAGAGGAAATTGCTTCAGCCTCAAGGTAGCTTTCCTGACAGATCCTTCATCCATTTCATTAGAATAAAAGACAGCACGGATGGGCCTGATATGCAGCCTGAAGAAGAAGCCCTCGGTAAAAAACATGATGACCATTGACCCGGCCAGAATGATCCATATAAGGGCCTTATCATATCCCCTGGCATCAATGGTAGTAAAGATAAAGGTTGCTCCGATTGCCAGCACTGCAATCAACGAGCCAAATATGTAATTGATTAGGAGTTTTTTAAGAAACCTATTATATATGTCCATCTTCCACAGCACCCTGCATCAAAATTTATAGTTATTTCCTACTATTTTATCACCCTTTCACCTTTAAAACTATACGTACCCGTTTCTGAACCAGAATTCTCTCAAACTTTCTTAAATATTTGCACAAGTGTGGCAGCAAAAGCACATTGCCTTTCAGCAATGTGCCCTCCTCAGCTATCACGCCTGTATGCTTTTCCCAGTATATCCTTTCCTCCCGTAACAGGAATAATACTCCCTGTTATAAAGGCGGAATTATCATCACTTAAGAACGAGATGACCCTTGCGATATCCTCTCCGGTGGCATCTCTTTCAGTTTCCGGCAAATCTCCGATCAATTCTCTCGCCTGAATGATTTCCTTCTCTTTCCATTCCCCTACGATATCGCCTGGACAGACCATATTGGCTGTTATCCCGTTCTCAGACTCTTCCAGTGCAAGAGTCCTTGTAAGGGATGCCGCCGCCGTTTTTGCTGCAGCAAAAGCTGATCTGTAAATCCACCCTGGCGCCGTTTCGACTCTGTCAAATCCAATGGTAATGACTCTTCCAAAGCCTTTTTCCCTCATCTTCGGCAGAAGGAGCTTTGTCAGCCAGAAGACTGCGTTTACATTCCCATTCATCAGATAGCTCCAATCTTCAAGGGAATAATCAGCCATTCTTTTTCGTTCATGTATGTATGGCCCGGCATTATGGACAAGGATATCGATTGAGCCGAAAGTTTCAAGTGCCTTCTCCGCAATGCGCCGGCAGTCTTCTGCAGAAGCGATGTCACCTTGGATTGCAATATTTTGCGTTCCATATTTTTCAGTCAATTCCACCGCGAGCTGTTCAGCTTTAGCCCGGCTGCTGCGGTAATTGATTGCTAGTGAAACTCCATTAGCCGCCAGTTCAATGGCTGTCCTTTTTCCAATGCCGGCCGCTCCGCCGGTTATTAACGCCGATTTTACATTCACCAAATTAGATTACCCCGCTATATTTTTTTCTGCTCTCTTAATCACTATACTATGAAGAACCCTTAAGATATGCAACTAAAAAGAGGCTGGCAGAAAATATAAGCCATTGGACTGGGTGCTGGTCTTTTGAATGCCTCAATGATCATTAACGGTTAGGCTGCTGCCTGCATATAATACTGCAGCATATACCGAACACGGGGCATATACGCCTCACCATGAAAGGATGTATCATATGTTTCCCTGGAACCTCTTCCCGTTTAACAAAGACATGAAAAAAACGATGCAGCAGCTCAAGCCTGATGAGATTGACAAATATGTTCAGAATATGATGGGGCAGCTTTTTCCCCAATCAATGCAGGGAATGGGAGGGCCGCAGAATATGATGCAGGGTTTCAGCCCATTTCAGCAGGGGAACCCTGCTCCCTCTCCTCCCGGCTCTTCTAAACTCGATACCTCTGTCTACGAAACACATGATTATGTATTTGTCAGAATCGGGATAAAGGATGAATCGTGGCTCAAACAGCTGAAGCTTTATCATACTTCAAACCAGATCATCCTGGAGCATATTCCTGAGTATGATGATAAGCATACAATTACTCTTCCTGCACTTGTAAAAAGGAAAGGCTCTTCTGCCAGCTTCAAAGACAGCATGCTGGAAGTCAGGATACCTAAAAATATTGATATGCAGTTTTCTGAGATTGAAGTAACTGAGATCCTTTAACATTTTCGTTTTGGCTCTGAGCTCACATTTTTCAATAAAGGAGGCAACAAGCTATGGAATTGGAACAGTTCAGGCATCTTCTGGAATGGAGCACCCAGGTCCAGAATGATCCGCTATTGGGGAGTCTGAACAAAAAAAATCCGGAGGGACAGATGATGTCATCCAGTCTCGGATCAGCATTCTTCGGCCAGCAGGGGTCAGTGCCCAGATGTGATGTCTACAAATCCGGAAGCACCGTCATTGTTGAGGCAGAACTTCCCGGCATTGAAAGGGAAGCCATCAAGGTTCAAATGGCTAAGGAAGAAATCATAATTAAAGGTAAATATCTGACTCTGCTCCCTAACCGGGAATATTTGATAAAAGAACGTCCAAGCCTGAAGTTTGAGAAAAAACTTTCCATTCCTTATCAGGTCATACGGCAAGAGATCAAAACCTCTTTTAAAGAGGGTCTTCTTGTAATTATCATCCCCATACATGAAGATGAGGAAGCTGTTGATATTCCTTTCCAGATGGATACTTGAATTCCAGGCATACTTCTTCTATAGAAGTTTGTCATAGCAAAAGAAAGGATGCTCCCTATCCATATAGATTTGACCGGCCTTTTTGTAGCCGTTTTTCTCAAATAGTTTTTGGGCCTTTTTGTTCAGTGAATATGTATCAGTTCTCATATAAGGCACATTCCGCTGAACAGCATGCTGTTCAGCAAAGGAAATAAGACGGCTGGCAATCCCGGCTCCTCTGATTTCAGGATCGACGACCAGGCGGTGGAACACATAGCATTCATCAGCTTCCTTTTGCCAGGAAGCTTGGCTATATTGCTCTGCCTGGACCTGATCGCAAGTAATAGCTCCGGCAGGTTCTCCATCCATAACTGCCGTAAACATCGTTCCGTTCTTGATATCATTAAGGAAATCAGTTTCTGCCGGATATTCATCTGTCCATTGATCATTATTTTCCTGCTTCATAATTTCTACTGTTTTCTTTACAATTTTCATTATTTTTCTTATATCTTTTGGTTCTGCTTTTCTGATGTCCATAGAAATCCCCTATCTTTATTCACTCTAGGTTGTATTGTATCCTTTTTCGGAAAAATCATGAAGGAAAAGCACCTGCTGCAAAGATGAGATGATTTATTTTTAACCTGATACGGACAGCCAGAATGGGTATAATGCTTATAAACAGTCATTCCGGCGATCGTCTCAAGGCAGGAAAAAAGGAGACAGCGGGTGCTGTCTCCTTTTTTTGATTACTATATTATTTTCCGATGAACTGTTGAGTCCAGTAGTTTCCTTCAGCCACATGTCCTACACCGATATGTGTGAAGCTGGCGTTCAGGATATTTTTACGGTGGCCTTCACTGTTCATCCAAGCTTTTACCACTTCTTCAGGTGAACGCTGGCCCATTGCAATGTTTTCACCGGCTGTCTTGTAAGAGATGCCGAATTTCTTCATCATATCAAACGGAGAACCGTATGTTGGGCTGTTGTGGTCAAAATAACCGTTTGTCTTCATGTCATTTGATTTTTCACGTGCAACCTTGCTGAGCTCTGTATCAAGCTTAAGGGCAGGTACACCATTTTTAGCGCGTTCCTGGTTAGTCAGTTCGAATACCTTTTGTTCAAACGCACTTACTTGTGATGCTGTAGGTGCAGCTTTAGGCTGTTCTGCTTGTGCAGGCTGTTTAGCCGGTGCAGGTGCAGGTGCTTCTTGCTTTGGCTGCTCAGCTTTAGCCGGTGCAGGAGTTTCCTGTTTTGGCTGTTCTGCTTTTGCCGGCTGCTTGTTTACCTGGACATTTTCCCAGCTGATATTGTATTGTTTCAGATATTTTTGAAGCAGGCTGTTAATCTGCTCGTTATTCAGGTTTCCAGAGTAATTTACTTTAACTTGCTGTGGAGTCGGGCAATTAGATGCTGCATCTGCTTTATTAAAGCCTGGTGATACAAGCAATGCTGCTGCCGCTGCTACTGAAAAGATTACTTTTTTATTCATGTATGAATCCTCCCTGATAATCGTAGTTTGTTTTTTGTTGCTCTCTTGCTTGCAGTAATATCATAGCATACGATTTTTGTAATATTTGAGGGAGGATTTTACATATTAGCAGTTTGGGAGTGCACCCATGTGATGCAGATTTTGACTTTGGGACTAATCTATTAAAAAAAGCTTATTGTATCAGGATATTAAGGTGAAACGGCTGGAATATTATTGAATGGATAATAATTGGTAAAGTGGAAGTGAACCTGTCTTTTTTCCAAACATATGATAAAGACGTCTTATTGACACATTTTCAGGAAGCATCCATTGTTTACGTTTATTACACTGCTATTACGAATGTGAAAGAAATTCGTATATCAGAAAAAGAAAAAACCCGGAAGTTTTCCGGGTTTTCCATATTAATCCTGAAGCACTGGCAGTTTTATGGTTACGATTGTGCCTTCTCCCAGTCTGCTCGCTATTGATAGGGTTCCATTATGCAGCTGAATGAGCCTTTCTGCAATGGCAAGGCCGAGTCCCGTGCCTC
Organism: Bacillus infantis; assembly: GCF_050107595.1. Lineage (GTDB taxonomy): Bacteria > Bacillota > Bacilli > Bacillales > Cytobacillaceae > Bacillus_AB > Bacillus_AB infantis_C. The sequence continues at coordinate 40,632 of NZ_JBNILH010000016.1, forward strand.
CGTCATCCCGGGTTCTGGCTTTATTGACCCGATAGAATCTCTGCTTGATACTTTTGAGATCTTCCGGAGGAATTCCGCCCCCTGTATCAATTATTGTAAGAACGCAGTCCCTATTGGAAGCTTTCAGAATAACTTCAATATAGCCTTTGTCTGTATATCGGATGCTATTATCCATAATATTCTGCACGATCTGCCCGATTCTTCCTTCATCACCCATTATAATGATGTCCGGATCAAGCTTTGTCCTCAGCTCTACTCTCTTTTCCTCCAAAGCCGGAGCGTACCGGACCAGGCTGTCTTCAATGACTTGTGCAAGGGGAAGAGGCATTCTGACCAGCTGGTACTCGTCGGTGTCCAGCCTTGATAAATCAAGAAGGTCTCCGACAAGCCTTTCCATCCGGGCCGCTTCCCTATTAATAAGATGAAGATATTTATCATCTTTTTCCGCGATTCCTTGCAGGATGGCATCGCTATAGCCCTTAATATAGCTGATGGGTGTCCTGAGTTCATGCGAAATATCAGCCAAAAATTCCTTCTTTCTTTCATCCTCCTTCTGGATGGAGGAAGACATCTGATTGAATGCCCTGGCCAGACGCCCAATTTCGTCTTCCGATCGAATTTGGACCCTGCTTGAATAATCTCCCGCAGACACTCTTTCTGCTGCATTTTTTATATCTGCAAGCGGATGAGTCAGCTTTCTGATCACTTTTGTCCCGAAGATGAAGGCGGCTCCGAGAAACAGCAAAGCAGCGGCAATCCACCAGTAGGCAAAATCCTTTGTGACTTCAGAGATGTTTTCCACTGGGATATATAGGTATAGAATTCCTTCAAGCCGGTTTTCGTCAAGCAAGGGGATGATAACTCCCATGATCTTTCGGCCAAACCGCTCTTCATACCCGGTTTTAAGAATATCATCCCCTTTTAAGAGCCGTTCTCTTTCTTCAGGGCCGATCAGCGTGTCATAATCAATCTCAAATGGGAGGCAGGCGCTCAGCTCCCTGGGATTGCTGACAGCAATGACTTCCGCATCCGATACCTGGTTATACCATTCCACTTTTTCTTTATACTGTTCGGTAATCGGGCCTGAACTATACTGCGAGGCCAGGCGGCCGCCCTCTTGCAGCAGATCTTCTTCAATATGTGAGACATAAAGGTTTTCATAGAATAAATAGGAAAGAAAATAAGAGTAAACGATGGTGATGACAATTGCGGCCATAATTGCCAGCCAGATTTTCCTTCCCAGGCTGCCTGAGAAGTATTTCATTCGCTCGGCACCTCAAACTTATACCCGATTCCCCAGACCGTCTTGATATAATCTCCTGCACCAAGCTTCATTCTTAGTGTTTTAATGTGGGTATCGACCGTCCTTAAGCTTCCCAGATAATCCATTCCCCAAATTTGCTCTAAAAGCTGTTCCCTGCTCAGAGCATGGGACTGGTGGCCGATAAAAAACATCAGGAGTTCATATTCTTTGAGTGTCAGCATAATATAGCTGCCTTCCACCTTCACACTCCGCGCCTTTTTGTCGATCGTTATTTTTCCGGCACCGGTTATATTTGAATCTGCACCGCTGCTGCTGCCGCTTCTCCTTAGGACCGCATGAATGCGGGCAGTCAATTCCCCAGGGCTGAAAGGCTTGACGATATAATCATCCCCCCCGATCTGCAGCCCTTTTACTTTATCCCACTCTTCCCCTTTTGCAGATAAAAAAATGACAGGTACTTCATATTGGGCCCGCACCCTCTCACACACTGAGAATCCATCTTCATCCGGCATCATGATATCCAAAAGGATGAGGTCAGGAAGGTTAGTTTGTATTTCTTCCAGCGTCTCTTTTCCTCCTGAAGCATAGCGGCAGCTGAAGCCGGCATTTTCCAGATACATCCCGATCAGGTGGCGCATATCTTCTTCATCATCAACAATCAATATTTCTATGTCACTCATTTTTCAACATCCCCCCGGAGTATAATCTGGAATGGCCCGTCTCCTGTTTTGATCGTTTTTTTGACCTGAAGCGGTCCGGGATCAATCAGATGGACATCATTGCTGTCATACCCCGCTATGATCAAATACTGTCCGAAAGGAAGCATTTCAAAAGGATTGGCCCCAACCTGGATGCTGCCTGCCTCTTTACCGCCGCCGTCCATCTTATAGAGTGTACTGGAGCCGTGGCTGAGGGCAAAAATAGATCCATTCAGCTCAGTAAAGCCTACCGGCATAGTTGGGGCAGAGATCGTTTTTGCCAGCCTGCCTGTATCCAGACTGTATATATGTATGTCTTTCTCGGCTTCTGCCCCTTCTCCATGGCCGCCTATCCAAAGTTCTCCCTCTTCCTCCCTGATCAGAGCCCCTGCTGCAGAAGGGTGGATCTTGAAGGATGAGATTTTTTTCCAGCCTTGATTTAAATCGATGACAGTCATCACTTCCTGCTTGAAGCTGGAGACAAATAGTCTCCCTTTTTCCTTTTCTTCGAGGATCGTCAAGGGATCGGCTTCAGTTTCGACTGCTCCTGTTTCGTTACCATTCAAATCATAGAATCTGACTTCATCTTTTTCCTGGTCTGCAAAAGCAATTTCCTTCCTGCATTCAAGGAGTCTGCCATTGACAATCCCGGTACCTGCGGACCATTCACCAATCTTAGTCCCTTTTTCCAGCGAATATAGATCAATGGTTTCCAGCTGTTTGCCGTATAATAACAAGGTATCTCCGTCAGAGAGGATCAGGCCGCCCGTATAAGGCTTCTGTAAATCCCATGTCGCCAGTTCACCCAATATATCCAAATCGATGAAGGTCAAAGACATATCTTTAATGTTGACGGTTGCCGCAACCCTTTTGTCCTCTGCAATTGGCGGATACTGTTCAGAACTGCAGGCTGCCAGCACCAGCAGCAGCCATGCATATACCAGCGTATGTGCAATTGCCCTCATGAGTGTTCCCCTTTTCTGCTATGTATAGGAAGATTATATCCTTGTACTGTGAAATATTTGTGAAAAGTTATTGATCATCTATATAGATCACTCTCCATTACAGGGCACATGCCGCTGAGAACGCTCAGGACCTGATCTGTTCATATAACTGGCAATGCATTTCTATCAGGAAAAGCTTATCCTCTTGAGGTATGTCCGATTCTGTTATCCTCTTAACAGCCAGGTAGAACTTTTCCGCCTCCCTCTTTCTGGCACGAGGATGGGCATTTTCATCCTTCAGCTCCCTCCGGATAGCTTCCTTGAGAATATCCTCAGGTGAATCGGCACCTTCAAGCCTGCGGTTGTTCCAAAGCTGCCTGTACTGGTCAAGCAAATAACCATAATCAGTGTTCATCTTCTATCTCTCCTTGCCTGCGTCTATCAATCCATTCTAGTATACCCCTACTATATATGCATAAAGAAGAGTGGAATGGCAAAAAATACGTTCACCGGCAAAACTATAAGAAGGATGAAAGGAGAATGTTGATGGGGACACCTTACCGCTGCCCGAACTGCAAAACCAATCGCAGCAGGTTCAATATCATCAGGCAGGTAGCACAGCCAGTAAAACTCGATCCCGGCTCAGGGAGTATTGTGGAAGAATATGCTGAAGAGCAGCTGAGCCCTTTCCATATGGCTTATAAAGGACCTGAGGTCCGAGTGCAGTGCGCAGCCTGCGGGCTGGTGGAGGATGAGAAGACGTTTGTGAAGTTTGGGGAGATGAAATAGGAATGGGCGGGATGCCAATAGCATTCCCATTATACTTTTTACAGCCATTTATACAGGAAAAGAGAAAACCGCTTATCTTTCGAGTAGGCGGTTTTCTTCCAGGAATTTTTGCGCGTTTACTTTCCAGCCGTCGAAAGCTGACATTTTTACCATTTCGATTTTTCCTTTGTAATGCCTTTTTCCTTCATTTTTAATATACCAGTCAACTTCAACGGAAACTTCCAGAAGCTGAGTCTGCTTTTCCTCCATGCTATATCCGCCGGAAGCACTTTCAAGCTGAACATTTTCAATGATAGGAAGGATTTTTTTCCATGGCAGCTTTTGCAAAGAAAGCATGCCCGCAATATCTTCGTCCTGCTGCTTCAGCCCGGCAATGAATGCCGCAACTGCTTCTTCCGGTTCTGCACTTCCGATGTATGCATCCAGTTCGCCTGCTGACTTCAGAATCATTAATTTATGAGATAAGTCCATCTCATCTCTTCGGTGTGTGGTGCTTCCATTAAAATGGATGCAGAAATGGCCGGGAAAGTTATTGGTAAGTGCTCCAGCTCCATGAGGCATTCCATGCATTGAAGCCGCTATTCTCAACTTTTCTGATTTTACAATAATGGCTCTCCTTCTCCAGCTCCACTTGCCATTATAAATTTCATTCATCACGGCTGTATCTTTCGCTGTCAATGGCTGGACATCTGCATGGCGGCTTCCTGCCCTTCGCTGCACTTTGAACTCCCTTCCCGTTTCTACATCTTCAACAGTAAATGTGCTGTATCTGGGAAGCAGCTCATTGACTTCAGACCAATCCATGGGCGCAGGCCTGCTGGATGCATCAGCATAAAAAACGGATCCCTGAAGAAGAAAACTGGCGAAGATAAGGGCTGCCGGATGTTTTAATAACTTCATTTTCATCACTCGATTTCTCTTTTGTTTTGGTGGATCTTGCGGCCCTCCATGAAAAGTGTCCCACACAAGCCTTGTTTTATTCACCGTATCCTGACAGGGTAAAGTGAGGCAAAAAAAGAGCCTGTGGACGCTGCACAGGCTCTTTAGAATAATTACATAAGTTTTTGAAACAGCTTTACCAGCTGATTCAGCTCATCTTCAGTAAATGAGCGGAATTTTGCCTGCAGATAGGCAGATTTTTTCTCCTCCAGTTTTTCAACTAGTTTACTGCCCGTTTCTGTCAGCACCAATTCCACTACTCTGCGGTCGTTTTCAGAACGGCTTCTCGTCATATAGCCTTTCCTGACAAGAGAGTCAGTTACACTCGTAATGTGGCTTGCCGATACATTCAGCTCTTTAGAAATGGCAGAAGCCATCTTAGGTCCGTCTGCTATTAGTTTCAGCACAGTGAATTCATTGCTGGTGACTTCATCGCCCATCAGCTTATTCACTTCCTGCCTTAAAGTCCGAAAAACAGTCCGGAATGCTCTTTCCAGTTCTGCTGCTTGTTTCAAAGAAAATCGTCCTTTCCCTATATCGGCTAAATGATCTTTCGATTATATTATATCATTCACTCCACTCCATACCCTTTAATTTCCCGCTGACCTGCTCCCAGTCTATATTTTCGCCGATAAACACCATGTTCAGGGGCATATTCATATATTCCTTCATATATAAAGGCATTCCATAGGAAAATTGGAACAGGAAAGGATAACCCTCAGCCGAAAATTTAATATAACCCTTTATCCTAAAGATTGAATCAGGAAGCTCCCTCAAAAAAGACTCAAATGCTTCCTGGCTGACTGGACCCTTAAAAGTATGGACATAGGACCCAAGGTTCAGGTCCTTGAGGGAGGTTTTTTCAGCCCCAGTCTTCCGATTCGTCTTAAGACCTCTTACCGTGCCGGCGGAGACCTTGGAGTAGGTGGTGAGAATAGGCACAGCATGCAGATTGAAAGACTGGATTTCCATTACTGCAGAGGCCTGTTCTGAACTGGTCATTTCATCCGATTTATTCACCAGGATCAGGTCGGCATGCCGTACCTGCTCTATGAGCAGCTGCTGAACTTGCGGGCTCAGCGACTTGCGGGAAAGCCATCTCATCCCGTCAATTGCAGTGATGATGCCTTTAACCTGCAGTTTGTCAGCGAACAGCGGCGACAGCACAGCATCAAGAACTTCCACAGGATGGGCTGCGCCGGTCGTTTCAATATAAATCACTTCAGGTTTCTCATCCAGGAGCAGCGACTGAAGCTGAGATTCCAGTTTATCCTGAATGCTGCAGCAAATACATCCGCCGAGCAGTTCTTTCAACGGGACATCACCATCAACGGCTTCCGAATCAATGGATACCTTCCCAAGCTCATTCATCATGACCGCTGTCTTCCGGCCATCCTTCTTTTCCTGCAGAAGCAGCCTTTTCAGCAAAGTGGTCTTTCCGCTTCCAAGGAATCCCGATAATATATAAACTTCTGTTTTATTTACCATTTCAGCATGTTCACTTCCTGACAAAATTGGTTAACGCTCCAATCATATGTTACCTAAACTTTGCCTTGTTTGAAAGCAAAAAAGCTGTAGAAGCTTTTTTTAGCATTTTAATTACATCGGCTCATAAGAAAATCAGCGAAGGCCATGGCTGCTCTTTTATCTTGCATCTTTATTGTTTTTCTCCAATAAACTGCTGGATCGCCTCTCTATTTTCTTCAAAATCCATTTCAAGCACTGCTCCAGCTTCCTCGACAAGTTTATTTTCATAACTGTCACTGACTGGAATTCTCAATGTCTGGACGTTCTCAGCGGAATTAAGCAGATAGGATACAGCCAATGGGATTGCTTCATCGGCATCCATATCGGTTTCTATATACTTCGCTGCCTCAAGGACAACCGCCGGGAAATCCAGGACTCCCTCTATATTACTGAATCTTTCAGAAAGCTTGTTTTTGAGGGCAGCTAAGACCTCCTGCTGCCGTTCAACCCGTCCAAAATCACTTTCTCCGTCATGCCTGAAGCGGACATATGACAAAAGCTCTTCTCCATCAAGGGTTTGCTTTCCCGGCTGCATATCCAGCTTCATATCCTCTATCATTTCCTTTGAAACTTCAAGCTCCAGTCCCTCAGGAGCAATCAGATCTGCTGCAGCAATGAAGCCCTTAAAGTCTATGATGGCAGTATAGTCAATTTTCAGCCCGAAATTCGCTTCAACTGTCTCTTTAAGCAATTCTTTCCCGCCTTCATAATAGGCATGATTAAGTTTAGTGCGCCTACCGGTTCCCGGGATTTCCACATAGCTGTCCCTCATCAAAGAAATCAGCTTGATTTCCTTCTCTTTTGGCATATAGCTTGCTGCCATGATTGCATCAGACCTTGAGTGCGCTTCCCCCCTGCTGTCTATCCCTATCAGGAGGAATGTAGTGCCCTTAGCATCTTGTTTGTAAGCAGTTTCTTCTTCTCCACTAGTCCCCGGCATGCCAGGGGCTGCATCATCGGATCCAGGGTCAAAAGGTAAAGAGCATGCAGTCAATGGGATGGTGAAGCATATGATAAACAATAGTTTTTTCATCACTGGCCTGCCTCCATTATTCGTTTACCATCATTTTCGGGCATCGGGGGGCAGCCCTATACCTACCGGCTAATATTTGTAAAATTCCGGCTCGTTCAAGCAGCATGAAAAGGACCGGCCAGCAGGCCGGTCCTTTTCAAATCATATATTACTGCATTTCTTTCTTAAGCACCTCTACTGCTTTTTGAATCTGTGTATCGTTTTTAAGAAGCTTTTCTCTTAAGAGATCCATCATCTTTACAGTGGTATCTCCTGTAATTACACCGGTCTGCTCAAGTTTATGGGCTTTCTGCAGCTGGATGACTGCCTGCTTTGTTTTTTCATCAAAGAATCCGTCTGTCCTGCCCGGTTCAAAGCCAAGTGCCTTGAGCATTTCCTGTGCAGCCTTTACTTCAGCGGATGACGAAGACACCTTCAGCTCGCTCTCAGGATTGATGAACGGAAGTGATGCATAAGAAGGAAGCTCTGCTTTATAATCAGGCTCGATTCCTTTTTCGTGAATCCAGTTCGCATCAGGTGTCAGCCATTTCTCCGTTGTGAATTTCATATTGGATCCATCCGTGAAATCTTCTGCACGCTGTACTGTGCCTTTTCCGAAGGACTTCTCACCAACAAGCGGGACACCTGCAGACTCGTGCACAGCCGCTGCCAATATTTCCGAAGCGCTCGCACTGCCTTTGTCGATTACCACAACAAGCGGGATGTCGGGACTGCCTTCAGAATTGGATTTTACCACTTCGCGATTGCCTTCCCTGTCTTCGATTTGGAATAATATTTCCCCTTCCGGCACAAACAGGCTGGAAATACTGATCGCCTGGTTCAGCAATCCGCCCGGATTCTGCCTTAAATCGAGGACAAGACCTTTCATTCCCTGCTTTTGCAGATCGTTCAATACATCAATAAGTTCTTTCGAGGTGTTCTCAGAGAAAGTGGTGATCTGGACTTTTGCAATTCCGTCCTCCATCATCTCACCATAAACCGTCTCAAGCGGGATTGTATCCCTGGTGATGCTTATTTTTGTAGCTTCATCAGCGCCTGCGCGCTGGATTTCAAGCTCCACCTTGGTACCTTTCTTGCCGCGTATCAGTGTTACTGCTTCTGTAGAGCTCTTTCCCTGAAGGCTCTTTCCATCCACAGAAAGGACTTTATCATTCGGCTTCAAGCCTGCCTTTTCTGCAGGGGAGCCTTTAAGCGGAGAAACAATGATGATCTGTCCGTTTTGCTCCTGGATCTCTGCACCTATACCTTCAAATGAAGAAGAGATGCTCTGATGGAAGCTTGCTGCTTCTTCTTCATTCATATAGTCTGAATAAGGGTCTTCCAGGGACTCTACCATTCCGTTGATAGCCCCGTTAATGAGTGTATCCTGCTCCACATCCTTATAGTAGCTGCCTTTCAATGTATCATAAGCAGAATAAAGCTTATCAAATTCGTTTCGTTCGTTGCCGATACTGACAGCTTTTTCATCCCCGAACGCCAGTGCGAAGGTTGTAATCCCCGCTGCCAGGAATACTATGAAAAAAAGCAGCATAACAAAATGAAACTTCTTCATCCGGACATATCCGGAATCAGGCTGCTTGTCAGAATTTTCCTGGTCTACATGATTATTATCCAAGCTGTTCACCACTTTCGTCTCCATAAAGAAGTCCTTAGACCCTTAAAAATTAGAATAACATTTTATAGAGTAAATTAACAAAAAATATGTACAAAAACGGAAAAAATTTATGAATAAAAAATGACTTTTTTGGAATGGCCATAAAAAAGGGATGGCATGCTTTCCTGCCATCCCAAAAAACAATCAGGCAATACCATATCCCTCATTTTCAATTGCTTCCTTGATTAAGGATTCCGATGTCTGCTCAGGATTATAATCGACCTCTACGGTTTTCCCCTGAAGTGCTATTGACACCCCGGCAACTCCGTCAAGCGAAAGGAGGGCATTTTTGATGGATTCTTCACAATGATCGCATGTCATTTCAGGTACAGTCATGGTTGTTTTATTCATTATTTTCTTCCTCCCTCTTTCAGTTCTGCAGTCATTCTATTCCCCAATCAGGGCAAGTAAAAACAGGGAGTGATGATCATATTTTCTTGACAATGCTGAAGTATTCTTCAAGAGTCAGCTTCTTCGCATAAATCTCCCCGGCTGCAGGGCCGACATAGCGGAAATGCCAAGGCTCATACTGATAGCCTGTAATATTTTCCTTGCCTTTCGGGTAACGCAGGATAAAGCCGAATTTATGGGCATTTTCAGCAAGCCATTTTCCTTCTGCTGTGTCACCGAAAGCTTCAGAGAGCTCCAATTTAGCGCTTCTGCTGGATATATCCATCGCCAGGCCTGATTGGTGTTCGCTGCTGCCAGGCATGGCTACTGCCTGGACCGCCTTTTCCTCGCCTGCCCGCTGGATTTCAGCATCCAATATGACTGCCTGCCTATCATATGAACGATAGCCGGACACGGCAAATAATTCAATCCCGGACTGCTTTGCTGAAGCAAACATCTTTTCCATATGGGCCGCAGCTTCCTTGCGGATATAGCTCTTTTCAATATCCTGTTCCCCGAATGAGAATGGAACGTTTGGCCGGACAAGATCTTCCGGAATGTAGCTGCCGGGCAGCATAAACTCCTTATTTACAAGCGCCATGATGTTGGCAGGATTTTGAATTAACTTCTTGCCTTCTGTTTCCGTTATTTGATTGAAAAAGGCCGCTTCCAAGACAGGGCCGTCCTGGACAGACTCTTCTTCCTTTTCAGCTGCTGCCTGTCCATCATCTGTTGACGGTGCTGCATTCCCGGTTTCTTTGTTTTCCTCTGAAGGGCTCTCAGCGGCCTGCCCGCCTTCAGGCCAAAAGGGAATCTTGCTTACAAACGGCTCAATTCTGCTGCATCCCCCAAGGATAAAAACAGCTGCTGCCATGATTACTATTTTCTTCATTTCTTTCACCTGTCCTATTGTTGTACCATGTTAGTATTTCACAATATGTATATCTTAACACTTTTTGCACTGCATTCGAAAGCATAGATAGTATGGATATCAGCAAAAAAAAGAAGATGCCCGGTATGGGGCATCTTACTTAAGAATTATTTAATCGCAGCTTCCAGTGCAACCTCAATCATTTCGTTGAAAGTTGTTTGTCTTTCCTGTGAAGTAGTTTCTTCACCAGTAAGGATATGATCACTAACTGTGAGGACTGACAAAGCTTTTCTGTCAAATTTTGCTGCAAGGGTATAAAGGGCAGCTGTCTCCATCTCAATTGCGAGGATTTGATATTTTGCCCATTTTTCCAGCTCAGAGTTGTCATTATAGAACATATCCGCTGTGAAAACATTGCCAACCTTAAGGTTCAGGCCTTTTTTCTCACCGGCATCGTATGCTCTTTTTAAAAGGTCAAAGTCAGCGGTTGGAGCATAGTCCACGCCTCCAAAGGTAAGGCGGTTCATCTGTGAATCAGTTGAAGCGCTCATAGCCAGGATGACATCCCTTACTTTTACATCCTTCTGGATGGCACCGCAAGTACCTACCCTGATCAGGTTCTGTACATTATAGCTGTTCATCAGTTCATTAATATAAATGGATATGGAAGGAACCCCCATTCCAGTTCCCTGGACAGAAATCTTTTTTCCTTTATATGTTCCGGTATATCCAAACATGTTTCGGACCTCATTGTAGCATTCAGCACCTTCAAGGAATGTTTCTGCAATATATTTAGCACGCAAAGGGTCACCTGGCAGCAGAACCGTCTCTGCAATCTGATTCTCTTCTGCACCGATATGTACACTCATCTTTTGTACCTCCATTATTTTTCTGAAGCATGGTTTGCAACTGCTTTCACATCACACTATACCATATTTCCGCTGCTGCTGGAAAACCAAGTGATGCCAGCATGTTTTTTTCTGCCCCGGGCAACCTAATATTAGTTTTTCCTAAGGAGGGATAAACATGCCGCAAGAACCGATGAGCAAAAAGCTGAGACAGGCTGTCCAGCATGCGAATGAAACCAATCCATCTTCACGTTCCAATACTGAACCGCATACCTCCAAAACAGTTCGGAGGAAGCATAAACAATAGTCCATGTAAAGATCCAAGGAGGAGAAGCGCCAATGGGAAAAAAACATCGCAATCGCATCAATTCGCCAAAGAAAAATAATCATATCCCGCCTGAAGCTATCGTGGCTGAACATGAAGCACATGGCAAAGAGAATTCTGCCGAAAGGCGAAAAAAATGAAAAGCAAAAGCAGCAGGTGGCATTTCCCTGCTGCTTTTCCATTTATCTATCTGATATGCACCCGGTTCACTTGCTCCCAGCCGCCTGGTTTGAGCTGATAGTAGAACTGCCCCCTTCTCCCCTCATCAATAAAGATAATATCACCTGTTGACAGAAATCTTCCTCTAAAGTCAGCCGGCATGCGATCGGGAACATTGAAACTCCTGAAAGCAAGATCAAGGCACTCCTCATGTGACGCACCCTTAATGGGCAGCCTGTACACCTGCTTATACCCTTTCTTTTGCCGAAACTCCGGCGTCTGGAAAATCGTCACGTCAAAATCCTTCTGCTTCAACATTGGCAATGTTAATTCCTTCAGCATGAGCAAGCCTCCTTTATTAATTCCCTTTTGCCAGATCCACCTTTCAGCCAGCACCTCTATATTTTCTACTACAATTATTACATTTTGGTCTTGTCGATTCCTTCAAAGAATTTTTTCTAATTTTATCGTTTTTCAGAAAATTCTGTCGTTCGTCATTTCCGGACTTGCTTGCTTCCGCATATTATATATAACCCAACCTACAGAAGGGGGAATGTATATGAGGGGCCTTAGTGCAATGAAAGCTGCCCTTTCAGGAAGAAACTGCTTCTGCTTCTTTCGATCCAGGATCTTTTCATTTATCATTTGCATTCATCTACTGGCGGTACGTGCCCTTGAACGGCTTTCACGCGAAAAATTCCGCCTCTTGCCTTTTCGTATAAAAAACACTTTTGCAGGATCCCTGCTTCTCGGCATCCTTGTATCCTTCCTGAGCTTTGCATTTCAGCCGCTGGCCCCTTTTCAGTCCATTGCCCACCGGGGTGCTGTCCAAATTGCTCCCGAGAATACAATGGCTGCCTTTGAAAAAGCCTATGAACTTGGTTTTGATTTTATTGAGCTGGATGTGTGGCTTAGCCGCGATCACCAGCCTGTGGTCATCCATGATGGAGATGTCGGCAGGACAACAGGAGGAGCCGGACTGGTAACAGAACTGACCGCCAGCCAGCTGAAGGAGCTGGACGCAGGTTCCTGGTTCAGTCATCAGTATAAAGGAGAAAAAATCCCTCTGCTGAAAGAGGTCGTAAAGCGTTTCGGGGGGAAAATAGGCCTTCTTATAGAAATGAAGGGGGCAGGAGGTGAAGCAAGCCTGGCAAAAGAGGTGGCTGTTTTGCTGAACCAAACACTCGAGGAGGGCATCAATCCTGATCTCTTGATGGTGCAGTCTTTTAATATCGCTGATATCCGGACATTCAGCGCCCTTTCCCCCAAAGTTGAGGCCGGAATCCTGGTCAGCAAGCCGCTCGATATGTTCCAGCTCGCCTCCTACAGAAGCTTTGCCGATTTCTTGTCTGTCCATCATGCATTCTTATCCAAATCCTTTGTCACCCAGGCTAAATCATTTGGGTACAAAGTGAATTCATGGACGGTCACGCAGGAACATCAATTTACAGCCATGCAGCGACTGGAGGTCAACGGAATTATATCTGACCTTTATCCAGACAGTTCCTTACAATACGCCAGCACTTTTGAACGGCTCTTTTCTTTTGTGGATCCATGAGTAGAACTGCAGGTTTCCTGCATAAAAAAGACGATGGTTTTCCATCGTCAAATACTGTAGGAATATTATTTTATTTGCCATCGTTTTTTGATGTTAATGGGGCTGTTGATTTCCGTTCCAGGCAATTCGCTTTCCGCGGGGCGGCGCTGCTCCCGGCATTACGGGATTTCAGCGCTAATCCCTGAATTCTCCGTTTTCTCTGAGACCTTCTTCAGCAATACCGTGATATGGTATTTTCCAATTGCTGTCTGATTCCAGCAAGATCATAATCTGATACTCTCAGCCTCACATTGGATTCATCCATTTCCAGTGCCTCCGACAGGAAGCCTCCAAGCCCCCGTGCTTTCCTGTCCACCTGCAGCATCAGCTCCATCTGGCCGCCACCGGCAGGACGGAATACCAGTTCAAGCTCATCAAGCTTGCCCCTGAATGGCCCTGAAACCGGGACAAATTCAAACTCCTGTATGAATGGGAGCCTGCCGCGAAGCCTGCGGGGCGCTTCTTCACATTCTGCTTCCCGGAGCCTGAAGCCCAAATCTGAAAATGCCTGTATTACACCGTCCATGAGCCTGTTCGGCTTAATGGATATATAATCCTTGTCTCCAGGGTCAACCGCATTCTTGATGTCCAGGCCAGTTGAAATCCAAACCTTCGTTCTTCCCAATGTCAGCGGTGCATCCTCAGGGATTTGAATAGAGAAAGGAATTTCCCTCGTTTCATTCGGCTGGATCATCAGTGTCTCAGCAATCCTGTATTTATCAATAACACCTGCAGCTGTATATTTCTTATCATCTGATTCTCTAATATAAGTTGTATTCAAAGCCAGGTAAATCTGATCGATTTTCTGCTCTGTCTTCCCTCCCCTGATTTCAATGACACCCTTGGCCATTTCACCCGGATAAAAGGAATCCCGCTCTAATTTCGTATCAACAGAAGCAGAACCTACACCTACACTTGCCAGCACTTTGTTAAAAAATGACATCCCAATTCCCCCTCTTTCAATTAGACTGCTGAAGCAGCATACATGAAGCCGAAAGTACTTTAATACATATAATATAACGATATGCTTTCATTTCAGCCTGATGATTTTTTAATACGTATGGATAATCATAAAGTTTCATATCCGGGGAGGCAAAATGAAATTATTTGCAGAATTTTATCCTGCATGGCTGAGAAGGGTTTTGAATTACCGCAGTGTGCCTCACATTCCAAAGAAAACCTTGCTTACCGAACGGGAGATGGACGGCATTGAACAGGCACTGATCAGCCAGGCCAAAATTGATACGCCGATTTATATTTTGACAGAAAAAGAAAAAAAAATCGCTGCAGCTATTTCCGCAGAAACGGAAAAATATAACTGCAACAATAGCACGAGGACAGAAGCCTATCTATTATTTTACAAACGCAACCCCGGTCTCCACTGGGCCTTCCTTGCCCATATGGTATCAAGAAATGGCGGCTACTATATGACAGACCTAAAGAGTTCTTATCTGGCCAATTTCCTCACTGAAGGAGACCAGGAGCGTTACTTTCTTTTTCTGGAGCGCTGCAATGCTTATATTTTCCAGGATGCATACCCGCAGCTCCTGCTGTTAGAATACAGCAGGAAGATGGGAGTTCCACTGTTTCACCTGCTCCCAAAATTTCATGTATCATGCTGGATGGGACCTTTTTGGAATCATTTTTATGAGCACGGCTCTTCCGCTGTGATTACAGCAGCCATGATCGTGAATGAGCAAAAAATGCTGCAAGACAGGGTCATCAGCGCTTCGGGTGCCAGCGTACTGGATGATCTGCCATTCCTTCTTCAGGAAAAACTCGGTTTTACTACGGTTATATTCCCGCTGAGGAAGGCAAATACCTCTACCTTGCTCGGTGTCCCCGTCATGGATTTCAAATCTGCCGATGCCCGCATAACCACAGGCAAATCCCTATACCAGATCCTTTTTTATAAAAAACACCAAAGAAAAATAAAAGAATTCGCCCTGGGAACCCCCCATACTGCTTCAAGGTCCGACTACGGGAGCAGATATTCTGCCCGTAAAGAATCTGGAATGCTATACAGCCCTGCCCTTGATCAGGCATGGCGGGACAAAAAGCATTATTTCACCAGGAAAACAGACTGGTTCAAGAAAGAGCAGGGCAGCTTCCTTTACCATATGGATACCTTGCCGGAAACCGAAGACTACGATATGACCGGGAAGCTTCTAAAGCAGCATGTCTTACTTTCAGCTGCAGACTCTATTGCCCATCAAATAATACCTTAACACTTCTGTATATCGCGGCAATATAAAGAAAACTGGCGCTCTTTCCGGCGCCAGCTTTCATTCTTATTGTATTCTATTCTTCAATTTCCTCATCAATGATGCACTTATCCAGCAGATATTCGAAGGTTATATCCGCCAGATCCTCAAGCTCCATCTCCTCAGGAACGTATCCCCTTTTAACAAGCTCATGAAAGAAAAACTCTGCTATTTCCTCCGTATCTATAAAAACTTCGATTTCTCTCACAGCAACGCCCCCTTTTTCAGAATGTATGATGCTTTTCCTTCTTTCATGCACAATATGAGCAAAACTTTTAATCTATCACTTGTATCATATTTCCCCAGGACAAGCATACAATGTTATATCAGAAAAGTCGGGAGGCGGATTGTATGAATAGGATCAGAACGTTTTTGGATGATGTAAAAAAGGATGTTAACCAGGATAACAGTATTATTATATATCTCTTCGAAAAGGTTCTCTCTTCTATGTTCCTGATCCTTCTGGCAGGAGGGCTTCCCTATCTTGCCTATTTATACCTGGCTTCCGGTTTGTAGGGCTAGGCATGCTTTTTTCCGTCGGCGCCAGTCAGATGCTTAAGCTTCCGCACAATCACCTGCATGATATGCCTGTATTCATCGTCACCGAACAGCTGGAATAGGATGCGGTAATCATTGTATATATCAAGCAGGCCATCTATCATCTGCTTTTTTTCTTTGCGGCTTTCCAGGAACTCTTTTTCCATCTGCTTCACAGAACCCTGCTGCTTCTTCAAATTGACAGGCTTCTGCTGCTTGTTGATTAGATAAAGAAGCCCCAGCTTCTGGATGAAAGTGTCGGCGCTTTCTGCATCCGCAAGGAGGGTCAATTCTTCTTCCCCGGCCTCCAGCCATTCGCCGTCATTGATTCTGGAAAGCTCATAAATGACATCCTCCCAGGCATCCTCCTTATAGCGCCAGATTTCAGTCCGGAACCCCACCACCTTAAACAGGTCTGATCCATAGCCCTTCACCTGCACCAGATCGCCGAACAAGAATTTATATTCAATATCTATATGTTCTTTCTCCATTATATTTCCTTCATACTCAGAAAGCATCTGGAGGCTGGATTCCATAAACAGGCCCTCGCTTTTATTCACTTCATATACATGCATTCCGTCCAGCCATTTAACATCTGTTATTTTGCCGACTGTTCCATACATCGTGATCACGACTGTATCACCGATATTAAATCTTGGCTTTTTCTTCTTTTCCATATCCTCCATCCTCTCAATGATCGTCGTGAGTATTAATTACGATATCATATGCAGGAAGAAGATATTCGGTCCCATATTTGCCCAAGCGCCATTAAGCTAAAAAAAAGAAAAGAGGCCGCTGATAAGCAGACCTCTAATGAATATGATGAAGCTTTCCGACTGCTTTTTATCTCTTCGTTTCAGAAACCAAATAAAGCTCCCATGCTTCATCAAAGATGACCATGCTGTCGAGATAATGGCCATTCATTTCCAGGTAGCTGCTAAGTTCATCATAATCAAATGATGTTTTTGGGAAGCTGTGGTCTTCAAACGCGGAATTGGCAAAAGAGCTGATGCTGTCCTTTGGCTCAGGATGACGGTATTTCATCAGGAAATGATAAAAGGATTTAGACATGGTACTCCCTTTCTTCTCTGGTATAATAAGCGCCGGCTGAACAGCCGCACACTAAAATTCAATCATTATACCGTCTATAATAAAGGATGCCTGCCCGTTCGTCCACAAAAGAGAGCCCCTCACCGGCAGCAGCTGTCTGGAGAGCAGGCAAGCTCAGTCACCCTGCGAAAAGCCCTTTGCTATCTGTTAAGCAATGGAATAAACTCCTTCAGCTTCAGTAAGTAAGATTCTGTGAGTGAAGCCTGCCTTGGACGATGTGCAGGGGGATAGCTGTCTGCCTCCTTCGCCAAAAGCTTAAATTGGACAGCTTCCTCACCTAACTGCTGCTGGCTGTTTATACGGCCTTCAATACCTTTCCGGTCCACATAGTGATAATGTCCATTATGGTCCTGTTCCCTTGCTTTACAGTTATCCTTTAACATAAGCTCAAGTACATTATAAACCCGCGCTTTAAGCCGTTCCTCCAGAATGGGGAAAAGTATCTCAACCCGGTTTTCCATGTTACGGGTCATCCAGTCTGCCGAAGAAAGGTATACCCTCCTGGCTTCTTGATGATTAAAATAAAAGATTCTTGTATGCTCAAGGAATGTACCGACAATACTGCGGACCTTTATGTTTTCACTGACACCTTCAATGCGGGGCCTTAAGCAGCAGACCCCCCTGATGATGAGGTCTATCTTCACCCCGGCAATCGAGGCTTCATACAATTTTTTAATGATTTTCTTGTCAGTCAAAGAATTCATTTTTGCTATGATTCTTCCATTCTGATGTGTCCTGTGAAATTCAATTTCCTGGTCAATGAGCGTGATGAAAGTATCTCTGATCCCGAAAGGTGAAACAGATAACTGTTGATAGGAAGGCCTCTCCATATAGCCGCTTAAATAATTGAAAAAGTTAATGGCATCTTCTCCAAGCTGATTATTGCAAGTAAGCAGCCCCATATCTGTATAAATCCTTGCTGTTGCATCATTATAGTTTCCTGTCCCCAAATGCACATATCTCTGAATATTCCCTTTTTCCCGGCGGATTACCAGTGTGATTTTGCTGTGCGTCTTCAGATGTGTCATGCCATAGATCACATGACAGCCCGATTGTTCCAGTTCCTTTGCCCACTGTACGTTGTTTTCTTCATCAAACCTGGCCTTCAATTCCAACAGCACGGTTACTTGCTTCCCATTTTCGGCCGCTCGCTTCAAGCTTTCGATGATCGGTGAATCCCCGCTGACCCGATAAAGGGTCTGCTTGATTGCCAGAACATCTTTATCCTCTGCGGCTTCCCTCATGAATTCCACAACAGGCTCAAAGGATTCGTATGGATGATGAAGCAGGGCGTCCCTTCTCCGGATTTTCTCAAAGATTCCACCCTCACCCTCTAAATCCTGCGGAGGCTGGGGAATAAAGGATCTCGCCGCCAAATGCTCATGGCTGCCCTGAATTTTTTTAGAAAATGAAAATAGGAAAGTAAGATCCAGGGGGGCTTCGACAGAATAGATGTCCTTCTCATGTATTTCCAGCTCTTTCCTTAAAAATTCAATGACCTGACGGCTGTTTTCGGCCTGCTGATACTCCAGCCGGACAGCTGCACCTCTTTTCCGTTTTTTAAGCTCTTCTTCTATTTCCTGCAATAAGTCTTCCGCTTCATCCTCATGGATGGTCAGATCGGCATTGCGGGTGATCCGGAAAGGAGTGGCAGAGCGTACATTATATCCAGTAAACAGTTTGTGGATGCAATTGATAATGACCTCTTCCAATAGCACAAACTTCCTGCTCCCGCCTTTTTGGGGAAGCTCCACCAGCCGGTCGATCACAGATGGAACCTGTACGATGACAAGTTTTCCGTCAATGCCCAGATGCTTCTTCTTATCCGGGAATTTCTCTTCTATAATTACAGCTAAATTCAATGATTTGTTTAACAGCATCGGGAACGGGCGGTAGGCATCTATCGCCATGGGAGTCAGAACAGGATAAACATATGCTTCAAAGAAGTTTTCCAGAAAAGCTAAATCCTTTGAAGAAACATCTTTTATTCTGGATATTTCTACCTGCTCTTTTGTTAATAGGGGGGTAAGCTCATTGCAATATATTTCATCTTGCTTTTTAACAAGTTCATGCGTTTTTTCGGAAATAGCGTTCAGCTGTTCCTTGGGAGTCAGCCCCGCTTTATTTTCCGGTTTATTGAAACCTGCCTTTAGCTGATCCAGCAGCCCCGCTACTCTAACCATGAAAAACTCATCCAGGTTTGAACTAAAGATTGATAGGAATTTGTATCTTTCCAATAAAGCGTTCTGATCATCTTCCGCTTCTTCCAGCACTCTATTATTAAAATCCAGCCAGCTCAGTTCTCGATTATTGTAATAGGAAGGATTGTCCAGATTAGAAATATCAGATTTCTCATGGTTTATGTACATGGTTCTACATCCCCTTCTGCAATCTTCGACAAGGTTAAAATTAACAAATCAGGGTGTAAATAACTAGATTGATAATGTTAAGTTTTGTAAAGATGGCCAATCATTCTTGAGACCTGAAGAGTGGCACTAAATATTGCATCTTTCTATTATGCTGGCGAGTGCTCTTTATCACTGCTTTTTCAACACATTTCCTTCTCACTCCCTATATTTACAATAGCTTTACATTCCCTGCATGAATTTTCATATAGAATAGATTAATAAAAGTCATCAAAGGAGTGTCCTTTTCTTGAACAACCAGACAATCGCCCTGATCGATTTAGGGTCCAATTCCATTCAGCTGGCCATTTATGATGTCAATGAGGATCTTCGGATTTTTCATGAAGAAGAGCGGGTCAAGGTCGCTGCAAGGCTTATCAATCATTTAAATGAGCAGGGCTTTCTGACAAAGGAAGGCATCCAGCTTATCATCACCATCTTTAAGGAGTTCCAAAAAACCGCTGAAAAATACGGGACAGGCCTTATCACCGGTTATGCTACTGCGGTTATCCGCAGTTCCCTTAATCAAGAAGAGGTGCTGGCTGAAATTTATGACCAGACTGGCATATCCATATCTGTAATAAGCGGCTATGAAGAAGCCTACTATGGCTATCTTGGTGTGATTCATTCAATGGATGCAGAAGATGGAATAACCTTGGATATCGGAGGGGGGAGCACGGAAGTCACCCTTTTCAGAAACCGGAAACTAATCCAATCCCACAGCTTTCCTTTCGGCGCAGTTAATTTACATGAAGCCTATACAAAGGGCAAGAGAGCGACTGCTGACCAAATAAGTCAATTGCGCCAATATATCTTGAAAAGCCTCCAGACCCTCTCCTGGCTGAGGGACACAGAGCTTCCCATTATAGGGATCGGCGGAAGCGCAAAAAACCTGTCCAGAATACATCATGCGAAATTTGGAGGTCCGGAAATGAAGCTCCATGAAATAAGCAGCATCTTCTCGGAGCTATCCTCATTGGATGTAAGTGAGCGTTCAAAGATAAAGGGATTGTCTAAAAAAAGAAAAGATATCATCCTCCCGGCCATTGGGATCGCAGGACTGCTGATGGAGACTGTACGGTCTCCCTATTTCGTTTATTGCGATAAGACGGTCAGGGACGGGATCATGTATAACATGCTTGAACAGAATCAGTAATTGCATGCATGGCTTTCACATGCCAGCAGCCTCTTTTTGGATTATACCGCCATGGGTCCGCACGAATCAGCAGATTTCCATGCAAGTCAAAAAGGCCCATTCAAGATGGGCCTTTTTGCTGTCTCTTAATCGAATTTGAAATAATTCCTCTTCAGGAGCTTGGGTTTAGCCATCAATTGTTCATAAGTAAGTGTTTTTTCGATACTTTTCGTATCTATTAAAAAGAGCTGGTCTTCTATCTGTTCAATCACCTTTTCTTCCTGATAAATCATTCCGCATCCCCGGCAGACAATGCAGGGTGTTTCTCTTATCTCAATCCCTTTTGTGCCATCCGGCAGTTCCCAGAAGACGGAAGTTGTTTGCCTTGCAGTTTCATCAGATGAGCACCAGTCACAATTCATGATTTTTCCTCTCCCTTCTCCTGCTGTCCCCATTTCTTCATCTGCGCTTCAAATTTTTTATCTTTCAATTCATCGCGTTTTTCCCGTTTATCCTTAAGGGAATGGTGCCCCGGATCCTGCTGGTACTCTTCCCTGCGGTCCAGCCTCCGCAAGCCTTCAGGAACAAGATTGAACTGTGAATCGTTCATGAGTGCAGATATTCCTGTATTGCTTTTCTTCTGATCCATATCAGGATAAATTCTTTTAAAATAGTCCTCTGCCCTGCCCGGGACATAGTTTTCGGGTTCAGGATAGGAGGTTATGACTCCTTCAAAATTGCGAAGCACTGTCTTTTCCGCGCTTTGGGAAATCAAATAATTCGGCTGCAGCGCAATCTTCCCCCCTCCGCCAGGTGCATCGACGACAAAAGTAGGTACGGCGTAGCCTGATGTATGCCCCCTCAGTCCTTCAATAATCTCCAGTCCTTTTGAAACAGGAGCCCTGAAGTGGCCGATGCCTTCTGATAAATCACACTGATATATATAGTAAGGACGCACTCTGATCTTTACAAGGTCGTGCATGAGTTTTTTCATGATCGGAACACTGTCATTGATGCCCGCCAGGATAACTGCCTGGTTGCCGACAGGCACTCCAGCATCGGCGAGCATTTCGCAGGCCTTCTTTGCTTCTTCGGTAATTTCAATACTCGTATTGAAATGAGTGTTCAGCCAGATCGGATGGTATTTTTTTAAAATATTGCATAGATTCTCTGTTATTCTTTGCGGAAAAACGACCGGAGCCCTGGTGCCGATCCTGATGATTTCCACATGATCGATTTCACGCAGATTTCTCAGTATATATTCCAGGATTTTATCGTTGATTAACAGTCCATCTCCTCCTGAAATGAGCACATCACGGACTTCAGGTGTATTCCTGATATAAGCTATCGCATCGTCCAGCTGCTTTTTAGGAACGCCCATGCCGATCTGGCCGGAGAATCTTCTTCTTGTGCAATAGCGGCAGTACATGGAGCATTGATTGGTGACAAGGAACAGAACGCGGTCAGGATAGCGGTGCGTCAATCCAGGCACAGGCGAATCTTCATCTTCATGGAGAGGGTCTTCCAGGTCATATTTCGTTTTGTGGATTTCCTGAGAAATCGGGACAGACTGCATCCTGACAGGACAGCGGGGATCATCAGGATTCATCAGGGATGCATAATACGGTGTAATATTCAATGGGATTGTTTTAGTTGAAATCTTTACGCCCTCTTCTTCCTCAGCTGTCAGATTAATGACTTTTTTCAAATCTTCCAGGTTCCTTATCGTATTGGTCAGCTGCCAAAGCCAGTCATTCCATTGCTCTTCTGTTACATCCTTCCAAAGCTCTATATCCTTCCAATGGCGGTCTGCTTTATATAAGTCCAGCTTCATTTTGAATTCCTCCCAGCTAATGGTAAATAAAGTTTGCAGCTTCCTCATACAGTATTACATGCAATTTCCATGCCAGTTGTTAATCCTTATGCACAGCTGCAGGAGAGGGAGAAAAACAAAAAAAATGCCGGTTAATCGGCATTTCCCAGTTGATGCTTGTGAATCTTATATTGAAGTGTCTGCCTCGGGATGTTCAGGAGCCTGGCAGCCTGCAGGATGTTCCCGCCTGTCTCGGCTATAGCAGCCTCAATGATTTCTTTTTCTGCTTCCTGCACACGATCTTTTAAGGAAGAAGCCTCTGTCTTGCTTCCGCTTTTGGCACTCGCCTGTTTCAGCATGGCTGGCAGATCTTCTACAGTGAGCTCGCTGCCCTCAGAAACATTGACCATATACTCAATCGTATGCTTTAATTCCCTCACATTTCCCGGCCAGTGATAGCTGCTGAAGAACTTTGCAGCAGAAGTGCCAATCTTTTTTACATCTTTCCCGAGCTTCCTGTTAAAGGACTCGAGGAAATGGTCTGCCAGAAGTTCTATATCCTCAGGTCTCTTTCGGAGAGGAAATAATTCGAATGTGAACACATTGAGCCGGTAATAGAGGTCATGCCTCAGTATCCCCTCCTCCATGGCCTCATGCGGGTGTTTATTCATGGCCGCGATGATTCTGACATTTGTGGCTATGTTTCTGGACCCGCCGACGCGCCTGACTGATCCGTCCTCAATCACCCGCAATAGCTTTGCCTGCAGCAGCGCAGGCATTGTATGAAGTTCATCAAGGAACAGCGTCCCCCCATCTGCCAGCTCGAACAGCCCCGGCCTTTCTACTGCTCCCGTATAACTCCCCTTCGCTGTACCGAAAAGAATCCCTTCAAGGAGGGTCTCTGGAATAGCAGCACAATTCTGCGCTATGAAAGGCTTCTCCCTTCTGGGTGATGCATGGTGGATTCCCTGGACGAACAGCTCCTTGCCGCATCCGCTTTCCCCAAATACCAGGATGGGAGAAGAAGAGTCAGCAAGCTTTAAAGCTTCCTTCTTCAGCTTCATAAAGCCCGCATTGCCAGTAAGCAGATCAGCCAGCGTATAAACCGTGCTTCCTGCCGGGCGCAGCTTCCTTTCGCTTGGCATGCTTGCTTTCTGAAGATCCAGAAGCCTTTCGGACAATATCTTCAGGCGCGAATAGTCCTTTGCAATCTCCACAGCCCCTACAAGCTCTCCTTCTACAAAAATGGGAAGGGTGGTGTTCAGCGTTTCAATCCTTTTGCCATGGAGGTTGATATAGCTTTGGGACTGGTCGTATATCGGCTGTTTGGTTTTCATTACCTGGAGGAGGGTGCTTGACTTCAAGCTTAAAGATGGAAAGCTTTCAAGCAGCGGCTTTCCAAGCACCTCATCGACCCCCATAGCATCATGCAGAGCAGCAACTTCATTATAAAAAATAGTGATCCCGTTTATATCCACAGCATGAATGCCTTCGTCAATTCCCTTCAAAATGGCTGTAAGCACTTGTTCTTTCATATATCCAACCCCCTTATTCAACTATATGAAGAGGTGCCGGAAAATTGTCAGTCTATTGCCGGAATTTTGGCATTATGGCCAGGTTTTTCACCCAGATGTTCATATCTTCAAGCTTATCAAAAATATAACAGTTATTGGCCAGCCTGCCCCTGTAGCTGTATCCATGCTGATATAGGGCTGCATTCATTCCATATGAAAGGCTTCTTGCAATGGAATACGCACAAAAGATACCTTGGCGGATAAGCTCTTCCTCAAGCTTGGCAATCAGTATCTTCATTAATCCATGCTTCCGGAAGTCAGGCAGAGTAGCGCAGTCTGTCAATTCAGCATTTCTGTAGAAGGAATTGATTTCTGCAGATGCCGCACTTACAATCTTCCCTTCGTATTTCACTCCGAAAAATAAAGTGCCGCTTTCCATCGACTTTTCGATATATTGGGGGTCATCCATGGGTACGGGGTATATCTGGAATACCGCTTTATACAGCTCAGCCAAAGACTCGGCATCTTCCGGCTGGAAGCGGACAAGCCGGAATGGCTTCTCAAGAACGGAATCAATCCCGGTTCTTTCAAGCCTGCGGACCTTTTCTGCGACCTCATCCTCCTCAGCCCAGTGCGGATTGGTTCTCCTGCTGCTCTTATAATACTTGGACATGAAATAAGCATCAGACCCTAAAAAATAACCGTCGATCTTGCCTTCCGCCTGGAAGCCGTTCTCCAGATAAAAATCTGCCTCCTCAGCCCTGGCTTTAACAATCATTTTTTCTGCCTGGATCTCTTCTCTTAAACCATAAGCAAAGGCAAGTGCATCCCCGTGGTTTCCAAGAGTGTCATCCACCCTGATTCTTTTGTTATAAGGATCAATGAAAACCTCAAGAGAGAATGTCTCCTTCCTGATCATTCTTACTGATGACTGCTCCATATTCTTCACCCCTTTAAATAAAGGGGTCACTCGTCCGAGCGCCCCTTCGCTTTATAACCATCCCGTCTGTTGAAAGGCTATTCATATTTAATGCTGACAAGCTTAAGTTCAGTCATTTCCTCGACGGCATATTTGATCCCTTCCCGGCCGGTACCGCTCAGCTTTACTCCGCCATATGGCATATGGTCAACACGGAAGGTTGGAAAATCATTGATCATCACGCCGCCCACTTCCAGCTCGCGTGCCGCCTTCAGCGCGGCATTGATATCCTTTGTGAAGATACCTGCCTGGAGCCCATATTGGGAATCATTCACAAAACCGATCGCTTCATCAATATCTGGAAAGCGGTTGATATGGACAACAGGGGCAAAAGCCTCTTCACAGGAAATTTTCTGTTCTTTATCTACGTCAAGCAGCACTGTCGGCTGAAAAACAGAGCCTTCTCCGCTCCCGCCGAGAGCAAGCTTTGCTCCCCCGTCCACGGCGCTTTTCACCCAGGATTCCGCCCGGTGGGCATCATCTTTTGAAATCATTGCAGAGACATCTGTCGTCTCATCCAGCGGATCTCCTGCCTGAAGCTTGCCGGCTTCATGGACAAACCTTTCAGTAAAATCTTCAAAAATGTCTTCATGCACATATATCCGCTGCACAGAGATGCAGACCTGGCCCTGAAAGGCAAAGGCCCCTGATACAATTCTCGGGACTGCTTTATCAAGATCGGTATCTTTATCCACAATGACAGCGGAGTTTGAGCCCAGCTCGAGGGTCACTTTTTTCAGCCCGGCGTTTTCTCTGATATAGGTGCCTACTTCAGGGCTTCCCGTAAAAGTGATCATCTTGATCCTTTTGTCAGAGAGGAAGCTGTCGCCGATTGTTTTTCCGCTGCCTGAAATAACATTGAGTGCACCGGCCGGCAGCCCGGCACGATGGAAAATATCAGCAATCTTATAGGCGCTCAGAGGCGTCTGGCTTGCCGGCTTCAGGACAACTGTGTTGCCGGCCGCAATCGCCGGTCCGACCTTATGGGCAACGAGATTCATAGGGAAGTTGAAGGGCGTAATCGCTCCAATGACCCCGAGCGGCTCTTTTACCGTGTAGGCAAGACGCCCCTCGCCTCCAGGCGCTGCATCCATCGGGATGGTTTCACCATACAGCCTTCTGGCTTCCTGTGCTGAAAATGCATATGTCGTGATGGTCCTTTCCACCTCTGCACGTGCTGCTTTTAACGGCTTTGCTGCTTCCTGCGAAATGATCCTTGCACACTCCTCTTTTTCTTCCTTGAGGATTTGAACTGCATTCTCCAGAATCTCAGCCCTTTTATGCGCAGGCAATCCGGCCATCATTTTTGATGCTTTCTCTGCAGAAGCGATGGCTGCCTCGATTTCTTCGCTTCCAGCCGCTGCCACATCTGCCAGCTTCTCCTGATTATAAGGGCTTCTAAGCTCCCTGTATTCACTTCCCGATTCAAAACTGCCATTGATCCATAAATCCTGCTTCATATTTTTACCTCCTAAAGACAATGTTACTTAAGTATAAATTCTCGTGCCGAAAAATCCCATCAATCCGCCCCTGCTGTCCATTGGAACTCCTTCACCGACTTCACCCACACCACTCTATGATGCTTTCGGCAATGATCTCTGCAGCCTTGAACATTTCGTCCAGGGAGATGGATTCATCCGCTTCATGAGCTGCCTCCGTCGTTCCAGGGCCAAAAACGACAACAGGCGTCCCGCCGGCCTTTGAAAGGATACCGCCGTCTGTCCCCCACGGAGATGACTCTATCAGCGGCTTTTCTCCTGCGACCTTTTCATAGCTTGCTGATATTATGTTCATGAGGGGATGGCCAATATCCAGATTCCCAGGCTGCCATCTCCCGCCAAACCACTCGACCTTGCAGGGATTTTCCCTGAACCACTCATCTTTTTCGGATAGGGAGCTTAATGCCGCTTCCAGCTCTTTTTCTGCCATTTTCATATTTTCTTCAGGAGCAACTCCAATCCTGCCTTCGATGACGGCGGTATCTGGAACAGAGGATGGCCACTCCCCGCTGCTAATTTTTCCGATGTTGATTGGAATCGGGATAGGTATTCCTTTATATAAAGGATCTGTAATTCGTTCATTCCTCTTTTTTTCGAGCTCTTGGAGTGTAGCGATAACTGTGATGGCCTTTTCAATCGCACTGACACCTTCATATCGTGTGCCGCCATGTGCAGCACGGCCTTTGACTGTAATCCTGAACCACATAGAGCCCTGCTGTTTTGGGAAAAGCTTCATATTTGTCGGTTCAGGGATAATCGCTCCGTCTGCTTTGTAGCCCCTGATTACAGCCGCAAGCGTTCCGGCCCCCCCGCTTTCCTCTTCTATAACACTCTGAAAAATGACATCTCCCTTCAATTTC
This sequence comes from Bacillus infantis, assembly GCF_050107595.1. Classification (GTDB taxonomy): domain Bacteria; phylum Bacillota; class Bacilli; order Bacillales; family Cytobacillaceae; genus Bacillus_AB; species Bacillus_AB infantis_C. The sequence continues at coordinate 67,786 of NZ_JBNILH010000016.1, forward strand.
TTTCCCGACGCTATCAAGGACTCAAGTGCCAGCAGAAGGGATACTGTCCCGCCCTTCATGTCGGTCGCCCCCCTGCCATATAGCCTGCCGTCCTTAATATTTCCGCCGTAGGGATCATATTTCCAATCATCCCTGCTACCCTCAGGCACCACATCGATATGGCCATTTAAAATGATGCTTCTGCCGCCTCCGGTCCCCTTCCAGACCCCCACTACATTCGGGTTGCCGCTGAAATCCCTTCTGTCAGAGCAGAATAGGGGATGTGCAGGGAGCTCATCTTTGCCGATTTCCCATATATCCAGCTCAAGCCCCATTTCCCGGCACTTCTCGATGATTACAGCCTGGGCACCGTCCTCATTTCCCCTTGTGCTCTGTTCCTGGACAAGCCTTTGTAGAAGTCTGATTCCTTTGGACCGGTTTTTGTTCAGCCATTCTTTTGCTCTTCCATCACTCTCACTCAATAAAACCGCCTCCCCCGCCTGCTAATCTAGTATTCTCATGTTCTCCGCCAGCTGCAGCCTGCAGCCTGTCTTGCTCTTTACTTCCTCCACTGAATAGGGAGCAAATAGCTCCTTCAGGACCATCCCTGTTTCCGTAATTTCAAACACAGCCATTTCGGTTATCACAAGCGATGCACAGGTAGGCGATGTCAGCGGGAGTGTACAATTTTCAAGGATTTTCGGCTGGCCGTTTTTATCTGTCTGATTCATGACAACGATGACTCTCTTTGCTTTCTGTGCAAGCTCCATCGCTCCTCCCATCCCCGGTGCTTTCCGGCCGGGAACGATCCAGTTCGCCAGATCTCCCTTCCCGCTGACCTGAAGTGAGCCGAGAATAGTCAAATCAACCCTCCCTCGCCTGATCATCCCGAAGGCAATGGTGCTGTCACAATACGAGGCACCTTTTATGATTGTGACCGGGAAGCCGCCCGCATTGCATAGATGCGGATCTTCCTTGCCTTTAACCGGGCTTGGCCCCATCCCTGTTATTCCGTTTTCTGCATGAAACATAACACTTATTGATTCCGGCAGAAAGTCAGGCACAAGGGAAGGAATGCCGATTCCCAGGTTCACAATCATTCCGTCTTTTATTTCTTCAGCTGCCCTCTTTGCAATCTTCTTGCGGTTATCTATTCCCATGCCCATTTCCAGTTCACTCCCTTTGAAGGAACAACATAATCCACAAATACCCCCGGCGTCATAACCTCATCCGGATCAATAGCGCCCAATGGGACGATTTCCTCCACCTCGGCAATCGTTTTATTCCCTGCCATGGCTGCCAGGGGGTTTGTATTACGTGCACTTTTGTCATAAATTAGATTGCCGAACGGATCCGCCTTTTTGGCATACACAATTGAAATGTCAGCAGTGATCGCCGTTTCAATTAGATATTCTTTTCCGCTGATGTTATGAGTTGCCTTTCCTGCTGAAACCATCTCATTTGAAATGCCGATATCGGTCAATATTCCGGCAATGCCAACACCGCCAGCCCTGATCCTTTCAGCAAGCGTTCCCTGGGGAGAGAATTCCACTTCGAGCTTGCCTTCATTCATCAGGCGGCCTGCCTCAGGGTTAGAGCCTATATGTGATGCAACCAATTTCTTGACCCTTCCCAATGTAACAAGCCTCCCTGCGCCTATATGGGGAAATCCGGCATCATTGCAGATAAGGGTGATATTTTTTGTCCCCTTTTGAATCAATTCCTCAATAAGGGCCGGCGGCGTACCGATTCCACCGAATCCTCCAGCGATAATGGAAATGCCATCATGAAAATGATTCATTGCCTGTGCTGCTTTCACAATTTTATTAAAAGAGCTGCTCATGAGCCTCCTCCCTTCAGGCTTTCCTGTTCAATGATTCTTTGGAATGCGGACAAAGCCTGGTCAAGGAGCGCTGCCAGTTCGTCCAGCTCCTCCAAAGTGATGTTTAAAGGAGGTGCAAGGATGACGGCATCCCCATGGATGCCGTCTATCCCTGAACCGGCGGGATATAGAAGTATGCCCTGCTCCTGGGCGGCATTGACAAGCCTTTGTGCCGCCATCTGGCACCGGCCGAATGGGACCTTGGCCGCTTTGTCCTTAACCAGCTCTATTCCCAGAAGCAGTCCCTTCCCCCTGATGTCGCCAATGAAGCTGTACTTCTTTTCCAGCCGGCGGAGATGGTCACACAGGTACTCTCCTTTCCTGCCCACCTCAGGTATAATCTGCCTTTTTTCCAGATATTCCAGTACTGCCAGGGAAACGGCGCATGATTGCGGATTGGCGCTCAATGTATGGCCGCTCATGATTGACTTTGAACCTTCCATAATGGGCTCCATTATTTTATCGGAGACAACGGCTGCTGCTATCGGGGCATAGCCGGCCCCCATGCCTTTGCCAAACGCGGCGATGTCCGGCTGGATGCCCCAGTTTTCGCAGGCAAGCACCTTCCCTGTCCGCCCAAATCCCGTCATGACCTCATCGGCTATAAATAAAATTTCGTGTCTCTCGCAGATCTCTTTTATGACTTTATAGTAGCCGTCCGGAGGGGAGATCGCCCCTCCTGCTGCCCCGATGACCGGCTCTGCAATAAAAGCTGCAATCTGCTCAGCTCCCATTCGTTTAATCGCCGTTTCGAGTTCTGCTGCGCACAGATGTCCGCATTGAGGTGCCTGCAGCCCATATGGACAGCGGTAGCAGTATGGCGGATGAACGGCAGGAAAATCCTCCAGAAGAGGGACAAATCTTGCCCTCCTGCCCGGATGGCCTGACATGGAAAGCGCCCCTAATGTGATGCCGTGATAGCTGACCCATCGGGATAAAATTTTTGTTTTCGTTTTTATCCCTTTTTCCTGCCAGTATTGGATGGCTATTTTCATCGCAGTTTCTGTGGCCTCTGAGCCGCTGTTTACAAAAAATGACCAATTCAGGTCACCCGGAAGAATTTCTGCTATTTTCCTGGCAAGGTTCTCCGCTGCATCGCTGGTGAATTGGGATCTGTATACAAATGAAACCTTTTTAGCCTGTTCCATCATTGCCTCGATCACTTCTTCATTTCCGTGCCCGATGTTCGCTGTCACTGCTCCTGAACAGGCATCCAGATATTTCTTTCCTTCTTTGTCATATAAGTAGATGCCTTTGCCCCGTTCAATCATTGGATATTCGGCATCCAGCATAGGCTTTATCAAAAACGACGGCTGATTCAATGTCGCTTCCCCCATTCAGTCACTTGTATCGCGTGTGCTGCCCCGCTCGCTTCATTATATGAATGTCCATCGGGAATCTTTCTGAATAAATTCCCCTCGGCACCTGAAGCCCGGCCAGTGCATATTGTTAACTGAACAGGAGGAGATGCAAAAAATGCAGTATTATAGAAACCACATGCCTGCTGATGTTAATATGACGGGCACCCAGCACATGCAGGCGCCCGCCCCCGTTTTTCATTTTGATCCTTATGTCTATCAGACTCTTCAAAGTGTAATGGGCAAAAACCTTGTTGTCGAAACGGTAAAAGATACATTGCGGGGAAGGCTGATGGATGTAAAGCCCGATCATATAGCTGTTCAATCCGGAGATGAAATCTTTTTTATCAGAACCGCTCAGATTGTGACAATTATGCCTGATTGAGCGGAAGACCGGGAAGTCATGTTAAGGTGCATGGCTTCTTTTTTTATTTTATATCAGCTTGGACATGTCATTTAAATTCCCCATCCGGGGTAAGAATAGAAAAAGAAAGCAGCGTTCAGATTTAAAGGAGGAATGTGCATGGCCTTGAAAAAAGTCCTGATCGCGGCGAGTTTATTTTTATTCTTGATTACGGGATGCTCAACACCTTCCTACTACACGTATGAAGGAAAAACCGAGAACTGGGACGGTAAGATGGAAATAAAGGCAGACGAAACAATCAGCGAGGCTGCAATCATTCTTAAACTGATGTATAACGGAGAAAAAATCCAGGAAGAAAAACAGCTGACTCTTTCAGTTTCACTTCCAGGCCATTCAAAAGCAGCCTATCAGACCGATTTTTCAAGCAAAGAAGGAGCAGCAGTTGAACATGTCTTTGAACATGTCAAATTCCCTGCTGACATGGAAGAAAGTTACACAGTTCTGATCCAGCTCGATGACAAACAGGAAAAACTTGAACTCACAATGAAATAAGAGAATAACCCGCTGGAGATTTTTTTCAGAATTTCGCTAATTTTTGCAGAGTCTCCCTTTAAAACCTGCTATAATTTTCTATATTGGCAGACTTTTGATCTATCAGCCTGAAAAGGTCTTTTTACCTAGGGGGAGCGTTCACCATGAAAAAAGTGATTTCATATTTTAAAACGATCAGAGGGAAGGTCAATCTATCCTTCGGGATATTGCTGATCGTCATTGCTGCGCTATCTGCAGGATCTATTTTAAGCATCCACAATCTGAAAGAAGAAACGAATTATATCATCGGGCATGATATGGAATTCCACAAACAGCTGCAGCAAATGTCCAAAGCCTTCTCAGATATAGAAACTGGGGAACGGGGATTTGTCATCACAGGTTCAGAGTCGTTTCTTGCTTCATATGGGAATGGCAAAAACATGGTTGACAACAATCTGAAGACGCTCAAGGAACTGAGTGCCGGCAGCAAAGCAATAATGGAAAAGATCACTGAAATTGAAACTACATATAAAGAATGGCTCGTTTGGATTGATACTGTGATTGAAACACGCAGGGACTTTTCAAAAGAAGAGGCTTCTCAGCTTGTTGAATCGGCAAAAGGCAAAGAATCAATGGATAAGCTTAAGAGTCAGATTCAGTCTTTTGAGGAAGATGAGCTAAAGGCTTCCGAAGATAGGATCGCTCAACTGAACAGCCAGGTATCAGCTGCCCAGACCGGCACCATTGTCCTTGCCATTGCGGCACTTTTGCTTTCGGCACTGTTTGGCTTTACATTATCAAGAAATATTAAACGGAGCTCAAGTGCAATCAGCCGATCTATGATTGAGATCGCCCAGGCAGGCGGAGACCTGACGAAAAGGATCGAGGTAAAGTCCAAAGATGAGCTGGCAAAGCTGGCTTCTGATGCCAACTTGCTGATAGAAGGAATTGCGGGACTGGTAAGGGAAGTATCCTCCCTTGCCGACAATGTTTCTTCCAGCAGCCAGGAGCTGTATGCTTCCAGCGAGGAAACATCCAAAACAATTTCACAGATCGCAGCCAGTGCAGGCCACATAGCCAGCGGTTCAGAAGAAACCTACAGTAAAATGTCTGCTTCCCTTATCGCAATGGAAAAACTTAATCAGGCAACAGCATCCCTACATGAGAGTGCAAATTCAGTTAGCTCAGCTTCTCAATCCATGCAGCTGGCAGCAGATGAGGGGCAGCAGAATGTCCAGCTCGCCTCTGATAAAATCAGGTTGATTGAAAAAAGGATGCAGCAGAATACAGAGCTGATCGAAGCACTTGGAAGAAAATCGGCTGATATCAATTCAATTATCAGTACAATTTCAGAAATCGCCGATCAAACAGGCCTCCTTTCACTCAATGCAGCCATTGAAGCTGCCCGTGCAGGAGAATCAGGCAAAGGATTTGCCGTGGTAGCCGATGAAGTCAGGAAGCTGGCAGAGCAGTCCCAGCAGGCAGGCAAGCAGGTTACAAATATTGTCGGCTCCATTCAGGAGGAAATTACTAAGATTATAGCCGGGAATCAGCAAGGTGCAGAGGAAGTGAAGCAGGGCGTCGCCATCTCAGAGTCAACGAAAACCTCTCTTAAGAAAATCAGGGGCAAGGCTGAGGAAACAGCCGGACATATTGAAAAGATGACATCTGAAATATCTGCGTCCCGCAGCCTTTCAGAAGAAGTGACAGCCGCTTTTGATTCAGTTTCAGCCATTGCCAGGGAAACAGCAGCCAGCACTGACTCTTCCGCTGCTGCAGCTGAAGAAGGTTCTGCAGCAATGTCCCAGATAGCCGGCTCCTCAGAACAGCTGTCAAGTCAGGCAGAGCAGCTGAGAGCTTTGGTTTCAAAATTCAAAATCTGAATATCCGCAAAAGGAAAAGGATTGCCGCAAAGGCAATCCTTTCCTTTTTACCATTTACCGTAGCAGCTTGCGCCGATGATAATCAACAGAATGAACAGAACCACTATTAACGCAAACCCTGCATATCCGCCTTGCGCTCCTGCAACCGGATAAGCCGGATATCCATATCCTCCGCTATAGCACGGATCACACCCGTAGCCTGAGTACCCATAATTCATTTCGAATCACTCCTCGTTTTCTCTGTTTCTCTTTCCATATCACCATATGTATTAGGTGCTTGACCTGTATGTGCATTCGCCCAAATTATTCATAAAACTAAAAACACAGCCCAGCCTGCTTAAAAACCCCTTTTAAGAAAACATCCATTGAGTTATTATAAAAAGAAAAGCGGAGGCGACTGTTCAGGTGCGACAATCATAAGGCGCTTTGGAGTTGAAGGCGTTCTTTGCCTTCGGGTCCAGAGTGACTTATGACTCGAGCACCTAGGAGCCGGAGCTGGACAAAAAGAAAAGCGGAGGCGACTGTTCAGGTGCGACAAGCATAAGGCGCTTTGGAGTTGAAGGCGTTCTTTGCCTTCGGGTCCAAAGT
>NZ_JBNILH010000017.1:0-67558 GCF_050107595.1 Bacillus infantis
TCAATATTTAGGTTAAACTGTAAGTGGGTCATCTTAATTCCTCCAATGTTTTCGTGGTTGTTAACATTGTTGACAAAAGGAATTAAAATGACCCCTTTTCTTTTTACACAATTATACGGACTTAATCCAATTCGTCCTTTTTCTATACATCAGCAGCTTCTTTTGATGGCCTTCATGTATCAATTCGTCCTTTTTCTATACATCAGCAGCTTCTTTTGATGGCCTTCATGTATCAATTCGTCCTTTTTCTATACATGAGTGGCTTCTTTTGATGGCCTTCATGCATTGATTGGGCCTCTTTCTATACATGAGCAGCTTCTTTTGATGGCCTTCATGGATCGATACGGCTTTTTCTATACATGAGCGGCTTCTCTAGTAAGGTCCGTTCTATGCTTCCATTTTAGCAGTCAACCTGCTTATATATGGAATAAATCTGTCTTTTTCTGCTCTCCTAAAATAGAATCTCAGCCTTACTGCCCTTTCCGATGGCTTTCATCATATCGAATAGTTCCTCTTTTGAGCCGGGAATGTGCTTATAGGATTCTTTATCCGTTTGCTGCAATCTATCAAAAATTTCCAAGATCCAGGGCATCTGCAGGTGACATTTCTCTATTGAATCCCGTTTCCTGAATACCTCTTTAGGCGTACCCTGGAACAGAAGGCGGCCGTTGTGCAAAAGGATAATTTCGTCCGCCCATTCATAGGCAAAATCGACGTCATGGGTTGAGAGCAGAATAGTTTTAGATTGTTCACTGAATTTTTCAAGCAGCATACCTATTTTTCTTTGATAGTACGGGTCAAGTCCGGCAAAGGGCTCATCAAGCACCAATAGCTCTGGATGCATAGCTGCAACACCTGCAATGGCTACCCTTTTTTTCTGCCCGATGCTTAATAAGTGCGGCGGCTTTTCCTTCAGCTCCTCCGTTTCTGTAAGTTCCATTGCCAGCTGCACCCGCCGGTCCATTTCCTGCGGATCCAGATCCAGATTCCTTGGCCCAAAAGCAATGTCTTCATATACACTGGAAGAGAACAGCTGGGAATCAGAATTCTGAAAGACGATGCCAACCTTTTGGCGCAGCTGCCGTATTTCTTTGCGGGTGTGGGACAATTTCCTTCCTTTATAATAAAGGCAGCCCTTTGAAGGCTTGATTATTCCATTCAAAAGGCAAAGCAGCGTTGATTTTCCTGCCCCGTTATTCCCCAGCAGTGCAATTTTCCTGCCGTGTTCTATAGAAATCGTAATCTCGCTGAGGGCGGGAGTACCGTCGCCGTATTTGTAGGATACATGGTCCAGATAAAGGAATGGCTCTTTCATAGGCGTGACCTCCTTTTACATCAAGGTTAAAATTAGCAGCATAGACTGTATGATGAGGATGGCGATCCAATTGCCTGCCCTTGTCTCTTGCCTGATATCCATCCTATACAGCCCCTCGCTTCCCCCACGGCTCTCAATAGCGGTTTCGAGCTCCCTGGCAGTCATGATTGATTTAATAAAAAGCCCTGCTGCAAGCTTGGCCATTGAGGCCAGCCAGGTTCTTCGATTCTGGTAGCCAAGCCTGCTGGTTTGGGCGAGGTGAAATTCCCTGCTCTTTTCCAGCAGCACGAAAATGAAACGGTATGTAAAGCCTGTCAGGTCTAGCACAATGCCTGGAAGTTTCAGCTTCTGGAGCAGCCACATAATTTGCTGCACCGGGGTGGTCAATATAAGGAAATACAGGCAGAGGACGCTTGCAGCTGCTCCTGCTGCAAGATGGCAAGCCTGCTCTAGCCCGCTCTCGTCAATATACAGCTTCCAAGAGCCGATATTGGCATGCCAGATACCTGCGCTTTCTGCATCAGCAGGAATGATGGAAAGGAAGATAGGCAGCGTTCCTGTAGCGAGGAACATGGCTGGGAGAAGCAGAAGCTTTACATAGTAAGTCAATGGGATTCCCGCTGCCCAAACAGTGAGAAGACACATTAGAAAGCTTACGCAAAGTGCAATCCACATATTTTGGGTAATGACAGAGAATAACAGGCATCCCGCAGAAAGCACGGCCTTTTCTGCCGGGTGGATGTGCTTCAGCCTGCTGCTATATGCGTATTCATCTATTTTCAGCATATCGGTCTATTTGGTATATTTTTTCCTGGCCCTGCCGAAGCCGATGGCATAGCCTATTATGATTGCACCAATAGCAGTCTGGACCGAAAACAGCAGACTCTCAATCTCACCGCTCGGCGCTTCCCAGAGGTTTCCAATCCATGGAGTGTAGTCAGGAGCCACTTCTTTTACAGCCTCCTCCGCCTGGCCGTCGGCTCCGCCAAATTCTGCATCCTGAAGGAAAATCAACGGGATGGCTGCAATTAGAATAACCATAATAAAGAGAACAAGATTTTTCATCAGTACTTTGCCTCCTTCATGATGGAGAGCTGCTTGAATTCCGGCAGATTATATTTTTGAATCAGATTGATGACAATGACAGTCAATAGCCCTTCACTGATGGCCAGCGGAATCTGTGTAACAGCAAATATTCCGGAAAACTTTGTGAATGATGCCAAAAAGCCGCCGGCTTCAGCCGGGAAGGCAAGCGCCAGCTGGATGCTCGTCGTTAGATAGGTTCCAAGGTCCCCCAGCATCGCAGCCAGAAATACAGATATTGAAAAAGACAGCCCAAGCTTCAGTCCGCCCCTGAAAACGGCATAGGCGGCAAAAGGGCCGACCACTGCCATGGAGAAGGCATTGGCTCCCAGGGTTGTCAATCCGCCATGAGCCAGAAGCAAGGCCTGAAAAAGCAGAACGATCGAACCGACTACACTCATGGCAGCAGGCTTGAAAAGAATGGCTCCCAGTCCCACGCCGGTCGGATGTGATGTGCTTCCTGTAACCGACGGTATTTTTAAGGCTGATAGTACGAAGGCAAATGCACCTGATAAACCGAGCAGTATTTTGAGCTCCGGCTTTTCAGCCAAAGTTTTTTTGATGGAACGGAAGCCCGCAATCATAAAGGGTATGACTGCCGCCCACCAGAAAACTGCCCAGCCGACCGGAAGGAAGCCTTCCATAATATGCATGGCATAGGCGGGGCGGAATGAGTTGAGCCAGAAAAAGCCGGCAAAGGCCAGGATCATCGTCCCGGTCAGCAGAATGGGTTTCTTCATCGTTATTCTCTCCTGTCAGATCTTTTGATTGGCCTGCGGGCTGCCCCTATAGCCATTTTGTTTTTTCTTTAAAATCGATCCTCGATTTCGGCTTAAGCTTTTCCCGTTCTTCCGGGTCAGGATAACCAATGAACACTGTCCCGACAATTTTTTTATTTGCCGGGGAGCCGATGAATTCATATAAGCGCCTGTCGCGGACAAGGCCCACACCTCTTGTCCTCCAGACAAAACCAAGTCCCAATTCCTCTGCTGCCAGCCACATTGAATGGATGGCGCAGCAGGCGGCATATTCATTATCCACCGTCGCTTCATCGTCGTTTTCTGCTATATCCGACGCAACCACAATCATGGCCGGGGTAGCCTGGACCACCTTCATCGATGCCTCCACCAATTTCGGCTTTGCTGGAAAGCGTTCCAGCAGATAATCATAGGCCAGCTGTTCATAGCCTTGTTTGGCTTTCCCCTGGATCACATAAAAGCTCCACGGCTCCCGATTCTTATCATTTGGCGCCAATGTAGCAGCATAAAGCAGTTTTTCAATCTTTTCCCGCTCAACCGGAGCCGGCTGATAGTTTCGCAGTGCCCTCCTGTTTTCGAGCAATTCCAGCACACTCATGTTTTCTCCTCCCCGATTTTATAATAGGATTGCTTCCTGCTGCTCCTTGTACCATTGTATTTTCTCTCTTAATCTGACGACCTCTCCAACTAGGATGATGGCTGGATGGGAGATGCCGGATTTTGCCGCTTCTCCCTCTATCGTTTCAAGGCTGCCAGTGACGGTCCGCTGGCGGCTTGTTGTACCCCATTCAATCACCGCTGCAGGAGTGCTGCTGCTTCTGCCATGTACAATCAGTTCCCGGCAGATGGCAGGCAGATTTCCAACGCCCATATAAAAAGCGATTGTGTCGCTTCCTTCAGCAAGGGCTTTCCAATTGATAGAGTCCATGCCCTTTTCTTTTCTTCCATGTCCTGTAACAATGGTAAAGGATGCAGCATGTTCCCGATGTGTGACCGGGATTCCTGCATAGGCAGGCGCTGCGATACCGGCAGTGACGCCGGGAACGATTTCGAAAGGGATACCATGCTCTGCCAGTACCGCTGCTTCCTCACCTGCCCGGCCAAACACACAGGGATCGCCGCCCTTCAATCGGGTCACGTTTTTTCCGGCAAGCGCCTTTTCGACGAGGAGAGTGTGGATTTCATCCTGGATGAGCGCATGTCTGCCAGGCAGCTTCCCGACATAGATAAGCTCTGCATCAGCCTTGGCATGGTTAAGCAGTTCTTTGTTGATCAATCGGTCATAGGCAATTACATCTGCTTTTTTTATGCATTCAAGACCGTATATCGTCATGAGGCCAAGGTCTCCAGGCCCTGCACCGACAAGGTATACTGTTCCTTTATTCATGACAGAAGCTCCTTTCTATTAGGTCATTCAATTTTTGTTCTCTCTTCTCAAATTGTCTGTTCCGGGTCCAGTCCAGAAATTCATCCCCCAGTAGACGAAATAGAATATCCTCCCTTTTCTCCGTGTTCCCGACTTCCTGTCTGACCCTGCCCCGGGCTTGAAACAGAAATTCCACATACTCTTCATAACTGCTGTCGTAGCGCTGCTCCAGCTCCCTGACTATCTTTTTTGACAGCCCCGGACTTGCAGCTGAAGTGTGGACGGAAATGGAGAGCTTTCCTCTCTCCAGTGTCGAAGGGATGGTGATCAGGCTGTTCAGCGGATCATCCGCAAGATTCACCAGCTGATCAGGGGCGCATGCTTCTAATACCTTTTGATTTATGCCGCAGTCGTCCGTGGCAGCCATCACGATAAAAGCACCTTCCAGATCCTCCGGATGGAACTTTTTTTTCTTCCATGTCAGTTTCCGTTCTTCATGGCAGCGTTTGATATAGTCTGTTGCCACGGGACTAATGACAGTAGTGACGGCACCGGCGTTAATCAATCTTTTGACCCGCCGCTCCGCTACCCGGCCTCCGCCGATTACTGCTGCCTGCCTGCCCGCCAACTCAAGGGAAACAGGGAAATAAGCCATGAATATCGACTTCCTTTCTGCTCAAATAGGCTGTTGTCTAAAATTGGATTCTTTTTTCTCCCTGCACTTTTTCACCCAATTTTCCGCCATTTGAGGACAAGATCCAAAGTGAAAATGCACATAGCCGGCAACAAGAGAATCCTTCATGAATCCCTCTTTCTTTACTCCCCTCATACCATTGGCAGTATAGGCTGGAGACTGGGGGCCGTTTAATTCTGATGCAGAGTAATGGAACTCATGCCCCCTTGCCTGTAATCCATCCGGAAGCAGAAAATTCCCCGGTTCTCCGGTCACTTCGCGATAGCCGAGGGCTGCCCGCTTCTTTTGCATCCTCGCCTGCCCGGAAATGACGCCGGCCATTTCATATTCCTGTCCGTCCGCTGTCACAATTGAATCAGTCAGGTACATAAAGCCGCCGCACTCCGCTAAAGTGGGCAGTCCCTCTTCAATGGCATTCTTAATCGACTGCTTTACCCTGATCCCTCTGCTAAGCTTCCCGGCAAATTCTTCAGGAAATCCGCCTCCCAAATAGAGGCCATCGACGCCCTCAGGCAGACACTCGCCTTCCAATGGTGAAAAATAGATAATCTCTGCGCCGTAATCCTCCAGCAGCTCCAGGTTTTCCGGATAATAGAAATTAAAAGCAGCATCTTTAGCAACGGCTATCCTCACTGACGGGTCCTCGTTTTTCCCAAAGGACGGTTCTAATTCCTGATCCAGAGGAGCAGCCTCTGCCAATTCAAATATTTTATCAAGGTCAATCGTTTTTGCAGCCATTTGGCCAAGCCTTTCAAAAAAGGCCTCAAGCTCTCCTCTTTCAATAGAAGGAACAAGTCCAAGATGCCTTTCGGGCATTTCGATCCCTTCCTCCCGTTCCAGGTAGCCTACAACCGGAATGCCGCATTCTTGTTCGATGGCTGCCTTTACGAGTTTGTAATGCCCTTCACTTCCGACCCGGTTTGCAATGACGCCTTTGATCTGCGTCCCTTCAGCAAACGTCTGGAAGCCTTTGACTATGGCAGCAGCACTTCTTGCCATGCTTGCACAATTGACAACCAGGATAACCGGACTGCCGGTAAGGAGGCCGATATCAGCTGTACTTCCTTCATTGCTGAGCGGATCCTTTCCATCAAAGAAGCCCATGACACCTTCAATAATCGAGATGTCGGCATTCCCGCTCCCGCGGACATACGTTTCCCTCACCCGCTCTGCCGGCAGCATCCAGCTGTCCAAATTACGGGAGGCACGGCCGGTTACAGCTGTATGATAGGAAGTATCGATATAATCGGGACCGCATTTAAATCCCTGGACGGTCTTGCCCCTATCCCGAAAAGCGCGCATGAGACCGATAGTTAAGGTCGTTTTGCCCACTCCGCTGCCTGTGCCGGCAATAATCACTCTTTTGTTCATACGGACTCCCGCTCCTTTTCCCTGCTTTGAATTGGGATGAGGGCCACAGAAATGGTCACATTCCCGGACTTCCTTTTCACCACCTCAAGTTCTTCAGCACCGCTGTACAGCATGGCAGCCGGTTCACTGACGCCATAAGCACCTGTATATTTAAAAACCGTTTCGGATGGTTCCTTCAGTGTGACGCTATTAAGCTCTGCCGGGGAATAGACCCGGAACTCACAGCCGAGACTTTCGGCTGCACTGATGAGCCCTTCTTCATCCTTCTTAATATCAATCGAGCAGATAGCCTTCACACTTTTGATGGAAAACTGCAAATCCTGCAAGGTTTCCTTGATGACCGACTCGATTTCTTCCTGTGAAGTCCCCCTGTTGCATCCAATCCCAAGCACAATGACCTTGGGACGATACAATACGCCATTCTGCAGGATCCCCTTTTCTGATGGCTGAAGCAGGCGGTGGGTGACAACCAGCGCCGCGTCAGGCTTTTCTGACAAGGCTTCCACGATGCTGGAATAGGTCTTTATGTGTCCTGGAAGGGGCTGCCCGTATAGCCACCAGCCTGTTTCACCGGACTCCTGGATGATGGCGACACTCTCTTCATTAACTACAGAGGCACTTACAGGGGTCAATTTTTCCGCAGAATCCCAGATCCAGCCGAATCGTTTTCCAAACAGGTCGACTGCAATTGTTTTCTGGACATCAGAGGCGGTAGTGATGACAGGCTGGGCGCCAAGCATCTCGGCCACCTCCCTTGTAAGCTCATTTGCTCCTCCAAGATGGCCGGAAAGAACGCTGATCACATGTTGCCCTTTATCGTCAATCACTACAACCCCCGGATCTGTTTTCTTATCCTTCAGAATCGGAGCGATCATCCTGACGACTGCACCGAGGGAAATAATCAGGATGATGCCTTTGTAGGTGCGGAAAAGGTCCGGCAGGAGTAGCCGGACACTTCCTGTAAAAAGAAAGGCCCCCCTTTCCTCTTCATCCCCTTTTTCAAATTTGGCCATATAAAACAGGTCCGCCTGCTGAAAGGCATCCTGGAGCTTTCTGGCAAGATCTGTCCCGTGCTTGGTAATGGCAACGATGGCATAATCATGATTTGTTTCAACCTCTATCCTTTTCCCTTCTTCAAGCTGGAGCATCAATGCGGAACTCCTTTCCTGAACCCATGGGTGAATTCCTTATCGTACAGCTTTGAACGGTAATCCTTTTCATGGATTTTCTCATCCAATGCCCAGCCCGCAAGAATCATGGCCTGCTTCCTGATCCCATTCTTCTTCATATCTTCGTCCAGTCTCTCCAGGGTGGTGCGCACAATTTTTTGATCAGGCCAGCTTGCCTTATAGATGACAGCAACCGGGGTATCATCCTGCCATCCTCCTGCGGTGAATTCTTTTACCACTTTCTTTGTCAGAGTGGCGCTGAGAAAAAGTGCAACCGTACAGTGATGCCGCGCCAATTCCCGCAATTTCTCCGCATCAGGGACCGGCGTCCGGCCCTCTGCCCTTGTCAGAATCACGGTCTGCGTCAAATCTGGTATGGTGAGCTCCGCTCCGGTAGCAGCTGCTGCAGCAAAAACCGAGCTCACTCCAGGGACGATTTCCGTTTCAATGCCCCTTTCCTTCAGCAATGCCATCTGTTCAAGAATGGCCCCGTATACAGCAGGATCGCCAGTATGCACGCGAACCACCTTTTTTCCTGTCAAAAGGCGCTCTGCCATTGCACCAACCATCTCCTCCAGATGCATCCCTGCGGTCTTTATCACTTCCGCGTCTTCCTTCGCCTGGGAAATCAGGTCCTCGCTTACGAGTGAATCTGCATAAAATACGGAGTCCGCCTCCTGCAGGAGCTTCAATCCCCTTACAGTGATCAGGTCGGCTGCTCCCGGGCCCGCTCCGATAATGTAAAGCTTCATTATTTCCTCACCACCATCAGTGTTAAATATTCAAGTTCCGCATGCTCCAATTCATCAATCTTCCATATGATTTCTTCGCCGGATGTAACCTTCGTCACGACTGAGGCCTTATCCAGAAGATTCAGCTCCCTCAGAAGCTTAAGCATGACATCCATCACCTTGGCCACTTTGATAAAAATGACACAGTCGTTCTCCAGCAGAGCCTTTTTCATCACCTCATAATCGTCGCGGGCAGGGATGATGGCTACATGGTCATCTCCCTCTGCAAGGGGAATGCCCAGCCTTGAAGCGGCCCCGTTGATGGAAGAGATGCCTGGCACGGTTTTGATCATGATTTCGGGATGCTTCTCTTTCATCAGCTTCATCATATGGATGAAGGTGCTGTATAATAAAGGATCTCCTTCTGTGACAAAGGCGACATCTTTGCCTTCGGCCAGCCTCTGCCATACCATTTCCACTGTGGCGCTCCATTCTTTTTCCAGTATCTCCGGATCCTTTGTCATTGGAAAAACAAGGCCGAGCATTTCTTTTTCATTTGCATCTATGTATACGTCGACAATCTGATGGGCGTAGCTCTTGCTTCCCTTCCGCTTTCTCGGATAAGCGATTACAGGCGATTCCTTCAAAACACGGAATGCCTTGACCGTGATCAGCTCAGGATCCCCAGGCCCGACTCCGAGACCGTATAATGTCCCATGCATCATGCTTCCTCCTTCCGCTTCGCTGAGATGATATACACCGGGTTCAGCGCTTCGAATCGTGTCAATTGCAGTATAGGTTTGCTTCTTGAAATCTGCGCCAAGGTGACGGAAGCATCATACCCTCTATCTTTGAATGCTTTTACAGCCCCTGCCAGTGATTCTATCGTGGCAGCGTTCAGTACAATCCGCCCAGCCGGCCTTAAGCGGCTGCAGCATACATCGAGTATTTCCTCCATGCCTCCAGCTGTGCCGCCTATGAATATAGCATCCGGATCAGGGAAACCCTCCAGCCCTTCAGGCGCTTTCCCGCAGACAGCCGTGAAATCGGTCCTGAATCTCTTCATATTCTGATGGCAGTTTTCCAGATCTTGCTCATTCTTTTCAATTGCAAAAACGGCGCCTTCGCGGGCAATTTTAGCTGCTTCAATCGCAATAGACCCCGTGCAGGTGCCGATGTCCCAAACCACACTGTTCTTTTTCAGCTTCAGTTCGCTTAAGCTCAATGTCCGGATTTCTTTTTTGGTAATGAGTCCTTTATCCGGCCTGCGCTGGAGGAATTCTTCATCCGGGATGCCGATCGGCCATTCCGGTGAAGATCCGGTTTTCTTAAGTATTACTACATTAAGGGATGAAAAATCGGCGGCGGCCATTTCCTCCAGTGAATACCAGCCTGTCCTTTCGCCGGCACTGCCCAGATTTTCAGCAACAAACGCCCGGTATTCTTCCGCTCCATATGAAAGCAAATAACGGGCGATCTTTGAAGGGCTATTCTCCTTGTCTGTCAGCAATGCAACTTTTCCGCATCCATCCATCCGCTGGATCAGCCCCTTCATGCTGCGGCCGTGCACGCTTGCAAAATAAGCATCCTGCCAGCTCTCTTTCATTCTTGCAAAAGCAAGCTGTACAGAGCTGAAGAAAGGATAGATTTCCAGTTTAACCTTAGAAGACAGATATCCGCCGATCCCATAAAAGAGGGGATCGCCTGAAGCCAGAATGACTGTGTTCCGCTTTTCCTCTTCCAGGGCTGAGGCCAGTTCCCGCAACCCTCCTTTGATAGTTATCGTTTCACCCTGGTAGTCAGAAAAGCAGGACAGCTGCCTTTCTCCGCCTACCAGCAGCTCACTTTCATAGATCCATTGTTCATAAAGCGGCAGAATGGTGTTTCTGCCATCCTCGCCCATTCCAATCACTTTAATAGGATTCTCCATCTATTGCCGCCTTTCCCAACAAGCTTCCTTTCATCGTGTAAATGCTTGTTTCAATTGTCATTCCGCCCTTTATTTCCTCTAATCCCGACAGGCAGCAGCTGCGGCACATTTGTTCAAAGAAACCGCTGAGCCCCTCTTCCAACATCATCTCCCCAACCTGGGAAGCTGTATTGGCCTCTATGACTTTCTCCACCAATTCAGAAGGTGCCCCTGCAGCTCTTGCCAATTCTGCCAGGAATTCAAAGTCCACGGGGGCGCTTTTCGAGTGGACCATCATGACTCCCTGGGCGACCTTTGAAAACTTGCCCATCATGCCAACCATCGACACCTTTTTCATTCCTGCCCGCTTACACTGCTTTAGGGTAAATCCGACAAAGTCCCCCATTTCAATGAAGGCTTCCTCCGGGAGAAACGGATACTGCTGCATCGCATATTTTTCACTTCTGCCGCCGGTAGTGATCGCCACATGATCACAGCCGCTCACCTTCGCCACATTGATGGCCGAGACGATGCTGGCTTTGTAGGCAGAGGTGGAGAAAGGGATGACCGTCCCTCTCGTCCCCAATATCGATATGCCACCGATGATTCCCAGGCGGCCGTTCAGTGTTTTCTTTGCCAGCTCCTCCCCCATGGGGACCGAGATGATGATCTTGATGCCTCTTTGGACCCCGAAGCGGCCAAGCACTTCTTTTGCCGCTTCCAGGATCATCTTCCGTGGCACCGGATTGATGGCCGCTTCCCCGACTGGCACCGGCAGGCCTGGTTTGGTCACACGCCCAACCCCAAGTCCGCCGTCCAGAATGATCCCTTGCCCGGGATGCCAGGACACCTGTGATTGGATGAGCGCCCCATGGGTGGCATCCGGATCATCTCCCCCATCCTTTACCGTACCAGCCAGTACAGATTCCTCCGCAAACAGGCATTCCTCCATGGAAAAAGTCGCGAACTCGCCGACCGGTAAAAGAATCGTTGCTTCCGGCTGCTCTTCCTTTGTAATGAGGGCAGTCAGGGCAGCCTTTGTGGCAGCCGCTGCACAGGCACCTGTCGTATACCCCCGCCTAAGCTTTTTCTCTTCGGCCGCTTCCATGCTTTAAACCTGTTCTGCCAGCAGGGAGATGGCATTCAATGCTGCAACCGTTATTGTGCTTCCGCCTTTCCTGCCGACATTGGTGATAAAAGGAACATCAAGCTTGGCCAGTTCTTCCTTGGACTCCGGCGCGGAAACAAAACCGACCGGGAGACCGATGATCAGGCCCGGCTTGGCCTCGCCTTCTTTAATAAGCCGGATCAGCTCCAGCAGGGCTGTCGGGGCATTTCCGATCGCAAAAATGCCTCCTTCCGCCTCCTTGACCGCTTTCCGCATGGATACAATTGCCCTTGTCGTATTCAGGCGCTTTGCCTCCGTCATTACATCAGGATCGGAAATATATACTTTCACACTGCCTCCGTACTTTTCGATACGCTGTTTGCTCACACCAACCTGGACCATCTGGACGTCAGCAACCACCGGCCGGCCGCTCCGGATGGCTTTGATCCCTGCTGTGACAGCATCCGGATGGAACAGCATGCTTTTCCCCAGCTGGAAATCTGCGGATGCATGGATGACCCTGCGGACGACCGGATACTGCTCCTCTGTATAGGGATGTGCGCCAATTTCTTCATCAATCATTTCAAAGCTCTTCACTTCAATCATTTCCGGCTGAACAGTCACCGGCTTAAAGTCTGTCTTAAAGTCCACTTTCCTGCCTCCTTTTTATGTTTGGCGCCAGCCGGCCCAGATGGTCCAGTACATCTGAAAAAATGGAGTACTTAATTCCATAGCTGATTTCGGGGCGCCTGATCACAATCACATCGATTCCGAGCTCCTTTGCTGCCTCCAATTTTTCACTTACTGACCCGGCCCTCCCGCTTTCCTTCGTTATCATGACCGTTACACCAAACTGCCTGTACAGGGCTTTATCAAATTCTTTTGTGAAAGGTCCCTGCATCGCAACGATATCTTTTTGCGGAAAACCAAGCTCAGCACATTTCTCCATATTGTCTTTACGGGGGAGCATGCGGGCTACCAGCCGGATATCCGGGTCTCCAAGAAGCTTGTCCGTGAAAATCTGCAGTGTTTTGCTTCCGGTCGTCAGCATGATGACACCCTTCTTTCCTTCCGCAGCCACTGCTGCTTCCTCATAACTGGAAACGAAGGTAATCCCCTCATCCTCAAATGACTGGGAAGCCCTTTCATAGCGAATATAAGGAATTTCTGCATCTGCGGCTGCCTGGATGCTGTTCCGGCTCGCCTCCTCAGCAAAAGGGTGGCTCGCGTCGACGATCACTTTGATATTCTGTAAGTTTATGTAGTCGGAGAATTCCTCCCTTGACAGCCTGCCGACACGTACTTCCAGCCCCTTCTTTTCCAACTCCAGCGCAGCATTATCAGTCACGACAGAAGTAATGACATCATAGCCTGCTTTTTTCATTTCCACTGCCAGTTCTCTTGCATCACTGGTGCCGGCAAGGCAGAGGATCATATCTTTTGAACCTCTTTTTCCTGATGCTCTTCTCCGGCATGGGTGTGGGCATGGTCATGATGGTGATCGCCGTGATCATGATGGTGATGGTGATCATGGTCATGATGGTGGTGGTGATCGATATGCTCCATTGCCGTGAGGCGATACTGGCATGTATCACAGTTCATTTTCACATCCCCTAGAAGGGCCTCATCAATCCGGTCTTTTATAATGGTATGCAGCCTTTCATGAAATCCAAAATAGCCGGCAAGCTTGAATTCAATTTCCGGGTGGGCAGCTGTAAAGCCTTCCATCATGTTTTCAAGCCTTTTGATCAGAATACCGGTAAACAGGAAGTACGGCAGAATGATGATTCTTTTTGCTCCAAGCTTTATGCATCTTTCTACCCCCTCCTGAATGAGAGGGTCTGAAACACCCATAAATGCCGGTTCAACCAGCTTAAAGGAGGTCTTTTCCCAGAGAAGGCGGCCAATTTTGAAAAGCTCGCTATTTGCGTCCGGATCGCTTCCCCCTCTGCCAAGAAGGATGACAGCTGTCCCTTCGTCACTCTCCCGCCAGTTTTCACCGGCTTCTTCAAGCCGGGTCTTGCTGATTTCAAAAGTTTCCTCGTGAATGCCGATGGGTCTGCCGTATGTAAACTGTACGCCGGGATAATGCTCTTTTGCTTCATCGATCGCCGCAGGAATGTGAATCTTGGAATGTCCTGCCGGAAGGAGCATGATCGGGATAACGACAATATGCTTGGCTCCTTTTCTTACACAAGCTTGTATTCCCTGGCTGATTGTCGGCATTTCAAATTCAAGGAAACATGTTTCTACCAAAAGCGAGGAATCGAGCCTGGGCTCAAGCTCCCTGATAAATTCCCTTACCTGGACATTTCCTTCGGGATCTCTGCTTCCATGGCCTACCAGCAATACTGCTCTCATGAACTTCTCTCCTCCTGTATAGTTATTCGCCGCAAGGGGCTGGCTCCAATTCGATAA
This sequence comes from Bacillus infantis, assembly GCF_050107595.1. Taxonomy (GTDB): domain Bacteria; phylum Bacillota; class Bacilli; order Bacillales; family Cytobacillaceae; genus Bacillus_AB; species Bacillus_AB infantis_C. The sequence continues at coordinate 13,923 of NZ_JBNILH010000017.1, forward strand.
CCGGAGCGATATCTTTATGCTTAAAGCCCTGAACTTGTCTGGCCCTCTTGAAATACTTGTAAAAGCGCTCATTCGGGTGACCGTTTTCCCTGTACTCCCGGACAATGCTTTCAATCACGCCGACGATTTGATCGGGCGGTATGCCCTCCGCAGCTGCCTGCCCGGGATGAGCGGTCCGGCCAACTGTCTTGGCACCAAGGAACAAGTCGAATTTGCCTTTTCGGAATACAAGGCCGATATCATCATTCACTGCTCCATAGCAGGCCATACCGCAGCCATTGAATCCAAGCTTCAGCTCTTTCGGGAGCTGGATCCCGCCAAGCTTCGCCTGAATCTCCTCGGCATATGGTATGGAAGCGCCTTTTTCCCCTTCACAGAAGTCGCAGGCCTTCAATTGAAAGACATCTCCAACCGGAGCCAGAAGGAATCCTGCCTTTTCGAGCTTCATAGTGACGGACTCAGGATTGTTTGTCGGGATCCGCAGCAATATCTGGTGATGAGGTGTATATTCCATCGTCCCCTCTTCGCCTGCCACTTCAGCCAGTGTTATCATTTGTTTTGGGGTAAACTTTTTGTTGGCGATTCCCGGACTTACAGCCAGCTCAAAAGTATCTGCGGCTTTCTCCGGAACATGGAGCATAGACGGCGACGGACTGAGGGCTTCCTGTTTTCTGTATGACTTTCCAGACGCTCTTTCCAGTGCTTCCATGGCCAGCTCGGCAGGTGAAGCACTATGCTTACCAGCCTTTTGAACGGACGGCTGCTCCGCTTTCCCCTCGTGAAGGGCCCATGGCTCATTTTCCGGCCTCAGCCGTTCGTGCGGACGGAGCCTTTGCTCTGCAGCATCCAAAGTGTATTTTCGCTGATAGCCCCTTGGGGTGATCATTTTGCCATCGTAAATAAAGGTTGATGAATTCCCGATCATCACGGTCGTCAGCATGCCGATATCAAATTCAAGCATATCCTTGAGATTGGTGATAACAACGTTTTGACTGTCTCGGTAAGCGCTTTTTATCAGGGCGACAGGTGTTTCAGGCGAACGGTATTTAGCCAAAATCCTCTGTGCCTCTTCAATTTGCCTCGTCCGCCTGCCACTTTTCGGATTATACAAAGCAACGACAAAATCTCCCATGCCTGCCGCTTCAATCCGCCTTTCAATGATGCTCCACGGAGTAAGATGGTCACTTAGGCTGATAGTGCAGGCATCATGCATGACCGGAGCTCCGATCAGGGAAGCGCATGAATTGATGGCCGATATCCCGGGGATCACTTCCACGGCGACACCGTCTGATTCCCTCCAGCCTTTCTCAATCAGCACTTCATAGACAAGCCCTGCCATTCCATAGACCCCTGCATCCCCGCTTGAAATGACGGCAACCTTCTTCCCTTCTTCAGCATACCTGACTGCTGCCTGTGCCCTGGATACCTCTTCCGACATCCCTGTACTGATGATTTCCTGGTCTGTGATCAGATCACGGATCAGCTCTACATACGTTTTGTAGCCAATGATATAGTCACTTTCCTGAATGGCGTCCTTCGCCCTTTTTGTGATATGTTCCGCATTGCCAGGGCCGAAGCCGACAATCAGCAGCTTACCTTTCACAGCTATCCTCTCCTTTTGGCAAAATGGCTGTCCCATAGCGGTCAGACTTCCTTCAGCTCTTTTGCAGGCTTCTCAATCCCTTTAATTGAGTCTTCGCTCACCTTAACGAAAGTGCTTTCCTCATATTCATAAAGAATAGACTCCCTCAGCTCATAGACAGGGGCTTGCTCATTCCGGATGATTTTCCGGCCAATCTCCTCAGTTGCCGCCTTATACCAAGTTCCTTCAGGGTACACGACTACCACACATGCATCCTTGCAGCGCCCGTTGCATCTTGTCCTGGTGGTATGCACCTCAGCATCCAGATCCAGCCGGCTGATTTCATCACGGATGGCCTCTGTCACCTCTTCGCCGCCTTTTCTCATGCAGCTTGAGCCATTGCAGATCAATACATGGCTTTTCGTCCGTGTCAGATTCCAGGTTGTCATCATGATCTCTCCTTCTTTTTGAAAAAATAAAAAGCACTCCAACCCCATTGGGCAGAGTGCCAGAAGCAGGCATAGGCAAAAAAGGATTGCCTATGCATCATGTCTTCCAGCACCTATGACCCGTAGGAGCTAAAGAAAGAAAAAACAAGGCAGGTCTCCTGACTCAGGATCGTCACCCGGCTGCGCCTTCCCGACATTCATCAGTGGCTGCTGCAGCTGGATTCCCCTTTCACAGTGGCGGGACCGTGCCGGAATTGCACCGGCTTCCCTTTTAAGCACGACAGCCTGTCACAGCTGTCATGCACCTATGTTTTTGTATTCATTTCAGCATATAAAAAACCTTAATCCCAATATTCCGGAATTAAGGCGCGAGATGATTTCCTGTTCATTTTTTGGCATGCAAAAAAGAAAGAAAAATCATTCCCAGCCTTCCCTCCGAAGAATAAGAAACGAAATTTAAAAGCAGGTCTTCTGGCTTATACGTCACTTTACTCTTGCCTCCTTCCCGGTTTCCCAGTGGATGATGGCAATTTCATCAGCATATACAGTAGCGGGGGCTGCTCCGGATTCTAACCGGATTCCCTATTATCCCAATTGTCAAAATGGGCACTTTTAAATGGCTATTAGATTCTCTCTTAATTTACTCTAAAATTCTAATAATTCAAGTATTGTATTGTTTTACCAATTGTGATATGACATATTATGATATTTTTCAGCAAAAATGCCTTTATCAGCAGTTCTATTATCAGGAATTCGAAGGATTATATTGACTTCCCAGTGCGAATTTCACTGCCTTTGATGCATGTATAAAAGTTGTGTCGAATAAAGGCAGCCGGCAGTCTTCCTGACTGATCAACAGGGGAATTTCCGTGCATCCGAGGATGATTCCCTGGGCGCCTTTCTTTTCCAGGCGGTGAATGATATCGAGATAAGCAGTTTTTGACTCCCCCTTACATTCACCCCTGCATAATTCCTCAAAGATCACCTCATGAACCAGTTCCCGATCACCTTCTTCCGGAACCAGAACCTCAATGCCGTTAGCCTCAAGGATTTTTTTATAAAAAGGCTGTTCCATTGTGAACCTGGTGCCAAGCAACCCGACAGAATCAATGCCCTGTTTCTTAATCTCCTCCACTGCGCATTCAACAATATGTATGACTGGGATTCTGCAGGCTTTTTGCAGATCTTCCGCCATCAGATGCATGGTATTGGTGCAGATAACGATGCAGTCTGCTCCTCCCGTTTCAAGGAACTTAGCTGCTTCAATCATTTTTTCAGTTGCCTTTTCCCAGTCCCCGCTTCTTTGCATGGCAGCGATTTCTTCAAAATCAAAAGAATACAGCAGGCAGCGGGCTGAATGAAGTCCCCCCAATTCTTTCTGAACAAGGCGGTTAATATATGAGTAATACTCGCTTGTCGATTCCCAGCTCATTCCTCCGATTAATCCGATTGTTTTCATGTGATCACCCTCCTAATGTTATTGTAAAGATAGCATGATATACTGGATGGAAAAAGAGCCACAATACAACTGCTTTTATAGTACCAGTTAGAGGATTGGAGGGATGTTCATGTGGTTTCAAATTGACCGGGAGGGCACAAAAACATTGACTCAGCAGATTTATGAGAAGCTGAGAACATATATTTTAAATGGAGAATTGCAGGAAGGGGAAAAGGTTCCTTCGACACGCGAGCTGGCAGCCTCTTTGCATGTCTCCCGTAATATCACACTGGAAGTCTATGATCAGCTGGCATCAGAAGGGTACCTGGAAGTCCGGCCGAAGTCAGGGACATACATAGCTGCAGGTGCAGCCTTTCTGCCGTCAGAAACGGCCCGTCCTCGGGAAGAAAAGGAGAAGCTGCCCGATTCAATAGATGAAATCATAGACTTCAAAGCTTCCACCCCGGCCATGGATCATTTTCCCCGAAAAGTATGGGGCAGGCTGGCAAAGGATGTATGCTCTGATGCTGCTGAACAGGCATTTGGGTATCATGATTCTTCAGGCATGCCGGAGCTTAGGGAGGAATTGACCAGATACCTGTTTCATACACGCGGTGTAAATTGCACAGCAGAACAAATTGTCATTACCAGCGGTGCCACACAGGCGCTTTCGCTTATAACAGGACTGCTGGTCAAAAATAAGCAATCGATAGCAGTTGAAGATCCTGTTACGGATGAAATGAGGAATATTTTCACCTATCATGGAGCCGTTTTGGACCCTATCCCTGTAGACGAAAAAGGCCTTAAGCCCGAACATCTTCCTGAGGATGAGCCTCCAGGCTTTATTTTTACACTTCCATCACATCAATTTCCGCTGGGCAGTACATTGACCATCCAAAGAAGGATCCAGCTGATCGAGTATGCGAGGAAACATAGCACTTATATAGTTGAAGATGATTATGACAGCGAGTTCACTTATGAAGGTTCTCAGGTCCACAGCATTCAGGGACTGGATCCTGAGAGGGTCATTTATGTCGGGACCTTCAGCAAGATTCTTTCTCCTGGTCTAAGAATTGGCTATGCTGTCCTGCCCGCTGATTTACTGGCAGATTTTAAGAACCTAAAATGGTATTCCGACCGACATCATTCAGGAATCGAACAACTGATTCTGGCCCGCTTTTTGAAAGACGGCCACTTCGACAAGCATATCAGGAAGATGAAGAGAATCTACAAGCAGCGGCGGCAGGCTTTAGTGGACAGCTTGAAAAACCATTTTCCTGACTGCAGAATCTGGGGTCATGCGGCAGGGATGCACCTGGTTGCTGAATTCCCCTCCATTGTTTTTGACGAAAAGCTGCTGGACTGGATCTTCAGCCATTCTGTCCGGGTATACCCGGTGGAGGATTACAGCATCGTGAAAGGCAGTCATAGAAATAAAATTATGCTCGGTTACGGCAGCTTGACGCCTGACAGGATAGAAGAAGGGACAGCGAGGCTTGAGAAAGCGATCAGGAGCTTCCCTGAAAAGTAAAATAAAAGGGAAAGCAAACGATAAAGTCTGCTTTCCCTTTTTTGTTATGATTTAAATCGTGAGATCATTTCCTGCAATTCCTCTGCTAATCGGGCGAGGGACTGTGTTGCATTTGATACATCTTCTGCAGAAGCAAGCTGCTCCTGACTGGCAGCTGCTGCTGTTTCAGAGCTTTCCAGTGTCTGCTGGGAGCCGGCGGCGATTCCTTCAATGGTTTCATGGACTCCCCCAAACTCGTCTGTCAGATATCTGGTTGCTACTGCCGCCTCTTGAATCTGGGAGGTTACCTGCTCAATCTGAACCAGTATCCTGGCAAAGTTAGAAACGGTTTCTTCCGAGAGCGTGATGCCCGCAGAGACATTTTCTTTTACCACACGGATGTCCTGAACTGTTTCGCTTGACTCCTCTTGAATCGTTGCTACCAGCTTGTGAATCTGCACGGCTGAAGAATTGGTTTCATCTGCCAGCTTTCTCACTTCTTCAGCAACCACAGCAAATCCTTTTCCTTGCTCTCCAGCTCTTGCCGCTTCGATAGCTGCATTCAGGGCCAAAAGGTTAGTCTGTCCTGAAATATCAGCGATCAGCGAGGAAATCTTCTGTATCTCAGCTGAACTTGAAACCAGCGAAGATACACCATCACCTGCACGCTCGACTGACTGGCTGATTGAATTCATTTGCTTTTGCATTTCCTTAACCGCAGAAGCTCCGTCTTCCGCCTGCTTCCTCATTTCCGCGGATACCTCCGCAGCTTTATCCGTATTGGCAGCCACAGATTTCAGGCCGTCCAGAGAACCTGCTACAGATCTCAGGCTGCCTGAAGTCATCTCGGTTTGTATATGGTTGTGATTGGAAATAGTCTGCATCGTTTCTGCTATATGCCCTGACGCAGCTTTTGACTGCTCAGCACTTGCAGAGAGCTCTTCAGATGCGGCCGCCACCTGTTCAGAGGAAATGCCAATGTGCGCAATCATCCCTCTAAGCGAACCTACAAAAGCATTAAAAGATTGGGCCAGCTGTCCGAATTCATTGTTGCCCTTTACATCCACCTTTTGTGTCAAGTCGGCATCTCCTGATGCAATATTATTCAATTGCCTGTTGAGTGCTCCTAATGGAATCAGTATGGACCGAAGCAGCATGAAGCTTAAAATGCCGCCTGCCAGCGATGCTGCAACAGCCAGGACGATAAGAATCTCCTTGCTCCCCTTAGAATTTTCTTCCTTGATCTTATTGATCTGCTCGACATCTTTACTCAGCACAGACACGAGTTCATTCACCGCCGGATCGAGCACATCCTTTCTCAGCATGCGCTCTTCTCCGAAATGAAGGTCCCTGGCTGCCTCCGGATCAGTTTCATAAAGCCCAATGACCCTCTGATTGATATCCCAAAACATGTTGAAGCTGGACTCCATTTTCTCGATCTGCTCAAGATTCTTTTTTTCAAGCGCTTTGCCCTCTGCCTGCCTGATCAGGGACTGGACATCCTCTGCCTTCTCATTCATACTCTCTGCATACTGCTCATCGCCCGTTATAATCAAAGCTCTTTCATCGTTTGAAATCCCGGCGAGGCGGTATTGGATTTTAATGATATCTTTTTGAAACTCCAATTTGTCCTGAAGCAGGTCAGCTCGGTTCACCTGTGCATTGATAACATAGATTGAAAAACTGCCAAGCAGGACAATTGACCCTACCAGGATTGAAATAGTTGTGATTAACCGCGTTTTAATTTTCACTAGTTTCCTCCAAATATATTATATTAAGAATAATTTCTTAATCTTAATATCGTCAATGGAACAAGGTTATTTAGAGTGAACATCCAAATAAAACATTAGGAGATATTTGGAAAGAAGGAGTATTATCAGTATAAAACGCGTCCAAAAAACTATTTTAATATAGTTTAATGCAGCTCTTTTCTGGACCCCCGTTAATCCCATCCTAAAGCTCTTTTTCCTTTCGGTAAGAATGCCATTCATTCTCCCGATAAAATGATAGTAATAACCAAAGGCCAGTTCAAAACTTATAACCAGTATTCAGCAGACAAGCCTGCTAATGAAATAATTCAATATCTGCTGTCTTTTATGCAGCCTTTTCAAGTTTGAGGCGCCGAACTGAAAAAAAGCTCCCCCAAAATTGGAGGAGCAGGTCTGCTAATTCCCATACCAATATTTATTCGCTGCAATCTGTGAATTATGCTGAGAGTGCCAATAGTCGATGGAGTAAGAATAGTCATAGTTCATGATGCAGCGGATCCCGCTCCCCTGTGCATCATGGCCGAGACCGAAATTATGGGAGAACTCATGCTGCGCTGCCTTGGCTGTATTGGCAGTCCCCTGGTCCAGATTCACACTGATGGCACTTCCTGATGGCGCTGCCTGGTACACATAAGCGATACCGCCTGCATCAAAAGCAGAGTCTCTTGTAAAACCGGCTACGAAATCATAGCCTCTCCCATCCCAGTCCCTTTGCAGATCGCTGAGAATCTGTGAACTGTTCGATCCCTGTGAACTCCAGCTTGCGACCGCCTGAACAACAAAGTCCACGCCATGGTCCCTGTTAAAAGCATTGTCAGCGGTTTCAATAATATTTTGGATCCGGGTCTGCCAATCGCTATAGGCGCTCCGGTACTCTTCATCTGCCACAGCAAGGACTGTCACCTTCCGGGCGCCCGTATCCTGAGGCGAGGCTTTTCCATCCTGTGTATTTTTGTCTGCTTTCATAATTCCAGTCACAGTGCCCTTTTCATTAAGGATACTGACTGATGTATCTCTTTCCACAATGGCTTCTTCTTCAAGATCCTTGAAATCCGCTGCTTTCGGCAAGGAATCTCCAATGTATTGTAAGGCATCTGTCGGATGCTCATGATGGTGCTCCCCGGCCCCGGCATAAGCACTTGAGCTGATTACAAGGGTGCTGAGCAATGATAATGATAAGACCTTCAACTGTTTTTTCATAGATATACCTCCTTGAATTTTTATTCAAAGGAGGTATTCTTCTATTTCTTCCAGTTTCCCTTCAATATTGAATTGGGAAAGCTATCTTGGGACAATGGAAAGAAATCCTTCAGGTTTATAGCTGAGAGAATCGGTTTTCGAAAAAAAGTGAAGCAAAAAATAATAGGATTTTACTGATTTTGTGAAAGGTGTCATTAAAAAGTTGGGAAAACCTCTTTTTTTGAAGCTCTTCTGGTCTAAAATAAATTACTTGAGATAAAAAAGGAGGACTTTTTCACTAAAATTAAAAATAGGCCTGCGGAAGGATGAATTCTTCCTTCCACAGACCTCTTTCTTAAAATGCCGTCCAACCTGCATCACCAGTAATGACAGTCCCATTCACAAAGCTGGAATCTTCTGATGCCAGGAACAGGGCAATTTTAGCGATATCCTCTGGCTTGCCTACACGCGGATTGACAGCAAGTCCAGGCTGAATCCGGCCCATTCCGAATGGATTGACATTGGTCATGGAGCTGCTGATATTGGTTTCAACGCCGCCCGGTGCGATCGCATTGCAGCGGATTCCTTCATTCGCATACATAAAGCCTGTATTTTTTGTGAAGCCTATGACTGCATGCTTGGAGGCAGTATAGGCTGCACCTGCCCTCGCTCCCTGCAGGCCGCCTGCTGAAGCTACATTGATGATGACGCCTGACTTGTTCTCCAAAAAGACCTGGAGGGCCTTTCTCGTTGCCCGCATCACACTTGTCGTGTTAATGGCAAAAACCCTTTCCCAATTCTCATCTGTAATATCGCCTGCCGGTTCGAAATTATCCATGATCCCGGCGTTATTCACGAGAATATCCAATGTACCGTAAGCCTCGACCGCCTTGTCGATCAGCTGCTGAATATCTTCTTCATTCGCCACATTCGCTTTAACAGCGAAAGCTTCCCCGCCTGCAGACTTGATTTCTTCCACTGTCTGCCTGGCAGCTTCTTCATTTATATCAGATACGACAACCTTTGCTCCTTCTTTTGCATACAGGACGCTGATCGCCTTTCCCATTCCTGATGCTGCGCCTGTTACAACTGCTGTTTTGTTTTGAAGTCTCATATCCATTCCTCCAAATGATAGAATGTATCCTATTTAATGAACAGCTGTTTACTAACGAACTGCTACTTATAGTATAATTTTACTTAAGGAAGCTGTTCAATCAGCAAAAGAGAGGAAGAATGTCTGTTAATGAACAAAGGAATACAAGCCTGTTGAATTACCAGACTTATTGAACAAGGGAGGCCTTTTATGTCTATTAAAGATGATTATACTGACAGAAGAATACTCCGTTCCAAGCGGGCACTGAAGGAAGCGCTCGTCAGCCTGATGAAGGAGAAGGATTTCAAGGATATATCAATCACTGAAATCGTTAATCATGCAGACCTGAACAGAGGGACATTTTATAAGCATTATCAGTATAAAGAGGATCTGCTGCAGGAGATGATTGATGAGGTGATCGCCGATCTGATTGAATCTTTCAGAGAGCCTTATAAAGGTATGGAAGTGCTCGAAGTCAATAAGCTCACTACATCAGCCATCAAGGTATTCGACCATGTGAGCAGATTTTCAGGTTTTTATTCGCTGATAGTCCAGTCGAACACTATGGCAGGCTTTCAAGCCCAGTTTTGCCTTGTCCTTAAGGACCTCGCCTTGAATGATTTGGATAATCCCTTTCCGGTTCCGCAGATCAATCGTGAAATGCAGGCCAGCTACCAGGCATATGCCATCCTAGGCATGATCGTTGAATGGGTCAATGGCGGATTCAAGTACAGCCCATCCTATATGGCCCAGCAGCTGCTAGAAATTATGAGGCACAGGCAGTCGGATTCAATTGTGAAGCCTTTGAATGAGACAAGGTGAAAACTTCAATAAAAATGGCTGCCCCCTATAAATGGGTAATGCAGCCAAAATACAAATTCGCTAATGATTCTTGATTTTCTTGCTTTTCTTCGGCAAAATCCTGAATTGATACAATCCAAACAGTATTGTTAGTCCCATAAGAGCGTAAAAGCCGTATTCAGCTGGAATCGTAACATAAACAACCAGCAATAGCAGGACAAAAACAAGATATCCTAAATAATACTTTTTATAAAAGGTCATGAATCCGGCCTCCTTTAGGATATTTTACCATAAAATTGACAAATCCATCATCATAATGAGTGGTGACATTCTCTATTCAGAAAAAAACATTGAACCCGTCAATGAATCCTCTCCTTCACTTTTAATGATGTCCCTCATGACTGCCGGAAGGCGCCTCCCCTTCTTTCATCAGCTCCTCCAGCTCGGCTTCTGTAAGTTCCCCAACAACAAACTGCTTTTGCGGCATGATGAGCGAGCCGGCGCTGCTTGCGTGCACTTTAATTGTGTAGACCCCATCTTGTTCAAACTTTTTGGCAAGCTGATAAACTCCTTCTCCTTCGTCAGCCGCTTCTTCCATTGGATAATGGACAGTCCCGTCCCGCTTCCAGATTTCGAAATGGACATAATCTGCACCAGCCACTTTCTTGCCGTTTTGGGTGAGCACTGCCCGGATGGGGACATTTTCACCGGCAGCAAATGATTCAGGCAGGATAATTTCTGCCTGTAGCGGCTGCTCTATTTTATACAATTCCTCCGCATTTTCATCAAGGGAGCAGCCGCCAAGCAGCACTCCCATTACGATTAAAAATAAAACTCTTTTCACATTAAGACTCCCTTATGCATTCATGAATTTTTTGACAGCTGGAATCCGCCTGATGATGAGCCAGTCCACAAGCCAGACCACAATGAGCGACAGGCCGACAAGCGGAAAAATGATGCCCAGTGCAATCAATATAAGCAGGAACACCTTCATTTTTAATGCTGAAGGGCCTGCAGGGGCGCCCATTCCTTTTTTCGGCTTCCGCTTCAGCCAGAGATACAGACCGCTGGCGGCGACAAAAATGATGCCCAGACAAATGAACAGGCTTGTAAGCTGATTGATCAGTCCAAACTGGGTTCCTTTATGAAGGGTGATTCCCCAGGCAACCAGTTTACCGATAAAGCCGTAATTATCATAGCGATAATCGGCAAGCACTGCACCCGAGTACTGATCCAGATGGATGGTGGCTTCATCCTGGGCCTTTGCCGGAAAAGCAGAAAGTGTAATCACGCCTTCCTTCGTTGAAGGGAAAATAATTGTATAGCCCGGATCCATGCCTTCATATTGGGCAATCGTGACTGCATCATTGATGGAAAGCGGGATAAAGCCTTCCACTTCCGATTTTGGCACTTCCAGATTCTCGGCTGCCCACGGCACTTCTGCAATATCCTTCGTTTTTACTGCAGATTCAGGAGCACTGCCGGTCCAGACGGAAGGCGGATATCCATCCCCTGTGTTCGTGGCCCAGTTCTGGAAGTTCACTCCCCAGAAGCCTGACCAGGGCAGGCCGGTCATAATCAGGAAAAGCATTCCTGCTGTGACCCAAAATGCGGGCACCGCATGTAAATCTCTTCTGAAAACTCTTTTTCCTTTATTCAAACGGGGAAGCAGTACACCTGACCACCCTTTTCGTTTTCTCGGAAACCATAAATACAGGCCGGTCACGATCAGGACAACCGCCCAGCAGGCAGCCAATTCGACGATACGGTCGCCAATGGTGCCTGCCATCAGTTCACCATGGATCTCTTCAATTTTGTTCATGATCCGGTCATCATAGTTCAATGTCCCCAATGACTTTCCCGTATAAGGATCAATAAATACGGTAAGAGATTCTTCCCCATTCATGATGCTTACTTCACTGGACCGGGTGTCTTCCTCTCCAGGCCGGTATTTCGATATAAAAGCATCAGGATACAGACTCTTAACCTCTTCAAGCTGTTGTGAAGGAAGCATCCGCTCCCCATGCGGCTGGACTTCATAATATTCCTTGTAGATCACCTGCTCAATCTGCGGCTTGAACAGGTAGACCGATCCTGTCACTGCCAAAATGATCAGGAAAGGTGCAAAAATAATGCCGGCATAAAAATGCCATCTCCAAACCGTTTTATAGAGGGAGCCCTCCGGTTTTGTTTTATTTTCCATAGAGGCTGTAATCCTTTCATAATCAAATTCTATAAAACAATATAATGTGAAAATGTGAGGGATGAATGAAGTTTTTGCAAAAAATATTAATAAATTCAGCCAGCACAAAAAGAGCCTGCCACTGGCTGATCAGGGCAGGCGTCTTTCATTTCATCGGTTAAGTTAGTTAACTATCATTATCTTCCGCAGCATTTCTTGTACTTTTTCCCGCTTCCGCATGGACAAGGATCATTTCTGCCGACTTTAGCTTCAGTATTGGTGTCTCTATTGGCAGCCGGCAGCGGCTTTAACTGCTTTTTCTCCATGCTGCTCAGCTCCATGGAGGTATAGCCTTTTAGGAACCATTCCCTTGTGCCGTTCATCAGTTCCACCACTATGTCCATCAGTGCCTGCAGTTTCTCAACACTGTCGAATTTAAACATGCTTGTTAGGTATTTCATCAGATCTTCAGGTGTATCTCCTACCCGTGTAGCAAAAATACACTCTTCTGCCACCTGGTCTGCATCTTCTTTAGAAATTTCGAAATGCTGCGACAGGAATTGGACGAGCTGCATATAGCTTTTATTTCTTTCCACAAAACCAGGCTCACCAGCCGCCATTATCTGCTGTTTGGTGAAAGGATAATAGGATAGATTCTTCCTTGCCTGATGCTCATGGATCACTCGTCTAGCATCAAACACCCTTTTATTAGAATAGCCATCTTTACTGCTCTGAAATTCTGTGCGGTAAGAGTTAGCTTCGTCAATAATGCTCGTATAATCTTTTAGCTGTATAGGATGTTTTAAGTATTTTTCAAGGAACTCTGCAAGCTGAATAGCTGACAGGGTTCCGTAATAATACAGAAGCCCGCCTGTAAGCCTGATCCATTCTGTATTTTTGCTGACGGCAGATCTGATATGTATGCTGTTTTTTAATTCTATTACTTTTTCTACCAGTGCATCCGGTACAGCCAGAACTGGCTCCCCTTCAACAATACCGCTGTAAATAAGGCCAGTTCCGCGGAAGTATTCAATCTGCTGTGCTTCCAGACCTGGTGCCGGCATTATTCCGCCACTTTCGGCAATATCCAGCAGCAGCTTAAACCTTTCGCTGTCCCAGCTAAGAGGAATGCTTTCAAGGCTTTCAGCAATTTTCTCCTCGAGCAGGATGATCAGCTCAGCCTTTTTCAGGCTGCTCGCATTTTTTATGGCCAGGTTTCTTCTTATTTGATCAAGTTCACCCTTCGTGAAAGCACTCAGCCCGTCATTCAGTGTAAAAGGGACACTCAGTTCACTCCAGTGCTTTTTGAACTGCTTCACATCCTGGCTTTTCTTCAAATCTTTCAATCCGTCCTGTTTTTCAAGTACTGCATTTCCGCTCATGTATATGTACTCCTTTCTCTCTTATTTATTCAATCAATCATTGATTTCTCTTCTATGAATACATGTACATTTCCAATCTACTATTATACACATAAGAGCCGGCAGGGATAAAATGAATCAAAATAGAAAATAGTCCGTCAATAAGGATATCCCTTGATTTAGAGGGATATCAGGGATCATGCTGTCAAAAATTAACGTCTCCTATAGGCGGTAAGTAGAGAACGGTCCTCTTGTACCTGATTAAGGGAATCAGTGACAGGCTGAAAAAATAAGAGGAGAAACTCCCCCTATTTCAAAAAAACTCTAAAAATAGCCAAAATAAACGGAGAAATTCCGGCTATCAGATCAAAAAACAGGAAAATAGGTGACTTCGCTCTTCTTAACAGGAATTTCTACGCTTATTTACACCAACCCGTGCCATATCCAGCAGCCTAACCGGAAATTCTCCGCTTATTTTAATGCTATCTGTTTTGGGTCGATCTTCCATAATTTCGTTCCCAGGTTTGATGTATATTACATACTAACTTGCCGCGTTTGTGACATAAAAAAGGGTCTCCCCTCAATATAAGGAAAGACCACGTAACTTTTATAATTAAATACTTTAAAGACACTTAATATCCTTAATTAGATAAAAAAATATCTGCTTATTCCGTTTTCTGTGCAATTAGCATGTATAAAGATGCTGCTGGAAAGGATTTCTCAGTTACTTTAAATCCTGCTTCTATCATTTCACGCTCCATTCCTTCCATGGAAATTCTCGGCGCTTTCCCAGAACTTTTCTTTGGTTCAAGTTCCAGACATATTAGATAACCTTCTTTTTTCAGTACATTTTTCATTTGCTGTAATAGCGGTGCAAGCGGCTGAATTTCATGCAGGACCAGAGAAGCGATAATGATATCAATAGAACTGTCTGTTAAAGGAAGTGCCTCCATACTCCCCAGTACCGGGACAATATTTGTCACCTTTTCCTCCAAAGCTTTCTCACTTATGATTTCCAGCATAGCCGTGTCGATATCCAGCGCATATACGTTGCCCTTAATCCTTTTAGCTGCAGGGATGGAAAAATAACCGGTCCCAGCGCCAAAATCCAGCATGCTATCATTTTCCTTTAAAGGAATCATGTTCAGTAATTGTTCGGGAGATAATACCTTTCTTCGCTCGGGACTTTCCAAGTATGATACTTTTCCTTTATCGTGCTTGCCATGCGAGTGATGGATCATATAATTCCTCCTATTTTTGACTTTTATTTTTCCTGGCTATATCTCTCTTCTATAAGAGCTGCATTCACAGCAATGGCAGCCATACTGCCTTCCGCTGCCGCAATGATTAACTGGGAAGCACCGGCAATTCGCGTATCCCCGCAGGCATACAGCCCTTCTGTGTTCGTGCGCTGCCAACTGTCAGTTGTAATCCCTCCCTGCTCATTTAGTGTGTAGCCTAGTGAATCAAAAGAAGCAGCCTGTTTCCATTCCGAGGCAATAAACCCTCCTTCACGAAGCACTGTAGTTCCATCATCAAGCTGGATTTTTTCCAGCAGCCCCTCTTTTCCAATGAGTGAGGAAATCTTCTTTTCGTTAATACCGATGCCATTATTTTTGAGCAATGCTTTTTCTTCGAGCGAAAGGACTTTCCTGCCGTTCGTAAAAATAATTAAATCATTCGTCCAGTTAGACACCACTTTTGCCATATGAAACGCCGCCTGCTGCTTTTCAGCGATCACTGCCAGCGGCCGATCTCTTAATTCCCAGCCATCACAGTAAGGACAGCCGAACAGGCTCTTGCCATAGAACTCTTGCGCATTTGGAATATCCAGAAGAATTTCCTTGAATCCTGTTGCGATTATAATTTTTTTGGCACTATATACTTCACCGTTTTCTGTCTCTACTTGAAACAAGCTGTTTTCTTTATTTATACGATGCACCCTTTGCCGTTCAAGCCTCACGTTCGGGTACTTGCTTAATTCTCCTTGAGCAATCCTTTTGAATTCCTGCGGATGTATACCATCCCTTGTGATAAACCCGTGGGACTCAGAAGTTACTGCATTTCTCGGTTTGTTGTCATCAAACAGGATCGTTTTACGTCTTGATCTTCCCAGCACTAAAGCAGCATTCAACCCAGCCGGGCCTCCGCCAATCACCGCGCAGTCTAATACCATTTTGTTCACTCCCTCAATGAATTTAATATTTTCTTATTACCGTTGTGATTCTGCCTCTTTAGCGATATCGATTAGAAGCTTTGATGCCAGTTCACTTTTCATATTTTCCTCTGCCTGTCTCATGACGTTCTCAATCAAGCAGCCTTCATGGTGAGTGGAGCAATCGAATAAGCTAGTCTCTCCTTCAATCGCATGAATAACATCTAAAAAGGATATGTCATGTTTTGTTCTGGAAATTTTATAACCTCCCTTTGCACCAGGAGTTGATTCGATCAAGCCCGCTTTCGCAAGTTTGGTTAAAACCTTAGAAAGGTACGTCGGGGAAAGATGCTGCATTTCTGCTAATTCCTGTACTCCCACTGTGCCTTCCCCAGGCTCCAGCATTAGATGGACCATCGTATGAAGAGCATAGTTTGTCGCGTTTGAATATTTCATAATAACCTCCTTGTACAAAAAAGATATTAAAGACTCTTAATATCTGTAATTAAGTCGAGTCTATCACTTGAGGTAAAGGAAGTCAACGAGAGGTTTTAAAAAATCCTAAATTTAACCTGGTCATGTCTATAGTTGCCGGGCGCATTCTTTACTAACATGCCAGCTAACCATACATAAGTTCCATAAAGTGGTGAAAAATATAATCACTAATATTTCGAGGTGAATGAGATATGTGCTTCAAGGAAGGACTGACCCAGTCAGAAAAAGCGTACAATCAATTTACTGATACCAATTCACATTTTGCGGAGATTTTGCTGGAGGATTTCCTATTTACATGGCAGTGGTGGCTTGGTATTGGGCTCTTTATAATCCCATGGATACTTTGGTTTTTCCTAAGAAAAAGGGAAAGCACTGGACGTTTGCTTTTAGGCGGATTATTGACGATTATTTTGTCACTAACAATCGACCTCGCTGCTTTATCAACGGGGCTTTGGTCTTATCCGATGGTCATCATCCCTTTAGCTCCCTTTTTATTTTTACCCTATCACTTTTCTTTAGCACCTGTAGGAATTATGTTTACATTGCAGATTAAGCCAAATATGAATTCGTTTCTAAAAGGTGTGATTTTTTCTGCACTTGCTGCATTTGCAGGCATGAATCTTTTCAATGCCATTGACTTCTATAATCCTAAAAATTGGTCAACTTTGTACGACTTTTTTATTTTTCTTTTTCTATATTATGCTGCACACAGCATTATAAAACTGGATAGCTTTGAGAAGATAAAGAAAGAGTAATGAACTAAAACAGTTTCCTTTATTAGAAGAAGGAAAACAGCCTACCATTCAGCAAAATAAGACCGCTTGACAATAGTGATTGTCAATATGATATTTTCCTGCGAAAAAGGAAGACCAAATCATAAGCGATCTGGTCTGTTAATCAGTATGATATTTCGTATGTTTCTCCCCGAAACGGAACTACTTATACTGTTTGGGAGGCAATAATTTGCTGGTCTTCGCTATATCCTCTTGGCAGTTTGATGATAAAAGCTGTCCTCCCCGCGCTGCTTGCTGCATCAATTGTTCCTCCATGCAGCTCTACAATGCTCTTTGCAATGGCCAAACCAAGCCCCGAGCCTCCAGTAAAGTGAGAACGGGATTTTTCGACCCGGAAGAACCGTTCAAAAATATGAGGCAGGTCAGCCGCCGGGATGGCAGTTCCGTAATTGACAACCTGTATCTCGACAATATCGCCTGTGCCTCCTAAAATGATATCCAGATACTTTCCATCTTTGCCATACCGGACAGCGTTTTGGATCAGGTTCTCGAAGACCCGGATAAGCTTCCCGCCATCTCCGTGAACAATTGGATGTTCATCTTCCAGGAACTGCCGCCACTCCATTCCCGCGTCCTCCAGCTGCACACGGGATTGAACGGCGAGCTGATTCATCATTTCCTCCAGGTCGATCGGATGCTTTTCAAACAGGGCCTGCTGGTTCTGCATGTACGTATACTCGAAAATATCGTCTATCAGGGAGTGCAAACCAGCAGTCTTTTCAGTAATGACCTGGATATAATGGCGCAGCTCAACCTCATCCTTATAGCGGTCTTCATTGATTAAATTTAAATAGCCGATGATTGAAGTGAGCGGCGATCTTAGATCATGGGCCACATTGGTCACCAGTTCATTTTTCAGCTGCTCTGCTTTTCTTACTTCTCCAATAGCCTGCTCAGACTTAGTGAAGATAGCCTGGATCCCCTCAGCCAGCCTGCTGAATTCGCCGCTGCCGGATAATAGAGCAGGGCCCTCTTCAAAAGCCACCTGCTGAACTTCTTTTGTCAGCTTTCTCAAATAAAAGCTGAGATACCGTTTTCTTTCGTATAGGTAAAAAAGCAGCAGGAACCCTGCCATCAGGATTATATAAAAAACGAGAATCACAAATGACCTTCCGTAGGATAAAAGGAACAGCAGGCTTTCAGCAAATCTTGAATTGTCCTCTATATACCAGACAGCCGGCAATAGCAGGGCGGCAACAGCCAGTGAAAGGAAAAAAGAGAGGGTGATATACATCGCAATTTTCCATTTGGGAATAAACCTTAGAAGGCACTTCAGATTATCTCTCAATTTTGTACCCCACTCCCCATACCGTTCTAATGATTTTTTCGCCTGGTAAAGCTGCTTCAAGCTTTTCGCGCAGGTTGCTTATATGAACCATAACAGTTTTATTGGACCCCTCACCTGGTTCATTCCACACACTTTCAAATATTTCTTCAGAGGAAAAAACACGGCCCTGGTTTCTTGCCAGCAGATAGAAAATTTCAAATTCAATGGACGTCAGCTTAACGCTGTGCCCTTCAGCCAGCACAAGATGCTTTTGTTTATCAATCGCAAGGGGGCCGATTTGCAGAACGGCCTCTGCATTTTCCGGCTGGGTATAGTTTGCTCTCCTCAGCAAGGCCTTTACCCTTGCTGTGAGCTCCAGCGGATTGAATGGCTTGCTCATATAGTCATCGGCGCCGGTCATCAGGCCCACGATTTTGTCCATATCCTCTACCTTCGCACTCACCATCAGAATAGGCACCTGGCTGCATTTCCTTACCTGTGTGCAAAAAGACAGCCCGTCCATCTCAGGCATCATAATATCCAGAATGATCAAATCTGGCTGGCTTTTGCCGAAGCTGTTCAACGCCTCAACCCCATCTCCTGCTTTGCTGATCTCATAGCCTTCATTCTTTAAGTACACCTCAATCAGCTCTGCAATATGCTGATCATCATCAACAACCAATATTCTCGTCAATGACTGACTCTCCCCTCTTTTCATGCAGCTGAAACTGTTTCAGCAGACCGCCAATAAACTTCATTTTAAACAAGCTTTTCACTATGAAAAATCCAAATATAGCTCCTGCTGTATTTGCCAGCAGATCATTCACATCCGTGCTTCTGCCGCTTCCAAGCGTAACCCTGATCAGCAGCTGAACCAATTCAAAAGCAAGACTCAATGCAAAGCCGAGCTTTGCAGCGTCTTTATAGGAAGCTATTCTCCTGTTCAGGAACGGAAGGTACATCCCGAACGGCACAAGCATAAGAACATTCAGCATAAAAGTCGTTATATCAATTGTCAGCACAGGTATAAAGTTCACAGTCTGATACCACTTTGTCTGGTTCGCATACCTTCCTATATTGACATCTATCGGGAAAAATACAAGATGGATCACGCAAAGCAAGTATATTCCAAATGACAATAAAACAGCATATTGAGCAATGGTCACCTTCCTTTTTTGACGATTTCCCCAGACCGCCAGGACCAGGATCCCCAATAAAAAGAGCGGGCCCAGCACATACCATGATTCAATAGTGAACATAATCGATTTTTCCATTATCTTTCCTCCTATTTATTTGCTTAATTAAGAACCAGTATAGGAGGAAATAGTAAAGAATTTTTAAAGAAAGAATTAAGGATGACTAAATTATTTCAAAATACTATGGTTTAGTCTGCGGATTGCTTGTAAATAAAGAAAAGCCCCGCAAGTCTGCAGGACTTTTCAAAAATCAACTAATCCTTCAAGTTGTAGGGATGCCTGCATCCAGATGATTTATTCATTTTAATCCAGTACAGGTGTCTTCTTCCCCTCAGCCCAATCTTGAATAAACTCCTTCTGCCTTGGATTTAAATTTCCTGGCAGACCGCTCTTCTCAAAATACCGATGTTCCCTGCTTTCGTCTCCAGTCTGTTTTAAAGTCCCGCTGACTCTGCTGGTTTTAAATATAATCTGGACACTGAATACCCTGTCTTTATTAGGATATTCAACAAAGCACTTTTCCCCAGAGTAAATTCCGAACAGCTCCAGTTCGTGAACCTCCAGTCCTGTTTCTTCAAAGGTTTCTCTTTTAGCCGTCTGCTCAAATGTTTCTCCCAGCTCCATGACTCCGCCAGGTATGCACCAATTGTCCTCATCTGTGCGGTGCTGAAGCAGGATTCTACCCGCGTTTTCAATGATGATGCCGCAGCCAGCAGTGAACAGCGTTTCGTGTCCGATCCATTTTCGCATCGTTTTTATGTAATCCATTGTTCTAACCTCTTTTCTTTCTTGTAATAAAAGCAAAAAAGAACCTCTAATCTTATCATGATTAAAGGCTCCTGATGTATCTAGTTAACATAATATTTTTCTAGGAAACCAATTCCTTTTTCCTTAAGCCAAGCGTCTCGGCTGTCGAAGTCTGGATCTCATGGAAAAGTGCTGGGTTATTGGCTAATGAGACACCGAATGACGGAATCATTTCTTTAATTTTCGGCTGCCATTTCTGCATCTGCTCAGGGAAGCATTTCTCAAGCACTTCCAGCATAACCTGTACAGCAGTTGATGCACCCGGGGATGCTCCGAGCAATGCGGCAACCGAACCGTCTGATGCACTCACAACCTCAGTCCCGAATTGCAGCGTTCCTTTGCCGCCTGCTTCTGTGTCCTTGATGACCTGCACGCGCTGGCCGGCTACGACCGTATCCCAATCACCGCTCCTGGCATTCGGGATGAACTCGCGCAGCTCCTGGATCCGCTTCTCATGCGACAGCAGCACCTGCTCGATCAAATACTTGGTCAAAGGGAATTCCTTCATTCCCGCTGCCAGCATGGTAAAGACATTATTCGGTTTAACAGATCCGATTAAATCAAAATTAGAGCCTGTTTTCAGGAACTTAGGCGAGAAACCGGCAAAAGGCCCGAACAGCAGGGACTTCTTGTTATCGATATACCTTGTATCAAGATGCGGAACCGACATTGGCGGCGCTCCGACCTTTGCTTTCCCGTATACCTTGGCATGGTGCCTGGCAATGACCTCAGGGTTATTGCAGACAAGGAAGAGTCCGCTGACAGGGAAGCCCCCGATTCGCTTCGACTCAGGAATCCCGGTTTTCTGCAGCAGCGGCAGACTGCCGCCCCCGCCTCCGATGAAAACGAACTTGGCAGTATGGTGTTCCACAGTGCCGCTTTCAAGATTTTTCACCTTCACGTCCCATAAGCCCTGGCTGTTGCGTTTGATATCCTTTACCGTATGCTTGTAATTCATTTCTACATTTTGCTTCTTTAAATAGTCGAACAGCATCCTAGTCAAAGCACCGAAATTCACATCTGTACCGGAATCAATTTTTGTGGCGGCGATCGGTTCGTTTGATTTCCGGTCCTCCATAATAAGAGGAATCCATTCCTTTAATTTCTTGGGGTCGCTTGAGAATTCCATGCCCTGAAAAAGCGGGACACCTGAAAGCGCTTTAAATCGTTTTTGCAGGAATTCTACATTTTTCTCACCTTCCACAAGGCTCATATGCGGTATAGGCATGATGAATTCCTGAGGATTGCGGATAAGGTCCTTTTTGACTAAATAAGACCAAAACTGGCGTGACAGCTGGAATTGTTCGTTAATATTAATCGCTTTCTTTATATCAATAGAGCCATCCGGCTTCTCTGGCGTATAATTCAGCTCGCACAAGGCAGCATGGCCTGTACCCGCATTATTCCACTCATTAGAGCTTTCTTCCCCTGCACCCGCAAGCTTCTCAAAAACCTTGATCTCCCACTCAGGAGCAAGCTCCTTCAGAAAAGAACCCAATGTTGCACTCATGATCCCGGCACCAATTAAGATTACGTCTGTTGCTTTCTGTACGCTGCTCATAATACGTTCTTTGCCTCCTATATGTGAAAAAAGATTGTGCGCTATTTCACCTAGAAATTCACTCTTCCGTTTCAAATAAAACCCTTTCATATTCTATTATAATGATTTATTGGGTAATTTATCTACTATTATCTGATAATTATATATTATTTTTCGTTTGGGAAAAAGTGCAAAGGTTCACTTTATACTGGAAAAATCAAAAATTCTGTACTTTTTTCATTATATCAGGATTAGAATTTATGAAACATTATATTCCTATATTAAAATAAAAAGTAAGCGTTAACAAGTGTAGCATATCAATGCCCGGCATTTTTTTCAAAAACTGGCAGTTTAATCTTTTATATATTTGTGGGCGTGAAAATAAAAAAGCCTACTCAAAGAGAGTAAGCTTACCCGGAATAAACAGCCTCACATGTCCCTGCCTGAGGCTCATAATAACAATGATTCTTATATTGGCCGGCAAAAGGCTGGTCGTACCATGTCGGAGGACAAGGGGCATACGGATTAAAATACCAGAGAGCATATTTCCCCGGATGCTGTCTCCAATAATCAAGATTCTGCCTGGCTAATCTTCTCTCCACTTCTCTTGCCCTTTGATAAAACACATTCCCCTTTTGGACAGCTTCAAAAGAATAATTTCCGCCCTGCACCTGATAAATGACATCCCGTACGGAT
Organism: Bacillus infantis; assembly: GCF_050107595.1. Lineage (GTDB taxonomy): Bacteria > Bacillota > Bacilli > Bacillales > Cytobacillaceae > Bacillus_AB > Bacillus_AB infantis_C. Next base: position 36,237 of record NZ_JBNILH010000017.1, read on the forward strand.
CTCAATTCCTTAAAATCCAAACAATTGGCTAAAAGACGGTTCACAATTACATTCCCCACATACAGCATCCCTTGCTTGCCTTCCCCTTCAGCCTCTGCCCGCATCATCCTGGCCATCAGGTCCACGTCAGCACTTCGGTAATTCACTCGTGGCATATTTCTCACCTCCATGACAGTGTATGATGTGATGGCCTGTTTGAATGTTAGTGTTTGTGGAATGAGAATGTCCTTTTTATTGATACGAAAAAAAGCGAACAGCCGCCAAAAGCTGTTCGCTTCAAATATTATCCCCAAATCTCCTTAGAAATATCTACAATATACTTCAGCTTCGCCCACTGCTCTTCCTCTGTCAGAATATTTCCGTGATGGGTAGAGGCAAAGCCGCATTGCGGACTGATGCATAATTGCTCCAGCGGCAGATATTTGGTTGCTTCTTCTATACGTGCTTTAATGTTCTCCTTGTCTTCCAAAGTACCATGCTTGGACGTGAATACACCCAGCACCACCAACGGGCCGCCATTTGGAACGAACTCCAGAGGGCCGAAATCGCCGGAACGGTCATCATCATATTCCAGGAAGAATCCGTTCACCTTCTCTTTTGCAAACAATACAGGCGCAATCTTGGCATAGCTGCCTTCGAATGCCCATTTAGAGCGGTAGTTCCCGCGGCAAAGGTGAGTGGTTACAGTCAAATCCTCCGGCTTTTCCTCCAGCACACCGTTCACAACTCTTAATGCCAGGCTGATTAATTCCTCACGTGAATAGCCGCTGTCATTGAAAGGAATCTCCGGTGCATTCAGGCCGGCGATGTATACATCATCAAATTGAAGGTAGCGGCAGCCTGCATCATAGAATGCTTTGATGGCATCCTTGTAAGTCTGGATAATATCATTCGCATATTCTTCAACGTCCGGATAGATTTCGAGATTGCGAATGCCAGCGTTAAACAGCTGGTTCGGACTCGGGATGGTCTGCTTTGCAACCGCACGTTCACCGACAATTTCTTTAAATTCGATAAAGTCTTTAATATGCGGGTGATTCTGATTGAAAGATACTTTACCAACTACACGTACATCATATCTTTCCGTTTCTTCCCCTTTGAAGGCAAAGCCATGATCCGGCACATATCCCTCTACCCCATTCAAATGCTCAAGGAAATCTGTATGCCAGAACCTGCGGCGGAATTCCCCATCGGTGACAGCCTGAAGGCCAACCTCAATTTGCTTGTCCACAATCTTTTTAATTTCTTCTGTTTCGATGGCATGAAGCTCCTGAGCTGTAATTGTACCCTCCTGGAATTCCTTCCTGCTCTTATGGATCCTCTCCGGACGCAATAAGCTTCCTACATGATCTGCTCTAAATGGAGCTTTAACAAGTGTTTTAGTCATAGTGAACTCCCTCTCCCCAATATTCAAAGGCTCTTATCTTAAAAAAAATGCTGCCCTGGAAGTTGGCTTGTTTTAATTAAAGTAAGTGTAGCACAGGGAAATTCTTATAACGTAACACAATGTCGCTATGCCTTGTTATAGCTTTAAACTATAACCCGCCCAGCTCTTCTTTTATGCTTTCCTTCAAATACTGGATATAGATATTGGCAAGCGGGCTGTTTGTCACATTTTTATGAGTGATATAACCCACATTAATTTTCTCATCCACCTTTAATGGAATGGCTATGATATCCTTGCTGTTTAATTTATGGCTGATCACACCAGTTGAAATGGTATAGCCATCCAGCCCGATCAGCAGATTAAACAGGGTGGCCCGATCCGTCACCCGGATATTCTTCGGCCTGGAAAGGGTGCTGAGAATCTCCTCGGAAAAATAGAAGGAATTATAATCTCCCTGCTCATAAGAGAGATATGGATACGGATCCAAATCTGGTAAAGTGACATAATCCTTTTCCGCAAGAGGATTTGTGGAGCTGATAAATATATGGGGGTCTGCCTCAAACAGCTCATGAAACTCCAGGCTTCCTTCCCTCAAAAACTTATAAATGACATTTCTATTAAATTCATTCACATACAAAATCCCGATCTCACTGCGCAGATTTTTCACATCATCAATGATTTCATAGGTTTTCGTTTCCCGCAGACTGAATTCGTATTCCTCCGGATCATATTCCTTCAACAGACGTACAAACGCACTTACTGCAAATGCATAATGCTGGGCAGAAACAGAAAAATGCTGCTGCGGGGACCGTGCATTCGTATAACGATTTTCAAGAAGCTCCGCCTGCTCAACCACCTGCCTGGCATAGCCAAGAAACTCCGACCCTTCAGGAGTGATCAAAATCCCTTTATTGGACCGAGAAAAAATCGTGATCCCAACTTCCTCCTCCAGCTCTTTCAGTGCATTCGAAAGGCTGGGCTGGCTGATAAACAGCCTTTGTGCCGCTTTGTTGATCGAGCGGCTTCTGGCTACTTCGATTACGTATTTTAGCTGTTGTAGTGTCATGGTTACATCCTTTACGAAGGGTTTTTCTGCTTCAAATCTGCTAAATATAATAAGCAGTGCACAATTCTCCATTATGTCCTGCTGGTTTTCAGAAGATTATAAGGCATTCTACAGCAATAATCCATTAAATCCTTCTGCTGCTTAAACGTTTCCGATCCTGGTCTTGAAGCAAACAGAAAGAAAGAATCCAGCCCTGTCAGCCAGATTCTTATATATTCTAAGCTTCTACCTTATTAAAAAACTGAGGCAAATGTTCTTTGTGGGCTTCAAGCATTTCGTCGACAATTTGCTTTGCCAGCTTGTCAGATGCAACTAAAGGATTGATTGTCAGTGCAAGGACTGCTTTGTCATAATCTCCCGTGACAGCAGCTTCTGCGGCGACTCTTTCAAAAGATTTTATCTGCTGGACCAATCCGCGGACCGGCACAGGGAGGTCACCCATGGCAATAGGTCTCGGACCGTCCTTAGTAATAATGCAGCTTACCTCAACTGCTGAATCATCAGGAATGCCCGCTATTGCTCCATTATTCAATGTATTGACAGGCTGGATATCGCGTTTGTCATTGAACATAGAAGAAATCAATCGGACAGCTGCATCAGAATAGTATGCGCCTCCCCGTTTCTCAAGCTGCGGCGGCTTAATGTCCAGGCTGGGATCCTTATAAAGCTCAAAAAGGTCATTTTCGAGTTTTTGAACTACTTCTGCACGGGTACCTTCCATCTCAGAATTTTTCAGGTCCTTTTCAACCATTTCCCGCGTTTTATAATAATACAGATGATATGGGCATGGAAGAACATTTAAGGCCTTAAGAAAAGATGGTTCCCATCCAATTCCTTGAACATTCTTTACAAAGCTGCTGTTCTGCGGATCAGTGAGAAGGTCTATTACCTTTTCTTTTACACTCTCGCCATCCAGGTACACATCAAGACCATATACCATGTGATTCAATCCGGCGAAATCGATCCGGATACGGGAATGTTCCACATTCAGCAGCTTAGCAATTCCCATTTCCATTCCTATAGGTACATTGCAGAGCCCTACTACCTTTTTGATATTTGAATATCGGAGAACAGCTTCCGTCACCATTCCTGCAGGATTTGTAAAGTTAATCAGCCAGGCATCCGGACACAGCTCCTCCATATCTCTGCAAATATCTAAAATAACCGGTATTGTGCGCAGGCCCTTAAACAATCCTCCAGGACCGTTTGTCTCTTGTCCCAGCACTCCATATTTTAAGGGAATTCTTTCATCCTTTGCCCGTGCATCCAATAAACCTACCCGAAATTGTGTTGTTACAAAATCTGCTTCCTTCAAAGCTTCTTTACGATCAAGCGTCAGATGAACTTCAATAGGCAGCCCTGCCTTTTGAACCATTCGTTTAGCGAGATTTCCTACAATCTCAAGTTTCTCTTTCCCGGCTTCTACATCAACCAGCCAGAGCTCACTTACCGGCAATTCTCTATACCTCTTAATAAAGCCTTCAACTAACTCAGGGGTATAACTTGATCCCCCGCCAATGGTAGCGATTTTTAACCCTTTTTTCATGCATTCACACCTCCGGATAAATTTACGTGCTCATACAAGTCTACAAATTCGCCTGCCATGTCTTTTATCGTAATAGCATTCATAAGATGGTCCTGAGCATGCACCATTAACAAAGAAATCTCTGTACTTTCTCCTCTCACTTCTCTTTGGATCAGAGACGTTTGGATTAGATGCGCGCTATTTAGCTCATTAGCAGCTTCCTCTATTTTTTTTCTTGCCCCAGCTATGTCCCCGCTCTTGGCAGCGGCAATTGCCTCCATTGCAGAGCTTTTGCCATTGCCGCCATGAAGGATGATTTGAAAGATTGTCTCTTCGATGCTAGCCATAAAGAAAACATCCCTTCCTTCTATGATTTATTTATAAAAGAGAGTCATTCTACCTTTCCATGCACAAGAAGAATCCTATGAAACTATCCCTTTTGACCATTGATCAAATCAATAGCAGCCTTTAATACTTCCGGACCATTGCACATTCCATAATGAACAGGGTTGATAGAATCTACTGGTATATTTTTCTCCTCACATAACTTTTTCATTTGGGGCATTAAATAACGCACCTGCGGACCAAGGAGCAATACATCTGCGTTGTCAATATGCCGTTTAACTGCATCAGCACCTTCCGCCCAGATCTTAGCCTCAATGCCCTGGCTTTTAGCTGCTGTTTCCATTTTAGTCACCAATAAGCTTGTTGACATTCCTGCTGCGCAGCATAACAAAATATTCATCCTCTCATTCCTCCCTAATTTTGTTTTCTTAGTGATATTTTTTAATGTAAGAATATTACAAAAACCTGACCGGAATTATCTTGCTAAAAATATAAATCATCTAAACAGGCTCCTAACTATACAGCCCAGGAACCTGTTCAGCCCTTTCAAACCATGGACTTAATCGAAACCTCCCTAAAGGTTATAAGATCAATGCCCCTTTCAGTAATGGCCTCCTGGACAGCAGGGTCGGTTAATATGGTTAATTCTCTGATACGCTGTAAAGCATAGGAACTGCCAGAATAGACCTGTTCATCAACAAAAGCGGGATGTGTCATTAACTCTGCAGTTTCATAAAGAAGGGCTTTATCCAGCAGTCCGATTAAATACTCTGTCGTCAGCTGATCCCCGTAAAATTCATGATTAAAATATTGGACAGGCTGTAATTGGTTTGGATCAGAACTTACTTTTCTAATCGGCAACTGGTTTTCCCTGGCTATTTTTTCTACTGCGGGATAAACATTTGGAAGTGAATGCACATGATGATGGCTGTCGATATGGGTGGGTTTTATGCCAAAAGAAAGGAACTTTTCAAATTGGCTTGTTAATTCAAGTTCAATTTCCTCAGCTGATCCTTGCTCCTCTATTGCAGATATCCTGTTAAATTCTCCCTGGCTGTTTACCAGCGAGAACACTTCCTTGCTTACAGGCCTTCCACAGGTCAACACGAAATGGATTCCCACTCCCAGTCCGGGGTTTTTCTTCGCCAGGCCGGCAGCATGCTGTGCTCCAGGCATATTTGCCATTAATGTAGTCGAAGTGACAACACCATTTTGATATGCTTCAATAATTCCCAGATTAACTCCTTTAGAGTAGCCAAAATCATCGGCATTGATAATTAACTTAGTCATTACTTCAGCTCCTTACATGTTTGCAACTTTTTTATTGGCATCGACTGGAGGCTGAAAACCGCCTTCTTCAGCGAGCTTTTGTTTATCCCAAATCCGGAAGAAAGGATAATAGATGGTAAACGCTAAGGCAAAGTTTATTAGTTGCAGGACAGCTCCTGACATTTTTCCTCCTGCTGCCAAATATCCCCCGATTATCGGCGGCATTGTCCATGGAACCGCAATCCCTGCCGGTTTTGCGACCAGCCCCGTACTCATGCCAATATAGGTGGTTAAGACCATTACAAGCGGTGTAAGTATAAAGGGAACGATCAAAATAGGGTTCATCACAATCGGCATTCCAAATACTACAGGTTCGTTAATATTGAATAGCCCCGGCCCGATAGCTAAACGGCCTAATTGCTTCATTTGCTTGCTCCGTGCCCTCAAAATCATTGCAAGCACCAATGCTAACGTTGCGCCGCTTCCTCCTATATATACAAAGATATCGAAGAATTGCTGTGTGAATATATTTGGCAAAGTTTCTCCTCCCTGGAACGCCAGGCGGTTTGCATCCATTGCTGACAGCCAAATTGGCCCCATTACCCCTCCAACAATGGAAGCTCCATGTAATCCACAAGACCATAATAGCTGTACAAGAAATACTGCAACCAGGCTGCCGATCAAGCTTCCGCCCAGGATGCCAAGTGGTTTTCCGAGGACTTCGCCAATAATATTATGCAAGCTCTGAAAGTCTGTCTGCTCTACAAGAAGCCGAAGAAGCCAAATCAAGGCGATAACAATAAAACCCGGAATGAGTGCAACGAATGATTTGCTGACAGCAGGCGGTACGCCATCAGGCATTTTAATAATGATCTTTTTCTGGATGATAAATCGGTATATTTCCGTGGAAAGCATGGCAATCAGCATGGCTACAAAAAGTCCCTTGCTTCCCATTAAAGCGGCTGGGATCGCTCCGCCTACAAGTACTGCTTCTGAAGCACCATCTGGTGTAAAGGAGACCTGATACGGAGTTGCCAAAAGAAATGCCGCAACAGAAATTGCGCCTGCAGACAGCGCATCCACTCCATATTTTTCAGCAAGGCGGTAAGCTATGCCAAAGGCGGCAATCAAGGCCATAATATCGAAGGTCGCACCTACCGGGTACATCAGCTTGGTCAGCCATTGATCACCAAATGTATTTGCCATGAAATCGGCATAGCCAGGAATAGGCAAGAAACCGAGAATCAGGAATAATGAACCGACAATAATCAACGGCATAGTCAGGATAATTCCATCACGCAGTGCCTGAAGATGGCGCTGGCCAGCTACCCTGCCTGCAACAGGCATTACCTTATTTTCAAGGAAATCATTCATTTTGCTCATTAAACTCACTCCCCCTATTTATTTGCTAATTTTTCTGCAAAGCTTAATACTTCGGTACCATTGCATGTGCCATAGTGAACGATATTAATTACGTCAACCGGGATCTTTTTTTCTTCACCCTGCTTCTTCAATTGAGGAAGCATAAAACGCACTTGAGGCCCCAGAAGCAGAACATCCGCCCTGTCAATATGATGGTGCACCGCATCAATTGAAACGGCCCAAATTGTATATTCTTTACCTTGTTCTCTTGCACTTTTCTCCATCTTTGTAACAAGCAGACTTGTTGACATCCCGGCTGAGCAGCACAGCAATATGTTCACTTTATCACCCCTTTTTTAAGTAGAATCACCTTGCTCGTACCTTAATGATAAATTGAAAACGTTTCCATCTACACATACACTTTTTCCGTTGGGCACCGGAAAAATTTTATTGGATAATTCAGACACTTTTAGTTTCTTATATGTTGTAACTTTGTGAGCGGGGTCTCTTTAGTCAGTTCTCTTGTTTGCAAAATAAAAACACCATGCGAAATTAAATAGCATGGCGGAACTTTATTTATTTTTTTTTGCGCAGAAAAACAGATTTAAACTCTTTATAGGTTCTACACTTTAATAATTGCTGTACCAGAGTATTGTCCTCTACCACTTCTATAAGGAGCTTGTACATATTGACCAGGTCTTCTTTACTGTTTTTTCTAACACATAGCAAACAAACAAATTGGACCCGCTTATCATCCCAGTCGACAGGCTTCTGGAGTGTGCATATCGCCCAGAAGGTCTCATCAGTCCGCGGCATGACTGGATGGGGTATGGCAACCAGATTTCCAAAGCAGGTGGGTGAAATCTCCTCCCTTTCCAAAACAGCAGGCAAAAAGTGTTCATCAGTCAAGCCTAAATCTGTTAACTCATTTGCTAAAAACTCTAATACTTCTTCCTTTGTTTCAAATTCCTTCTGAAGGAAAACCAGCTCTTTTCTTGTATAAGCAAAAGACTGTTCGGTATGATCTTCCAATACTTTTTCAATCTTTAATAAATCAGTCCCCCCAAGTATTGTGTTTACCTGAATGACCGGGACGGGGAGTTCACAGGTAATGGGAACAGTACTGACAATAAAATCAATCGTGTCCAGCGGAATCTCATTTATATTATAATATTCGGTCGTGCCTGCCAGATCCAGCCTGGAACCAAATTGGGCCTCAAGTTTATGGTATAAAAGCCTTGCGCTCCCTACTCCTGATGCGCAGACAATCAGACAGCGTTTAACTGAATGGTTTGCCTTGACTCTCTCCATCGCCGCTCCAAAGTGAAGAGCCAGATAGGCGACCTCGCTTTCACCTATTTGGTATCCAAGTTCTTCTTTTATGCAAATTCCGGCCAGGACGCCTGCCTGAAAGGCCACCGGATAGTTAGATTTTATCGCATCCAGCATCGGGTTCCGGATGTTCATGCCGAACCGGAAACGATTTAATGCCGGCTTTAGATGCAAACACATGCTAACAAACAATTCCTTATCACTTTTAATCCCCAGCTTTAGCTTCTGTTCAATCATACTCAGTATCTTTTTAGCCAGATTAAAGACTTCCTCATCAACAAAGCTGCGTATTTCTGTTTCATCTAAATTTAAATGAGCAATCATTCTGATTCCCATTAAATGAATGGCTATATAAGCAATTTCTGATTCCGGAAACTCTACACAAAGATGCTTGTTTATTCCCTGGATTATTTCTGCAGCTACCATATACTCCTTTTGGTTTGTTATTTCATGCATGTCCTTCGGAAATATCATGACATATTTTTCACTTCGTATCCTGCAGCATGCAATGGCAATATGAGTGATCAAGTTATTCAGGCCCATGTCGGAAAGTGATATTTGGTTTTTCCGGACTTGATCAAGAATAATATTTCGGATCAGCTGCACTTCCTCTTTTGGAAGAATGGATAGGCGGCTTTCAGACATATCAAGAACCGTTCTTTCCCGATTGTATATATACTGGGACATACAAAACCGCAGTTTAACTTCATCTCCCCTTAATTTGAGACCATAATTCGGCCGTTTCTCAACTGCTATGCCATACTGCTGTAAAATCCTTTTGGCCTCTCTTAAATCATTTTGAATAGATGATTTGCTGATAAATAATTCTTCAGCCAGGTCATCCAGTTTTACATATTTTTCAGCAAAAAGGAGCCGCTTGATCAGAAACTGAACACGATCCTCTGGAAGGTTTGGTATATGACCGCTAATTAAAGAAAACTCTCCTGTAAATTGAGCCAATAAATGGTTAAACGAACTATCATCCACAACTTCTAATTTATATCCTGTTCCGCGGACCGATTTAATTTCAGCGCCATTTTTAGCAAGCACCATATTTAACTCTTTAATCGTATTCCTGATCGTACGGGAAGTAACCTGTATAATATTCGCCAAGTATTCGCTTGTAATTACATCTTCTGTCTCAATTAAAGCTTTTAGAATACTGCTCATTCGGGCATTCAGCATTCTAATCTTCCCCCCGCCCCAGTGTTTTATATCTTTTATTGTGTAATCCTTCTCAAGAACTGTTGTTATAAGCAAAAACTGTTTAAAATTCCTATTTCCAGTCTCCAGGAACACTTGTTTTGTAAAAAGGTTTAGTTGTCTAAATTATCTGATATTAATATGTTACTACCATTCTAATAGAAAATAGTACAATTTGGGCACTTTCCGAAAAAATATTGGGAAAAATATAAACTTAACGCTTTTGAACCCAGAAAAAAATAGGAAGCTGCAAAAGCAGTCTCCCTATTTTGTAGTAATAATTGGGGTATCTTTATTGTTATGGCAAAAACAGAGCAAAATACTCCAATAATTCCTGTTGCTTATTATAAGTAAAATATGTACAAGGCTGCTGCCCAATAGGCGAAGGATAAACGACTTTTCCGCAGAGTGGGCAATTGCCTTTAATTTTAAATTGATGTTTTACACCAAGAGTAAATGGATGGCTATTATATCCCAGCATAAATAAAAAAGCCTGGCCGTCTACTTCAAAATTGATCTCAAATCCATTAAACCCGGATGATTTTAAGATATTGTACTGTTCTATTTCAAACTCCATTTATTTCATCTCCCCCTGAAGAAGTTCTATGCCCAAAACTCCCAGAAACGGTTTATTTCAAAGGGATTATTTATTGGTCAGTCTGCTGTACTCAGAAAGCAGGTGTTCAACAAGGCTTTGTTTTATGAAATTTTAAGTGTTCGGAATAAACTTTCGTAATGATCATAGTTATGATCTGTTCCCAACAGAACCTCTTTGATCATTCCGGGCTAATTATGTGCTCTAATCTCAGCTGTACACGTTCAGCAATCAAATAGTACTTTGAATAATGGACAGGTAAATCTTGTTCACCATAAATCACTTTATCCACCAGGACAAGTAAATTGAAATTATTCACTTTTAAGTGTGTTTGCAATTCTTCGTCTGGATAGACAAATTCCAGGTTTTTACGGACTCTTTTAAACTTAACAGCATACTCATCATGAATAATAGCAAAAGTAGAACTTTCGGGCGTTATTTTTTCTTCGATGCCTGGATAAAGATCAACAGGCAAATAGGCATAATCTACGCTTAGCGCCTGGTCATTGCGGTAGACTTTTCGTACAAGTTCAATATACTCCTTATAACGGCTGTTAAAAATTTTGTCTAAATCCGGATTGCTTTTGATTTTCTGGATGGAAATGATATCTTTCGTTATCGTGTCATTTTCGGTTGTTAATCCTTCGGTAAAACCCTGCAGGTCCAATAGATGAATTTCTTTTCTTGGGGCACTTACAAAAGTCCCTTTGCCTCTGACAATTGTAAGAGTACCTTCGTCAACTAATTCCTTGATGGCGCGCCTGATAGATATGCGGCTGGCTTTGAATAAATCTCCCAATTCTTTCTCGGTGGGGATTCGATCTCCCTCTTTTAGTCCATTGCTTTTAATATAGTGCATGAGTCCGGTCATGATCTCTTCGTATAAATAAAGCTGATCTCGATTTAGATTGTCTTTTTCCATTGTCAACGCCTCAATATCTTAATTTTACAATAATTATACATGAATCCCCTCGTAAATAAAATCAATCACATTTCTGCTGGATACCCAAAACCCCCATATTCCTGGCATGTCTTTTCAGCAGAAAGGGTTCCTTTTTCAAGAGCCTTTTCTATATCGCCGCTCTTAACATATTCAGTTAGAAAGCCTGCAATCAAGCTGTCTCCTGCCCCCATTGTATCGACAACATTGATTTTCCTCAGCTTCTGCCTGTAAATATTCTCTTGTTGGACGAATACCGCCGGCTCTCCTCCCCGCGTCAGACCTATAACCTCAAAACCAAACGGTGCAAGGCCTGCAATAAAATCATTAAGTTCTGCTTCAGATAATTCCGCAGCTGAGAAAAAGGCATAAGTGATATGCGGGGCAATCGATGAAATATATTCCAGATCTTTTCGGTTCGAAAAATCATACGCCACTTTAACCTCTTTAGCAATCTTGGCCAGTTCGCTTTCCATAGATGAATAGCAGCTCACATGGCAAACATCAAATTGTTTAATATACTCAATTTCCTCCGGGATCAGCTGGATTTTAAACCGGTGCTGCACAGTGTCTTTAGGTCCTCCTACAAATACCCGATCATTGCCCTCGGTAAGCGCGACTTTGGGCTGTCCTGTGATGCCGATAGCATCCCTGGAAAACTGGAACTCGACACCCTCTTGCTGCAATGCATTTTTGATATGTTCTGCAGGCTCATCTGTAGCAAAAATCCCAATATAGCCGACACAGCTTGCACCGTTTCGCTTGGCATTTACAGCGACATTCACACAATTGCCGCCAGGAAAATATTCCTTCCGGTCCAAATAGCAGTCTACAACATTGTCACCCACAGCAATTAATTTCATCGTCATTATCCTTTCACCGAGCCTTCTGCAAGACCTCGTACTAAATATTTTTGGAGAGCAATCAATAATAGAACCATTGGGACTGAGGCAATAACCATTCCTGATAACAGGACACCCCAATCCGTTCGCAGTGCATCCCTGAAGACCATTAATCCTGATGGAATCGTTTTCAGTTCGCTGGAATTAATAAATACTGTTGCAAACAAGAACTCATTCCAAGCATAAAAGGCGTTAATAATCACTGAGGTTATCACAATCGGAATAGATAGCGGCAAGTATATTCTCCAATAGATTCCAAACTCACTGCAGCCATCGATCAGGGCAGACTCTGACAGCTCATGAGGCACAGTTATGAAGAAAGCGCGGATCAGTATGATGGTAAGAGGCAATCGATATGCGACATATGTCAGGATTAAAGCCCACCTTGTATCGATTAAATTAAAAAGCGATAAAATCTCAAATAATGGAATGAGAGCCACCTGTGGATTCATCATCAATCCGCCAATGATGAATAAAAGAGCTGCATCTATCCAGCGGCTGCGGTACCTGGCCAGGACAAAGGCTGCCATGGTACCTGCCAGGACTGTGAGCAGGATTGAAAAGCCAGTAACATAAGCACTGTTCAGAAAATAATTTTGGATGCCTTTTTCCCAGGCCAGTGCATAATTTTCAAAATGCCATTCACTGGGGAGCGTCCAAACATTTGAATAAATCTCCTTATAGCTTTTAAATGAAGAGATCACCATCCAAAAAAGCGGGTAGAGGATCATGATGGCGAAAATGATTAATCCAAGGAAGACTAAATTTCTGGATAGACGTGTTTTACGAGTCAGCTGCCTTCTTTTTACCGCCGGGAAAGTTAACTCTTTGGTTTGAAGATTTTCTATTTTCATCATCAATCTTCCTTTCCTGTTTTAGACACTTTGATCTGGACTAAGGCAAAGATAGCCGACAGCAGAAACATGGTTGTGGCTATCGAAGAAGCATAGCCCATATTGTCTTTAAAGAAGCCATTCTGATACATATGAACAGCCAATGTCATCGAGCTGTTGCCGGGACCCCCATTGGTCAGGATATAGGGCTCATTAAAAACCAGGATGGAACCGGTGACTGTGATCAGCAGATTGACAAACATCGTTTCCTTAACTTGGGGAAGAGTAATATGAAAAAACTGACGGATTTTTCCTGCGCCATCTATATGGGATGCCTCATACAATTCATTAGGGATCTTTTGAATGGCAACAATGAAAAGCATTGTTATTAAACCGATACTCTGCCATTGGGACATGGCAATAACACTATAGATTGCCGTTGTTGAATTGCCAAGCCAGGGTTTTGCCAGATCGCCGAGTCCAATTAACTCCAGGAAGCTGTTTAACAATCCAATTTGCGGATTATATACAAAGCCGAACAAAAGGGCGATGACAGAGATGGAAATCATTACAGGGATAAAGTAGATGATCCTGAGGGCTGGAGCGACTCTGCGAAACAGCTTATCTTCCAGAATACTTGCCAGGATTAAGGCAAAGAATATTTGAAAAATCACAGAAATAACTCCGTATTTCACATTGTTCCATAATGCGATCCCGATTACTTCATCTTCAAATAATTGCTTTATATTACTCATGCCTACATAGGATTTTGAATCTGAAAATACGTTAAAATCGAAGAAGCTGTTATAAAAATTCTGAATGAGTGGTATGTAGATGAAAATGCCCAAAAATAGGACGGTTGGCAAAAGAAAGAGAATTGGCGTCAAAGACATTTTTCTTAATTTCATACTTATCACCCGCTTTCCCGATAATTAGAAAGCCCCGACACCCGAATGTCAGGGCCCACCTCTGTTACTCGCTCTTTTTCGCTGCTTCTTTTTGAACCTCTTTCATAATATCTTCCGGCGTTTTTTGTTTCGTAGCCAGTTCCTGGCCGCCGCGCATAAAGATGTCGGCAATCGTAATATCAACTGCATTGTCAAACCATGGTGCTGTAGATGCTGCATCTAACACAATTTGATAGGCTTCATAGCTGGTAGGACTTGTATTCTCCTCTGTCACGCCATTCTTTACAGCATTCAGCTGGCCATCAGTTTTCGTAAATTCCTGGGCTGTTTCCTCGGAAGTCAGGAATTTCAGGAACTCTACAGCTTCTTTAGGAGCATCCTTACTAAGCATCCACCCTTCAGGCGCACCGGTCAGGGAGTCCGCACGACCTGCTCCATCCGTTACTTCTGGAAAGTTGAAAAACCCAATTTCTACATCGCCAATCTCCTGGACCAATCCTACTTCAGCAAATTGCATATACAGAATTGGCACTTCTCCAGCAGCAAACATATTTCTGGCAGCTTCATGGTCAATAGCGGTAGATACATCTCCCATAAAACCAGTCAGCTCCTGGAATATTTCTAAACCGCGGATATATCCTTCATCTGTGTATGGTGTATCACTTTCCAGATTATAGTCTGCCTCCCGCACTTCAGGATCTACTACTCTATCAAAAATGGTACCCAAGTAGTGTGAGATAGCCCAGGCATTCGTCAGCCCTTCGACAACAGGCGTTTCATAACCCGCAGACTTTAATTGCTCTAAAACATCGACCAGTTCATCGTATGTTTTTGGAACCTTAATATTATTTTTCTCAAAGATCTCCTTATTGTAGAAGAAGGCTTTTCCATCTACCGTGAAAGGAATGCCGTATGTGCTGTCATCAAAAGTAAATCCGGCATATTGTGATTCCAGTATACTGCCGCTCCACTCTTTATCTTCATTAATGATGTCATTAAGTTCTTTAATCCTGCCGGAACTTACCAGATTTTCAGCGAAAGAGTCTGACCAGGAGGAGAAAATATCCGGAAGGCCATCATTGGATACTAAAACCCGTATCTTTTCTTTATAAGAATCATTCAAGACAGAATCTACATTTATAGTGACACCAGGATGCGATTCCTCAAATTCTTTGATTTTTTGATCATAGAATGATTTTCTTGGTTCATTTGGCCAACGGTGGAAAAAATCAATAACTACATCATCGCCATTCGATTTTGAGCCTGAGTCAACAGATGAGTTACATCCTGCCATAATGCCAGCCGCGATAATGCCGACTAAAAGAATGCTGAACATTTTTTTCATATGATCGCCCTCATTGATATAGTTATTTTTAAAGATTTTACACCAATTCCAATAGAATTAATACTCCATCTTCCACATGTATCTTCTTACTGAAAGAGGATGCCCTGTATGTTCTGCCAGGCCATCAGCATAAAGCCTCATGACGGGACCTGTTAAGGCTGGGCCAAAGTACTCTTTTAAATCTTCATCCACTCCGCTGTAATCGAACTTAGAAGCATCCACCACTTCTACTTTCTCACTGTACTTTTTTACGAAGTCCAATGCCCGCTCATCTAATGGCCTGCTTGGGCCTTCTCCTGCAATCAGCAGGAATGGCACATCAAAGTCTGTAATCTCAAATGGGCCATGGAAATACTCTCCGGAATGAATAGCATTTGAATTGATCCATAGCATCTCCATCAGGAGGCAGCTAGTGAAGGAATAGGCATGGTGGATATAAGCGCCGCTTGCCATCGTATAAATGGTCTTCTCCCTCTTATTGCGTTTCCCGAATTCAAAAGCCGCTTCTCTAAACTGCTCCTGATTCTTCTCAATTAAATCTCCCAGATTCCTTAACTGTTCAATTCCTCTATCATACTTTTCATCACCAGTAAAAATCTTTAACAGCTTGAAAATGAATGTGTAATAAATACCGATTTCACCGTCCATGGCATCTGATCCATCTTTGTAATTGTAGTGAAGGACATATTCTGCTTCTTTGCAGAGCGGAGATTCAACATCCATCGAGATGGCGACAGTTAGAGCTCCTTTACCCCGGGCATATGTAGCTGCTTTAACTGTTTCTGGCGTAGTGCCTGAATGCGAGCGCAGGATAACCAGGCTGTTTTCATTTAGTGCTTTAGGATTTAAATGGACAAATTCATTAGAAGTATAAACAAAGCTCGGTTTCCCCGTATCTTTTGTGATGAAATAATCTCCAAAAGATAGAGACGCCATCGATCCGCCGCAGGCTACGAAAAATACATTCTGAATATTTTTGTTCTCAATGGCTTCAATGGCCATCTGGATTTGATTAGTATGCTCCTGTTTCATTGCACCTCCCTCCTTCCTATTGTTTGTGATTGGCGATTTAGAAACTGATTGTGTCATACTAGCACCTCCGTAGTTTTATGATGTCTCATAACATCATATTGATAATTATAGTACGTCATATGATGTTATACGTCAACTGTATATTTAAAATTTTCTGTAAATTTTAATATACAAAATACGACAAGCTTAAAATCATTATTATAGAATTTCATTCAGTTTGTCTTTGGCTGTAAAAAAAGATGCCTGCCTCCTCCCTTTTGTCAAAGCCGACAAAAACGGGAAGTTGCAGACACCACGTCATGAGAGTTTATTTCATTTTTCTTCTAAAAGCTGATCGGGAGGGACAGGCACCGATTACCTAACCAAACTATTATTAAGTTCTATCCATTTACTAAGATGCAAAGCAGGAAGATCCTGCTTCGGTTCCTGATCTAATACAGCTATATATTCCAATGAATTTCCATCCAAATCCTTAAAATAAAAACTGGCAGCAGGCATCCAAGGATGAACAATAGGTTCGCTCGCATCTAATCCAAATGATGGAGAAAGCTCTATCCCTTTTCGGGCCAGATAAGCAGGCACCTCTAACAGGTCATTCAATGACACTGAGAATGCGAAGTGAGAAGGTGTGAACCTGTCTTCAGGCACTTCCCAGATGCCCAGCATTTGTTCTTTCCTGGATGGATCCCCCAGCCAAAAGAAGGCAGCCCTTCTTTCTTCCACCGTATAAGCCAATTCCAATTGCAGCTCCTGATAAAATTGAACAGCATTGCTTAAGTTTTTTGTGCTTACATGTGTTTCATATAATCCAGCATTCTTCATATACCTCTTCCTTCCTGATGCTTTAATCATAGGAGATAAAGATATTGAATGGCTCCAGCAAATTAATGAAAATCCACTACAACAATAGACCGATAAAATCACTCTTTACCATTCACAGGCTACTCCATCACCGTCACGGTCCAGTTTTCTTGAATATCCGGGATCACCGGTCCTGATTGGGTCTGCACCTGCAGCTTTTACAGCAGAGCAATTTTTATAAAACACTCTGGCTGCTGCAGCTTCTTCTTTTTTCTTTTGCTCCGCTGCAAGACGGGCTGCTTCCTGTTTCTTTTGTTCAGCTGCAATACGGGCAGCTTCTACTTCTTTCGCTTTTTTCTCTGCAGCCAGTCGTGCAGCTTCTTCTTCCTTCTTCTTTTGTTCAGCAGCTAAACGGGCTTTTTCTTCTGATTCAGCCGCAGCTTTATCAGATTCAGCATTTACCTTCACACTTTGCTGGGCAGAAGGTGTCTTATCATCAGCCTCTGCTTCCCAAAAAATCATCGTCAGACCTAAAGTTAAAATGAGAAGATAAGAAAGAGAGGCTATGCCCTTCTTCCAGAGCTTACCGCTCCGAAAACCGAGTATTTTCTGATGCCACTTCCTTTTTTGAACCGTGAAAAAGGCACCTTTTCCATTGAGCAGTTCAGCAAACTCTTTTCCTTTGGAATTGAAAGTCAGCTCTCCGCCATCAAAGGCAACAACCGTTTTAAGAGCAAAATAATCGATCGTACTTCCATTAAAAGCCCTAAAAGCCCAGCTGTATAGAAGGGCTGCGATCCGGTCTTTATCATCATATTGATAAAGATACACTGCATCATCAACAACAATAAAATTGCCTTCTGTCTGCTCTTTAACGCAATTACCCTGGACTATAAATAGAGCATGCGGGTGCTTCTCTTTCAGCAGCCGCAGACCATTTAACTTAATTCCCTGATTATCCCTCTTCTGCAAAAAAGGTGTAAGGACCACACCTTGCTTCTTTAATTCTTCTAACCTATCTGCATGCAAAAAGCAATTGAAGTCATGTGTCACTGTTGTTCTAACACTGCGCTCCGGATTTTGAACCTTTTGGTTGAGAATATAGAAAAATTCATCAAAGTCATCATTCTTCGAAATCTTATCTACAGCAACAAAACCTATGCGCGAATAAAAGCTCAGCTTCCATTCATGTTTATTTTTTTCATCCTGCTTCATACGGATGCTATGTATAGAAGAATAAGGATGCGAACTATTATCAGATTGTGAGATTAATATCACGCGTCTATCAGTAAGTGCCAGGATACCTTGCTTCTCTTTACTTAACTCACCCTGAATAATCTTTAATATTTTTTCATATTCACCCAGAAATGCCCACTTATTCTCCTCAAGCATATTCTTATACTTCGCTTTAAGCGCCTTCTGCGACACGGTCGGATGGTTCCCAATCCACTTGTCCATTTTTGATGTTTCCCCCTGTGTTATATCTCTAGTTGTTATGAGCAATAATACCCTTGAGTATGGTAGCATATTATTTGCAGAATATATCATTGGAGTGAGGATAAAAGATGAGGTAATGATTGGTATATATGGGATTGAGGCACAAAGAAAAAAGACCTCAACATATAGTTGAAGTCTTTAATCAAATCACTCTATCGTACCCTCAAAGTTATCTATCATTGCACGTACATCATCTGTGGAATCCGTGTTCATCAGTTTATTCCTTAATTCACCCGCACCTCTGAATCCTTTCACATAAATCTTGAAAAAGCGGTGAAGAGCCCTGAACGGACGTGCTTCCAGTTCTTTAGAGTATTTGTCATGCAGATCAAGATGCAGCCTTAAGAGATCAAGCAGTTCATTAGGTGTATGATCTTTCTGCTCTTTTTCAAAAGCAAATGGATTCTTAAAAATACCGCGGCCAATCATCACACCATCGACACCATATTGATCAACCAGCTGCTGGCCGGCTTGACGGTCAAGTATGTCACCGTTAATGGTCAGCAGTGTATCCGGCGCCACACGGTCACGAAGCTTCTTGATTTCAGGAATCAGCTCCCAATGAGCATCTACCTCACTCATTTCCTTTCTGGTACGAAGATGGATAGAAAGATTAGCGATATCCTGTTCCAGAATGTGTGTGAGCCAGTCCTGCCACTCATCTACTTCAGTATAGCCAAGCCTAGTCTTCACACTGACAGGCAATCCGCCGGCTTTAGCTGCCTGCACGATATCTGCAGCCACATCAGGACGGAGAATCAGGCCGCTGCCCTTTCCTCTCTGGGCCACATTTGGGACAGGGCATCCCATATTGATATCAATGCCGCGAAAACCCTGCTCCGCCACACCAATACTCGTCTGCCGGAAAAACTCAGGCTTGTCTCCCCATATATGGGCAACCATCGGCTGTTCATCTTCGGTAAAAGTCAAACGCCCGCGCACACTCTGGTTTCCCTCCGGGTGGCAATAGCTTTCCGTATTCGTAAACTCTGTAAAAAACACATCAGGCCGCGCGGCTTCGCTCACGACATGGCGGAACACAACATCCGTCACATCTTCCATTGGTGCAAGTATATAAAATGGCCGTGGCAATTCACGCCAGAAATTGTTAGTCATGTTGAAAATCAAATCCTTTCATCATGGGAAATTCTATCATACTTTCATCCCAGAACTTAGGCAAAAGTTTTTGCTCCATATACACTTATAGCACGAGTGACAGTTTATATCAAACTAAAGTAAATTTAGAATATTATAAACTACAATTAGAAGCAGCAAAAAAGGAGATTGGCCCCATAAATTGGCCAATCCCCCAATTAATACTTTTTAAAGTGCCTTATCATCAACTGTATTCAAATAAGCCTCAATCTCATCAATCACTGATTTCACACAGCCTTCTTCAAATGGTGAAATTAAATTCGCTTCTTTGACAAGTTCTGTGAACGATTGGCTTCCGCCCAGCTTACTTAAGTGCAGGTAATCCTTCCAGGCTTCTTCGGTATTTTCCTGCGTACGCTTCCAGAATTGCAGAGCGCAGATTTGAGCCAGTGTGTAATCAATATAATAGAAAGGAACTTTGTAAATATGTCCCTGCTGCTGCCAGAAGCCGCCATTTTCCAGGAAGTCATTGCCTTCATAATCGCGATGCGGCAAGTACTTCTTCTCGACTTCTCTCCAGGCCTGCTTGCGCTGGGCTGGAGTTGCTTCCGGGTTAGCATACACAAAATGCTGAAATTCATCGACTGCTACACCATAAGGAATAAACAGAACCGCTTCACTTAAATGAGAGAATTTGTACTTATCCGTATCTTCCCCAAAGAAAAGGTCCATCCATGGCCAAGCGAAGAATTCCATGCTCATCGAGTGGATTTCACACGCTTCGAGAGTTGGAAACCCGTACTCAGGCACTTCAAATCCACGGCTTTCAAATACCTGGAACGCATGCCCAACTTCATGCTTTAATACTTTAACATCCCCTTTTGTCCCATTAAAGTTTGCAAATATATATGGTGACTTGTGTTGAGGGATATAAGTGCAGTATCCTCCGCCGGCCTTACCTGCTTTGCTTAACAGGTCCATCAGGTTGTTTTCCACCATATAAGTGTAAAACTCATTCGTTTCCGGTGACATTTCCTCATACATTTTCTTCGCCTGATCGACAATCCACTCTGCATCTCCCTTAGGATCAGGATTTCCTGTCTTAAAGCTGAAGCTGTCATCGTAATACCTGAATGTATCGACGCCAATACGTTCCTGCTGCCTTTGTTTTAGTTTGGTCGCTAATGGAACGATATACTCTTTCACTTGATCACGGAACTTTGCTACCATTTCAGCATCATAATCCGTTCGGGAAAGCCTGGCATAAGCTAACTCTGTAAAAGAAGAGAAACCCAGCTTCTTGGCAATACGAGTACGCACTTTTACAAGCTTGTCGTATAAATCATCCAATTGATCAGCATGCTCAACGAAAAAGCTGTACTTCGCTTCATTGGATTCCATCCTGATGCTGCGGTCAGGTGACTGGTGGTAAGGAACTAACTGAGCAAGATTTTTTACTTCTCCATCAAATGGAATCTTAGCGGAAGCAAGCAGGTCAACATACTCACTAACCAGCTTGTTTTCTTCCTGCATTTCCTTCAGCACATCAGGAGAGAATGTCTTTAATTGGCTGTCCGCCAATAAGAATAGCTGCTTACCCCACTTTTCTTCCAGCTGAGAGCGGAATTTAGAACCTGTAAGGGCCTTATAAAATTTTGTGATAAGACCCTTGTAGGCTGGCCCCGCTTCATTGAAAAAATCCTTTTCTTTCTTATAAAACTCATCCGTTGTATCAATCGTCTGACGGATTTGCACAATCTGTCTCATGCTGTCAAACTCAGAACGCAGCTCATTGATTTCTTTCATTATGGCGTTCTGAACTTCAAAGGATTCGGCAGATTGAAACTTCTCTAATAATTGATTGAAATTCTCTTCCACCTCTTCGATATTTGGTCTTGTGTATGGGTAGTCATTAAAGTTCATGAAAAGGATCCTCCTTATGTATTAAAAATATCATAAGTACATATTTCGGCAGAATGAGACAAATTCCTTTTAGTTTTAGAGAAAAATTTCGTTTTTCGAAATATAATATCGCTGTTTGGTTTTAAACTATCAAGAGTGCGAAGGAAGCTGTATTTAAACCATCCCAGATTAAACGAGTACTTTTCCATTGTTTTTAATTATTTGCTCTTTATAACCTTCAACGGGCAGAATTTAAATAGGATAAGCATAATTAGCTGTACCTTCTTCATTTTTATTTACATTAGCGGATTTGTTTGTTGAGCCAAGGGACCTGACCCCTTGGCACATTTTAACATGATTCATAAATAAGAGAATACGATAGATATGAGTGCAAATGAAAAGCGAAAGAGGAATGGGGGATTGTATGATCCAAGTATCAGGGGGACCTTTTCAAAACCAAGAAAATGGGCAGCTTGGAAGTGTTGAGAAAACGACCATGCAGCAGATGCAGACTGCACCAGTTTTGTATTCTTATAATTCCGAGTATGAATTACTTTTTGAACTTACAGTGCGAAAGAACATTATTCAAAGCGCGAAAGAAATGGACAAAAGTCAGGCTGTGTTTACAAGCTTTGAATATGCCCGCTGCAATCCCAGGTACTGGCAATTAACAAGAGCAGGCGGATTCCTTTTAAGGCCAGATGTGCGGCCGGCTGATGCAATTATAGATATTTATCGGAACGGTTCATACTATGCATTTGAATGCGCGACAGCAATTCCCATCATCTATTACCATGCCATATTGAATAGTATCGGCAGCAAAGGGTTTAATTCACTGTTTCAGAATCTTTATCTTTACAGCTGGCATACAGATACAGACCTTGGCATCATCACCTTTTACTCTGATCATTTTATACCTGGAGATGTCCTGTACGTAAATAATCCAGACTTTGATCGAAAAACACCACATTTCAGGGGTGTTAATGCTGTGCTCCTTGAGGATGGCAGGCTGTTTGGACACGGATTTAATATAAGGACATCAGAAGAAATGATTCGGCTCCTTAATGAGACGAGAAAACCGGACAGTCAGCAATCAGCATATATAACAAAATTGGTGACAAGGCCTTCTTTTAAGTATTTATTAAGAGCTGCAGGCTGGCAAAGGAACAGCGCAGCATACAAACCCCAGCGACCAATCGTGCATCATAACCAAAGCTCTATTTCATATGTACACTATCTCTATTATTCAATCTAATAGCCGGACATATCAAAATCCCAGACATTCGCCCATTTTTTTATAGACGGGCTCCAAACTCACCTTCGAGAGTACTATATAGAGAAATTCATTACTCGAGGGAGGTATAAAAATGTATTCAAATCTTAACGCCCCGCCGACTCTTGGTGCAAATGTTCCTCCAAACGCTGCTCCAAATGTCGCTCCAATGCCTGCCTATACTTCTCCAGCATATGATTATGGAGCTCCATATCCTGCTTATGGTTATAGCTGCCCTAGTCACCGTAACGATTTTTTCTTAATTGTAGTTCTGTTTATTTTACTTATCATTGTGGGGGCAAGCTTTTACTGCGATAACAAATGCTAACTTCAGTGCTTAGAGGTAAGAATATTGGGAAATAATGAACAACCTAGGGTTTGGGGAACTCCTCAAGCCTTATTTTTGTTTAAGAAAGACATAAATTTAAGATGCTATGAATGGTTTCGTTTTCTTCCTATCCAAATGTTAAATCAAAGAGCTGCTATTCTTGGAGTGTCAGCTGCTCCTCTTTTAATAAATAGATTAACAAATCGCCTGGGCTTGGCTGCTCGGTTTGAACAATAGCACCCGGTTGTTCAATAAGCTAAATGGGGGGATAAAGGCTATTTAAGAGGATTTTTTTCTTACCCGCCCAGCCATAAAAGAGCGGACCTTCCAGGTACTGAATTAAGAAATCACTGACAGGTTTAAACATAAGCGGAGAAATTTCCCCTAATGTAGAAAAAGCTCTAAAAATAGCTCAAATAGACGGAGAAATTCCGTCTATTGATTATAAAACAGGGAAATGGACAACTTTCCACCGCTTAGCCGGAAGTTCTCCTCTTATTTCCCCCATCCGGGATCTATTCAGCAGCCTAGACGGAGAATCTCCGCTTATTTTAAGGACTTACTATTCACTCATATAATGTCTTTACTATCCTGCCCCGTTTGATGGAGTAAGCATGGTTTTGTCGATTATACTCAAAAAGCAGAAAGCTTCCGCCCCACGACCACTTCCATTATATCGCTTGCAGGACATAGAGAAAAAAAGTTAATTCGCCTTCTTTTTTGATAAATAGATTAATGGTTCTGTTTATAATTTAGCCTATTTGGAGGGATATTATTTTTGAAGGACATGGAGGTTGCATATGAAAAATCAAAAAGCTGCGAAAGTATTATTGCCAGCCATGATGGTTTTATCCTGGCTTACGATTCCTTTACTTGGGAAAAAAGCAATTAAACGGTACTTGCCTGCAAGTATTATGATGGCAATTATAGTTTCTTTGGAGAGTATCCTGGCCAGGAAGAGAAAATGGTGGAGATATTATGTTAAAATCCATCCAAAGTTACCGGGCGGTTTTCCTTTAACTTGGGGACCATTTTTGATTGGCTCCATTTGGATCTTGCGTTTAACCTATGGCAGGTTCAAGTGGTATCTGCTGCTGAACCTTGCTGTAGATACGGTTTTCACCTATAAATTCGTTAATCTGCTTAAAGGCCTTAGAGTAGCCTCGTTAGTTCGTTTGAAGAAATATCAATTATCTATCCTCTTTTTTGTAAAATCCCTTCTTTTATACGGATTTCAGATGATCCGTGAGAAGGTTGGGCATATTGAACGATGAAGAGGTTTGTTTGGTGTTATTATTTGAAACCCAGATAAAACCAGAAATTGGTTCCTGATTTCATTTGCTCGCTGGACGAGGAGCTGCAAAGGCAGCATCTCTTTGATGATCGGGAAAACATCATCCGGTTTAGTTCGGTTTTTTTGATTAAATCTTTTTCTAGATGAGCAATTTAACATTAAAGTAAATTGAGGAGAGAATTGAATGGACAATGATTTTAAAATCAGGCTTACTTCTTCAGAAATTGCACAATTGTGGTCAACCTATATGAACAATAGTATGTCTTTATGCATGCTAAAGTACTTTAAAGAATCTGTCCAAGACACAGAGATCCGTTCTTTTTTAGATTTTCCCATAGAAATTTCAGAGACAGTGTTACATAAGATCACAGACGTTTATAAAAAGGAAGGTCATCCGCTTCCAGTTGCTTTTAATGAAAAAGAAGATGTTAATTTGAATGCACCTGCCCTATACTCCGATGTTTACATTTTGAATTTTGTTCATCATATGTCTAAATATGGCATGACTGCCTACGGTGCTGCTTTTTCTGGCTCTGCCCGTTCAGATGTAGTTGAACTTTTTTCAAATACAATGGAATTGTGTATGGAGCTTTATAAAAAATCTTTAAAATTATTGATGGAAAAAGGGCTCTATCATAGGGTGGCTGCCATTCCAATACCTGATCAAGTTGACTTCGTACAAAAGCAAAGTTACTTAACTGGATGGTTCGGTGAACGCCGTCCTATAAATGCGGCAGAAATTATGAACCTTTATAATGATATTCAAAGAAATGGCATTGGAAAAGCTTTATTACTGGGATTTGGACAAACTGCCGGCTTACAAAAGGTTAGAAATTATATGGTAAAAGGAGCTCAAATTGCAGGTAAAGTAATAGACATTCTTTCACATATATTAATGGAAGAAAATATTACTGAGCCTACAATATGGGATTCTGAAGTCCTGAAGTCAACGGCACCTGTTTTTTCTGATAAATTAATGATGTTCCAGGCCTCTTTGTTGATAAGTGCCTCTTCTGGATATTATGGAACAGCTTTGGGGACATCTGGGCGAAGAGATCTAGGTGCAAAATATTCACGGCTTTTAATGGAAGCTCTTCAATACGCAGAAGACGGTGCAGAGCTCCTTATTGAACATGGCTGGATGGAACAACCCCCTCAATCCCTTGATGAAATAGAAATTGCTAAAACAAAGAAGAACTAGGTTAGATGTGAGTGAAAAAGAAGGTATTGGAAAAATTATTATGGTCCGCAGCCTTCCAGGTTTCGGGCAGTTATTAAATCAAAAATATGTTAAAGGCAAACTGCTCATTTTTCTTGATTTCTTGTAAACATTCAGTCAAATTTCAATGAACCCATCATTACAAGCTTTCATGGTGATACTGCTGCTTCTATTGAGCAAATCAATTTCAAGTGGCTAATGTTTTATCCCTGTTTGTATTTTTTTTCGATGTGGGATGCAGTAAAGGGTGCAAATGGAGAAGGAGACAATCTCCCTTTTTATTTCTTCCTTTTGTCTCTGCTGCATTTTTTATCACTATTGGTTTAATTTATTCCACTGATATAAAAATTTCCGGTGTATTGTTAGGACCTGTTTTTTTACCGATGTTGTTTGTTATACCAGGAGTGATAATTGGATTAATTGTGAAAAAATTTATTACTGCTTTCATAAAATAAGAATGCCTAGCTCTTTTGGTAAGATGAGACACGGGCATTCTTATTTAATTTAATTTAGAGAAACGTTCTTTCATTAATCTTCCTCTTGGATTATGTTTATTTTTTATAGGGTGAAAGAATAAGATGCGCTCACCCTGATAATCTTCTTTTTCAACTGAGATTTATGAAAATATAACAAGGGTTGGCGGTAATATGGGCTGTTCATTTCCGTTCCAGGCACTTCGCTTTCCGCGGGGCGACGCTGAGCCTCCTCCCGCTGCGCGCTGCGGGGTCTCAGCATTGCCGCTGCTTTCCCGCAGGAGTCTACGTGCCTTGCACTCCAATTAACAGGGTTTTTATACTTTGTGTGTGTTTAACAGAACTATCCCATTTGTAAATCACTTGTTGATTTAGATTATTTCGCTTCATACAGGAGGTATGAACTACTTAATAAATTTCCCAATACCAATAATAGTAAATTTAAAGTAAGCTCTGATTGTTCGTCAATTCCTATGTTAAATTAAAATTTCTTACAGCCTCACTGATATAAAGATTTCAGTTGTTCTTTTTATGTCCGAACGGTTTCTAAAAGTGTTTCAGTATTCATTTTTCAGCAACCCTAGGAGAGGATTAATAACAGCATTTGTATAATCTTATTCAACTAAAGCACCCGTTTGTTTAAGTACATTTATTCACAAACTTAAACAATAAATAAAGAGGAACATCCAATTCATATAGATAAAAGCTGCAAGACATAGAAGGTTATGTATCCATGGAATAACATTTACTTGGTTTCTTTAAAACTTCCCCCCACCTTTACTATTCGTTTAGCAGTTACTGCATCTAAAATGACATAACTAAAATTTGGGGCACTATCAACGAAGCTGACACTGCCCGCAATAAGGGTTTGGTACAAAAGCCTTTGATCATACCCTTTAATAGAAAAACTAAAACTCAAGATAATTTTAATCTGTATGATCCTAATAAAACTGAGGTGCTTTTATAAACATGAAGCTTCTCGATAGAAGGAATTTTCAATCTTTTATAGAATTTAATAGGAAAAAAGAAGGGTGTGGGAAAATGAAGAAACTTCTTTCTGCCATACTTTGTATGAGTGTATTACTTTCAATCTTTATCATGGCTCCATCTAAAACGTTAGCAGCTGGAGCATGCTTGACAGACAAATCGGGATTGACTGAATTTAACGGGCTGACTAATGTGGACTTAATGGCTAGATTGGTTTACGCAGAAGCTAGAGGGGAATCATACTCTGGAAAGAAAGCCATTACACAGTTAGTTATGAATAGACAGCATAAAAATATCTCTGAATTTGGCGGGAACACTCTTTCCAGTGTGGTATTAAAATCTCCTGGTGGTTTTGTCGGAATGACTACTTCTTATGCTAGATGCCCTTCAACTTCTGGTTCAGAATGGCTAGATAGTTTGACGGCTGCTACTAATCCTGGTTCTGATTTAATAGGTGACAGTCTATGGTTTAATACTAATTCTCTATTTAGTCAACAAAGCAGAACAGGTTCAACGGGATACTTAGAATATAAGTTCCCGGGAACAAGTAATTATATAAGAGTAATGGAAAAACATGTAGTAGGTGGGCATACATTTTTTAGAGTATACGGATACTAACAAAAAAGAGAGGTGACATTTTTTAACGTCACCTCTCTTTTTTGTTTAATTTGAAGGTACGAACTGCATTTTGCTAACTTGATACTTATTGTCTTTAAACGCATAAGAAATATATAGTTCGCCTATATACCCTCCACTTGGAGAAATAGTGGCTCCAACTATAGCAACTAATTGCTTGTTTATAAATTTATATTTGGTTACACTTCCAAATGCAACCTTTGAAAATAAGTGGCTAGGTTCGATTCCGTACTTATCTAAATTCACTGTTGTCTTTTTATTTTGGACATCAATAGTGACATCAGATTTTGTTAAGGTAGAACGTACATTTTTATTTATTGATGATATAAGGTCTTCTACCTTTTTTTCTACAAATTTTTTGTTTTCTTTGTGTAAGACATGTACATCCTGAATCATTACTTCACTTCCATAACCAGTTGTCAAGATGATTACTATATTGTCACCTTGTCCCTCTTCAATGGAATTAAAGTAAAGTTGTGGACTATATGTGGGGTTTACAACATTAACCCAGCTCGGAAATGATAAAGTATCCTCTTCTAATTGAAGATTAAAGTTGGTTAAGTTCCCTTCTTTTTCGGTAGCCCAAAGTTTTATTCTCGGTTCTGATAAACTTGCCACAAGTTTTTGGGCTGGATTATTAACTGATGCTAAGGGTTCCAAAGGTATTAAGTT
This sequence comes from Bacillus infantis, assembly GCF_050107595.1. Lineage (GTDB taxonomy): Bacteria > Bacillota > Bacilli > Bacillales > Cytobacillaceae > Bacillus_AB > Bacillus_AB infantis_C. The sequence continues at coordinate 64,458 of NZ_JBNILH010000017.1, forward strand.
CGCCAGAATGAACAAGGCAAATATCATTTTGATAAGTAATTTCACAATTATTATCACCTCACCTATTTTTTCTTATTATTTTTAATTGATATCTTTTTTATCCGTTCTTTTTCTGTTTTCTAAGGTATAAAATTGTATTTCTTAGAATCCTATAGGACTTCCGGTTGGTTCCTCATTGGAATAATGATCCGGCACAGATTACAATCCTACGCTAGAGGAAAGATCCAACTGCATCCCTAATCCATCGGCAAATAAGGAGCAGCTGCCACTATTCTCTTCACTATTCATTGAGCCTTCTTACCCTAAATATATTCAGCTTCTATAGCGATGCTTCCAGTGTTGTTTTGGCCATGTCCCCTTTAGAATAACGGTTTCCGTGCTCAATGGTGTTCGAACGTTCCTGGTCCGTGGCTGTAATATAGCAGCTGCGGGCTGATGGCTGTAGATTGCTTAAGGAACATTGGCCAAGTGATAATCCTACACTTGCGCTTCTACACCAGGTAAAAAAGCTGCAGTGAATAAAACCATTATCGTCTTTAGACCCATTAAAGGATGGTTTCCCTAGTAATCCCTATGAAGTAAGGTTCCTATTTTCTCCACTTTGTCCTCTCTTTAAATAACCTCCCTCAATAAAAGAAGCTGTCCCATATATGGAATTAGTAAAGCTGCCGAAAGAAAACGGCAGCTCTATTCTTTAAACTTCAGTTTAAACTCTTCCTTTGTCCAATTCCCATTTCCTTTTAAGTGAAGATTTTTTGTCTTAACATCATACAATGCATGTTTTTTATAAATCTTTTTCCCATCATCCTTTAAAGAAAAAAAATAGTACACTTGCTGTTCAGGGTTCAGGTCTCTTGTATTCCCGCCAATCTCTCTTTTTAACATATTTCTCCACTCAGAAGGATAGCTGAGCCATTCTTTAGAGTCAAAAACTCTAACTAGGTCTTTTACCAATATGAGTTTTCGAACCTTTAGTTTAGCATCAGGAAATTCCTCATAATCATTTTTATCAAAATTCAGTTCATAAAATTCGCTTACAGTTTGATCTTTAGACTTATTGATTGTATTACCAGAGCCATTGGCCATTACTGTTGGCCCATTCACAATCAATATCAATAAAATTAACATTCCAAAAAGTCTACATTTATACATAAGGGAAAGCCTCCCATTCACTTGGTATCCCTCTATTATCCCCGGACCTCGGAAGCATTATAAATTATTTTTTTTGGTTTTTATACCTTCAAAGATCTGAAGCTAACATAATAACCCTGCCTGGCATCCTTAAAGAAAAAATATTCCTTCTTCAACAATCCTGCCCTTTTATGAAATAAGAGAAGCTACCTGTTTTGGCAGCAGGCTGGAACATAAGCACCTGTTACTTTCAGTTTTAAAAGCCTTGGTCGCTTGTAATTTCAACGCCATTAGGGTCGACAATAGGTGATGAAACGAGACTTTTTACTACTGCTTGTTTGATTGTAACTACTTCTTCAACTTCTGAGCTAATATTATATGAGGTATTTCCGAACAAAGTAAAAAGGTCACTTTCTATTCCAGCCTTTTTTGTTGCCAATTTTAATTCTTTGATTTTTATCTGGTCATTCAAGGAGTCTACTGCGTCTTCATTAGATTGAAGCTCAATTCTAAAATTATATGGTGTTGCAATAAAGGTTCTTCGTTCCCCTTTATCAACTTTCCAATTGAGTTTAGTAGCATTTTCACATATATTCACTTGTTCTTTTTCAGAAACAAAGAAACCAATATGGTCAAACATTATCTTTATTCCGTATCCAAAAGTAATATTTATGGTTCCTCTCCTTGCCTCGATAATACGAAAAAGGATATTTTTCTCCCGAAAGTCATCCCATTTTAAGGGAGGGTTAAACTCTTGAAATTCTCCTTGGTATCTACCTATACGTTGAGATATACGAAAACCATTATCTACATAAAAATTTTCCGTTTCTTCTACATTTGGAGTCCAAAAATGATAATGAAATAGCATAAATACACCTCTTATTAAAACTCAATTGACTTTTTTAAATTACTTAATGGCAAATGTGCTTCATATAATCCTCTGATCACTTATATAACCTCCTTAAATTAAATTTTACTTTCCTATGAAATTGTTACCTCCAGCCTTAGCTTGAATTCCCCTACAACTTTAGATGTAGGATAGGATCCCCTATTCGTTGTTAAACTAACCTCCCTCAATAAAAGAAGCTAAAACGCCGATTTACTCATGTTTTCTTAGAATTTCATAGTTGTTTACCAAACGGTAAATGCCTTTATATCTGGAGTATATATACTTGAAAGGATATTTCTGGACACAATGAGAAAAAAAGAGCTATAACCCACTAATCAACCTCTTACAGAAATTGGTGACTGAGTAAAAATATAACCGCACTGGTGGATGTCCACATCTACTCATGGAGGTCAACCCTCCCATGTCTCACAGAGTCTTCGCTCTCAAATTCCTTCGTCCAACCTTTCCATGAGGTAGATGTCAGCCATGCTGCCCCACAGGGTCCAAGCCCGTAATTTAGTTGCTTTGCCGACTAATCCGTGCTTCAAATGTCTCCAAGAATATAAACCCACAACTACTAATTATCTAAACCAAACTAGAATTAAGCGGCCAATTCTGCCTGCTTTAATAATGCCAAATGAGGGATGTCCTTTAACATCTTTCTTCACTAAATTCAAACTGCTTTTTACCAATGCCAAAGAAGATACGAATCAATTTATTACACAAAGCAATCAGGGACTGCATCTTCTTTAACGGATTATCCGGACGTTGAGTATAGTAGGCATGTAACGACTTAAATCCAGTATTCTTGGCGACGAGAATCATACAGACCCTGAATAACAGGGCCCTGAGTTTCTTTCGGCCTCTTTTTGTGATGGTCGTTTTTCCTTTGTGTTTACCGGAAGTATTTTCTTTTAGGCTTAAGCCAGCCAGCTTGATAATTTGCCGAGGATGATTGTATTCGCCTAAATCCCCTACTTCCGCGAAAAAGCCGGCAATTGTATCCCTGCCCACACCTTTTATCGCTAACATTTGTTGTACGCCTGGTATTTCATCAAGCAGATCGTCTATTTTTGTATCC
>NZ_JBNILH010000018.1:0-61104 GCF_050107595.1 Bacillus infantis
TAAATAGTCTGGTGGCGATAGCGAGAAGGTCACACCCGTTCCCATACCGAACACGGAAGTTAAGCTTCTCAGCGCCGATGGTAGTTGGGGGCTCTCCCCCTGTGAGAGTAGGACGCTGCCGGGCGAAACGAAGTACAGTCTGCGGGACTGTTCTTTTTTTGCGTTTTTTTTATGAAAATGAGAAGGTTTTAATAAGAAAAAGGTTCTTGTGCAGAAATTAGTGGCCGGGACGGGCAGATGAGCAGGGTTTTTGATTGGAATAGTGGGAAGAACAGCTGCTTTGGGTTGCGAATTTCATCAATTGGCCCGATAATCTACCAACTTGGCGGTTTATTTAATCAATTGGCTGATTAATTTACCAACTTCGGCATTTATTCTACCATTTGCCCCAAAACACCCATAGCCTGCCGCTAGATTGCTGAAATAGCATACCGGATCAATATAGAAGTGTCTTTGATTAAAATAACGGTTAAAGCAGCTGCTTTAACCATAAATTTCATCAATTCACCCGATAATCTACCAACTTAGCGGCTTATTTAATCAATTGACCGATTAATTTACCAACCACCATTTATTTTACCATTTCCCCCAAAATACCATCCAGAGAGCCCAACTCCAAAGCAAGGGCACTAAAAGGCCACCCGCCGTCCAGCCAATCCGCAAAGGACGAATCACCCACTCTCCCCGTCACCAACATAACACGCACATCCCATACATCCCGTCCGCCTCTGCCCCACCAGCTGCAAATTATCCCGGCTACACGTTCTGCCTCTCTCCAAAATCAACTATCCCACCTATGACAAGCACCCAAAAGCCCATCATCTGAATACTCTATACAGCTGGAAGAATTTACTCTTGTTACGTTTGAGATATTTATTAAATGGGAAAATTAATAAGGCATCCATCTTGCAACTTTTTACATAATTCATTTATAATTAAAGTCAAATATAGTCAAAGTCAGGGAGGAGGAGGCCTGGTGAGGAATATATCCGACATAATCGAGAAATATCTGAAGGAAGTCTTGGAGCTTAGTGAACGGGAAAGTGTCGAGATCAAAAGGAGCGAAGTGGCTGATAAATTCCAATGTGTCCCCTCGCAGATCAATTACGTCATCAATACCCGATTTACAATCGAAAAAGGATATATTGTTGAAAGCAAGCGGGGCGGCGGAGGATATATCCGGATCATGAAGGTACAGTCCTATGATCATGCGGATTTGATTGACCAGCTGCTAATGCTCATCCAAAGCAGGATATCGCAGGGAAGCGCCGAGAGCGTCATCTTGCGCCTGGTTGAAGAGGAAGTCATCACACACCGTGAAGCTAAAATCATGCTCAGTGTAATCGACCGGTCGGTTTTATATATAGAGCTTCCGTTCCGCGATGAATTGCGATCAAGAATGCTGAGAGCAATGCTGACTTCGTTGAAGTATAAGTAAAGATTAAGCAGCTGGAGAGGTGAGTGCATGATTTGCCAAGAATGCAATCAGAGGCCGGCAACGCTGCATTTTACAAAAAGCATAAATGGAGAGAAGATCGAGTTCCATCTATGCGAGGTCTGCGCCAAGGAAAAAGGCGAAATGTTCATGATCAATAATCAGGCTTCCGGCTTTTCCCTTAACAGCCTGCTGGCGGGGCTGCTGAATATCGAGCCGGGTCTGCAGCAGCCGAAAAAAGAGCAAAGGCCGCAGGAGCATATTCTGCAGTGCAGCAAATGCCAGATGACTTTTAAGCAGTTCATTAAAATCGGACGTTTTGGATGTGCCCACTGCTATTCGGAATTCAAAGGGCAGCTTGACCCGATTCTGAAGCGCCTCCACAGCGGAAACTGGTCCCATAGAGGAAAGATACCGGCAAGAGCCGGCGGGAGCATTCAGCTCAGGAGAAAGATTGAGGACATGAGAAAAGAATTGAAGGAATTGATCCTGCAGGAAGAGTTTGAAAAAGCTGCCGAGCGCAGGGATGAGATACGGTCCCTTGAAAAGCAGCTGAGCAGCGGCAGGGAGGGGGACTGATATCGTGTCACTGGAACGTTTTATCAGCCAGGCGGTCAGTTCCTGGATGAGTGCGGAAGGCCCTGATTCTGATATTGTGCTAAGCTCCCGCATCCGTCTGGCAAGGAATATGAATGTATATAAATTTCCGACTCTATTTTCAAATGAGGAAGCACAAAGCATCATTGAAGATATCCGGAAGATTTCGGAAGAGAAGCCTTTCAAAGGGCTTGGCGGAATGGAGCTTTTAGAGATGGGAAGCCTCCAGCCCCTCCAGAAAAGAGTTCTGGTTGAAAAGCATCTGATCAGCCCCAATCTGGCTGAGCAGTCTCCTTACGGGGCTTGTCTCCTGTCAGAAAATGAAGAGGTCAGCATCATGGTCAACGAGGAAGACCATATCCGGATTCAATGCCTGTTTCCTGCATTCAGGCTGACCGAGGCACTTGAGATGGCCAATAAGCTGGATGACTGGCTGGAGGAGAACCTTGAATTTGCCTTTGATGAAGACTACGGGTATCTTACCAGCTGCCCGACCAATGTCGGAACAGGGCTCAGGGCTTCTGTCATGATGCATCTCCCAGGTCTGATGCTCACCCATCAGATGAACCGGATCATCCCGGCCATCAATCAGCTGGGGCTTGTGGTGAGAGGGACATATGGCGAAGGAAGCGAGGCGCTGGGCAATATTTTTCAAGTGTCCAATCAGATCACGCTCGGAAAGTCTGAGGAAGATATCGTAGAAGATCTGAAGAGTGTCGTGGGCCAGCTCATCGCCCAGGAAAGATATGCCCGGGAAGCATTAGCAAAGACTTCAAACATACAATTAGAAGACAGAGTGTACCGTTCCTATGGGATTCTCTCCAACAGCCGGATCATTGAATCAAAAGAAGCGGCAAAATGCTTATCTGATGTCCGGCTGGGTATAGATATGGGATACATCAAAGATATTTCAAAAAATATTTTAAATGAATTGATGATTCTTACACAGCCCGGTTTTCTGCAGCAATATGCCGGCGGGCCGCTCCGGCCTGAAGAACGTGATATTAGAAGGGCTGCACTTATACGTGAAAGATTGAAAATGGAAAAACAATAGTCGGGAGGATGAAAATATGATGTTCGGACGATTTACCGAAAGAGCTCAAAAAGTATTGGCATTAGCACAGGAGGAAGCCATTCGCTTAGGACACAGCAATATCGGCACAGAGCATATCCTGCTCGGCCTCGTCCGTGAAGGAGAGGGGATTGCCGCAAAGGCGCTGTATGCACTCGGGCTGGGCTCTGAAAAGATCCAAAAAGAGGTGGAGAACCTCATTGGCCGCGGCCAGGACTCCTCACAGACTCCCCACTATACACCAAGGGCCAAAAAGGTCATCGAGCTCTCAATGGATGAGGCAAGAAAACTGGGCCACTCATATGTCGGCACAGAGCATATTCTGCTCGGCCTAATCCGCGAGGGTGAGGGAGTTGCCGCAAGGGTGCTGAACAATCTGGGAGTAAGCTTGAATAAAGCAAGGCAGCAGGTGCTCCAGCTTCTGGGCAGCAATGATTCAGGAAGCCATCAGGGAGGATCGGCGGCAAGCGCCAATACACCTACCCTTGATAGTCTTGCAAGAGATCTGACGGCCATTGCCAGGGAAGGCAGCCTTGATCCGGTCATCGGCCGAAGCAAGGAAATTCAGCGCGTCATTGAGGTGCTGAGCCGCCGGACAAAGAATAATCCGGTTCTGATCGGAGAGCCTGGCGTCGGTAAGACAGCCATCGCTGAAGGCCTTGCACAGCAGATCATCAACAATGAAGTGCCGGAAATCCTCCGCGACAAACGGGTCATGACGCTTGATATGGGAACGGTTGTAGCCGGAACAAAATACAGGGGCGAATTTGAAGACCGCTTAAAGAAAGTGATGGATGAAATCCGCCAGGCAGGCAATATCATTCTCTTCATCGATGAGCTTCATACTTTGATCGGTGCAGGCGGAGCAGAAGGGGCAATTGATGCTTCCAATATCCTGAAGCCATCTCTTGCAAGGGGCGAGCTGCAGTGCATCGGCGCCACTACCCTGGATGAATACAGAAAATATATCGAAAAGGATGCTGCGCTCGAAAGGCGTTTCCAGCCGATTACGGTAGATGAACCGACAGCAGATGAGTCAGTCCAGATCCTTAAGGGGCTGCGCGACCGCTATGAAGCCCATCACAGAGTGTCCATTACAGACGAAGCCATCGAGGCTGCTGTTAAGCTTTCTGACCGTTATATCTCAGACCGGTTCCTCCCGGATAAAGCAATCGATCTGATTGATGAAGCAGGTTCAAAAGTACGCCTGCGTTCTTACACTACTCCTCCTAACCTCAAAGAGCTTGAAATGAAGCTTGAAGAAGTCAGGAAGGAAAAAGATGCTGCCGTCCAAAGCCAGGAGTTTGAGAAAGCTGCATCTCTCAGAGATTCTGAACAGCGCCTGCGCGAGCAGCTGGAGGAAACAAAGAAGAGCTGGAAAGAGAAGCAGGGGAAGGAAAACAGCGAAGTTACAGTGGATGATATTGCACATGTTGTGGCAAGCTGGACTGGGATTCCTGTGGCGAAGCTGGCCCAGACCGAAACAGCCAAGCTCCTGAACATGGAAGAAATTCTTCATTCCCGTGTCATTGGCCAGGAAGAAGCAGTCAAGGCGATCTCCAAAGCGGTCCGCCGTGCGCGTGCCGGACTAAAAGATCCTAAGCGTCCGATCGGCTCCTTTGTATTCCTCGGCCCTACCGGTGTCGGTAAGACCGAGCTTGCGCGTGCGCTAGCTGAAGCGATGTTCGGCGATGAAGATGCGATGATCCGCATTGATATGTCTGAATATATGGAGAAGCACTCAACTTCCCGCCTTGTTGGTTCACCTCCGGGATATGTAGGCTATGAGGAAGGCGGCCAGCTGACAGAAAAGGTCCGCAGAAAGCCATACTCAGTTGTCCTTCTGGATGAGATTGAGAAAGCACATCCGGATGTATTCAATATTCTCCTCCAGGTTCTTGAAGATGGACGCCTGACAGATTCTAAAGGCCGGACAGTCGACTTCCGCAACACAGTCCTGATCATGACATCCAATGTCGGGGCAGAAGCGCTGAAACGCAATAAATATGTCGGCTTTAACATCCAGGATGGAGAGCAGGACTATAAGGATATGAAAGGCAAGGTAATGGAAGAGCTTAAGAAGGCTTTCCGCCCTGAATTCCTTAACCGGATCGATGAAATCATCGTGTTCCATGCCCTTGAGAAAAAACATCTCAAGGAAATCGTTACACTGCTTTCCGACCAGCTGGTTAAACGCCTGCAGGAACAGGAAATCGTCCTTGGCCTGACAGATAAGGCAAAAGAGAAAATTTCCGAGGAAGGCTATGATCCTGAATATGGTGCAAGGCCGCTCCGCCGTGCGATCCAAAAGCATATCGAGGACCGCTTGTCAGAGGAGCTGCTGAAGGGCCAGGTGCTGACAGGGCAGAATGTCATCATCGATGTAGAAGATGGGGAATTTGTCGTGAAAACAGAAGAATCTCCTGAAACTGCAACAAACTTATCTAAATAAACGTCATATTATATAATGAAAAGGTACACGGTGCACAATGCGTGTACCTTTTTTCCATTCAAGGCATTTCGCTCTGCTTTTGAATAAAAATCAGCTATTTCCACTACTTTCCTTGGACAGGCATTTTTATATAAGCCGGGAAGTATAATATACTTTCCCTATAATGAAACTAATGGTGCACTTTTCACAATAGAAGAGAATGAGATAGAAAGGGAGAAACGGATGGCAAAAAGAAAGACTAAATTCATCTGCCAGGAATGCGGCTATGAGTCCGCCAAGTGGATGGGCAAATGTCCTGCCTGCGGGCAGTGGAATACAATGGTGGAGGAAACAGAGAAGCCTGCAGCTGCAGGAAGAAGGGGTGCCTTTGCCCATTCGGCAGGCGCAACGCTTGCTTCTAAAGCCACGCCAATTACATCAATTGAGACAGTTAATGAACCGCGGATTTATACAGACCTGAAGGAGCTCAACCGCGTTCTGGGCGGAGGGGTGGTAAGGGGCTCCCTTGTTCTGATCGGGGGCGATCCCGGAATCGGGAAGTCGACGCTTCTTCTGCAGGTATCTAACCAGCTGGCCCGGAAGGATCATTCTGTTCTTTATATTTCCGGTGAGGAATCCATGAGGCAGACAAAGCTCAGGGCTGACAGGCTTGGGGTTGTATCAGATAAGCTGCTCGTATATGCAGAAACGAATCTCGAGGAAATCAGCCGGACCATTGAAAATGAAAATCCCAGCTTTGTGATCATTGATTCAATCCAGACTGTTTTTCATCCGGATATCACCTCGGCCCCTGGAAGCGTCTCGCAGGTAAGGGAATGTACCGCGGAGCTGATGAGGATCGGAAAGACCAAAGGCATCGCGATCTTTATCGTGGGGCATGTCACGAAGGAAGGATCAATTGCCGGCCCGAGGCTGCTCGAGCATATGGTTGACACAGTCCTCTACTTCGAGGGTGAAAGGCATCATACGTACCGCATTCTCAGGGCTGTTAAGAACCGTTTCGGATCGACCAATGAAATGGGCATCTTTGAAATGAAGGAATTCGGCCTTGAAGAGGTGGAAAATCCATCGGAAATATTCCTTGAAGAGCGCTCCCAGGGGGCATCCGGATCGACAGTTGTTGCCTCCATGGAAGGGACGAGGCCGGTGCTGGTTGAAATCCAGGCGCTGATTTCTCCAACGAGCTTCGGGAATCCGCGGAGGATGGCCACAGGGATTGATCATAACCGAGTCCCGCTTTTAATGGCTGTGCTTGAGAAGCGTGTCGGAATGCTTCTGCAAAATCAGGATGCTTATTTGAAGGTGGCAGGCGGCGTTAAGCTGGATGAACCTGCGATAGACCTGGCGATTGCCGTCAGCATTGCGTCAAGCTTCAGGGATAAGCCGACACAGGCGTCGGACTGCATCATCGGAGAGGTTGGTTTGACCGGCGAGGTACGCCGCGTCTCCAGAATTGAACAGCGTGTCCAGGAAGCTGCTAAGCTTGGGTTTGAACGGATCATCCTTCCTGCTAAGAACCTTGGAGGCTGGGACTCTCCGCCGGGCGTGCAGCTAATCGGGGTTAATACAGTCAGCGAGGCCTTAAAAGCGGCATTAGGAGGATAAGATATGGACAATAAAAAGCTGGGCGAAAAGACCCGGAGCGACATTTTGAAATTTCTGGCACCGGGAACACCGATACGCGAAGGGATCGATAATGTCCTGCGTGCAAACACAGGCGGACTGATTGTACTGGGCTGCAATGAAAAGGTGAAGGCGATTGTAGATGGGGGCTTTCAGATTAATTGCCCTTTCACGCCAAGTTATCTGTATGAGCTGGCCAAAATGGATGGCGCCATCGTCCTGAATGAGACAGGCAGCAAGATTCTTATAGCCAATGCCCAGCTTGCCCCGAACCCGGGCATCCCTTCTTCGGAAACCGGGATGCGGCACCGGACGGCAGAGCGGGTGGCAAAGGAGACAGGGGCGCTTGTCGTTGCCATTTCACAGCGGCGGACAGTCATCACACTCTACCAGGGCCATTTCAGATATGCATTGAAAGACATCGCCGTCATTCTCGCAAAAGCCAACCAGGCAGTCCAGACGCTTGAGAAATACAAAGTGGTGCTGGAGCAGAGCATCGCAAGCCTCGGGATCCTTGAGTTTGAAGAGCTTGTGACCTACAGCGATGTTCTTCAGGTGCTGCACCGCTATGAGATGGTGCTGAAGATCAAGCAGGAACTGATGTCCTACCTGAGTGAGTTGGGTACAGAAGGCAGGCTGATCCGCCTGCAGATGAACGAGCTCTTGACTGACATGGAAAAGGAAACTTCTTTAATCATCAAAGACTATGCCTTTGATAAGGATGTCAGCACGAAGGAAGCCATCAGCAAAATGCAGGAGCTGGCAAGTGGTGAAACGATCGAGGACAGCATCCTCCTGAAGCTGATCGGCTATAACGGCTATGTCCACCTGGATGAAGGGATTTGTCCAAGAGGGTACCGGATGCTTAATAAAATCCCCCGGCTCCCGCCAATCATTATTGAAAATCTCATCACCAGATTTCAGGAGCTTCCTGAAATCACAGCAGCTTCAGTAGAGGATCTTGATGAGGTGGAAGGCATCGGTGAAGTCAGGGCAAGAAAAATCCGTGAGGGCCTCAAGCTGGTCAAAGAGCAGCTGTTTGCGGACCGTCAGCTTTAATTGCCCATTGAATTGGCCTATACAGTATGCTAAAATGGTGGTTTTATATTATTTGACACTCTGTTTGCACGGTGCTACGCTTAAGGTGTATCAGTATATAAAACCTCCGATATTATTATATTTAAATAATGTTACAAAAAACCAAATTAACATATTCTGCAGGTTTCAATTCAGGGAATTTGTTTATAATGATTAAAAGGAGGTGAAGGAATGTTAAAACGCATTGTACAGGCATGCTTTCTTATTACCGGGGGGACCCTTGGGATCTTTTTGATTCCGGACTTGCTCGGGCTAGTTGCTTTGGACGACATTCCTCTTTTAAATAATCCGTATGTGTCCGCTATTTTAGGTGCCATTATTTTTTATCTTATATCTTTTTGGGCAGTTGATTATGTAACCAATTTCGTGAGATGGGTAGAGGAATCATTGGTGAAAGCGCCTATAACAGATATTATTTTTGGCAGTGTGGGCCTTGCTTTCGGCCTGATAGTGGCATTTTTGATCGGCTTTGCGCTCAATGCAATCGAATTTCCGATTGTCAACACGGTCGCCCCGATCCTGCTGACGCTGATTTTTGGCTATCTTGGCTTCCAGGTGGGCTTCAAAAAGCGCGATGAGCTTCTGGGATTATTTACGAGCCGGAAAAAGAAATCCGGTGAAGAGGAAGCAGAGCCAGTTGAGAAAAACGCATTAAAGATTCTGGATACAAGTGTGATCATTGACGGCAGGATTGCGGATATCTGCCAGACGGGCTTCCTTGAAGGAACCATCGTCATTCCCCAGTTTGTCCTTGAGGAGCTTCAGCATATAGCTGATTCTTCAGATGTATTGAAAAGGAACAGGGGGAGGCGGGGTCTGGATATCCTGAACCGCATCCAGAAAGAGCTTTCCATCAAGGTCGAGATATATGAAGGGGACTTTGAGGAAATCCAGGAAGTGGACAGCAAGCTTGTGAAATTGGCAAAGCTGACGAACGGTGTTGTGGTGACAAATGACTTCAATCTTAACAAGGTATGCGAGCTGCAGAAGGTATCTGTGCTCAATATCAATGACTTGGCCAATGCGGTCAAGCCGGTAGTGCTGCCGGGGGAAGAGATGAAGGTGCAGGTCATCAAGGACGGGAAAGAGCATAATCAGGGTGTTGCCTACCTGGATGATGGCACAATGATTGTCGTAGAAGATGGCCGTGATTATATCGGCAAGCACATCGACGTTCTTGTCACCAGCGTGCTCCAGACCTCTGCGGGCCGCATGATATTTGCAAAGCCTAAGCTGCTTGAAAAAGCTTTATAAAAGAGAGTTGGGAGACTGTTTATGCCTTATCAGGTAATTATTCCTGCTGCAGGCCAGGGGAAGAGGATGGGTGCCGGCAAAAATAAGCTTTTGCTTGAGATCCGCGGTGTGCCGGTATTCATCCACACGCTCAGGGTGTTTGAAAGCGATCCGGATTGCACAGGCATCCTGCTTGCGGTCAATCCGTCCGAGAAAGCGGAGATTGAAGCGCTTCTTGCCTTATACAATATCAAAAAAGCCGCCGGGCTCATTCCCGGGGGATCCGAACGCCAATACAGCGTCTATAATGCGGTGAAGGAGCTGCAGGGCGATGGCATTGCCATGGTGCATGATGCGGCCCGCCCTTTCATTGACCGGCACTTGATCCGGGAGCTGACGGAGGCTGCGGATCAGGATGCTGGCGCAGTATTGGCTGTTCCGGTGAAGGATACTGTGAAAAAGGCTGTCGGCAATCAAATCCTGGAAACAGTTGAACGTTCAAGTCTGTGGGCAGTCCAAACCCCACAGGCTTTTCGTGTTTCCACCCTCCTGCACATCCACCAGAAAGCCGCTGAGGAAGATTACCTCGGCACCGATGATGCCAGCCTGGCTGAACGGCTCGGCATCCCTGTAAAAATCATTGAAGGAAATTATGATAATATCAAGCTCACTACTCCGGAGGATCTGTACTTTGCAGAAGCGATCATCCGGAAGCGTGAAGCTCAAGGGAAATAACATAAAGGGGAATATACTATGTTTCGAATTGGACAGGGCTTTGATGTACATCAATTAACCGAAGGAAGGCCGCTGATTATCGGCGGTATTGAAATTCCCTATGAAAAGGGGCTGCTGGGCCATTCTGATGCGGATGTGCTTCTTCATACCATTGCAGACGCATGCCTCGGGGCAATCGGGGAAGGCGATATCGGCAGGCATTTTCCGGATACAGATCCTGAGTTCAAGGATGCTGATTCAGCCAAGCTGCTGGAGCATGTATGGAAGATTGTAGATGAGAAAGGGTATAAGCTTGTGAATGCTGATTGCACCATCATTGCGCAAAAGCCGAAAATGGCGCCTTATATCGGTCAAATGAGAGAGCGGATTGCCAAGCTGCTGCAGGCAGATGCGGACCGCATCAATGTCAAGGCAACGACAACAGAAAAGCTCGGTTTTCCGGGCAGGGGCGAAGGGATTGCTTCACAGGCTGCCGTCCTGCTGCAGAAAAAGGACTGAGCCCGGAAAAATTAGCTTTATAAGGCAAAAACACGGTGTTAGAATATAGCAAAGAAGAAGGAAAATGACTACAATAGGAGGCTTATCCATGTCTAATGAAATCAGGGTCCGCTATGCACCAAGCCCAACCGGACATTTACATATAGGCAATGCCCGCACGGCGCTGTTCAACTATTTGTTTGCACGCTCAAAAGGCGGGAGATTCATCATCAGGATTGAGGATACCGACCTTAAGAGGAATATTGAAGGCGGAGAGGAAAGCCAGCTGAAATATCTGCAGTGGCTTGGCATTGACTGGGATGAAAGCATTGATAAGGATGGGGGATACGGCCCATACCGCCAGTCAGAACGTAATGATATCTACCAAAAGCTGTATCAGGAGCTGCTCGATAAAGAGCTTGCTTATAAATGCTATTGTACAGAGGAAGAGCTTGAAGCAGAGCGCGAAGAGCAGATGGCAAGGGGAGACAATCCTCAGTATTCCGGCAAATGCCGCCACCTGTCACAGGAGGACAGGGAAAAGCTTGAGGCTGAAGGCCGCAGGCCGAGCATCCGTTTCATCGTTCCAAAAGGGAAGGTCTATGCATTCAATGATATGGTAAAGGACGAGGTTTCCTTCGAATCAGACGGATTTGGCGATTTTGTCATCGTAAAGAAAGATGGAATCCCGACGTATAATTTTGCCGTTGCTGCAGATGACCATCTGATGAAGATTTCCCATGTGCTGCGCGGGGATGACCATATTTCAAATACACCGAAGCAGCTGATGATTTATGAGGCCTTTGGCTGGGAGCCCCCTGTTTTCGGACATATGACGCTCATCGTCAACGAAAGCCGCAAGAAGCTCAGCAAGCGGGATGAATCTATCATCCAGTTCATCGAGCAGTACGAGGAGCTGGGCTATCTTCCGGAAGCATTGTTCAACTTTATCGCCCTGCTTGGCTGGTCGCCTGCAGGAGAAGAAGAGATCTTCACGAAGGAAGAGCTGATCAATATCTTCGAGGCGGACCGGCTTTCAAAATCGCCGGCGCTGTTTGATAAGCAAAAGCTGACATGGATGAATAACCAATACATCAAGCAGGAAGAACTCGACAGGCTAGTCGAAATTTCACTTCCTCATCTTATCAATGCTGGAAAAGTCAGTGAAAAACTGACAAGCGCGGATGAAGAGTGGGTGCGCGGGCTTATTTCCCTTTATCAGGACCAAATGAGCTATGGTGCTGAAATCGTGGACCTTTCCGGTATCTTCTTCACAGAGGAAGTCAGCTATGATGAAGAAGCGAAAGAAGTTCTGAGCGAAGAGCAGGTGCCGGAAGTGCTCTCTGCCTTCCTCGGCGAAATCAGCTCCCTGGAAGACTTCACGGCGGAGGAAATCAAGGCAGCGCTGAAGGCAGTCCAGAAAGGCACAGGCCATAAAGGCAAGAAGCTTTTCATGCCTGTACGTGCAGCCATCACAGGACAGACGCATGGACCGGATCTTCCTAAGGCCATCGCTCTTTTAGGAAAAGACAAGGTAAAAAATCGTTTGGCAAGCATTAATGATTAACATCTTGGCAAAAATGTAATATAGTAAGAGTAATTCAAATTTAATGATCCAAAAGTGTTGAAGAGGAAGAGTAGAAAAATGACGCTTCAATAGCCTTGCCCGCGCATTAAGGGTTAGGCTGAAAGAGAGAACCATCACCGGCTGAAAGTGGTTCAGGCCCCTCATTTTTTGAAGTGCCCCTCTGAGCCCCATTTCGAAATCCAGAGTAGACTTGGGCGGATTCCCTTCCGTTAACAGGGCAAAGTTGAGGCTCTTTTACATGTGCCTAAACAGAGTGGAACCGCGCTTGCAGCGTCTCTGTCATTATGACAGGGGCGCTTTTTTGTTGTTATGATCAAAAGCTTGCCGGGCTTAGAGTAAACTGCTTAAGGCCTGCTCCAGCGCCCGGACCCTCGTATATTAGCCGCTCCGGAAAGGATTTCCCGGAAGGATGCTGGCCGTCTGGAGAAAAATTTCAACCGTCAGATATGCAAAAACAGGGAGGGGAGAACAAATGTTCCGAAGGCTTAAAGAGGATATAGAGGTGGTTTTTGACCAGGACCCTGCAGCCAGGAGCTATATTGAAGTCATACTTACGTATTCCGGAGTCCATGCCATCTGGGCACATAGGCTGGCACATGCCCTGTTCAAAAGGAAATTCTATTTTTGGGCCCGGGTTGTTTCCCAGATCAGCCGATTTTTTACGGGTATCGAGATCCATCCTGGCGCAAAAATCGGCCGGCGTTTCTTCATTGACCACGGAATGGGCGTAGTGATCGGCGAGACATGCGAAATCGGTGATAATGTGACAGTGTTCCAGGGGGTCACCCTCGGCGGGACCGGCAAGGAAAAAGGTAAGCGCCACCCGACAATCAAAGATAATGCCCTGATAGCCACCGGTGCGAAGGTTTTGGGATCCATCACCATCGGAGAGAACTCGAAGGTGGGAGCGGGTTCGGTCGTCCTAAGGGATGTTCCCCCCAATTCAACGGTAGTGGGTATTCCGGGCAAGGTTGTCATCAAAGATGGCGTGAAGCTCAAGAAGGATCTCAACCACAGCGATCTGCCTGATCCAGTGAGCGACAGGCTGGTTGAGATGGAAAAGAAGCTTCAGGAGATGCAGGTTGAACTGGAGGATTTGAGAAGAGAAAGGAGCCTTAAATAATGGCTATTGCTATTTATAATACAATGTCCAGGCAGAAGGAAGAGTTTATTCCCCTTGAAGAAGGGAAAGTCAAAATGTATGTATGCGGACCGACCGTATATAACTATATCCATATAGGAAATGCCCGTCCGCCGATCGTTTTTGATACGGTAAGAAGATACCTGGAGTTCAGGGGCTATGATGTACAGTATATCTCCAATTTTACAGATGTGGATGATAAGCTGATCAGAGCTGCCAAGGAGCTTGGGGAGGATGTTCCATCCATTGCCGAGCGTTTTATCGATGCTTACTTTGAGGATGTTTCAGCGCTTGGGTGCAAACGGGCGGATGTGCACCCGCGCGTTACTGAGAGCATGGATCTCATCATTCAGTTCATCGAGGCCTTGATTGAAAAAGGATTTGCCTATGAATCAAATGGTGATGTGTATTTCCACACCAGAAGATTCGATGAATACGGCAAGCTGTCACAGCAATCCATTGATGAGCTCCGTGTCGGCGCCAGGATTGCTGTAGGGGAGAAAAAGCAGGATGCCCTTGACTTTGCACTCTGGAAAACGGCGAAAGAAGGGGAAATATCCTGGGAAAGCCCGTGGGGCAAAGGACGTCCGGGCTGGCATATCGAGTGCTCTGCCATGGCGAGGAAATATCTTGGCGACACAATTGATATCCATGCCGGCGGCCAGGATCTCTCGTTCCCGCACCACGAAAATGAAATCGCCCAGTCCGAAGCGCTGACAGGCAAGACATTTGCGCGCTATTGGATGCATAATGGGTATATTAATATCAATAATGAAAAGATGTCCAAGTCGCTTGGCAATTTTGTCCTTGTGCATGACATCATCAAAAAGCATGATCCGCAGGTATTGAGATTCTTCATGCTTTCTGTCCATTACCGTCACCCGATCAATTACAGCGATGAGCTGCTTGAAAATACACGCAGCGGGCTGGAAAGAATCACAACTTCTTATCAGAACCTTGCACACCGGAAGGAAGCAAGCGCCGAGCTGACAGATAACAACAGCGAATGGCTGAAGAAGATTGAAGCTCTCCATGGTGAATTCATCAAGGAAATGGATGATGACTTCAATACTGCGAATGGGATCTCCGTGCTGTTCGAGCTTTCCAGGCAGGCGAATTATTATCTGCTCGAAAAGAATACGAGCATCGAAGTAATTGATGCCTTTATGAAAGAATTTGAAGTTCTGTTCGATGTTCTCGGACTGTCGCTTGGCGGCGAAGAGCTGCTGGATGATGAGATCGATGCGCTGATTGAGAAGCGCAATCAGGCGAGGAAAGAACGGAACTTCCAGCTTTCTGACCAGATCCGCGACCAGCTGAAGGAAATGAACATCATTCTGGAAGATACGGCCCAGGGCACAAGATGGAAAAGAGGCTGACGTCATGCTTCGCTACGAAAATAAGATCAATGAAAAGCAGCTGAACAGCCTCGCGCTTGCCTATATGGGCGATGCTGTATTTGAGCAGTATGTACGGAATCACTTGATCCAGAAGGGAACCGTGAGGCCGAACTTCCTTCATAAAGAGGCGACGGCTTATGTATCCGCCAAGGCGCAGTCCTATGTAATCCATAAATTCCTTGAAGCGGACTTTCTGGATGAAGAGGAAGCTGCTGTTGTCAGGAGGGGGCGGAACGCCAAGTCCGGAACCATCCCGAAGAATACTGATGTGCAGACATACCGGTACAGCACTGCATTTGAAGCGCTGATTGGCTATCTATATTTATCTGGAGCGGAGGAGCGGCTGGAGGAAATCATCTCTGCCGCCTTCCTTCACGCCGAAGAAAGGAAAGGGGGGCAAGGAAAGTGAGCCAGGATTTTATTATTGGGAAAAATCCCGTGTTGGAAGCCTTGAGGGCTGAGCGGGATATCAACAAGATTTTTATAGCGGAAGGATCCCAGGGCGGGCAAATGCAGCAGGTTATCGGCCTTGCCAAAACAAACGGGGTGCTTGTGCAATTTGTGCCGAAGAAGAAGCTTGACCAGATGGCAGAAGGAATTCACCAGGGCGTCGTGGCAGCGGTCGCGGCCTATGAGTACGCCGAGGTGGATGATCTCTTCGCGGCAGCGGAGAAAAAGAATGAAACTCCGTTCTTCCTTCTGCTGGATGAGATTGAAGACCCCCATAATCTGGGTTCCATCATGAGGACGGCCGATGCTGTCGGCGCCCATGGCATCATCATTCCGAAAAGAAGGGCAGTGGGGCTGACCGCCACCGTGGCGAAGGCATCGACCGGCGCAATCGAGCATATCCCCGTCGCAAGAGTGACCAATTTGGCCAGGACGATTGATGAGCTGAAGGAAAAAGGTGTCTGGATCGCCGGAACGGATGCAAAGGGAAGCGAGGATTACCGCCGTTTTGATGGAACAATGCCGCTGGGCCTTGTGATCGGCAGTGAAGGGAAGGGGATGGGCCGCCTGATCCGCGACAAGTGCGATTTTCTGATCCATTTGCCGATGGCCGGACATGTAACATCCCTGAACGCTTCTGTTGCAGCAGCACTTTTAATGTATGAGGTATACCGCAAACGCCATCCGCTAGAGGGATAAAAGATGGACATCCTTATAGTGGACGGCTATAACATCATTGGCGCCTGGCCTGATCTCAGGGAACTGAAGAACAAGGATCTCGGTGCAGCAAGGGACAAGCTTGTAGAAAAGATGGCGGAATTCCAGGGATACTCAGGATACCGTGTCATCATCGTCTTTGATGCCCATTATGTCAAAGGGACAGAGAAAAAGTTCAAGAACTATAAAGTCGAGGTTGTCTTTACAAAAGAAAATGAGTCTGCAGATGAACGGATTGAAAAGCTCGCCATCAGCCTGAACAATATCAAGACCCAAATCCATGTCGCTACGTCCGACTATACCGAGCAATGGGCCATCTTCGGACAGGGCGCCCTGCGCATATCCGCGCGGGAGCTCTTGATCGAGATGGAAAGCACGGAAAAAAGGATCGAAAAAAAGGTAAAGAAAATTCAGGAAAAAAAGCCGGTTTCAAAGATCCCGCTCACAGATGAAGTGGCAGAAATTTTTGAAAAATGGCGCAGAGGACAGAAATGAGCGGTTGACGCTCAAATTTTTCCTGCTGTATAATAATTCCTATCCAGTGGTTTGTGCGGTCAGGGGGATCTGTGTGAGTACCGATTTCAAGGCGATGACTAACGAAGAGGAAAAGAATTATCTTCAGCTCGAAGATGAAGAGATAATTGAATTGGTTCACAAGGGCGAGAGCGAGGCTTTGGATTATCTAATCCAAAAGTACCGGAATTTCGTGCGTGCCAAGGCAAGGTCCTATTTCCTGATAGGCGCTGATAAAGAAGACATCGTCCAGGAAGGCATGATCGGCCTCTATAAGGCCATCAGGGACTTCAAAGAAGACAAGCTGTCTTCCTTCAAGGCGTTTGCCGAGCTGTGCATTACCAGGCAGATCATAACAGCAATCAAAACCGCCACCCGGCAGAAGCATATACCGCTCAATTCCTATGTTTCGCTTGATAAGCCGATTTATGACGAAGAATCGGACCGGACGCTGATGGATGTGATATCCGGCGCCAAGGTGATGGACCCGGAAGAGCTGATCATCAACCAGGAGGAATTCGACAACATCGAAGTGAAAATGTCCGAGCTCCTGAGCGATCTGGAAAGGAAAGTTCTTGCCCTCTATCTTGACGGGCAGTCCTATCAGGAAATCTCCGAGGAGCTGAACCGGCATGTGAAGTCGATCGACAACGCCCTGCAGCGGGTCAAAAGGAAGCTGGAGAGATATCTTGAAGTCCGTGAATTTTCATTGTAAAGGCAATTACTACAAATAGATCCTTATTTCCTATGATTCTGACTCTTATTGACATGATAGGGGTGCCATGTTAAAGTTTGTAAGGAAACAGACAAGCAATAAGAAGGTGCCGATATGAGGAAAAAAGTTGTACTGGCTTGTGCAGAATGCGGGTCCCGCAACTATTCGACCATGAGCAATAAAGAATCAGAGCGTATGGAATTAAAAAAGTTCTGTGATACATGCAAGGCTCATACTGTCCACCGGGAAACAAAATAGCAATAGCACTCATTCATAGATCAGCAAGCAACCCTTGAAAGTTGGAGGTTACGAACCGTGAATTTTTTCCGTGATATTGGACGCGAAATGAGAAAGGTCAGCTGGCCAAAGCGCAAGGAGCTCACCAGCTATACGATAACAGTCCTTGTGACAGTAACGTTCTTCGCCCTTTTCTTCGCCGTTCTTGACTTAGGTATTTCTGAATTGATTCGTTTAATTCTTGAATAACTCCTGTAATCTCATGGTATAATGGAGAATAACACAGGAAACTTCTGCAAAGCCCGGAAACGGGTTTTTTCATTTGCTTAAAAAAAGACAGGCATCCGCGCCTGTTTTGGCCTAGGAAGAGCGGAACTCTTTAAGGGAGCCGGAGGAGGAAACTTTATCCGGCCGTGTTCGCAGGTATATTGGAAACCTACAGAGGGAAGTTTGATTTTATTTAGACAGGGAGGGAAGGACGAACAGTCCTCTTGAATGGAAAAAAACTGGTATGTAGTCCATACTTATTCAGGTTATGAAAACAAAGTAAAAGCCAACCTGGAAAAACGGGTGGAAACAATGGCGATGCAAGATAAGATTTTCCGCGTGATTGTGCCTGAAGAAGAAGAAACAGATATTAAGAACGGCAAGAAAAAAGTTGTGAAGCGAAAGGTATTCCCAGGATATGTGCTTGTCGAGATCGTCATGACGGACGATTCCTGGTATGTTGTCCGGAATACGCCGGGCGTTACAGGATTCGTCGGTTCGGCAGGGTCGGGCTCAAAGCCGACGCCATTGCTTCCTGAGGAAGTAAATGTTATTCTTAAGCGCATGGGCGTTGATGAAAAGCGTGTGGACATCGACTTTGAAATTGGCGAAACCGTCAAGGTGAACGAAGGTCCTTTTGCGAACTTCACGGGCTCTATCGAAGAGATCGATAAAGACAAGGCGAAGATCAAAGTTTTGGTTAATATGTTCGGGCGGGAAACTCCGGTCGAGCTCGATTTTACACAAATTGAAAAATTATAGCCTGAAAAACTTGAAATCTGCTTTTAAAAATGTTACTATTTCATAGGTCAGTATGTCTCGGACAACGAGGCTGGACAAATTGCTATGTTCTTTATTTTTAATATAAAGACTACAAGTTGAGTGGGAGGGAAATTCCCTATTACCACATCACGGACTTTAAGGAGGTGTGTCTCGTGGCTAAAAAAGTTATCAAGGTAGTTAAATTGCAAATCCCTGCTGGTAAAGCAAATCCAGCGCCGCCAGTTGGTCCTGCATTGGGTCAAGCCGGTGTTAACATCATGGGATTCTGTAAAGAGTTTAATGCTCGTACAGCTGAACAGGCTGGACTGATCATCCCTGTTGAAATCTCGGTTTTTGAAGACCGTTCATTTACATTTATTACGAAAACTCCTCCTGCTGCCGTTCTTCTTAAGAAAGCGGCTGGAATCGAGTCTGGTTCTGGTGAACCAAACCGTAATAAAGTAGCAACAGTTAAGCGTGATAAAGTACGCGAGATTGCTGAGACTAAAATGCCTGACTTAAATGCTGCTAGCGTTGAATCCGCTATGCGCATGGTAGAAGGTACTGCACGCAGCATGGGTATCGTCATCGAAGACTAATCCATGCTCGAAGATTAGGTTCTAATGGGGTTGCGGCTGAATTGGATTCACTCGCAACCTTTGTTCTGTAAAGCCCGGGCGCCCGGCCTTTTCGAGGGAGGGCGCCCCTGCTTTTGGGACGTGGGAGGTTATTCCGCTAAAACCACAATTCAAGGAGGAAATAATAATGGCTAAAAAAGGTAAGAAGTATTTAGAAGCTGCTAAGCTTGTAGATCGTTCTAAAGCTTACCCAGTCGCTGAAGCGATTGAGCTTGCTAAGAAAACAAACTATGCGAAATTCGATGCAACTGTTGAAGTGGCTTTCCGTCTTGGGGTTGACCCTAAGAAAGCTGACCAGCAAATCCGCGGAGCAGTCGTGCTTCCAAACGGAACTGGTAAAACTCAGCGTGTATTAGTATTCGCTAAAGGTGAAAAAGCGAAGGAAGCTGAAGCTGCCGGAGCTGACTACGTAGGCGATTCCGAGTACATCAACAAAATCAGCCAAGGCTGGTTCGAATTTGATGTAATCGTTGCTACTCCAGACATGATGGGTGAAGTTGGTAAGCTTGGACGTACATTAGGTCCTAAAGGCTTAATGCCAAACCCTAAAACTGGAACAGTTACTTTTGATGTAGAAAAAGCAGTAAACGAAATCAAAGCTGGTAAAGTTGAGTACCGTCTGGACAAAGCTGGAATCATCCACGTTCCAATCGGAAAAACTTCATTCGAAGATGGGAAGCTTGCTGAAAACTTCAACACTATCTACGATACTATGCTGAAGGTTAAGCCTGCTGCAGCAAAAGGAACTTACGTAAAATCTGTAACTGTAACAACAACTATGGGCCCTGGCGTCAAAGTTGATCCTTCTACAGCTGCAGTAAAATAATACCAATTGACAACAGCTTGATTATTTCATATAATCTAAACTGTTGTGAAAATAAAATAACATTTGTACCGTAGACAGCAGGTGCGACAGCTTAATTTCCTGCCGAGGTCATACGATAGATTTTCTTTTGAACGGCTATTGTATACTTCCTCCATGTCTGCAAGATGTGGAGGTTTTTCTTTGGACGGTATAAATGAAAAAATCTACAGGAGGTGTAAGGATGAGCAGCGCTATTGAACAAAAGAAATTGATCGTTGATGAGATTGCCGATAAATTCAAAGCAAGCAAATCAACGGTTGTAGTTGACTACCGCGGACTGACTGTTGCTGAAGTAACTGAACTTCGTAAACAGCTTCGTGATGCGGGAATCGAGTTCAAGGTTTACAAAAACAGCATGGCTCGCCGTGCTGCAGAAGCTTCTGAGCTTTCTGGCTTGAACGAAGCACTGACAGGTCCAAATGCGATTGCATTCAGTAATGAAGATGTAGTTGCACCTGCGAAAATCCTAAACGATTTCGCTAAAAAACATGAGGCTCTTGAAATCAAAGCTGGTGTTATCGAAGGCAACATCGCTTCTGTTGAGGATGTTAAAGCTCTTGCTGAACTTCCATCACGCGAAGGCTTGCTGTCTATGCTACTCAGCGTACTTCAAGCACCTATCCGCAATCTTGCTCTTGCTGCAAAAGCTGTTGCAGACCAAAAAGAAGAACAAGGCGCGTAAGCTAGTCTTTTCATAAAAAAATCAAACCAATCATAAGGAGGAAATTTTATCATGACTAAAGAACAAATCATTGAAGCAGTCAAAAGCATGACTGTTCTAGAACTTAACGACCTAGTAAAAGCAATCGAAGAAGAGTTTGGCGTAACTGCTGCAGCTCCTGTAGCTGTAATGGGTGGCGCTGCTGGCGGAGATGCTGCAGCTGAGAAAACTGAATTTGACGTTGTTCTTGCATCTGCAGGCGACCAAAAAATCAAAGTTATCAAAGTTGTTCGTGAAATCACAGGTCTTGGTCTTAAAGAAGCAAAAGAACTTGTTGACAACACTCCTAAGCCTGTTAAAGAAGGCGCTTCTAAAGAAGAGGCTGAAGAAATCAAAGCTAAGCTTGAAGAAGTTGGAGCTGGCGTTGAAGTTAAGTAATGCCAACTTTGAAAAGCCCGCTGCCCAGCGGGCTTTTTGCTTTTTTCTTTTGTTTGATTTATAATTCGTCCGAACAGGATGCATGATTCTCAATGTGTTTCCTCAGGTTGGAGGTGATTCTATGACCGAACATTACTATTCCCGCATATCAAAAACTGAAAGTGATCCTGCGTATTGGAATTTTCCGCTAAGAGGGCATTCTTTCCGTTTTAAAACCGATAACGGTGTGTTTTCAAAGAGAGAAGTGGATTTTGGTTCAAGGCTTCTTGTTGAAGCGTTCACACTGCCGGAGCCTGAAGGCAATATCCTGGATGTTGGCTGCGGATATGGGCCGATTGGCTTGGCCATTGCCAAAAGCTTTCCGGAAAGGACGGTCCACATGGTTGATGTGAATCTCCGGGCGATCGAGCTTGCAAAGGAAAATGCGGCTGGAAATTCAGTTGGCAATACTGCCATCTATGAAAGTGACCGCTTAACCGGTGTTGGCGGTGGCAAGTTTGCGGCCATCCTGACAAATCCGCCAATCCGCGCCGGAAAGCAGGTTGTCCACGACATTTTTGAACAAAGCTTCGAGCGTTTGCTGCCGGGCGGCGAGCTCTGGGTTGTCATCCAGAAAAAGCAGGGTGCCCCTTCGGCAATTGAGAAACTGGACTCGCTTTTTTCAGAGGTCGAAACCGTAGAAAAGAAAAAAGGCTACTTTATTTTAAAAGCGAAAAAAAGTTGACTTGACTTTTTCTCTATGATAGTATTGTAAAATGCCAACATAATACTTTCCGATTTATTTGCTATTTTGCAGTCGTTCTGTATAAATTTGGCTATAATGGGAAAGCTAATAAAATAATAGTCGAAATGTGAAAATGTGGTTTTTGAGTTGAAAACCCTTTTTCTTTTTGTCTTATGAAAAGTAAAAGCTGTCTGCGCCCGAGGGGGATTGGCAATGCCGGTTTGTTTAAATGCCGGTTTCTCTTTTGGACAGGGTGCTTGCGCTTTTCGATAAATAACGCTTGATTTGAGGGGTGAATCAGTTGACAGGTCAACTAGTTCAGTATGGACGACACCGCCAACGTAGAAGTTACGCACGAATCAGTGAAGTTTTGGATTTGCCTAATCTAATTGAAATCCAAACCTCTTCTTATCAATGGTTTCTTGATGAGGGTCTTCGTGAAATGTTCCAGGACATTTCGCCAATTGAAGACTTTACTGGTAACTTATCGCTTGAATTTATTGATTACAGCCTTGGCGATCCAAAGTATTCCGTTGAGGAATCGAAAGAACGAGATGTTACATATTCAGCACCTTTGCGTGTTAAAGTGCGTCTTGTAAACAAAGAAACAGGCGAAGTTAAAGACCAGGATGTCTTTATGGGTGACTTCCCGCTTATGACAGAAACAGGTACGTTTGTGATCAATGGAGCAGAACGCGTCATCGTTTCTCAGTTAGTACGTTCACCGAGTGTATACTATAGCGGAAAGCTGGATAAAAACGGGAAAAGAGGCTTCTCTGCTACTGTTATCCCGAACCGCGGCGCCTGGCTTGAATATGAAACAGATGCCAAGGATGTCGTATACGTTAGAATAGATCGTACTCGGAAACTGCCCGTTACGGTTCTTTTGCGTGCACTTGGGTTCGGCTCTGATCAAGAAATCATTGATTTGATCGGAGACAATGAATATATCCGCAATACGCTTGAAAAAGACAACACAGAAAGTACAGATAAAGCCCTTCTGGAAATCTATGAGCGTCTTCGTCCGGGCGAGCCGCCGACTGTAGAAAATGCAAAAAGCCTGCTCGTTTCCAGATTCTTTGATCCAAAGCGCTATGATTTAGCGAATGTTGGACGCTACAAGATCAACAAGAAGCTTCATATTAAAAACAGACTGTTCAACCAGCGCCTTGCTGAGACACTGGTTGATCCTGAAACAGGCGAAATCATCGCAGAGAAAGGGACTATGCTGGACCGCCGCAACCTGGACCGCATCATCCCTAATCTTGAAAATAATATCGGCTTCAGGACAGCAGCTCCTTCAGGCGGAGTGGTGGAGGACGAGGTCCTTCTTCAATCCATCAAGGTCTATGCCCCTAATGAAGACGGAGAGAAAGAGATCAATATCATCGGCAATGCCTATGTTGAGGAAGCGGTCAAGAACATCGCTCCTTCTGATATCATTGCGTCGATTGGCTATTTCTTCAACCTTCTTCACGGAGTCGGCGATACAGATGATATCGACCACCTGGGGAACAGACGTCTTCGTTCAGTTGGCGAACTGCTCCAGAACCAGTTCCGAATCGGACTTTCCAGAATGGAACGTGTTGTCCGCGAGAGGATGTCCATCCAGGATACCAATACAATTACACCGCAGCAGCTGATCAACATCAGGCCTGTTATCGCATCAATCAAAGAGTTCTTTGGAAGCTCACAGCTTTCACAGTTCATGGACCAGACAAACCCGCTTGCCGAACTGACGCATAAGCGCCGTCTATCTGCATTAGGGCCTGGCGGTCTGACTCGTGAGCGCGCCGGCTTTGAAGTCCGTGACGTTCACTATTCACACTATGGCCGCATGTGTCCGATTGAAACGCCGGAAGGACCGAACATCGGTCTGATCAACTCATTATCATCCTTTGCAAAGGTTAACCGCTTCGGATTCATCGAAACGCCATACCGCCGCATCAATCCTGAGACCGGCAGAGTGACAGACCAAATCGATTACCTGACAGCTGATGAAGAAGATAACTATGTTGTTGCACAGGCGAATGCGCGCCTTGGTGATGACGGTACTTTCCTTGACGATGAAGTCGTCGCGCGTTTCCGCGGGGAAAATACGGTTGTACCGAAAGACCGCGTTGACTATATGGATGTATCGCCAAAGCAGGTAGTATCAGCCGCGACAGCATGTATTCCTTTCCTTGAAAACGATGACTCCAACCGTGCCCTCATGGGAGCGAACATGCAGCGTCAGGCAGTACCATTGCTGCAGCCTGAAGCACCTCGTGTAGGTACAGGAATGGAGTATGTGTCCGGGAAAGACTCCGGTGCAGCTGTCATCTGTAAGCATGAAGGAATCGTCGAGCATGTTGAAGCACGTGAAGTCTGGGTGCGCCGCATTTCCGAGGTCAATGGCCAGGAAGTCAAAGGCGACCTTGATAAGTACAGGATGCTTAAATTCATCCGCTCCAACCAGGGAACATGCTATAACCAGCGCCCGATTGTTGCTGTTGGAAACCGTGTGACAAAGGGCGAAATCCTTGCTGACGGGCCTTCCATGGAGCTTGGCGAGCTTGCGCTTGGCCGCAACGTGCTTGTTGCCTTCATGACTTGGGACGGCTATAACTATGAGGATGCGATCATCATGAGCGAACGTCTTGTAAAAGACGACGTTTATACTTCCATCCATATTGAAGAATATGAATCAGAATCAAGAGACACCAAGCTTGGGCCTGAAGAAATCACCCGTGACATCCCGAATGTCGGTGAAGATGCACTCCGCAATCTTGATGAGCGCGGAATCATCCGTACGGGCGCTGAAGTAAAGGATGGCGACCTGCTTGTTGGTAAGGTTACTCCTAAGGGTGTAACAGAGCTGACTGCCGAAGAGCGCCTTCTGCATGCCATCTTTGGAGAGAAAGCCCGTGAAGTGCGTGATACTTCCCTTCGTGTTCCTCACGGAGGAGGCGGAATTGTGCTTGATGTCAAAGTCTTCAACCGTGAAGACGGAGATGAGCTGCCGCCAGGCGTGAACCAGCTTGTACGTGTATATATCGTTCAGAAGCGTAAGATCTCCGAGGGAGATAAAATGGCGGGGCGCCACGGAAATAAAGGGGTTATCTCCCGGATCCTTCCGGAAGAAGATATGCCTTACCTTCCAGATGGCACACCTGTCGACATCATGTTGAATCCATTGGGGGTTCCTTCCCGTATGAACATCGGGCAGGTGCTTGAACTCCACCTCGGCATGGCTGCGAGAGCACTAGGCATCCACGTCGCTTCACCGGTATTCGATGGAGCGCGCGAGGAAGATGTCTGGTCAACAATCGAAGAAGCCGGCATGGCCCGGGATGCGAAGACAGTCCTGTACGACGGCCGTTCGGGAGAACCGTTCGACAACCGTGTATCTGTCGGCGTCATGTACATGATCAAACTGGCCCACATGGTTGATGACAAGCTCCATGCCCGCTCAACAGGCCCTTACTCACTTGTTACGCAGCAGCCTCTTGGCGGTAAAGCCCAGTTCGGCGGACAGCGTTTCGGGGAGATGGAGGTCTGGGCGCTTGAAGCTTACGGTGCTGCCTATACATTGCAGGAAATCCTGACAGTTAAATCAGATGACGTTGTCGGACGTGTGAAAACGTACGAAGCGATCGTCAAAGGCGAGAATGTACCGGAGCCTGGAGTGCCGGAATCCTTCCGTGTATTGATGAAAGAGCTTCAGAGCTTGGGTATGGATGTTAAGATCCTGTCAGGTGATGAAAAGGAAATCGAAATGCGCGACCTTGAGGACGATGATGATGTGCAGCAGGCTGAATCGCTGACCATCGCACCGGACACAGAGGAAGCAAACACTGAAAAAGTAGCTAGCAAAGAATAAACAGCATAACTATATAAATTTGACTGCCG
Source organism: Bacillus infantis (assembly GCF_050107595.1). Taxonomy (GTDB): domain Bacteria; phylum Bacillota; class Bacilli; order Bacillales; family Cytobacillaceae; genus Bacillus_AB; species Bacillus_AB infantis_C. The sequence continues at coordinate 25,730 of NZ_JBNILH010000018.1, forward strand.
CTCCGTCTTAACGGGCGGAGGGCGGCATATTATTGCCGGATTAGCAATAAGGGTATAACCCGAGATTGAAAGGGAGGTAGGCCCCTTGCTGGATGTAAACAATTTTGAGTATATGAAGATCGGTCTTGCTTCACCTGATAAGATCCGTTCCTGGTCTTTTGGTGAAGTCAAAAAACCTGAAACAATCAACTATCGTACATTAAAGCCTGAAAAAGACGGCTTATTCTGCGAGCGTATTTTCGGACCTCAGAAAGACTGGGAATGCCATTGCGGAAAATACAAAAGAGTGCGCTATAAAGGCGTAGTCTGTGACCGATGCGGAGTGGAAGTCACCCGCGCCAAGGTCCGCCGCGAAAGAATGGGCCATATCGAGCTTGCTGCTCCTGTATCGCATATCTGGTATTTCAAGGGAATCCCGAGCCGCATGGGCCTTGTTCTGGATATGTCACCGCGTGCGCTTGAAGAAGTCATCTACTTTGCTTCATATGTGGTAACTGATTCCGGCGATACAGCATTAGAGAAAAAACAGCTTCTGTCTGAGAAGGAATACCGCGCTTACCGTGAAAAGTACGGCAATAAGTTCCAGGCATCCATGGGTGCAGAATCCATCAAGAAGCTGCTTTCCGATATCGACCTGAACAAAGAAGTAGACGCGCTTAAAGAAGAGCTTACAACTGCCCAGGGCCAGCGCCGTACACGCGCTATCAAGCGCCTTGAGGTACTTGAAGCCTTCCGTGGATCTGGAAATGAACCATCATGGATGATCCTGGATGTACTTCCTGTCATCCCGCCTGAGCTTCGTCCAATGGTCCAGCTTGACGGAGGAAGATTTGCGACTTCTGACCTGAACGATCTGTACCGCCGTGTCATCAACCGGAACAACCGCCTGAAGCGCTTACTGGACCTCGGTGCTCCAAGCATCATCGTCCAGAATGAAAAACGTATGCTTCAGGAAGCCGTAGACGCCCTGATTGACAACGGCCGCCGCGGACGTCCTGTAACAGGTCCTGGAAACAGGCCGCTTAAATCTCTTTCACACATGCTGAAAGGGAAGCAGGGGCGTTTCCGTCAGAACCTGCTCGGAAAGCGTGTTGACTACTCCGGACGTTCTGTTATCGTAGTAGGTCCTAACCTGAAAATGTACCAGTGCGGTCTGCCGAAGGAAATGGCGCTTGAGCTGTTCAAGCCTTTCGTCATGAAGGAATTGGTGGAAAAAGGACTGGCTCACAATATCAAATCAGCAAAACGCAAAATTGAAAGGGTCCAGCCTGAAGTCTGGGATGTGCTTGAAGAGGTAATCAAAGAGCATCCAGTTCTGCTGAACCGTGCACCGACCCTTCACAGGCTCGGAATCCAGGCCTTTGAACCAACTTTGGTTGAAGGGCGCGCGATCCGTCTCCATCCGCTTGTATGTACAGCATACAACGCCGACTTTGACGGTGACCAAATGGCGGTCCACGTACCGCTTTCATCTGAAGCTCAGGCAGAAGCGCGTCTTCTTATGCTTGCAGCCCAGAACATCCTGAACCCTAAGGATGGAAAACCTGTTGTTACACCTTCCCAGGATATGGTGCTTGGTAACTATTACCTGACTATGGAAAGAGAAGGTGCAGTGGGCGAAGGTATGATTTTCAATGATACAAGCGAAGCATTGCTTGCTTATCAGAATGGCTATGTCCACCTTCATACCCGCGTAGCAGTGAATGCAGGTACACTGAACAATGAAACATTCACAGAAGAACAAAGGAAAAAGCTTCTTATCACGACTGTCGGAAAGCTTGTCTTCAACGAAATCCTGCCGACATCATTCCCATACATCAATGAGCCGACAAAGACGAATCTTGAAGAAGAAACGCCTGCCCGCTACTTTGTAGAACGGGGTACTGATGTAAAAGAAGCTATTAAAAATATGCCGCTTGTTGATCCTTTCAAGAAGAAAATTCTTGGAAACATCATTGCGGAAGTCTTCAAGCGCTTTAAGATAACTGAAACATCCAAAATGCTTGACCGCATGAAGGATCTCGGCTTCAGACATTCCACTAAAGCCGGCATCACTGTCGGTGTGGCGGATATCGTCGTTCTTAAAGAAAAGCAGGAAATCATTTCTGAAGCACAAGGCAAGGTTGATAATGTCCTTAAACAGTTCAGGCGGGGTCTCATCACTGAGGATGAGCGCTATGACCGTGTTATCTCCATCTGGAGTGCTGCGAAGGACACTATCCAGGCCAAGCTGATGAAGTCCCTGGATAAATCCAACCCGATCTTTATGATGAGTGACTCCGGTGCCCGTGGTAACGCATCTAACTTTACACAGTTAGCCGGTATGCGCGGACTCATGGCCAACCCGGCCGGCCGGATCATTGAACTTCCGATCAAGTCCAGCTTCCGTGAAGGACTGACAGTACTTGAGTACTTCATCTCCACACACGGAGCGCGTAAAGGTTTGGCCGATACAGCACTTAAGACAGCTGACTCCGGCTATCTGACCCGCCGTCTTGTTGACGTTGCACAGGATGTCATCGTCCGTGATGATGATTGCGGTACAGACAGAGGTCTGCAGATAAGCGCCCTGAAGGATGGCACAGAAGTTATCGAAGCGCTGGATGAGCGCCTGATTGGCCGCTATGCACGCAGAGATATCAAGCATCCTGAAACAAACGCTGTAATCGTAAAAGAAAATGATCTTATTACAGAAGATTTGTCTGTTGAAATCGTAGAAGCAGGCATTGAGACTGTTTGGATCCGTTCTGCCTTTACCTGTAATACACGCCATGGCGTATGTAAGAAATGCTACGGGCGCAACCTGGCAACAGGCCAGGAAGTTGAAGTGGGCGAAGCCGTCGGAATCATCGCAGCCCAATCCATCGGCGAGCCTGGAACACAGCTTACAATGCGTACTTTCCATACAGGAGGCGTAGCAGGAGACGATATTACTCAAGGTCTTCCGCGTATCCAGGAAATTTTCGAAGCGCGTAACCCTAAAGGTCAGGCTGTCATTTCAGAGCTTGAAGGTGTTGTCGTTGGCATCAATGAAGGACGCGACCGCCAGCATGAAATTGTCGTGCAGGGCGAGGTTGAGTCCCGCACATACACTGCTCCATATACAGCGCGCCTGAAAGTGGCTGTTGATGACAGGGTAGACCGCGGACAGGAATTGACCGAAGGTTCTATTGACCCTAAAGAATTGATTAAAGTAAGAGATGTAAATGCTGTACAAGAGTATCTGCTTCGCGAAGTTCAGAAGGTATACCGCATGCAGGGTGTTGAAATCGGCGATAAGCACATCGAGGTAATGGTCCGCCAGATGCTTCGCAAGGTGCGTGTCATCGATGCAGGGGAAACAGAAGTGCTGCCTGGCTCGCTTCTTGATATCCACCAGTTCACAGATGCCAATGAAAAGGCTCTGTTAAACGGCAAAATGCCTGCGACTGGCCGTCCTGTACTACTCGGTATCACTAAAGCTTCACTTGAGACGGATTCCTTCCTGTCAGCCGCTTCCTTCCAGGAAACAACAAGGGTGCTTACAGATGCTGCCATCAAAGGCAAGCGTGATGAATTGCTTGGTCTTAAAGAGAATGTCATCATCGGTAAGCTGGTCCCTGCGGGAACTGGAATGCAGCGCTACCGCAGAGCTGAACCATTCACTGCAGAAGAAGCATCCGAAGAAACAGTTACAGTGGAATAATAGAAATGCGGTGCCTGCCGAATAGGGGGCACCGCATTTTATAGTAATAGCTAAGCAATTGGACGCACAGGTTCATAGATAGACTGAATGGAAATATGCATGATTTTAAAAAAATATTTGCCGTGATGTTGACAATATTCCTGTGCGATGGTACTATAGCAAAGGTGCTCCTATTTACCGGATACTTTGGAGGATATATCATGTCTTATGATAAAGTATTGCAGGCAAGAAATATTATAGTAGGAACAAAGCAAACAGTAAAAGCTCTGAAATCAGGAACAATCAGCGAAGTGCTGATCGCAGAAGATGCAGACCATAGGGCTGTTGAAAAAGTGATCAACGCGGCGCTTGAATATAAAGTTCCGGTCACCCGGGCCGGCTCGATGAAATCATTGGGAAAGGCCTGCGGAATCGACGTAGGTGCGGCAGCTGTTGCAATATCTATTTAAAAACTGTTTTTGTAGATGAAGATCTGCAAGGACTTTGTTTTTGCAACAAAATGAACCACCTGGATGTGTGGGCTTACACAAAAGACGAAGGGAGGAAAAATCATGCCTACAATTAACCAATTAGTGCGCAAGCCTCGTAAGACAAAAGAGGAAAAGTCAAAATCACCTGCGCTTAACAAAGGTTACAACAGCTTCAAAAAAGCACAAACTAACGTATCATCTCCACAGAAACGCGGTGTATGTACTCGTGTTGGTACAATGACTCCGAAGAAACCAAACTCAGCGTTGCGTAAATATGCTCGTGTACGCTTGACTAACGGAATCGAGGTTACTGCCTACATTCCTGGTATCGGACACAACCTTCAAGAGCACAGCGTAGTATTAATCCGCGGCGGACGTGTAAAGGACTTACCAGGGGTACGTTACCACATCGTGCGCGGCGCGCTTGACACTGCCGGTGTTAACAACCGTATGCAAGGCCGTTCAAAATACGGTACTAAGCGTCCTAAAGCAGCTAAAAAATAATGCCAGACCACAAATAATATTCAGTTTTTTCGAAAGGAGGAAATTACATGCCACGTAAAGGTCCTGTAGCAAAAAGAGACGTATTACCAGATCCGATTTACAATTCAAAGCTAGTTAGCCGTCTTATCAACAAAATGATGGTTGATGGCAAGAGAGGTAAATCTCAAGCTATTCTTTATTCAGCATTTGATATCATCAGCGAGCGCAGCGGAAAAGAGCCAATGGAAGTGTTCGATCAAGCACTTAAGAACATCATGCCGGTTCTAGAAGTAAGAGCGCGCCGTGTAGGTGGTGCGAACTATCAAGTACCAGTTGAGGTGCGCCCAGACCGCCGTACGACTCTTGGTCTTCGCTGGTTGGTTAACTATTCTCGTCTTCGCGGTGAGAAAACAATGGAAGAGCGTTTAGCTAACGAAATCCTTGACGCTGCCAACAACACAGGTTCATCTGTGAAGAAGCGTGAAGATACTCATAAAATGGCTGAAGCTAACAAAGCATTCGCTCACTACCGCTGGTAGGATCGAACCCACAAACAAACTATCACATTTACTAGGAAGGAGAAAGACCCAATGGCAAGAGAGTTCTCCTTGGATAATACTCGTAATATCGGCATCATGGCCCACATCGATGCCGGTAAAACAACTACGACTGAGCGCGTACTTTACTACACTGGCCGTATCCACAAAATCGGTGAAACACACGAAGGTGCTTCACAAATGGACTGGATGGAACAGGAACAGGAACGCGGTATCACAATCACTTCTGCAGCAACAACTGCACAGTGGAAGGGCCACCGTGTAAACATCATCGATACACCAGGGCACGTAGACTTCACAGTTGAAGTTGAGCGTTCACTTCGTGTACTTGATGGTGCAGTAGCAGTCCTTGATGCACAATCAGGAGTTGAGCCTCAAACTGAAACAGTTTGGCGCCAGGCTACTACTTATGGTGTACCACGTGTGGTATTCGTAAACAAAATGGATAAACTGGGTGCAGATTTCCTTTACTCACTCGGTACACTCCACGATCGTCTGCAAGCCAATGCAGCAGCTATTCAGCTGCCAATCGGTGCTGAAGACCAGTTCGAAGGAATCATCGACCTGATCGAGATGAAAGCGACTTTCTACGGCAACGACCTTGGTACAGACATCGAAGACCGTGAAATCCCGGAAGAATACAAGGCGCAAGCTGAAGAATACCGTGAAAAGCTGATTGAAGCGGTAGCTGAGCTTGATGAAGAATTAATGGAGAAATACCTTGGCGGTGAAGAAATCACTAACGACGAGCTGAAAGCAGCTATTCGTAAAGGTACTGTAAACGTTGAATTCTACCCTGTAATCTGTGGATCAGCGTTCAAAAACAAAGGTGTTCAGAAAATGCTTGATGCAGTAATTGACTACCTTCCGTCTCCACTGGACGTACCTGCAATCAAAGGTACTCTACCGGATTCTGAAGAAGAAGTTACTCGTCCTTCAAGTGACGATGAGCCATTCTCAGCTCTTGCATTTAAAGTTATGACTGACCCTTATGTCGGTAAGCTTACATTCTTCCGTGTATACTCTGGTACTTTGAGCTCCGGTTCATATGTACAGAACTCTACAAAAGGAAAGCGCGAGCGTGTAGGACGTATCCTGCAGATGCACGCCAACTCCCGTGAAGAGATCTCTGAAGTATACGCAGGGGATATCGCTGCTGCCGTAGGTCTTAAGGACACTACTACTGGTGACACTCTGTGTGATGAGAAGAACCTTGTAATCCTTGAGTCCATGGAATTCCCTGAGCCGGTTATCCAATTGTCTATCGAGCCTAAGTCAAAGGCAGACCAGGACAAAATGACAACTGCTCTTCAAAAGCTTCAAGAAGAAGATCCTACATTCCGTGCGCATACAGACCAGGAAACTGGACAGGTTATCATTGCGGGTATGGGTGAACTTCACCTTGATATCCTTGTTGACCGTATGAAACGTGAATTTAAAGTGGAAGCAAACGTAGGTGCGCCTCAGGTTGCATATCGTGAAACTTTCCGCGCTTCAGCTAAGGTTGAAGGTAAATTCGCACGCCAATCTGGTGGACGCGGACAATTCGGACACGTTTGGATTGAATTCTCTCCAAACGAAGAAGGAAAAGGCTTTGAATTCGAAAACGGCATCGTCGGCGGTGTTGTTCCTCGTGAATACATCCCGGCTGTCCAAGCTGGACTGGAAGATTCCCTTGACAGAGGTGTTCTTGCTGGATATCCGCTAGTTGATATTAAAGCAAGACTGTTCGATGGATCTTACCATGATGTCGATTCATCAGAAATGGCGTTCAAAATTGCCGCTTCAATGGCACTGAAAAACGCTGCTTCAAAATGTAACCCTGTTATCCTTGAGCCAGTCATGAGGATAGAAGTTATCATTCCAGAAGAATATCTGGGAGATATCATGGGTAACGTCACTTCCCGTCGTGGACGTGTAGAAGGTATGGATGCCCGCGGCAACGCTCAAGTTGTCCGTGCAATGGTTCCGCTGTCTGAAATGTTCGGATATGCAACTTCCCTGCGTTCAAGCACACAAGGCCGTGGAGTATTCTCCATGCACTTTGACCACTATGAAGAAGTACCGAAGTCAATTTCTGAAGAAATCATCAAAAAAAATAAAGGTGAATAATTGATTTTACCTTTATAATCAAGTATAACTACTATTGTAGAACCAAGCTGCTGATCGGCTTGCCTGACAGCAGCTCTAAAAATACTTAACTTTTTAAAATTAAAGGAGGATTTTCCTAATGGGTAAAGCTAAATTCGACCGTTCAAAACCCCACGTTAATATTGGTACAATTGGTCACGTTGACCACGGAAAAACAACTCTAACTGCTGCTATCACTACAGTTCTTGCTAAGACTGGTGGAGCTGAAGCACGCGCTTACGACCAAATCGACGGTGCTCCAGAAGAAAGAGAGCGTGGTATCACAATCTCTACTGCACACGTTGAGTACGAAACTGCTAACCGTCACTACGCACACGTTGACTGCCCAGGACACGCTGACTATGTTAAAAACATGATCACTGGTGCTGCTCAAATGGACGGCGGTATCCTAGTAGTATCTGCTTCTGACGGCCCAATGCCACAAACTCGTGAGCACATCCTTCTTTCTCGTCAAGTAGGTGTACCTTACCTTGTTGTATTCATGAACAAGTGTGACATGGTTGACGATGAAGAGCTTCTTGAACTAGTTGAAATGGAAATCCGTGACCTTCTATCTGAGTATGAGTTCCCTGGTGATGACATTCCTGTTATCAAAGGTTCTGCTCTTAAAGCTCTTGAAGGCGACGCTGCTTGGGAAGATAAAATCAACGAGCTTATGGCTGCAGTTGACGAGTACATCCCAACTCCAACACGTGACACTGACAAGCCATTCATGATGCCTGTTGAGGATGTATTCTCAATCACTGGCCGTGGTACTGTTGCTACAGGACGTGTTGAGCGTGGACAAGTTAAAGTCGGTGACGTAATCGAAATCATCGGTCTTACTGAAGAGCCAAAATCAACAACTGTAACAGGTGTTGAAATGTTCCGTAAGCTTCTTGACTTCGCAGAAGCTGGTGACAACATCGGTGCCCTTCTTCGTGGTGTAGCACGTGAAGACATCCAGCGTGGTCAAGTTTTGGCTAAGCCAGGCTCAATCACTCCACACGTAAAATTCAAAGCTGAAGTTTACGTTCTATCTAAAGAAGAAGGTGGACGTCATACTCCATTCTTCACTAACTACCGCCCTCAGTTCTACTTCCGTACAACTGACGTAACTGGAATCTGCAACCTTCCTGAAGGTGTAGAAATGGTTATGCCTGGCGACAACATCGAAATGACTGTTGAGCTTATCGCTCCAATCGCTATCGAAGAAGGTACTAAGTTCTCTATCCGTGAGGGTGGACGTACTGTAGGCGCTGGCGTTGTAGCTACAATCACTGAGTAATCTTTGATTCATATATAAAGAAGCAGGTGGATTTGATCCATCTGCTTCTTTTTTTCTTTGGATTCTAAACTATACCTTAGGATTTCTCTGCATGAACTTTCGCTCTAACTGTAATGAGTGGCAGCCAACTCCAACGTTATCTGAGCTGATTCTTACGTTTTAAGCCTGTAATTCTGTTCCGTGACTTCACAGGATCAATAATATTTCCTCTTCAGAAAACTTATTGGCGTTGGCGGGTGCTGCTGCCAGTGCAACATTGCTCCTATACTATAGAAGAAACAGGTTATGCAGCTTCAGCATTAAGGAAAAGCAATGACAGGATAACTTGAAAATCAGCAGTTTTTATGAATACATTTTATTTTTCCTAGGGGCACAGTGAATTGTTAGACTTCTTCCAATCCCCTTGAAAACCTGCGTTATACCCGCTATAATAGTAAAAGTGTGCGAAACATAAAAGAATAAAACATTTCATGTTGCAATTCTTAAATGGTTTCTGTATAATAGACAATGTTGGTCTTTGACTGCGATGAAGTGAAAGGTTGCTGACACACCCGGCCGCTTTGCCATGGCGAGTGTGTGGGAAATTTTCACGGAGAATGTCTATATCAATATAGGCGAAAAGGAGGGAAAATAATGGCAAAACAAAAAATTCGTATCCGTTTAAAAGCGTATGATCACAGGATCCTTGATCAGTCTGCTGAAAAGATTGTTGAAACTGCAAAGCGTTCTGGTGCGGCTGTGTCCGGCCCGATCCCATTGCCGACTGAAAAGTCAATTTACACAATCCTGCGTGCGGTCCATAAGTATAAAGATTCACGTGAGCAGTTCGAAATGCGCACGCATAAGCGTCTGATCGACATCATCAACCCAACTCCACAAACAGTTGATTCACTGATGCGCTTAGACCTGCCATCAGGTGTAGATATCGAAATCAAATTATAATGAAATAAATAATTAAATTCTCAGGAGGTGTGACTAATGACCAAAGGAATCTTAGGAAGAAAGATCGGTATGACTCAAGTATTTGCTGAAAATGGCGACCTTATCCCGGTAACTGTTGTAGAAGCTACAGGAAACGTTGTTCTTCAAGTGAAATCTGTCGACACTGACGGATATGAAGCAATCCAGCTTGGCTTTGCAGATAAGCGTGAAAAGCTTTCCAACAAACCTGAACAAGGACATGTCGCAAAAGCTGATACTGCTCCTAAGCGCTTCGTTCGCGAATTCCGCGGAGTTGACTTAGCAGCATATGAAGTTGGTCAGGAAGTCAAAGTAGATATTTTCGCAGAAGGCGATACTGTTGATGTAACAGGAATCTCTAAAGGTAAAGGTTTCCAAGGCTCTATCAAGCGCCACGGACAATCACGCGGACCTATGTCACACGGTTCACGCTACCACCGTCGCCCTGGTTCAATGGGACCTGTAGCTCCTAACCGTGTATTCAAAGGCAAAGCATTGCCAGGACGCATGGGCGGAGATCAGATCACTGTTCAAAACCTGGAAATCGTTAAAGTTGATGCAGAACGCAACCTGCTTCTGATCAAAGGTAACGTGCCTGGAGCGAAAAAAGCTCTTCTAAAAATTAAAACTGCGGTTAAAGCATAATTAATCCAGTCAGAAAGGAGGAAATAGAATGCCTAAAGTAGCATTGTTAAACCAAGCTGGTTCACAAGTTGGAGAAATCGAGCTTAATGAAACCATCTTCGGTATTGAGCCTAACAACCACGTACTATTCGAAGCTGTTGTAATGCAAAGAGCTTCTTTACGTCAAGGAACTCATAAAACTAAAATTCGTTCTGAAGTAGCCGGCGGCGGACGCAAGCCATGGCGCCAAAAAGGAACTGGACGCGCTCGTCAAGGTTCTATCCGTTCACCACAGTGGCGCGGAGGCGGTACAGTATTCGGTCCTACTCCACGCAGCTACAGCTATAAGCTGCCTAAAAAGGTACGCCGTTTAGCAATCAAATCTGCACTATCTTCTAAAGTGGCAGAAGAAAACATTCTAGTATTAGAAAACCTTGCTTTAGAAACTCCTAAAACAAAAGACTTCAAGGGTGTCCTTACAGGTCTGTCTGTTGATAAGAAAGCACTTATCGTAACAGCTGATCTTGATGAGAACGTAGCATTATCTGCTCGCAATATCCCTGGAGTGACTGTTGTAACTGCAACAGGCGTCAATGTTTTGGATGTTCTAAGCCATGATAAGCTTATCATGACTAAAGCAGCGGTTGAAAAAGTAGAGGAGGTGCTTGCATAATGGATGCACGCGATATCATTAAGCGCCCCGTTATCACTGAACGTTCTACTGACCTGATGGCTGACAAGAAGTATACTTTTGAAGTTGATGTTAGAGCTAACAAAACTCAAGTTAAAGATTCTATCCAAGAAATCTTTGGCGTGAAAGTTGAGAAAGTAAACATCATGAACTACAAAGGCAAGTTCAAGCGCATGGGTAAATTCGGCGGCTACACGAACAAACGTCGTAAAGCTATCGTAAAACTAACTGCAGACAGCAAAGAAATCGAATTCTTTGAAGTCTGATAACCATAACTAGAAGAGGAGGGAAACGAAATGGCGATTAAAAAGTATAAACCTACCTCCAACGGTCGTCGCGGCATGACTACTTCTGACTTTGCTGAGATTACTACAGACAAGCCGGAAAAATCACTGCTTGCACCTTTAAAGCGTAAAGGCGGCCGTAACAACCAAGGTAAGTTAACAGTTCGTCACCAAGGCGGCGGACATAAACGTCAATATCGCATCATCGATTTCAAACGTGATAAAGATGGCATTCCAGGACGCGTTGCTACGATCGAATATGATCCAAACCGTTCAGCCAACATTGCACTAATCAACTATGTGGATGGAGAAAAGCGTTACATCCTTGCTCCTAAGAACCTTTCTGTGGGCACTGAAGTAATGTCTGGACCTGAAGCTGACATTAAAGTGGGGAATGCACTTCCACTTGCAAACATTCCAGTGGGTACTGTTATCCACAACATCGAACTGAAACCTGGCAAAGGCGGACAGCTTGTACGTTCAGCAGGTACTTCTGCTCAAGTATTGGGTAAAGAAGGCAAATATGTTCTGGTTCGTTTAAACTCTGGTGAAGTTCGCATGATCCTTGCTACTTGCCGCGCTACAGTAGGCCAAGTGGGCAACGAGCAGCACGAACTTATCAACATCGGTAAAGCCGGTCGTTCACGCTGGTTAGGCAAGCGCCCAACTGTCCGTGGTTCTGTAATGAACCCGAATGATCACCCGCACGGTGGTGGTGAAGGTCGCGCTCCTATCGGACGTAAATCACCAATGTCACCTTGGGGCAAGCCGACTCTTGGTGCCAAAACACGCAAGAAGAAGAGCAAATCCGACAAGTTTATCGTACGTCGTCGTAAAAAATAACGGGATTGAGCTACGGTTCCACAAGAGAACCGTAGAACGATCACGAAGGGAGGTTCAATCATGGGTCGCAGCTTAAAAAAAGGACCTTTTGTTGATGAGCATTTAATGACAAAGATCGAAAAGTTAAATGAAAACGAAGGCAAGCAAGTGGTAAAGACTTGGTCACGCCGTTCTACGATCTTCCCGCAATTCATTGGTCACACTATCGCAGTTTATGATGGTCGTAAACATGTACCTGTATATGTGACAGAAGACATGGTAGGGCACAAGCTTGGAGAATTCGCTCCATCTCGTACTTACAAAGGCCATGGCAATGATGATAAGAAAACAAGACGTTAATGAGAGGAGGGCATCCTGATGCAAGCTAAAGCTGTTGCAAGAACAGTTCGTATTGCTCCTCGTAAAGCTCGTTTAGTCGTAGATTTAATTCGAGGTAAGCAAGTAGGTGAAGCGGTGGCTATCTTAAACCATACGCCAAAAGCAGCTTCTCCTGTCGTTGAAAAATTATTGAAATCCGCATTGGCAAATGCTGAGCATAACTACGAAATGGACGTTAATAATTTAGTAGTATCTCAAGTGTTCGTTGACGAGGGACCAACTTTGAAGCGTTTCCGTCCGCGTGCTATGGGCCGTGCAAGTGCAATCAACAAACGTACTAGTCATATTACTATCGTTTTATCAGAAAAGAAGGAGGGATAATCAGTGGGTCAAAAAGTAAATCCAGTCGGTTTGCGAATCGGTGTCATCCGTGATTGGGAGTCAAAATGGTTCGCAGGCAAAGACTATGCTGAACTTTTACACGAAGACCTTAAAGTGCGTGAGTACATTACGAAGCGTTTAAGCGATGCATCACTTTCTAAAGTTGAGATCGAGCGTGCAGCTAACCGTTTAAACATCACTATCCACACTGCTAAGCCTGGTATGGTTATCGGTAAAGGCGGTTCTGAAGTTGAAGCTCTTCGTAAAGCTCTTAACTCACTTACTGGCAAACGTGTACACATCAACATTCTTGAAATCAAAAAAGCAGACATCGATGCGAAGTTAGTTGCGGAAAACATTGCTCGTCAATTGGAAAACCGCGTATCTTTCCGTCGTGCTCAAAAGCAAGTTATCCAACGTGCAATGCGCGCTGGCGCTAAAGGTATCAAAACAATGGTATCTGGCCGTCTTGGCGGTGCTGATATCGCTCGTTCTGAATCTTACAGCGAAGGTACTGTTCCACTTCATACACTTCGTGCTGATATCGACTATGCTACTGCAGAAGCAGATACAACATACGGTAAATTAGGCGTTAAAGTATGGATCTATCGTGGAGAGGTGCTTCCTACAAAGAAGAAAACTGAGGAAGGAGGCAAATAATATGTTATTGCCAAAACGCGTTAAGTATCGCCGTGTACACCGCGGAAAAATGCGTGGACAATCAAAAGGCGGTACTGAAGTGAACTTCGGTGAATTTGGCCTTCAAGCTCTTGAGGCTTCTTGGATCACCAACCGTCAGATTGAATCTGCCCGTATCGCGATGACTCGTTACATGAAACGTGGCGGTAAAGTATGGATCAACATCTTCCCTCACAAGCCTTACACTGCAAAGCCTCTAGAAGTCCGAATGGGTTCTGGTAAAGGTGCTCCTGAAGGATGGGTAGCAGTAGTTAAGCCAGGGAAAATCATGTTTGAAATTGCCGGCGTATCTGAAGAGGTAGCTCGTGAAGCATTACGTCTTGCATCACACAAACTTCCTGTAAAGTGCAAGTTTGTAAAACGAGAAGAAATTGGTGGTGAATCAAATGAAAGCTAATGAAATTCGTGACCTTACCACTGCTGAAATAGAACAAAAAGTAAAATCTTTAAAAGAAGAGCTATTCAACCTGCGCTTTCAATTGGCGACTGGACAACTTGAAAATACAGCTCGCATTCGTGAAGTACGCAAAGCGATTGCTCGCATGAAAACTGTTATTCGTGAGAGAGAGATCGGCGTTAACAATCGATAATTGATAGGAGGTTCGCACAATGAGTGAACGTAACCAACGCAAGGTTTACACTGGACGCGTTGTTTCCGACAAGATGGACAAAACAGTCACTGTTCTTGTTGAAACATACAAAAAGCACACGCTCTATGGTAAGCGCGTTAAGTACTCTAAAAAGTTTAAAGCTCATGACGAGCAAAACGAAGCAAAAATTGGCGATGTGGTTCGTATTATGGAAACTCGTCCACTTTCTGCGACTAAACGCTTCCGTCTTGTAGAAGTAGTAGAAAAAGCAGTTATAATCTAATGGTTCGGAATAAGCTTCATCCCGAAGGGAGGTTACACGCATGATTCAACAAGAATCACGTTTGAAAGTTGCTGACAACTCAGGTGCTCGTGAAGTACTGACAATTAAAGTCCTTGGTGGCTCTGGCCGCAAGACAGCTAATATCGGTGATGTTATCGTTTGTACTGTAAAACAAGCAACACCAGGTGGCGTTGTTAAAAAAGGTGACGTCGTTAAAGCAGTTATCGTTAGAACTAAGCGCGGTGTCCGCCGTGATGACGGTACTTACATCCGTTTTGATGAAAACGCATGTGTAATTATCCGTGACGATAAGGGTCCACGCGGAACACGTATCTTTGGCCCAGTTGCACGTGAATTGCGCGACAGCAACTTTATGAAAATTGTATCACTAGCTCCAGAAGTACTATAATTCAAACAAATTGCCTTTAAGGAGGTGCGACAGATGCATGTAAAAAAAGGTGACAAAGTCATGGTCATTTCTGGTAAGGATAAAGGCAAATCAGGTGTGATCCTTGCTGCTTTCCCTAAACAAAGCCGTGTGCTTGTTGAAGGTGTGAACGTAGTAAAGAAGCACTCTAAGCCATCCCAAGTGAATCCGCAAGGCGGAATCATCAGCCAAGAAGCACCTATTCATGTATCAAACGTGATGCCAATCGACCCTAAGTCAGGTAACCCGACACGTGTTGGTTACAAAGAGGTTGATGGCAAGAAAGTTCGCGTTGCGAAAAAATCCGGTGAAGTTCTAGATAAATAAGTAACTGAAGAAGGGAGGTACAAGAATGAACCGCCTAAAAGAGAAGTTTTCAAATGAAATTACACCTGCTCTAATGAGCAAGTTTAACTACGAATCAATCATGCAAGTACCAAAGCTTGAAAAAATCGTTATCAACATGGGTGTCGGTGATGCTGTTGCAAACGCAAAGTCACTTGACAATGCTGTTGAAGAGCTTGCGGTTATCAGCGGCCAAAAGCCGGTTGTAACCCGTGCTAAAAAATCAATCGCTGGGTTCCGTCTTCGTGAAGGCATGCCTATCGGTGCGAAAGTTACTCTGCGCGGAGAGCGCATGTACGAGTTTTTTGATAAATTAGTATCTGTATCTCTTCCACGTGTACGTGACTTCCGCGGGATCTCAAAGAAATCCTTTGACGGCCGCGGCAACTACACTCTTGGTGTGAAAGAACAGTTAATCTTCCCTGAGATTGATTACGATAAAGTAAGCAAAGTTCGTGGTATGGATATCGTTATCGTTACTACAGCTAACACAGATGAAGAAGCTCGTGAACTTTTAACTCAATTTGGAATGCCATTCCAAAAGTAATCGCTAAATAGAGGGAGGCGACAACGTGGCTAAAAAGTCAATGATTGCGAAACAAAAACGCACGCCTAAATATCCGGTACAAGAATACACTCGCTGCGAACGCTGCGGGCGTCCACATTCTGTATACCGTAAATTTAAGCTTTGCCGTATCTGTTTCCGTGAATTAGCATACAAAGGACAAATTCCTGGTGTGAAAAAAGCTAGCTGGTAAAACCCAAAGTCTGGGAAGGAGGTAAAAACAATGGTCATGACAGATCCAATTGCAGATTTGCTTACACGCATCCGTAATGCGAATATGGTACGTCACGAAAAATTAGAGGTTCCTGCTTCTAATATCAAGAAAGAAATCGCTGAAATCCTTAAGCGTGAAGGTTTCGTTCGTGATGTTGAGTTTATCGAAGACAATAAACAAGGCATCATCCGCATTTTCCTTAAATACGGTGCAAACAATGAGCGCGTAATCACTGGTCTTAAGCGCATCAGTAAGCCTGGTCTTCGTGTATATGCAAAATCAAACGAAGTTCCTCGCGTGTTAAACGGTCTAGGAATCGCATTAGTATCTACTTCTCAAGGAGTTCTTACAGATAAAGAAGCCCGCGCTAAGCAAGCTGGCGGAGAAGTATTAGCATACGTTTGGTAATAGAGTTTCTCAAGAATGGAGGTGCAATAAATGTCTCGCGTAGGTAAAAAACCAATTGAAATTCCAAGTGGTGTTACAATCACTGTAGATAATAACAATGTGACAGTTAAAGGCCCTAAAGGCGAATTAACTCGTTCATTCAGCCCTGATATGGCAATCAGCGTGGAAGAGAACATCATTAATGTTTCTCGTCCATCAGAAGCGAAGGAGCACCGCGCACTGCACGGAACTACTCGCGCCCTGATCGCAAACATGGTTGAAGGTGTTTCTAAAGGATTCGAAAGAGGCCTTGAGCTTATCGGTGTCGGTTACCGTGCTCAAAAGCAGGGGAAGAACCTGATCCTGAACGTTGGCTACTCTCACCCTGTTGAAATCGTTCCTGAAGAAGGAATCGAGATCGAAGTGCCTTCTAACACGAAGGTTATCGTAAAAGGCACAAGCAAAGAACGTGTTGGTGCACTTGCTGCTAACATTCGTGACGTTCGTCCTCCAGAGCCTTACAAAGGTAAAGGTATCCGCTACGAAGGCGAATATGTGCGTCGTAAAGAAGGTAAAACAGGTAAGTAATGCCGCATAGGCAAACGAAAGGAGTGACCTAAATGATTACGAAGGCTGATAAAAATCAAGTCCGCAAAAAAAGACATGCCCGCGTGCGTGCTAAACTTAGCGGTACTGAAGCTCGTCCTCGTTTAAACGTGTTCCGCTCTAACAAGCATATCTATGCTCAGCTGATCGATGATGTGAACAAAGTGACTGTTGCAAGTGCGTCAACACTTGATAAAGAAGTTGAACTTACTGCTACAGGAAACACAGATGCTGCTGTTAAGGTTGGAGAACTAGTTGCTAAGCGCGCTGTTGAAAAAGGTGTTAAAGCTGTCGTTTTTGACCGCGGAGGCTACCTGTATCACGGACGTGTTAAAGCATTAGCAGATGCTGCTCGTGAAAACGGCTTAGAATTTTAATAGAAGGAGGGACACATAAAGATGCTTCGTATTGACCCAAACAAACTTGAACTTGAAGAACGCGTAGTTACAATCAATCGTGTAGCGAAAGTTGTTAAAGGTGGACGTCGTTTCCGTTTTACTGCTCTTGTAGTAGTTGGCGATAAGAACGGACATGTAGGCTTTGGAACTGGTAAAGCCCAGGAAGTTCCGGACGCGATCCGCAAAGCAATTGAAGATGCTAAGAAAAACCTTATCGAAGTACCTATGGTTGGAACAACTATTCCACACCAAATCATCGGTCATTTCGGTGCTGGCGAAATCCTTTTGAAGCCTGCTTCTGAAGGTACTGGAGTTATCGCTGGTGGTCCGGTTCGTGCGGTTCTTGAATTGGCTGGTGTAGCTGATATCCTGTCTAAGTCATTAGGCACAAACACACCAATCAACATGGTTCGCGCAACTCTTGAAGGACTAAATAACTTAAAACGTGCTGAAGACGTAGCTAAGTTACGCGGTAAATCAGTAGAAGAACTGTTAGGATAAGGAGGGAAATCAAATGGCGAATAAACTAGAAGTTACCCTCACTCGCAGCGTGATTGGTCGTCCTCAAGACCAGCGCGAAACAGTTAAAGCTCTAGGATTACGTAAGATGAACCAAACAGTTGAGCACCAGGATAATGCTGCTATCCGCGGCATGATCAACAAGGTTGCTCACCTTGTAAAGGTCTCTGAGAAATAAGTTCGATTTTTTCAATAAGGAGGTGCCAAAATGAAACTTCATGAATTAAAACCTGCAGAGGGTTCTCGTCAAGAACGCAAGCGCAAAGGTCGCGGTATCGGTTCAGGCAATGGTAAAACTGCTGGTAAAGGTCATAAAGGTCAAAACGCACGTTCAGGCGGCGGTGTACGTCTTGGTTTCGAAGGTGGTCAAACACCTTTATTCCGACGCTTGCCTAAGCGCGGTTTCACAAACATCAACCGCAAAGAATATGCAGTTGTTAACCTTGATGCACTAAACCGTTTTGAAGACGGAACAGAAGTTACACCAGAACTTCTTATCGAAACAGGAGTCGTAAGCAACGAAAAAGCAGGAGTGAAAATTCTTGCTAAAGGCAAAGTAGAGAAAAAGCTTACTGTTAAAGCTCATAAATTCTCCTCTGCTGCAAAGGAAGCTATTGAAGCTGCCGGCGGTCAAACAGAGGTGATCTAATGTTTCAGACAATCTCCAATTTTATGCGCGTGGGTGATATAAGACGAAAAATCCTATTCACCCTTTTAATGCTGATCGTATTCCGCATCGGTACTTTCATTCCTGTACCGCATGTGAATGCTGATCTGTTAAAAGCACAGGATGACTTGAGCGTATTCGGTATCCTGAATACATTCGGCGGAGGAGCGCTTCTCAACTTCTCTATCCTTGCAATGGGTATCATGCCGTATATCACGGCCTCGATCATCATTCAGCTATTGCAGATGGACGTAGTCCCGAAGTTTACTGAATGGTCAAAGCAAGGGGAAGTGGGGCGCCGTAAGTTGGCCCAATTTACCCGCTACTTTACCATCGTGCTTGGATTCATCCAGGCGCTGGGTATGTCTTACGGCTTTAATAACATGGCCGGCGGCATGCTGATTGAAAATCCGGGCATCGGAACTTACCTTCTGATTGCAACTGTACTGACAGCAGGAACAGCCTTCTTAATGTGGCTTGGAGAGCAGATCACATCCAAAGGTGTCGGTAACGGCATTTCCATCATCATTTTTGCTGGTATCGTAGCGGCCATACCTTCAACGGTCAACCAGATCTACGCCCAGAAAATTGAAGATGCAGGTGAACAGCTTTTCCTTAGCATCGTTACAGTAGTACTGATCCTGGTTGCGGTCATTGCCATCATCGTTGGAACGATCTTCATCCAGCAGGCATTAAGGAAAATTCCGATTCAGTACGCCAAGCGTATGGCCACAGGAGGCAATCCTGCGGGTGGACAATCAACTCATTTGCCTTTAAAGGTGAATGCAGCCGGAGTTATTCCAGTTATCTTTGCTGTGTCGTTCATCGTAACGCCAAGAACGATTGCTTCTTTCTTTGAGCAGAACGATGTGACGATGTGGATCCAAAGAGTGTTTGACTATACCCACCCAATTGGTATGATCGTGTACAGTGCATTGATCATCGCCTTTACGTATTTCTATGCTTTTATCCAGGTGAATCCGGAGCAGGTTGCCGACAACTTGAAAAAGCAAGGCGGCTATATCCCGGGTATACGCCCAGGTAAAAACACTCAGGAATATCTGACTCGTGTCTTATATCGTTTGACATTTGTCGGTGCGCTTTTCTTGACTGCCATTGCGATCCTTCCGGTTTTCTTCATTAATTTTGCCGGACTGCCGCAATCAGCCCAGATTGGCGGAACAAGCCTTCTGATTGTTGTGGGTGTTGCACTCGAAACTATGAAGCAGCTTGAAGCCCAAATGGTTAAGCGTCATTATAAAGGTTTCATTAAATAATTCGGTTTTGGGAACTTTTAGTTCCCATTAACCTTATTAGAGACTGAGGGGGAAATCTTGTGAATTTAGTATTGATGGGGCTCCCAGGTGCCGGCAAAGGTACGCAAGCCGAGAAAATTGTCGAGAAATACGGCATCCCTCATATCTCAACAGGAGATATGTTTCGTGCAGCTATTAAAGAAGGCACGGAACTAGGTTTAGAAGCTAAATCTTTCATGGATAAA
The DNA here is from genome assembly GCF_050107595.1 of Bacillus infantis. GTDB lineage: Bacteria > Bacillota > Bacilli > Bacillales > Cytobacillaceae > Bacillus_AB > Bacillus_AB infantis_C. The sequence goes on from NZ_JBNILH010000018.1 coordinate 45,645, forward strand.
GGTGAGCTTGTCCCTGATCAGGTGACAATCGGCATTGTCCGCGAAAGGCTAAGCAAGGAAGATTGCAGCAAAGGCTTTTTGCTTGATGGCTTCCCGCGAACGGTTGCCCAGGCTGATGCCCTTGAAGTCATTCTTTCTGAATTGGATAAAAAGATTGATTATGTCATCAACATTGACGTTGACCAAAGCATTTTAATGGAGCGCCTGACTGGCAGACGCATCTGCAAGAACTGCGGGGCAACATACCATTTGGTATTCAATCCTCCAGCAAAGGCAGACGAATGCGACCGGTGCGGCGGCGAACTTTATCAGCGTGCTGATGATAACGCCGAAACTGTTAAAAACCGTCTTGATGTCAACATTAAGCAGACAAAGCCTCTTCTTGATTTCTACGAAACCAAAGGGTACCTGCGCAATATTGATGGCCAGCAGGAAATTTCCAAGGTGTTCACTGATCTTGATGCGCTCCTCGGAGGCCTGCGTTAATGATCATCTGCAAAACACCGCGTGAAATTGAAATCATGCGTGAAGCCGGGCGTATTGTTGCCCTGACTCACCAGGAGCTGCAGAAGCATGTTGCACCGGGCATTACAACCGGAGAGCTGGATACAATTGCCGAGGCGTTTATACGCAAACATAATGCAATTCCATCTTTTAAAGGTTATAATGGTTTCCGTGGCAGCATCTGTGCATCTGTGAACAATGAACTTGTGCATGGGATTCCCGGGGATCGGGTGCTTAACGACGGCGACATTATCAGCATCGATATTGGTGCTGAGTATAATGGCTACCATGGCGATTCCGCCTGGACCTACCCAGTAGGCATTGTTGACAGACAAGTCCAGCAGCTGCTGGATGTCACAGAGCAGTCATTGTATGAAGGTCTTAAAGAGTCAAAGCCGGATGTGCGTTTATCGAACATCTCTCATGCGATTCAGACGTATGCGGAAGCAAACGGTTTTTCCATTGTGCGTGAGTATGTTGGCCACGGAATCGGGCAAGACTTACATGAGGAACCGCAAATCCCTCACTATGGTCCGCCTAATAAAGGGCCGGTGCTTAAGCCGGGGATGGTACTGTGCATCGAGCCGATGGTCAATGCCGGAAGCAGGTATGTAAGGACCTTGGCTGATGACTGGACAGTCGTTACGGTGGACGGCAGCATGTGTGCGCATTTTGAGCATACCATTGCCATTACTGAAACAGGCTATGAAATCCTCACTAAAGCTTGATGTTCAGGTGATTGCATTAGCTGATTCTTAGAATGTTCTGCAGCCCTGACAAGATCATTTGATCCCCGATCAAATTGTTTTGATTAAAATTGGGCGGGATGCCGGTGAATATGATATAATTATAAGGTTGATAGATGGACGGTTTGTCTCTATAGCCGATGGAGCCAGGCGGAAGTCCGGCAGTCCTTTGCTGAAGAGTATCCGGCATCTGGAGCTGACTGATTATGTTTCTCCGGAAATCGAACGCAGCATAAATGAAACCGGCCGTGCAATGAAGGGAAAATTACGTTTTGCGTAAGCAGCGTATGAATAGGTGAGATTCTGAAAAGAAGAAGGGAGACATGTTCGATGGCGAAAGACGATGTAATCGAAATAGAAGGCACAGTTATTGAAACTTTGCCAAACGCTATGTTTAAGGTAGAATTGGAAAACGGTCATACTGTTTTGGCTCATGTTTCCGGCAAGATCCGCATGCACTTCATCCGCATCCTGCCAGGAGATAAAGTAACAGTTGAGCTTTCACCATATGACTTGACTCGCGGAAGAATCACTTACCGCTTCAAATAGACTGATTGCACTCCGTAATATCAAGGAGGTTAGGATAATGAAAGTAAGACCATCAGTTAAGCCGATCTGCGAAAAGTGCAAAGTTATCCGCAGACGTGGTAAAGTTATGGTTATCTGTGAAAACCCTAAGCATAAACAAAAACAAGGCTAATAACAAGGAGGTGCGCATAGAATGGCACGTATTGCTGGTGTAGATATTCCACGTGAAAAACGTGTAGTAATCTCATTGACTTACATTTATGGTATCGGTAAAAATACTGCTCAAAAGGTACTGGCTGAAGCTGGTGTTTCTGAAGACACTCGCGTTCGCGACCTTACAGAAGATGAGCTTAACAAAATCCGTGAAGTAATCGACAGACTTAAAGTTGAAGGTGACCTTCGCCGTGAAGTTTCACTCAACATCAAGCGTCTTATGGAAATCGGTTCTTACCGCGGTCTTCGTCACCGCCGTGGCCTTCCTGTACGCGGACAGAACACTAAGAACAATGCCCGTACACGTAAAGGTCCTCGTAAGACTGTAGCTAACAAGAAGAAATAATCGGTAAAGGAGGTAATATACAATGGCTCGTAAAACTAATACACGCAAACGCCGTGTTAAAAAGAATATTGAAAGTGGTATCGCCCACATCCGTTCAACATTCAATAACACTATCGTAACAATCACAGACGTTCATGGTAACGCTCTTTCTTGGTCAAGTGCTGGAGCTCTTGGATTCAGAGGTTCTCGTAAATCTACTCCATTTGCTGCTCAAATGGCTGCTGAAACTGCAGCGAAGACATCTATGGAACATGGTATGAAAACTCTTGAAGTTACTGTTAAAGGACCTGGTGCAGGACGTGAAGCTGCCATTCGTGCCCTTCAGGCTGCTGGTCTAGAAGTAACGGCTATCAGAGATGTTACTCCGGTTCCTCATAACGGATGCCGCCCGCCAAAACGTCGCCGCGTATAATTTTTTCTGTATAGAATTTGTATCCTTGTCTATAATGGGTTATGATACAATTTTCCGTTATACAGAAACTTTATTCCAGTTGTTGTGCACAAACGGGAACGTATACATGGGGGAATTTCGGCAGGCAGAAGCTAGCCGGGGTTTCGACGTTTTGAAGGAGGGTATATTTTGATGATCGAAATAGAAAAACCAAAAATCGAAACGGTTGAGATCAGCGATGATGCCAAGTATGGAAAGTTCGTCGTAGAGCCGCTTGAGCGTGGGTATGGTACTACTTTGGGTAACTCCTTACGTCGTATCCTTTTATCCTCACTCCCTGGTGCCGCTGTCACATCTATTCAAATTGATGGGGTACTTCATGAGTTCTCAACAATTGAAGGCGTCGTAGAAGATGTAACATCTGTAATCTTAAATATTAAAAAACTGGCTCTTAAAATCTATTCTGATGATGAAAAGACGCTGGAAATTGATATTCAAGGTGAAGGTGCTGTTACTGCAGCTGACGTAACGCATGACAGTGATGTCGAGATCCTCAATCCGGATCTTCATATTGCTACCCTTGGGTCCAATGGGCACTTGCGCATGCGCTTGACTGCCAAAAGAGGACGCGGTTATACACCAGCTGATCAAAACAAGCGAGAAGATCAACCAATCGGTGTCATTCCTATCGATTCCATCTACACTCCAGTATCGCGTATTTCCTACCAGGTAGAAAATACACGCGTCGGGCAAATGACTAACTATGATAAGTTAACATTCGATGTATGGACTGATGGAAGCACTGGTCCACAAGATGCGGTTGCTCTTGGAGCGAAGATTTTAACTGAGCATTTAAATATCTTTGTCGGCCTTACTGACGAAGCACAAAATGCTGAAATCATGGTTGAGAAAGAAGAGGACCAAAAGGAAAAAGTTCTTGAAATGACCATTGAAGAACTCGATCTCTCAGTCCGTTCATATAACTGCTTAAAGCGCGCAGGCATCAATACTGTTCAGGAATTGGCCAACAAGACCGAAGAGGATATGATGAAAGTCCGCAACCTTGGCAGAAAATCTCTTGAAGAGGTAAAACATAAATTAGAAGAGCTGGGATTAGGCTTACGCAAGGATGACTGATCTTAGGATCTATCACTTTTAGGCCTATCACCGACTGATCACTTCAACAAAGGAGGGAAACTTTCATGGGATACAGAAAGTTAGGACGCACTAGTGCTCAACGTAAAGCTATGCTACGTGACTTAGCTACAGACTTAATCATCAGTGAGCGCATCGAAACAACTGAAGCTCGTGCGAAAGAGCTGCGTTCAGTTGTTGAGAAAATGATCACTTTAGGCAAGCGCGGAGACCTGCATGCTCGCCGTCAAGCAGCTGCATTCATTCGCAATGAGGTAGCTAATGCTGAGACAAACCAAGATGCAGTACAAAAGTTATTCAGCGACATCGCAACTCGTTATGAAGAGCGCCAAGGTGGATACACTCGAATCATGAAGCTTGGGCCTCGTCGTGGAGACGGAGCACCAATGGTTATCATCGAGTTAGTATAATTGCTGCAGCAGATAACAAGGGCGCTGGACAGTTTATCATGAACTTGTTCTTTGCCCTTTTTCTGTAAAAGGCTTATCTTCCATTATCTTCATAAGCCTTATATTCAAGCCAAACACGAGCGTTACGATGAGCAAGATTCTGCTGTGCCTGAATTTCGGGCCTCTCAGTGCAAGTTCCATACTGACGGATGCAGCATATGCATCCCTGACTTGTCTCGTCTAGCTCATGCACCTCTTCCGGACCTGTTTTATGCGCACAGAATGAGAATTCTGCAGCCGGAATGAGGTGCAGGCTTTTTTATAAGTTTCAGTTTTTTTGGCAGAGAGCACAGATTAGAGAGGCAGCTAAAGCGATTATTGAGCTTTGATGCAATTAACGACACAAGCGCATATGTGCCGGCAGCCATCTGACTTCAGCTAATAATTCAATGTCTTCTGCAAATCAGGCTCGCCAAAAGGCGAGTTATTTTTATTTTCGGGAGATATATTATGCAATAACTCATCCCTTTAAAAAAGGCAGGCACTGAAGCTGTGAAGCCAAGGCTGTATATGCAGCTGCAAGAAGAGCAGAGAGGAGGATCCTATGTCAAATCCACTTGTTCAATTAGAAAACATTTCTTTTCAATACGATGCCGGCAGCCAGTATGCCCTAAGAAACGTTTCCTTTAACATACATGAAGGGGAATGGCTTGCCATTGTCGGTCACAACGGTTCGGGCAAGTCTACATTGGCCAAGCTGTTAAATGGTCTGCAGTATGCCCAGGAAGGCAGGATCCTGGTGAAGGGGACTGAGCTGGCAGAAGAGACCGTCTGGGATGTCAGAAGAGCTGTAGGGATGGTATTCCAAAATCCTGATAACCAGTTTGTCGGAACAACGGTGCAGGATGATGTGGCTTTTGGTTTAGAAAACAATGGTGTCCCCCAGGGAGAGATGAAAGAAAGAGTGAGTTCCTCATTAGAGATGGTCAATATGGGCCAATTTCTAGATCAAGAGCCGCACCATCTTTCAGGCGGCCAGAAACAAAGGGTCGCCATTGCAGGGGTTATTGCCCTTCGGCCTTCGCTGATCATACTGGATGAAGCTACAAGCATGCTGGACCCCCGCGGAAGAGAAGAGGTCCTGAAGACGGTAAGAGAGTTAAAGAGCGAGCATCAGATGACGGTTATTTCCATCACGCATGATCTCGAAGAGGCGGCCAAGGCAGACCGGATCATCGTCATGAACCAGGGGCAATTATACAGGGAAGGGACACCCGAGGAAATCTTCCAGATGGATGAGGAGCTCGTAAAGCTCGGCCTGGACATCCCATTCCCAGTAAAGATGAGCAAGGCACTGCGTGAAAAAGGGCTGCCCATCCCGAAATTTTACTTAACAGAAGAAGAGTTGGTGGAAGAGCTATGGACATCTCACTCCAAAATGTAGAGCATAGATACCAGATAAACACACCATTTGAGCGCCTGGCCATCAAGGATGTATCGATTGATATCCCAACAGGCACCTATCTTGCCCTGATCGGCCATACCGGTTCAGGCAAATCTACTGTCCTTCAGCACTTGAATGCCCTTTTAAAGCCGACAAAAGGGAGTGTAAGAATAGGGGACAGGGTGATCAATGCCGGGAAAAAGGAGAAAAACCTCAAGGCCGTCCGCCAAAAGGTGGGGATTGTCTTTCAATTCCCTGAGCATCAGCTTTTCGAAGAAACAGTCGAAAAGGATATTTGCTTCGGACCGATGAACTTTGGCGTCAGTGAGGCTGAGGCTAAGGAAAGGGCAAGGAAGGCAATTATTCAGGTTGGCCTGACCGAGTCCGTACTTGAGAAATCTCCTTTCGATCTATCCGGCGGCCAAATGAGGAGAGTGGCCATTGCCGGTGTGCTGGCCATGAACCCGGATGTAATCGTTTTGGATGAACCGACAGCAGGCCTGGACCCGCGCGGGCGGAAAGAGATCATGGAGATGTTCTATTCGCTTCATAAGGAAAGGGGACTTTCCACTATCCTGGTGACCCACAGCATGGAGGACGCTGCTGCCTACGCCGATCAGATTGTGATCATGCATAAAGGCGAGGTATACAGAAAAGGCGTTCCGGTAGAAATTTTTGCGGATCCGGCAGGACTTCTTGAGCTCGGCCTGGATGTTCCGGAAGTTGTCAAATTTCAGCAGAAGTTCGAGAAGGCATTTGGATTGAAGCTCGAAAGGACCTGCCTGACGATGGAGCAGCTGACTGAAGAGATCGCAGGCGCAGTGAAGCGGGGTGAGGCCAAATGATGGATAAAATGATCTTTGGCCGCTATGTGCCGGCCGACTCTGTCCTTCACCGGATGGATCCCCGTGCCAAGCTTGCCATTATCTTTTTATTTGTATGTGTTGTCTTTTTAGCCAATAATATCCTGACTTATGCTATCCTCACTGTTTACACGCTGATGATGGTCAGCTCATCTAAGGTGCCTGCCAGGTTCATTTATATGGGACTGCGGCCGGTGTTGTGGCTTGTGCTGTTTACCCTGCTGCTGCATGTATTCATGACAAAGGGCGGAGAGGTCATCCTCGATCTTGGCTGGCTGAAAATATATGAAGAAGGCCTGAAGCAGGGACTGTTCATCTCTATGCGCTTTTTCCTGCTGATCATGATGACGTCGCTATTAACCCTGACGACGACCCCCATTGAAATTACAGATGGGCTGGAAAGCCTGCTGGGTCCTTTGAACAAGGTGAAGTTCCCTGTCCATGAGCTGGCTCTGATGATGTCGATTTCGCTTCGGTTCATCCCGACCCTCATGCAGGAAACAGATAAGATCATGAAGGCGCAGACTGCCAGGGGAGTCGATTTTTCAGGAGGACCGATCAAGGACCGTGTAAAATCGATCATCCCGCTGCTGATCCCTTTATTCGTCAGCTCATTCAAACGCGCTGAGGAGCTTGCCACTGCAATGGAGGCAAGAGGCTACCGCGGAGGGGAAGGCAGAACGAAGTACCGGCAGCTGAACTGGAGCACAAGGGACACCCTTATGCTGATCCTGCTCCTTGCCGTTGCGGCACTGCTTGCTGTATTCCGCACATAATGGGGTGAACAAATGCAAAGATTCAAATGCGAGATTGCCTATGACGGCTCACAGTTCTCCGGCTACCAGGTGCAGCCGGGAAAGCGGACGGTGCAGCTGGAAGTGGAAAGGGCATTGGCCAAAATCCATAAAGGAAACCCGGTGAAGATCTTTGCCTCCGGCAGGACGGACGCCGGGGTGCATGCGAGAGGGCAGGTCATCCACTTTGACTCACCGCTCGCCATTCCAGAGGACAGATGGGTGACAGCCCTGAATTCCCTCCTCCCTAAGGACATTGCCGTGGGGAGCACTGAGAAGGCCGCTGAAGGCTTTCATGCCCGTTTTGATGCAAACGGGAAGGAATACCGGTATTTTATCTACAGAGGGAAAATACGCAGCCCATTTGAGCGGCACTATGCCTATCACTACCCTTATCACCTTGATATCGGAGCGATGAGGGAAGCTGCGGAGCATCTTCTCGGCACCCACGACTTCTCAAGCTTCTGCGCCTCCAAAACAGACGTAGAGGACAAAGTAAGGGAAATCAGGAAGGTTCGTGTCGAGGAAGCGGGGGATATGCTGGAGCTTCATTTTACGGGCAGCGGTTTTCTGTATAATATGGTCCGCATCCTGACTGGCACACTCCTCGAAGCAGGAGCAGGAACAAGAGAGCCGGGGAGCATCCCGGAAATCATATCAGGCAAAGACAGGAGCCTGGCAGGCAAGACAGCACCTGCCGAGGGATTGTATCTATGGAAGGTATTTTACTAAAGGGGAAAAGGAAAAAATTATTTTTTTCAAAACAACTAAACCTGGCGTAACATTCCCTTGACATTGTACTATATAGGATATATCATAATATGGTATGTATTTTAACCCCACAAATAAGCCCCGGAACTTATCTGTGTGATAATATACGAAATCAAAGAACATGAATATGATTGATTATTTAGGAGGGAAATCCATGCGTACGTTTATGGCTAACGCAAACAATATCGAGCGTAAATGGTATGTTGTTGACGCTGAAGGCAAGACTCTAGGTCGCCTTGCAAGTGAAGTAGCAGCAGTCCTGCGCGGCAAAAATAAACCAACTTTCACACCGCACGTTGACACTGGTGACAATGTGATCATCATCAACGCTGAGAAAATCGAACTGACAGGTAAGAAGCTTACTGACAAGATCTATTACCGTCACACTATGCACCCAGGCGGTCTTAAAACAAGAACTGCTCTTGAGATGCGTACAAACTATCCTGTGAAAATGCTTGAGCTTGCTATCAAAGGCATGCTTCCAAAGAATTCACTTGGCCGTCAAATGTTCAAAAAATTACACGTATATGCTGGCAGCGAACATCCGCACCAAGCACAACAACCTGAAGTTTACGAACTTCGTGGATAATTTTTAAAGGGAGGTTATTATCTTGGCACAAGTTCAATATATCGGTACTGGTCGTCGTAAAAGCTCCGTTGCCCGTGTTCGTTTAGTTCCTGGCGATGGCAAAATCATCATCAATGGTCGTGAGATCGAAAGCTATATCCCATTCGCAGCTTTGCGTGAAGTAGTTAAGCAGCCGCTTGTTGCTACTGAAACACTAAACAGCTACGATATCCTAGTAAACGTTAATGGCGGTGGATACACTGGCCAAGCTGGCGCAATCCGTCACGGCATCGCTCGTGCATTGCTTCAAGCTGATCCGGAATTCCGTCCAACATTAAAGCGCGCTGGACTATTGACTCGTGACGCACGTATGAAAGAGCGTAAGAAATACGGTCTTAAAGGTGCTCGTCGTGCTCCTCAGTTCTCAAAGCGTTAATCTTTACACTATCAAAGGCTCCCAGGCTTATGTCTGGGGGTCTTTTTTGCTGTATGTGCAAAGAGACACCCATAGCTTTTGAAAAATGATTGGCCTTCATCCGCTATATTCTCTGTCAAAATTGCCAGTGCTTTCTTGAATGACACCCATTGGGCGGATGAAGACTATCTTTAAGGGGTGAAGAAAGCTGTGAGTGTGATTACAACCTTTACAGATAGACAGCGTGAAAAGCAGATCAAATATGAAAAAACGGTCCTGAAGGACATTTCGATAAAATCTCTAAAGGAAAGCGTCAAACAGCATTTTGGAAGTATAAGGTTCACGTCGGGGCTCCTGCTGAATACTGGTGTGGAGGAGGCCTGTTATGATGTCGCAATCGAAGCCTACCTCCTTGGCGCCCATTTCAGCCGGTTCGGCTATTATGGAGAAGGCGTCGAACAGGTTCTCGAAAGATGCAGGAGCGAGGAAAAGCATTTTGTTGATACCCTCTATAATTTCCTCCTATACTGGGGGAGCGGAGAAGAAGCGGCCGCGAACGAGTCGCTGGCTGGCACATGTGAGCATTATGTGCGCCATTGGTGGATGGAAGGTTTTCAAAAAGGCCAGCGGCGGCATAAGCTGAGGCTTCATTGATCTCTCTAAAGATGTTCTATCCCCTTCCCTTGTCCCATATATATGAATGAGGACAAGCGGAGGGATGGGTTAGACAATGAAGCGAAAACTGCAGATGGCTGCTTTTGCAGCCGGACTTATAATCCTATTTTTAATCTTTCGATACGATTTTCTTGAAAATAACTCCTGGAAGTCATGGAATTTGCCGCTCACAGGCGAAATCATTCTCCTGGACCCAGGACATGGCGGACCGGACGGCGGAGCCGGGGACTCAAATGCTTTAGAGAAGGATATCGCATTGAACGTATCCTTAAAGGTCAGGGACTATCTGCAAGAGCAGGGGGCGCTTGTCATTATGACAAGGGAAGATGATCGTGACCTGGCTCCGGAGGGTACTAAAGGCTACAGCAGGAGGAAAGTGGAGGATCTTAAGCAGCGGCTTAAGATGATTAATGAATCCGAGGCAGACTTTTTCCTGAGCATCCACCTGAATTCCATTCCATCTGCCCGCTGGAGCGGTGCACAGACCTTCTATGCCCCGCAGATTAAGGAGAATGCTGCAGCAGCCAAGTTCATTCAGGATGAGCTGCGCAGAAACCTGGAAAACACAGAAAGAAGAGCCAAGCCGATCAGCCATGTGTATATCCTGAAATACGCAAAAAAGCCGGGCGCCCTGGTCGAAATCGGCTTCCTCTCCAATCCGGGAGAAAAAGCCAGGCTGAAAACAGATGATTACCAGGAAAAAGTGGCAGCCTCCATCTATAACGGGGTTTTGCGCTACTTTACTAATGAAGAAGAGCTGGTAGAGACGGAATAAAGGGCATCCTGCGGGATGCTCTATTTTTATGGAGAAATTAAGACTTGCTGTGGGTATTTTTACTTTTGCAGGCTGGCCGGAGAGTTATGGGATTTGTTGGTCATGTATTGATAGGGAGGATTGCATGACAGGCATGTGTCGGGCTAGGTATAAGAAGGTGGCTAATTGATGCAAGAGAGGAGTGGTGAGAGCGGGCTCATGTATAGAAAAGGGTGTAATCGATGCAAGAGAGGGCTGGTGAGAGCTGTCTCATGTATAGAAAAGGGTGTAATCGATACAAGAGAGGGCTGGTGAGAGCAGGTTCATGTATAGGAAAGGGTCTAATCGATGCAAGAGATGGCTGGTGGGAGCTGTCTCATGTATAGAAAGATGTCTAATCGATGCAAGAGATGGCTGGTGAGAGCTGTCTCATGTATAGAAAAGGGTGTAATCGATGCAAGAGATGGCTGGTGAGAGCTGTCTCATGTATAGAAAGATGTCTAATCAATGCAAGAGAGGGTGGGTACTGTCTCATGTATAAAATGGTCTCAACGAAGCATAAGGGACATGGCTAGCATTTTGTCATCTATTGAATGTGCAAGGCAGGCTGCGTTCTATAGAAAGTCCTCCACTCAGTTCCAGCTCCTTGCCCCTCGAGTCATAAGCCAAGAAAGAATCCGAGGCAACCTCACCTTCTTTCCTGTCTTATGCTTGTCGGAACAGAACAGTCGCCTCCGCTTTTCGTATTGTCCAGTTCCAGCTCCTTGCCCCTCGAGTCATAAGCCAAGAAAGAATCTGAGGCAAAGGGCAGCCTCAGCTCCTTTCTTGGCTTATGCTTGTCGGGTCAGAACAGTCGCCTCCACATTTCATGCTATGTTATACTATACTAAGTTTAAAACGACTTTAAGGGCAGGTGCATATAGATGTTGACAGAGCAAAGAGTGAGAGAGCTTTTGAGCGATGTGAAGGAACCGTTCATACATAAAACATTGGGTGAGCTGAACGCGATTCAGGAAATTAGTGTGAAGCCAGAGAAGAATCATGTAAGTGTGAAGATCGCTGTTGCGAAAACAGGGACAGCGGAACAGCTTCAGCTGCAGACGCAGATTGTGGATTTGCTTAAGCAGAATGGCGCAGACTCTGTGGGCCTTCGCTTCAGTGAGCTGCCTGCGGAGGAATTGGCCAAGCATCGTTCTCCGGAGAAAGAGGATAAAGGGCTTTTATCAGAGGACAGCAAGACGAAATTTATTGCAATCGCCAGCGGGAAAGGCGGCGTCGGAAAGTCCACTGTGTCAGTTAACCTTGCTGTATCATTGGCGCGCCTTGGGAAAAAGGTCGGACTGGTCGATGCGGATATCTATGGGTTCAGTGTTCCTGATATGATGGGCATCACAAAGCGCCCGGTGGTCAGGGAAGGGCGCATCATCCCGGTTGAACGCTTTGGAGTGAAAGTCATTTCCATGGGCTTTTTTGTTGAAGATAATGCACCAATCATCTGGAGAGGCCCGATGCTTGGCAAAATGCTGAACAGCTTTTTCAATGAAGTGGATTGGGGCGAGCTGGATTATCTGCTGCTTGATCTTCCTCCTGGAACAGGGGATGTGGCTCTGGATCTTCATACGATGCTTCCTTCCTGCAAAGAGATCATCGTCACGACTCCGCATCCAACAGCAGCTTTTGTTGCTGCGCGTGCGGGTGCTATGGCGTTGAGAACCGAGCATGAAATTGTTGGCGTAATCGAAAACATGGCCTTCTTCGAAAGTAAGCTGACGGGTGAGAAAGAATATGTCTTTGGCCACGGAGGCGGGGAAAAGCTTGCTGATGAGCTAAGAACAAATGTTTTAGGGCAGCTGCCTTTAGCACAGCCGGACTGGGATGATGTAGATTTTGCGCCATCCATTTATGATAAAGATCACAGGCTTGGTAAGATCTATACAGATATCGCGGAAAAAGTCATTCAATCAGTATAAAAAAATGCCTCAGGCGAACCTTCGCCTGAGGCATTTTCGATGAGAGAAAAGGATCAGGAACCTCCGCCGCTGTCCCCGCCTTCTCCGCCGCCTCCGCCGCTTTCACCGGAACCGCCGCCTTCGCTTTCTTTGCCGCCGCTCTTCACTTCTTCGGTAGCCTTGATGATCATATCCTGTATCTTGGCTTTGTATATAGGACTTTCGAAGGTCTCAGTCATCACCTTTTGGAGATGCTCCCTGTATTCGTTGCTCTTCAAAATGGTTGTGACTTCTTTCTCTAATTCAGGATCTTTCAGGACTTCCACCATCATTTTTCGATATTCGGGATCTTTCATCAGATCTTTTAAGAGCTTTTCATTTTCTTTTTCCATACTTTTTGCCATGCTCTCCGCAAATTTAGGATCCTCAAAAGATTTTTTCCAGAATTCAGTCCCTTTATCAGATGTTAAGGTCTTCTCAATCGTATCAGAAACCACTGCCTGATCCATTACAAGCTGCTGTTTTAGCTTTTCGTCTCCCATCAATTCCTGAAGCGCCTTCTTGCCATCGTCGGTCTTTAATATATCGACAATCATTTTCTTTGTCTGATCATAGTCCATTTGGCCGCTGCCTGATTCAGCAGCCTGGCCGCAGCCCGAAACGGCAAGGAGGAGGATGAGTGGGAGGAGCCGGAATATTTTGTGCATGATTGAAAGCTCCTTTCAGGATTGTCCCTAACCTTAGAGTGGTGATTTGGGGCAAATATTATTCGTTTAGCGAGTAATACCTAGATTTTTCATACTTTGGTTGGTACAATCATATAGGTGAATGACTATCGCTATGGAGGCTTATTATATAATGACCAGCCGTAATTGGGTAAGGTTGTTTTTGTCCACACTGCTTTTGGGTGCAATTGCAACCGGTATCACAGGATTTATTGTCAGATGGGAAGAATATCAGCCGTTATTTGCTGATTTTGAATTTCTGGAAATCATCTCGGTATTATTTTGGCTAGCAGGAGTGGGCTTGATTTTCAGCATCTTGAGCCAAATGGGCTTTTTTGCATACTTAACCGTCCACCGGTTTGGATTAGGAATTTTCAGGTCTTTATGGAATGGCGTACAGGTTGTTCTTATATTATTCGCCTTATTCGACCTTGTATACTTAAGATACAGCAACTTTGCCGAAACCGGAGAAAGCTATGGACCTTATATTGCCCTGGCGCTGATCGTATTGGCAGCGGGGCTGGCGGCAGCATTCCTAAAGGCAAGGCAGACAAACAAAGGGGCATTCATCCCTGCGCTGTTCTTCATGGTAGTGGTAACCAGTGTAGAGTGGACACCTGCACTAAGGGTAAATGAAGAAAGCTGGGTATATCTCATGCTTTTCCCTCTGCTTATCTGCAATGCCTATCAGCTTTTGATCCTGCATAGGCTGAACAAGAGCTCAATGAAAAAGAGGGAAGCCATCAAAGCTGCAAAATAAGCCGGACATACAAAAAGGCGGGCCGCTGACTTCAGGGCCTGCCTTTTTTGCTGCGTTATTTTATCTCATTTGATTTCGTGCTTGCGTTCGCCATCATTTCCGATACTGAAACCAGTTTTAAGCCTTTGTCCTTATAATTGCCTATAATGGCAGGGAGAGCTTTGGCCGTTTGTTTGGCCGAATCGGAGGCGTGCAGGAGAATGATATCCCCTTTCCCTGCCTTGGCTGCATTTTCTGCAATCCTCTCAACACCCGGATTGGTCCAATCTTTTGAGTCAATGCTCCAGTGTACGACTGTATAGCCCATCTTTTCTGCCACATTCAGTGTCTTTTGATCAAAATGGCCTGTTGGTGCCCTTACCAGCTTGATATCCTTTACATTAAGCTTCTTGAAAGCCTCCTGCCCTTTGGCAAGGTCCTGCCGGATTTTGCTTTCCTCCAGGTCTGTATAATCTTTATAATCATAGCCAAGCATTCCAATCTCATACCCTTCTTTAACAATGCGGGCAACCAGCTCCGGATGCCTCTCCGCCCAAGAACCGGATAAAAAGAAGGTTGCAGCCTTGACGTTTTGCTCCTTCAGAACATCGAGGATGGGTTCAGCTTTTTCATCACCCCATCCAATATTGAATGTCAGGGCAGCGTCCTTTTCTCCTTTATAAATCGCCTTCGGACCATCATTTGCTGAGAAAACTGGCACGTGAATAATATTCTCCATATACAAAAACCAGGCAGTAAAGAAGGAGGCAATAATGATAAGCAGCCCCTGTTTAATGGCCTTTCCGTTTACCACATAAAAAAAGTTCATCCAATCACCTCGTCCACAAAGAATCCTTGTCTTATTTTTATGAACACAAAAAGCAAATATGACTCAAATATTTTTCCTTCAATTTTTGAATTATTTTCTCTTCGTTTCATAAAAAACAGGGTAATGGAAAATACTACAAGGACCTTACGAGACAAGGAGCGATAAAATGCTTGGAATGCTGATCAATGAAAGGGAATTGAAAGAGATGGAATACCTGATTAAAAGAGAGATGGATGAAATACTCTTTGATCTGAAGGATGAACGGATTGACCATATTGTAAAAAGAGCAATGGGAGAAAGGTATAAGATTTTGTTTTCCCTGTTTAAGCGGATCGCCTCAGAAAATGAATGCATTAAATATATGCCTGCTCCGCAGCTGAAGGAACTTTAATTTTTTTTTAGATATATTGTTGACTTCTTAATATTATCTTGGTATATTAATAAGCGTCGCTGATGACGCAAAACAAAGCTTAAGAAAAGTTGTTGACAAGTTATCTGTGGTGTGTTAAATTAATAAAGTCGCTCCTGAGCGGCAGAGATTGTTCTTTGAAAACTGAACGAACAAAAACGTCAACGTTAATCTTATTTTTATCAGAGCTAAATCTTACTCTTATATGGAGAGTTTGATCCTGGCTCAGGACGAACGCTGGCGGCGTGCCTAA
>NZ_JBNILH010000019.1:0-47906 GCF_050107595.1 Bacillus infantis
ATTAGGCACGCCGCCAGCGTTCGTCCTGAGCCAGGATCAAACTCTCCATATAAGAGTAAGATTTAGCTCTGATAAAAATAAGATTAACGTTGACGTTTTTGTTCGTTCAGTTTTCAAAGAACAATCTGTTTTGCTTGCCGCTCATTAGGCGACTTAACTATCTTATCATAACCAAGTTAGTGAGTCAATAGTTTTTTTATTTCTTTTTTCTAGCTTGCTTGCTGTCTTGCAGCAACAGATATTAATATACCACCTATATGAGGGGTGCGCAATACATTTTCATTAAAAATATACACCGTTATTAAAGAAAAACTATTCTTATTTTTCCGCTTATGCTTAGCGTGTACACTTGCAGGCCAAGAGCTAATGTTTCTCTCTTAATAGTCCGCTCCTTCCCTTAAAACCCCACTTCCTTCTATAAATAAAAAAGGCTGGAGGCAGGCCCGGTTGATCGGGTCTGCCTCCAGCAGGAAAAAAATTTTCTCTATTAACGGTGGCGCATAAGCGGGAACAGCAGTACATCCCTGATGGAAGGGGAATTAGTCAGGAGCATGACAAGGCGGTCAATCCCGATTCCCAGTCCTCCTGTCGGCGGCATGCCGTATTCCAGTGCTTCAATGAAGTCATCATCCATCATATGTGCTTCATCATTTCCTTGCTCACGCTCTTTCAGCTGCGCTTCAAAGCGTTCGCGCTGGTCGATAGGATCATTCAGCTCTGTGAAGGCATTGGCATGCTCACGGGCAACAATGAACAATTCGAAGCGGTCAGTAAACCTCGGATCCTCTTCGTTCTTTTTCGCAAGAGGGGAGATTTCAACAGGATGTCCGTAGATGAATGTTGGCTGAATCAGCTTTTCTTCTACTTTCTGTTCAAAGAATTCATTGACGATATGGCCATATTCCATTGTGTCTTTGATTTCAACGTTATGTTCCTTCGCGAGGGCTTGGGCCTCTTCCTTGCTCATCTGTTTCCAAAAGTCTGCACCCGTATGCTCCTTGATCGCATCAACCATATGAAGTCTTGTCCATTCCGGCTTTAAATTCACTTCATAGTCACCGTACTGGACAGTCGTAGTACCAAGGACTTCTTCAGCTATATGGGCAACCAGGTTTTCGGTCAGGCTCATGATATCACGGTAATCTGCATATGCTTCGTAAAGCTCAATCATTGTGAACTCTGGATTATGCCTTGTAGAAACACCTTCATTACGGAATACGCGGCCGATTTCATACACTTTCTCCAGTCCGCCCACAATCAGGCGCTTTAAGTGCAGCTCGATTGCGATACGCATATAGAGTTCCATATCAAGAGCATTGTGATGGGTAATGAACGGACGGGCAGATGCTCCTCCGGCGATTGAGTGCATCATTGGCGTTTCCACTTCAAGATAGCCATGGCTGTCCAGGTAGCGGCGCATTGATTGGATGATGCGGCTTCTTGTAATGAAGGTCTTCTTGCTTTCCTGGCTCATGATCAGATCCAGGTAGCGCTGGCGGTATCTTTGCTCAACGTCCTTCAAACCATGGAATTTCTCAGGAAGCGGGCGCAATGACTTAGTCAGAAGCTCGAATGCTTCCACCTTAATGGAAAGCTCGCCAACCTTTGTCTTGAAAAGTGTGCCTGTTACGCCGACAAGGTCGCCAAGATCGGCACTGTTGAAGATTTCATAGCTTTCTTCCCCTACAGCATCCTGCCTTACATAAATCTGGATCTGGCCTTTAAGGTCCTGAATGTGCGCGAAGCCTGCCTTTCCTTTTCCGCGCTTTGTCATGATCCGCCCGGCAAGAGTGACAGAAATATTCTGTTCTTCAATTGCTTCTTTCTCCTGTTCGCCATACTCATCAATCAAATCCTGAGACTGGTGGGAACGGTCGAATCTTTTACCGAATGGATCCATTCCTTTTTCACGCAGGCTGTTCATTTTTTCCCTGCGGACTCTCATCAAGTCATTTAACTCTTCACGGCTTTCGCTCACGGAAATCATCTCCAATACTGATCTTTTTATGTAAACCCTCATACAGGAACATCAGGTTTGTTTTGTATACTTCTATTATTTTACACAATTGACGTGAAACAGACATCATAAATGCAGAAATAGCGAAAAACTGCCAGCAAACCACTGGCAGTTTCTAATTATAACAAAAGTGTTTCAGATAGAGAAGAAAATGATAGCATCTTAGCCTGCCTGTATTTCCTTGGCTTCTGCATCAAGAGCCAGCGCATTAAGAAGTGTTACAAGCTCTTCTCTTGTATTGCATTCATTGACGGCGTTGCGGGCCTTGCCGTTCCCTCTTATCCCCTTTAGATACCAGGCGGCATGCTTTCTCATTTCGCGCACAGCGATATACTCGCTCTTCAGGGCGATCAGGCGGTCGAGGTGAAGGATGCATACATCTATTTTTTCACGCACTGATGGTTCATCCATCAGCTGCCCCGTTTCCAGGTACTTAACGGTGCGGTAGATCATCCAGGGATTTCCGAGTGCAGCGCGTCCGATCATAACGCCGTCCACCCCTGTTTCGTCCAGCATTCTTTTCGCATCCTGCGGAGTCTGGACATCGCCGTTTCCAATCAGCGGTATGGAGATGTTCTGCTTCACTTCTTTAATGATATCCCAGTTTGCCTGGCCTTCATACATTTGTACACGTGTCCGGCCATGAAGCGCAACTGCCTTTCCTCCGGCACGCTCGACAGCCTGGGCATTGCGGACAGCATATATATGGTCATCATCCCAGCCCATCCGCATCTTGACGGTCACAGGCTTTGACACAGCTGCCGTTACAGCCGAAACCATTTCATAAATTTTATCAGGATCAAGCAGCCACTTGGCGCCGGCATCACATTTGGTGATCTTCGGAACCGGACAGCCCATATTGATATCAATGATATCAGCGTTTGTGTTTTCATCTACAAACTTGGCGGCTTCAACCAATGTATCTTTCTCTCCGCCAAAAATCTGCAGGCTTAAAGGCTTTTCCCGCTCATCTATATACAGCATGTTCATCGTCTTTTCATTTTTCATGACGATTCCTTTATCGCTGATCATTTCGGCACAGACGAGGCCTGCCCCGAATTCTTTAACGGTCAGGCGGAAGGCTGAGTTGCAGATTCCGGCCATCGGCGCCAGGACAACAGGATTCTTCATCTCAATGTCACCAATCTTAAGCATGTCGGTACCTCCTGTTTCTTTCAATCTCTATTAATCAATCTCCTGTGTCGGAGTTAATTCTTCAATGCTGATTTTCAATACATGCGCTACCTGGACGATGAAATCATCGGCGGGCATACGATTGCCCCTTTCAATTTCGCCAAGTACAGAGACTGAGACACCCAGCTCCTTCGCAAAGCTTTCCTGTGTAAAACCTTTTAATTTTCGAAAAGCCCGAATACGTCTTCCCCATTTTTCTGCTTCCATATTCGCACTCCTTCTTTATCAGGTATTTCCTCCAGCAATGCTTCAAGAGGCGTGTCCATCCCTGGAACATCCGTTCTCTCCCCGATTTCAGCAAGAGGAACAATGACAAATGCCCGTTCCTTCATTCGGGGATGGGGAATGATAAGGTCCTCTGTTATCATATTTTCGTGATTATACAGCAGAATGTCAAGGTCTATTGTGCGCGGTCCCCACCGGATTACCCTTTTTCTCCCAATATCCTGCTCGATGGACATGCATGCTTCCAGCAATTCATGCGGTGATCTGTCTGTATCTACAGCAATGACCATATTCAGGAATTCCCCTTGGTCTTTGTAGCCGACCGGATCTGTTTCATAAATAGATGAATAACTCGCCAATTCGATTCCGGAATGCTCTGAAAGCATTTGGATGGCTTCCTTGAGGTTTGCTGCTCTATCCCCCATATTGGAGCCCAATGCGATAAATGCCCTATTTTCCACGCTTATCGTCCCCTTGTGATTTCGACTGCTACAGAGTCATAGTGGCCAGGGATCGGAGGATCCGGCTTGATGACTTTGACGGTTACTATGCTGATTGCAGGAAACTGCCCCAGCATTTCAGCAGCTATTTTTTCAGCCAGCGCTTCTACGAGTTTGAATGGCTTTCCCTCAACAACCTCTTTGCAGACATGATAGATCTCTCCATAATTGATGGAATCCGCAAGATTATCGCTTTTACCCGCTTTCTCTAAATCTGTCTCTACAATTACATCAACAGCAAAACGCTGCCCAAGCTTTGTTTCTTCGGGAAAAACTCCATGATAGCCATAGAATTTCATATTATTTAAATATATTTTATCCATGCAGCTCTCCCTTTCCCATTAAGGCATCCATCATTTTCGCCATGCGGCTCATTTCCTTTACATCATGGATTCTGATGATCTGGCAGCCTTTTTGGATGCCATAGCAGACGGTTGCCCCTGTGCCTTCCACCCTTTCCTCCACAGGAAGGTCAAGGATGGTGCCAATAAAAGATTTCCTCGAAGTACCCAGGAGCACCGGATAACCGAGACTGGTGATGGTGTCAAGATTCCTCATCATCTCAAGATTGCAGGGCAGATTCTTCGCAAAACCGATTCCCGGGTCAAGAATGATGTTTTCCTCTTTGACGCCGGCATTCCTGGCAATCTGAATGCTTTCATACAGATCATTGAGCACATCTCGGACAAATACGGAATAATCCCTGTTTTCCCGGTTGTGCATCAAGATGATTGGGACCTCGAGCCCTGCTGCCGTTTCTGCCATCTTAGGATCCTTCTTCGCTCCCCACACATCGTTGATGATGTGGGCGCCCGCCTTGATGGCTTCTTCTGCCACAGCCGCCTTATAGGTATCGATCGAGATTGGCAGAGGCACTTCTTTCGCCACAGCCCTGATCACCGGAATTACCCGCTCAAGCTCTTCTTCTGCCGGAACCTCGTCAAAGCCCGGCCTTGTCGATTCCCCGCCAATATCAATGATATCAGCTCCATTAGCAGCCATCTCCAGGGCATGCTTTACTGCCTTGTCAGCATCAAAGTATTTTCCTCCATCAGAAAAAGAGTCGGGGGTGGCGTTCAAGATCCCCATCACTAGTGTTTTTTTGCCATAGTCCAGCTCATATGGCCCGCAATTTATGATTTGTCTGTTCATCTTTGTCCCTCCATTAGAAGTCCTTCTCGTCCCCATAGATGACTGCAGTATTTTCTGTATTCTTTATGGAGCATTCCGGCAAGCCTGCCGGCACCCCCTGGAAAAGGAACACCGGCAAAGCCTGCGGCAGGTGCAATCTCCTGAATTGAGTTAGTGACAAACACTTCGTCCGCTCGCATCATTTCCTCCGGCTGATAAAAGCCTTCCTGGACCTGCAGGCCGTTTTTTTCGGCAAGCAGCAGCACAAATTGCCTGGTGATGCCATTCAGGATGCCCGTTTCCAGGGATGGGGTATATAAGATATCCCCTTTCGTCCAGAAAAGATTGGAGACAACCCCTTCAGCCAGAAATCCTTCCTTCGTCAGGAAGACTCCTTCCTGTCCAGGTACATTCCCAAGCTCTCTTTTTGCAAGGATGTTGTTCATATAGTGGTGGGATTTCAGCCGTTCATCCCCCTCTGGCGTATTGCGCCTCATTTTGAGGAGCACCAGCTCTTTTTCCGCCATTTCCCCCGCTGGCGGCAGCGGCCGTGCAAAAAGGATTGTCTGGGGACTGCTGTAAACATCAGGGGGGAGGCCCAGTTCTTCAATGCCGGCAGATACATTCAGCCTTACATTGGCATTCCGGAAGCCATTCTGTTCCAGCACCATGCTGATTTTCCCGGCTATTTCTTCTCTTGAAAAAGCAGCCTCGATATGGAGGGTGCCGAGCCCCCGGTTCAGCCTTTCCAGATGATCATCCAGCAGAAACGGATGGCCATCATATACCCTGAATGTTTCGAAAAGCCCCATTCCGTAGAGAAAGCCATGGTCAAAAGGCGAAATCACCGCTTCTTCAGCGGAAACAAGCCGGTCGTTTATTAAAATGTACATACTTAAGCCCCAACCATCTTAGCCTTTTTATAATGGGCGATGAAATTGCTTAACAATATTTTTCCCGACTGTGTCATGATGGATTCGGGATGGAACTGGACACCTTCTGCACTCATGGTTTTATGGCGGATGGCCATGATTTCGCCTTCCTCCGTCCATGCTGAAATTTCAAAGCAGTCTGGCAGAGTTTCCTTTTTGACGATCAAAGAGTGATATCTGGTCGCCGGAAAAGGATTCGGCAAACCTGCAAAGATCGTTTTGCCATCATGGTAGATCTCCGAGGTTTTCCCATGCATCAGCCTTTCTGCCTGTACAACATCCCCGCCGAATGATTGGGCAAGAGACTGGTGGCCGAGACAGACGCCGAAAATTGGGACCTTCCCTGCAAAATGGGAGATTGCTTCCAGGCTGATCCCTGCTTCATTCGGACTGCAGGGACCAGGGGAAATCATTAGAAAAGAAGGACGGGCTGCTGCGATATCCTCAAGTGCCGCCTCATCATTTCTTTTGACAACAAGCTCTTCTCCCAGCTCCCCCAGATATTGAACTAGATTATAGGTAAACGAATCAAAGTTATCAATCATATAGATCATGTCACATGCTCCCCGCCATTCTCGGCCAGCTCCTTCGCCTTCCAGAGGGCCATCGCTTTTTTGAGTGATTCTTTATATTCATGCTTCGGGCTGGAGTCGATGACAATGCCGGCTCCTGCCTGTACATGGGCCTTCCCGTCTTTTACGAGCATCGTGCGGATGACGATATTCAGCTCCATATCCCCGTTGAAGCCGATCCATCCGATTGAACCTGTATACAATCCCCTTCTGACAGGCTCCAGCTCTTCAATGATCTCCATCGTCCTGATCTTCGGAGCCCCGGTAATCGTTCCGCCGGGAAAAACAGCATCTATGACATCATAGGGAGATTTGCCTTGTGCGAGGATTCCCCTGACATTGGAAACGATATGCATCACATGGGAGTACTTTTCAATGACCATGAATTCATTCACTTCCACTGAGCCGTATTCAGCAACACGGCCGAGGTCATTCCGCTCCAGGTCTACAAGCATGACATGCTCTGCCCGCTCCTTCTCGTTCTGGATCAGTTCCTCGGCAAGCCGCAGGTCCTCCGCTTCATCAGCCCCTCTTGATCTAGTACCCGCTATCGGCCGCGTGCTGATCTCCCGCCCTTTCTTCTTAACCAGCAGCTCAGGCGAACCGCTGACAATCTGGTAATCAGGCGTATGGATATAAGCCATATAAGGCGACGGGTTGAGCTGGCGGAGCTGATCGTACACATCAATCGCTTCGACGCCGATCGGCCTTGTCTGCCTTACCGACAGATTGACCTGGAATACATCCCCCTTGGAAATGTAATCCTGGATCCTGCTTACCGCTTCCTTGAATTCTTCTTCTTTCATTGATACTTCAAGATCTTCGCCAATCCGTGCCTTTTTCGGGACTTGGGGAGCAGGAACAGGGCCTGTCCAGCGGCTCGCCCAGTCATCCGCCCTTTTTTCAATAAGGCCGGCGTCAACAGAGGAATCATATAAAAACAGAAGCCAGAGTTCCTCCTCTTTATGATCAAAGACAAACCATTCCCTGAACAGGAAAAAATGGACATCAGGAAGTACAAGGTCGTCTTCTGACCAAACCGGGAGCTTTTCAACATATCTTGCATAGTCATAGCTGATATATCCGATAGCCCCTCCCTGGAAATCAGGCAGCTCTTCCAGCCTGTCAGCTTCATAGCGGCCCATATATTCCTTAAGGCAATGAAGCGGATTGCCTTCGAACAGCTCCGTGCCTGCTTGGGTTACAGCCTTAAGCTGCATGCCCCTGCCAGTCAAAATCACTTCCGGATCAAAGGCTGCCATGCTGTACCTTCCGCCCCGTCCGCTCTCCAAAAGGACATGATTCTCCTTGCCTGCAGATAAATGCCGGTAATGCTGATAAAACTCTGTATATGTATAAGCAGTTCTCCTGCTGCAGATTGACAGCTTCTTCAAACTGAACACTCCCATCCCAATAACTACTTTTCATCATACATGATTTGGAGCCGGCGGGACAGGTCCTCTGCTCTCTGCACAGGCAGGAACAAAAGCGCAAGCGCCTTGATCACCCCCGACAAGCATAAGACGAACCTCCCGGAAAGGCGTTCTTTGCCTTTTTGGGAGGTTTGGCTTATGACCTCGAGGGGGTAGGCGCAGAGCTGGACGCGGATCAAGAATTGATAATGATCCACAAGACTTACAATTTATAAATACCTAAAAAGAAAAAAAACAGCAGCCGGACGGCTGCTGCTCTTTGCATTCTCTATTCTTCGAACTGGTACAGCGGGGTGCTCAAATAGCGTTCCCCATTGCTTGGGATGATGGCAAGGACCTTTTTGCCTTTTCCGAGCTCTTTGGCAACCTTGAGGGCCGCATAGATGGCTGCGCCTGATGAGATTCCTCCCAGGATTCCCTCTTCCTTTGCCGCACGGCGGGCATATTCAAAGGCATCATCATTCGTCACCTTGATCACCCCGTCATATACTTCTGTATCGAGGATATCCGGAACAAACCCGGCGCCGATGCCCTGGATTTTATGAGGGCCCGGCTTCCCGCCGGAAAGGACCGGTGAATCTGCCGGCTCTACCGCGTAAATTTTAACAGAGCCAAACTTCTCCTTAAGCACCTCGCCGGCGCCTGTGATCGTTCCGCCTGTGCCGATCCCGGAGATAAAAGCATCCACCTGATCCATCTGTTCAGCAATTTCCTTTCCAGTTGTCCTTCTGTGGACCTCAGGATTGGCTTCGTTCTTGAATTGCTGAGGCATGAAATAGCCATGCTCCTTCGCCAGCTCTTCAGCCTTGCGAATCGCTCCTCCCATTCCCTCAGGCCCTGGAGTGAGTACAAGCTCTGCTCCATAAGCTCTAAGAAGGTTGCGGCGCTCCATACTCATTGTTTCAGGCATAACGAGGATGGCTTTATAGCCTTTGGCTGCTGCGACCATTGCCAGCCCGATCCCTGTGTTTCCGGATGTCGGCTCGATGAGCGTATCACCCGCTTTCAGGTTCCCGTCCTGTTCTGCGGCTTCAATCATGGCAAGGGCAATCCGGTCCTTTACGCTGCTGCCCGGATTCATATATTCAAGCTTCAAGTAAACATCAGCACTATTTTCATCTGTCAGGCGATTCAATTTGACGATCGGAGTCTGCCCGACTAATTCTGTAATTGAGTTTGCTACACGCACCATTTGCATCCGCTCCCTAATCCGAGTATTTTTATTGGTTTTATAAAAAACTTAACAGTGCAACAGGAAATTGTCAATCAATATGCAGTCAAATTGACCCTATTTTTTAGAATTTTCTTTTAATAGAGAAACCCTCAGATTCGCTATGTAGTATTATATACCCTCGTGCCTGCCTTTATGTTGAGGATAAACAAAAACGGACAGGCTGCCTGTCCGCTTTCATGCTATTGCTTTTCTTCCTGTTTATCATAGAAAGAGTCGACTTTGATTTCATTCCAGAAAGGTTTGGCCGAAGCAGGGGTGTCCATCTGCTCAAGAGCGAGCTGCCGGCGGATCTGGTTTTTCACATCCTTGAAAGCATAATTACGGCCATCCAGATGCTCATGCAGCAGAATTACTGCATACCCGTCCTCCACTTCAACCGGCTCACTCCATTCCCCTTCTTTCAGCTTTGCCGCTTCATCAATGAAATCCTGTGAAAAGCGCTCATCTTCTTCGCTGATGAATCCTGTTTCCCCGCCCTGGTTGGCGGTGAACTCATCGATCGACCTCTCCATGGCCAGCACCGGAAAGCTGGAGCCATTTTTAAGCTCTTTTATCGTCTGTTCAGCTTCTTTTTTTGTTTTGACAACAATTTGGGAAATATGATAGGAATCAGGAACCTGGAAAAGACTCTTGTTTTGGTCATAATAGTCCTTCATTTCCTCTTCGGTCACCACAACATCCCTTGTCAGCAGTTCCTCCAGGAGCAGGCTGTATCTAATCTGCTCCTTCCACTTGCTTTCATCAAGCTGCTGCAGCCGGTTGCCCTGATACATGGTTTTGACAAGTGTGAGCTCCCTTTCGACCGCTTCCTTTGAGACTTCAACATTGTATTTTTCCGCCATGGCCGCGATCACCTTCTGGTCGATCAGGTCATTCAGCACTTCCTTGCCATAGCGCTGCTCCATTTCGTTCAGCCATTCTTCTCTCGTAATTTTATCTTTTCCGACCTCAGCCACTGTTTCCCCGCTGCCGGCAAACAGCACAGCAGGCCTGATAGTCAATAACAGGATAAAAATGATGTTCAAAACGAACAGGCTGGCAATAATCAGCCAAAGATGCTTTTTTTTCACAGTTTCCTCCCCCAGAAAACAGCTTTATACCGCTTCGCTTTTTAATGCCTCCAGCTCTTCTTTTGAGTAATGATATTTTTCATTGCAGAAATGGCATTGGGCTTCTGCTTCGCCGTCTGTATCGATCATATCCTGGATTTCATCCCTGCCAAGGCTGATGATGCTCGTTGCAAACCGCTCCTTGGAGCAGGTGCATTCAAAGGATACTGGCATCTTCTCCAGAATCTTGACATTTTCCTCTCCAAGAATTTCATTCAAGAGCTCTTCCGGTGTAAGGCCTTTTTCAATCAGCTTAGACACAGGAGGAATTTCCTTCAGCCTGTTCTCAATTCTTGTAATTGTCTCTTCATCTGTTCCTGGAAGAAGCTGCAGGATGAATCCGCCCGAAGCAAGGATCGTATTGTCCGGATTTACAAGAACGCCGACCCCGACAGAGGAAGGAAGCTGCTCAGACATAGCAAAATAATAAGTGAAATCTTCTCCAAGCTCACCCGAAACAATTGGCACCTGTCCTGTGAAATGCTCTCTCATCCCGATGTCCTTAACGACAGTCAGCATGCCATCAGTGCCGACAGCCCTGCGGACGTCCAGCTTTCCCTGCTCATTCAAGTCAAAATGGGTCTGCGGGTGCGTCACATAGCCGCGCACCTCTCCCTTAGAATTGCTGTCCACAAGGATCGGGCCAAGCGGGCCGCCGCCTTCAATCTTGATGGTCAGCTTTTCCTCGCCTTTAAGCATCGCTCCCATCATCACACCAGCGGTCATTGCCCTGCCAAGAGCGGCAGAGGCCGTCGGCCATGTGTAATGCCTTCTTTGCGCCTCTCCCACCGTATCTGTACTCCGCGCAGCGTACGCACGCACCTGTCCATTAAAGGCAAGCGCCTTAATTAAATAATCTTCCATCTTGTACTCCTTTCAAAGCTGTATTTCCTATTTCTTTATACTTTCCCTATTTCGTTTATAAATTAACTGTAATCCTTTTAATGTTAAAAACGGGTCGACAATGTCAATCATATTTGATTCCTGGGCAATCAGATTGGCAAGCCCTCCTGTGGCAATGACCAGCGGATTTTCATCGCTCTGGTCCTTCATCCTCTTCACGATGCCCTCTACTTGTCCAACATATCCGTAGACAATGCCGGACTGCATGGCAGCCACCGTATTCTTGCCGACAATATGTTCAGGACGGGCAATTTCTATCCTCGGAAGCTTGGCTGCCTTTGAATACAATGCCTCAGTCGAAATATTGACGCCTGGTGCAATTGCTCCTCCCATATACTGCTTATCAGCATTAATATAGCAGTAGGTTGTCGCAGTCCCAAAATCGACGATGATAAGCGGCCCGCCATACTCGTGAATGGCTGCAACTGCATTGACGATCCTGTCAGCGCCCACCTCGCGCGGATTTTCATACTTGATATTAAGTCCGGTCTTAATGCCAGGGCCAACGACAAGCGGCTTATGCTGAAAGTACTTCTGGCACATTCTCTCAAGCGCAAACATGATCGGCGGCACAACCGAAGAAATAATGATGCCATCTATGTTAGAAAACGAGAGATTCACATGCTCAAAAAGAGATTTCACGATCATCCCATATTCATCTTCTGTTTTATTCCGGTTCGTCTCTATTCTCCAATGGTGCTTTAGCTCTTCGCCATCATATACACCAAGCACAATATTTGTATTTCCCACGTCAAATACAAAGATCAACATTCTCACCACTTTTATAATTTTTCTAACACAAACACACTGCCAACATCATATCACAACTCCTGCCGAATCGTAATAGAAAAAGACCTGCACCCTGTCCTTGCCCGCCAGGAGATCCTGTATGCCTGAAAACAGACGCTGCTGCTGAGCCTGTGCCCAATTAAAGATGCCCTTATTGTTTCCCAAAAAGCAAAAAGCTGACTCAGGCGGCCAGATTAGGGCTTTCCTGAGTCAGCTTCTTTGTCGATTAGAGGTCGCGCTTTTCGTCAGCGCTGCCGGTTGAGCCGGCATCATCCTTCGGTGCAACCGGATCGTTTGAATCTGCCGGATGGATTTCCTTCACGGCATCTTCATCTTTCTTGATGTTGATATTAACCTTCACATCATCTGTGCTTGCGTCGATCACTTTGCGGTCAGGCAGCTTGCCATTGTCCACAAGGCTCTTGATTTGTTCAGCATCAAGAGTTTCAACTTCCAGAAGTGTGTTGGCAATCAAGTCAAGCTTATCGCGATTTTCTGTAAGGACTTTTCTTGCTTTTTCATAACACTCTTTAATGATACGCTGGATTTCCAGGTCGATTTCGTAGGCAATCGCATCAGAGTAATTCTGCTCGTTGTTGAAATCCCTGCCAAGGAAAACTTGGCCCTGGGACTGTCCGAACTGAAGCGGTCCGAGCTTATCGCTCATTCCGAATTCAGTCACCATTCTCCTGGCAATGCCGGTTGCGCGCTGGAAGTCATTGTGCGCGCCTGTGCTGACTTCGCCAAAGACAATCTCTTCGGCAACACGTCCGCCCAGGAGGCCGACGATCTTATCCAGAAGCTCCGGCTTCGTCATGAAGTATCGGTCTTCCTTCGGCAGCATGACGGCATATCCGCCAGCCTGGCCGCGTGGAACGATGGTTACCTTATGGACCATTTCAGCCTCATCCAGCATGACACCGATCACAGTATGCCCAGCTTCATGGAATGCCACGATATTTCTTTCCTTCTTGGAAATGACGCGGCTTTTCTTGGCAGGACCGGCTATGACTCTGTCCGTTGCCTCATCAATATCGGTCATATCGACTTTTTTCTTATTCTGGCGTGCCGCGACAAGGGCAGCCTCGTTCAATAAGTTTTCAAGGTCGGCGCCTGAGAAGCCTGGCGTCCTTGCTGCAATGGCCTTCAGATTGACAGACTCATCAAGAGGCTTATTGCGGGCGTGTACCTTCAGTACTGCTTCACGTCCATTAACGTCCGGACGGTCAACAGTGATCTGGCGGTCAAATCGTCCCGGACGCAGAAGGGCCGGGTCAAGAATATCCGGACGGTTCGTTGCGGCTACGATGATGATTCCTTCGTTAGCCCCGAATCCATCCATTTCAACAAGCAACTGGTTCAGCGTCTGTTCACGCTCGTCATGGCCTCCGCCAAGTCCGGCGCCGCGCTGGCGTCCAACTGCATCAATCTCATCAATAAATATAATACACGGTGCATTTTTCTTAGCGTTCTCAAACAGGTCACGCACACGGGATGCACCGACACCGACAAACATCTCAACGAAATCGGAACCGCTGATCGAGAAGAACGGTACGCCCGCTTCACCGGCAACAGCACGCGCCAGCAGGGTTTTACCGGTACCCGGAGGTCCGACCAGAAGCACCCCTTTAGGGATTCGGGCCCCAAGATCCGCGAATTTGCGTGGATCCTTCAGGAACTCGACGACTTCTACAAGTTCTTGCTTTTCTTCATCCGCACCAGCAACATCCTTGAAGCGGACTTTCTTTTTCTCTTCACTGTAAAGCTTGGCTTTGCTCTTGCCGAAGTTCATTACCCGGCTGCCGCCGCCCTGTGCTTGATTAAGCAGGAAGAAGAACAGGATGAAAATGATGATGAACGGAATGATGCTAGTGAAGAATGTCACCCAGCCGCTTGTTTCCTTGGCAGGCTGTACATCCACCTTCGCATTGGCTGCCGCCTCATCTATGCGGTCCAGCAGATTGTCGCTGTTCCAGACATAAGTGATAAAGAATTTATCTTCATCATAGCCTTCCAGCTTGCCCCGCACCTCAAACACTCCGCGCTCAGGCTGCATCGAAAGCTCTGTTACCTCGCCGCTGTCCAGGTAACCGACGAATTCGTCATAGGATATATGGTCTGTCGGCTCATTGTTGCCATTAAAGAAGCTGACAACGCCTATAATGACTAAAAAGATTAATAAATAAAAGATGGTATTCCGGAAGATCCGATTCATCCCTTACCTCCTCCCACGGTAAACAAACTATATTGTATAGTATCATAGTAAATCATGCCAATTCAAGAAATTACACTTTTGAAAACCGGGCTGGTCCATGCATTTAGCAAGGCTTGTCATAAACCTCTCACATATAGGATTGCTTAATCGTTGTTTGTGTATACTTCAGGCTTCAAAACCCCTATATATGGAAGGTTGCGGTATCTTTCCGCATAGTCAAGGCCATAGCCAACCACGAATTCATCCGGAACGATGAAACCTACATAATCAGCTTTGATGTCTGCCTTTCTGCCGGTCGGTTTGTCCAGAAGAGTGACAATCTTGATGCTTTTTGCTTTCCTGTAGCGGAACAGTTCAACCAGATAGCTTAGCGTCAGGCCGCTGTCGATGATGTCTTCAATGATCAGGATGTCCCTGCCTTCCACTGAAGTATCCAGGTCTTTCAGGATCTTGACTTCTCCGGAAGAAACTGTTGAATTGCCGTAGCTGGAAACGTCCATAAAGTCCATCTCAAGATACGTATCGATGCGCTTCAAAAGGTCTCCCATGAAAGGCATTGCCCCTTTCAGCACGCCGATTGCCAAAGGATAGCGGTCCATATATTCCTCAGTCAGCTGCTGGGCAAGCTCTTTGGTCTTTGCCTGGAGTTCCTCTTCGGAAATTAGTACTTTTTCAATATCGTTTTTCATGAATAGTGTGCCCCCTAGAAGATCAATGCTTTATATATGTTAAAAAAATATTCCTGGTGTCAGGACCTGCAGGCAGTTCATAAGCGGATTTGCTCAATCCGGGGATCCAGAGGATTTCCCCGCTGCTGTCAGTCACGATGGGCCAGCTGTCCCGTTCATGCAAAGGGATTTTCCTGTCGATAAAAATAGATTTCACTTTTTTCGTCCCGTTCATTCCTTTTATCGTCATTCTGTCACCGGCTTCGCGGGTGCGGACAATAAGCGGAAAACGCACATTATCCCTGCTGATTTCAAAGCAATTCAGATCTGCCGTTCCCCTATCATCTCCGCTCTCTCCTGCCAGTAGGGCACCGGCGCTCGGAAGCTCGATTTTTCCGGGCTGATTTATCTCAAAACGATAGGCTTGCACCTCAGAGTGGCTGTACCTGAAATGGCAAAAGCCGTATGATCGCACAATTTTTAAGCCGTTTGGGAAATCAAGTGAACCGGAAGGATGAGGATTGTTCAATATTGAAAATATCTTCTCAATATGTAAGGCGGATAATGATGCAGGCCTCTCTTGATAGAGATAGTTTAATATTAGTTGAATACCTCTCCTTTGTAAAGGCATTGGCATTAGCAGGAAGCGTTCTGCATCAATCGTGATTTCAGCATCTTCCTTCTTCTTCATTACTGTATTCATTTCCCGGGCCGTTAATTCCTGAAGGAGCTGTTCATCACCGCGCAGCTCTTCGCTGAAACGCTGAAAATGAACATGGGCCTGAGGGTTTTCCGATTTCAGGAATGGCAGGACGTTGTTCCTGAACCGGTTTCGGCTGTAAACGTCCTTTTCATTGCTCGGATCTCTTCGGGGGTCCAGCTCATTTCTTAAACAATACTCTTCAATCTCTCCTCGCTCAAGGCACAGGAAAGGACGGATGATCTCCCCTCCGCCAAACGGACGGGAGAAAGGGATCCCTGATCTTGCTTCCCCTGTACTGCCTCTTGTCAGCCGCATCAGGATGGTTTCCACCTGATCATCCCCATGATGGCCGAGTGCCAGGTATGATGCCCCTGATGCCTTCATGGCCTCTTCAAAAAAGCGGTACCGGCATTCGCGCGCCGCAGTCTGGGAGCTTTTACCGGATTCCTTCATATAAGCCGATACATCCTGCCTCCTCATCTCAAACGGAATGTTCCGCTCTTCACAAAAGGACTGGACAAATCGGGCTTCCTGATAGGATTCCTCCCCCCTGAACATATGGTCAAAATGAATGGCCGCAGGTTCAATCCCCCACACCTCCCGCTTTTTCCACAGCAAGTGGAGCAGCGCCAGGGAATCGGGGCCTCCGGACACGCCTACAAGCACCTTTTTGCCTTCGAGCCGTACACCATGATGCCGAAGGAACGCTTCGGCTTTTGCATCAAGCATAATAAATTCTTCCTTACCTGAAAAATCTATAGTCCCTTATACCCCTGGTGAGGGGTGAATAACCTTATTGAAGGAAACTACTATATTAAGAATAGCATCTTTGCCTGCAATCTCCAAAGCATAACCCTGATGGAATGCATATCGCATCCAGGGTGCCTGGGCCAGCTCCATTATGTACGCATTCAGAAGCGAAAAGTTTCAAGATTTTCATTAGACCAGCTGTCCATAAATATAAACAAAATAAAGGACCGAGATGACAAAGACAATGAGCACCGTTTCAAGGAAACCGCCTTTTTTCTTCTGATCCTTTGCGCCCTGCCTTGTCCGTGAGGGGCCGGGCCCGGGACCCGCGGCCTGGTTCTGGGCAGCACTCCGCCGGGCCGTGCGGCTTTCAGGCTGTCCTCCTGCAGGCATAGCAAGGAGCTCTTTCCTCATTTCAGAGGCAGATGCATACCTCCCCTCCAGTGCCTTCAGGAGCATTAGCTCATACTTCATCAGCTCTTTGTTCTGCCTGATCATGTCCCTGAGCTGGCTGATGCCCCCTGTTGTCTTATTGAACCGCTTTGGATAATAAAGATTGATCAGCACCATCGCAGCAGCGAATAAGTCATACTGAGGATCTGCCTTCCTTGTACCAAGCCCCCAATATCCGCGGTCGTAAAACTCGGTAAACTCCTTTATTGCCCTCCCATTGATGGTTGTACCGCCCACATCAATGCAGCGTATCCTCGGAGGAGGGGATGTCACAATCAGGTTCTCCGGCTTCAGATCGCCAAACACCCAGCCGCTCTGGTGAAGCTTTTCCAGATCGCTGAGCAGCTGGGAAAGAAGCACTTCTGTCCAGGAAGGCCCTTTTTGCCGGATAAACCCAAGCAGATCCGGTCCGTTTATGTATTCCATTGCATAAAAGGAAATCCGTACATCCTTCCTCTCCCAGTCATCGACATCAAGCAAAGAAGGCCCAAGGGCAGAACCCTGGACCTTGGCAAAGGATTTGAGCACATTTACTTCAGAGGTAACGGACATCCCATTATCACTCATCTTTAAGGCAACCTGCTGATTCCGGCACTGGGCGAGATAGACGATCCCATTCGCCCCGCTGCCAAGCTCCCTTATGATCGTATACCGGTTGCGATGCCATTTCCCTTCGATAATCGTCCCAGGGCTTACTTTACATAGACTCTTCAAAGTATTGTTCATCATCACGGGAAAGCAGGCTCCTTAGTGAACGTTTTTTCTTGAAATAGCTTAAAGCTTCACGGATTGCAGGCCCGGTGGGGGTGATGCCTCCTGTTGAAAGCTTTGAAAATATGCTTGTCAGTGATTCGAGCCTCGGCGTCCAATCCAGCAGTTTTTCGACATCATTCCTTTTCCCGGGAAATACAAAAACTGCAAAACGGTTATCTCCTGAACGGGCATTCAAGCTCAAGGACAAATCAAGAAGCGCTTCCTTGACCGTCGGGAGTTTATGCTTCATGCTCGCACTTGTATCGACGAGGACCAGCACCTCAAGCTCGACTGTTTCCCCGAGCTCATCGACAACCTCCATGACCTCTCCCCTTTTTTCCGGCGGAAGGTCTTCAACTGTCTGGGAGCCGCCCAAGATTTGCTGAAGCTCTTTATTCACCACACCCTGGAGCGTCTGGGTCATTGCCTTCCTCGTCACCATCTGCACCGTCTGCGATAACGCCTGCGAGTAGACGACCTGGCTGACTCCGCCCCCGGAGAGCGCAATCCCTTCAATTTCATTCATGCCCCGCTCATCAATGACATCCTTCTCCATCACTCCGATGACATTTACCGTAATGCCCTGTTCTTTCGCCAAAGCTGACATGGCCACAGGATCCTCCCCCTGATTGGAGCAGCCGTCTGTGATAAGCAGAATCTGTTTCAGTGTTCCGGTCTTCATAAAATCTCCCCTCCTGTTCCTTATTGGTACCATTTTCGACGGAACAGGACGGAAATATACATGTTACCGGGAAGGGAGGGACAAAATAATCAGTTGGCTTTCTGACGGAGCTTCTGGACCGGGATGGATGCCCATTTTGGCGTATTATGCTTGATTTTGGATACTACCACTGTCATATCATCCTCGATCAGGCCTGAACGCGACCTGATGACCTCTTCCATGATCAGGTCGGCGATCTCCTGCGGATCCTCTGTTTTCAGCTCATGAATCTTCCGCTTCATCCACAGATCATAGTTTTCCACATGCTTAGGACCTTCAAATACACCATCGCTCATCATGATCAGAAGGTCGCCTGCCTTCAGCTGCTCGCTGACTACATCCACCTCGAATTCCTGCAGTATTCCCATCGGCAGATTGCTTGCCTGGATTTTGAGAACCTTGCCGCCTCTTTTAATGAAGCTGGGCGTTGAACCGATTTTCAGGAATTTGGCCGCTGCATTTTGAAGATCGACCATCGCCAGGTCTAAGGTTGAGAAAATTTCATCTGTCGTCCGCAATGAGAGCACAGAGTTGACCGACTTAATCGCCACCTTCTCCTCTATCCCTGACTGGAGAATTTTTTGAAGCAGCTGGAGGGTTTCCTTGCTCTCAATATGCGCCCTTTCGCCGTTCCCCATCCCGTCGCTGATGGCAATGGCATATTTACCCCCTCCAAGCTCGATGGTCGAATAGCTGTCACCAGAAATCAGCCCTCCATCCTTTGCCGCATGGGCCACCCCGGTTTCAACTGCATAGGCCTTAGCCGAGCGGAATGTCACGTAGCAGCTGCCGCTTCCAAATGTGGAACACTCCTCTGAATTGACAAGAATGGTTTCTCCCAATATATCTGACAGCATAGGGGCTATCAGCTTTTCACACTCGCCATGCCCCCTGCAGTAGGGAATCGTCATATCAATGTCGACATTCCCCTGCTCCAGGCTGTAAATCTCCACCTGTTCGATCTGAATGCCAAACCCCTGGAGGGCGTCCAGGATGGCCTCTTCCTGCTTATGATGATTTTCCCGCTCACGCTGGATCTCTTTCGCAAAATCGCCCATCACCTCTGACACGCCAAGCAGCTGGTCAGCCACAAGTCTCCTGCTTTCCTGAACCTGCTTTTTGAGCTTCAGATTTGCCTGATAAAACGTCAGCTCCTGATGCATCGTCTCCAATACCTTTTTTGAGCGGGTGCAGTGTTTTTCCCACTCCCTTGTCAGCCTTCCGGAAACGGTCCCCTGCTGGCCATCCATTTCATGCATAATTTCCTTCATATATTCATAGGTTGTATCAAAGTTCCTTGCCCAGCAATGGTCTTTCTTGAAACAGGTCTGGCATGTCTTCTCCGTGACATTGCTCAGGAAATAATCCATCTCCCTTTCCTCCCCATCCCAGTCGATGGGATCAGCATGGGAAGAAAAACTTTTGGACAGAGCCTGAAATACATTCGAGAATTGGGCAACGCGCTGGGCGGTGACGTCCCGCATCTTCCGCATATACTGCTGCTGCTCAGCCGCATACTCAGGGGTCCCCGGTATATGTCTGGCCAGCTTTCCGGTCAGCGCCTGCGGGGTCAGGAAAAATAAGACCGTTGCTGCACCAGTCTCCAGAACGGTTTTCAGCAAGGTACCGGTTCCCTCCCCATACATCCCGATTAATAAGGTGGCAATCAGAAGACCGCATGCCACGCCAAGCTTCCTCCCTTCCTTCAGCAAGCCGCCCAGGAGGCCGGAAAAAGCAAGCAGACTCATATGGTAAAAACTTGAAACATTTGCCAGGCTGAAAATCAATCCGGTCACCACCCCGACTGTTGACCCGACCGTTGCCCCTGCAACAAATGCAAATAATAGAACCAGATACCTGGATAATATATGTTCAACTGACAGGTCATACACCGACCAGCCGATTGTTCCGGTCATGACTGAGGCAAGCATGATGATCAGGCAGACAATTTCCTCAGTCTTAAGCGACTGCCTTCTTTTTGAGATGCTGAGCAGCGGGAGGCTCTGCAGGAAAATCAGAGTGAGGATAAAGCCGAGGCTTGCTTCGACGGCTGCCATCATCGCATCATAGAGTGCCAGCTGTCCTGAGACAATATAGGCTTCTGCAATCTTCCCGATCGCCAATATGAAAAATGTATATACCGGCAGGGCCCTTACTTCATTTTTCAGCCACTTTTTCGAAACCCGGAAGGCGAAGAGGAACATAAAGCAGATCCCAAACACTGATGCTGCATTCATCATAGATAAGGTGAACGCACCGGCAGTAAGCCCAATCAGCGCCAGCGGTGCTTTATCCCTTTTGATCAGATAGACCGCTGCAAAGAATGGCAGGCTGAAGGGTGTCAGTTTCGCCAGGATAAGCGCCCTTCCCAAGAGAAATCCGATCAATAGAAGAATATAGCCCTTTTTGATAAAAAAGCTCTCTATCTTCATCTGGAACTTGTGAAGGCCTTTTGCCAATTCGAGCTTCGATCCGTTGAAATCCACTTCACCAGCAGGATCCATTACCGTATGTTCTGCCTTTTCCATTCATTCCACTCCCCGTATTTGTATCGTTGCTGATTATTATAAAATTGGTTATGCATAAAAGTTTGTCAAAAGAGGAGACAAGCCCATGTTTTTCTTTCGACGGCTTTCCGCCTAATAACAAAAAAGCAAACAATATAATGGAAGATAATCCCGTAATACCAGTTTGCATTTTGAATATTCACACAAAGTTAGGATGAGAAAGCCTTTAAAGCGGGGATTTTCCTGACAAAAAAAATTGGCGAACCTAAAAAAAGGTGAGCCGACATTTTTCTTTTAAAATATTATTGACACCAGGGTCAATCCTTTGTATTATATTCCTTGTGCTTATATTATGGCGGTGTAGCTCAGCTGGCTAGAGCGTACGGTTCATACCCGTGAGGTCGGGGGTTCGATCCCCTCCGCCGCTATCCTTATCTTTAATACGGCCCCTTGGTCAAGCGGTTAAGACACCGCCCTTTCACGGCGGTAACACGGGTTCGAATCCCGTAGGGGTCATACATGAAATGCGGAGGGTGCTTGTTCAGCCCCTCATCTAAAAAACACCTGCTCCTATACGGAGCAGGTGTTTTTGTATGCATGGATTCAGCCCCAAAAAAAGACAAGCCCCTCGGCCTGTCATAGTCATGCAATATATAGAAAAAATCAGCAGCAAGTTATCCTCGTTTAGCGCCTCTTCCTCCGCGTTTGGATTCCGTATTGCGTTTTAGTGAGGCCAATCGATCTTCACTGTCTTTGAGGAACTTGGCCATTTTGGACTCAAAGTTCTCTCTTGGCGGACGGCTGTCATTGGATCTTCCATGGCGCGGACGCTGGGATCCGGAATATCCGCCCCGTGATTCACGGCGTTCAGGCCTGTCAGTTCTTTCAGGTCTGGCCGGTCTCTCTGGCCTGTCTATTGCTTTCTTGATGGATAAGCCGATCTTTCCATCCTTCTCCACATTAATGACTTTAACCTCTACCTGGTCACCGACCTTCAGGTGATCATTAATATCCTTAACATAGTTATCTGCGACCTCACTAATGTGGACAAGACCGGTTGAACCTTCCGGCAGTTCTACGAACGCACCGAAATTAGTAATGCCGGTTACCTTTCCTTGTAACTTGCTGCCTACTTCGATTGACATAAAAAGATTTTGCCTCCTTAAAGATTAAAAGAATTAAACTTACTTTATATTATACAGAATTTCAAAAAAGAGTGTCAATAAGACTGCTACTCGGATGTTTTTTCCTTTTCCTTCTTACTGCCCTTGTCCTCAGGCAGATTAAAGATGATTTCGTCCTTTTCGGAAAGGAAATAATTCTTCCTCGCTAGCTTGGCTATATATTCATCATCATTCAGTTTGACGATTTCTTCTTCAAGGAGTACCTCATTCTTTTTAAGGGAGGCAAGCTTCTTTTCAAATTTCTCTTTTTCGAGGGCCTTTTCTTCAAGAGCAGAGGATTGCGTGACGAGTGTAGAGATCATCAATACGGCGATGGCTGCAGCGCCAATGAAAAAGACGGTCAGCCTGCGGATAAGCAGGACTCTCTTCCTGGCTGTGCTGATCTCTGTATTCTCTTGCTGTTTGGCATAGTTTGTCTCGATTTTTGCTACTTTGCGTTTCCTGATGGCACTCACTCTCGCAGCCCCTCCTTGCTCATTTATTTATTTTTCCATCTGGTTAATAAGCTGTTTAAGTTATTCTTGAATGCGTGTATATTTCCTGCCAATTTATTATATAACTTCTCGACGCTATTTTTAATCTTTTTCGGCAAAATAAACCAAAAAAGTGACCAAATCCATTTGACAGGGCTTAAAACCGCCTTTAAAAGGGTCCAAATGATCCGAAGTGCCAGCTTCAAAAGGGCCAGTATGCCTTTTCCGAGCAGCACAATTAGGGAAATAATACCCATTATAATCGATTGGATCGGTTTATAAACCAAAAGATGCGCCATTCTGACAAAAAAGCGGAATATCGCTGCAATTGCTTCTATCAAAGTTTCAAGCAGACGGAGAAAACCCTGCTTCAGCAGGCTCTGGTATGCGGCAAACCCGCAGAACAGGGCAATAAAGATATAGAACCTCAGCTCCCCCTGATTGATGATGAACAATACATAAAAGACAGCAAGTCCCTGCAGGCTCCAAAATAAAAAATCATTAATGAAGACAATCCAGCTTTTTCTTTTGGCGCGGCGCAGGAAACGGTTATATGTATCGAGCGACGCGCCGAACGCGCTTCCCATGCCAATCATGGCAAGCATGGTAAGAAACTGCGCAGATAGGGTCATCGGAATATCTTGCTAAAGAACCCTTTAGCTTTTTCCCCTTGCTGTTCATCCATATATACGAGGTCAAAGACTTTCCCTTTAATGGATACGATCCCTTTCTCCACGTCCAGATTCTTCATCTGGAGATTCTGGCCGCGGATGGCCAGGAAGCCCATGACTGTCTCCAAAAGGAACTCTTCATTATCAAAGCTTTCAACCTGCTTGACGCCAGTAATATCCAGAAGCTTACGGCCCCTCATGATGACATCATGATCAGGAGCATTGCTTTTGCCTGTGTTTGATTCATAGTATTGGCTCATCCTCATCCCCCACAATCGCATAGTACAACCTTTTGTACATGTGTATGAGGGAGGGGGGGCTTTTAGAACAATCCAGTCAGGTCAGGCTATTATACAATACCTGTTTCCCCGCCGGTGCTGTCTTAAACATTAATTTTCCTGCTGGCCGGTGCGTTCTTCCTTCAGGATGGTGTACATCTCAGCTGCTTCTTCCTTGCGGCTTGTTTCCTGGAGGCGCTCGATCTTCGCTGTTACAATCCGCTGCCCGAGCCTGACCGTCAGCTCATCGCCCACCTTTACTGTTGAGCTTGCCTTCCCCTGCTGTCCGTTGATCAGGATCCTCCCCTGGTCAGCTACTTCCTTTGCCAGCGTTCTTCTTTTAATCAGTCTTGATACCTTCAAAAATTTATCCAGTCTCATTCTTGTCTCCCCCTTTATAGTCCTTGCTGTTTCGCTTCATCCCAGAAGCGGTCCAGCTCTTCCAGGCTGTATCCGCTGAAGTCCCGGCCGCTCTCCCTTACCTTATCTTCAATATACTTAAAACGCCTGATGAACTTCTGATTGGTCGTGAAGACCGCCTGCTCTGGATCGATCTTGCAGAATCTCGCGATATTCACGAGCGCAAACAGGATATCGCCGAACTCCTTCGCCGCTTCTTCTGACCGCGGATCCCGGTTCATTTCCTCTTCGAACTCAGACAGCTCTTCTTTAACCTTCTCCCATGCAGGCCCGATTTCCTGCCAATCAAAGCCTGCGCCGGCTGCTTTCTTTTGGATATCTGCTGCCTGGAGCAGCTGCGGCATCGATTTGACAATCCCGCTCAAGAGCGACTCAGGCGCAGCCCCTTTTTCTTCAGCCTTGATTTCCTGCCAGTTCTTCAGCACCTGCTCTTCTGTTTCCGCTGAAGCCTCGCCAAATACATGGGGATGCCTGCGGATCATTTTTTCACTGATGCCCTGGATGACGTCATCCATGGAGAAATAGCCGTCATCTTCCCCGATCTGTGCGTGCAGCACCACCTGCAGGAGGACATCACCCAGCTCCTCGATCATATGGTCGATGTCTTCATTATCTATCGCTTCAATAAGCTCATATGCTTCCTCGATCAAATACTTTCTGAGCGATTGGTGGGTCTGCTTGAGATCCCATGGACAGCCGTCCGGCCCCCTCAATGCGGCAATGATTTCCCTGAACTTGCTGAATTCCCTGTAGAGGAGGGTTTCATCCTTTACAGGCGGCACATAGACTGAAGTGAGATTATTGATTTCCGCTTCCCTGTCAAGCTCAAACAGAGGCACCTTCCTGATGCTCTCCCTGCTGCTCCCCGCTGCCGTGGCAATATAAATCTCATAATCATACGGAAGCATTTCCATCAGTGTCAGCTTCACATTGCTCGCCACGTAGGTATCATATACCTGCCCGATGATCATATGATGCTTCAGCATTACTTCATCCTTTTCCAGGTCAGTGGCATCCAGCAGCTGGAAGCCTTCGATTGGATCTATTTTCAGAGCCTGGAACAGGGCGTCCAAAAAGCTCTGGCCTCCGCCGATCACGATATCAATTCCCAGCACAGGGCCTTTCTCAAGCAAAATCTGAACCGTTTTCTCTGCAACCAGCGGATGGCCCGGCACAGCATAGACAACATCCCCATCTGCTGCTTCCGCCAGGAGGATTTCGCAAATCTCCTCATATACGTCTTCAAAGCGGCTGTGCTTTTCATATACATGATCAAATGAATGAAATGCCATCCCTTCATCCTGCAGCTCCCGGATCACCGGATGGTCCTCTGTCCTTAGATACACCTTCCCCTCAGCCTGAAGGGCTTTATAAACGCCAAAGGGCAGCTGTTCAAGATCTCCCGCCCCAAGGCCGTAAACCGTAATCTTATTCATATCAAATCATCTCCTGTTCCTGCCGGGCAGCAAATAGCCCAGTTTGCTTCCAAAAGGCAGCATACTGATTTCTTCTTTTCTAAAAGTCTCTCCTTTTAAAGCTAAAAGCATGAATACAATCCCGCCTGTTGCAGCTGCGCTTAAGGCAATAAGGCCGGCCGCAAGGCGCCCTTCCCCGGCTAAAAATCCCGCAGCCATCAGATAGCCCTTCAGATAAAGCAGCATGACTGCGGCAGCGGTTCCGAGACCCAGGATGAAGCGGCCTGGCACTAAAGGCTGCCGCAATAGGAAGCGGAGCCTGGCGAGCAGGACAAGCAGCACGATGGCAAGCGCTGCACACGCAGCAATAGCCGCTCCCATCGTCCCTTCAGCCGGCACAAGCAGAATGTTAAGGACATATTTTATCCCGAAGCCTCCGAGCATCACCGCAGCCGGGAAAAAGGTGTGGCCCAGCCCCTGCAGGATTGCTGCCAGGGTCATGATGATCGAAGCAAAGAATATGAACAGACTCAGCACTGAGAGCACCTCTGATCCTTCTGCATTCTCAAATAGCATGATATTGACCGGCTTGATAATGGCCCATAATCCGAAGGCCGCACCTGTCCCGAAGAGCAGGCTGACACGGAGGGCAAGACCTGCCTTTTCAGCAAGGAACTGCTGATTATTTTTCAGTTTTTCAGCAGTGATGAGCGGCACAAGCGAAAGCGACATTGATGTGGCGATAACAGTTCCAAGCTGTATGAGCGGCTGGCCCCTGTCATAAATCCCTTTCAGCTTTTTTGCTTCTTCAGCATCCAGCCCTCCCGATACAAGGAGGGAATACAAATTCAGGGAATCCGCGAGCTGAAGAAGTATGAGCAGCATGGAAGCCGCACTGATGGCTGCACCCTGGAGAGCGATGGTTTTCATTGTCATCAGGACCGCTTTTCTACTCAGTCCAAAAATCGCTGCCCCAGCTGCTTCCTTTTTTATCCCGCGCCAGAAAAAAGCGGACAGGATAGCTGCAGAAGCAATGCCCCCTGTCACTGAACCGAAAACAGCCCCGCTGCCGGCCGTATATAGTGATGCCCCTTTTTTCATGAGGATGAATGCAGCAGCCAATATGGTCGCCACACGGATGGCCTGCTCTCCTACCTGTGAAACAGCAGTCGGCAGCATGTCGCCCCGGCCCTGGAAATACCCCCTGAGGAGAGCTGTAGCCGGCAGCAGAAGGAATACTGGGGAAAGAGTCCTTAAAAGGATACCCAGCCTTGGATCCCCCATTTGCGACGCAATCCAATCTGCCCCGGCAAACATAATCAGGAAAGCAGCAAGACCAATGGCCAAAAGGAAAAGGCCAGAGGCTGCCAGCAGCTGCAGAGCTTCTTTCCTGCTCTTTGCCTGCTCGGCATAAAGCTTTGAAATAACGACCGGAAAACCATATGTAGACAGCACGATGGCAATCCCATAAAAGGGATAAACCTGCTGGTAAATGTAAAAGCCGACATCCCCTACGATATTCTGGAAGGGGACTCTGTAAACTGCGCTCAATACCTTCGTAATCAAAGCGGCAGCTGTAAGGATCAGGGCTCCTTTGAACAGATCTCCTGATTGATTAGCGGGCTTCAT
This sequence comes from Bacillus infantis, assembly GCF_050107595.1. Classification (GTDB taxonomy): domain Bacteria; phylum Bacillota; class Bacilli; order Bacillales; family Cytobacillaceae; genus Bacillus_AB; species Bacillus_AB infantis_C. The sequence continues at coordinate 26,880 of NZ_JBNILH010000019.1, forward strand.
TGCCCATCTCCTTCCAATAATGAATTCGAAAAGTATTATAGCATAACTATTGGCCGCAGGATGGGATGATAACGCATTAACCTTGTTTCGTTGCCCGTCTGTCATAAAACAAATAGCTTTGAAGCATTTTTATTCATTTTTCCCATAGAAAAAAGGCAGCCAGGCTGCCCCTTTCTGTCATCTCTATAAGATTCAGTATTGATATTAGGACTCCATCTGCCTTGCCAAGAATCCAGCTGCCGTTTCTACAGCCTTCTGCTCTACATCACCAAGTGAATCTTCCTTCGCATAAATGATGACTGCCCCTATCGGATCGCCATTGGCAATGATCGGACCGATTGTATAAGCAGAGAGGCTTTCCTCGTTCCCATCTGCAAGGGCATACTCGCCTTGAGTGTTGACGAGGACGGAAGTTCTGTCTTCCATTGTTTTTTCCAGCAGATCACTGATGTTTTTGTTTAGATAATCCTTTTTGGATCCGCCTGCCGTTGCGATAAATGTATCCCTGTCACAAATCAGGACAGGGTTTCCAAGGCTGTCATACAAGGCTTCTGCATATTCTTTTGCAAAATCGCTTAATTCGCTGATTGGCGAATACTTCTTTAAAATGACTTCACCATCGCGGTCTACAAATATTTCCAGGGGGTCACCTTCACGAATTCGCAGTGTCCTGCGGATTTCCTTCGGGATTACAACACGACCCAAATCATCGATACGACGAACTATACCAGTTGCTTTCATCCTGCGTTGCCTCACTTTCATCTGATGATTTTTAGCAGGAGAAGATTTCTGCTTCCTTTTGTTGAAAACTTCTCCATGTTTGAACTTAGTATCTTTCATATGGAAAGTTCTATACACTTGCAAGTATCTTTTCTCTCGGGTGATAACATTTCCTTAATAGGATAAACATTCCAGTATAAAAATCCTTACCATTTGAAATACCCTTGTCTACTCTAATTAAACACTTTTCTCATTTCATTTAGGTGACAGGAACTTTTCCATTACTTTACGATATTGGATTTTGCTGCTTCTTTTTGGCCTTATCTATCCCAAGAATCATATCATAGGCCGTATTAAGCCATTTGTCTGCACTGTATCCTTTTGTCTGGATGACCATCTTCAGCTTTTTGCCTTCCATGCCAAGTCCGACCATCCGTCCATGCCTGGTGCTTTCCTGGAAGATTCTCTGTCCGTCAATCAGAGAGCTTGCCTCCTCTGACAGGAGGATCAGCACTTCCGTCTTGGACTGTTTGATGAGCTCTACCCCGGCCTCCTGCGCATGGACCTTCATCTCGGCGACCTGGAAAAGATAAGCGACCTCTTCCGGATAGTCCCCGAATCTGTCTGTCATTTCTTCCTTCAGCCCTTCGATCTCATCCATCGAGTCGATGCCGCGGAACCTTTTATACATTTCAATCTTCTGATTCCCGTCTGCAAGGTATGCATCAGGAATGTAGGCATCGATTTCCAGATCGATTTCCACAGAAGGCTTTTTAAATGTTTCCGGATTTTCCTTCCGTTCTTCTATAGCCTCTTTAAGCATCTGGGAATACAGGTCAAAGCCGACAGAATCGATGAATCCGTGCTGCTGTGAGCCGAGCAGATTGCCTGCACCCCTGATAGAAAGGTCGCGCATCGCAATCTTAAAGCCTGACCCCAGCTCTGTGAACTCCTTGATGGCCTGGAGGCGCTTTTCTGCCACTTCAGTCAGCACTTTATCCTTCCGGTAGGTGAAATAAGCATAGGCAACCCTGTTTGAGCGGCCAACCCGTCCCCTCAGCTGGTACAGCTGGGAGAGCCCCATCCTGTCTGCATCAAATACGATCAAGGTGTTCACATTCGGGATATCGACTCCCGTTTCAATAATGGTTGTGCTGACAAGGACGTCCGCTTCGCCTTCAAGGAAACTCAGCATAACAGATTCGAGCTCATTTTCCGTCATTTGGCCATGGGCTGCGACCACCTTGGCATCCGGGACAAGCATAGAGATTTCCTCTGCCTTCCGTTCGATATCCTCAACCCGGTTATACAGGAAATATACCTGGCCTCCCCGCGCCATCTCCCGTTCGATGGCTTCACGGACAAGTCCGCCATTGTATTCCATTACATAGGTCTGGACCGGGAACCTGTTTTCCGGCGGCGTCTCGATGACAGACAAGTCTCTTACACCGAGCATCGACATATGCAGGGTCCGCGGAATCGGTGTCGCAGTCAATGTAAGGACATCGACATTTGTTTTAAGCTGTTTGATCTTTTCTTTATGGGTGACGCCGAACCGCTGCTCTTCATCAATGATGAGCAGCCCCAGGTCTTTATAAATGATTTCCTTTGAGAGCAGGCGATGGGTGCCGACAACAATATCAACGGTGCCGTTTTTGAGGCCCTTGACTGTCTCGGTCTGCTGCTTCTTTGTCCTGAAGCGGCTTAAGAGCCCGATCTCAACAGGATATTCCTGAAATCTTTCTCTCATTGTCTGGTAATGCTGCTGGGCGAGGATTGTCGTCGGCACGAGGATTGCCACCTGTTTGCCGTCCGCAATCGCCTTAAAGGCAGCTCTGATCGCCACCTCAGTCTTTCCGTACCCCACATCGCCGCACAGCAGGCGGTCCATCGGCCGCTCTTTTTCCATATCCAGCTTGATCTCATGGATGGACCTCAGCTGATCCTCTGTTTCCTGATAGGGGAAGGACAACTCGAATTCGCGCTGCATGTCCCCGTCAGGAGAGAAGGCATAGCCCTTCGACGCTTCCCTTTCGGCGTACAGCTTGATCAGATCATCCGCTATATCCTGGACAGAGCTTTCAACCTTCTTCTTGACACGCTTCCAGTCATTGCCGCCAAGCTTATAGATCTTCGGTTCCTTGCCTTCAGACCCGACATATTTCTGAACCAGGTCGATCTGATCGACCGGCACATACAGCTGATCGCTTCCTGAATAGCGGATATTCAGATAATCCTTATGAAGGCCATTGATTTCAAGTGTTTCAATGCCCAGGTATTTGCCGATACCGTGGTTCACATGGACAACATAATCGCCGATTTTAAGCTCTGAATAGCTTTTAATCCTTTCAGCATTCGAAAGCTTCTGCCTGCGCGGCGACCGCTTCGCTGTTTTCTTGTTAAAAAGCTCTTCTTCAGTGATGACGGCCATTTTCTGGATCGGCAGCTCAAAGCCTGTCTGCAGGCTCCCTTCAGTGATCTGGAACTTGCCCTTCAGCACCTCTTTATCCGGCTCGATGACAGCAGCCTCAATTTCATAGTCGGCCAAAACGCTTTGAAGCTTCTTGACCCGGTCCATGTCAGGGCCCAGGAACAAAACAGAGAACCCGCTCTTCTTCCAGCGCTCCAGCTCGCTTTTCAGCACATTCAGCTGGCCGTGGAAGTTCTGCATCTGTCTGCAGGAGACATTGATGATATTCTGAGGATTTGTATTCGGGACATGCCTCAAGAACAGGGACATATAGACAATCGGCTGATAGGACCTGCCGATGAATTCCTTCAGGCTGTGGGAAGTTTTGACGTCATGGACGATTTTTCCTTCGCCAAGCAGGCTTGTATACCATTCCGCCTCCTCTTTCTCAAGGGACTCATTCATCTCCTGAACCCTGCTGATTTCATCGATAAAAATAAGTCCATCCTGGGGAAGGTAATCTAGCAAACTATTATTGGATTCATAAGCATAGGAGAGGTATTTGAACATCTGCTCAGGTCTTTGCCTGTTCCGGAGCTGCTCCAGTTCATACCCGATATTCTGGGCCAGCAGCTCTTTTGCCTTTTCATCCTTCAGCATTTTCAGGCTGGCTGAAAGCCCTTTTTCCAGCTTTTGATATACCCTGTCATAATGCTCATCCTCAAAAGGATTCTCGGTCGCAGGGCCAATATGGACCTGCTTCAGCTTTTCTTTCGAGCGCTGGTCTTCAAGGGAAAAAGAACGGATGCTGTCAATTTCAGTATCAAACAGCTCAATCCTGATCGGATCCGCTTCAGTCAGCGGATAGATATCCAGGATGCCGCCCCTGACGCTGAATTCTCCCGGAGAAGACACCATATCGGTGCGGCTGTAGCCCATTTTGACAAACTCAAGAAGCTGTTCCTCTATTTCTATATCATCGCCAAGCTTTAATATCAGCTGGCGCTTCTTCCAGAGGGAAGGAGGCGGAAGCACCTTCCTCATCCCGGCCATAGGGATAATGACAATTCCGGTGCCCTTTCCGCTCCAGTGGTTGAGCGCGTCGATTCTCTGCGCCCTCAGCTCGGGGCTTGCGATGCTCAGCTCCGCTGCGATCAATTCATTGGCAGGATAAAGAAATACATCATCCTCGCCTATAAGATTGACAATATCATCATATAATTTCTGTGCTTGTAAAAGATTGTGAGTTACAACCAGCATAGGTTTCTTTGTCTGCTCATATATAGAGGCAAGGAAAAGCGTCCGTGCCGAGCCGGTCAATCCGGCCACCAGCTGCTCTTTCAGTCCCCCGTTCACTCCGGTGATGACAGTTTTGATATCATCCTGCCGGGTGAAAAGCTGTTTTAATCCTAGCATGGCAACCCCTCCTCTCGTCCTTAGTCGTTATGTGTGCATATGGAAACAGAAAAACGCTTTGGAGTGTTCGTCCAAAGCTTTTTAATGAATAAGGTAATCGTTCTGATGGTAGTCAGGATTTCTTTCCAATGATTCCTGGCAATCCTCGCAGATCGATTTTATGTGTATATCCCCGGATGATCCGTAGGAGATCATATCCTGCCGTTCTTCTTCATTCAATTTATGGAAACCGAGGCTTTCTGCGTGCATTGACAAGTTATCCAGCGTTCCCATCTTCATGCCGCAATGACGGCAATGATAATGAAGTGCCATGCCTGTCCCTCCCTGTCTAACAATTGTTATTGCTAGTATTGCCCCGGGAGGAAATCTTATTCATTTACAGCCTGCCGCAGAAAACGCTAATTTAACTTTATCATATGTAAGGCCAAATGAAATAATGAAAAGCTAAGATTGGTTATATTGATTCATAACCTCAAGGAAAGGCTTTCTGATCCAGTCTATGCAGGCATCCGCCGAGCGGTCTGCTGCCTCATCCATGACCTTCTGCTCTTCTGCTGTAAAACGGCCGAGCACATAATCAGTCACTTTCATTCCGCCTTCAGGGCGTCCGATTCCAACGCGGATGCGGCTGAATTCCTGTGTGCCTGTGTGCGCGATGGTTGATTTGATGCCATTATGGCCGCCTGCGCTGCCCTTCTGCCTGAGGCGGATTTTCCCCGGCGGCAAATCAAGGTCATCATAGATGACGGCCAGATCTTCTGTATCGATATCATAATAATCCATAAGCGGCCTGATCGATTCTCCAGACAGATTCATATATGTAAGCGGCTTAAGAAGGAATACCTTTTCTCCATCGACGCGTCCCATGCCAAACACACCCTTAAACTTTGCCTGGTCCATAGGGATATTCAGCTTTCCGGACAGTCTGTCAATAACATCAAAGCCGATGTTATGCCTTGTTTTCTCATATTCTTTCCCGGGGTTCCCCAACCCTACAAACAATTTCATTTCGTTCCCTCCAAATGGAAAAGCGCAAGCGCCTTGCTCCCCCCCCCCCGACAAGCAAAAGACTTGTAATCTCGAGGTGGCAGGTGCTGCTGCCAGACAGTAATCAAAGTTGAAAAAAATCAGATTTTTATTTTTCTTGCCTTATAAGAAAAGGTCTGACCAGAGCGGGCCAGACCCCTTATTGTTTATTCTTCGTTTGCTTCAGTTTCCCGGCCTTCCTGATTCTCAGGGATGCCAGGCTCCTGCTCTTCGCCTGTGCTTATTTCCTGTTCCTGCCTTGGCGCAAGGATGGAAGCAATGACTGTTTCATCATCCGTGTTGATCGTGAAGCCGCGGCCCGCTTTAATATCGGCAGCCGTAATGCTTTCTCCGACCTGGAGATCTGCTATGTTTACTTCTACGCTCTGCGGAATGTCATTCGGCTTGGCCGATACAGATAACTCATGGACAGGCTGCTGAAGGACTCCGCCGTCTTTGACGCCTGCAGCATCGCCGACCAGCTCGATCCTTACTTCCGCCGTGATTTCCTGCGACATATCAACCGCCCTGAAGTCCAGGTGGGTGATTTCATTTTTCAAAGGGTCCGCCTGATAGTCGCTCAGCACCACATCGTGCCTGGTGCCTTCTACATCAAGAGAAAAAACAGCATTCCTGCCTGTTTCCCGGATTGTTTTGATAAAATCAGGGCCATTCAGGTAAATTGCCTTGCTTTCGATCTTATTCCCATAAACAACACCAGGAATATTCCCCTCATTGCGCAGCTGTGTCAGATTGGAATTGCGGAATTCTTTTCGTTCTTTAGCTTGAAGTACAGTGCTCATAAAAAAACGTCCCCTTCCTCAATTTAAGGTGTAATGAAAATGAACCATGCAAATGGACTGCATACTTATCTTTTTAAAAATGCCCTAATTGGAGATGTTTTAAACACAATTGCCTGCAAGCTGTTTTTATAACTTGAGTATAGCATAAAAGGCTTGCCCTGCGGCAAGCCTCTTGTACTGCTGGATTAATCGAACAGAGTGCTGACAGATTGCTCCTCGTGGACGCGGATGATCGCTTCCCCGATAAGAGGGGCTACAGACAGCTCCCTGACTTTTGCGATTTTCTTTTCTTCAGGCAAAGCAATGGAGTTTGTGACAGCCAGTTCTTTAATATTTGAGTTCTGGATCCGCTCGATCGCCGGCCCTGACAATACAGGATGCGTACAGCAAGCATAGACTTCCTTCGCGCCATTTTCAATCAGGGCATTCGCAGCAAGGGTAATCGTGCCGGCCGTATCGATGATGTCATCGATAAGGATGGCGATCTTGCCGTCGATATTTCCAACGATATTCATGACTTCCGCCACATTCGGCTTAGGGCGGCGTTTGTCGATGATGGCAATCGGAGCCTTCAGGCGCTCAGCAAGCTTGCGGGCCCGGGTTACACCGCCATGGTCCGGGGAGACGATGACAATATCGCCATCCAGCTCCTTGTTCCCGAAATAATCGGCCAGAATCGGCACACCCATCAAATGGTCGATCGGGATATCGAAGAAGCCCTGGATTTGCGGCGCATGAAGATCCAGTGTGATGACACGCGTCGCCCCTGCCGTTTCCAGCAGGTTGGCTGCAAGCTTGGCAGTGATCGGTTCACGCGCTCTCGCCTTGCGGTCCTGGCGGGCATAGCCGTAGTAAGGCATAACAATGTTGATTGTCTTGGCAGATGCCCTCTTCAGCGCATCAATCATGATCAGCAGCTCCATCAAGTGCTCGTTTACAGGAGAGCTTGTGGACTGGATCACGAATACATCACAGCCCCTGATGCTTTCCTCGATATTAATCTGGATTTCTCCATCACTAAAACGTGTAACAGAGCACTTTCCAAGCTCCACTCCGATAACCTTTGCAATTTCCGATGCCAGATCACGATTTGAATTCAGGGAAAACACCTTCAAGTTTGGATCTAAATACTGGTTCGACATGTTAACCTCCATTAGCTTTTTATCACTTTTATTTCTTGTTATTAAGCTTGCTCACATAATCTTCTTTATTCGTCTGCCTTGCACGGGCCACTGCCAGCGCTTCGCCAGGTACATCTTCCGTGATGGTGGAGCCGGCCGCTACATAAGCGCCTTTTCCAACCGTCACCGGTGCAACCAGATTGGAGTTGCAGCCAATGAATGCACCGTCTTCGATTTTTGTCAGGAATTTATTTTTCCCATCATAATTGACTGTGATTGAGCCGCAGCCGAGGTTCACATCGCTTCCGACTTCCGCATCCCCAATATAGCTGAGGTGGGATGCCTTGCTTCCCTTGCCGAAAACAGACTTCTTAATTTCAACAAAATTGCCGATCTTCACTTCATCATGAATATCTGACTGAGGACGTATATGGGCAAACGGCCCGATTGCTACATCACTGCCGATGCTGCTGTCATGGGCGACAGAATGCCTGATAACAGTAGTGTCCCCAATTTTACAATTCTTGATTTCCGTGTTGGGGCCGATTACGCATTCAGAGCCGATCACCGCAGCCCCCTGGATGACTGTTCCTGGATAGATGACGGTATCCTGGCCGATCACAGCTTCAGGACTGATATACGTCTGTTCAGGATCGATCAGCGACACACCGTTTCTCATATGCTTCTCATTAATGCGCCTTTTCATGATGCGTTCTGCCTGAGAAAGCGCAACACGGTCATTGACGCCCAGAGACTCGTCGAAATCGCCTGTTGCAAAGGCCGATACCGTCTCACCTTCATTTTTCAGGATTTCAATGACATCAGGCAGGTAATACTCCCCTTGTACATTGTCATTGCTGACATTGTTCAGGGCGCGGAAAAGCGACGCGTTATCAAAGCAGTATGTACCTGTGTTGATTTCCTTGATATTTCTCTCCAGCTCTGTCGCATCCTTATGCTCGACGATTTTCTCGACATGTCCTTCTTCATTCCGTACAATTCTTCCATATCCTGCAGGATCAGGAGCAATGGCAGTAAGGATTGTTGCTTTAGCACGAGTTTCCTCATGATGGCGGAAGAGCGACTCCATTGTTTCTGCCTTGATGAGGGGAGTATCCCCGCATACAACGATGGTCACGCCCTCTTTTCCTTCAAGGGCATCCTTAGCCTGCATGACAGCATGGGCTGTGCCGAGCTGTTCCTCCTGAAGCGCATAGCTGCTTGCATCTCCCAGCTGGGATTTGACAAGCTCTGCGCCATGTCCAATGATGGTGACTATTTTTTCTATATGAAGATTCGATACTTGATCCACAACATGCTGAACCATTGGTTTGCCGCAAACGGGATGAAGCACTTTATAAAGCTTTGACTTCATGCGTGTCCCTTGGCCTGCGGCTAAAATTACCGCGAAACGTGTAGACATTTACAGGCCTCCAATTTACCTTTTTATCCATTAAGAATATATCTCAAAAAGCCTTTCATTTCAAGGAATGTTGCCAAAGTACATTTTTTTGTCATAAGGAAGATTTTCTGGGAAGGAAATTATTTGAGCAGGATGGTTTACACAGAGGACTTATCGGGGAAAGGCAATAATAAGGACAGGCGGTAAAAATGGCCGTAAAAAAGAGCCTGACTAATGAAGTAGGCCCTCGTTGCAATTATACTTAAGAAGCTCCGGCTTCTTCAAATTCAACTTCTAATTCGCCTAAGCGGTGATATTCTGCCAAAACAGCTTCTTGGATCTTGCCGCGTGTTCCGGAATTGATCGGGTGAGCGATATCACGGAACTCTCCATCAGGTGTACGTTTGCTTGGCATTGCCACAAATAGGCCATTATTGCCGTCAATGACACGGATATCATGAACAACAAACTCATGGTCTAAAGTAATTGAAGCAATTGCTCTCATCCGTCCATCTGTATTTACACGGCGCAATCTTACGTCAGTTACCTCCATTTGGTTCACCACCTTTACTAGTAAATAAATTCTAATTTTATTAATTCAACATAATTTCCAATTCTCCTTCTTAAATGGGAATTTTTTTTGGGATTTTTCCCATCGTCTGGGGAAAAGGAAGGAAAAGGAGGCGCTTACAGCAAACAAAGACCCTCTTCCAGCAGTACAAACCGCCCAAATTAACAGGTAATTCAGAAAATATTTTCTGATAAAAAAAAGCCCCCGTTTACTTAACGAGCGCTATTACTTCAATTTCGACCAGTGCATCCTTCGGCAGCCTTGCCACTTCCACACAGGAACGGGCCGGCTTGTGCTCTCCAAAATATTCTCCATACACTTCGTTGATCTCCGCAAAGTCATTCATATCTTTGATAAATACCGTTGCCTTTACGACCGTTTCCAGCGAAGCACCTGCTTCCTTCAGTACAGCCTGGAGGTTCTTGAATACCTGGTGTGTCTGCACCCTGACATCCCCATCCACCATGGTTCCGCCGGCGGTCAATGGAATCTGGCCGGAGCTGTAAAACATATTGTTTACGACAATTCCCTGTGAGTATGGTCCGATTGCAGCCGGAGCCATCTCTGTCTGAACTTTTTTCATGGCTTTTCCCCACCTTTATCCGTTCTTATGCCTGAAATAGTTTCCCTCTGTCACATTGATCTTCTTTTCTTTGACATCCACATCTGCAAGCTGGACAAGAGACAAATATTCATCAACAAGGCGCTCTTCAGCTTTTTCTGCTTCCACCAGGACAGCGATTCCGGCAACATGCGCCTTGAATTCCTCCAGCATACTGATCATGCCGTTGACCGTACCGCCTGCTTTCATGAAATCATCGACAATCAGCACCTTTGATCCTTCTTCCAGGCTCCTTTTTGAAAGCACCATCGTCTGGATGCGCTTGGCTGATCCTGAGACATAGTTGATGCTCACAGTCGATCCTTCTGTCACCCTGCTGTCTCTCCTGACGATCACGACCGGCACATTCAAATATGCCCCGACAGCATAGGCAAGCGGGATCCCTTTTGTTGCCACGGTCATGACCACATCGATGTCAGCATCGGCAAAAGCGGAGGCAAAGACTCTTCCCGCCTTCTGGACAATCGCCGGATCGCCGAGGATGTCTGTCATATACAGATAGCCCCCCGGCAGGAGCCTTTCCGGGCTGGCGATAACCTCACAAAGCCCGCTAATAAAAGGGCGTGCCTCATCGTCGCTTACCTTTACAGAGTATTTCACTCCCCCGGCTGCCCCCGGCACCGTCTGAAGGGTGCCGATTCCCCGCTGTTCGAATGTCTCTTTTATAATGGCCAGGTCTTCGCTGATCGAGGATTTGGCAGAGCCGTACCGTTCGGCAAAGAAAGTGAGGGACACCAGCTGCCGGGGATGCTCCAGCAGATAATTCGTCATGTCTATTAAGCGCTCGCTGCGACGAAACTTCATAATTACGAAACCTCCGGAATCCGAATAATTAACGATAATATACCACTAATATACGGATTTAATCAAGCTTATGCTGATCCCCCAGCATTCGTACCGCAAAAACCTGATCACAAAAACCTTTCAGGCCGTTATAAATCCGGTGCATTCTCGAATCATGGTGAACAAGGCCGAATACGGTTGGCCCGGACCCGCTCATTAGCACTGCATCCGCTCCGAACCTTTTCATCTGATCTTTGATCTGTGCGACCTCGGGATAAAGATTGAGTGTCACGTCTTCCAGTACATTCCCGACATTCCCGCACACAGCGCTGTAATCGCCTTCCTTGATTGCCCCGACCATGCCCGCTGTATTCGGATGGCTGATCCCTTTCAGGTCAAGGCGCCTGTATACATCCGCAGTCGATACCCCGATGAATGGCTTCGCCAGAATCACCCAGCATGTCGGCGGTGCGGGCAGATGTCTGATCATTTCTCCCCGCCCCGTTGCCAGCGCAGTGCCGCCATAGACACAGAAAGATACATCTGAGCCTATTTCCGCTCCGATCTCTGCAAGCTCATCCAGGGAAAGACCAAGCCCCCACAGCTTATTCAGGCCTCTCAGGGCCGCAGCTGCGTCGCTGCTGCCGCCGGCAAGACCTGCCGCGACCGGAATGGTCTTTTCTATCGTGATGGCCACTCCCTGTTTTACCTTGAACCGCTCCTTCAGCAGGGATGCCGCCTGGTACGCGAGATTCCGCTGGTCATCAGGCACAAACCGGTTATGGGAAATGATCCTGATTTCGTCTTTTTTCAATTCAGTCAATTCAAGGCGGTCGGCAAGATCGATCGTTGTCATGATCATCTCCACCTCATGGTAGCCATCCGGCCGTTTATACAATACATCCAGCGATAAATTGATCTTAGCCGGCGCCTTTACTAAAAGCTTCAAAATACCCACCTACTTCTGCTCATTTCAACGTCTCAGTTTTTGTCCTATTTTACCACAAAACAGGGCTTGTAAGACGTTCGAATCAGACATTCTTCAACAAATAAGTTATTTTACCATGCGACCGGGAAAGAGAAAAGGCAAAATGAGCTGTCTGGAAGGGCCTCGAGAGCCCCATCGACGCAAAAAACCCGGGGTTTCCCCCCGGGCCCGCAAATGCAGCTGTTTGGTTTCAGGCTTGAAGCAGTAAACATCATTTTTTACTGAAGGAGGCTCTGCTGTGCTTTTTCTATCGCCAGCTTGACCATATTGCCGGCATCCTTTGCGCGGATGCCTCCCCAGCCTTCCTTCTGGACAACATCATAGAAGCCGAGCTCTTTCGCCAGTTCTTCCTTGAAGCCCTCTGACATGACGCCATTTCTTCTGCTCAATGCAACATCCCCTTTTTAAGCATTGCGGTATTTTTATTGTAGGCGGCTTCAGGCCCGCCCATGCAAACCTATATTTGACTGTTTCTGCTGGAGCAAAGAACAAAAGTGCAAGCGCCTTGATCACACCCTAAAGGAACGCAGACTAAAAACGCCACATCCTGTGCAACGTCTGCATGACCCCCATCCTGGGGGCCTCAAGATGAACCTCCCGGAAAGGCGTTCTTTGCCTTTTTGGGAGGTTTGGCTTGTGACCTCGGCGCAGCTGCTGGACAATAATCCACAAGGCTTACAATTTATAATTTCCTAAACAATTAAAAAGCAGGGGCGGCAAAAATCGTTTTGCCGCCCCTGCTTTTTAGAAATGGATATATATCAGCTTAAAGCCATATGTCCTGATGCGTCTTCGTAGAAGGTAATTTGAACCGTTTCTGTTAAAACATCTGCATAACTGTAAGATACGCGTTCGAATGCATTTTCATCCTGATCAAGTTCAATCACAAATACAGAGGGATATGTTTCTGCCAGTACGCCTGAACGTTCAATCGTTTTCCTGCGCCCGCCATTGGCTTTAAGCAAAAGCCTTTTCCCTAAATTTGAATCAAGAGCCTTTTTTATGTCCGTTAATGTTTTTGCCATTCGGTCCACCTCACTATGTAAAGTATATCACACTGACACAGTAGAGTCAAATAAAAACATAAATTATAACAGTCTTTAAAAAAGATTGTCAATATATTTTCATCTACTTTTTATCCTATTTTTCAACATTTTTATCATTCCCTAAAATAAGCGAATTATGTGCCAAATATGAATAACCCAGGAAAACCTTGCTCCATATAGTCTTGCAAGCATAAAATCAAGGCCTGCAGCAGCCTGTCCTTGCCGGCTGCAAAAAAAAATAAGCCCGCTCTTATGCCGGCTTATTTCCCTTATTCTGCTCCTTTATTAAACGGCATGCCCGTCCGGAGCACACCCTTTGTTTCTATCCCTCCGAGCCCCTTTTCGCCTGTCAGTGTGTTTCGGAGAACATCCCATACATTGATCCTTTCCATAAAAGGCGTGAAGCTGATCTTGGCCACAATATAGACAGGATCGAGGGCATGGATGTTCACACGGGAGGGAGAGCTTGCAAAATTGGCCCCTGCGTGGATCAGGGATTCAAAATGCGACTGGCAGGCGCCGGCAAATATGACCAGCTGATCCAGGTGGGGAATCTTTCTCCGCGCCTCCCTGACCGTCTGGACAAAATGCTTGGAATGGCGGTAAGCATTTATATCGGTTACCTTGCCTTTGGCCTTTGAATAGGCATCATGCCCTGTAATGACCAGGATATCCGGCCTGTAATAGTCGATGAGCTGCCCGATTTTACCCGGCATCTCCTTTTCATTGCAGTGGATCCCGGTTACCGGGACACCGATCTTCTCATATAGGGAAAGGCATTTCTTTAAATAGGACGGATCACCATCCAGATGAAGCACCCTGCCCGGGATCTGAAAGTAATTGAACGGCTTGCTGTATGCGCCGGTTACTTCGTATTCCTGCTTCTGCTTCAGGAGGCTCACATCCTGCCTGAACAGATTATAAGACTGTTCCTCAAGGGACTGATACTGCCTCGACATCTTCATCCGCTCTGACTGGTTGATGACAATCAGGTCTTCATAAGGGGCATCCGCTATCAGCCTGATGTCCTCTCCATACAGAACCGCAAGCTTCCGGCCTTCTTCTTCACGTATATCGATCACCCGAAACATGATGTCACAGTTATAAGAAACCCTTCCTACAACATCCATAAGGTTAATGCTCACTGGCATCACTCCATTAAGCTCCTGTGCCGAGCTGGTCTAATCGCTTCTGGTTCTTTCATAAACTATGCAAAAGCCCCTGCACATGTGCCTTCCTGGTTGTATGGCCGGCAGTAAGCAAAGAACAAAAGCGCAAGCGCCTTGATCACCTTAAGGAACGCAGACTAAGAACACCACGTCCTGTGGCAGCGTCTGCATGACCCCCTTCCTGGGGACCTCAAGACGAACCTCCCGGAAAGGCGTTCTTTGCCTTTTTGGGAGGACCTCGGCGCAGCTGCTGGACGTTGATCAAGAATTGATATTTATCCTCAAGACTTACAATCCTATACAATAAAAAGAAGCCCGGAGATTTCCGGGCTTCCTGCTCATTAATTTTTAAAATAGGGATAAAGTTCATCACTCAGGCGGCCAAACTCCTCAATTGAAAGGGTCTCTCCGCGCCTGGAAGGCTCGATGCCTGCTGCCTCCAATGCAGCAAGGACCGCCTCCTTCTTCTGCTTTCCTTCATGCAGCTGGCTTGTCAGGTTGTTGAGGATGGTCTTCCTTCTCTGTGCAAAGCTTGCCTTTGTCACCTGGAAAAAGAATGCCTCGTCCTTCACCAGAACTGGAGGCTGCTCCCTCCTCGTCAGCCTGATCACGGCTGAGTCGACATTCGGCTGCGGCACAAATACCGTCTTCGGAACGATCATGACCGTTTCCGCTTCTGTATAATACTGGACGGCAATCGAGAGCGAGCCGTAGTCCTTTGAGCCCGGCTTGGCCGAAATGCGGTCAGCCACTTCCTTCTGGAGCATACAGACGATCCCGCGGATCGGCAGCTTTTCCTCCAGAAGCTTCATGATGATCGGCGTCGTCACATAATACGGGAGATTGGCGACCACCATCACATCCTGGCCCGGTGCAAACCTTTCCTCAATCGTGGTTTTAACATCAGCCTTCAGGACATCCTGATGGATCACTTCCGCATTCGGGTAAGGTGCGAGCGTTTCCTTCAGAATCGGAAGAAGTCTCTGGTCGATTTCAAAGGCGACTACTTTTTCGCTCCGCTTGGCCAGCTGCTCTGTGAGCGCCCCGATCCCTGGACCGATTTCAATCGCCCCTGAGCCTTCCCTCAGCTCGGCATGGTCGACGATCCGATTCAGTATATTGGTGTCTATCAGGAAATTCTGCCCCAGGCTCTTTTTAAAGCTGAAACCGTATTTTTCAAGTATGGCACGTGTCCTAATTGGTGTTGCGATATCTTTATGCATGGCGCTCCTCCTGGTCGATCGCTTCAATGGCAGATGCAAAGTCTTCTTTCGGGACCTGGAACATCATCAGTCTCTTATGAAGCTGTTTTCCGTTAGTATACCCGATCTTAAGAAGCCTTCCCAGCTTCTCCCTGCGCTCCCTCGCGCTGTTCCCGCCGATGAGGCCGGCCAGGATCAAATCCTCCTGGGTAATTTCCTCCCGGGCTGTTTCCTGCATGGTCTGGGCATCCTGGAGGGCTTTCCTGATCGTCTCAGGGGAAGCATGCTCGACCCCTAAGCCTCTTCCCGACTTCGGCAGGGCATCTGTTTTGTCTATGAAAGCATGCTTGCAGCCAGGCACATGGCGGGTGATGGCATCACGGATCTTCTGGCCCGGGAAATCCGGGTCCGTCAGAACGATGACACCCCTCTTGCTTTGGGCATGCTTGATTTTTTCCAATGTCGCCGCATTAATGGCTGAACCGTTCGTTTCAATCGTGTCAGCATTGACCGCCCTTTTTATGGCTGTCGTATCATCCTTGCCTTCCACTACAATGATTTCTTTAATCTTCATTGGTCCTCCAAAATTAAAATGAAAAATTTGATAAAAACTTGAAACATTTTTGTAATCTGAATCGTCTAATAGTATGAACAGCAATAAAGACAATCCATCTGTGTTTTATTATATATTACCGAATCGCCAGGAAAAAATCATTCGGCATTGCCGTACTCCGCTAAACCAACAAAAAAACAGGAGAATTCCTTCCCCTGCATAAATCGTTTAGTCTAATATTTTGATTTTAACCGTCTTTCTTCCCCAACGGTATGCATCCGACTTGGAAGCAAAGAATACATCGATTTTATTTCCCTTAATGGCAGAGCCGGTATCGGCTGCCACTGCATAGCCATATCCTTCGACATAGACTTTCGTGCCAAGCGGGATCACGCGCGGATCCACGGCAATGACTTTTATGCCGGGGTTGGACTTAAGATTGATTCCTGTAGCGGTTATGCCTGAGCATCCGCTGCAGCTTGGAGTATAAGCAGTAGAAGATACATACATCTCCCTGCCGGACTCGCTTGAGCCCGTTCCGCGGGAAACAGCAACCCTCTGCGCCATGACCTTTGTGCCGACAGCAACAATCTTATCCTTTTTCTCTTTTACTTTCTTTTCACTTAGCAATTTTCTGGATGTTTCTTTCCCGTTTTCCAAAACAACTTCATACTGCCTTGATAAAAGACCTTCCTGCCCGTGGGAGACAACCTTTTCCTTCCCCTTGGCAAGGCTGGCGTCCTTCTTTGTAACCACGGCATAACTAATTGGTTCTTCCACTACATCGGTGACTTTTTCAACTCGAATGACATTGACAATGGCATTTTCCTTGACTGTCTCTTCTAGCTTTGGTTCAACACGGTCCATATTGTTTAGTGTAATTCCCTGCTGCGATAAAAAGTCAGCGACCGTAGTCGAAGTTGACCACATTTGTTGTTTCTTGCCGCCCTCAATGAGCGTCAACGCAAAAGCTTTTTCCACTTCTATCTTTAAATCGTCCTTAATTTTCTCTTCCGGCTTCGGATTGACTTTGTCATGCTCTGAAAGTGCGATATTCTGCTCCTTTAAAAGCCCGCCCACCGTATCTGCCGTTGTCCAAATCGTTTTCTTCCCGCTGCTGTCTGTCAGTTGAACCTGTTTGGCCGGCTCCCATACTACCTCTAAGCCGTCCTTTACCTTTGTGCTTCCCGAGGGAAACAGATAGTCTTCTGAGCGAAGGGATATTTCTAGATCATCGAATATATCTTGAACTGTATCTGCATGTGTTTTGATGATTTTGTCCTGGCCATTCATGGAAACTGCTACTGTTTTTTTCGTGGTTTCATAAATCATGAACCCGGCAGCTGCTGAAAAAACTATTAAACTAGCAACCATGACGGTCAATTTTTTCTTACTCAAAGACTTGGAAAACAGGTTTTTCATGGTCTCAATCGCGATGAAAAACGCCTCCTTTTCTCTTCGGAGTGATTATATAGAGTATCTTGCCGGCTGTCAACTCAAACACTTTTCTCTCATTTTGCTTCGTTTCCTGGGCGGGAGGGGGAAAACGTATTTCCTATTATGCAAAAAAATCAAGAGAAAGGAAAGAGAGACTTATCGACATGGTTATCCTATGATGAAAAGGAGGCGTGTAGAACTTTTAAGAATTGGACCTAATAGGGACAAGCTCCCCCAGGAATCGACAAAATCGCTTAGCGGCTGATGCCGAATAATCTTTTTGCATTTTCTGTTGTAGCTTCTGCCACTTCTTCAAACGCCAGCCCTTTCAGTTCCGCAATCTGCTCAGCCACCAGCTTAACGTAGGCAGGCTCATTCCTTTTGCCGCGGTAAGGATGCGGTGCAAGATAAGGGCAGTCAGTTTCAATCAATAGCTTTTCAAGCGGGACCGCCTCTGCGACTTCCTTCGGTTTTTTCGCATTTTTAAAGGTTACTGGCCCTCCAAGAGAAATGTAGAAATTCATATCCAGGCATTCCTTTGCCACCTCGACACTGCCGCTGTAGCAATGCATGATGCCGCCGACCTCGCCCGCTCCCTCTTCCCTCAGGATTTCCACAACATCAGCCGTTGCGTCCCGATTATGGATGACGATCGGCAGCTTAACTTTCTTCGCCAGTCTGATCTGCTTTCTGAATACATCCTTTTGGACATCCTTCGGCGATTTATCCCAATGATAGTCAAGCCCCATCTCCCCGATTGCCACTACTTTCGGATGGGCAGCCAGCTCTTCAATCCAGGCCAGATCCTCATCAGTCATATCAATAGCATCAACAGGATGCCAGCCGACACATGTAAAAATGAAATCATAGGCTTCTGCCAGCTCCATTGCCCTTGTGATTGTTGGGCGGTCAAAGCCGACAACCACCATATGGGAGACACCTTCCGCCTGTGCCCTCCCGATCACTTCTTCCAAATCTTCCTCAAACTGCTCAGCATTCAAATGGACATGTGTGTCGAATAACATAGAAAAACTCCTTACTAAAGAAAATATTATATTTACATCTCTATTATTTCATTTATGTTACAGATTATCTTTCCTATCCTTAAATGAAAGAAAACATAGGGCTGTCCGACGCTTATGAAACGCAAACATCCCTATGTCCATTCTACTGCTTATTTTACACGCGCTCCGTTTGGCAGCGACTCGGCGATGGTCGCAAGGGACAGCGCTCCGTCCTCGCTTCCAGCCAGGATCATGCCTTCTGATAGCTCGCCCCTCAGCTTAACCGGCTTAAGATTGGTCACACAGACAACCTTGCGGCCGACAAGCTCTTCCGGCTTATAGAATTTTGCAATCCCGGAGACAACCTGCCTCTTTTCATAGCCAAGATCAAGCTGAAGCTTCAGAAGCTTATCCGCTTTTTTGACCGGCTCAGCAGAAATGACTTCAGCTACCCGCAGGTCCAGCTTCATGAAATCATCGATTGTAATTTCCTCGCTGTCCGGCTTTTCAGGAACTTTCTTCTCTTCTGCTGCAGGAGCTGGTGCGCTTCCCTGCATTTTTTCTTTGATATATTCAACTTCTTCTTTCATATCAAGCCTTGGGAAAATCGGGTCTCCTTTGACTACCTTCGTATTCTCCGGAATCAGGCCGAATGTCTCGAGGCTCTCCCAGGCTGTCAGCTCTTCCGTGTTCACATTCAGCTGATTGAAGATTCCATCCGGCGTGCGTGTCAGGAAAGGCTTCAGCAATACGCCGGTCCTTCTAAGGGACTCAGCCAGGTGGAACATTACATTGCCCAGCTCTTCCTTGCGTGCTTCGTCCTTCGCAAGCACCCATGGCTGTGTTTCATCTATATATTTGTTCGTCCTGCTCACAAGCTGCCATACAGATGAAAGGGCTACAGAGAATTCCATCTTTTCCATCGCTTCTTCATACTTGGCGACTGTCTCTTTGTTCATGTCCAGCAGCTGCTTATCAAACTCGCCTTCAGATCCTTTATAGGCAGGTATGGTCCCGTCAAAATATTTCTCGATCATCGCTACTGTACGGTTAAGCAGATTACCCAGGTCGTTTGCCAGGTCGAAATTAACCCTCTCAACAAATCCTTCCGGTGTAAAAACGCCATCAGCACCGAACGGCACTTCGCGAAGGAGGTAATAGCGGAGAGAATCCAATCCGTAACGGTCGATCAATGTAACAGGATCGACGACATTCCCTTTGGATTTGGACATTTTCCCATCCTTCATTAAAAGCCAGCCATGGGCAAATACCTTTTTAGGCAGCGGCAGATCCAGCGCCATCAGCATAATCGGCCAGTAAATCGTATGGAAGCGGACAATTTCCTTGCCGACCAGATGGACATCCGCTGGCCAATAGTTCAGATACTTGGAGTCATCTTCTGTTCCGTAGCCAAGGGCCGTAATATAGTTGGAAAGCGCATCAATCCATACATATACTACATGCTTTGGATTGTCCGGCACTTTTACGCCCCAATCAAAGGTGGTCCTTGAAACAGCCAGGTCCTCAAGTCCAGGCTTGATGAAATTGTTGATCATCTCATTCTTGCGTGATTCAGGCTGGATGAAATGCGGGTTTTCTTCATAATACTTAAGCAGCCTGTCTGCGTATTTGCTCACCTTGAAGAAATAGGACTCTTCCTTCACTTTATTGACAGGGCGTCCGCAGTCAGGACAGTTGCCGTCAACCAGCTGACGCTCTGTGAAGTATGATTCACAAGGTGTACAGTACCACCCTTCATATTCTCCCAAATAAATATCACCCTGCTCAAGCAGGCGGGCGAAAATCTTTTCAACAACCTGTTTGTGGCGATCCTGGGTCGTGCGGATAAAATCATCATAAGAGATATCAAGCTTGCTCCACAGGTCCTTGATGCCATTGACGATCTCATCGACATACTCCTGCGGTGTTACGCCCTTTTCTTCCGCTTTCTGCTGGATTTTCTGTCCATGTTCATCCGTACCGGTCAAATACATAACATCATAGCCGCGCAGGCGCTTATAGCGGGCCATCGCATCGCCGGCCACTGTTGTATAGGCATGGCCGATATGCAGATTCCCGCTCGGATAATAGATCGGGGTTGTAAGATAAAAGGTCTTCAATTTTCCTTCCATTGGTTTCCCTCCTGTTAATGTTCAGCAAAGTAAGAGCAAGCAAAAAACACAAGCTCGTCCATCTATTTGATATGGCATCTCAGGCCCTGAATGCAAAAAATCCCGCCCTTTCCAGGACGAGAGCGAAAATCAGCCTAGCATGCCCGCAATCAAGCAAATTCACTATGTTTTCTATACTCGTCAGCATAGCCTCTTATACCCTCAAAATATACCTAAAAATATCAAATAGTGCAACTAAGAAAAGCGAAGGGCGCTTGCTCAGAGCCGGCAAGCATAAGACGCACAAGAATAAAAGGCGTTCTTTGCCTTTAATTCTTGTGTGGCTTATGACTCGAGGCTCTAGCGCCCGGAGCTGGACAAATCGAAAAGCGGAGGCGACTGTTTAGGTGCGACAAGCATAAGACGCTTTGGAATTGAAGGCGTTCTTTGCCTTCGGTTCCATAGTGGCTTATGACTCGAGCACCTAGGAGCCGGAGCTGGACAAATCGAAAAGCAGAGGCGACTGTTTAGGTGCGACAAGCATAAGACGCTTTGGAATTGAAGGCGTTCTTTGCCTTCGGTTCCATAGTGGCTTATGACTCGAGCACCTAGGAGCCGGAGCTGGACAAATCGAAAAGCAGAG
>NZ_JBNILH010000020.1:0-20100 GCF_050107595.1 Bacillus infantis
CCCACAAGGCCCATATCATCCCTATGAATGGAGAAAGCTATCGTCTCAAAGAGACATACTCGAAATAACAAGAGGGTGGTCAACTTTTACATGAGCGACATGGTCAACTTTTGGGTTGACGATTACAGATTTCATCATATCCCCATTCATCAAGTCCATTTCTGCCGCCAAATACAATCTTTTTGGGATTGTTGCCATAAACATTCCGCGTGATGTCATAATCCATGAAAAACTTGCGGACATTCTGCCATTGAATTTCATAGGTACCTGCAGTCTCATCATACTGCTTAATAACCATCAGAATTGTGGTCGGATCCTTTGTTATTCCGTTCTCTTTATTTAAGACCGTAAGTGAAACAACCTTTCCATCATGAAAAGAATGATTCATCAGGAAAGCTGCTGTTTCTTTATTAAATCTGGGCAATAGTTTCCTTAATTCTTTGCTATAGCCCAATACATCCCAATGATCGTCATCAACCAAATATTTCATTTCTTCATCCTTTAATCTATATAATTATTTTAGACAAAAGAAAAGCATCTAATATTTATGATTAGATACTCTTTTAACATCCCTGTCATATTCAACCTGATAAACATACTCAATAAATCTCTTAAATTGGTCATCATAAATAAATTTAAAGGACCATTTCAACAATTTTGCTGCTGTTTTATAGAACCAATTAGAAGGCACTAAGGTTACTCTTACAGTAAATAAGGTACCCTCAGAGTATTCTTTCAAAGTATACTCTGTCTTACTTTTGCCTTCTTTAGTTTCAGTTTCAACAATGGCATGATATGGCGGATTATATTTTGAATAAATGCCTTTTAGCTCATAAACTTTCTTGTCTATTTTTTGTCTCGTAATGAAAGCAGAACCTTCTTTCATGTCACTTTCACTGCCTTCATAGATATTCTCTATCAGCTGCGTATTCCACTTTAAAACATGCTTATCTCGATTTAAGCATTCAAATACTAAATGTATATCAGCTTCTATTTCATTTTCAAATGTATAACACTCAATTTCGCTCAAGTTTTTTCTCCTAATCAAATATTAAATACCTCTTAGCATTATACCATAATTTACATATTTTCCATTCTATGAACTGTATTTATCCATTTTTACCAGCTGTCAACTGGGCAAGGCTCATCCCTCGACGATTGCAAGATACTTCAAACTCTCTCCCCCGGTCTCTACAATTAAAATCCCGCTTTGATTAGTTTTGAAAATCTTCGCACCGACAGGCAGCTTATTCGACATTCCATTTTCAAAATCTGTATCGTTCTCATTTTTGGATTGTATCTCACCAATTTGAGCGTCCTTTTTTAAAGACAATTCATCGACCCAAACTATATTCGTTTTGTAGATGACAGCATCATACTGAAAAATATCAGCATCAGGATCCAGCCTCAAAACCTCTTCGGCATCAATGCTGTCAATGGAAACTGCGGTGCTTTCTCCTCCGTTAGTGCACCCCGCAGCTGTGAAAAGCGCTGAACCAATTAAGAGGATTAGGTTCCGGAACAACTTGCTTCTCCCTCCTTTTTTGCAATATGGACAGGTACTTTGAGCTGCTTGGACGAGCCTCCTATTCCTCCAAATCAAGAGGAAAGCAAGGATTTCCAGTATTTCCAGGCTTTAAGATATCCTTCTAAATCCTGAGGATGGACTCTTACACAAATGCCGAGGCGCGTATATAATTGCACCACTACTTCATCTATGAGCTGAGAATTGTCCATTGGTACGTGCTCCAGCAGCGAGAATGAAGAAAGCAATGTTTCTATATTTAAATCATCAGGAGATGAACAGAAGGCATAGGTGAAGTCATAAATCACTGGCCCAATAATCGGGGAAGGGTCAATGACTCCAGTCAGGGCCCTGTGATTAAAAACAAAATTATGGACTCCTGTGTCTCCGTGAAGCAGGTACTTTTTTTCTTTCCCGGAACTGCTTATCCGCTCGACTATGGATTTTACTTTAAAATAATCTTCCTCCGGGAGCAAGCCGCTTAAATCTTCATGCGCAAGTTCAACACTGATGCTGTTGAACTCATGCCACGATTTCCTTGGTTGACCCAGCCTGCCCCAAGCTTCTTCAGGAAGGCATTCTTCATAATGATTCAATACTTCCTTCACCAGGGTTCTCATCCAGTCCTTCTTCAAACCGCGGTTATAATGCGTGGTTCCCGTTATAAAAGAATAGACGATAAACTCTTTTTGAGGATCTGTATAGAGCCATTCAGGCAGAAGGCTGACATTCCGGCAGCTGTGAAGAAATCGTTCCACAAATTCAATCTCCTGCGGATGGTCATACTTTATCACATACTTCGGCATAGCATTTTCAGATAATGTATACACAAGCCCTTCAGTTGTTCCTTTCAGCATGTTTATATCTGGTTCGTTTAAATTAATAATCCTATTGTCGATTAAATCCCTGATAACATTTTCTACTTTTGATTTCACTGTCATTTTCTCCTCGCAACTGGTCCTTGATCATTTTTCACTAGAATGAAAGAATCGTATTGCCTTCAGGTACCGTAGTCTCTAAAAAGTCTTCGTTCACCTGAAAGAAGAACTTGCCCAGATTCTCCCTTCCGCCCATTTTCTCAAACCAATTCTGCACACGCTGGACGTGCTCCATATCATTTCTCACTTTGTTTTCAATATTTTCATATTCTTCACGGCTATCGTATTGCCATATCGCAAAGATTTCGACTGCCCCTTCTGCGGGCTGCGCCATCCATCTTCCAACCAGCCTTGCTCCATATTTCAGCTGTGTTGGCAGCAGAGTTTGATTAAAATGACGATTAAAATCTTTTATGATGCTTTCATCCACTTTATAGCTTTTTCTGCGGTAAATCATTTGCTCTCCCCCTTACTTAGGCATTGTACTTTCTCCCACGCTTCCTTCACTGCCCACCCCTGGTGCTCAGGGAACAGACCTGCTTCAGCATCCAAGGGATCCAGCGGCAGGCTTATTTGCCTGACGATCTCACATAAGTAGAAATATCCTTCGCTCAAATAGTATATGTATTCATTGGTAGAGTAAAAATACCTTCTTGCCTGCCCCAGAAAAGGACCGAGTTCAATTTCGGTCCCCATTTCTTCAAGAGCCTCTCTTTTCATGCATTCTTCATGCGTCTCCCCGGCCTCAATTCCTCCGCCGGGAAGAAAAGACTTTCCATCACCCGTCTGTATGACAGCGACTTTCCCATTCTCCGGATGAAAGAACAGCCCGTAAACAGCCGGCCTGCTGGTATATTCTATTTTCTCGATTTTTTCTCCAAAAGTAAGCATCTTGAATAATGCCATCCTCCTTTTTGGACAAAGGGACAGATCTTTAAGATAACTTGTTCTTAAAAACCACTTCACCTTCTGCATTGTAAGCAATATATTCAGCATCGTAGATTTCCTCATTATCCGTTCTGAATAGTCCGAACCTTTCATCCGCAGTCTTAGTCAGAAGCTTGAAGCTGTGGATGGTTTGATCTCCTTTTACAATTTCAACACGGTCTATCTCTTTATCAAATACCCTGAGAATCACAGCGTTGTATTCTTCTTCGCCTGTGAATGGCGAATTGAAGAAGGCAAGATGAATCGGTTCATGTATTCCTTCCGGTATAAAGGCAAAATCTTTTTTGGCCTCCCATGAAAATAATGACCTTTCCAAATACATTTCCCTTTCCTCGCCTGCTGCAGTGTGCAGGAAAGCAACGGATAGGTTGTTATCGATCACTTCTATATGATCTATCCTTACATCAGAAGTTTTTTTCGCAATTTCATTAGCAATTTGTCCCTCGCTCCCCCGTGCAGGCAGAAGCCAAATGAAGGAGAAAACCGCCGCAATGGCCATTCCAATGAAGAAACGCTTTTTCACAGTCATTAACTATAACCTCACTTTTACAAGTTTAAAAGTCTACTGCTTTTCCCTGTGCAATTCAAAAGTCTCCTCGGCATCATCCCATTTTACATAAACTTTGATAATATCATCCTCATTCACTGTGCCGGTATTCTCTGAAGATACGCCGCTTTTAAAAACCTTTTCTGTCGGGGTGCATCAAATTCTCTTGTGCCGCCTCCGCTCCCTGCTGAAGTTTCATAAGAGTACTCAAGGTTTTTCAGGGATGAAAGCTCTTCTAAAGGCCCTTTATACTCCAGAAAAAATTCATCACTATTTTCATTAGAGTATGTGCGCCTTCCATTTTTTTCGCCCCACTCCTCTGTCCCTTTAAACACGTACTCGGCTTCCCAGTGCTCGCTTTCCCCAGCAAATCGGTAGTCAAAAGTGTTCACTTCTTTTGAACAGGCAGCTAAGAACATCAAGGCAAAAAAGAACAAGACTATTTTTTTCAACCTTACTCCCCCTGTCTATTGAATCAGTGATAATAATTCCTCTGGAACCAGCCTTAAGCCTTTATTTTGAAAATCGCTTATAGGTTTCCACATTAATCTGAACGACTCCCCATTATCCTCCAGTCCCTGGAAAGGAGATTTCTGATAGATAGATTGGTCAGAGAATTCCCCATCATAAATAAAAACTATTTCATGCCGGGGAACCCCGTTATAGGTAAAAATATTTTCAATGGTGCCTAAATGAATCAGGTTTGTAATGCTTTCCCCGATTTCCTCCAGCACTTCTCTTTCCAGCGCTTCAGTGCTTTTTTCGCCAAACTCGATTCCCCCGCCAATCGGACGGTAGAAATAGTCTTGCTTAACTTTGTCGAATCCCTCAGCCACAAGTATAGAGTCATCTTTCCTGAACACACAGATCGCAATGGCCCGAATATTGTTCCTTATCATCCTTCCCCTCCAGCTTCGCCTTTATCTTATTACTCATCAGTCTTTCTTTTTCCATATATAAAAAACAGCAAATAAATTAATGGCCACACCAATCATATGCATGATAGTATTGCCGGTGCTGCCTAAGCTGTCTACGGTTATACTTATTAAAAAACTCCCGATTATTAATAATGGAACAGCCAAAAAGAATCTCAATTCACATTCCCCCTGAAGCAATGCTTCCTGATCTGCTGATGTTGAAAAAAATTGCCTTAGGACTGAACATTCAGCAGTTCTATCTTTTAATTTTTTCAGCATTGCCTGGATCACTTTATACCAGCTTTGTATTTTCGATTTTAACTATGATGTTATATTTATGGTCTTTCGATCGTGATAACATCCTCAGCAGGCGTCAAAAACTCCCCTTCTCCGATCGTAAAGTCGGATCCATGCCTTTCCACTTCGGCATACTGCACAACTTCACCCTCATTCATGAAGACCAGCAGATAAATATCTTCTCTAAAGTCAATGCTGCTGGGATCGTTAAAAGAAACACCCAATTGTTCCTCTATAGAATCCTGAGGGCTATAAGGCGTGAATAAATATGCCTTTTCCCAATCGAAACTGGCCAGTGAGTCAAGAGCTATCTCATTATTATCCTTATTTTCTACGATATCGGAAATGGACTTTTCTAATTCTGTATTATGCTGAACGCTGCTGCAGCCTGCTAATAACAGCATCAGGATGATGAATGCCGCTGCTCTCTTCAAAAGTATCCCTTCCCTCTGCCAACCGCCAAAATTTCCAAATAATTCATCTTTATTATAGACGATACTAAAGCTGTAATGTTTCATTTTCCCCACTCTAATTCTGCTGCAGAAAAGAAATCACAAAAAAAAGAGCCCCGCAAGGCCCTTCATCCTTCAATTAAAATTCACCATCCAGCCTGCTCATGAAATCTGCCGCAGCGCTGTACCCTTGCTGCCGCAAATACCAGTTGTTCGCAGCTGCCTCAATCAATCCGGCTACGTCGCGTCCCGGCTGAAGCTGGATTTCCATTGAGGGCACTTTGACGCCCAGATATTCCGTGAAATCAGGCTGATGCTCCAAATCATTGTTCAACGAATTCTTTTCCCATTTCGTCAGTTGAATATCCAGTGAAATCCGCGTTTCATTCTGGAATGCCTTCAGTCCGTAGGAGCGTACAACATTGATCAGGCCTACACTCCGGAGAGCCAGAAACTCTTTCGTTTTTTCATCATGCGTCCCCAGGAGGGTCTGCGGGCTGAGCTTCTTCAGCACGACAATATCATCAGCCACGAGCCGATGTCCACGTCCAATCAGCGTATGAGCTGTTTCGCTCTTCCCCACTCCCGAATTCCCCCGCAGCAGAATCCCCATTCCGAACACATTCACACAAACACCGTGAACATAGGTTTCCTCTGCCAGCTCCTTCACCAGATAAGCATCTAATTGAGAGATATAATCCGAAGTCGTTTCAGGAATTTCAGTTGTCAGCAGCGGGATGCCATACTCATTGCAATAATGCCTTAAATACGTCAGCCCCTTATCACCTGTCGTTACAATAAAGCACGGCGGATGATAGTTGACGATATTTCCGATTCTGATTTTCCGTTCTTCTTCAGTCTGCTTATGTAAAAAGTTAATCTCTTTCCTCCCCAAAATCTGAATCCGGTCTGTTGGGAAAAAGTCAAAATGCCCCACAAACTCCAAGCCCGGCCTGTGCACCTTGGACTGAGTGATCAGCTTATCCAGATTATCCTTCCCGGCCAGCACTTTCAATGAAAACTTCTCAACCAAATCACTAACCTTAATGCTCTTCACTCTCCAAATCACCGCCAATAACGTATATAACTTTATATTATATCAAAATGAGCCAGGGGGACAGACCCCTTGGCTCAAACGAGCCAGAGGGTCTGTCCCCCTGGCTCACTCTTGTTCCTTCTCCTGTATTTCATCTACCTTTTTCGGTGTAAGGATCATATCCTGGACAGCCGATACTCTTCCCCATTCGTCTTTATAGACAATATGCTTTCGTTCGAATTTAGTCGGGGTGTCGAGGCCTGCAGCTGCGGCCAGATTGAACAGCCCTTCACGCAGGGAAACCACATAATTGGCGACCCGGTATTGTTTTTCCTCAATGACAAGTCCGTCCTGGAGCTTTGGATCTGTTGTAGCGACACCTGCAGGACAGTGGTTCGTATGGCATTTCTCCGCCATGATGCAGCCGACGCTGATCATGAATCCGCGGGCGATATTGACGAGGTCTGCTCCCATGGCGAGAGCAATCGCAATTTTATCCGGAGTAATCAGTTTGCCTGACGCAATCAGCTTCACCCTGTCCCGGACTTTATATTTAACCAGCATTTCATCAACAGCCGGCAGTGCAGATCCAATAGGCAGCCCCACTGCATCAGCAAGCTCCTGATAGGTGGCTCCTGTCCCGCCTTCACCGCCGTCAACCGTGATGAAATCAGGGCCCATCCCTGTTTCCTTCATCACCTGGGCCATTTGTTCAAGAGAGTCCAGGTCTCCGACCACGATCTTGATGCCAACCGGCTTTCCGCCTTTATCCCGCATCTTTTCAATGAACTGGAACAGCTCATCATAATTGTTAAACTCGTAGAATCGGTTGGGGCTGTTGATGGTCTGCCAAGGCTCCACAAGGCGGATTGCCGCAATTTCTTCGTTAACCTTTTCCCCTTCGATATGCCCGCCGCGGATCTTTGCCCCCTGCGCCAGCTTGATTTCAAATGCCTTTACCTGCTCGATCTTGCTCTTCTTCTCAAATTCATCCCATGAAAACTCCCCGCCCGGCGTCCGGACACCAAACAGTCCGGGCCCGATCTGCATCATAATGTCCGGGTTTCCGATTAAGTGATACTTAGAAAGGCCGCCTTCCCCGGTATTCATCCACGTTCCGCCTGCAATGCCAAGCCCTTGAGACAAAGCTGTAATCGCCCGGTCGCCAAGCGCGCCATAGCTCATCGCAGACTGCCCGACAAGCCCTTTCAGCTTGAACGGCTGCCGGCAGGTATGCTCGCCGAGGATGACTGCATCTTCGTCTGTTAAAAAATAGGGATCTGTCTGGCTTTCCTCCCGATGCTCCTTCCTTGTCATAAGGCCTTCTTCATCCACTTTATAAACTTTTGTATTGATCTTTTGGCTGTTATCGATCCGCAATTCTTCCCGCTGCTTCGGAAACATGCTGTTGCGGATATAATAGCCGCTTTTTGAAAAATCCCGCTCCGAACCGAAGCCAATCAGACGCTCCTTATACTTGCCCGCCTTGACGATATCCTCGAACTCTTTCCGGGAAAAAGGGGTGCCTTCGTTATTGCTTTCAAATAAGTATTGCCTAAGCTCAGGACCGATTCTCTCTGTCATATACCTGACCCTGCCAAGGAGCGGGAAATTCCTCAGGATGGAATGCTGCTGCTGTGTATCATCCTTCCGGTAGAAATAGGTCGCAGCTGCCGCAGCCCCGAGTGCCGCAGTCCCCTTCAGAACGGCTGGGAGGTATTTTTTCATATTGGACATCCTATCACCCTTTTCATGAAATAGTTAAGTATGTTTTTAGTTTTCTAGCTGCTGCAAGGCCTCGCGGATCGGCGTTTCTCCTGAAGACACTTCAATGGTTCTGTTGTAAGCCTCCTCCAATTCCAGTGCCTCGACCAGTACAGTCGCAATATCCTCTTTCGGCATTTCGCTTTCCTCGCTTTTAAGAGAAAGTGCTGCTTTAATCTTCCCTTTCCCCGGCTTGTCTACAGGCTTGCCTGTCCGTACTATGGTATAAGTTAACTGGGCGTTTCTTAAAAGCTCCTCCGGCTGATTTTTCGCCCCGTCGGTTCCTGAACCGCCTGTGTCCGTCTCATTCGCACGCATCGCACTCATCAGCAGAAAGCGCTTTACTCCCTGATCCTTTGCAGCCTGGACCGAACCAATGACCGACTGATGGTCTATCAGGATCGGCTTGCTTTCTCCCGTCCGCGCACTCGCATCGCCCACATAAATGACCGCATCACAAGCTGAAAAGACCTGGGCATAATCATCATTTTCCAGCACAAAAACATCCTTTGCACCCAGCCTTCCCATTTCCTCTGCTTTACTCTTTGTGCCGACCAATGCTACGGCCTCATACTGCTTGTCCGACAGCTGCTTGATCACATGCTCCCCGGTCAAGTCTTCCGTTCCAATCACAAGGACTCTCATAAAATGCCTCCCCGCTTTAGTTAATCTTTATTATTTACCACACTATTTCCAGGGAAAACCAAAAAGGGCTTTCCCCTGTTGGGATATGCCAGGGGGACAGGTCCCATGGCCTAGTTTCTAAAAAGAGCCAAGGGACCTGTCCCCTTGGCTCGAATGGATATTGAGGGTACTGTGGAAGATAGATACCTTTATGCTTGAGGGATTGCTTATATTGTGAGAAGGAACGCTTTCCTACTGCATCAAAAATGACACCATAGGTGTGACCGTTTTTTGTAAATTCCTGCCGGGTTAGTCAATGACCTGATCGGGTCCGTGCGACTTTACCAAATCTATATTTACTGTACTGCATACTCCCGTGACATTGGCCCAGGTTATTTAGCAATCTGCACCGCAGAAATCCCCACCGCTCCAGATGCACCATAAATCAGAACAGTTTGTCTGCGCCGCAGCTCTGTTATCGCAAAGGCATTAGTGCGGTAGTTGCACCGTCACGACAGCGGCGGCTTCTTCATAGGACATCTCGGATGACTTGATCACCAGCGGGGTGTCTTCGTGAAGGCATTAGTATTGCCTGAGCACCAAAAGTCTTTGCACTTAACCCGAATACTCTTTCGACTACTTGAAACCGCGTCATCTTTGCCAACCGCATCAATTTCACCGGTCAACTCAGCGCCAAATATCGGCTTCTTCGGCCTTTTCAGACGGTAAACAAGCTAACACGAAGTCAAGTATATTACAAAAATAGGCTGGAACATTATTAGGGGGAATGTTCCAGCCATTAGATTTTGATAACGTTTTAATCTAAACACTACAATTTAATGCTCTCCCAATAACTTTAAATGCTCCTTTATGGTACAAGAAATGGTTTCCTATTTTATCAACTGATCTGAAGATAAGTACCTTATAGTTTAAGCGCCAGCTTTTGACTGCCAGGAGAAAAAACTATTTTCATCAATCAAACCTGAAAATAATGGCCTTCTCTGTAAAAACATCGCTCAGAATGAGCTATTGTTTGTTGGATAGTACATGATCAAGAAACTGATCTGCGTCACTATTAAATTTCCAATTTACTCCGTATTTATCAACCAGCATGCCAAAACATGATGACCAAGGGGTTCTGGACAGCGGCATGACCACATTGCCGCCAACAGACAAGTGTCGAAAGTATCCTTCTAATTTTTTCTTATCCTCCATAACCAGACTAATCAAAACATTATTCCCATTTACCAGCTCGCCAGTTACCCTCTTCATTGACGGCAAAACGTCTGACATCATGATTTTCCCGCCTTCAAATTCTATGGAAGACTCCATGATCATATTCAATTCGTTTGCCGGCAATGGATATTTTGAATCTTGTGGAATATCTCCAAACTTAACTTTCTTCACTTCAATTGCGGTTAAGGCCTTTGAGTAAAATTCAATCACTTGTTCTGCGTTTCCATCAAAACTTAAATATGCAATAGCTGCCATAAATCATTACCTCCTATTTGTTATAAATTCAGTATAATTAACAAGAGGTGACAGCTGTATGTCATCATTTCAAACTAATTTGTAAAAGGGGCACCTATGGGAAAAATTGAGCGTTTAATTTCCATTATCATGATCTTACTAAAAAAGGATATCGTATCCACCAAAGAATTTGCTCAATTATTTAATGTTTCCAAAAGAACGATACTTCGCGATATGGAAACCTTAAGTTTATCAAATATCCCGATTTATTCGGTCCATGGAGTTCATGGCGGCTTCGGCATGATGGATGAATACAAGGTTGATAAACGCCTTTTAAGCAGCTCAGATCTAGAAAATATATTGACTGCACTCGGAGGATTGGAACAAATTCTAATGACCGAAGAAGTTGAAATAACGATCAGAAAAATTGAATCAATGGTTAACTCATTATCACCCAAAGATACCATTCAACTGTCCTTTTATGATTGGGAGGGCCGGTCTGAAATACGTCAAACCTTGAAGACATGTCAGGAAGCAATATTAAAGAAAAGATTAGTATTATTTGAATATGTAGATAAAAATGGCAGCGCACTGAAAAGAACTGTCGAGCCGCATCAGCTCCATTTTAGTGAGACGAGCTGGTATCTGAAAGGATTCTGTTTACATCGCATGAGATATAGAACGTTCAAATTATCCCGGATGGATCATCTCGAGATGAAGGAACAAACGTTTAGCACAAGAGATGAGATCCTGGAACAAGAGCAGGAGGCAATTTACCAGCCGGAACTAGTCACGGTCAAGGCACTGATTTCGCCTGGCATAAAAGATCAATTCATTGAAAGATACGGCCGAAATAGCATTGAAGCCTATAACTCTGATTACTTATTAGCAACTATCCACGTTCCACAAAACAGTATTGGCTTCCAATTTTTAGCGAGCTTTGGAACCAATCTCGTATTAACAGAGCCGAGAAACTATGTTGAAGAATTTCGGACTTATTTAAATGAAATGGTGGGAATGTATTCTTCAAAAGCCTCTCATTAAATGCCGGGTGCCCGCATAGATAAACTGCCTGACTCCACAGTTCTAACTTGTGGAGTCAGGCATGCCACGGGGACAGACCCCGTGGCTCAGCCACAAAAGTGAGCCAAGGTACCTGTCCCCTTGGCTCTAACAAGTTGTAAAAATTCTGCTGCCTAAATCACTAGGTTCTTCTTTTGTAATTCTAATTTCTATTACGGGCCCTGTTTTTATAGAAATGAACATGTGCTCAAGCTCTAAAACAACGGAAGATAAGATCTCATTATTATTATCCTTAAAACCGTGTCCACTTACATTGGCTATTATATTTGGTTGAAACGAAAAGCTTGAACCCATTATGATATGTTTTTGATGCGGTCCATCTATTAGTTCATATTTAATTGGTTCAGGGGTGTTCTGTTCTTTAAGCAATAGAAAGTCATCACCTTTGCTGTCTTCAATCCAGTCTATTTTCCAATACTTTATGTCAGATGGATTTTCCTTTCTAATGTAGAGTAAAGGTTCAACAGAGTGAAGTAGAAGGTCTTTATTGACTAGGTATGTATCAAGCTTATTAGCGAAAACTCCTATTAACGAGGAGCCTTTTACTGTCTTAAATCTCTCCCATATTTGTTTCAATTTACTCTGCTCCTTTCTTTTACAAAGCAGCCCTATACTTTAATGCTGTATTTGAACAAACGCCCCGTTTACTGAGTTACTCTTCTTTATGCAAAGTGCTACTATTATTTTTAAACTTTTTATATAGTGCAGCAAAGTTAAGAACTAATACACCCATTCCGCCAATTAAAAAGAAAATAGATAAAACCACTCTTTCCCCCCAGTGGTTCAACACCTGAAGGAAAGCAATGATAGCCATAAAGAAACCTAAGTATATTTGAATTTCAGGAACATCTTTCATTAAAACACCTTCCTTTTAAACCTAAAGGGGGCTCATTCGTGTGCCCCTGTTTATACAGCCTAATTTAAATAGAAAATTATTTAGATCTAAAGTAAACGATTTCAGGATCTCCTTCATCCAGATTTTCAATAAACCCACTATGTATGAATCCAGTTCTTTTAAAAACTTCCTGCATACTTTGATTTGATTTATTGGTTGAAGAGAAAACTTTCTTTGTTGGCGATATGCTTATAAAATACTCAATAAGCGATGCAGCATAACCTTTTCTTCTTTCATTTGGTTTAACAATCAACAGTGAAATGAAACTACAGCCAAAGAAATGAGTATCAAATATTAGAAAACCTACGATAAGATTTTTGTCATTAGCAGCAATACCTCTCTCTTCTTCAATGGCTTTCCTAATGTATCCATATCTGCTGTTGTTGCCAATTACTTCTTCATCAATCTTCGCGATCTTGTCTAAATCAATTAACTTAGCCATATCTAGTGATTTCAAATAATAATCTCCTTAACTTTTATATAAAAAATCCTCTGCGGAAAAGTAAATTCTCTAATAACTTTTTCCCTTGCAGAAAAAGAAAAGCCACCTGTTTTCGGCAGCATAAACATCCATCTGGTTAAGAGACCTAAAGAATGAATACAAGAAGTAATGTTATAACTGAAGTTTGCGTAAAAAGGACTCTAAAATTTTTGAGCCTTTCAGAATTTCTATCCGGAATAAAGGTATCTACTGCGAAGCTGATAGCAGCAACAATCACAAGAGTTACTATAAAAGTTAATAATAGTTCAGATAAGATTATGATCAGCTCCCTGCAAAAATATTACAATTATTGTAACACATGGCAAGCTGAAAATTAGCTGCCAGAGTTTCGGCAGCTGACATTGAATCTTATATCATCAATAAAATAACCAATTCTTTTACTCCTATTCTAATTCGTTCCAGTCGGCAAGTATCTCACTAATGATTTCTGAAAGAACATCAACAGTTCGATACTCCTCTTCCAAAGTGTTTTCCTTTCCTCCCACTTCTAACAGCACAGAATTACCAAACAGATCTTGATTATAAGTACTTCCAGCAGGGGTTTCTTTAGTAAAGACTCCCCTGGATAAGCTGGGGTATTCTTCTTCAGTATATTCATGCAGCAGTTGTGCAAATTTAAAATTCTCTTCATATTTAGCACTGGATTTTGATACAATAAATGCAATTTTAGGATAGTCCTTTCCATCTATTCTAATCGTTGACTGGCTTCTCTTTAATGTATCCCTGTGTATATCAAGGACCATTTTTAGCGTTTTATTATTTGCTAAAGCATCTTCAAGTGGTTTTCTGGAAACTTGATATGCCTCGCTGTACGAGCGTTTATTTCCTTCTAATTCCTCCTGGATATTGGTATGATCGTGGATAGAATGAATTCCATTGCTTTTAAGTGCATGGCTTAATCGCTCACCAACTAATGAAATATTTTTTTCTTTGTGAAACAAGTCATCTGAATTATTCCTTGATGATTCTGATGCTGATACAAAAGATTCTTGATTGTGTGAATGGTAGATATATACTAAAGGAGCCTGGTTTTTTAAAGCTGCTGTGGAAGCTGTATTTTCATTTTGAGGAGTGGAAAAGTTGTTATAAAAAGTATCTTTTCCGCCATAAAAGAAGAACCCTGAAAGAGCTAATGTACACATGGCAATACTGGTTGAAGCAACTGTAACTTGTTTGAGCCTGCTTCTTCTGTTTAGCTGCCTGGCCGATTTTTTGAGTTTATCGGCTGTCTCTAAGACAAACTCCTCTCTTGTGCTGATTGGGTATGTTTCCTTTATTAAGTCGAACAAGTCTTTATCAGTTTGCATTTCCGATGACCTCCTCTGTATCCCAATTTAACTTCATTCTAAGTATTTTTAAGGCCCTGTGATAATCTACTTTGACCTTTGACTCACTGCATTGAAGGATCTCGGATGTTTCCCGGATTGAAAATTCATTTATGCCTCTTAGGATCACTACAGTCCTATACTTTGGCTTTAGCTTTGATATAGCACTGTGAACGATCCTTTTCATTTCGTTTTCCTCAATTAGTTCTCCCGGTTCTTTTTCGGCCGAGACAAGATGTTTAAAGAAGCCCTCGGTAAAAAGGGAAGAAAATCTTCTTTTCCTGTAATTGTCAATGGCAACGTGCTTTGCAATGGAGAAAATCCAAGTTCTTTGATGGTCAATATTTTTGACTCTGGATATGGTATTCAGGACACGTAAAAAAACCTCTTGAGTTAAATCCTCGGCATCATTCTGGTTCCCAGTAAAGCAAACAAGAAAACGATATACATCCAAATAATGGCTCTTATAAATCTGATCGATTCTCTCCTCCAACCTCTCATTGCCGGCCAAATTATTCCCCCCTTGTTTAGTCTTCGTATATTAATCGTTTGAGCTGCAAGAAAGGTTACAGTTTTTATATGGAGTTTCTCAACAAACCGCTAAACAGGAAAATTTTCACGTTGCAAGATTAGAACTGCCCGATCAGTTATATAAAAAAGCTGCCTGGTTGGCAGCTGATCTGGAACACAAACAATGTTTAACCTTCAATCATTTTTAAATACGGTATTTCCTTCCCATCTACTTTTGCAATATATGCTGAAGTATCTGTTTCATATATTTTAGTTCCAACAGGTAATTTATTTGCAGTCCCGTTTTTAAAACTGTGAGCCTTATCTGTTTGTTTAGTTATTTCTCCGATTTGTTCACCTAATTGATATTCCAAATCAGAAACCCATTCAACATCCTGGGCTTTAGAATAAACAATCCCATCAAGAAAAAATATATCAGCACTTTCATTTTCAAGAAAATCTTTTGGAGTCGGGTTACCTTTAACTGGATTGTCAAGAAAACCGCTATTGCATCCAGCTAAGAAAATAAACAACATACTTATAGAATATAAGATTTTCGTCAATTTCATATGATACCCCCCCTTGTAAATAAACAGACGAATTAACTTCACATAGTTACAATTCAATTAATATTGCTCCGGTCATTTTAAAAAAAATGGATGATTACATCCATAAATCACTTCACCCGAAATCTTAAAAATGCGCTAATTAACAAGTAAATAGATTGAGTCTTCTCGTCTTGTATACCGTCCCTTTATATCTCCAATACCTGGTAATGTAAGCGACTGGCCACTTTCGATTGGTTGGTCCTTCAAATAGAGGTGCAGCTTATTAATGTGTTTCAATCCATTCTCACAATAAGCAAGGACTGGTTGTTGGATAAGATATTCCTTGTTATTTATCCTTACTTTTATATAATTTTTATGTAATAACCTGCCCTCAAAAGAGATGATATTCATTGGGTCAAAAGTTAACGAAGTGATTTCTCCTTCGATCACAAGTCGGGTTCCTGACTGTTCTTCAAATTCTTCAATTTCTTCCTTCCTTGATTCAACAGCAAAATTAAATGCTTCCTCCGTTTCCGTCCTTATTTCTACATTTTTAATTTGGAAATTTCGTGGTGCAATATTCAGGTCTTTAATTAAATCATAAATTGTTGCATCTGTATCGAAGAAACTTTCTTTCCAATTAGGTGAAAACTCATCGAACAACAAACACAAAACCAAACCAGAACTGTAACAACTCCTTCTTATATTTGAGGTTGATGCCACCGTGTCTATCAGGTGATTTCCATAATTGTTTAAAACCAAACCGTTATCCAGCGGAGATTTTTCTAAATAAGCTTTTATTTCAACATACCAGGCAGGGCCTTCTACAGTTTCAACCAAATTTTCATATATTAGATACTCTTCTATTACTTCTGCCCTTTTTTCCCTTATGGTTATAAAATCACTAAGACATTGTTTCTTTTTACTGATATTCGTTTCGAACAATGCATTATAAAGAGTTTTCCTTTCCCGACATCGCAGTTCTGCGTTTTCTTTTATCAAGGGATATGTAACGCCCATTATTTCATCGGGAAAGCGCTTTTCCCCTTTTATATACTGATAACCATGGAATAATTCGTGAACTAAAATGGAATAAAGCCCTTCATAGTCCTTGTACATTTCCAAATCGACAATAGCGGTAGGGTACCCTTCATAAAGGATTATTGAAGTTCCAACAAATTGTTCATCCCATTTCAAAATCTTGTATGAGTGAGGATGAACGTTATCAAATTCAGGATGATTGAACAGATAAACATTGGTTTTATCGAATAGTGCGTAAGCAACAATTTCAAAATTCCCCCAATACCTTTCTATGTTCTTTGTAACTAGGTCTTTGACAATCTGTTCAAGATAGTATTTCATTCTCGTCACCCCCTAAATTTTATTTATTTATCTTCTATTTTGGCTTTACAGCATCAATAATCAGCGAGGGAAATACAAGTTTTTCACCTTGGTTTCTGGGATCGTACTTTTTGGAACGAAAGATAACACCATCGGCACCCTCCCAAAAGTTTTGATGAAAATTACCTTCGTCATCACAATACTCAAGTAATTTCACTTCATATCCAGCGGTTTCAAACATTTTCGTCAATGATTGAAAATCATGGACTATCTTATGGCTAGCTGCTGCGTGGTCGCTTGGTCCAGGTCCGCCAACTTGAACGATTTTTTGGTAGTGTTCATCTGGAAAGTTGCCATCAGGAACAGCGCAGCGAATATAACCGGACGGCCTCAAGTATTTAATAACCATTTCTGCTGCCTTAAGACCCTCTTCGTAAGTAAGATGCTCCCAAACGTGTTCAGCTAATATAGCTTTTACCGAGTCTTTTTCAAATCTGCATTGCCAAGTATTTTCATTTAATAAATTTAATTCTTCCTCTTGAGTATGTATCCAGCCGGGATTATTCATATATTCTCCTGCACCAATCACTACCTTAATATCATCAATAATCTTATTCATTTAGTATGCCTCCTGTTTAAAGAGATCCACATATTTGCTTCGCTTTAAAAGATTTATTATCCTTCCGCAAACGCGTTAGTTATAAAGAAAAGCTGCCTGGTTGGCAGCTGAAATCTGGAATATAGGCACCCTTTACTTGAGGCATACTTCTTCACAATCTGAAATGCTACATACCTAAAGTAAAGGGCGAGCTATCTTCTTCACTCGATGATTGGGAGATTACCAGACCTGTACTTAGGCAATCGGTGTACCATTTTTTACAGGCTCATCAGGCTTCAATAGTACTACATCACCATCTTCTGGAACGCCCCCGATAACTAATACTTCAGATTTAAATCCTGCAATTCGCCGAGGGGGAAAATTTACAACTGCGGCTACTTGACAGCCTAATATTGTCTCTGGATTATACCTTTTTGTGATCTGTGCACTAGATTGTTTAATTCCTAATTCTTCACCAAAATCAATTTCTAACTTAATTGCTGGCTTACGAGCCTCCGGAAAGGGTTCAGCACATATTACAGTACCAATACGGATATCCAGCTTCTGAAAATCCTCAATCGTTGCTAGAGACAAAATAATAACCTCCCAGAAAGTAATTAAAATGCATTATGATTCTTAAAATACCTCAATTACCTTAATATTTCCGCACCATCATTTGTTATTCCTTCTTAAATTTACCCGCTTATTTCTTCAATAGAAGTTTATCAAAAAGGTGCCTAAAAACATTCATGGAATGACAAACCCGAATGTAAATAGCCACTTCAAAATTGGCGTACAAACAAAACTGTATAAATACACCATCTTTTTTCAAAAACTTCAGGATTGGTATGTTCCCAAGCACCCTAATTGGCCGGCACTATAAAGGGCTTCCTTAGATAGTTAGAAATTCTTTCGGAGAAATAGGAATTAATCCCCTTTAGTTCAAATAACCTAAGGAAATAGTTGGGAAACCCCAGCTAAAAAAAGACCTTAAAAGCCTATTACCTCTATATACAAATATTGTTAAGATAAAAATTGGTAATTTTTTATATACTCAAGGAGGCTATTATGCAGTTAAATCCACTTATAAAGAAAAATAAAACGAAAGTTATTGCCGCTGCAGCTTTTGTCATTGCAGCTCTGCTGGTTTTAGTATATTTCTTAACCAAACCAAATGAGGAAGAACTGATAAAGGACTTTGAACAGGCAATCATGAATGAAGACACAGCTGCTCTGAAAAAAATCGTTAACACAGAAAAAGACGTACATATGTCAAAGGATAATCTCAAGCAATTAGTATCCTATTCCAAGGAAGAACCTCAGTACTTGATAGAAAGTATGCAGATATTAAAGGCTCAGGCTGCTATTATGGAGGATGACTTGGAAGCAAAAAGAGTAAACCCTATTTTCCAGCCAGGAACTACGGAAGCAGAAATTCTCCTCGCCGGAGATTTCTACTTAAGAAAAAAAGAAGGATTGCTGGCGTCCTATCAAATTTATGCAAGGACATACACATTGAATGTATCAACTGATCAGAACGATGCAGTCGTCAAGGTAAATGGAAAGAAGGTATTAGACTCAAAATCCGGCAGCCAGGAAACAACATTACATAATTTGGCACCAGGCAATTACATAGTATCCGGGGAAAAACGATATGAGTTTACAGAAGTAAATTCAGAAAAAGAACTTGCTCTGTTCGGAGACCCTGATTTTCTTGCCGAGGTTGATTTGGATCTTGCCGGAAAGAAGGTAGAGATACAATCAGACTTAGAGGATGCGACAGTATTTGCAAACGGTAAAAGTACCGGCCAGAAAATATCCAAAGATCAAAAGAAAAACCTTTTCGGACCGTTTGCTTCAGACGGAACTACAAAGCTGCATGGCGAGTTCGAACTTCCGTGGGGAGTCATAAAAAGCGAACCTTTAACTCTTGAGGAGAATACTGAAAAAATAGAAATGAAATTTCAGCCTTTTTCAGATGAATCCACAAAAAAAGAGTTGATAGAATCTATTAATACATTTGCGAAACAGGAAATGGAAGCACTAATCAAACAGGATCCCTCATTAGTAACAGCTGCGTCGCATAATATGATCACAGACCTTACGAAAGACATCCAATTCGATGTTAAACAAAAACATTACTGGAAAGGCGAAGCTTTGGGAACTCGAATTAATACTGCCGATCCGGCTTTAATTAATAAGGAAGGCGAATACGCAATCTCTGTACCCGTGGAATTCCATTACAAAAGAAATGAATATATTAAAGGGTTCAACGAAGATAAACCGCTTGAAGAGTCCTATAACCGTTTTTCTGTCTTTTTAACGTATGATGCTTCATCCAAAGAGTGGCTTGTTTCTGCTATGTATCCAACAATTAGGGATGCTTTTGAATCCAAAAGTGTAGTAGAAACCGCGTTTTGATAGATAAGATTGGAGGCGTGTATCACGCCTCTTTTTTAGTTCCCCTTTTTGATATTTCCTAATATAAATTAATTCTTAATCGTCTAGCTCCTTTTACTATTTACGAAACCATTATAAGAAGGTTTCTCATCTCTTTCTTAAACAAAACTGCTACCCTTCTACCATAAGCAGAGATTCACTTATTACAGGAATGCTCCCTCAATAAAAGAAGCTAAAACGCCGATTTACTCATGTTTTCTTAGAATTTCATAGTTGTTTACCAAACGGTAAATGCCTTTATATCTGGAGTATATATACTTGAAAGGATATTTCTGGACACAATGAGAAAAAAAGAGCTATAACCCACTAATCAACCTCTTACAGAAATTGGTGACTGAGTAAAAATATAACCGCACTGGTGGATGTCCACATCTACTCAT
>NZ_JBNILH010000021.1:0-17244 GCF_050107595.1 Bacillus infantis
GTCTGGTGGCGATAGCGAGAAGGTCACACCCGTTCCCATACCGAACACGGAAGTTAAGCTTCTCAGCGCCGATGGTAGTTGGGGGCTCTCCCCCTGTGAGAGTAGGACGCTGCCGGGCGAAACGAAGAACAGTCTGCGGGACTGTTCTTTTTTTTATGCTGTTTTTAGAGAAATGGAGAAGGTTTTAATAAGAAAAGTGTTCTTGGGCGGAAATTAGTGACGGCGTGGGCGAAATGAGCAGGTTTTCGTCGAGAATATTGGGGAGAGCAGCTGCTTTGGCTGTGAATTTAATCATTTGGCTCGATAATCTACCAACTTTGCGATTTATTTAATCAAATGGCCAAATAATTTACCAAATCTCCATTTAATTTACCATTTGCCTCAAAACAGCCATAGCCCGCCGCTATAGATTCCGGAAATTGTTTGAAAACCATGCTGGATGGGCAAAGGGACATTTCCTTGCTTGAAATATTGGGAAGAACGGCTGCTTAAGCTGAGAATTTAATTAATTCAACCGATAATCTACCAATTTTGCGATTTATTTAATCAATTGGCCGACTAATTTACCGGCTCCCCCATTTAATTTACCATATGCCTTAAATACCAGATAAAGCTCCCCAGCCTAAATACGGGCAAGTACATCCAGTGCCAGTGCCAATCAACCAGCGTCCAGCGGCATGAAAGCCCACCAGTCAAAACCCTGTCCGAAGCTCTGCCTTCAAAATAGCCTCATCCCAGCCCAACACTGTTAGCAGCCTCACTCCCTATTTCAACCACGTATATTCCCGCCGCTTCACAACATAGACTTTTAAAGCTAAAAGCTTCTTAACGCCGTCCTAATTTCAGCCTCACCACCAAGTTCCGCTCCTAATCACTAACTCACCAGATCCTAATCCGGCACCACTAACTACTTCTGCCCAATTAAATACTGGTAAACCAAATAAGGGCCCTTCAGCAGGGTAATCTCCAGAAAAGAATGGATGAAGGGATAATCCTTATTAGGCATCATCTTCATCAGCTCGCTCCACCATTCAGTTTCATAACGGGCGATCATGCTGAGATTATACAGCAGCAGATAATGAAGGAGCAGCTCCGGGAAGCTGACAAGGTCTCCTTTCGTAAGGGGAAAGGAAAGGCTGCTGTCATGGATATTGAATTTAAGCGGTCTAATATCTTGAGGCGGCAGCGAACCGCATGAGAAAGTAACCATGCCTCTTTCTCCCTGCTCAGCGGACTCGATTTTATAGCCGCCCTTCGTGTTGAAATAGTCAATAAACCTTTCTTCTGTCATATGAAATTGATCAAGAATTGAAGCTGGCATTGTAAGGAGGCCTTTTGTCAGTTCTGCGCAGGCAAAGGTAGGGGTTCCCACTGTCTGCTGAAACAGGCCATTTAATTCAGGGATATATTCAAAGAGCTCTCCCATCTCGATTTTGTCTCCTTCCATATGTTTCATGTGAAACAGCTTATCAGCCATAAAGGGAAACAGTCCGGTTTTCTGGAATTTTACTTCATCCTCAAAAAAGCTGTACTGCTGCTTTTTTCTTTTTCTTGTTGAAACTCCGTGAGCAAGGACGGAGGTGGTTTCAGGGTAGTCTGGATCCGCCGTCAGGATGGATGCCTTGATTAAATGAACGAGCCCATAGAATAGCATGATAGGCTGTATCAGCAGCGGGGATTTAGCTGCCTGTTCATAATATATTTTTCCATGTTCCAGATAGTAAATAAAAGGATAGCAGTTCTCATAGCTTCTCGCTTCGGGCTGGTCTATGCCATGCCTTGTATAGCACTTTTTTAAATAGGCCTGGGTGGTTTCTGCCGAAAAGAAGACCGAATAGGAACTCCAGCCTTTGTATGTATAGGTCATCCTTTTTACCTCTTTTTAATTTTTTGAAAAATCGAACATATCAATCTGTTCTTGACAGTATTTTGTCCAATTGATAACCTACTAATAATATTTTCGAGTAAATGGGGGCTAAAAAGATGTGGGAAAGCAAGTTTGTTAAAGAAGGATTAACATTTGATGATGTGTTATTGGTTCCGGCAAGATCAGAAGTGCTTCCGAAAGATGTACAGCTTCATGTAGACCTGACAGAAAAGGTCCGCTTGAATATCCCGATCATCTCAGCCGGCATGGACACAGTAACAGAGGCAGAAATGGCAATTGCCATGGCAAGGGCCGGCGGCCTCGGAATCATCCACAAGAATATGTCCATCGAGCAGCAGGCTGACCAGGTTGACAAAGTCAAGCGCTCCGAAAGCGGAGTTATTACAGATCCATTCTTCCTCACGCCCGACCAGCAGGTTTTTGATGCTGAGCATCTAATGGGCAAGTACCGCATCTCAGGTGTCCCAATCGTCAATAATAACGATGAACAGAAATTGGTGGGCATCATTACAAACCGTGATCTTCGTTTCATCCAAGACTACTCGATCAAAATTTCAGATGTTATGACAAAAGAAAATCTCGTAACGGCACCGGTGGGAACGACACTGGAAGAAGCCGAGAGCATTTTGCAGAAATATAAAATTGAAAAGCTCCCCCTCGTTGACAATGAAGGCGTACTAAAAGGGCTGATCACCATCAAGGATATTGAAAAAGTGATCGAATTTCCGAACTCAGCCAAGGATAGTCAGGGAAGGCTCCTTGCAGGCGCAGCT
Source organism: Bacillus infantis (assembly GCF_050107595.1). Lineage (GTDB taxonomy): Bacteria > Bacillota > Bacilli > Bacillales > Cytobacillaceae > Bacillus_AB > Bacillus_AB infantis_C. The sequence goes on from NZ_JBNILH010000021.1 coordinate 2,662, forward strand.
GTCGGTGTGACAAAGGATACGATGAAAAGGGTTGAAATGCTTGTGAAGGCAAGTGTAGATGTCCTTGTAGTCGATACGGCGCACGGACATTCAAAAGGGGTATTGGACACAGTCAGGCAGATCAGGGAGGCTTACCCTGAGGTCGCCATCATCGCTGGAAATGTTGCAACTGCTGAAGCTACTAAAGACTTGATCGAAGCAGGAGCAGATGTCGTAAAAGTCGGCATCGGACCTGGCTCCATCTGTACGACAAGGGTTGTTGCAGGAGTCGGCGTACCGCAGATCACAGCGGTTTATGACTGTGCAACAGAGGCCAGGAAGCACGGCAAAGCGATCATTGCCGATGGAGGCATCAAGTACTCAGGTGATATCGTCAAGTCCCTGGCTGCCGGCGGGCATGCCGTTATGCTTGGAAGTCTTCTCGCAGGTGTCTCCGAAAGCCCGGGCGAAACGGAAATCTTCCAGGGACGGCGCTTCAAGGTATACCGCGGAATGGGATCTGTTGGAGCAATGGAAAAGGGCTCAAAGGACCGTTATTTCCAGGAAGACAACAAAAAATTCGTTCCGGAGGGAATCGAAGGCAGGCTTCCATACAAAGGGCCGTTATCCGATACGATTTACCAGCTGGTCGGGGGGATCCGCTCAGGAATGGGCTATTGCGGAAGCAAGGATCTGACCGACTTGAGAGAAAAGGCACAGTTCATCAGAATGACAGGCGCCGGGCTCCGTGAAAGCCATCCGCATGATGTGCAGATCACAAAAGAAGCTCCGAACTATTCTTTATCATAAACAGCCATGCCGGAGCACTGGCAGATACAGGGTCCCAGGATTTTTATCCTGGGGCTTATTTTTATGCTCATTGAGGATGCGATGCATCCGTCAGCTATCCATTTTTAGCCTGCCCATCAAATGGACTAGAAATTTCCCGCTCCAATTAATGGGTATTTACTCTGTCTATGTTTTCGGAAACAGATATGTTAAAATAACGAAGGTGTATATAAAGGTTGGAGGGCATTACAGTGAAAAAACATTTTTATCGGAAGTATGTTGCTAGTTTCCTTGTTTGTATGATGGTGATAGGCCTTTTTCCCGGCCTGAATAAGGCGAGTGCAGAAGACGTTCTGAATATCAACGCGGATGCTGCAATTGTAGTAGAGGCCGAGACAGGCAAAGTCCTTTATTCGAAAAATGCGGATAAAGTGCTTGGCATTGCGAGTATGACAAAGATCATGACAGAATACCTGCTGCTTGAGGCCATTAAAGAAGGGAAAGTCAAATGGGATCAGGAGTATGCAGTCAGTGAATATGTTTGGAAGGTTTCACAGGATAGAGCACTGTCTAATGTCCCTTTAAGAAGAGATGGAAAATATAATATAAGAGAATTATATGAAGCTATGTCCATTTACTCTGCCAATGGTGCAACAATTGCCATTGCGGAGACGATTGCCGGTTCTGAAAGCAATTTTGTAAAAATGATGAATGATAAGGCTGAGGAATTGGGCCTGAAGGATTATAAATTTGTCAATTCTACCGGTTTGAATAACCGTGACTTGAAAGGTTCCCACCAGGTAGGCGGAGAGGAAGATGAGAATGTCATGTCTGCCCGTGCAACTGCCAAACTGGCTCAGCGCCTGCTGCATGACTATCCGGAAATACTGGAGACGACCAGTATTCCGACTAAAAACTTCAGAGAAGGCACTGATGATGAAATCAAGATGGATAACTGGAATTGGATGCTTCCAAGCCTTGTTTTCGGCTATGAGGGAGTGGACGGTCTTAAGACGGGAACAACAGATTTTGCCGGCTACTGTTTCACTGGCACCGCTACACGCGATGGCAACCGCTATATCACTGTGGTGATGAATGCCAAGGGTGAGGGGAATTCCGGTTCTTATAAATCCCGTTTTGATGAAACAAGAAAAATGCTTGATTATGCTTTCAGCAATTTTTCCAAAGAAGAAATTGTTCCAAAAAACTATCAGGTAAAAGGCCAGAAGACATTGCCTGTCACTAAAGGCAAGGAAGACAGCGTGAAAATACAGGCTAAGGATGCTATCGAGCTTGTCGTGAAGAATGGCGAGAAGGAAAGCTATAAGCCAGAGCTTGTCCTTGATAAAGACAAGCTGGATAAAGACGGCAATCTGACGGCCCCTGTCAAGAAAGGTGAAAAGGTCGGCTATCTGACATTGAAGTCAGAGAAAGAAAACGGACTTGATTTCCTTTCTGGAAAAGGCGGCATCCAGGTTGAGGTCGTGGCGGCCGAAAGTGTGGAAAAGGCGAACTGGTTCGTGCTGATGATGCGCGGAGTCGGCGGCTTTTTCGGAGATCTCTGGGGCAGCGTTTCTTCAACTGTAAAAGGCTGGTTCTAATTTTATAATGGCCATGGCTGTATCGGGAGAAGATGAAATTCCGGAAGAGTCTGATAAAAAAGGGTTCCTTGTCTTGACAGGGGACCTTTTTTATTGTTTATTTTCATTAGGGGAACTGGACGAATTCCTATCGAATTAATATATTTTCCTATAAATTAATGGGTATTTTGCCTGTTAAAAGCAGATGGTATTACAGAAGGGGGATTTTATAGTGAAGACAGGTACAGATCGAGTAAAGCGCGGAATGGCAGAAATGCAAAAGGGCGGCGTAATCATGGACGTTGTCAACGCTGAGCAGGCTAAGATTGCTGAAGAAGCCGGCGCAGTCGCAGTTATGGCACTGGAGCGGGTTCCATCCGATATCCGTGCTGCCGGCGGTGTGGCAAGGATGGCTGACCCCCGCATTGTTGAGGAAGTCATGAATGCTGTAACGATTCCTGTTATGGCTAAAGGCAGAATAGGCCATATCGTGGAAGCCCGTGTATTAGAAGCAATGGGCGTTGACTATATAGATGAGAGTGAAGTGCTCACTCCCGCTGATGAAGAGTATCATTTAAATAAAAGGGACTTTACGGTTCCATTTGTATGCGGATGCCGCGACCTTGGCGAGGCTGCCCGCAGGATTGGTGAAGGAGCGGCGATGCTCCGCACTAAAGGCGAGCCGGGAACAGGCAACATCGTTGAAGCTGTGCGCCATATCCGCAAGGTGAATGCACAGGTGCGCAAGGTTGTCGGCATGAACCTGGATGAGCTGATGACTGAAGCTAAGCTTCTTGGAGCCCCTTACGAGCTTCTTCTGGAAATTAAGGAACTTGGCCGCCTTCCGGTCGTTAACTTCGCTGCAGGCGGCGTTGCGACACCTGCGGATGCTGCTTTGATGATGGAGCTTGGCGCAGACGGCGTATTCGTTGGATCAGGGATCTTCAAGTCAGACAACCCAGCCAAGTTTGCGAGAGCGATCGTTGAGGCGACTACACATTATCAGGATTACAAGCTAATTGCTGAATTATCAAAAGAGCTTGGAACACCGATGAAAGGCATTGAAATCTCATCACTGGCTCCTGAAGCTCGTATGCAGGAGCGCGGTTGGTAAGGAGAATGAACATGGTTAAAGTAGGCGTATTGGGCCTTCAGGGGGCTGTCAGGGAGCATGTGCGCTCCATTGAAGCCTGCGGAGCGGAGGCAGTCGTCATTAAGCGGAGAGAGCAGCTTGCGGAAGTGGACGGACTGATCATTCCGGGCGGCGAAAGCACAACGATGCGCCGCTTAATTGATAAATATGATTTCATGGAAGAACTGCGCACATTTGCCCAATCAGGAAAACCGATGTTCGGAACATGCGCAGGCCTCATTTTGCTGGCGAAGACAGTTGCCGGCTATGCAGAACCGCACATCGGCGTCATGGATGTCGAGGTGGAGCGCAATTCTTTCGGAAGGCAGCGGGAGAGCTTTGAAACGCCCCTTGATATTGCGGGAGTAGCAGAAGACTTTGAAGCGGTCTTCATCCGCGCACCGCATATCCTGCAGGCCGGAGAAAATGTAGAAGTGCTTGCGAAGCATGACGGCCGCATTGTGGCCGCAAGGGAAGGTCAGTTCCTTGGCTGTTCATTCCATCCCGAGCTGACGGAAGACCACCGTCTCACAGCATATTTTGTGGAGATGGTGAAAGAAGCACAAGCCAATTTAGTTTGAATAATAGGTTGCAAATAGCGCATAATTGTAGTAAATTATTATAAAATTACATTCGAAACGCACTGAGAGGAAATAGTAGCGGGAATCCCATTCCAATAGAGAGCCGGTGGCTGGTGGAAACCGGTGGTGGGACCCTGTGAATCCGTCCTTGAGCAAAAGCATGGAAAGCCTGCATGGGCGAGTAAATGCTTTCGGTTAAAAACCGTTATGTATTTAAGGTGGAAGGCATTTTTGCCTTCAACTAGGGTGGCAACGCGGGTAACTCCCGTCCCTTTTTTGGGACGGGGGTTTTTTGTTTTTTCGCGGGTGCTGCCCATTGCCTATCGAATGGAGAAAGAGGAGGAAGAAGCATGCTTGATATTAAATACTTGCGAAGCAATTTTGAAGAAGTAAAGAACCGCCTCCAGCACCGCGGGGAGGACTTGGGCGACCTTGGGAAGTTTGAGGATCTTGATGTAAGGCGCCGTGAGCTGATCATGGAAACAGAGCAGCTGAAGAGCAGAAGGAATGAGGTTTCCCAGCAGGTTGCTGCCCTTAAGCGTGAAAAGAAAGATGCCGACAGCCTTATTGCCGAGATGAGGGAAGTGGGCGACAAGATCAAGGCATTTGATGAAGAGCTCCGCACAGTGGAAGAATCACTGGACAGCCTTTTGATGAGCATCCCGAATATCCCGCATGAAAGTGTTCCGGTCGGTGAGACGGAAGACGACAACGTTGAGGCGAGGAAATGGGGCGAAGTACGCGAATTCAGCTTTGAGCCAAAACCGCACTGGGATGTTGCCACTGACCTGGACATCCTTGACTTTGAGAGGGCCGGAAAGGTTACGGGAAGCCGCTTTGTATTCTACAAAGGCCTTGGCGCCCGCTTAGAGCGCGCTTTATTCAACTTCATGCTGGATCTTCATACAGAAGAGCATGGATATATGGAAGTCCTTCCTCCTTACATGGTCAACCGTGCCAGCATGACAGGCACAGGGCAGCTGCCGAAGTTTGAAGAAGATGCCTTCCTGATCGAAAGTGAAGACTACTTCCTGATCCCGACAGCAGAAGTGCCTGTTACTAACATGCACAGAGATGAGATCCTCACAAACGAACAGCTTCCAATCAACTATGCTGCATTCAGTGCATGCTTCCGTTCTGAGGCCGGCTCTGCGGGCCGCGATACAAGGGGGCTGATCCGCCAGCACCAATTCAACAAGGTGGAACTCGTGAAGTTTGTCCGCCCTGAAGATTCTTATGATGAGCTGGAAAAGCTGACCGGGCATGCTGAAAAAGTGCTGCAGCTGCTTGGACTGCCGTACCGCGTGCTCAGCATGTGCACAGGGGATCTTGGATTCACAGCAGCGAAGAAATATGATATCGAAGTATGGATCCCAAGCTACGGGACATACCGCGAAATTTCTTCTTGCAGTAATTTTGAAGCGTTCCAGGCACGCCGTGCGAACATCCGTTTCCGCCGCGAGCCTAAGGGCAAGCCTGAGCATCTTCATACACTGAATGGCTCTGGCCTCGCGATCGGCCGTACGGTCGCCGCTATCCTGGAAAACTACCAGCAGGAAGACGGAAGTGTCATCATTCCGGAAGTATTAAGACCGTATATGGGCAATAAAGAAGTTATCGGCAAAGCTTAAAGCACTCCATCTGGGCGGGTGAAAAACCTGCCTGAATTTTTTTTGAAATAATGTTGACTTTATATTGGATAGCTGATAGAATAAATCTTGTCGATACGGAGGTATACCCAAGTCTGGCTGAAGGGATCGGTCTTGAAAACCGACAGGCGGGTAACACCGCGCGGGGGTTCGAATCCCTCTACCTCCTCCATTATAAAATCAACCATAGCGCATAACTATTGGAGATACATAAAAAGCCGCTGCATCCTGCAGCGGCTTTTTTATGTCGTTCTTGAGAGTGCAAATGACTTCTCTGAAATCTTTCCAAGTAAAAAAAATAAGCCCGGCGTTTATGCCGGGCTTATTTTGTATCTGCATAATGCTGTTTACTTTTTTAGCAGCTGGGACTGCTTCAGAAAGACGGAGATTTTTTCGATGACAGGCTCGATGGAGGAGCCGTCAGCCATCAGGTCATAATCATTGATGTTCAGGCGCAGTACTGGGCAAGCATTGAAAGTGTTGATCCAGTTCTCATAGCGCTCGTGCATTTCTTCCCAGTAGGATACAGGTGTCTGCTGCTCCATCGGGCGCCCTCTTTCCTGGATTCTGGATAAGATGTCTTCAATGGATCCTTCCAGGTAAATCAACAGGTCGGGATGAGGGAAGTATGGTGTCATGACCATCGCATCGAACAGGCTTGTGTATGTTTCATAGTCCACCTGCGACATGGTTCCTTTTTCATGGTGCATCTTGGCAAAAATGCCGGTATCTTCGTAAATGGAACGGTCCTGGATAAAGCCGCCGCCATATTCAAAGATGCGTTTCTGCTCCTTAAAGCGTTCGGCAAGGAAATAGATCTGCAGATGGAAGCTCCATCTGTCGAAATCTGCGTAAAATTTATCCAGATAAGGATTGGTATCCACTTTTTCAAATGAGGTGCGAAAGCCCAGGGCACCCGCAAGTGCATTGGTCATCGTTGATTTCCCTACCCCGACCGTACCAGCAATGGTAATCACGGAATTTCCGGGAATTTCGTACTTATTCCTAAGATTCATGGTGATAAGCTCCTTTAATTAAAGATAGGGAAAGGCTGTCCAGAATTTGAGATAGATCTTCTTTGTTTTTCACAAAATCCAGATCATCGCCGCTGAAGCGCAGAACCGGAATATCGGGGTGCTGTTCAGTGAACAGGTTCATGGCGTTCTCATAATCAATTGACAGCTGCTCCAGATAGAGCGGGCTGATGTTCTTTTCAATCTCCCTGCCCCGCAGCTTGATCCGCTGCAGGAGCGTCTCAAGGCTTGCGTGAAGGTAGATGATGACATTAGGCCTTGGCATATCATTTGTCAGGATATCGTAGATTTTCACATATTTCTGGAATTCTGCCGGGCTCAGTGTCCTCTCGGCAAAAACGAGGTTCTTGAGAATATGGTAATCGGCAACAACGGCCTTGTTATTGGCTAAATATTGTGTATTGATGTCCCCGAGCTGCTTATAGCGGTTGCACAGGAAAAACATTTCCGTCTGGAAGCTCCATTCCTCAATGTTGTCATAAAACTTCCCAAGAAAAGGATTTTCATCTACAATCTCTTTCAGCAGTGCAAATTGAAAATGCTCGGAAATAGCCTTTGCCAGCGAGGTTTTCCCTACGCCGATCGGGCCTTCAACGGTAATAAAAGGTGTCCCCCCCACAGTGTGGCCTCCTTATTGTTCTTATTTATCTATGTCCAGTTATCCTTTAAATCGACTTTTAACGACACAAAAAATATTTTAACACACTATCCAGTGGAAGGGATATGGAATTTCTGCAGGCAAAAAATATAAAAAAAGCCATGGATCAGACTGACCCATAGCTTCCTGTACACCCAGGAGCACATCCCTTCTTTACCCTCGTTTTGTAACATCAAAATTGTCTGTAATTAAAAGCCAGTTCTGGGGAAAGGACAGGCCGAGCTTCCAGTAGCTCATCCCCCTCAGCTTCAATTCCTTCATGAGATCGAATTTGGCCTGGATCGACCTTGCATCCTCAAACCATACCTCATGCCGCTTCCCATCGGTGTCTGTATAGTTAAACAAAGGGGCCTGCGACTTTGTGTTATAGCGTATGGGCACATTTTTCTCCGCTGCCAGCTCGATGGCCTGCTGCGGGCTCAGCGCCCTGGCGGTGGTACCCTGGACAAATGGAAGGGTCCAGTCATAGCCGTACAGGTTCTGGCCCATCATAATCTTGGAGGACGGCATCTCACTTACTGCATATTCAAGGACCTCCCGGACAGGGCCGATTGGGGAAACAGCCTGGGCAGGGCCGCCGCTGTAGCCCCACTCATATGTCATGATAACCACAAAATCCACGATTTCCCCATGTGCCTTATAATCATGGGCTTCATACCAGCGGCCTTTCTGCTCTGCGCTTGTCTTTGGCGCAAGTGCGGTAGAAATGAGCCAGCCTTCCCGGCTGAATCGTTCTTTTGCTTTACGCAAGAAATGGTTGTATGCCTCCCGGTCCTCCGGGCGCAAGTATTCAAAGTCAAAGTGAATGTCCCTGAAGCCGTACTTCCTGGCAGTGGCGGTTATATTGTCCAGGAATTTATCCTGAACAGGTATATCGTTGAGGAGAATCCGTCCCAGCTCATCATTGAACTGGTCATTTTCCTGGTTGGTGATGACCATCATCAGTAAAACATTATTCGCCCTGGCGATGGCAGGGAAGTCGTTGAGGAGCGGCTCTTTAAGGCCGCCATCCCTTAGAGCCTGAAAGCTGAAGGGCGCCAGGTATGTCAGGTAAGGTGCAGCCTCCCGCGCCCCTTCTTCAAGGGCTGGTGCAACCGATGTGCCCCTTGGTTCTACATAGGCATTGAACTCTGCTGCTGTTTTTGGCCTGGACGGCAGATAGAGGCGCAAGCCCGGCTGGAGAGGCTGGGATGCTGATATCCGGTTGATGCTGGCTATTTCCTGAACCGGGATCCCTGTACGCCGGGAAATGGCAGACAATGTGTCCCCTGGCTGGACCCAGTAGAAACGTCCTGTAATCGGGATTACCAGCGCCTGGCCCACTACAAGCCTGTCAGGATTGGGCAATTCGTTGGCCTGTGTAATATCGGCTGCCGTCGTGCCATAGGCCTGCGCGATCCCCGTCAGGGACTGTCCGGCCCGCACTATATGGATTTGCATATTCATTTCCCCCTTAATGGCAAATTACGCTACCATCATTTTATGAAGGGAAACAGGCTGAAATGCTATTTTTCTCTGAGAAGGGTTCTGTGCGGGCATTGAGGACGTTCTTCATCATTTTGAGGGCATTTTCGTTGTCATGGTCATCATTGGAAGCAAGGCAATTTTCAGGGACGTATAAGCTGTACTCTCTCATATAGGCGTCATTCGCTGTGAAAAGCACACAAATATTCCCGGCCACACCGGTGATGATCAAATTTTTGACGTTTAACTGAAGAAGCAGGGTGTTCAGGGCAGTGCCGTAAAAAGCGGAGTGCTTCGGCTTGATCAAAAAGTAGTCTTCATCAGAAGGATAGAGGCAATCAATGATGTCCCTGCTGTTTTCATTCCGGCAGTAATCGGCTATCTTTTCAAAATCGGCTTGCCAAAGGCTGTAATGATCATTAACATAGATGACAGGAATAGCTTCATCAGCGCATTTTTCCTTTAGTGTTTTTATTGGGCGGGAGATTTTTTCAGCTTTTTCGGCTAAAATTTCACCCTCCGGAAAATCAAAATTATTGATCATATCTATAATTAAGAGTGCTGTAGATGATTCTTTCATGTCAGTTCTCTCCTTTGGGTCTATTGTGAGCACTAAAGGCTATATACACCCTTGGTATATTTTTAAACATAAGGGATGGTAGGAAAAAGATGAATATTACTTACAATGATGATTATTATATGAAGGAAGCAATAGAAGAAGCGAAAAAGGCAGGAGCGCTTGGGGAGGTGCCGATCGGGGCCGTTGTGGTCCTGAACGGGAAGATAATCAGCCGCGCTCATAATCTCCGCGAGTCGAACCAGAATGCGGTGGCACATGCTGAACTCCTTGCCATAGAGGAAGCCTGCGGGATGCTCGGGACATGGCGGCTTGAAGATGCTGTGCTCTATGTAACATTAGAGCCGTGCGCCATGTGTTCAGGAGCCATCATCCTTTCCCGGATCAGCAGGGTCGTATATGGAGCGGCCGATCCAAAGGGCGGCTGTGCGGGAACATTCATGAACCTGCTCCAGGATGAAAGGTTCAACCATCAGAGCGAGGTATCAGCAGGGGTGCTGGAGAAAGAATGCAGCAGCCTGCTGACCGATTTCTTCCGGGCCCTGCGCGAGAGGAAAAAGGAAGAGAAAAGGCGGCGCAAACAGCCGCTGGAACTGCAAGAAGGAATTGACAGGCCATAGGCATTGCAATTCTGTCCGAAACTTAGTATACTTGATTATGCGTCACAAACGACGCAGCCAAATATGGTATCAATTTTGCCGTGCTAAGCGGGGAGGTAGCGGTGCCCTGTACTCGCAATCCGCTCTAGCGAGGCTGAACTCCTTCCTGAGGCTGGTGTCCTGTAGGGTCTGCCTTAAGTAAGTGGTGTTGACGCCCGGGTCCTGCGCAATGGGAATCCATGAACCATGTCAGGTCCGGAAGGAAGCAGCATTAAGTGGTCCCTCCCATGTGCCGCAGGGTTGCCTGGGCCGAGCTAACTGCTTAAGTAACGCTTATGGGAGCCAGTCGACGGAAGGTGCACGGCAGTTATAATGATAAAAGCAAAGCTCATCCCGATCAGGGGTGGGTTTTTTTATGCATGATCCGGCTGGGAAATTGCTCCTTCGGATATTTGCAATCCTTTTTGGAAAATAGGAACTGATACGGTATAATAGAGATAGAAAAGCAGTTAGGAAGGGGGCGTGAAGATGAGTTACCAGGCATTATATCGTGTCTGGCGTCCGCAGCAGTTCATAGATGTTGTAGGGCAGGAACACGTAACCAAAACATTGCAGAACGCCCTGCTTCAGCAGAAAACCTCTCATGCATACTTATTTTCCGGGCCCAGGGGAACAGGAAAGACGAGTGCGGCCAAAATACTGGCCAAAACCGTCAACTGTGAAAGGGCTCCGATCAGTGAGCCTTGCAATGAGTGTGATTCCTGCATTGGCATTACGAATGGCTCCATACCGGACGTGATCGAAATCGATGCGGCCTCCAACAATGGTGTGGAAGAGATTCGGGATATTAGGGACAAAGTCAAATATGCACCCAGTGCAGTCAAATATAAAGTATATATCGTCGATGAAGTTCATATGCTCTCGATCGGCGCCTTCAATGCGCTTTTGAAAACACTTGAAGAGCCGCCGAAGCATGTCATGTTCATTCTTGCAACAACAGAACCCCATAAGATTCCGCTCACCATCATTTCAAGATGCCAGCGCTTTGATTTCAAGCGCATTACGGCACAGTCGATCGTCGGCCGGATGAAAATGATAGTGGATGAGACAGGGGTGCAGTACGAAGAGAATGCTCTCCATATAGTCGCCCGTGCCGCCGAGGGAGGGATGAGGGATGCCTTAAGCCTTCTTGACCAGGCAATATCCTTCAGCCAGGACAGGGTGACGGCGGAGGATGCCCTCACAGTAACAGGGGCCGTTTCCCAGGGATTCCTGAACAAACTGTCCAGAAACGTCATGGAAAAAGATGCTGCAGGTGCGCTGGAAGCGCTGGAGACTCTCCTGTTTCAGGGGAAGGATCCTTCCAGGTTCATTGAAGATTTTATCCTGTATTACAGGGATATGCTTTTATATAAAGCAGCTCCTTCACTGGATGAGTCGCTTGAACGCGTTATGCTTGATGAAGAATTCAAGGCATTGGCTGAAGAGACAGATCCTCAGCAGCTATACAGCCTGATTGAGATTTTGAATAAAGCTCAGCAGGAAATGCGCTGGACCAACCATCCTAGGATCTTTCTTGAGGTAGCCATCATGAAGCTCTGCCAGCTTGAGGGTACAGAGAAGAAGGCAGCTGCTGATGTTGAACCTCTAATGAGAAAAATCGAACAGCTTCAAGAGGAGCTGGCAGAACTGAAGAAAAATGGCGTCGCCGTTTCTGGTGCGGCTGAGCCTGCCCAGAAGAAGCAGGCACAGAGAACCTCGAGAAAAGGATTCCAGGCGCCTGAAGGAAAAATTAATGAAATCCTGAAGAATGCAACCAAAAATGACCTAAATGCAGTAAAAAGCAAATGGGGCGATATGCTGGGTAGGCTCGTCCATAACCAGATGCGCTCCCAGGCGGCTCTGCTGAATGAAGCAGAGCCGGTCGCTGCCTCAGCGGATGCGTTCATCATTAAATTTAAATATGAAATACACTGTCAAATGGCCATGGATAATGCTAAATTTATAGAAACGATATCCGGGGCCATCCAGGAACTGACGGGACAAAGGAAGCAGGTTGTCGGGGTGCCTGAAGAGCAGTGGCAGCGGATACGGGGCAGCTTTCTGAACAGCGGCCATCGCGATGAGCCTTCCGAAGGCAGCGGGCTTGGCGCCCCGGAAGACGACCTGGTCGTATCCGAAGCACAAAAGCTGTTCGGGGATTTAGTCGAAATCAAAGAATAAAACAATCTGGAGGTAAAGAATATGCGTGGAATGGGCAATATGCAAAACATGATGAAGCAAATGCAGAAAATGCAGAAGAAAATGGCCGAGGCTCAGGAAGAGCTTGGGGAAAAGAGAATCGAAGGAACTGCTGGCGGCGGTATGGTGACAGTCATCGTTTCCGGACACAAGCAAGTCCTTGAAGTCAATATTAAAGAAGAAGTAGTAGATCCGGAAGATATCGATATGCTTCAGGACCTCGTACTTGCAGCAACAAATGACGCCCTTAAAAAGGCTGATGATCTGACAAATGATACAATGGGGCAGTTTACAAAAGGAATGAACCTGCCTGGAATGTTCTAAAAGCCGAAGCGGAGTTAATCTCCGCTTTAAAAATGCCTGAAAAAGCAAAAAAAGGGCCTGAATATGAGTGGGGGCAGGTAAAAGGGCGGCAGGAAACAAGCTTCGTCTTATGCTTGTCGCCAATGAGCAGGCGCCCTCTGAATTTCGAATTGTCCAGCTGCGGGCGCTATCGGCTCGAGGTCATAAGCCAAACGGGCCAAAAGGTTAAAGAACAAACCTTTCGGCCAGTTCGACTTATGCTTGTCGCCGATGAGCAAGCGCCCTCTGCATTTCTGATAGTCCAGCTGCAGCGGCTAGGGACTCGAGTCATAAGGCAGCCTGGCTAAAAGGTTAAAGGGCAAACCTTTCATCCAGGCTGCCTTATGCTTGTCGTCCCTGGGCAAGCCGCTTCCGCATTTCTATATAGGAGGAGTTTTATGCATTATCCTGAACCGATATCTAAGTTGATAGACAGCTTTATGAAGCTGCCGGGGATCGGCCCGAAGACAGCCGCTCGCCTGGCTTTTTTTGTCCTTAGCATGAAGGAAGACACTGTTCTTGATTTTGCTAAGGCGCTGGTGAATGCCAAACGCAATTTATCTTACTGCTCGGTGTGCGGTCATATTACCGATCAGGATCCCTGCTATATCTGCGAGGATCAGCGCAGGGACCGGAGTGTTATTTGTGTTCTGCAGGATCCGAAGGATGTTATTGCCATGGAAAAAATGAAGGAATTTAACGGACTGTACCACGTTCTCCACGGTGCCATTTCTCCGATGGACGGTATAGGTCCGGAAGATATTAATATACCTAATCTTTTAAAAAGGCTGCAGGATGAGACGGTGGAAGAAGTTATACTAGCGACCAACCCAAATATTGAAGGGGAAGCGACAGCCATGTACATTTCGCGCCTCCTTAAGCCGTCAGGAATCAAGATTACAAGGATTGCCCATGGTCTGCCGGTAGGCGGAGATCTGGAATATGCAGATGAAGTCACGCTTTCCAAGGCACTTGAGGGAAGAAGAGAGGTTTAAGCAGGGGGTGTACGCATGTTTTTCCGTAAAAAAGGAAGGCTTCGCAATGAATTTGATGAACAGCTTTTAGGCCAGCTGAATAGTTTGAAGGATGAATGGTATAACCAAAAGAGGCTTCTTGAAAAAAGCTTTGATCCTTCTGCAGAAGTATTAGCGCAAACCAAACTGGCGGAGGCTAAATACTTTTATTTGTTTAAGGAAGCAAAGGCCAGAAAGATATCTGTTAGATGAACCAGGGGGCAATCAGGTCTTTTTTCATCCTTCTTCTCATAAATTTGTAGTAGTACAGGCTAATGGGAGAGGATGATGAAGAATGGAACCGATGCTGGTAATAACCATTTTGGGCGGGCTGATATTGTTATTACTATTTATAGGGGCTCCGTTTAGGCCGCTTAAATTATTGGGACAGGGAGTCATCAAAATACTGATAGGAGCACTGTTCCTGTTTTTTCTTAATGCTTTCGGAGGCCAGTTTGGCTTATATGTCCCTATTAATCTGGCAACAACAGCTGTTTCGGGCTTTTTGGGCCTGCCTGGGGTGTTTGCCCTGGCTGCTATTCAAACCTGGATCTTATAATAAGGCGTTAACTGCTGGAACAGCTATTCTGATGGCTGTTCTTTGCTTTTGCCTGGATAGGTAATTAAAATGCCCGAGAGGCTGACAGAATAAAAATAAGAAAATCTATATGTTCACTGTTGACGATAGCGGAATATGGTGATAATATATTAAAGGTCGTCACAATGACGCAAATGAGAAAAATAAACTTCAAAAAAGTTATTGACTTGGTTTGCTGTTGGTGATATACTAATAAAGTTGCTTCGGGAGAAGCGGCAGAGATTGTCCTTTGAAAACTGAACGAACAAAAACGTCAACGTTAATCTTATTTTTATCAGAGCTAAATCTTACTCTTATATGGAGAGTTTGATCCTGGCTCAGGACGAACGCTGGCGGCGTGCCTAATA
>NZ_JBNILH010000022.1:0-9216 GCF_050107595.1 Bacillus infantis
CAAATCGAAAAGCAGAGGCGACTGTTTAGGTGCGACAAGCATAAGACGCTTTGGAATTGAAGGCGTTCTTTGCCTTCGGTTCCATAGTGGCTTATGACTCGAGCACCTAGGAGCCGGAGCTGGACAAGAAGAAAGGCGGAGGGCGCTTGCAATTTAAGGAACGCAGACTAAATACGCCACGTCCTGTGGCAACGCCTGCATGACCCACATCCTGTGGGCCCAGCATAAGACGAGCAGGGTGGAAGGTTGTTTTTTAATCTTCTGGTCTAATCGACTTATGACTCAAGGTTCTAGCCGCTGAGCTGGAGAAGAATAAAAGCAGAATCTGCAGCTTCCATCCTCATAAATCCGAAAATCACCTCGAAGTATATGTTATGAAGCATTTCGACATTATTGTAGAATTTTGTCGAATAAAGTTATTATAGTATAAAATTATACTCTTAATTCAAAATATATATTAAAACAGCACAATATCAAAAATGTGTCTCATCAGACACAAAACCTTGATATAGCAACTTTCTTCATCACCTAAAAATTTCTAAAAAAATTTGATTTAAAAGTAATTGACGGATATGGGAATGGCTGGTATTATGTAATCAATAAGAATTTTGTCGAATAATGACGAATCTATAGATAGAGAAAAAGAAAATAGTGGAGATATGAGAGGAGATTTTATTATGAAATCTACAGGTATTGTTCGTAAAGTTGATGAACTGGGACGCGTAGTTATTCCCATCGAATTAAGACGTACACTTGGCATCGCCGAAAAGGACGCTCTTGAAATCTACGTTGATGATGAGCGCATCATTTTGAAGAAATATAAGCCAAACATGACTTGCCAGGTTACTGGTGAAGTATCTGATGATAACATCACACTTGCTGGCGGCAAGCTGATCCTGAGCCGTGACGGTGCAGAACAGCTGCTGAAAGAAATTCAAAGCACATTTGAAACGGCAAAATAAGAAAAGTATAGAGCTGACTCAGCATTCCAGTCACTTGCGCTCTGTGTATGTGTAATACTTTTTGATTCTATATGAAAATAAAAAAGCTTCCATATAGCGGAAGCTTTTTTCTATTGCTCAATATGATAAGCGCTGTACACTTCTCTTTTATTCAGGCTCCTGTCCTTCGCCGTCTGCTTGATGGCATCCTTGGAGCTCATTTCCTTCACAGATATATAGTGTTTTACATGTTCCTCAATGGATAGCTGCTCCCACCACATATCTTCTTCTGCTGATTCTCCCTCCGGATTTCCTTCAAGTATAATGCAGAACTCTCCTCTGACTTCATCAGATTCTGCCCATTCCACAAGCTCTGAAAGGCTGCCCCGGATGAATTCTTCATATCTTTTTGTAAGCTCCCGGCATAGAACGGCCTGGCGTTCACCTAACTGCCCGCTCATCAGCTGCAGCGTTTCCTTCAGGCGGTGCGGGGATTCATACAGGATAATGGTTGCATCAATTTTAGCGAGCTTTTCCAGCTCGTGCTTTTTTTCTTTTTTCTGCCTGTTCAGGAAACCATAAAAATAAAAAGGCTGCGAGGCAATACCTGAAGCAATAAGAGCCGTCAGCGCAGCATTTGCCCCCGGAAGCGGAACAACAGTCAGCTGGTGTTCAAGCGCCTTTACGACCAGGTCATAGCCCGGATCGGAGATAGTCGGCATGCCGGCATCACTCACTACTGCTACCGCTGATCCCTCTTCAAGCATCTGAATGATTTTATCACCGCTATGGCCTTTATTATGCTCATGATAGCTGATGACAGGCGTTTCTATTTCAAAGTAATTGCAAAGCTTCTTTGTATTCCTTGTATCCTCAGCTGCAATATAATCGGCCTCTTTCAGCATCCGCACGGCCCGGAAGCTCATATCCTCCAGGTTTCCTATCGGCGTCGGCACCAAATAAAGCGTACCCTTCCTATAATCACTGCTAAAGCTCTTTTGCTGCCACATCCAAATCACCTGTTTCCTTCATTAGAAAGTCTTCTTTCTTTTTTCTGCTCAACTGCTTGAATTGATATTCTGCCCTCATCGCTTCAGTTTTTCCTGAAAAGACTTGATGATAGACAAGCACAACCGGTCCGCGTCCCCTTGTATATTTAGCCGCCTTCCCTTCATTATGAAGCCTGACCCGCCTGTCGAGATCATTGGTGTAGCCGGCATAGAGGCTGCCATCCCTGCATTTCAGCACATAGAAGTAATGTGTATCATTGTCCATATAACATCTCACTGATTTCCGGTGTATATTCATGATCCTTATTATAGATATAAAGCGGCGGGAGTACCTTTAAATCCGGGCTCCCCTGCTTGACCCCTTCGACAAGGAGCATATTTGCTTCTTTACCCTGCTTCGGATAAACAAACTGGAGACGCTTCGGCTCAAGCTTATACTGCCTCATTAGAGTGACAATATCAAGGAACCTACCTGGCCTGTGGACAAAGGCTGCCTTCCCTCCCTGCTTCAGCAGCTGGCTGGAGACGCGCACTACATCCTCCAGTGTGCACAGGATCTCATGCCTGGCAATGGCAAGATGCTCATTGGCATTGATCTGATCTTTGGCTGGTGTAAGGAAATAAGGAGGATTGCATGTCACGATATCATACTTTCCATGCCCAAGCTGGGCAGGCATCTCCTTAATGTCCCCATGAATCATCTTAATCCTGTCTTCCAGCCCGTTGTACTCAATGCTCCTCACAGCCATATCATAGAGCCTTTCCTGGATTTCCACACCGGTGATCGACCCTTTTGTTCTGCTGCTCAAAAACAGCGGAATTACACCATTCCCGCTGCACAGGTCAATCAGATTCCCTTTCTGAATCGGCACATAAGCAAATCTCGCCAGCAGGACAGCATCCAGTGAAAAAGAAAACACAGACGGGCTCTGGATGATGCGCAGCTTTTCAGCAAGCAGATAATCCAGCCGCTCATCCCCTTTTAAATTCAGCATACAATTTCCTCCGATAAACATTGTAAAAAGAGCCTTCCCGGCAAAAGGAAGGCTTACATTATTTCTTATTAAGGAAGGAAAGGCAGAAAAGGCAATCCCCTTCTTTGCGCGGGCTCCCGAAATGCAGATTGCAAATATGGAACCCTTCCTGGTAAAGCCTTGCAAGATTGTCATAGCCTTCGCCAATATCGATGGCTTTATCATCCTGCTGCGGCTTGCTTTTCCCTTTCTTGTCTTTCTTCCTGTTGGACTGTTGCTCTGCCGTTGTTTCCAGCCGGCGTCTTAAGTGGTCATTTTCCAGCTTCAAGGAGTTATTCTCCTCAAGTATCTCTGCCAGATGCTGCTTAAGTTCGCCAAGCTGTGTATACAGTTGTCCAATTTGGGTTTCCATATTGATCACGGAGTCAAAAATCTCTTTTTTATCCACGCGTTCCACCTCATTAATCTGTGGATTGTACCGAAACAGCACCTTCTGTCAGCACTTCGTCCAGCGTATATTCAAGGACACGCTCCTGGTCTCTCACTTCCACTTGCAGAACGCGTTCTAAAATATTGAGCCCTACCACTTTGCCCCGGCCCTGTGGAGTATTGATGACCTCTCCTATATCCGGCAGCTGCTCTTTCGCAGACTCATATTCATCATTCTCGTACTTCAGGCAGCACATGAGCCGTCCGCACAGTCCGGATATTTTAGTAGGGTTAAGGGAAAGGTTCTGGTCCTTTGCCATCTTGATCGACACCGGATCAAAATCCCCCAGGAAGGTAGAACAGCAAAGCATCCTACCGCATGGACCTATGCCACCGAGCATCTTAGCTTCGTCCCGAACACCAATTTGGCGCAATTCGATCCTTGTCCGAAAGATCGCTGCCAAGTCCTTTACAAGCTCCCGGAAATCTACTCTTCCGTCGGCTGTAAAGTAAAAAATCACTTTATTTCGATCAAATGTATATTCAACATCAACAAGCTTCATATCAAGCTGATGAGTACTGACTTTTTCACAGCACACCTCATAAGCTTCATGTGCAGCTTCCTTGTTTTCCTCAACAATCATCCGATCCTTTTGATCTGCAATTCTCAGAACTTTTTTCAATGGAAGGACAACATCGTTCTCATCCACTTGCTTCCGGGCTATTACTACTTTTCCGTACTCTACGCCCCGGACCGTTTCCACGATTACAAAGTCGTCCTTTTGAATTGAGAGATCTCCGGGATCGAAGTAATAAATCTTCCCGGCTTTCTTAAACCGTACTCCCACTACATCATACAAATGAAGATCCCTCCTGCAATTTTAACACAAGCTGTTCCATCAACAGCTGCGGATTCATATTTGCGTGCAGCTTTCTTTTTGCCTCCAAAATGGCTGTCATCTGCTCGGTCAGACGACGTCCGGACGTTTGTAATGCATATTGCTCTAAACGGTTCATCTCGTTTAGATAAACAGCCTGTCCCTGTTTCCCAAGCTGTATATATAGTAAATCCTTAAAGATAAGTATCAGCAAATCCAAACCGCGATCAAACTGCTCTTTCTCTTTAAAGTGCAAAAACCATTCTTCCTGCAGTGCAACCATTGCTTCTAAAGGATTCTTTTTCAGCACTTCATATAATTTTAACACTATTTTTTGTGCTTGTGCAAACCAATCATCGCTGGAGAGAGCGATTGCTTCATCCAAATTATTAGTTAATTGGGCCAATAATGGCGCCATTTGCGGGCTTACACCATTTTCAGCGAGCTGATTTTCCATATTTTGGGGTGTAAGCGGAATGAATGAAATTGTCTGGCAGCGGGACAAAATTGTCGGCAGCATCCTTTGCCCCTGCTCAGTCATCAGGATTGCGACAGAGTCAGAGTTTGGCTCCTCCAGAAACTTGAGGAGGCTGTTCGCCGCATTCACCGTCATTTTATCGGCATGATTGATCATATAAAGCTTGCGCTTCGATTCCACTCCTGTTTTGGAGAACTCCTCCTGAAGCGCCTGTATTTGATGCTTTTTAATTGAAAGCCCATCAGGCTCCAGCAGATGTATGTCCGGATGGTTTCCGCTGTTGATCCGCCTGCAGTTTGTGCAGTCTTCACAGGGGATATATCCGCTGTCCGGCCTTTCGCAGAACAGACTTTTTGCCAGAAGAAGCCCGGCATCCTTCTTGCCGGTCCCCCTCATCCCTTCAAATAAATAGGCGTGGGCAAGCCGGTCCTTCTGTATGCTGTTTTTGAATAATTTCAATACGGCAGGCTGAAGCTTCTCCAGCTGCTCCCACGTTTTTGCCAAACTCATCACTCACCTACATATATATATTAATCAGCAGTCCTTTGATTTCTCCGATTTTCACCGTTATCCCTTATTAAAACTGGTGAAAGCTTTCAACCGGCAGAACAAATACTGTCGCACCGCCCACTTCGACCTCAACCGGATACGGCACATAAGAATCGGCATTCCCGCCCATCGGCGAAACAGGCGCCACCAGCTGGTCACGGGCGCTGCAGCTGTCCTTTATGACCTGCAGGGCCTTATCTACCCGGATGTCATCTGTACCAATCATAAAGGTCGTGTTGCCCGCTTTTAAAAAGCCGCCGGTGCTCGCCATCTTTGTTGCCCTGAAATTATGTTCTACTAACGCACTCATCAGCTTATTGCTGTCCTGATCCTGAATAACGGCTAATATTAGCTTCATTTATTGTCACGTCCTTTAAAAAGTGTTTTTCCGCGTGTATCTATCTATATTATAGCAAGAATTCTGTCTATAAACAGCGTCTATTCAGGGGCTTTGAAATAAATCCGTTCTCCAGAGAACAAAATCAGCTCCGTGAAAAGGCGAAAAGGCCCCGGGAGGCCTTTTCATCCAGCATCTATCTACCGGCAATCAGCGATTTAACCTTGGCAGCTGCCAGCTGGCAGACTGCCTCTACAGGCAGAGAAGCATCAATCCGGTGAATTCTGTCCGGGAATTTCGAGGCCAGGATCTCATAGCCTTCCCTCACCTTATTGTGGAATTCCAGGCTCTCCAGATCCAGCCTGTTCACTTCCCGCCCCTCATTCCGGCCGATCCTTTGAAGGCCGGAAGCCGGATCAATATCAAAATACAAGGTCAGCTCAGGCATCATGCCTTCAATTGCAAAATGATTGATGGAATAGACCTCGTCAATCCCAAGCCCCCGGGCATATCCCTGATAGGCAAGCGAGCTGTCAATAAATCGGTCGCAAAGGACGATATAGCCTTCATCAAGAGCTGGCTGCACTTTCTCTGCCAAATGCTGCCTTCTCGCTGCTGCATAAAGAAGCGCCTCGGTCCGCGGATCCATTGCCGTATTCTTTGTATCCAGGATCACTGCCCTGATCTGCTCAGCAATCTCAATGCCCCCCGGCTCCCTCGTCTGCATCACTTTATATCCTTCATCGGCGAGCCAGCTCGCCAGCATATTGATAATTGTCGTTTTGCCGGCTCCCTCAGGACCTTCTGCCGTTATAAATAAACCTTTATCCATCATGTTCCTCCTGCTTACATTCTGTTCGTTAAGCATATATGCTGATTTGATTTTCATCTAAGTGTCTGCCGCCCTGGAATCTTGCACCGCTTGCCTGTAAAAGCCGGAGGCTCTTTACATCCTCTCCTGATATCACTTCACCAGGGAAAAGGAGCGGAATGCCGGGAGGATATGGAATGATCAGCTCTGCGCATATCTTACCTGCCGCCTCATCCATAAAAGCTGCTTCCTTTCTCATCCCCATCTGGTCCTGAGCACTAAGAGCAAGGGTCGAAACGGATGGCTTTCGAAAATAATTCACCTTTGCAGTCTGGCTGTCCCGTTTTCCGGACATTGCCTTCTCCGTTTTAAAAATAATCTCTTCAAAAGGGAAATCCATATCCTTCTTTAAGAGCGGGAGGACAAACACAACATTATAGGGATCCGCCATTTCAGGATAAATCCCCTCGTCCTCCAGCAGGCTCTGCAGCTCAAAGCCGGACAATCCCTCAGGCTGGATCACAACCTTAAGCGGATCCCCTGCGCCTTCTTCATATTCCAGCAAGAGCAGGCCGCTTATACCGGCCAGCCCGCGTCTGAATGATTTTATACGATCAAGGAGGCTTCTTTCGTCCTCTTCTGTAAATGTTTCTAAATAATGCCTGGCACCATCCAATGATGCCATGATCGGATAAGAAGGGCTGCTGGACTGCAGCATCTGCAAATATTCCCTTGCTCCCTCAAAACCGATGAGCCGGCTATTATAATGGAGATAAGCACCCATCGTCATGGCAGGGAGCGTCTTGTGGGCTGACTGCACCACGATATCAGCCCCCAGCTCCACTGCTGACTTCAGCCGGGACATTTTAATCAGGTGGGCCCCATGCGCCTCATCCACTAATACGGGCATCCCATGCTGATGGGCTTTATGAATGATTGCCCGCAAATCAAATACCATGCCATAATAGTTTGGATAAGTCAGGATGATCGCTTTAGCGTCAGGATGAAGGTTTATCGCCTTTTCCACCGTCTTGGAAGCAATGCCGCCGGCGACACCCCACTCACCATTATACTCAGGGCCCAGGAAAACAGGATGCGCTTTGGCAAGGCGGATCCCATTCAAAACAGACTTATGGCAATTCCGCTGCACAAGGACCGTCTCCCCTTCCCTCACAGTCCCCAGAATCATAGCCAGATTTCCAACAGTCGATCCATTTATTAAAAAAGAGCTCTCCTTAGCTCCATACAGCTTGCTTACTAAAAGTTCTGCTTCTTTGATAGCGCCTGAGGCAGCATGGAGATCATCCAGGCCGGACAATTCCGTCACATCCAGCTTCAGAGCCTCTGCGTACACCTCTTGGCTGCCTTTATATAAAAGGCCGTTCTTATGTCCAGGGACATGCAGGGAGATGCTGTCCTCACCTATATGATCCATCAGCCTGCTGAACAGGGGAAGATTATTATAGTCATTCATTGTCATCACCAGATTGTTAGATTCTTCACCTATTTTATCAGACACCATCCTAAAAAGATAATCCGTCCCCTAAATAAAAATAAGCTGTTGCCAAAAGAATTGCCTATAGACATACACCCGGAAGCGAAGCAGCACATACAATAGAAAACATGTAAATACTCTCGAGACTTTTCAAAAAATTGTATTATTTTTTGCACAATGGAAAGAATAAGAGTGGAGGTGGAGATATGGATTCTTTATTGGCAAACAATCAGATGAAGAAAACCTGTGTCATTTGCGAAGAAGATAAAACAAGGGGCATACATTTATATACCTCTTTCATCTGCACAGATTGTGAATCTGATCTGATTAACACCGACACGGACAATCCAAAATATAAATATTACCTAAAAAAGCTGCGGAAAGTAAATACACCGGGAATATTCTCGTAGAAGCTGATGCTTCTTTTTTTTGTGGTTTACTGGTAGAAATCAGCCATTTTTAAATTGTGGCCGTGGCGGCAGCAGCATAGCACATTTAAATGCAGAATGTGGAGTTGGCCGGCTTGGGTTGTAAATGTTAGTTCAGTTGGGTAGTTGGCAGATTTTCGGATGAATTGATTAAATTCATGGTTAAATCAGCTGCTCTTCCCATTATTTAATTAAAAATGCAGGTCATTCGCCCGCCCGGCATGCTTTACATGCTTTTTCCGGAAGTATTCAAGAAATTAGCTGCCTGCTCTAGTTGGATTTAAGGAAAATGTAAATTAAATGGGGAAGTTGGTAAATAAATCGGCGAATTGATTGAATAAATCACGAAGTTGGTAGATTATCAGTCGAATTGATTAAATTCATAATTTAAGCAGCTGCTCTCCCCAATATGCTGATCAAATACACTGCTCTAATGTCCATCCTGCATGCTTTTCCAGCAATATTTAAGAGTTTAGCTGCCGGCTCTAGTTGGATTTAAGGAAAATGGTAAATTAAATGAGGAAGTCGGTAAATTAATCAGCCAATTGCTTAAATAAATCGCCAAGTTGGTAGATTATCGAGCCAATTGATGAAATTCACAACCAAAGCAGCTGCTCTCCCCATCATTCTAATCAAAAACCATGCTCATCTGCCCGTCCCGGCCACTAATTTCTGCACAAGAACCTTTTTCTTATTAAAACCTTCTCATTTTCATAAAAAAAAACGCAAAAAAAGAACAGTCCCGCAGACTGTTCTTCGTTTGCCCGGCAGCGTCCTACTCTCACAGGGGGAGAGCCCCCAACTACCATCGGCGCTGAGAAGCTTAACTTCCGTGTTCGGTATGGGAACGGGTGTGACCTTCTCGCTATCGCCACCAGACTATTTA
>NZ_JBNILH010000023.1:0-2990 GCF_050107595.1 Bacillus infantis
AGGTTAAGTTAGAAAGGGCGCACGGTGGATGCCTTGGCACTAGGAGCCGATGAAGGACGGTACTAACACCGATATGCTTCGGGGAGCTGTAAGTAAGCTTTGATCCGGAGATTTCCGAATGGGGAAACCCTCCATCCGTAATGGGATGGAACCCTTGCCTGAATACATAGGGCATTGGAGGCAGACCCGGGGAACTGAAACATCTAAGTACCCGGAGGAAGAGAAAGCAAACGCGATTCCCTGAGTAGCGGCGAGCGAAACGGGATTAGCCCAAACCAGGAGGCTTGCCTCCTGGGGTTGTAGGACACTCTACACGGAGTTACAAAGGAACGGAGTAAATGAACAGGCATGGAAAGGCCGGCCATAGAGGGTAACAGCCCCGTAGTTGAAACTTCGTTCCCTCCAGAGTGGATCCTGAGTACGGCGGGACACGTGAAATCCCGTCGGAAGCAGGGAGGACCATCTCCCAAGGCTAAATACTCCCTAGTGACCGATAGTGAACCAGTACCGTGAGGGAAAGGTGAAAAGCACCCCGGAAGGGGAGTGAAACAGATCCTGAAACCGTGTGCCTACAAGTAGTCAAAGCCCTATGACCTTCGGGTCAGGGTAATGGCGTGCCTTTTGTAGAATGAACCGGCGAGTTACGATTACATGCGAGGTTAAGTTGAACAGACGGAGCCGCAGCGAAAGCGAGTCTGAATAGGGCGAATGAGTATGTGGTCGTAGACCCGAAACCAGGTGATCTACCCATGTCCAGGGTGAAGTCCAGGTAACACTGGATGGAGGCCCGAACCCACGCACGTTGAAAAGTGCGGGGATGAGGTGTGGGTAGCGGAGAAATTCCAATCGAACTTGGAGATAGCTGGTTCTCTCCGAAATAGCTTTAGGGCTAGCCTCATGTTGTAAGAGTCTTGGAGGTAGAGCACTGTTTGGACTAGGGGCCCCCATCGGGTTACCGAATTCAGACAAACTCCGAATGCCAAAGACTTATCCATGGGAGTCAGACTGCGAGTGATAAGATCCGTAGTCAAAAGGGAAACAGCCCAGACCACCAGCTAAGGTCCCAAAGTATACGTTAAGTGGAAAAGGATGTGGAGTTGCTTAGACAACCAGGATGTTGGCTTAGAAGCAGCCACCATTTAAAGAGTGCGTAATAGCTCACTGGTCGAGTGACTCCGCGCCGAAAATGTACCGGGGCTAAACGTATCACCGAAGCTGTGGGTGGACACCATCAGGTGTCCGCGGTAGGAGAGCGTTCTAAGTGCATCGAAGTCAGACCGCAAGGACTGGTGGAGCGCTTAGAAGTGAGAATGCCGGTATGAGTAGCGAAAGATGGGTGAGAATCCCATCCACCGAATGCCTAAGGTTTCCTGAGGAAGGCTCGTCCGCTCAGGGTTAGTCGGGACCTAAGCCGAGGCCGAAAGGCGTAGGCGATGGACAACAGGTTGATATTCCTGTACCACCTCTTTACCGTTTGAGCAATGGGGGGACGCAGGAGGATAGGGTAAGCGCGCTGCTGGATATGCGCGTCCAAGCAGTTAGGCCGCAAACGAGGCAAATCCCGTTTGCATCAGGCTGAGCTGTGACGGCGAGGGAAATTTAGTACCGAAGTTCCTGATTCCACACTGCCAAGAAAAGCCTCTAGCGAGGGAAAAGGTGCCCGTACCGCAAACCGACACAGGTAGGCGAGGAGAGAATCCTAAGGTGAGCGAGAGAACTCTCGTTAAGGAACTCGGCAAAATGACCCCGTAACTTCGGGAGAAGGGGTGCTTTTTAGGGTGAATAGCCCGGAAAAGCCGCAGTGAATAGGCCCAGGCGACTGTTTAGCAAAAACACAGGTCTCTGCGAAGCCGCAAGGCGAAGTATAGGGGCTGACGCCTGCCCGGTGCTGGAAGGTTAAGAGGAGGGGTTAGCGCAAGCGAAGCTCTGAATCGAAGCCCCAGTAAACGGCGGCCGTAACTATAACGGTCCTAAGGTAGCGAAATTCCTTGTCGGGTAAGTTCCGACCCGCACGAAAGGCGTAACGATCTGGGCACTGTCTCAACGAGAGACTCGGTGAAATTATAGTACCTGTGAAGATGCAGGTTACCCGCGACAGGACGGAAAGACCCCGTGGAGCTTTACTGCAGCCTGATATTGAATTTTGGTACAGCTTGTACAGGATAGGTAGGAGCCTTTGAAGCCGGAGCGCCAGCTTCGGTGGAGGCATTGGTGGGATACTACCCTGGCTGTATTGAAATTCTAACCCGCGCCCCTGATCGGGGCGGGAGACAGTGTCAGGCGGGCAGTTTGACTGGGGCGGTCGCCTCCTAAAAAGTAACGGAGGCGCCCAAAGGTTCCCTCAGAATGGTTGGAAATCATTCGCAGAGTGTAAAGGCACAAGGGAGCTTGACTGCGAGACCTACAAGTCGAGCAGGGACGAAAGTCGGGCTTAGTGATCCGGTGGTTCCGCATGGAAGGGCCATCGCTCAACGGATAAAAGCTACCCCGGGGATAACAGGCTTATCTCCCCCAAGAGTCCACATCGACGGGGAGGTTTGGCACCTCGATGTCGGCTCATCGCATCCTGGGGCTGTAGTCGGTCCCAAGGGTTGGGCTGTTCGCCCATTAAAGCGGTACGCGAGCTGGGTTCAGAACGTCGTGAGACAGTTCGGTCCCTATCCGTCGTGGGCGCAGGAAATTTGAGAGGAGCTGTCCTTAGTACGAGAGGACCGGGATGGACGCACCGCTGGTGTACCAGTTGTCTTGCCAAAGGCATCGCTGGGTAGCTATGTGCGGAAGGGATAAGTGCTGAAAGCATCTAAGCATGAAGCCCCCCTCGAGATGAGATTTCCCATAGCGTCAAGCTAGTAAGATCCCTGAAAGATGATCAGGTTGATAGGTCTGAGGTGGAAGCGTGGTGACACGTGGAGCTGACAGATACTAATAGATCGAGGACTTAACCACATTTGATTGCTTTGTAATTCTTCTTCTGCATTATCTAGTTTTGA
>NZ_JBNILH010000024.1:0-1799 GCF_050107595.1 Bacillus infantis
TTTTTTTGCTTCCCTCTCAGCGACCTCAATTGATAAGAGGTGGTAGAGGAATTCTTCATACGTAATCTGTTGCTCAGTTGCTTCCCGAAGGTATGCATCAAGCTGCGCACGAATAGTCGGGAGGCGGAGCCTTTTTAGATACTCGTCCATTTGATATCGATGTGAGTTCAATGCATGTATCTCCCTTTCTGTAACAGTCCATCATACGGACTGAAAACAGGCGGTTTTACCGAAACAACTGGCCCGTTTTGATAATCGGTGGGGGCCGGCCTTCCCATTTCCGGCTGAGTAAGTAAATAGATGAAATGCCTCGCATGGTCTGCTGTAAATAATTGTTCGTGAAGACAGTTTTCCACCGCCAAGCCAATCGCTTCTTTTGAAAACTCCCGATGGAGTTTAAGTAATTTAATAAACTCTTTCCCATGTCCATATTTTGAAAGTGTTCGATTGTAGAATTCCTGATAGCTGAAGGGCAGATCCGCCTTTCGCAGAGGCCGTGCATGTTGTATTGACCTCGGCTTTCTTTCCAGTTCATCAAGGTAATGGTCCACCTCAAAAATTTCTTCGGAATGGTCGTAGGAACGCTCGTGATTGGCAACACAGACATCATCCAGCCAAATTTCGACCCTCTCTACATATGCCAAAATCTCTGCGTCTTTCCTTCCCGAGTACCTTGTCGGTACGGAATAATAATTTGTGTCAAAGTTCACAAGAGATAGGCTGTTGATTGTTGCTTTTATTTTCCTTGCGCAACGGTGGGTCCCTAGGATCGGCAAAAGCGCTTCTTTCTCCTGAACAAAACGCTCCCCCACTTTTTCTTTCGTCCTTGGCACAGAGGTATCATCGTATCGATCGCATTTTTCTTTAAGGTATTGATTTAGTTCCTCCAGGCTGCCCACTTGCGGGACAGGGACCAAGAACTGAGACCTGGCTGTTTGGACCAATTTCTCTACCTGGCCTTTTTCATTTCCCTTGGCAGGAGCACAGTACTGGGAGTCAAACAGATAGTGAGAACGGAATTGGGTGAACGCCTCCTGTTCTTCACGCTTTGTTCCCTCAAGGACTTTCTTAACAGCTGTCTTCATATTGTCGTAGACAATTGTCCTCGGGACACCTCCAAAATAATCAAATGCATCCGCGTGGCCTTGAAACAAAGCTTCTTGCCGTTGATGGCGGAAGACTTTAATAAAGATTTTCCGGCTGAACAAAAGCCTCATACAGAAAAGCATTACTTTCAATTCAATCCCGTTCAAAAGGATGAAGACTTCGCCCCAATCAAACTGGGCAAACTCTCCGGGATCGAATTCCAACGGAATGGAGGAAGCAGGAGGATTATGTAGCTGCTTATACTGGCGTACGAATCGGCGGATAGTGGATTCTCCACCCTTAAATCCGTATTCATCTACCAAGCGCCTGTGGATTTGCGCAGCACTGTGGCGCTGTTTTCTAGGGGCATGTTCATCCTCTTCCAACCAGCGGAGGATAAGTGGTTTGACCGGATCAATCACAGGATTAACCACTGGCTGGTTTCGTTGATATTTTGGAATTTCCGTTTGTTGCAGTGCTTTTCTAATTGTCTGCCTAGATAAATTAAGATCTTTTGCTAATTGCCGGATCGAACGCCCTTCTTTAAAATGCAGTTTTCTGATAAGCTCAATATTAGCCATCTTTAACATCCTTTTTCCTCCCAAATCATACAGTTCTCGACAAACTTATGATAAGGGATGGGTGTTAAGGGTGGTCAACTTTTTGGTTAGCGAAAACCGCTAAAGTGGTCAACTTTTATTTTAGCGTTTACA
>NZ_JBNILH010000026.1:0-990 GCF_050107595.1 Bacillus infantis
GGGTCGACCAAGCTCTTACGCTCTCTATGCTTGAGATGGTTGTTAATGGGGTCTCTACTCGGAAGGTCACTAATATTGTTGAACAGCTTTGTGGTGAGAGTGTATCAAAGTCCTTTGTTTCTTCACTGACAGAAAAGCTTGATCCCATTGTAAATAAGTGGGCCGCCAGGCCGCTAAACGTTCACCACTTCCCGTATCTTTACGCTGATGCCATGTATATAAAGGTTCGAGAACATAATAAAGTTGTTTCCAAAGCTGTCTATATCATGACAGGAATGAACAATAAAAAACAACGGGAGGTTATTGGTTTAAAAATAGATCATGTTGAAAGCTTTAAAGCTTGGCAGAGCTTTTTCCAGGAGTTGAAATCTCGAGGCTTACAATCCCCAAAGCTAGTTATTTCAGATGCACATACTGGATTAAGAAAAGCCATTGAACGTGAGTTTATAGGAACCTCTTGGCAGCGATGCACTGTGCACTTCAAACGAAATATTATAAGTAAATTACCAAAAAAAGAGATGAAAACTGTGATTCTTGACTTACGAAGAATTTATCAGTCTGCCTCTCACGAAGAGGCAAGAGCTACCAAAGAAGAATTCATTACTAAGTATGGAGATAACCCGAAGCTTAGTAACGCTTTAGAAATACTTGAGGATGGTTTTGAAGATTCTATTCAATACCTTAATGAAGAAGGCAGATTTCATTTGCATATCAGCAGTACGAATTCGTTGGAACGATTAAATCAGGAAATTAGAAGAAGAGAAAAAGTCATAAGAATTTTCCCAAATACTCAGTCTGCTTTTCGTCTAATTGGGGCATTTTTGATGGAGAATGAAAATTTAAAACTGAACAGAAGAGTAAGGGTATAAGCGAAGCGCGAAAATTTTTTGACAGGAAAGGGGGTACCCCCTTTCCTGTCAAAAAATCAAAACATAGCACAGTGGTTGTATCATTGTTTAGATGAATTTACACAATTTTAAGGACTTGACT
>NZ_JBNILH010000027.1:0-705 GCF_050107595.1 Bacillus infantis
ATTGTATTCGCCTAAATCCCCTACTTCCGCGAAAAAGCCGGCAATTGTATCCCTGCCCACACCTTTTATCGCTAACATTTGTTGTACGCCTGGTATTTCATCAAGCAGATCGTCTATTTTTGTATCCAATTCTTCGAATTGTAGCTGAATTAATTCATACTTAGCGAGAATGGTTTTAAGCTCCAGTCTGGCCATTTCAGCACCTTGTCGAAGTCCGATGGACTTACAGGCTGCCTGCATTAACTCCCGAATTTTGGTTAATCCAACGCTCCGTGATACGGATTTTCTCAAATGGACAAGTAGTTCTTCTTCGGAGAATACAGCTATTTCATGCGGCAGGGCATAGAGCTTTAAGAATTGTAAAGCAGCCTTACCTTCCCATTTCTTAAATACCTGAAGGAATTCCGGAAAGTACCGGTCAATCCAGTTGTGCACCTGTCCTTGGACCGTTTGTAGGTCTTCAGTTAAAAGATCGCGTATTTTCTTTGCCACACGGAGCTCTGCATAAACACCTTGCGGTATGGTTGGTTCGGCGTATCTTCCGTCCTTGACCAGTTGAGCTATGACCTTTGCATCTTTCACATCATTCTTGGTAGGTGAGTTATCATCCAACTCCTTGCTTTTCTTGACGTGCAAGGGGTTTACTGCGACAAACTTAATTCCGTTTTCTTTTAAAATATGAGCGAGGTTAAACCAATAGTGGCC
>NZ_JBNILH010000028.1:0-638 GCF_050107595.1 Bacillus infantis
AAAAAAATAGAATCTGCCCGGAATAAAGCACAATTCCCGGTTCATAAGGACCTCCTCTCTTTCCGATTTGAGGAGGCTCCCCATGTCCCTAAGAGACGTATACTGGATATATTCCAAGGGGACTACATCAGACAGAGGAGAAATATTTTATTCATCGGAAATTCAGGTACCGGGAAAACACATTTATCCATTGCTTTAGGCCAGGAAGCTATTAATCAGGGGCATAAAGTGAAGTACTACACAGGAGCCCGACTGGCCAATGAGTTGATGGAAGCTCAGGATGAGAAAAAACTTCTCCAGCTGGAAAAGCAATGGCTGGCTGCAGACCTTGTGATTATTGACGAACTGGGCTATATCCCCTATCACCAACGTGCAGCAGAGTTAATGTTTCAATTCTTTTCAGCTCGATATGAGAGGGGAAGCATGATCATCACCAGCAACAGAGAGTTCGGAAGGTGGACCGAAGTATTCCATGATGAACAGATGACCGCCGCCTTGTTGGATCGAGTTACCCACAAGGCCCATATCATCCCTATGAATGGAGAAAGCTATCGTCTCAAAGAGACATACTCGAAATAACAAGAGGGTGGTCAACTTTTACATGAGCGACATGGTCAACTTTTGGGTTGACGATTACA
>NZ_JBNILH010000029.1:0-554 GCF_050107595.1 Bacillus infantis
CTACTGATTACAAGTCAGTTGCTCTACCAATTGAGCTAAACCGGCAAATATGGTGGAGGATGACGGGATCGAACCGCCGACCCTCTGCTTGTAAGGCAGATGCTCTCCCAGCTGAGCTAATCCTCCAAAATGGTGACCCCTACGGGATTCGAACCCGTGTTACCGCCGTGAAAGGGCGGTGTCTTAACCGCTTGACCAAGGGGCCTTGCTATTAATTTAACAAATTATGATCTCTATAAGCTTCCAACCGGGCTCGAACCGGTGACCTCTTCCTTACCATGGAAGCACTCTACCTACTGAGCTATGGAAGCATTAGCCCAACACCTTAGGCGGTATTAAGGATGGCTCCGCAGGCAGGACTCGAACCTGCGACCGTTCGGTTAACAGCCGAATGCTCTACCACTGAGCTACTGCGGAATATTTTATGTTTCGCCCGGCAGCGTCCTACTCTCACAGGAGGAGAACCTCCAACTACCATCGGCGCTGAGAAGCTTAACTTCCGTGTTCGGTATGGGAACGGGTGTGACCTTCTCGCTATCGCCACCAGACTATTT
>NZ_JBNILH010000030.1:0-539 GCF_050107595.1 Bacillus infantis
GGTGATGTTCTACCACTGAACTACTTCCGCATATAAAATTGGTGCGGGTGAAGGGAGTCGAACCCCCACGCCTTGCGGCGCCAGATCCTAAGTCTGGTGCGTCTGCCAATTCCGCCACACCCGCATATATTGTTGCCTGAGATTAAATGGTGAGCCATGAAGGACTCGAACCTTCGACCCTCTGATTAAAAGTCAGATGCTCTACCGACTGAGCTAATGGCTCAAACACTCTACAAATATTGAAAATGGTGCCGGCTAGAGGACTTGAACCCCCAACCTACTGATTACAAGTCAGTTGCTCTACCAATTGAGCTAAACCGGCATATATGGTGGAGGATGACGGGATCGAACCGCCGACCCTCTGCTTGTAAGGCAGATGCTCTCCCAGCTGAGCTAATCCTCCATATTTTAAAGCCCGGCAGCGTCCTACTCTCACAGGGGGAGAGCCCCCAACTACCATCGGCGCTGAGAAGCTTAACTTCCGTGTTCGGTATGGGAACGGGTGTGACCTTCTCGCTATCGCCACCAGACTATTTAGA
>NZ_JBNILH010000031.1:0-522 GCF_050107595.1 Bacillus infantis
TTTCCCCATTCGGAAATCTCCGGATCAAAGCTTACTTACAGCTCCCCGAAGCATATCGGTGTTAGTACCGTCCTTCATCGGCTCCTAGTGCCAAGGCATCCACCGTGCGCCCTTTCTAACTTAACCTAAAAATAAGCGAAGCTTATTCATGGTATCACTCTCAAATTGAGAGAAAACCTAAAATGGCGATTACTCGGTAATGTCTTCTTCATTACATTATCTAGTTTTCAAAGAACAAAATGAGAGATTATACTCTCAAAACTGAACGAACAAAGACCGTCACGTCTTGTATATATTCCTTAGAAAGGAGGTGATCCAGCCGCACCTTCCGATACGGCTACCTTGTTACGACTTCACCCCAATCATCTGTCCCACCTTAGGCGGCTGGCTCCAAAAGGTTACCCCACCGACTTCGGGTGTTACAAACTCTCGTGGTGTGACGGGCGGTGTGTACAAGGCCCGGGAACGTATTCACCGCGGCATGCTGATCCGCGATTACTAGCGATTCCAGCTTCATGCAGG
>NZ_JBNILH010000032.1:0-451 GCF_050107595.1 Bacillus infantis
GGTGGCGATAGCGAGAAGGTCACACCCGTTCCCATACCGAACACGGAAGTTAAGCTTCTCAGCGCCGATGGTAGTTGGGGGCTCTCCCCCTGTGAGAGTAGGACGCTGCCGGGCGAAGACAAAGAGAATGTTCTTTGTCTTTTTTAATCCCTTGCTGATGGAATATTATTCCTCACGGTAAAGGGTTGACCCGTAACACCGCTGGTGTTATGATAGTCAGGCACCTTTTAGAGCTGATGCTCAGAACAAAATTTTTTTAAAAAAAGTTGTTGACGAAGGCTGCTAAAAATGTTATTCTAATATAGTTGCTTTAAACGAGCGACTGAGATTGTTCTTTGAAAACTGAACGAACAAAAACGTCAACGTTAATCTTATTTTTATCAGAGCTAAATCTTACTCTTATATGGAGAGTTTGATCCTGGCTCAGGACGAACGCTGGCGGCGTGCCTAA
>NZ_JBNILH010000033.1:0-435 GCF_050107595.1 Bacillus infantis
TCGTTTAGTATATACTCCATTTCAACTTGTTCAATTGGACGTGGAGCCCCAAAATCAGAATTTAGTTTTACTCGTATTTCTAATCGATCTTGTATCTCATGTAAAGGTGTATCAAGATAAAGAATGCTGTAGTATAAAACACCATTTTCTATATTTTTTTGAATCATATCCTTTGTTTGATGAATAAATGTAACCTCAGCAAGCTCAATGAAAGGGTTATCAATTGTTACTTTACTGTTCCAATTTAAATCCCAAATCTCGCAATGTTCTTCCGCATGTACAACAACTCCATTGACAGAAGGAGTAATGGAGAAGAGACGATCTACAGGAACTTTGGTTAACGGAGTACTATCACCTTTCTCTAATTTAAATCCTTTCTCCAATCGCTCATGTTCAAAAACACATTCAGCACCAGCGTATGCAATCTCACAAAAT
>NZ_JBNILH010000034.1:0-422 GCF_050107595.1 Bacillus infantis
TAAATAGTCTGGTGGCGATAGCGAGAAGGTCACACCCGTTCCCATACCGAACACGGAAGTTAAGCTTCTCAGCGCCGATGGTAGTTGGGGGCTCTCCCCCTGTGAGAGTAGGACGCTGCCGGGCGAAGACAAAGAGATTGTTCTTTGTCTTTTTTAATCCCTTGCTGATGGAATATTATTCCTTACGGTAAAGGGTTGACCCATAATACCGCTGGTGTTATGATAGTCAGGCACCTTTTAGAGCTGATGCTCAGAACAAACTTTTTTAAAAAAAGTTGTTGACGAAGGCTGCTAAAAATGTTATTCTAATATAGTTGCTTTAAACGAGCGACCGAGATTGTTCTTTGAAAACTGAACGAACAAAAACGTCAACGTTAATCTTATTTTTATCAGAGCTAAATCTTACTCTTATATGGAGAGTT
>NZ_JBNILH010000035.1:0-416 GCF_050107595.1 Bacillus infantis
CGAAGCGATTCAGATTGGTTTTGCTGACAAACGCGATAAATTAGCGAACAAGCCTTTAAAAGGACACGTTGCTAAAGCGAACACAGCACCTAAGCGCTTCATTCGTGAAATCAGTGGAGCTAACTTAGAAGTTGGTCAAGAAGTCAAAGTTGATATTTTCGCAGAAGGCGATGTAGTAGATGTAACAGGAATTTCAAAGGGTAAAGGTTTCCAAGGCTCAATTAAGCGCCACAACCAATCTCGCGGCCCAATGACTCACGGTTCCCGTTATCACCGTCGTCCTGGTTCTATGGGACCTGTTGCTCCAAACCGTGTATTCAAAGGTAAACTATTACCTGGACGTATGGGTGGAGAGCGCATTACTATCCAGAACCTTGAGATCGTGAAAGTAGACGCAGAACGTAACCTATTACTTG
>NZ_JBNILH010000036.1:0-374 GCF_050107595.1 Bacillus infantis
GGTCGCGGGTTCGAATCCCGTCTTCCGCTCCAGAGATTGCCGGGGTGGCGGAACTGGCAGACGCACAGGACTTAAAATCCTGCGGTAGGTGACTACCGTACCGGTTCGATTCCGGTCCTCGGCACCACAAGACTTATTTTAGATGTGCGCCCGTAGCTCAATTGGATAGAGCGTCTGACTACGGATCAGAAGGTTATGGGTTCGACTCCTTTCGGGCGCGCCATATTATATTAAAAATTATCATGTTCGGGGAGTAGCTCAGCTTGGTAGAGCACTTGGTTTGGGACCAAGGGGTCGCAGGTTCGAATCCTGTCTTCCCGACCATTTGAAATTTGATATGGGGCCTTAGCTCAGCTGGGAGAGCGCCTGCTTTG
>NZ_JBNILH010000037.1:0-340 GCF_050107595.1 Bacillus infantis
TCATATGTTATATGGGCCTATAGCTCAGCTGGTTAGAGCGCACGCCTGATAAGCGTGAGGTCGATGGTTCGAGTCCATTTAGGCCCACCATATAACTTTCATAACGGGGCCTTAGCTCAGCTGGGAGAGCGCCTGCTTTGCACGCAGGAGGTCAGCGGTTCGATCCCGCTAGGCTCCACCAAAGATGAATTCTTATTCATCTCATTTTGTTCCTTGAAAACTAGATAATGTAATGAAGAAGACATTACCGAGTAATCGCCATTTTAGGTTTTCTCTCAATTTGAGAGTGATACCATGAATAAGCTTCGCTTATTTTTAGGTTAAGTTAGAAAGGGCGCAC
>NZ_JBNILH010000038.1:0-312 GCF_050107595.1 Bacillus infantis
GGCACGCCGCCAGCGTTCGTCCTGAGCCAGGATCAAACTCTCCATATAAGAGTAAGATTTAGCTCTGATAAAAATAAGATTAACGTTGACGTTTTTGTTCGTTCAGTTTTCAAAGAACAATCTCTGCTGCTTTTGAAGCAACTTTTATATATTAACAGGAAGTAAATATGCTGTCAATAGTTTTTTGGTGGAGCCTAGCGGGATCGAACCGCTGACCTCCTGCGTGCAAAGCAGGCGCTCTCCCAGCTGAGCTAAGGCCCCATATCAAATTTCAAATGGTCGGGAAGACAGGATTCGAACCTGCGACCCCTT
>NZ_JBNILH010000039.1:0-307 GCF_050107595.1 Bacillus infantis
CCTGCATGAAGCTGGAATCGCTAGTAATCGCGGATCAGCATGCCGCGGTGAATACGTTCCCGGGCCTTGTACACACCGCCCGTCACACCACGAGAGTTTGTAACACCCGAAGTCGGTGGGGTAACCTGGGGCAAAACTTAACCTCTTATCAATTTTTATAGGAAGTTAAGTTTTGCCCTAGGAGCCAGCCGCCTAAGGTGGGACAGATGATTGGGGTGAAGTCGTAACAAGGTAGCCGTATCGGAAGGTGCGGCTGGATCACCTCCTTTCTAAGGAATATATACAAGACGTGACGGTCTTTGTTCGT
>NZ_JBNILH010000040.1:0-257 GCF_050107595.1 Bacillus infantis
TTTCATAGTTGTTTACCAAACGGTAAATGCCTTTATATCTGGAGTATATATACTTGAAAGGATATTTCTGGACACAATGAGAAAAAAAGAGCTATAACCCACTAATCAACCTCTTACAGAAATTGGTTAATGAGTAAAAATATAACCGCACTGGTGGATGTCCACATCTACTCATGGAGGTCAACCCTCCCATGTCTCACAGAGTCTTCGCTCTCAAATTCCTTCGTCCAACCTTTCCATGAGGTGGATGTCAGCCA
>NZ_JBNILH010000041.1:0-255 GCF_050107595.1 Bacillus infantis
ATCAGGTTGATAGGTCTGAGGTGGAAGCGTGGTGACACGTGGAGCTGACAGATACTAATAGATCGAGGACTTAACCACATTTGATTGCTTTGTAATTCTTCTTCTGCATTATCTAGTTTTGAGGGAACAAAAACCTCATCTAAATAGTCTGGTGGCGATAGCGAGAAGGTCACACCCGTTCCCATACCGAACACGGAAGTTAAGCTTCTCAGCGCCGATGGTAGTTGGGGGCTCTCCCCCTGTGAGAGTAGGACG
>NZ_JBNILH010000042.1:0-255 GCF_050107595.1 Bacillus infantis
GGATGGGAGCTTGCTCCCTGAAGTCAGCGGCGGACGGGTGAGTAACACGTGGGCAACCTGCCTGTAAGACTGGGATAACTTCGGGAAACCGGAGCTAATACCGGATAATGCATAACCTCTCATGAGGCTATGCTGAAAGATGGTTTCGGCTATCACTTACAGATGGGCCCGCGGCGCATTAGCTAGTTGGTGAGGTAACGGCTCACCAAGGCAACGATGCGTAGCCGACCTGAGAGGGTGATCGGCCACACTGGG
>NZ_JBNILH010000043.1:0-255 GCF_050107595.1 Bacillus infantis
GAAAACTAGATAATGTAATGAAGAAGACATTACCGAGTAATCGCCATTTTAGGTTTTCTCTCTTATAAACAAATAAGAGTTTAAAAACCGTGAGGGTGATGAGAAGCGAACAGGTCGAGGAATCGATAGAGGAAGCACCGGAGCGTATGTTTTGTATACGTGAGGATGCTGACGATTGAGATGACGAAGAGATGTGAAGCTTATCATCGGCCGAACAGGTTAAGTTAGAAAGGGCGCACGGTGGATGCCTTGGCA
>NZ_JBNILH010000044.1:0-255 GCF_050107595.1 Bacillus infantis
TGCCAAGGCATCCACCGTGCGCCCTTTCTAACTTAACCTGTTCGGCCGATGATAAGCTTCACATCTCTTCGTCATCTCAATCGTCAGCATCCTCACGTATACAAAACATACGCTCCGGTGCTTCCTCAATCGATTCCTCGACCTGTTCGCTTCTCATCACCCTCACGGTTTTTAAACTCTTATTTGTTTATAAGAGAGAAAACCTAAAATGGCGATTACTCGGTAATGTCTTCTTCATTACATTATCTAGTTTTC
>NZ_JBNILH010000045.1:0-255 GCF_050107595.1 Bacillus infantis
CGAACGACGGGATTACAGAAATGGCTATTATGAAAGAGAACTCCTCCTCGGTATCGGAAAGATTAAATTGCGGGTTCCACGTACACGAGAAGGTGATTTTTCCCCTTCACTATTTGAAAAATTTTCCAGGGTCGACCAAGCTCTTACGCTCTCTATGCTTGAGATGGTTGTTAATGGGGTCTCTACTCGGAAGGTCACTAATATTGTTGAACAGCTTTGTGGTGAGAGTGTATCAAAGTCCTTTGTTTCTTCACT
>NZ_JBNILH010000046.1:0-255 GCF_050107595.1 Bacillus infantis
GCCATGCTGCCCCACAGGGTCCAAGCCCGTAATTTAGTTGCTTTGCCGACTAATCCGTGCTTCAAATGTCTCCAAGAATATAAACCCACAACTACTAATTATCTAAACCAAACTAGAATTAAGCGGCCAATTCTGCCTGCTTTAATAATGCCAAATGAGGGATGTCCTTTAACATTCTTTCTTCACTAAATTCAAACTGCTTTTTACCAATGCCAAAGAAGATACGAATCAATTTATTACACAAAGCAATCAGGG
>NZ_JBNILH010000047.1:0-255 GCF_050107595.1 Bacillus infantis
TCACATCATTCTTGGTAGGTGAGTTATCATCCAACTCCTTGCTTTTCTTGACGTGCAAGGGGTTTACTGCGACAAACTTAATTCCGTTTTCTTTTAAAATATGAGCGAGGTTAAACCAATAGTGGCCCGTTGGCTCCATGCCAACCATCACTTTGTCCATACGCTGTTCTTTTTTAATTCCAGAAATCCAATTCAAGAATTGCTCAAATCCCTCTTTTGTATTTTCAAATTGACAAGGAGATCCAAACTCCATTC
>NZ_JBNILH010000048.1:0-255 GCF_050107595.1 Bacillus infantis
CTTTGTCCATACGCTGTTCTTTTTTAATTCCAGAAATCCAATTCAAGAATTGCTCAAATCCCTCTTTTGTATTTTCAAATTGACAAGGAGATCCAAACTCCATTCCCCTAAAGTCCTGAGCACGTGCGACATGCTTGAACTTCGCAATATCGACTCCTATAATAAGAGTTTGAGAAGTAATTTGAGCAATCTTCTTATTCTGGTTATAATTCATTTTAGTGCCTCCTGGTATTTGAGTTATAGTCCTTTTTGCTT
>NZ_JBNILH010000049.1:0-255 GCF_050107595.1 Bacillus infantis
GGATACAAAAATAGACGATCTGCTTGATGAAATACCAGGCGTACAACAAATGTTAGCGATAAAAGGTGTGGGCAGGGATACAATTGCCGGCTTTTTCGCGGAAGTAGGGGATTTAGGCGAATACAATAATCCTCGGCAAATTATCAAGCTGGCTGGCTTAAGCCTAAAAGAAAATACTTCCGGTAAACACAAAGGAAAAACGACCATCACAAAAAGAGGCCGAAAGAAACTCAGGGCCCTGTTATTCAGGGTCTG
>NZ_JBNILH010000050.1:0-255 GCF_050107595.1 Bacillus infantis
GAAATTGGTGACTGAGTAAAAATATAACCGCACTGGTGGATGTCCACATCTACTCATGGAGGTCAACCCTCCCATGTCTCACAGAGTCTTCGCTCTCAAATTCCTTCGTCCAACCTTTCCATGAGGTAGATGTCAGCCATGCTGCCCCACAGGGTCCAAGCCCGTAATTTAGTTGCTTTGCCGACTAATCCGTGCTTCAAATGTCTCCAAGAATATAAACCCACAACTACTAATTATCTAAACCAAACTAGAATT
>NZ_JBNILH010000051.1:0-255 GCF_050107595.1 Bacillus infantis
GACAGATGATTGGGGTGAAGTCGTAACAAGGTAGCCGTATCGGAAGGTGCGGCTGGATCACCTCCTTTCTAAGGAATATATACAAGACGTGACGGTCTTTGTTCGTTCAGTTTTGAGAGTATAATCTTTCATATGTTATATGGGCCTATAGCTCAGCTGGTTAGAGCGCACGCCTGATAAGCGTGAGGTCGATGGTTCGAGTCCATTTAGGCCCACCATATAACTTTCATAACGGGGCCTTAGCTCAGCTGGGAG
>NZ_JBNILH010000052.1:0-253 GCF_050107595.1 Bacillus infantis
GGAGCTGACAGATACTAATAGATCGAGGACTTAACCACATTTGATTGCTTTGTAATTCTTCTTCTGCATTATCTAGTTTTGAGGGAATAAAAAATTAAAAAATCCCTTGCAAAACAAAAACAAGATGGTATAATAATACTTGTCTTGAAAAAATAGTCTGGTGGCGATAGCGAGAAGGTCACACCCGTTCCCATACCGAACACGGAAGTTAAGCTTCTCAGCGCCGATGGTAGTTGGAGGTTCTCCTCCTGTG
>NZ_JBNILH010000053.1:0-252 GCF_050107595.1 Bacillus infantis
CCTCTGACTCAGACTTAAGCACATCAATCAGGGAGATTTCATTTCCTTCTTTATCCTGGCCGATCGGATCATGGAGAGAAACATCCTTCTTTGTTTTCTTAAGGGCCCTGAGATGCATGAGGATTTCATTTTCGATGCAGCGTGCGGCATAGGTTGCAAGCTTTGTGCCTTTTCCTTCTGAATAACTTTCAATCGCCTTGATCAGGCCGATGGTGCCTATAGAAATGAGATCTTCTGAATCCTCTCCCGTGT
>NZ_JBNILH010000054.1:0-250 GCF_050107595.1 Bacillus infantis
CTCCCAGCTGAGCTAAGGCCCCGTTATGAAAGTTATATGGTGGGCCTAAATGGACTCGAACCATCGACCTCACGCTTATCAGGCGTGCGCTCTAACCAGCTGAGCTATAGGCCCATATAACATATGAGAGATTATACTCTCAAAACTGAACGAACAAAGACCGTCACGTCTTGTATATATTCCTTAGAAAGGAGGTGATCCAGCCGCACCTTCCGATACGGCTACCTTGTTACGACTTCACCCCAATCAT
>NZ_JBNILH010000055.1:0-249 GCF_050107595.1 Bacillus infantis
AGACATTTGAAGCACGGATTAGTCGGCAAAGCAACTAAATTACGGGCTTGGACCCTGTGGGGCAGCATGGCTGACATCCACCTCATGGAAAGGTTGGACGAAGGAATTTGAGAGCGAAGACTCTGTGGGGCAGCATGGCTGACATCCACCTCATGGAAAGGTTGGACGAAGGAATTTGAGAGCGAAGACTCTGTGAGACATGGGAGGGTTGACCTCCATGAGTAGATGTGGACATCCACCAGTGCGGTT
>NZ_JBNILH010000056.1:0-248 GCF_050107595.1 Bacillus infantis
TGTAGTCCCCTTGGAATATATCCAGTATACGTCTCTTAGGGACATGGGGAGCCTCCTCAAATCGGAAAGAGAGGAGGTCCTTATGAACCGGGAATTGTGCTTTATTCCGGGCAGATTCTATTTTTTTTGCTTCCCTCTCAGCGACCTCAATTGATAAGAGGTGGTAGAGGAATTCTTCATACGTAATCTGTTGCTCAGTTGCTTCCCGAAGGTATGCATCAAGCTGCGCACGAATAGTCGGGAGGCGG
>NZ_JBNILH010000057.1:0-247 GCF_050107595.1 Bacillus infantis
TGTAGTCCCCTTGGAATATATCCAGTATACGTCTCTTAGGGACATGGGGAGCCTCCTCAAATCGGAAAGAGAGGAGGTCCTTATGAACCGGGAATTGTGCTTTATTCCGGGCAGATTCTATTTTTTTGCTTCCCTCTCAGCGACCTCAATTGATAAGAGGTGGTAGAGGAATTCTTCATACGTAATCTGTTGCTCAGTTGCTTCCCGAAGGTATGCATCAAGCTGCGCACGAATAGTCGGGAGGCGG
>NZ_JBNILH010000058.1:0-228 GCF_050107595.1 Bacillus infantis
CGGAGGCGACTGTTCAGGTGCGACAAGCATAAGACGAGCAGGACGGAAGGTTGTTCTTTAACCTTCTGGCCTGCTTGGCTTATGACTCGAGCACCTAGGAGCCGGAGCTGGACAATAGAAAAGCGGAGGCGACTGTTCAGGTGCGACAAGCATAAGACGAGCAGGACGGAAGGTTGTTCTTTAACCTTCTGGCCTGCTTGGCTTATGACTCGAGCACCTAGGAGCCGG
>NZ_JBNILH010000059.1:0-215 GCF_050107595.1 Bacillus infantis
TTTCCCCATTCGGAAATCTCCGGATCAAAGCTTACTTACAGCTCCCCGAAGCATATCGGTGTTAGTACCGTCCTTCATCGGCTCCTAGTGCCAAGGCATCCACCGTGCGCCCTTTCTAACTTAACCTGTTCGGCCGATGATAAGCTTCACATCTCTTCGTCATCTCAATCGTCAGCATCCTCACGTATACAAAACATACGCTCCGGTGCTTCCTC
>NZ_JBNILH010000060.1:0-207 GCF_050107595.1 Bacillus infantis
CCCTGATTGCTTTGTGTAATAAATTGATTCGTATCTTCTTTGGCATTGGTAAAAAGCAGTTTGAATTTAGTGAAGAAAGAATGTTAAAGGACATCCCTCATTTGG
Organism: Bacillus infantis; assembly: GCF_050107595.1. Lineage (GTDB taxonomy): Bacteria > Bacillota > Bacilli > Bacillales > Cytobacillaceae > Bacillus_AB > Bacillus_AB infantis_C. The sequence goes on from NZ_JBNILH010000060.1 coordinate 106, forward strand.
CATTATTAAAGCAGGCAGAATTAGCCGCTTAATTCTAGTTTGGTTTAGATAATTAGTAGTTGTGGGTTTATATTCTTGGAGACATTTGAAGCACGGATTAGT